>JBMOKT010000041.1:0-28115 GCA_049323895.1 Bacillota bacterium | reverse complement strand
TGACAGGACTTAACCAGGCTTCCACCTTTATCCTGGATGATACAGCCAGCTACCAGAGCAGCGGTCGTACCTTGATATTCAGCAGTTTTGAAACTATGGTTGGCGGAAATCAGGACGATGTATTTGAAATTCGTGATAACAAAGGATACACAATTTATGGCGGAGCCGGTAATGATACATTAATCAGCGGTCCCGGAGATGACATACTTTATGGGGGATCTGGCAATGATACTTATATTTTCAAGGACGGCTGGGGCAATGATCAGGTTTATGAAGATGCCAAACAAGGGGAAGACACACTAGATTTCAATACTTCACTAGATTTGATTATTAACATAGACGGCTCGGATATAGCAGCAACCGACGGAGCAAGCAGTTTAAGATATCTGGGCGGGGCAATTGAAATTATCTGCGGCGGTATGGGTAATGACACATTCTTAATTAACAGTGATTCTGCTCTTTCTCTTTATGGAGATGAAGGAAATGATATTTTCCGTTTGGCTGATGGAGTGGTCTTAAAAGGCAAATTGGACGGAAGGTCGGGTAATGATGAGCTTGATTTTAGCAGCTATACTACAGCAAGAAATGTTATTTTGACCGCAATAGGTACTATTGATGGTTTTAACGGAGTGGATGGCATCCTTACAGGAGGATTTTACAACATAGATAGTATTATTGGCGGCAGTGCCGATGATAGGATTACCGGCATAAATCAATCAGCAACCTTTACTTTAGATGATACAGCCACTTATCAAAGGGGCAGCCACAGCCTTATTTTCAGCCAATTTGAGATTATTGTTGGCGGCAGCAATGACGACATTTTCAGAATCCATGGCATCCGCACATATCAGCTTTTGGGCGGTGCCGGCAATGACACCTTTATTTTCTATGATAATTCTCGACTGATAGGGGATATTGATGGTCAATGGGGTACAAATACCCTGGATTACTCTAATTACACAACCAGCCGTAATTTCTATCTGCTGGATTTGGCTGAATTGGCAGGATTCAATGGTAAAGAAGCAAGTATAGACGGGTTATATTCTAATATCAGCAGTTTGGCAGGAAGTCTTGCTACCGATTCACTTTCTGGTCTTAACCTGTCAGCTATTTGGCAAATTAATTTATTAGGAGGCACATACTCTGCCGGCAATAAAAATTTAGTATATAGCTCTGTTGAAACCCTTAATGGAGGATTGCTGGGAGACCGTTTCACCTTCCAGAATGGAGCTTCTTTAACAGGAAGTATTGATGGTCGTGGAGGAAGTGATACATTAGATTATTCCCAATACCTGGCGGGTATCCTGGTGAACCTGGTTCGGGGATATGTTGACCAGGTAGTCGGAGGAATTACCAGCATAGAAAATGCAACAGGTGGTTTTGGTAATGACGTATTCATTGGTGACCATAAAAACAATGTTCTGGATGGCGGCGATGGTGATGATAATCTATCGGGCAGCTCCGGCGATGATGTATTAATTGGCGGGTCGGGAGACGACAGACTGGATGGCGGTGCAGGGAATGACCAATTATATACAGGTGCTGGTCATAATATCTTAATAGGTGGAGAGGGAACGGATACTGCAACAGTTGCCTACGCAGCTTCCTACGAGGTTCCGCTAAACGATGTTGAAATATGGATATTCCTTAAACCACCAGATCCACCTAAACCTGAAGAGCCAAATAATAACTCTGGCGGTAGTGGCAGTAACAGACAGGAACAGTTAATACATCGTGATAACGGTGGCCTCATTTCCTATCTTGGTTTAATAATTGAGGTTCCGCCTTTGGTCCTGCCAAGGGATGCAATACTGAGAATTGAAAAAGTAAACCTCTTTGAAGTGGATAGTATTAATTCGGAGGGTCTACTTATGAGAGTAAGCAGTGACATCTACGAAATTACCACTAGTGGTAGTAGGGAATTTGGTGACCATAATTACATTACCATTAGGCTCCCCTATGATTTTGCCAAGGTTTCCGTTGGAGAACAGCCAATAGTGCATTACTTTGACACAATCTTGGGTAAATGGGTTCCTATTCAGACGAGTTTAGAATATAATCAAGAAACAGGAACCTGGAATGCAGTTATTCAGGTGAACCATTTAACCAAATTCGCAGTATTCAGTACTAGGAAGCAGGTTCAAACTATTACCATGGCATTAGGTAATACTAAAGCAGTTGTTGGCGGAATGCCCCGCTACCTTGATGAAGTGCTTTTCTTAGATGCTTCCAAGGGCAGAACCTTGGCACCTGTTCGTTTTATCAGTGAAGCACTAGGTGCAGAGGTTGAGTGGAATGCACAATTCAAACAGGTTATCATTAGAAAATGGGGCAGCAGGATTGTTCTTACTATAGGCTCCCAGGAGGTTATAGTCAATGGTAGTAGATATGCCTTAGATGTTGCTCCACAGCTTCTGGCTTCCGGCAGGTGTTATATACCCTTAAGGTTTATCAGTGAAATTCTGGGAGCAAAGGTATATTATCATAGTCCCACGGAGGTCATAACTATAGTAAACTAAAAACTTTACTAAAAAGGGGTACTCGTTTACTGAGTGCCCCTTTTTACAACTCATTTAATATTTTAAACTTGCCAGGATTTCATAATGCAGTTCTAATTTTTCCGGTTCATTTTCATAAAAGACGAGGGAGAATACCTTATCAATTGCCTGCAAATAGTAGTAGTGTGCGTACCAACTACTGGTACCGCCATCGGGAAAAACTTCAACCACAATCCTTTCTCCGGGCAATTTATTTATCTCTATCTTTTCCCGCAAAATTAATTTATGATCAGGGTGAACCCCCCAATTGTCCAGAAGCTGTTGTCCTTTTTGTAACTGAACAGGTGGGATTAATTCTGCTTTCTTAATATTATTCTCATCGTTAAAAACAGTATGGGAAATGAGCCAGTTCTCCGGAAAATCTATTGTATAGGAAATAAAACTATTTTGCGGATTATACCCATGCCATTCTGCGGTTTCATATATTTTACTCCTTCTTTTCAGGGAGAAAAAACCATCCTTTTCAGAAGGGAAAATTTCAGATGTTTCTCGGGGTGTTATATCAATATTTTCAATAATACTATAATTATTTCCATCTTTCTTTAAGGTGATTTGTACAACCTTAAAAGGTTGATCGTATTTTGCCAGCTGGGCTTCTTTATCCAAGAGCCTCAAGCGGAATTCTTCCTGGCTTAGTTTAGTACCATCTTCTAAAACATAACCGTTCTCAAAGTCATAATTATAGTATTCAACTTTAAAAGTAAATAGTTGACCATTCGCTTGATAATCAACTATTTTCGGTGCAGCAAAAATTTCCCCAGGTCCATGGGGTAAAATCCAATAATGTCCTTTTTCAAATATTAAGGGGCTGCCTAGTGACTGATGATGCTTAATGGTCCTCCCGAAAAGCTGCAAGCTTGCTTTATCCACTTCATCAGGTCCAATTTTGGGTAGCTCCCCGAAAGAAAATTCTCCGCTATTTAAATCATCTGTTTCAATTATAAAATCTTTTTGGTTCTTAAGAATGTGGTAGAGGGAGAAGCTAATAAGTGTCTTATCATTAATATCTTCATCTTGTTTAAATTCAGGCAGACTTACTGCATTAACATAAGATAAAAAGCTCATCCATTCTTCTTTTTGTTCCTTAGTTAGAGCCTGGGGCTCCTTTGATTTTTCTTGATTATCAGCGGGGATTGGTTTTTCATTATTGACTTGCGGAGGTGTTTCGACAGTCTTGGTTGAACAGCCCGCTAACAGAATAAGAAAAATAATTATTATAGTGGCAAAGATTTTTTTCATAGGGTTCAAATCCTCCCCCAACGTTTAAATAATTTTATAGACGAATAATTTATCCTTTTTGTTCCTCTTACCACTATAAACAAACTTTTTAAACACTGGCTAAAATATTCCTGATTTCTTGTACAGTTTTTTTAATATTTGGGGAGCCTACAATTTCCGTAATCAAGCAAAAACATTTAGCGCCGTGTTTTTTTACCTGGGCAATATTGGCTAGCTTAATTCCTCCGATAACCACAAAAGGAATATCATGGTTTTTTACCACATAGTCAAGATATTCTAATCCCACAACATCACAGACATCCTTCTTTGTATTGGTGGGAAACATAGGACCTACTCCAATGTAATCGGCACCCCGTTTAATTGCATCCTGGGCTTGCTCCGGTGAATGGGTGGAAAGGCCAATTATCATGTCAGGACCTACCAACCTCCGAACCTCCTCAATTGGAAGATCATCTTGTCCAAGGTGAATGCCATCGGCTCCCACTAATAAAGCGATATCGATGTAATCATTAATAATAAAAGTGACTCCCGCTTCCTTGGTGAGTCGGCGAATTTTTTTGCACTCCTCATAGCGCTCCCTTATGGACTTACTCTCCTTTTCCCGGTATTGAATTAGTTTTATACCTGCCTCAATCATGTCCTTTACAACCTCAATATTACTCCTTCCCAAAGAGTATTCCTGGGCGGTAATACCGTAAATATCCGTATCAAGAACTGGTTTTTTCAAATCTTCCACCTACCTTCTTATATTTAAAAATGGCTGAAGTCATAGTCACTCAAGAAACCGTAGGTTCTAGAAAGAATAACGGCTATTTAATTATTCAGTTAATATCATAATTTAGCATGTTTGAATTGTAAAGAAGGTTGTGTAAAGACAAATGGCAAAATTTGAAGGCAAGCAAGAACCGTCCCCGCTTGCCTTTAAACTCTCTTTAATTAATCTTGCTCATATATTCCATAGTATGGTGGCCAATATGGCGGATAGTAGGGTGGTCTTGGTGGATAGTAGGGCGGTCTAGGCGGATAGAATGGCGGAAACGGAAAATATGGCGGAAACGGGAAATATGGCGGAAACGGGAAATATGGTGGATAATATGGTGGAAAATATGGTGGATAACCGTAAGTTGGTCCACCTAGTTGCCCCGGTTGTTCGGGCTGCTGCCTATACATATCTTGATCCTCCTTTCAGATTTATAATATATAATATGAAATTAGAAAAAAAGAGGTTAGATATGAAGGACTTTTATAAAAAGTTTCGTAAAGACTTATAAGGTTATTGTTTTTATTATGTTATGATTTGAGGTGAAAGAGCTTGTCGGAGGGAAATTTAAAGCCGTTAAAGAGAACAAAGATAAGGGTGTCAGTCGGCAAGATTTTTTATACTTTCAAGCGTTATCTGGAATGGTTTTTGGGTGGGAAAAAGTTTGCACGGAAAGCAAGCCGGACATTATTACCCTATGTAATATTTAAACACCAGACACCCCTTCTCAGAAAATTAAAGGATGCAGACATGTGGCTGCAGCATAATAAAATTAAAAACCTTAAGCTTGCTGTTCCACGGATTAGCGGGGTTATCATTTCTCCAGGGGAGACTTTTTCCTATTGGCGGTTGATAGGAAAAGCTACCAGGCGAAAAGGATATATTGAAGGGATGGTCCTTTCCCATGGCAGTTTTTCGCCAGGGATAGGGGGAGGGCTGTGCCAGTTGTCAAACCTTATTTATTGGATGACCCTGCACACACCTTTGACTGTTACCGAGAGACACCGCCATAGTTATGATGTTTTCCCTGATGTCAATAGGACCCAACCCTTTGGCAGCGGTGCAACCTGCGCATATAACTATCTTGATTTACAAATTTATAATGGAACTAATATACCTTACCAGTTAAATGTATATTTAACCGACACTCATTTAGTGGGTGAGTGGAGGGCAGGGTTCGAGGCTATGGAGACATTTGAAGTATACGAGAAAGACCACTGGATTTCCCATGAACCCTGGGGTGGTTATGTTAGGCACAATAGTATATTCAGAAAGGGATATAATAGAAACAAGGAATTATTAAAAGATGAGTTTATTGCGGAAAATCATGCGATTATGATGTATCAACCATATTTGAGTGAGGGCATGTCCCACGAGGAACAATGTTAAATTGCAGATGTTTTTACCAGGAAGGAGAAATACTATGGCACAAGTGAGGGTTATAGTTGTCGGCGGAGGTGCTGCGGGAATGATGGCGGCAGGACGGGCTGCCCAGAAAAATGGACAAGTTATCCTATTGGAAAAGAATAAGATGTTGGGGAAAAAGATTTTAATATCAGGCAAAGGGCGCTGTAATATTACCAATAATACAGATATAGATGGCCTCTTAAATAATTTCCCAGGAAACAGCCGTTTTCTCCGAGGTCCTTTTCATACATTTTCCAATATTGACTTAATGAACTTCTTTGAAAATTATGGAGTTAAACTAAAGGTGGAACGGGGAGGCAGGGTTTTCCCTGAATCTGACGATTCTGCAAATGTTATTAAGGCATTAGAAAGGTATATGCAAGAGGGGAATGTTGATATCCAAACTCAAGCAAATGTAAGGGAAGTATATGTTCAAGAGGGTGGAAGCTTTAAGGTAGCCTTAGAAAACGGTAAAGTTTACATATCTGATAAATTGATAATTACTACAGGGGGCTTGTCTTATCCTAAAACGGGATCTACCGGTGATGGACAAAAGTGGGCAAAAAAATTGGGACACAGCATTGTTCCCATGCGTCCTTCTCTTGTTCCATTAGTGACTAAGGAAAATTGGATTCAAGAGCTGCAGGGTCTAAGCCTGAAAAATGTTAAAGTTGAAATTGCCACCAAGGAGAAAAAAAAGCTGGCTGAAGATTTTGGTGAGATGTTGTTCACCCACTTTGGAGTCTCCGGTCCCATCATACTCACTGTCAGCAGGGCAGTTGTAGACCACTTTCAGCAAAAGAAGGAACCTTTGTTTTTGCATCTTGACTTAAAGCCCGCTCTGACGGAAAAACAGCTGGATGCCAGGCTGCAAAGGGATATCCAGCAGTTTACCAACAAGCAGTTGAAAAACAGCTTAGGTCAGCTCCTGCCCAGTAAACTGATTCCTGTAATTATTAAAAGGGCCAATATTGAGGCCGAAAAAGTAATGCATCAAATTACTAAGGAAGAGCGGAAGGAATTAGTTAGTTTATTGAAGGATTTTACTTTAACAATTGAAGGTGCCAGACCTGTTGAGGAAGCAATTGTTACGGCGGGTGGTATAGATGTAAAGGAAATAAACCCTAAAACCATGGAGTCCAAGTTGATTCCCAATCTTTTTTTTGCAGGAGAGGTATTGGATATAGACGGTTATACAGGTGGTTTTAACCTCCAGGCAGCTTTTTCAACCGGTTATTTGGCAGGACAAGCTGCAGCAGATGACCACTAAAAGACCATGCCTAAATCTCTATAAAACTTCCCAACTCCTCCAAAAATACCGTTTCAATATAATTATCCCGTACACGGTTAAAGTTCTTCTTTGTTAATTCTATCCAATTATAGGCGTCAAGATGTTGGTGCGGCAAATGAATAACAGCAATTTTAGAGGGATTTATATATTCTTTGATTGACTTCCTGCGGGAAGGAATGCCGATAAAGGGGAAAGGAACAAATAATAAATCTATTTTAGGATGGAGGGATTTTAACCTCTCAAAATTTTCCAGGCTGGGTTCAGCATCTCCAATATGTAATATCCTAAGAGTATTTGTCTCCACAAGATAGCCGAAATGGAGCACATCTTTATAATCCTTTCCGTCGTGGGTCAGAGGGATTGCTGTAATAGCAATCTCTTTTAAAATCATCCTTTTGCTGCTATGGCAATTTTCTAGCTCTATCAAGCTGGATGAGCAGGCAGTCCTATGGGAATTAATCCTTGATACTACCTCTGGCGTAGAAATAACAAAAGTTTCTTTATTCATGGATAGATACTTACTAGTACTAAGGGAATCAAAATGGTCGCTGTGGTGATGGGTGAAAAGCATAACATCGATATTATTATACGGGGGAGACCCGTTAATAATATCTTGCCTGATTTCAGCAGGTGGATTTTTAAACATAGGCATTTTGGAATCACATAAACCATCTATTAATATTTTATTATTATTGTCTTGAAGCAGAATACCTGCGTTGGATACATAAAACAATTTTTTATCCTGTGTCATAGGCTCACCCAATTTCTATAGTTAATTTAAATAATAACATAACGTCAAAAAAAAATCTTGACACCTGCACATTTAGGTAATATATTACGTATATAGGTAATATATTACCTAATGAGGGGAGAACAAATGGCACATCAAATAAGGTCTCAAAAAGAAAAATATTTATTTGGCAGCTTATTTTCATTTTCTACTAAACTACAGGCGATCTTTGACAGTCGTTTTGCCCAGTATGATATGACAACCAAGCAGTGGCTTTTAACTATAGTAGCGGATGGACTGTTTGAAACTCCCCCCAGTCTTACTGAACTGGCGGAAGCCATGGGCAGTACATATCAAAATGTCAAGCAGCTTGCCCTGAAACTAGAAAAAAAAGATTTCCTGGAAATATGCAACGATGAGGAAGATAGGAGGGTCATTAGATTAAGATTAACTAATAAAAATTATGTCTTCTGGTTAAACAGACAGGAGGAAGCGGAGGAATTCCTCAAGGAATTGTTTAGTACCTTGACGGAAGAGGAGATTAACACTATTTGTAAAGGCCTAAATAAGCTTTACCAACGAATATTGGAAATAAATAAAAACTTAAATTAATAGAGGTGTTTATTATGTTAAAAGTAATCATAAAGATTTGTTTGTCAATTCTTCTCATTTTTGTGTTAACTGCTGGAGGTATGATGTTTTTTTTGACCCGGGGATTGGAATCAGGGAGCAGCGTAAGTATAGAAGATTCCATTAATTTATCTGCCCTTTCCGACGGCATCTATACGGGAAAACATGAAGATGGAAGATTCTCTAATGAACTAAAGGTTCTCGTTAAAGACAATAAAATAACGGAAATTGAGCTGGTTAAAGACGTAACTTTTCCTAAAGAAGAAGTAACTAAGCAAATTATTAGCTCAGTGATAGAACAACAAAGTCTGGCAGTAGATGCAGTTGCAGGTGCTACAATTACCAGCAAAGCATACTTAAAAGCTATGGAAAATGCCTTAAAAAAATAACTTTTTAGTTATGGGAGGAATATAAAGTGTTTAAGAATGAATTCAAAGTGTCTAGCATTATGACCTTAATTATTATTACTTTATCCATTATGGCTTCTGCCGGTGGGCTGCTATTGGAGGATTTATACAGGGATAATATACTTGTTAAAACTGCCTGGTATGGGAATGATTTGATAACACTTTTCCTGGCAGTTCCCATGTTGACACTGGCATGGCTTTATGCAATGGGTGGGTCTAAGAAAGCCCAGCTGGTTTGGATAGGCTCCTTATGGTATATGGTTTATAATTATATATTTTATCTTTATGGCGCAGCCTTCAATAAATTTTTTCTTCTTTACGTGGCGCTGTTTACATTATCCAGCTATGCATTGATTTTCGCATTGATAAATATTGACCCATCAGCAGTTGCAAGGCAGTTTCACAAAAGGACACCTGTTAAGTGGATCAGCGGTTATATGTTTTTCTTTGCAGCCCTGCTGGGAGGGCTTTGGGTTGCATCATCCTTAAGCTTTATCGTTACCGGTCAAGTACCGGAAAATATTTTGAAGACAGGCACCGAATTTGCAGTAGTTTATGCTACCGATTTATCCCTTCTGGTACCTAGCTTAATCGTTAGCGGTGCTCTATTATGGAGAGGTAGACCCTGGGGTTATGTATTGTCGGCCATGGTTATGATAAAGTCCGTTACATACAGCTTAGTATTATTGGTCATGTCATTTATTTCTTATGTTAAAATTGGTGAGGGCGACCCCTATACACCACTCTGGGCTTTGCTAAGCGGACTTTGTTTTATCGCCCTGATGTTCTTGTTAGGCAATATGAAGAGCAGTGGTAAGGATAATTTAGACAGGGATAACAGCTTAGTAAATAATCCTGCATAATTTTTTTAATTTAAATCCTTGACTCTCCAGTTTCATACAACCACTCCATAGGGGTGGTTTTTTTATTAAAACCATCGGTTATTGACCATTGACCTTGACCATTGACCATCGACTGTCTTCCTTTGATTGTTGCCCTTCCTGTATTTTCTGTGGTAGTATTAATGGCAGAATTAGTCAGATGGGAGATTATTGATGAATATTCAAATATATGGTGCAAAAAAGTGCTTTGACACCCAAAAAGCTGAACGTTATTTTAAGGAAAGAAAAATAGACTACCAGTATATAGATTTATTAAAATACGGATTAAGTAAGGGTGAATTGGAAAGTGTAAAAAATGCCGTAGGTTTAGTAAATTTAATTAACACCGGTGCAAATGAATATACTAAGCTTAACCTGCACCAAATTAAAGGGACCGGCCTGCGGGAGGAAATTCTTTTTAAGAATCCAAAACTGTATAAAACGCCAATTGTACGTAACGGGAAAAAGGCTACAGTTGGTTACCAACCCGAGGTTTGGAAGGATTGGGAGTAAATATGGCAGGGCATCAACGGATAATAAGCCTGGGAGGTATAGGATAAAATGGAAAAGTCCTTTGGGGATTTAGGGGTAAATGAATATTTGATTAAGGCATTAAATCAGGAAGGTATTGATAAACCTACAGGAATACAACAAGAAGCTATTCCCCAGGCATTGCTAAATGTAAACCTAGTGGCGGAATCAGAAACCGGCAGTGGAAAAACACTGGCGTATGTCCTGCCTTTATTTCATAAAATCCAGTGGATGAAAAAAGATACCCAGGCAATTGTCTTAGTACCGACCCATGAGCTTGCTGTCCAAGTGAAGACGGTAGCCAGGAATCTTGCCATAGACTCGGGAATTCCCATTAACTCAGCTGTTATTATTGGCAATGTCAATATTAAAAGACAAATGGAAGTAATCAAAAAGGAAAAACCCCATATTATAATAGGCTCACCGGGAAGGATACTAGAGCTAATCAGGATGAAGGTAATTAAAGCCCACACGGTGGAAACAATTGTTATTGATGAGGCAGACAGGCTTTTAGATAAAAACAATGCGGAACAAGTAAAAACTATTATTAAATCTACCTATAAGGACACCCAATTAATGCTTTTTTCTGCTACTATTAATAATAAAACTTTGGAAACTACCAAGGAATTATTTGAAGACTTCAAACTGATTAGAATAAAAGAAAAGACAGTCTTAAGCCAAAATATCCAGCACATGTATTTGGTGTGCGAGAAGAGAGAGAAAGTAACTTTTTTGCGTAAACTGGTACATATTTTGAAGCCTCGCAAGGCAATGGCTTTTATCAATATAGCCTATGATATTGAATTGGCTATAGAAAGGTTGAAATATCATGGCTTAACGGTAGAGGCTATTTATGGTAATGCTAAAAAAGAGGAACGCAGAACAGCCTTACACAATTTAAGGACGGGAAAATCTAACCTTTTAATTGCTTCGGATATTGCTGCTAGAGGAATTGATATAAAAAATATTGATTATATTTTTAGTATTGATATTCCCGAGGAGGCTGGACAATATCTTCATCGGGCAGGACGAACGGGAAGGGCCGGTGAAAAAGGAACTTCCATTTGTCTGGTTACAGAAAAAGAAGTAGAAATTCTCAAGGAGCACGAAAAAAAATTGGGGATAAAATTTATAGAATACAATATGTTTAAGGGAAAGTTAAGTCCAAATAAAAAATAAATAAGCGTTCTTAAAACCCTTCTTATCCTCCAGAAGGGTTTTTTTGAATATTGTAGTGTAGTGATTTAACTATTTTTGTCGATAAATATGGTTTTTTAGTAGAATAAATGCGAAATTTTGGATATAATTTACACAACTCATAACAATTTTACCTAATTTTGCTAAAATATCGAAACATACGGAGGACTGATAATATGGAATATTTACCAGAGATGACCTTATCCATTCTTCACAACATGTTAAATGGTTTCGCCTATCATCAAATCATCACCAATGGAGATGGAAAGCCAATTGATTTTTGTTACATTGATGTTAACCCGGCATTTGAAAAAATGACTGGTCTAACTAAAGAAAACATTTTAGGAAAAAGGGTTACGGAGGTTATTCCTGGTATTAATGCTTCTAATTTTAATTGGTTTGAAACCTTTGGTGAAGTTGCCCTTAAGGGTAAAAGTATTTCTTTTGACCAATATTTCGAACCTTTTAATAAATGGTATAGTATTAATGTTTTTTCTCCTAAAAAGGGTTATTTTATTACTATATTTAGTGACATTACCAGTCTAAAGAAAACAAATCTTAGCCTAGAGGATAAAAATAATAATCTAAATTCTCTTTTTGAAGAAATGAATGCACTGGAAGAAGAACTAAGGCAGCAGGTGGATGAACTCAGCTTTCAAAGGGATAAACTAAGGGAAAGTGAAGAAAGATTGAATCGTGCCCAATCCTTAGCCCATGTAGGAAGCTGGGAGCTTGATTTAACAACCGGTCTTATCTGGGGTTCAGAAGAAGCATTTAGGATTTATGGTCTGCCTAGAGTATCGCCCTATCTGCCTCTTTTGCAAGTTCAAGAGCAAGTAGACATTAAGGACAGATTAGTTATGGACGAGGCCTTAAAAGATCTTTTGGAGAAGGATAGTAAATATGACATTGAATTTACAATTGCCAGACAAAACGATGGAGAAAAGCGTATTATTCACTCCCGTGCAGAAGCGGCCCATGATGATACAAATAATCCCTCTAAAGTATTGGGGGCAATACAAGATATAACGGAACACAAACTGGCAGATTTAAGTGTACTTAAGAAAAATGAAGAACTTACCGCCCTGTATGAAGAATTGCTCGCCACCGAAGAGGAATTGCGCGTCCAGTATGAGGCACTGGCAGAGGTTAATGAAAAACTGAAAAATAGTGAAGAAAGATACAAAGTTGCTTCGGAAGGAGCTAACGACGGAATATGGGATTGGGATATTTCCAATGATTTTCTTTTTGTTTCCCAAAGGTTTAAAGAACTGGTAGGGCTAGAAAATACCATAATTGCTAAACCTAATGATATTATAAAAGAAATGATATTTCCTGATCATTACCATTATACAATTGAAAATTTGACAAAGCACCTCCAAGGTGAAACGGATTTTTTCAGCTCAGAACTAAAAATCCTAACTTCCTGCGGGGAATATAAGTGGTTTTTATGCAGGGGGAAGGCCTTGAAGGATAAAGAAGGCAAAGCCTATCGTATGGCAGGTTCCCTGACAGATATCTCGGAAGTAAAAAAACATCATGAAGTTATACATAACCTAGCTTACTATGACCTTTTGACTGGCCTGCCTAATAAAGTTCTATTTCAAGACCGCCTAAATATGGCGATTAATTATGCAAGGCGGAATAATAAAAAAATTGCCTTGATTTTTTTTGATGCAGATAATTTTAAAAACATAAATGACACTTTGGGACATTTTATTGGTGACCAGGTAATTAACGAAGCAGGAAAGATTTTAAAATCTTCTATCAGGGATTATGATACCCTTGCCCGCCTGGGCGGCGATGAATTTGTGGTAACTATCACTGATATTAAAAGCTTAAATGAATTAGTCAGGCTTACGGAGCGAATAAAGAACAGCTTTTCTAATCCCATAATAATCAATGATAACTCCATATACATTACCTTTAGTATGGGCGTTTCTATATACCCTGATGATGGGGAAGATATTGTTGAACTGCTAAAGAATGCAGATACTGCTATGTATAAGGCAAAAGAACTTGGAAAAAATAACACCCAGTTTTATGATAAAGAAATGAAAGCTCAAATTTTGAGAAAAATAGAGGTGGAAAATAATCTTAGGAATGCAGTAGAAAAGGGAGAACTTTTTTTAACATATCAACCGTGTATTAATCTCAAGGATAAATCTATAAAAGGTTTTGAAGCGCTGCTCCGCTGGAACAGCGGGAATTTAGGGTTTATTAAACCATTGGATTTTATACCTTTAGCAGAAGAAACGGGAATGATTATAAAAATTGGAAAATGGGTTTTAGAGAATGCTTGCATGCAAAACAAGTTGTGGCATGATTTATATAATATTAAAACAGTAATTTCCATAAATATTTCCCCCATTCAATTAAAAGACAGGAATTTCCTATCAATTATTAGAAGAACCCTGGAAAAGACAGGTTTAAATCCTGAATACTTGGAACTGGAAATAACTGAAAACATCTTAATTGATAGTGTGGATTTGACAATAAAAAAACTTGAGAAACTGCGGAAACTTGGGGTTAGAATATCCTTAGACGATTTTGGGACAGGGTTTTCATCCTTAAAATATCTTAAAAAATTGCCTTTAAATACCGTGAAAATTGATAAATCTTTTATCGATGATATAAATACTAAGTCCCATAAACCACTTTTGGTTGGTTCAATTATTTCTATTGCCCATTTAATGGGATTGCAGGTAATTGTTGAGGGTGTAGAGACAAAGGTTCAGTTAGACTATTTGTTAAATGAAAATTGTGATGGAATCCAAGGCTTTTTATTTAGCAAACCAGTTGTTGGGGAAGAAGTACCACTACTTATTAAAAATTTTGTATTTGACCAATAGGTAAATTAGTTTGTTTTTTTCTTTGTATAGACAGTTTCTTTAAAATTGTCTTGATACAATTGCCAGCCCCTAATAGGCTTGATTTTCTATAAATATCTTTATTACTTACATAAGAGGTGAGATATGAAAGGAAGGGTTTTAATAAAAGTTCCCTTGACTCACCAAGCCACCAGCTATACTTGCGGCGCGGCGGCTTTACAATCTATTCTGTATTATTACGGTTTGCAGATAAGGGAACGCAGGATTGCAGAAAAACTTGATTCCAATCCAGAGATAGGTACCGAATACCAAAATATAGTTGATCTAGCCCAATCTCTGGGTTTCTCGGCTGAGGTCAAACATGAAATGGAAGAGAACGAACTTAAGCAATTACTTCTCAATGAAACTCCAGCAATTCTTTTGATTCAAGCCTGGTGTGAAAGAAATGTAAGTTATAAGGACCACTGGGGCGACGAGCATTATGTTGTAGCTATAGGTTTTGATGAGGAAAACTATTATTTTATGGACCCTTATACCTTAGGAAATTACACCTATCTTCCCCAAGACAAGTTGTTTGAACGCTGGCATGGACAACAGTTGGAAAGGAAATTAAATAGGCTGGCAATTATTGTAACCAGTCAAGACGCTGTCAAAACTTATAACCATGAAGAAATAATGCCCCTCCAATAAATATTTACTGTGTTGTAAAAATAATAAAAATGATTTTTATTCTAATAAATAAATAGTATACTTAGTATATGTTTTTATTTTGTACAATCAGGAAGTGATAACTTGTCCAGCAGTAATATCCATAGAATTGAAGTAGATGGCAAGGAAATAATTTTAATTGGTACTGCCCACGTTTCTAAAAAAAGTGCTGAAGAGGTAAAAGAGGTTATAGAATTAGAAAAACCTGATACTGTTTGTGTTGAATTATGTGACTCTCGTTACCAATCAATAACTGACAGCAATAGATGGAAGAATACCGACATAATTAAAATAATAAAAGAGGGCAAAGCCCTGATGCTGTTAATAAACCTAATACTATCATCTTATCAGAAAAGGCTGGCTAAGCAGTTTGGAATACAGCCGGGGCAGGAAATGATTGAAGGTATCTCATCTGCAGAACATATTGGAGCACAGCTTTGTTTAGCGGACAGGGATATCCAAACTACGATTCTCCGCTTCTGGCGGGGTATTGGTTTATGGGGCAAGATGAAGCTGATGTTCCAATTAATAATGAGTATGGTAGTAGACGAAGATATTACAGAAGAGGAAATGGAAAAATTAAAAACCCAGGACATGCTTTCATCTGCCTTGAAAGAACTGTCTAAATCCTTTCCTGAATTAAAGGCAATTTTAATTGATGAAAGGGACAGGTATTTAGCACAGAAAATTAAAGAGGCGCCTGGTGATAAAATTGTAGCTGTTTTAGGAGCGGGGCATGTACCCGGAATTAAGGAAGAAATTTATAAAAATCATGATTTGGAAGCATTAAAAAGGCTGCCCCAAGGCTCCAAGGTGGCTAAAGTAGTTGGCTGGGTCATCCCGGCAGCAATTATTTTGATTATTGCCTCTACTTTTTCGGTAAATAAGGCTGCTGGAATTGATCAGATGGTGAGCTGGATTTTATGGAATGGTTCCCTGGCCGCCCTGGGTACATTATTAGCCCTGGGTCATCCATTGGCAATAATTACTGCCTTTATTGCGGCCCCTATCAGTTCTCTAAATCCTTTGTTAGCAGCGGGTTGGTTTGCCGGTTTGGCGGAAGCATTAATAAGAAGACCCAATGTGGCAGATTTTGAAAACCTTTCCGAAGATATTTATTCCTTTAAGGGTTTCTGGAAAAACAAGGTAACACATATTCTTTTAGTTGTAGTTTTTGCAAATTTAGGAAGTACTGTTGGAACAATAGTAGGCGGTGCCGATGTTATCCGTCTCTTTATCAATACAATTTGGGGATAGACCTCGACCTTCCTAACCGGAAGGTTGTTTTGTAAAGATAAGGTAAGCTTTTAGGCAATACCTGGGGTCAGGTAGAGGTAAGCTATCGGGTAACTCAGAATGACAGGTAAAGGTAGAGCATCCGATGATTGACAATTTATATTGATGCATCCCTTACAACTCGGTTTTTTGGTCAGTTGTATAAGAAATTCAACATTGTTGGTTAGTTTATAACTATCACACTATCACACTATCAAAATATTGATACTAGTAACCAGTCACTAGTCACCAGTCACCAGTAACAAATAGGAGGTGTCTCTCATGGAAAAATACGGTTTTATCGGATACGGCAGCATGGCCAGTATGCTTATTGAAGGTTTCCTGAAGTCAAAGGCTTTAATGCCTCAGCAAATATTAATATCAACCAGAACTAAAAGCAGGACACAGGGTTTAAAAGAAAAATGGCAGGTAACAATTGTTGAAGATAATATTGAACTGATTCAAAACTGCAAAAATATTTTTATCTGTGTTAAGCCTCTGGAAGTAAAAGGGGTGCTGGATGAAATTGCACCCTACTTAAATTCATCATCATGTTTAATCTCAATTGCTGCTTGTGTAACTCTAGATGATATCGGAACGGTTTTTAAAGGTCAGGTTACAAAAATAATCCCCTCTTTTATTTCTGAAGTCAATGAGGGTATCACCTTAGTTTGCCATAATGACAAAGTGGAAGGACAAAACCGAAGTGATATCGAAAAGCTATTAGGGTCAATAAGTTTAGTCAAAGAAATAAAAGAAACCGATTTTGAAATAGCAGCAGATCTAACCAGCTGTGCTGTAGGCTTTATAGCTAGTATTTTTCAGGAATTTGTAGAGGCGGGAGTGAGACAGAGCTCATTAACCACCAAAGAAGCTGAGGAAATGGTACGCAGTACGTTGTATGGGACTGCTAAGCTGCTTTATAGAAAAGGTGTCAGCTTTAATGAGACTATTGACAGGGTTGCTACCAGAGGAGGTATTACCGAGGAAGGGGTAAAGATTTTAAGAAAAGGGCTGCCCTTCGTTTTTGATACGGTTTTGGAAAAAACACTAAGCAAACATGACAAGGTAAAATCCATGGTCAGAAACCAGTTCAGTCGGGAACAAGTTTAGCTTCCCAACGTCATTAATTAAAATAGAAATTCACAAGAACTAAAAAAAGAAGGAAGGGTGGGGAAGATGAAGGAGTTAATTGAAGAAAATATAAAGAATTTTATAAAAGAGTATGGAAAAAATGAGAATGTTGAAACCCAATGGGGGGAACCCCTTGTTGCTTATGCTTATGCCCAGGACCAATTGTTTGATCAACTAAAGGAATTGGTAAGTTCTACCCATGCTTTGCCCGGAGAACTGGTATCAGGGGCGAAGACGGTTATTACTTATTTTATACCTTTTGAAAAACAAGTAACCCTAAGCAACGGGGGCAGCCAAGTATCCCGGGAATGGGCATTAGCCTATGTTGAAACGAATATGTTAATTATTAAACTTAATGAATATATGCATGCTTTTTTAAATAGCCAGGGTTTTAATTCTGCAATTTTGCCCCCTACCCATAATTTTAATACGGAAAATTTGCTAAGCGATTGGTCACATAAGCATGTGGCTTATATCAGTGGTTTGGGCAAGTTTGGGCTCCACCAGATGCTTATTACCGAAAAAGGAACCTGTGGGCGCTTAGGCAGCATCGTTACCGATTTGCAAATTGAGCCTACCTCTAGGGATGATAAGGAATACTGTCTTTATAAATACAACAACACCTGTAAAAGATGTGTTGAAAAATGTATAACAGGTGCCTTGCAAGAGTTATCCTTTGATAGGCATAAATGTTATGATTATCTGCTGGAGGTAGCCGACCAGTACGTACAGATAGGTCTGGCCGATGTATGCGGTAAATGTGTCCATAATGTTCCTTGTTCATTTATCCGACCGGTAAAGGATAAATAGGTAAAAGGATTTACATATAGTCAGGAGGCAGTAGGGTGGGTCATAAAAAGGAGATAAGATTATTTGAACCTTATGAGGTAGAGGATTTAGTAGTCTATCTGACGGCTAATAACAGTGCTAATGTTATTGATATAGATTGCCGTTGGGAATTGCAGACAACAACAACGGGATGTGAATGTTGTACTTACCGCTGGCGTTCCAGTGTGGATAAAAATTTTAGATGCAGACATATGAAAGCATTACTGGAAGTACTAAATAACGGGGGAGAAAACAGATGAAGCACTCAGAAGCAAGCCTGGGGCGCATCTTCGTGCTGCGTCTCGAACATGATGACAGTATTCCCGGTATTATTGAGGATTTTGCTAAGGAGAAAGAAATAAACGCTGCCTTAGTATATTTTCTGGGAGGAGTCCAAAAGGACAGTAAAGTTGTAGTGGGACCGCAAAAAGAGTTTCATGCAAAACCGGTTCCTATGATTCAAATGCTGTCCGGGGTGACTGAAGCTGTTGGCTGGGGAACCATATTTACAAATGAAAAAGGCTGCCCCAAACTGCATCTCCATGCGTCATTTGGGCGAGAACAAGCAACAATTACAGGCTGTACCCGGGAGGGGGTACAAATTTGGCATATTGGTGAAGTAGTGGTATTAGAACTTCTTACGATTAGTGCAGTAAGAAAGGTAAATCCCGACAACGGATTTGAACTATTAGAATTAGAAACCCCGTAATGGGGTTTTTTCTTTCATTGCTTGAATTTATCATTGAAAAAAAATTAAATATATCATAAAATGACTATAAAGAAAGTTACTCATCAATGAGGAGCGGGAGTGCTGTTCTCCTAATTGATTAAAAAATATATAATGTTTGGGGAGTGGTGTTTTGCTAACACCTCAGGATGAAAAAAAATACTTTATTTTAGAAATAATAGACAAGAGTCAGACTCCTCTCGGTGCCAATCAGATAAAAAAAGAATTAGCCGGGATTGGAATAAATATTAGTGAAGCTACAGTAGGCAGAATCCTCTTTGGATTGGATCAGGAAGGCTGTACTGCAAAAAAAGGTTTTAAAGGAAGGGCTCTCACTGAAACCGGTCAAAATTTATTGAAGGATTTAAAAGTTCAAAGGGAACGTAAGGAATATGGTGAAGAATTTTTTAAAGTCCTGGACAGCAGGTCTGAAGAAGAACTGCTGGAAATATTAGTTGCCAGGAGAATAATTGAAAGTCAGCTGGCCAGGATGGCGGCTGTCAATATTTCCCGTGAAACTGCTAAAGAAATGGAAGAGGTCATAAACCTGCAAGCTAAACATAGCAAAAAGGGAATTGCTCCTGAATACGATGTCCGCTTTCATAAGTTAATAGCTAATGCCGCCGGAAATAAGGTCCTTAATGCTATGCTCGATTTAATAAGGCAGGACAGCCAGCTAACCCCTGCCCTGGAGTATATTCGCAAAAAGGTTAAAAGCAGTATTATGGTTGATCATCAAAAAATCATGGAGGCTATTATCAATAAGGATCCTGACTCGGCCGAAAGGGCTATGACGGAGCATATAGATAACCTGATCCGCGATGTAAATAAATACTGGCATAAATAATTAAGAAGGGCTTCCCTAGTGGAAGTCTTTTTTAGTTCGTTAAGAGTGTATACTTAAGTTATTCAGGGTAAATAAAAAATTAGAGAAAATTATTAATTTATGAAAAATATGACTTGAAAAATGATGGAATGTATCTTAAAATTAACATAAACTCACTCATCAGTGAGTAGCGGATTTTTGCAGGGGGGGTGTAAGATGAGTAATATTGACCCATACAAAGCGGGCTTGTTTAAAAGCAACCCTTATGCCAAAAAATCTAATATTTCAGGTCAATTAGTGGTAGTTCTAGACGGAAAAATGGAAAACAGAGGGTTGCAGTTGATTTCTCAAATTTCCCGCTGTGTACAAAAACATCAAATACATGAATTAATTATTACTGATGAAGATAATGCCCAGCCTGGCAATGAAGTCAACTCCATATCCTACCTGGGTTTTTTTGAAGTTGAACAAGGCGGTGTTATAGTAGTTGGTGATGAGGTTTTTTTAGAGAATGATTTAATTGGTAGGGTTGCAGGATTTGATGAAACCCATATGCCAAATCATCTAAATATTGTACTCAAATCGACGGCTAGGTTAACAGGGATTGAGCTAAATGCCAATATAGGGAACAAGATTGTTTGTAAATTTGTATAATGTTTTTTAACTTTAGAATGAGAATAATTATCATTTTCACAAACTTTACATATTAACTATTTATTCTAAAAACTATTGGGAGGAGGTGTCTGCATTGAAAATAGAAGAAAAAATCAAAAGCCTGGGACTTGAACTGCCTGAAGCACCCAAGCCAGTTGCCGCATATGTACCGGCAGTATTAACCGACAATTATGTTTATACATCTGGTCAAATTCCCTTTGTAAATGGTGAATTAAAGTACATAGGAAAAATTGGGAAAGACCTAACAGAGCAGCAAGGTTATGAAGCAGCAAAAGTTTGTGCTTTAAACTGCTTAAGTGTAATAAAAAGTGTAATTGGCGACCTGGACAAGATTGAAAAGGTAGTAAAAGTTAACGGTTTTGTTGCAAGCAGCGAAGGTTTTAACATGCAGCCTAAAGTTATTAACGGTGCTTCCGAATTAATCGGAGAAATATTTGGCGAAAAAGGATTGCATGCCAGAGCAGCGGTTGGTGTTAATGAGCTGCCCCTTAATTCTGCCTGCGAGGTGGAGATGATTGTGAAAGTCAAAAGCTAAAAGCTTTTGGGTTAATAGTGATGTCCCGTGGGCGCGTGGGCGAGCAAAAAATTGAAAGAGTGCTGTTACAGCAACACCATGCATTTAGCTATCACACTATCAAACTATCAAACTGTTAATGCTAGCCACTGGTTTTACTAGTCACTAGTCACCAGTCACTAGTAACTTAATTTAAGGAGGATTTTATAATGAGTGCTAAATATAAATTTCAAATGTATAAACAACTACATGCAAAAATTCCTGAAATATACGCTGATGCTGCAAAAGCAGCTGACGAAATTGGTATTCCTAAAGAGATTAGGGGAAGTTTTGGGTTAACAGGTGCTATCTCCGGCTGCCCTGCCCCCTTGAGGAAAGACATAATGGAAGCCGGCGAAAAAGGTGCTGTTGAAGTTATCCCCTTAGCTAAGTTAATGGATGAAATAAGAGAAGTTGTTAAGGATGTCTATGGCGATGAGTGGGAAGCAGCCGCTACCAGTACCTGCGAAGCTACTCTTTGGACGGCATTTGATACTTTATTCACTCCACCCATGCAGGGAAGAGGTGATAACTACAGGGCAAGATACATAGCTCCATATGAAAAGCATTTACACCATCAGGGCGGTTATGGTCGTCCATTCCCTGGCAAATATAAAGACATGTTTGCAGATCGGGGATCAACAGCTGGAGAACTAGGATTTCACGGCAAGAGACAAAACAACCTAGATGCAGTTTTTGTTCCATTAGAGGGTGCAAAATATGAAGTTCATGGAATTAAACAGTGGCCGGTTCCTTTACTTTCACAAGTTGATCCAGAAGCCTCAATAGAAAAACTTGCCTTACATGCTGAAATTCACGAAACAATGCTGACAGGTTTTACATCACTTGGATACCCCGCTCCTGGCTATGGCTATGGCATTCAAGATGAGGAGGGAACCCCTGTCTTATGCAAATATATTGCCGACTTAGCCCACTCCTATAATGTGCCTTATGTAATAGATAATGCTTGGGGACTGCCCTTTGTAGGCATAGACCCCACAAAAATCGGCTGTGATGTAATTACTTACAGTATGGATAAGGCTACAGGAGCTGCTACAAGTGGTTTAATAATCGGTAAAGAAGAAGTAATGGTGCCAATCCGCCGTGCTCTCGGTATGCATGGCGACCGTTGGGGTACTCCTTCCTCCTACGGCAAAGCTGCATATGTAACCTTTGATCCAGGTAAAGAAGCTCTTTTAACACAGCTTCAAGCCCTCAAAGTACTAAGGGATAAGCCGGAAGTTTTAACTAAGCCTGTGGATGATTTATATCAAATAGTTGTTGAAGAATTCAAAAATATTCCTGCAAAATTCCTAGACGGCATTAAAATTACTAAAGTATACAACTCAACTGCTATTGAAGTAAACTATGAAGGTACCTGGAAAGATGGTCAAATGGGTATTCCTATCTTCTCCATTGAAGACATGTATTCCGGAACAAATATCCTACAGACCGGTATGACTAAGTTTGGTGTTATCCCCACAATAGCTTATGATGCTAACATCTATATTTCGCCTGGTTTAGGTACCTGTGATGAGGAAGGTCAGTTGATTCCGGAGAAAGCCCGCTATGCTGTTCAGGCTTTAGTTAAGCTGATTGAGATTGTTTGCAAGCACGCAGGAGTAATTTAAAAACCTGTGACTGGTGACTAGTTACTAGTGACTAGTGGCTAAAAAAAGTAAATAGAAAAAAATCAATTCTAGGCCGATGGTCGATAGTTAATGGTTTTTGCCATCAGCTATTGGCTATTAGCCAGCCTGAAGGATTTACTAAAATTTAGCAAAGGGGAGAAGAGGATGTCTAAAGTTGTAGTTGTTGGCGGCGGCTGGTCAGGTGTGGCTGCTGCATTAACTGCCAGAAAAGCAGGGGCTGAAGTAACATTGTTGGAACGCGCAGATATGTTCCTTGGCACCGGTTTGGTCGGCGGTATAATGAGAAACAATGGCAGATTTGTTGCCACTGAGGAATCCATTGCAATGGGAGCTCATGAACTCTTTGACGCAGTAGATGAAACTGCACGGCATAAGAATTTAGAGTTTCCAGGGCATAAACATGCCACCCTATATGATGTTGCAAAGATTGAACCAGCAGTTAAAAGAAAGCTTGAAGAAGCAGGAGTAAATTATAAACTTAAATGCAGGATTAAAGATGTTAAAATGGCTGGAAGCAAAATCATTGCCGTTATAGACGAAGAAGGCAAAGAATATACCGCCGATGTTTTTGTGGAGACAACCGGAACAGCAGGTCCCCAGGGCAACTGCCTGAAATACGGCAACGGTTGTGCTATGTGCGTACTGCGCTGCCCAACCTTTGGACCAAGAATCGCTCTTGCTACCAAATGTGGTGTTGAGGAATTCATGGGTAAAAAAGTTGATGGGTCCTTTGGCGCTATGAGCGGCTCCTGCAAGCTGCATATGGAATCCTTATCTGAAGATATTCAAAGACAGCTTTATACAAAAGGTGTAGCAGTTGTACCAATCCCCAAGGAACTGCAAAAGGAAGGTGCTCTTGAATCCAAGGCTTGCCAGCAATATGCACTGGCGGAGTTTAAGGAGAACGTAATCCTTTTGGACACAGGTCATGCAAAATTAATGAGCCCCTTTTATCCCTTAAATATGCTTCGTAGAATACCGGGCTTCGAAAATGCAAGATTTGAAGACCCATATTCAGGCAGCATTGGCAACTCTATGCGCTACCTTGCCCTGTCCCCCCGGGACAATTATCTGAAGACTCAAGGGGTTGACAATCTCTTCTGCGGAGGGGAAAAGGCCGGTCTTTTGGTAGGTCACACAGAAGCAATTGTGACCGGAAGCTTAGCTGGTCATAATGCAGTACGTCACGCTGTAGGTCAGGAACTAGTAGAGATACCCTCTTCATTAGCAATTGGTGATGCCATTAGCTATGTTAATGAGCAAATGAAAACTGAAGAAGGCTTGGCTAAAAAGTATACATTCTCCGGTTCAGTTTATTTTGAACGGATGAAGGAGTCAGGTCTTTATACTACCGATGTAGAAGCAATCAAACAAAGAGTAGAAGATGCCGGTTTGACTGGCATCTATAATAAAAAAGTAGTCAAATAAATAATGGGCGAGTGGCCGACTATAGTTGTCCACTCGTTTATCCATTAATTAAAGCTTTTGTACTAATTTTCCTAAGGATACAATGAATACCAGCGGGTAATTAAGCGGGGGGAAACTATGGGTAACATTTTACACAGGATTACAGATGCCTTAGATGTGGAAACCTTCTTGGTTTGTGAAAGTGAGGAACAGGGTAAAAAACTTGCCCTGCAAATGATGAAAAACTTGGGTTTTGAAGATGTGGATTTAGTTTTTATAGAGTTTATTGGTTCAGGAGCCAGGATTAGGACCAGGGCTTATCTGCACCGACCTGGTGACAAATACGGATGGTTATTTGCTGATGGGGAGGAAGAGTAATGGAAAAAAAAGTATTGTTATCCCCCTTAGATCCTGTCCATGATATTGGTTTAAAGATGATTAAAAGAGGCTTGGAAGAAGCAGGCATCCAAACAAAACTCCTGCCTCCCGATACCCCCTCTGAAGAAATAATTCGGATTTGTATGGAGGGTCAGTTTGATACTCTTTTGTTAAGCAGGACGTTAGGCTATGGTGTTGCTGAATTACTGGCACGGTTTATTGACCTGGCCGATGCCTCGGGGCTAAGGGATACAGTAAAAATTGGTATTGGCGGCATGGCAGTGCGTCCGGAAATTGCCGCTGAGTTAGGATTTGATGCAGGATTTGGTCCTGGTACTACTGTTGAAGAGGCAGTAGCTTTTGTAGAGGGTAAAGTTTATAACCCTGAGTCCTTTGAAGTAAAGAAAGAAAAAGTAAATATCACACAACCATATTCTTACCAATATAAAAACCAAAAAATTGGGCTTCTATTGGAGCAGATTAGCAATCAGATTATTGGCTGGTGTCAGGGGAAAACTTCTCCGGGAGTAGAACGGGCAAAGCTTCGGGATGAAATGTGGGATTATAAAGCTTTTATTAATAAAGAGGATGATTCTAAATTCTATCACCGCTATGCTGAGCTATGCGATAAGATACCCAGGGATTTTTATCTGCAGGGGGTTATGCACCCTAAGACTAGGGGACTGACCCGGGATGAACTTATAAGTTTAAACAACTATATGAATAAACTGCAGAAGCAGATGAAGGTTAAAAAGATCCAGCATACCAGAAAGCTTCCTATTGTTTGGAACCAATACGGAACGGGATGTCCATTTATGGATATAGCCCATGTTAAAGCCAGCGAGGCATGGGGTGCCGACGGAGTGGTACACTTTGACCCTTCCTGGGGAGCCAGAACTGAAGGATTTTTAAACGGAAACCTCACCCACCAAGAGGACGGTACTGTTATCACGCCAAATAATTTATATAGAATCCATAGAATGCTGGAAAAATCCACATTATGGCAGGTTAGGGCCCACCGTGGGTTAAATACACCGGAAACTGTTGTTTTAGCCGGGAAGATAGGGGCGGATTTGACAAAGATTAATATTTGTTACGGCTCGTTAGCCGCGGGAACAGATCCTGCCCGTTTAACTATAGATGCTTTCCATGCGATGAAATATGCTGCTAAATATAACATGCCCTTTGACGTTGTAACAAATGAAGAATTAACAGGAGTTCCTGCATATAAAGCTTTTGCAGGTATGCTTATAGTTGCAGATTTAGGAGTACGTTTGGGAGCTAAGCCAATTCTTCAGCCCTTGTTCGCCTTCTCACCGGAGGTAATGGTAGGTGGGCAAATGGAGGATAACTATATTGACTTTAATGCTGCTAAAATTATGGCCTTAAGGGGTATAATTGATGCACCTATCTGGCCTGGTGCTCCTATTGGCTTCTTAACTCAGACTGAAGACAGGGTGCAGTCTTCACTTTCCACCTCACTCCATGCCCTTTTAGCCGCCAGCTTGGGAGTAGACGCAATCTCAATTGCTTCTTCCGATGAAGCATATTCAGGCGGACCTATAAGTGTTCCTTCCAAAATCGATACACTAAGGGGAGTGCAGGAAAGCTTCAGATTCTTAGGAACTGCTGGTATTAAACCAACTTCCAATGCCGAAATGTGGGCAGAAGAAATTACAGCCGGTATCGAAAAAGTCTTAAATAGTATTGTCCGACAGGGGGATTTTGTGCAGTCCTTATATGAAGGTCTGCTAGGTACAAAAGAGGAAGGTGCATATCCCGGCCGCGCAGGTCAGAATACGGTACAAGGAGTATAACCATGAAGCCTCTTGTCATAGGTGTTGCCGGTACGGCAAAAAATACTGGCAAAACCACTACCACCAAGGCAGTTATGGACCAGGTAAAAAAGGATACAACAAGGATTTTAGGTTTAACAAGCATAGGATACGACGGGGAGGAAATTGATAATGTTACCGGTCTGCCTAAGCCCAGAATAGAGGTTTGGCCTGGAGTTCTGGCTGCAGTTGCTGAAAAATGCATACATGCAGGCAGTGCTAAGATGGAAATATTAGAAAAAACACATATTTCCACTCCGCTGGGCAAGGTGGTACTGGTACGTATAACTCACGGCGGACAGCTTTTGGTAGCGGGTCCCAATAAGAGCCGGGAACTAAGACAGGTTGTGGACCTACTGAAAAATTACGGAGCCAATTTTATTATAGTTGATGGGGCCTTGAACCGCATAGCTCCCATGGTAGAGGTTGATGGACTAATCTTGGCAACTGGAGCTGCCCGCACGCCAGATATTAATCAACTGGCTTTAGAAACCCGTAATATTGTTGAAACTTTGCAATTGCCTATTATCCAAACGGAAGAAAACACTGCTGCTATGGACTGTGTATTTGATATAGCTTCAGCAGATAAGTTGTTAGAAAACTTAAAAAAAAGGGATAAGGTTTTTATTAATGGTATAATCAGTACTAGCTATTTCGATTATTTGTCTGCTAAGGATTCTCTGATAAAGGATAAGCATCTGGTCTTTTCGGACCCAATTAAGCTTTTAGTCTGCGGTGAAATAAGCACCATATCTAAAATTCTATTTAAGCTTAAGGAAAAGGGACTGCATATAGGTGTTAAGAAATCCATACAGATAATTGCCATTACCGTCAATCCTTATTACCCCCAGTTTAGATTTACTTCTGATGACTATACGGAAGCTTTTGTTGACAAGGAGCTTTTGTATAGTGAGATTGCAAAAAATATAGATGTCCCTGTCTATGATGTTGTTAAAGAGGGCGGGGCGGGGATTTATCAGGATATACTCAACTATGCAAAGGTTGAGGTTTAGGTTAAGGCTGAGGAAATAATCAGTCACTTTTGAAAGTGGCATCCAATGAATGCCAGTCTCCATTGATGCATCATTAAAACGAGTAAATTTTTGGTCAGTTTAGCTTTCAGGGTGGACATTATTTGTCGGTTTAACTAATGGGTAAACATTGTGAGTCAGTTGTGACCTCACAAACAAGCTAGACAGTTTAAGTTAACTGACAAAAATTATTCCCTTCCAAGTCTAACTAACTAACAAGCTAGACCGATTATTATAACTATCAAACTAGCGCACTATCAAACTATCAAACTTTTGATACTAGCCACTTGTTTTACTAGTCACCAGTTTAAAAATAGTAGCTACAGTGGCTACAGTGTCTACAGTAGCTACAGAACAATAAAAGTAGTGAAAGAGTGTTATTCGATGTCACGATGACACGATGTCACGTCAGGAAAGCTAGACATTCATGGTGACACGTTTTTTACTAGCCACTAGCCACTAACAACTAGCCACTGGTTTACTAGTCACCAGTCACCAGTCACTAGCCACTAGCCACTAACAACTAGCCACTTACAAAACGGAGGTGTATTAAACAAATGACAGACAAGCCAATAAAAGGAGAAAAACGGTTTTTTGTCACCGGGAACGAAGTAGTAGCCTGGG
>JBMOKT010000040.1:0-30265 GCA_049323895.1 Bacillota bacterium | reverse complement strand
TGTTGAGAGCTATACAGATGAGACATTTTTTGAAGAGGCATCTATGCTAGAGAAAATGTTAAATTATTATCTAGAAACAGGTGAAATGCTACAAATAATTTAATTTTAGTGTCGCACTCCAACTAAAATGTTCCACATCGTTGTATAAGTTAAAAACAATATCAATAACTACAAAAGCCAGAGCGGATTGATATGCTCTGGCTTTAAATATTTTATACCCTAATAAATCTTCTTGCAATCCATAAACTCCTGCACATCCATCAAGGCTTCACCGAAGCGCTGGAAGTGGACAACTTCCCTTTCTCTTAAGAAGCGTAATGGGTCTTTAACACAAGGGTCGTCACTTAAATTGATTAACCATTCATAGGTAACCCGGGCTTTTTGCTCTGCTGCCATATCTTCCATTAAATCGGCAATAGGCTCACCCTTTGCCTGAATATAGGCGGCAGTCCAAGGTACACCTTCGCCGTTGACATAGAATAATGCTTTATCATGATCAGCATAATGGGCGCCTAGTCCCGCGGCTTTTATTTCTTCTACACTGGCACCTTTCATAAGCTGATATACCATTGCTGCTATTACTTCTAAGTGGGCTAGCTCTTCAGTTCCTATGTCAGTTAATAGCCCTTTAGCTTTGCCGGTGGGCATGGTGTAACGCTGATTTAAGTATCTTAAAGCAGCCGCTAATTCACCGTCGGGCCCGCCATACTGAGTAATTAAATATTTTGCCATCTTCAAGTCTTTATTATATATTCTAACAGGGTACTGGAGCTTCTTTTCATAAATCCACATTAATTAATTCCTCCTTTCTTTATTCCCATGGCCAGGGTTCACAAACCCACTGCCAGGGGTATTTGCTGTATGCATATCCAAAGTTTACGAGAGGACCATATTGGGCTTCATATAGCTTTCTCAACTCATCGTATTGTTGGGACAGCATATTGAAGTCTGCCAAGGCTTGCTGATTAGCGGGATAATTATCTAGGTACAGATTAAGATCAACCAAGGCAAATGATACTTCCTGCAATTGCCTCATTAATGGGCAATGGTATCTATCCATATTTAAACCTCCTTTAAGCTATCTTTTTTTTTCAATATAAGGCTGGTAAAGATTAGGGAAAATTGTGCCCTTCATCAACGCTTCAGGTAATGGATATAATCTTACATATGGTTGAAATGGTACATAAGCCCTTGCTAACTGCATTTCTCTTTTTCTTTGCATAGTAGTCACTCCTTTTTTGTGTAATGTTATTTCACTATCATTTTATTCTCCAGGTAGCGCTCCTGGTGTGAACGGTAAACAATTAAGGGATTTATTTTTCATACACTTTTTCCACAATTTCTTCATTTTTGTTCCAAACTCTCTACCTATACTAAGGGTGTAAGTTAAATAAATTTAAAGGAGAGGATGTCAATGAAAAAAGTTATCACAATTTTATTAATGGGGTTATTCTTAGCTTGTAGTGTGGGAAGTGTGTCTGCAGAGGAAAAACTACCTTTCGGGGAAGAGCGGGAAGCCTGGAAAAGGGAGCGAATGGAACAGAGGCAGGCAAAATTTGAGATGCATCAGGAATTTGTAGATGAATTACATAGTATTAATAGTCTGCGCATGGAAAGGAATAATTTACAAAATCAAGTCATTCAGAAACAAGATGCTTTGATTGACTTATACATTGCTGCAACAGAGGCTAATGACGAGGAAAGCCTGCAAGAAGCCGGAGAGGTGAGAAGCCAAATAAAGGATGTAAATGACGAGTTGAGAGAAATCCATAAGCAAACAAGAGAAGAAAGAAAGGCATTTAGAGAGCAGCTAAGGGAAGGCAATCTGGAAGCTGCCCAAACTCATATTGACCAGGTAATAGCTCTAAGTACACAGGCAAATGAAAAAGTGAATGTAAAAATAAACTTATTGCAGCAAATAATAGATATCTTATCCTAGCTTATGTCATTAAAAAATCAATGAACAACTAAAGGAAGAATGGTGGAAAAGCAGGGTTTACCCCATCATAAAATGTCGGACAGGGCGGATGCCCTGTCCTTTTAAACAGGCAGATGTATATCATAATTAATCTTCATATTATTGCAGGTAATCGGAAGTAAACAAAGAAAATAGTAGCAAACTAAACTCAAGCGAGAGGTATTTATGAAACATATTTTTATTGTTGATGATGAGAGGAACATCCGAGACCTAATTAGAAAATACCTTGAGAAAGAGGGGTATCGGGTAACTACTTTTGAAAATAGTCAGAGTGTTGCCGTTGAAGTAGAACGTCTCAAACCTGATCTCTTGATTTTGGATATTATGATGCCTGGCATTGACGGGCTGGAGTTATGTAAGCAGATACGGACTAAAAGTGAGATTCCCATAATTTTTGTGTCGGCTAAAGATGAAGAATTTGATAGGCTTTTAGGACTAGAATTGGGTGACGACTATCTTACCAAGCCTTTTAGCCCTAGGGAACTCATAATCAGAGCCAAGAATATTTTCCGGAGATTAGAAAAAAGCAGTACTTTTGTAAATGATGTAGTTATTATAAGGGATATTAAATTGCATCCCTCAAGAAGATATGTCGAAAAAGACGGTGAGGAAATAAAACTGACCGCTAAGGAATACGACTTATTTGAATTTCTCGTCAGGAACAAAAATATACCTTTTACAAGGGAGCAACTGGTAGAAAAGGTATGGGGTTATGATTTTTTTGGTGAGGATAGGGTTATTGATGACCTGGTAAAGAGAATAAGAAAAAAATTGAAGGAAAAGGGCTCCGGACTTGAACTAAGTACGGTATGGGGCTATGGGTATAGAGTTGATGGCTAGATATGGGATTAGGACAAAGCTTTTTTTCACTTATTTCATCATATTAATCATAACCTTTCTCATATCCACGTTATTATTTAATATACTTTCCCAAAGGTATTTAATCCGCGAGGCGAGAGTTCAGATGCAGAGGGAAGGGCTCTTAATAGCGGAAGCTTTGGGAAAAATTCCCTTAAAGGATGTCAATATTCGCGATGTCGTTTCGGCACGGAGGGAGCTAAAGGTTTTAGATAGGTTTATTGAATCAAAGGTGATTGTAATAAATAGTGAGAGGAAGGTATTATATACTAATTTAGAGCAGGGGGACAGAAAGGTAATCGGGAATTTAATCCAACAGAATGAAAAGTCGGATTCTAAGGGATTTGTTATTGCAAGAATACCCGTTAAAAATACTAATGGAAGTGTTAAAGCCCATGTCATCCTCTTAACCTATGATAAAGACATTAAAAATATTGGTGGTATTTTTCGTCGTACTCAGCTATTAAGTATTATGATTGCCGGTTTGACAGCGTTAGTAGTGGGGGGGTTATTTGGCAGAAGCATGACTAAACCCCTAGCTCAACTAAAGGCAGGTATGGCTAAATTCTCCATGATGCATCCCGTTAAAATTCAAGGAATTAATACCGGAGATGAAATAGAGGAACTTGCCGGCAGCTTTAATAAAATGGTAGAAAAACTGAAGAGCTATGATGAACAGCAGAAAAGGTTTTTGCAAAACACATCCCATGAGCTTAAGACTCCCCTCATGTCAATTCAAGGTTATGCCGAGGCAATAAAAGACGGGGTGGTTGTTGGGACCGATTTGGAGGAAAGCCTGGAAATAATTATTGAAGAGAGCCAACGCTTGAAAAGGGTAGTGGAGGACTTAGTTTTTCTTACAAAGCTGGAGAATGCTGAAGATATCTATCACTATACCCATCAGGAAGTAGGGGACCTTGCTCAAAGGGCTGCTAAAAGTCTCAAATCACTGGCGGATGAGAAAGGAGTATCTATTAATATTTACGGGGATTTAAAGACCATGGGGAATTTTGACGGGGACAAACTTAAACGTGCTTTAATCAATATTATTGGAAACGGTTTAAGATACGCGGAAAAGCAAATAAATATCAATATAAAAAATAAGGATACCTTTTTCGAGATAATAATTAGTGATGATGGACCAGGTTTTAAAAATGGCGAAGAAAAGAAAATTTTTGAACGATTTTATAAAGGCGAACTAGGGCTGACAGGTTTAGGTTTAGCTATAACAAAGGCTATAATCGAAGGGCATAAGGGCTGCTTAGAAGCATATAATGGTACACCTAATGGTGCTGTTTTTAGAATAACTATTCCTATCAGCTATTAAATAAATAAGGGCTCTATAAATGAGCCCCTTGTTGTGGATAACTAGCCCAGTACAGCTTTTTTAATGTGTTTTACTAGTCACTAACAACTAGCCACTAAACGCCGTAAGGCGTTTTTTATGCTTCGTCCTCGCTTTTGGTTGTTTCCTTCTGAACCTTTGCTATAATTTCCGGAACTAAATCCACTATCTTTTCCAGTGAACCTTTGCTATTGAGGGATATTACACTTACTTCATCATTTTTGATGACTAAAATAGCGTTAGGAGTTATTTTACCTCCGGCACCTGCTCCTCCACCGGTGCCGTCGTTTCCTTTATTATCTTTGCCCACACCGCTGCCGCTGCCGGCACCAAAGGAAACACTGATTATAGGCACCAAGGTTATGCTGCCTACATGAATAGGATTACCCACTACTGTTTCCGTACGGAAAAAGGACTGCAGTTTCTCAAATAAAGAATTAATGTTGTTGGAAAAATCCATTTTAAAAACCTCCTCGTATTTATTCTTATTAGTTAATACACATCATTAGAAAATTAGGTTGCAGCAACTTTGAATTTTTTTTTCTACCCACAGTGAGAAAAAATTTTATCCCCTGTTTACTAAGAAGCAGCTTCAGTATCTTTGCTGCGATAATTAATAGAACTATTCGACCTGCAGCTTCTATACCACCTTCTAAAGATTGGTCCTGCCAGGATGGCTGTATATCAATTACAAAATTTTTATTAACCACCGGGAGCAAAGACAGCATGCCTAAAAGCATACCTGTATAATGGGGCTCATCAAAACCTACTCTGCCTTTAATAGTAAATATTTTAGGTTTAACAATATTGACTATATCAACACCTGTTTTGAGTATTGTCTTAAAGAAAGGTATATTATCCAACATTTCTTTAAGGATTAGAGATGAATTTTTTCTGCTGTTATTTCTTTTGGATTTCTTTTTATTAAGAGTCGGAGTCATTTCGTTATTAATGGCATCCCTTTTATTATGGTAGGAAAAGGTGTTAAAGGTAAAGCCCAATAAAGTAAAAACAACATTATCAATACCATCAGAATGGTTAAAGATTATACTATATACCTTCCATCCCTTGACAGACCCTTTAAAGAATATTTTTTCACTGATGCCTGCCAAAAAACCATAGTCTATAGGGATTATTAGAATAAGCAGCAAAAGGGAAAAAAATATAATAAGCAAAACTAGCAAAAGTTGTACTAATATCTCCATTTTTGCACCCTCCTAAAATCCTTTGTTTTCAATAATTTATTAGTTCTAAGCTGCTTACGGAGTAATTTACTGGAGGTTTCAATGATACTGCTCCAGGTAAATCTTCCTTCCCTTCATAAGCCCTACCTTTACTATACACAAAAAAGATACAAAAAGTTGCATAAAAAAGCAAAAAAGTTATAAAAATTCCCCAGGACTAAAGTCCCGATTGGTGGTACTATTTGCTTATTTTATAGTGGTTAACCCCCTGATTTGTATTAATGGGTCGAATATTATGGTAAATTAAAAAATAAATAAGTTTAGGAGGAAGTTAGAATGAAAAAGCTTTTAGTATTAATCTTAAGTTTAGGTTTACTCCTTGGTTCAAGCATGGGTGCACTAGCAAAAGGTAAACCAGCAGATACTGGTGGAAATGGGAAGGGAAAAGAAGTAGTTACTCAAGAAGTAGTAAATGATCAGGAGCAGAGTACTGAAGAAGAAGCTGTTGTTACTGATGAAAAAGGTAAGGAAGAAGCAAAAGCTTTACGGGAGCAAATAAAATTAGAACGCATGAACGCATTAAAAGATGTTTTAAAGAATGCAGGAGCCACTGAGGAAGAATCAGAGGACGTTGTAGAGGAATACCAACCTGCAAAAGGCGTTTTCAAAGTAAAAGGGCAGCATCCCGTTTTTGATGTGCCTCCCGTTATTAAGGCAGGAAGAACGCTAATTCCAGTTAGAGCTATTATGAATGGTTTAGGAGCAGAGGTTAGCTGGGATGCAGAAACCCAAAAGGTAATAGTTACAAGAGACGGCAAGACAATTGAAATTTTCTTAGGATCACAGGAAGTACTAGTGGATGGAGTTGCAGTTACTATAGATGTTCCGGCCAGTATGATTGCCAATAGAGTATTTGTTCCAATACGTTTCATTAGTGAAGCATTGGGCGATCCAGTTGTTTATGACCCCAAAACAGGTGATGTTATTGTGGGAGAAGATTCGGAAGAAGAAACAACTGAAGAAGCCACAACCGAAGAAGGCACAACTGCAGAAGATGCAGTAGAGGATACTCAAGAAGAAACACAAGTTTAAGTTTAAAGTTTGAATAGTAAATATAAATACTCCCATAATTGGGGGTATTTTTTAATAAAAAATTTTTTATAGTACCCCAAAATTTGGGAAGCTTGGTGCGAAATATCTATTAGAGAAAAAACAAATAAATTTTAGGGGGTAATTAAGAATGAAAAAAGTTTTAGCTGTCCTATTGAGCTTAGTATTAGTTTTTGGGTCTGCTACAGGGGTAATGGCTAAGCCTAAGAAGTTTAATAGTACTGGCATAGATACCCAATTATTAGCGGTATCGGATTACAGTTTTGATTATCAAGTTCCCGAGACTATAATTGCCGGTGAAGATGCAGAGGTTAAAGTAACCTTGCAAACAGAAGGACTTGGAGCTGAGGGATATGAAGGTGTACGTATTCAATTTTCAGTCAGCAGTAACGTTTTAAATGACCAGGATGAAGTAGTCTTTGTGGGTAAAGATGACCAAGGAAATCAGTTTACTTTTAGGTTAGAAGATGGAGAAACTGCCACTTGGGGTCCTTCAAGCTTTGCGTTGGCTGCGGAGTATGAAAAAACGACTCCCTGGGTTATCAACTTTCCCAAGCCAGGAAAATATAATATTACTTTCAAACTGCTGAATACTCAAGAAGCTGCTTCCTCACAAAACTATACTATTTTGGAAAAAGCTGTTGAGATTAATGTTCTGCCCAAGAAATTACAGGGCTTTGTTTACAAAAATAATATATCAGGCACCTATTATGGGGTAAATGGATATCGTTTAAGTGGAGTTATGGATTTTGCAGACTATGAAGATGAGTTTATAATTGTCGAGGGTTACCCTGATATAGCACCTTCAATATATATGGTGAAAAGTTTGTATGTACAGAAGTTAACTAAAATTGAAGATAGTGGAGAAGTATTACTAAAAGGAAAATTGCAAAAAGTAGATGTCAGTGATGGCAAGGACTACTACACATTAGAAGGTGTACGTATTCTCGAAGCAGGTAACTTTGATAATTCTGATTTTGCAGATTATTTTGGTGATGAAGTACTGGTTGAAATCCAGGGAGAAGTTGATGAGGATGAGCAGGGCGTAAGAGTCCTGAAGATTAATATTATCATTGATAATAACGATGAAGAAGATGATGAAGACGAAGATGAAAACGAAAATGAAGATGGAGATACCGGAAGTAATGGAAAAACCCATGGTCTGCTAAACGCTTTGCGCAATCATTTAAAGGTGCGAAACAATGGTCAAGTAAAACAATTACAATCAACACAAAGATTAATACAATTGCTGGAAAGTAGGGGAATAGATACAAGTGAGTTTGAGCAGGTTTTAAGTGAAATGGAAGCTTCCGTGAATGCAAATACTCCTGAAGAGGATTACCAGTTGCTTGATAAAATGTACCAAAAGAAAAGCAAAAAGTATCAAACCTTTGTCAACGGGAAGAAATTACAATATGATGTTTCGCCAATAAACAAGGAAGGACGTACCCTTGTTCCTTTCCGAAACCTTGCTGAAGCACTAGGTGCTGAAGTCAGCTGGAATGCAGAAGATAGTCAGGTAACAGTAACAAAAGGAGAAACAACAATTGTCTTAACGATTGGTGAAAAAATTGCCCTGGTTAATGGTCAAGAAGTAGAATTAGACGTACCTGGTGAAGTATTAAACGGCAGGACTCTAGTACCTCTAAGATTTTTAGCAGAAAAATTAGGAAGTGATATTTATGTAGATTTTTATCCTGAAGGTGCTATGATAGTTGTAAGAAACAAGTAAATTACAAGACCCTAACCCTAACCTAAAAGGGTGGGGGTTTCTTTTTTTAAAATATTTTTATAATATCTATATATATAGATGTATTGACATAAACCCTGTCCCTGGAGTAAGATATACTTACCCATAGGGGGTATAGCTAAAAATAATTGAATTAGATAAAAAGGGGGCTGGTATAGTGTCAAACATTTCGCGCAGAAGCTTTTTAAAAAGGACAGTAGCTGCAGGTGCGGCTAGCGGACTAATTTTGTCAGGTGCCAATAAGATTGCCGGGGCCAGTGAAACCGGGTCTAATAAGGTAGGAACCCTCATTGATTTAACTAAATGTGATGGCTGTAAAGGACAAGAGGTTCCTGCCTGTGTAGCCGCCTGCAAAGATAAAAATAAGAGCAGGTTTCCGGAGCCAATAGAAAATATCCCTGATTATTGGCCCCAGAAAAAACATGAAAGCTGGGCTGACAAAAAGGGTCTTACCAAAAGATTAACACCCTATAATTGGACTTTTGTGCAGAATGTCAAAGTAGATGGAAAGGAAATTTCAGTTCCCAGACGGTGTATGCATTGTGACAATCCACCGTGTGTCAATTTATGTCCCTTTAGTGCCCTGGAACAAACTCCGGAAGGTACCACTAGTATAAACCCCAATGTGTGCTTTGGGGGAGCAAAATGTAGAGACGTCTGTCCCTGGGGCATTCCTGCCAGGCAGGCAGGGGTAGGGCTCTACCTTAAAGTTGCACCTAAGCTTGCCGGCGGAGGAGTAATGTATAAATGCGACCTTTGTTATGACCGTGTTAAGGTTGGCCGGATTCCGGCGTGTGCAGAAGCATGTCCCAAGGGTGCCATTACTTATGGTTCTAAGGAAGAGATGAAGAAAGAAGCCTATAAAAGAGCACAAGAAATAAATGGCTATGTATATGGTGACAAAGAAAATGGGGGAACTTCAACATTTTATATCTCGCCAGTTTCCTTTGGAAAAATCCATCAGGCTTTAGAAAAACAAAAAGCAAGTCAGCCAAATCCAGAAGCCCCGGGTTTTCCCACTATGCCAGTTGAAGTTGGAAACTTCTTAGATACTGCCAACGGTATGGCTTCAGCTGTATTATTAGCTCCCGTGGCTACTGCCTTTGCGGCGGGCATTACAGCGTATAAAACTATGAATGGGAAGGGGGAAGAGTAAATGGCTAAAGAAAAAATTATCAGGCACAGCCCATTAGTAAGATTAGTCCATTGGTCTATAGCTTTTTCTACATTTGCGTTAATAATTACAGGAATGTTTCAACTGCCATTAGCAAGAAGATATTTTATTGACCAGCTGCCGGTTCTTTCCTGGACAGCAGATTATTCCGTCACGGTAGTGATTCACTATATTGCAGCTGCCATACTCTTATCAGCAGTAAGCATCCACATTGTTTACCATATCATTAGAAAAGAATATAATTTAATTCCTCAAAAAGGTGATATGAAAGAATCATATCTTATTATAAAGTCCATGTTAGGTAAAGGGGAAGAACCACCAAGCGATAAATACCTGGCCGAGCAAAGGCTAGCCTATGGTTATATGGTCTTAAGTTTCCTTTTGATAATAGTCACAGGGATTATTAAGGTGGTAAAAAATCTACCTGCCGTTACCTTCTCTGACACCTTTTTAAGCTGGATTACAAACCTCCATAACCTGGCAACCTTTATGATAATTTTCGGTATCTTTGCCCATCTGGCAGCATTTGCTATCAAAGCAAACTGGCCCTTGCTTCCATCCATGTTTACAGGGAAGGTTGACCTGGAATATGTAAAGCATCGCCACAGCATCTGGTATCAAAAAATACAGGGTAAGAAAGAAAAGAAAAAGGCCGCTTAAATTAGAAGGGGAGGTAGAATAGTGTATATTATCAATGGAAAAGGTTCACTTATCCGTTTAATTGCAGGAATATTTATTATACTTAGTGTTATTTTCAGCCAGGTTTTCAGCCATGTTTGGTTATACTTTACAGGCTTTGTAGGTATAATGTTGGTCATCTCTGCCACAACAGGCTTTTGTCCCATGGAATTGATCTTAAAAACATTGGGTATCAAACAGCGGATTGCCTGTGAAAAAATGTAGAAAGAACTAGTGCAGTGTTAATTATTGCATGGTCTACGGTTTCGTTTGAATAAAATTGGTTCATGTCATTAATAAAGGATATTGTATAAAAGTATAGGGGATTCAAAAGTGCCATAATGCAAGGCAAATTTTTAGCCTAAGACCGGAGGCGTATTATAATACGTTAAGGATCTTAGGCTAAAATTAACGAAGCAGGATGGTGCTTTTCAATTTCCTTTTTAAATTACTTTACAGTGATTTCTTTGCTATTTTCCCAAAGCCCATGAATATTACAATAGCTCAGCGCTAAGATAGTTCCGGAACTGGGCACTTTAACTCTAGCTGCCCCCAGTGGCTCAGTAAAAATATCCCCTTCACCGTGGGGAGTAAAAGTGAAGTTAGCCAATTCAACAGGAAATTTCTTGCCTTCCCCTAAGAAAAACACTTTTATCCAGGAAATATGATGCTCCAGGTTATTGGGGTGGGGGATTGCTTCACCGATTAAGGCTTTTAGTTCAAATGCCTCATTAGCAGTTACACTATCTGGGCATTGAATAACAGGCACATGCTTTTCGCCTTTCCAGTCACCAGATTGCATTAGCTCTTTAAATGATTTCATTATGTTACCTCCTAATTTACTGATTTGAGTTATATCCTATTATTACCCTAAAAATTTAGAACTCAAAACATGAATTAGAAATTTAATAATAACTTTAAGGCCATTATGGTTACAGTTACTACTAAGATATATCTAATCCATTTGTCTCCCTTAGAAACTGCAAAGCTGCTGCCCAGCCAAGCCCCTATGGAATTACCTACAGCTAAGGTTAGCCCCAGCACCCAATTCACGTTTCCGCTGGCAATAAAGACAATTAATGAAGAAAGCATATACAGACCAACAACAAAAACCTTGACACTATTAATTTTAACTAGAGACATGCCGGTGATAAGAGTAAGGGCAGCTATTATGACAAAACCTACCCCTGCTTGCATAAAACCCCCATACATACCAATAAAAAAGAAAGCAATCATAGCAGGAATTCTTTTCTTAGGGTTAAATTCTTGTTCGTCCTGGGAAACTAATTTTTTTTCAGGCTGCTTAATAATTAAAAACAAGACTACAAACATTATCAATCCTAAAATCTTATTGAAAATTTCATCGGGAAGGGAAATGGCTAGACCGGATCCGGCAATTGAGCCCAGTAAAGCGGGAATACCTAATAAAAGACTCAGTTTGAGGTCAAAGTATCCTTTGCTGCGAAAATTTATAACTGCTACAATATTCTGTACCATTAAAGCAATCCGATTAGTACCGTTTGCCAATGCAGAAGGCAGACCAAGGAAAATTAACATCGGCATGGAAAGCAGAGAACCTCCTCCTCCTACTACGTTTAAAAATCCGGCTGCTGTTCCTGTTAAAAGAATAAGTACTACATTTCCGAAGGTTAACTCCATTGCACCAATCTCCTTTTAGTTTTAGACAATATGCAATTATAATATTAGCATAATTCAGGTAAATATAGGGGAGAAGTTCAAAAAACCGGTTGCCCGGTTTTAATGTTTGCTGTGTACTTCTTCTAATTCATTGACAGCTACTGTCATCTTTTCCTCAAATTGAGGACCTGCCGTAACCTCTGCAGTCTGGCTTTTTTCATCTAAATTGGTAATCCAAATTGCCTTGTCTTTATGTAATACCTGAATATTATTTGGGGATTTTACAATCTCCTTTGCCCTTTGAAAGTCCATGAGCTAACCTCCTTTAAATAATTAAAGATATTTTTTGACATAAATTTGTTAATTATGCAAAAAATTAATAGAGTGACAAAAGCGCATATTGAATTTGAGAATAGCAAATGTTAAATTAAATGTAGTTACATTATAATATTGTAAAATTATAAAAATTAAAAATTTAGGGGGTTCTAGCAAATGCTTGTTTTAAACCAGCAGGGTGAAAGTTTGGAAATCTCGTTTAAAGACTACAAAATTATTAAACACTCCAGTGAGGCTCCATTCCTAATAGTGGGAAAAGGTAAAGCAAAATATGAGATGTATAAGGCCAACTTTACAATAGAAGAAAATTTACAAGAGAAATTTGCCTTAACAGATTATGAGGTTTTAGAGGAAGGCTCAAATAAAATAAAAATTAAGTTTAATAAGAAAGATCTAGCCTTTGTCGTTGTTTCCTTGGAGGTTAGCAATGGACGGTTGGAAGCAAAATTTGGAGATTCCACCAAGGATTTAAACCGGCTATGGTTCCGTTTACATGCAAATAAAGATGAAGCTGTCTTTGGTTGTGGAGAACAGTTTTCAGAGCTTAACTTAAGGGGTAAAAACGTCCCCCTTTGGGTATCCGAACAAGGTGTTGGCAGAAACAAAAGTGAGTATATTACCTTTTTAGCTGACAAACATCGTAAAGCAGGTGGTGACTGGTACACTACATATTATCCCCAGCCTACTTTTGTTTCTTCGGAAAATTATTGGTGTCATGTGGACGATTCAAATTATATGGAATTTAATTTCTCCAATGACTCTTACCATGAATTATATGTCCGCAATGTACCCTCCAAAATAATAATTTCCAAACTTGCCAACCCAGTAGATGTTTTAGTTGATTTGACAGACTACTTAGGAAGACAGCCGGAAATGCCTGAATGGGTGTATAACGGTGTGTGGTTAGGTTTGCAGGGCGGAACAGAAACTGTCTTAAATAAGCTGGCCAAGGCCCAGGAATCTGGTGTGAATGTTGCTGCCTTATGGGTTCAAGATTGGGAGGGAAAACGTATAACAGATTTTGGTTATCGCCTTTTCTGGAACTGGAAGTACCATGATGAAATGTATCCCAACTTACCCCAGACTATCAAAGAATTGAAAGAAAAGGGAATCCGATTCCTTGGTTATATAAATCAATTTTTATCTACTGATGGTGACTTGTACCAAGAAGCTGCTAAGAAGGGCTATATTGTTAAAAACCAGCAAGGTGAAGATTACATTGTTTATCCAGATATGAAGGGTTCTGTTCTTGATTTATCTAACCCTGAAGCATTTGCCTGGATCAAAGAAGTAATCAAGGAACACATGATTGATATAGGTTTAGCTGGTTGGATGTGTGATTTTGGTGAATATCTTCCAACAGATGCTGTTCTCTATTCAGGTGAAAGTGCTGAGAGCTTCCATAACAAATATCCTGCAGAATGGGCTAAGGCTAACAGAGAGGCAGTGGAGGAAGCCGGCAAAGGAGATGAAGTTACCTTCTTTACAAGGGCAGGTTATAGCGGTACCGGCAGGTATTCATATATGATGTGGGCCGGGGATCAGATGGTTGACTGGAGCCTGGATGATGGATTAGCTTCTGTTATTCCTGCTGCACTGTCTTTAAGCATGTCAGGTTTTGGTCTATCCCATTCCGATATCGGTGGTTACACTTCATTGTTTGACGTTGTAAGAACTAAAGAATTGTTTATGAGATGGACCGAACTGGCTGCCTTTACACCGGTAATGCGCACCCATGAAGGAAACCGACCCGGAGATAATTGGCAATTTGACTCTGATGAAGAGACTTTATTGCATTTTGCAAAAATGACTAAGATATACACCCATCTAAAACCGTATATTAAAGAAATGGTTAAGGAAAATGCTCAAAAAGGAATCCCCTGTATGCGCATGCCGTATATCCATTATGCCGATGATAAGAAATTATTAGATTTAAAATACCAATATCTTTTTGGCAGGGATTTAATGGTGGCTCCTGTGTATGAAGAAGGAAAAACCACCAAGGAACTTTATCTCCCTAATGACCAATGGGTAAATATCTGGACTGGCGAGGAGTACGGTCAAGGTACCCATGAGGTTGCTGCACCTATCGGGCAAATACCTGTCTTTTACCGTAAAGGCTCCTCCTACGAGAATCTATTCAAGGAAATTAAAAATCTATAAGATATTAGGGGGCAGGGATGTCCCCGTTCCTTATTTATTGGAGGTGTTATGATATGTCCTGGGAAAGTGCAATTGCAAGATTTAATAGGGCAAAAGGCTATGGTTTTCACTTTCAATTTGCAAATAATAGCCAATATTATACTAAGAAATCTTTGGAATTCAGATCGTACTATATTAAAAATCCTGCTTATAAGCCTCCCTATAAGGCTAAATTTGGCAGTCACGATGACGGACCATTAAATGGACCCTTGCTGGGAGGTATTGGAACAAGTAATTTTTCCAGAGATTTTGCCGGGCTGTTCAATCGCTGGCATCTGCAGCAAGGTGTTCACCAGCATGAAGTTATTGAACCTGCATTTTTTATGCTGCGCTGGAAGATGGATGAAAAAATTCACTATAAAAGATTAAGAATAGGTACAGGGGACTTTCAAGAAAGTCAAATGGAATACGCCTGCCTTTTCCCATTTGTTTATGAATACTATAATTCAGAAGAACTGCCTTTTGAACTGCTGATGGAATATTATTCACCAACTATTCCCCATAATTATCAAGACAGCTCTTTGCCTGTAACCTGCTTTAATTTTTATGTAAAGTCAAAGGTTGCAGAAAAAATTGAATTAAGCATAGGATTGTCCTGGCCTAATCTTCTTGGGTGGAGGCTGCCCCACGCTGCTACAGAAGTACGGCAGAATTTCCAATGGCCCAGCCTGCAGTATGCAGGTAACTCGGGTGAATTAGGAGAGGTAACACATAGCCAATGCCATATCATTCAGTCTAAAGTCACAGCTGTTAAACACCAAGATGATATGCTGGGAAATATAGTGTTATCCCTAGAGGGAAAAAGCAACTGGAATTTAAGCTATAAACCATGCTTTAGGGCGGAACAAATTAATACTGGGGAAAAGGATCCGGAACAAAAATATACAATTGCCAATATGGAAAGCATTTTCCGTACAAAGGGCAAGTTAAATAATGATAATACCAGTTGGCAAGCCCATTGGCATGAGCCTATCGCCAGCGCCCTTGCGGCCGACACAATCTTAACTTCCGGGCAGGAAAAACAATTGCTGTTTACCATAACCATGGATATGCCTGTGACCTCTTTTGGAGCTGGCCGCAAATGGTACAAAGCTTATACAGAAAAATTTGGTGCAACTTTTGAAAAATCTTTGCAGATGGCAAAGTACGCAATTGATGCTAACGCCCAGTGGATAAGAGATATAGATAGCTGGCACCGTCAAGAAATGGAAAACAAGGGTTATTTGCCGGAAAAAGTAAAGGGTGCACAAATTAACGAGCTTTATTTTATTGTTGCCGGAGGGAGTGTATGGGTAACCTCCCCGGTAGAAGGTCACGTTGAAAAAATACCTAAGCTAAAGGAAAAGTGGCATTTTGGCATTCTGGAAGGGTTTGATACAGGGTATTATTATTACAATACTTTAGATTTATGGGTTTATGCCTTTGCGGCCTTAAGCAAACATTGGCCTCGGTTAGCGGAAAATGTTTTTAGTGATTATCTGGCAAGTGCCCTGGTAGCAGATCGAAGAAAGCACATGGTTTATCGAACGGCTACCCTGGAAGAAAACCTTGTTTATGGAAAGCTTCCACATGACATGGGAAGTGCTCCTGAGGACCCCTGGGTTCAGCTAAACGGTTACGTTCACCGGGATGACCCCAATCTCTGGAAGGATCATAATCCTGCATTTATTATTGCTTTTTATCTTCACAAACAGTTGATGGGCAGTAAAGTGACTAAGGAAGAGTATGACATACTTGTGGAAATTGCTAATTTTACTGCAAACCAGGATAAGGAAGAACTGGGTATTCCCAAACATACAGATTTTGGAGACAGCACCTGGGATAACCTGGATATGAAGGGATTGTCCACCTATGCAGGGGGTCTTTGTATTGGTGCTTGGGCAGTAATGGCACAGCTGGCAGAGGTATTTGATAAAGAAAAAGCCCAATATTATAGCGAGAAACTTGCTAAAGCTCAAAAAACATTACAAACCCTGTGGAATGGAGAGTACTTTAAAACCAATGACCTGGGTAAATATAAAAATGCCAGTATGACTGATTCCCTTTTAGGTATATTTATGGCTAAAAAAGCAGGTCTTGGTGACTTAATTCCAGTTGAGCAGGCTATCTCACATTTAAAGAGTATTTATGAAAACAATCTTATGGCTTATGCCCGGGGAAAATTCGGTCCTCTTTTAGTAGCTGAGCCCGGGCGGCAGCATTATGACCGTGATGGGGGAGAAGAACTGCAGGTAAACGAAGTCTTAGTTGGTTCTGCCTGGATTTTTACCGCCATGCTTTATGAGTATGGTCTAACGGATCAAGCCCATTACTTGGCCGAAAATCTCAGAAACATGATTTATAAAGGTTCCGGGCTGCAATTTAGAACTCCTGCCGCCTGGGACAACCACGGGAATTATCGAGCTCCCCTAAACATGCGCCCCCTCTCCATCTGGCTTCTGTAGCTATAAATAAGGTTGACTTATTTCCTGGCTGAACATAAAAAGATGTCCACGAGCCACTAACCAACTAGCCACTAGCAACTTAAAAAAACGGCATTTATTGCCGTGTTTTTTTTTACCAATGATAATAAGGTGGTATAATATAATAATAGGCAAAAAAGGCTACTTGCTTGTCATACAATGAAAGGTGGACCATAAAAATGAAGTATCTTTGTGTATATAGCTCTTCCAGTTGTATTGTAGATAAAAAATATTTTTTAGCAGCTAAAGAGTTAGGGACCCAAATGGCCCAAAAGGGTTTTGGCTTGATTTTTGGGGGCGGTATGGTGGGACTGATGGGGGAGACTGCAAAAGCTGTACATAGCCATGGTGGACAAGTTGTAGGGGTTATCCCCGAGGTCCTTAACCAAAAGGGTATTGTTTATGACAAAAGCGATGAATTAATAGTAACTACAGATTTGCGGGAGCGAAAGTCCATCATGGATAATAGGGCTCATGGTTTTATTGCCTTGCCGGGAGGGTTTGGGACTTTGGAGGAGCTTCTGGAAATAATCACCTTAAAGCAGTTAAGATACCATAACAAACCGATAGTAATTTTAAATACCAATAATTTCTATGATGGATTGATTGAGGTTTTTGAAAATATAATTAACCAAGACTTTGCAAAGGTTGAGTCCCGGGATTTATACCATGTTGCTAAGAATATTGAAAATGCCTTGGACTACATTGAAAACTATATTCCCCAGGAGTGGAGTGCAAAATGGCTGACCCATGCTGGTGAGAAAAGGGAGGTGTAAAAGCCAATATGTTTCATGAAATTGTAGCGGTATTAGTGACTACTGCCTATTTGCTGACACCTCAGCCGGAGATTAAGCCCGAGGAAATTATTCCTCCTCCGCCGCCACCGCCGGCCATTGTGGAGGAGATATCTTATCCGGTGAATGTCCCTATTATCATTTACCACCATTTGGCGCCCCCTGGTTTGGGCATACCCTATAACGATGAAATCATCACCCCAGTGCAGTTTGAAAACCAAATCAAGCTTTTAAAGGATATGGGCTTTAGCAGTGTTACTGTCAGTGAACTTGCTGAGATGATGAGGGAGGGCAAAATGGCTGAGGAAAAGGTGTTTTCCATTACCTTTGATGACGGTTATGAAAGCAATTACATTTATGCTTTTCCTATACTAAAAAAATATAATATGAAGGCGACTATAAATGTAGTAGTAAAAACTATCCAGGAAGAAACTACTGCTGAATTTGATCCCGAAAAGCTTACCCATTTATCCTGGGAACAAATGAGGGAAATGGTAGATTCTGGATTAATAGAATTTGGCTCCCATACCTATAATCAGCATATCTATGAGGTTATCGACAATAAGAAAACAGCACCAGCTCTGACCAATCGGGTATACCTGTATAAGGAACAGAGATTTGAAAGTGATGAGGAGTGGCGGACCAGGATTTTTGATGATCTGCTGCTTGCCAAGGCCAAAATGGAGCACAAACTGGGATACACTCCCAAGGTAATTGCCTATCCATATGGTGATTATAACCAAGCGGTTACTGAAGTTGCCCAAGCAGTTGGGTATGAGATAGGTCTAACTACCAATCCAGGACTAACTGTCGCTGACTCGCCCATTTTAGAACTGCCCCGGACCTATATAAGGCCTAACGATGATATGGCATATTTCTACTTTAAGATTAAGAACATCACCCCGGAACAAACGGTGAAGGAAGAAAAGGCGGGCAAAACCAGTGGCTAGTTGTTAGTGGCTAGTGCTTTACCTGTCCCACTATATTACCCAGAAGCTTAACTGACCAGCGAGATTACTCTAAAGATTACCTTTACCTTGCAAATCCCAGTATATAAACAAAGGGAACCAAGCTTATGCCTGGTTCCTATTGTTTATATATTCGGGATTTACTATGTGTGTCGGCTTCCTGCCTGAAAAATAATCAATCAAATGCTTTACACATTCCTGTGTCATGTTTGTTCTGGTCTCCAGGGTGGATGAACCTATATGTGGGGTTAAAATAACATTATCCAACTCCAGCAAGCCTTCGGTCACTTCTGGTTCAAACTCATATACATCTAAAGCAGCGCCCTTGATTACTCCTGTTTTTAATGCAGCAAGCAAAGCGACCTCGTCCACAACGGGACCCCGGGCGGTATTGATTAAAAATGCGGAAGGCTTCATGGCTTTTAAAGTTTTCTCATTTATTAAATGATGAGTTTCAGGAGTCAATGGGCAATGGAGGGAAACTACATCTGCTCTTTCTAAAAGCTCATCAAAGGGTAAATGTTTGATACTCAGTTGATCCTCTACCTCCTGCGAATACGAAGTACGCTTTTGGTAAACTACTTCCATTCCAAATGCCTGAGCCAGTCTGGCAGTGGCTAGTCCTATGCGTCCCATGCCGATTATACCAAGAGTTTTACCAGCCAGTGTATCACCAAGAAAGTCGGAAGGACCCCAGGCATGGTGAATTTTAGGCCTTAACCTCCTATCACCCTCAACTACCCTCCTTAACAGTGAAATTATCAGTCCTAGAGTTAACTCTGCGGTTGACTGGGTTACCGTGTTGGGTATATTGGTAACCATTATGCCCTTTTGGGTAGCATAGGCAATATCCACATTATCATAGCCTGCACCAAAGTTGCTGATAATTTCCAACTGAACCCCCGCACCCATAATATCTTTGTCAATTTTAAAGGCAGCAGAAAGCAGTCCTTGACATTGGGGAATGTATTTTAATATCTCTTCCTTTGTAAATTTGGTTTGTTCCGGAGCAATGACCTCAAAATTTTCATATAGTTTTTCAAGACCTTTGGAAGGGAGTAAATTGTTAACTAGTATTTTTTTTCTTTCCATCAATAAATACCTCCGTAAAATCTTCAAATATTTAGTTAAAGTATTTCTTAAAAAAGCCTAAAATCTCCTGCTTAGATAGCAAATATAAAAAATATATGTATCTCTTCAAAAACAAGTGGTAAAATAAAAAAATACTAAGAATAGTGAAAGAGTGAAAAAGTGTTCGATGTCACAATGTAACGGTGCACGTCAATAATCTTTGCATTTATGGTGACACGTCTTTTACTATCAAACTATCACACTTTCAAACTATCAAACCAGTCACTAGTAACTAGTAACTCTTATTCTAGCCACTAGCCACTAACAACTAGCCACTTATATTTTAACTTAACTAGTCACCAGTCACTAGTCACTAACTAAGAGGTGCTCAATGAGTAGAATCAGAAGAAGACCGGGGACTAAAGAAGAAATACTAACCTTTTCTCCACCCCTGGTATTGAAACCGGAAGAGTTCAAAGGAAAATGGTACAGCTGCTTTAATAACTCCAACCCTCTCCATCTTGAATTGGGCATGGGCAAAGGGACATTTGTCCGGACTCTCGCGGAGCAAAATCCTGATATAAATTATTTAGGATTGGAATTGCGGGAGGAAGTGCTTTTAGCAGGCATCAAAAACTCTTTAGCCCTTCCAAAGAATTTGGGTTTTATCTGGACAGATATTAAGGAAATAGACAGATATTTTGGAGAAGATGAAGTAGAAAGGATTTATATAAATTTTTGCGACCCCTGGCCCAAGGTAAGGCATGCAAAAAGACGGCTGACCCATAGCGGCTTTTTAAATATCTACAAGAAAGTATTGGTAAGAAAAGGGGAAATCCATTTAAAAACCGATAATGAACAGCTTTTTGAATTCTCTTTAAACGAATTTGCCAATAATAATTGGAAGCTGCAAAATATTAGTCTGAACCTATACAATAATCTTCCCGAAAACAATATTCCGACTGAGTATGAATTAAAATATGTAAGTAAGGGATTGCCAATTTATAGGTTAGAAGCAAAAAGTCCCTTTTATTGAGAATATAAATATGTCAAATCTTGTTGTAATTTTAAAATCAAACAAATATAATTAACTCGTATACATTGTAATATTGTAATATTGGAGGGTGAAAAGATGCATGATGCTTTACCGCTTCATTATAGAATAACCCAAGAATTAAGAGACGGTCTTAAAAATGGTTTCTGGAAGTCAGGAGACCTATTCCCTACTGATAAACAACTGATGGAGAAATACAATGTGAGCAGTACTACTGTTCGCAGAGCCATATATGAGTTGGTAAAAGAAGGTTGGCTGGAAAGGAAACCAGGCAAAGGTACCTTCGTCAAAAGTGAAATGGTTGAAACTATCAAACGCTTAACGGGTTTTTATGAGGAAATAAGAGCTAAAGGCATGGTTCCTAGTTCCGATGTTCTTAAAATTGAAGAAATAAAACTTACCGAAAAGCTTTTGGAAGAAGTCCCCGAACTGAAGGATTTTGAAGAAGAGAAACTAGTATTGATTCGTAAAATTCAAAAAATGAATGGCAGACCCGTTGTCTATGTCGATAGCTACTGGTCCAATGACCCTGGGAAAGAATTAATGAAACATGACCTTACAAGCAGGGGAATGTACGAAATTTTAAATGGGGTTGGTGTTTCGTTAGAAAAAGCGGACCAAATAATTACGGCCGCTGTTGCCGATGAAGAAATTGCCAAGTATTTGAAAATTGAAGCAGGAGTACCTCTTTTGGTTATGAAGAGGACCGTTTTTAAAGGTGAGAAAGCATTAGAGGTTTCAATCAATAGATACAGGGCTGATATGTATAGTTACCGTGTACAGTTGGATAGTTCGACTGCCACGGAAAACGAGGGGTTAGTACTGGAACATGTTCATAAATAAAAAATTTTCCCTATAGTTGAATTTAATTTAAGTGTTTACCACATCTAGGTAAGCACTTTTTGCTTTTATACATTAAATTAATTCTAGTAATTACTTATTGACGCAATTGTAAACAGAAAATATAATAAAGCTGACATATAAATAATATTACAATATTATAAACATATTTAATTAAATGTTGTTAATAATTATCAGAATTATCTGGAGGGATTTTAATGGGATTAGTTACACTTAAGGAAATTTTAAAGCTTCATGATGGTGCAGTAGGGGCGTTTAGCACCTATGACCAGCTGACAGCCCAAGGCATTATTCAAGGAGCAGAAGAAGCTGGTTTGCCCGTTATTCTAATGATTGGTTCAGGTCCTTTAAACAAGCCGGGCAATGACTATGTAGGCAAGATTATGGTTGAACTTGCCAAAGAAGCCAAAGTCCCTGTATGTGTATTCTTGGATCATGCTAAAGATTATAAGACCAACCTGAAAGCCATGAAACTTGGATTCAGCTGTGTGATGATTGATGGTTCCCACTTACCCCTTGAAGAAAATATTGCAATTACAAATAAAATTACAGAGTCTGCCAAGCTATTAGGCGTCTCAGTTGAGGCAGAATTAGGTGCATTAGCCGGTGTTGAAGACGGTGAAGAAGTAAAACAAGCCAAAATGACCGACCCTGCCCATGTCGAAGAGTTCCTAAACAAAACAGATGTTGACGCATTAGCCGTTTCTATAGGAAATGCCCACGGTCTATATAAAGGAGAACCCAAACTTGACTTTGACCGCTTAAAGGCAATAGCCGAAATAGCAAAGGATGTACCATTAGTACTCCATGGCGGAACCGGTCTCACAAAAGAACAGTTTGCCAAAGGTGTTCAATTAGGTATTAAGAAAATCAATATTGGTACTGAAGTGAAGAGAACCTTTATTGAAGCCTTTATTAACACCCATGAAAAGAACGTATCAGCCTACGATATGATAGAAATCCCCCAGGCAGCTAAGAATGCAGTCAGCGCTATGGTAAAAGAAAACTTAGAATTTTTCGCTAAAGGCTGGAAAGAGTTAGTATAAACCACAGAAGGGAGCTAATTGAGAAATGCCAAAAGGAAATCTTCTCATCGGACAATCGGGAGGACCTACCCCTGTAATTAATGCCAGTTTGGCCGGGGTATTAAGTGAAGCAAAGAAAAATCAAGATATAGAAAAGATATATGGCATGAAAAACGGTATAGAAGGTGCACTAAATAAAGAAGTTTATGATTTAACTGAAGAACCCGATGATTTGGTAGAAAAGTTATTATATACACCGGCATCAGCATTAGGAAGCTGCCGACATAAATTAAGCAAAGACGAAGAGTTTGAACAGCTACTGGAGCTGTTCAAAGACAACAACATCAGGTATTTTGTCTATATCGGCGGAAATGACAGCATGGATACTTGTCACAAAATTTCCAAGCTGGCTCAGGAAAGAAAATATGATATGCAAGTTATCGGGGTGCCTAAGACTATAGATAACGATTTACCAATTACAGATCATTGCCCAGGTTTTGGCAGTGCAGCAAGATTTGTAGCATTAAGTACAGTAGAATCCGGTCACGATTTAGAAGCTATGAAAACCTTTGACGATGTTGCTATTTTTGAGATAATGGGACGTCATGCCGGTTGGCTGACAGCAGCCAGTGCTTTAGGCAAAAGATGTGAAGAAGATGCACCACACCTAGTATATTTACCTGAGCGGACCTTTGATGAGGAACAATTTTTGGTCGATGTTAAAAATGTCTATGATAAATTAGGATATGTCTACGTAGCCCTTAGTGAAGGTGTAAGGGATAAGGAAGGGGAATTCATAGGAGCCAAAGATGCCGCTACAGATGCTTTTGGTCATAAGGCTATTTCTTTAAGCGATGGACCCGCTGCGTACTTGGCCAAACTTATTAAAAACAAGCTAGGTATCAAAGCCAGGGTTAACAGGCCGGGAACTATCCAAAGAGCCATGGCTTCACTGGCTTCCAAAACCGATGTGGATGAGGCCTTTAGAGCAGGACAAGCGGCAGTTAAATATTTTGCTGAGGGCATTTCCGATGTGATGGTAACCTTGGACAGGGTCGACGGTAGTGATTATAAGATTGAAATTGGCAAAGCCCCTCTGGAAAAGGTTGCTAATGTGGAAAACTTTATGCCTGACCATTTTATTAATGCCGAGGGTAACTTTGTAACCAAAGATTTTATTGACTATTGTTTGCCTCTCATTGGCGATTCCATTCCTGACTATGGGAGAATTGCCGGTAAACCTATTAAACTAAAATAAAGACAATTGGTAGCAGATATAAATATTGACATCAAAAATAGCAAGAAACTATAATTAAGCTAGAATTTAAACAATATTACAATATTGTTTAAATGCAATATCCTCCAAAGATTTTTTAAAAATCAAGTTTATAAAGCTGAAGAACTTGTGCAAAATAAATACGAAGGAGGGGTGGTAACCAGGTCTTCAAAAATGATGTATACAGTATTTTGTTTATTATTTTAATTAAGGAGTGGGGAATTAATGAAAAGAAAGAATTTGCTTGTAATTTCTATTCTGCTAGTAATTGCCATGTTTGCTTCTGTAGCTTGTGCACCTGCTGAAAAGACTCCAGAACCCGAGAAGAAAGATGAACAAAAAGAACCTGTTACCATCAGCTTTATTCACTGGCGCGGTGAAGATACTGAAGCCTTTAACAAAATAATTGCTAAATTCGAGGAAGAAAATAAGAACATAAAAGTTCAAATGAACGCTTATCCATCGAAACAATACGAAGCTACTCTAGCTACAAAATTAAAAGATGGTGGAGCTGGTGATGTCTTTGCAATGTTCCCAGGAGTAAACTTTACAGCTGTAACAGATGCAGGTTTAGCTGAAGACTTAACTAACGAACCTTTTGTATCAAACTGGCAGCCTCACTTAATTACTTTTGGTCAAAGAGACGGTAAACAATACGGATTAGCATATCAACTAGTATTTAATATGCCAATATACAATAAAACATTGTTTGAAAAAGTAGGTATCAAAGAACTTCCTCAAGATTGGGAAGGTTTCCTGGCAATGTGTGAAACATTAAAACAAAACGGCGTGGAAATTCCTATTGCTTTCCCAGCTGCGGACAATGGTCCAGGGCAATTTATTAACACAATGATGATGAACAACGAACCTGATGAAGACATTTTCAGAAAAGTTCAAAGTGGTGAAAGAAAAGCTACTGAAGAATGGTGGGTAAAAACCCTTACTCAAATTAAAGAGTTAAACGACAAAGGTTATTTTGGTAAAGACCCATTAGGAACTACTCAGAGTGCTTCTGCACCACTTATGGCTCAAGAAAAAGCTGCAATGATTGCAATGGGTTCTTATATGATGGCTCAAGTTGTTGATCAAAATCCTAACATTGAAGTAGGAATTCTGGCCCCTTATACAGTTCCTCAAGATAAGAGAGTATGGGAAGGTATCCATACAGCAACCTTTATGTTAGGTGTTAACAGTCAATCCAAGCATAAAGAAGAAGCGAAGAAGTTTATTGAATTCTTATCCAGACCTGAAAACGCTTCTTTATATGCAAACGCAACAGGTCAGCACTTAACAATTAAAGGTGTTAAGTACGAGTCAAAAGTTTTACAAGACAATGCTTACTGGATGGAAAAGAAAACTCGTTTCCAACCAAGATTTACATTAACTAATCCACAAGTACAAGAAGCATTCCTTTCCTCAATTCAGGATGTTCTTGGCGGAACTAGTCCTGAAAAAGCTGCACAACAAGCACAAACTATTATTGATCAAGCAATCAAGAAATAATTTAGCACTAGCCTGAAAGTTTGTAGTTGAAAAGGGCCGGTTAGTTTTTCAAGAATAAACCACCGGTCCTTTTTTTCACTTAATAGAAGCAACTTTTTAAAAGTAATTTTGTGTTTATTTTTATGCTGTCAGAAAGTATAAGTGCAACTAAGGCTCCATCTAAAATAGTAATACTTATATTTATTGTGATTTTAAACTTGTTATTGGAAAAATTATCAAGGTTGGTTATAAGCATACCAGACTTGCTTTCAAATATATGGAAAATTCACTAAATTTAAGTTGCGTTGTAAGAAAATCCTACAGGATTTTTCTATCTTACATCTAAAATATATAACAGGTATCTTAAATTAGTATGACAGACTTTTATAGGATGTTATATGTTTAGTGGAGGTTGATTTATGAAAACAAGTAAATTGATTTATTTGTTTGTAATTCCCGGTGCAATACTATATCTGTTATTTTTTGTAGTACCCACCATTAGTGCATTATTTTATTCTGTTACCGATTGGTCAGGACTAACGGAAACTTCCAACTATGTTGGACTTGATAACTTTAAGAATCTGCTATTTAATGATCTGGTTTTTCAAAAATCTGCAGCAAATAATATGAAATTTCTTTTAGCTGTAGTAATTTTCCAAACTTTATTTTCATTGATTTTCGCTTTAATCCTTGTTAAGAATACCAAGGCAAATGTTTTTTACCGTACACTATTCTTTTTTCCAACTATCCTTGCCTCTATTTCTGTTGCATTCATCTGGACCTTTGTTTACGATACAAACTTAGGTATGCTGAATCAGTTTTTGCAAGTCCTGGGTTTATCTGATTGGGCACTTGGCTGGATTGGCGACAGGCGAATAGCCATTTATTCAATAGCCTTTGTACAGGTTTGGGCACATACTGGGCAGGTAATGGTTATATTCATTGCTGGTTTACAGGCGGTACCAAAAGAAATATATGAAGCTGCAATAATTGATGGCTCAAATCGTTGGCAGACCTTCTGGAAAATCACCTGGCCCTTGATTGCGCCTTCTACAACCATGGTAGTAGGATACACTACAATTCAGTCCTTTAAAGCCTTTGACTTGATTTATGCAATGACTGGTGGGGGTCCCGTTTATTCAACAGAGATTTTTGCAACCTTTATTTATAGATCCGCATTTACTAACTACTCTTTTGGATACGCCAGTGCTGCATCGGTTATCTTTATGATTGTAATTGCCACTATTACATTTACACAAATGAAGGTTATAAATAGAGTTAAATATTAGGGGGGGAAAAAATGTTTCAGTATGGAAAAAGGATGTTATTGGTTATTTATGCCGCTTTAATAATTGTACCAATGTCCGTTGTAGTTTTTACATCTTTTAAGACTACCAAAGCCTTTTACTTGGATCCCCTTGGTTTTCCCAAGGAGGGTACTCTCAATAACTATTATCATATGTTTGAACGTGCCAATATGTTTGTTTATTTCAAAAATAGTGTTATCGTAACCGCCTCCACAATACTGTTGGTATTATTGTTAGCCAGTATGATTTCCTATGCGGTTATGCGGTTGAAAGGTTGGAAGGGTAATCTGCTGTACAGCTTCTTCATCCTAGGGATGATGCTTCCAGCCCAGGTAAACATGATTCCCCTTTATGGAATCGTAAAGCAACTAAATTTAACTAATAGCTTGTTCGGTCTAATTATTGTTTCGTCTACAGCATTTTTATCCGTTGCTGTATTCATTATCGGCGGTTTTATGAAGACTTTATCCCATGATATGATTGAGGCTAGTTCTATAGATGGTGCTTCCGAATGGCAGATTTACTCAAAAATTGCCCTGCCCCTATCGGCGCCTGCTTTAGCTACAGCTGCTATATTCTTGTTTGTTATGGTTTGGAATGATTTGCTCTACCCATTATTGTTTATTACTGATATCAAATTAAAAACTCTACCTTTAGCATTACTAGATTTCCAAGGAGAATATCTAACTAATTATCCTATGATTTTTGCCGGAGTAATGATAGCATCTATCCCTGTAGTAATCACCTACATCTTCTTACAGAAATACTTCGTGGCCGGTATGACTGCTGGTGCATCAAAAGGTTAATGAGTCCTTCATCTTATAAACTTGCATTTAATTGTGCAAACCTGAAAGGAGATAGATAAATGGCCCGTGTTTTATTAGAAAAGCTGCAGAAAAACTACGGAGACTTTGAAGCAGTAAAAGGTATTGATCTTGAAATTCAGGATGGGGAGTTTGTTGTTCTTGTTGGACCCTCAGGATGTGGAAAATCAACAACATTAAGAATGATTGCCGGACTTGAAGAAATCAGTGGAGGTTCATTATTTATTGGCGAACGTTTAGTCAATAATGTACCACCAAAAGATAGAGATATTGCGATGGTTTTTCAAAACTATGCCCTTTATCCCCATATGAATGTCCGGGAAAATATGGCCTTTAGTTTAAAACTAAGGAAATTTGATAAAGCTGAAATTGAAAAACGTATCAATGAGGCGGCAAATATATTGGGATTGGAAAAACTTTTGGATAGAAAACCCGGTCAACTTTCTGGTGGACAACGTCAGAGGGTTGCCTTAGGAAGGGCCATTGTAAGACATCCACAAGTATTTTTAATGGACGAACCCTTATCAAACCTTGATGCAAAATTAAGGGTACAAATGCGTGCAGAGATTAGCAAATTAAGACAGAGGTTAGGAGTAACAGTTGTCTATGTAACCCACGACCAGACTGAAGCTATGACAATGGGTGACCGTATAGTAATTATGAAAGACGGCGTTATTCAGCAGGTAGGTACTCCTGATGATGTTTATCATGAACCGGTTAATCTTTTTGTTGCCGGCTTCATTGGTTCACCTGCCATGAACTTCATTACGGGCACTGTAATAAAGGAGAATGGCGCGGTCTTCTTTAAGGCCGAACCGGATCTTAAAGTGCAACTGACAGAAAAACAAAGCAAAGTAATTTCCGAAAAAGGATATGAAAATAAAAAGGTAATCTTAGGAATAAGGCCTGAATACTTTCGTGTTGTTGAAGGTGAAAACCAGAGTAATGTTTGTACTGCGGAACTTAATGTAGTTGAAAATATGGGGTCTGAGTTCTTTGTATACTTTGATAATGTTTGCAGCCAAGAGATCATTGCTAAGCTGCAGGTTGTAAAGACTCCCCATGTGCACGATAAAATAAAACTTGAAGTAGTAGTTGAAAAAGGACACTTCTTTGACCCTGAGACGGAAGAAGTAATTAGATAGTTTATTAAAAAAAGATTCGGTATTGATTGAGGAGGATTCTAATGTCACAGATTTCTGTAGTGTTTTTACCTATTGGCCGGGTTAATTTTCACATGGAAAGTGCAAACGATAGTCTGCAAAAATCAAGGGAAATGTTCCAGAAAATTCACCCCGGGGTATCAATGCCTAATGAACTTTTAACCTCTATTGAAGCCTTAAGTGATTATCTTAAAAAGGTGGCAAAACCCGATTTAATTATTCTACAGAACACAACCTTCGTAGACTCCACCTTTGCAGCAGAGGTATTAAGAAACTTTGATTGTACGATCCTTTTATGGACCTTAAGAGAACCTGCTGTAGACGGAGGGAGACTGAGATTAAATTCCTTAACAGGTGCATTCTCAGCTGGAAACCTTTTTTATAACAGAGGCAAAAAATTTGAATATATATTTGGCAGCCCAGTTGAGGAGAAAGTCCAAGCTAAGATTTCTACAGTAATTAAAGCTTGTCAGGTTTATAAAAATCTTAAAGAGTTGACTATTGGTGTAGTAGGCAACGCCCCATCTGGTTTCTATTTTTCCAACGCACTAGATACAGAAGTGCAAAATGCTGTGGGAGCTAAGCTTGAATACATCGAGGCCAGGGATATTATTAAAAAGGCTAAAGAATTAGCTGAAGCCGAATATATGGAGCATCTTGATAAGGCCCATAACAATATTAAAGATTTAAACCAAATCCCTGAGGAGAATCTTCATAAGTTTGGTCGTTTGGCTGCTGCATACACTGCTTTTGTAAAAGAGAAAAACATTAAAGCCTTGGCATCAAGATGTTGGCCTGACTTTTTTGTAGAATACCAGACACCTGTCTGCAGTGTTTTATCAGGTTTAACTGAAGAAGGAGTAGTTTCCTCCTGTGAAGCGGATGTTTATGGTGCCATATCAATGTTTATATTAAGAGAGTTTACTGGAACAGCTCCTTATTTTGGGGATCCAGTATCATTAGATGAAAAGAAAAACTCTTTAATATTCTGGCATTGTGGTGCAGGTGCCTGCTCACTAGCTCACCAAAGTACAGGTGCCAGAGCAGGTGTTCATCCTAACCGGAAGATTGGTCCAACAATGGAATTCGGACTTAAGCCCGGCAGAGTAACAGTAATAAGACTAGGAAGAAAACCAAATGGCAGGTTCAGAATGTTCTTAATGACAGGGGAAGCCCTAGATGAGCCCCAAAAGTTCCTTGGCACTTCCGTGGAGGTTAAAGCTGACACCAATGCTGCGGAAATTGTTGACCAGGCAGTTGTTGACGGCTGGGAGCCCCATTTTGCCCTTGTCTACGGCGATGTGAAAGAAGAGATTAAGGTTCTTTGCAACCTGTTGAATCTGGAAGTAGTGGAATATTAATCTTTTGGGTTAACATAATGGGTCAGCGTGATGGCTCAAGGGTTAAAATGCATGACAGTGTGACGGCTCTTAGGATATTCTGTATGTCAGTGCTACAGTGCTACAGTACCTTTGTGCTAAAGCTATGATGTCACTATCTCATATCCCGGTAAATTGACATTCATTGTACACGCTTTTTCCACTATCACACTTTCAAACTATCACACTAACAAACTGCTAGTCACCAGTCACTAATCACTAGTTGATGAGTCTCAACACATCGATTACAGTATTTGTATCAACACATCGATAACACTTTAATAGTAATTTTGTTTCAGGACATCGCTAACACTTTGTAGAATCCTTCTCTTTACTATTAGGAAGA
>JBMOKT010000039.1:0-408516 GCA_049323895.1 Bacillota bacterium | reverse complement strand
TCTAAAATTTCATTTAAATTTAACCTTTTTACTATATTGTTTAGGGCGAACAGAAAGACTCCTAATCGCCCGGGGAAAACTGCTAAAAAATGTGACTTTTTCAGTGGTCTCGGACGTTTCACTTGTCCTCTTGTCGCACCGCCTTTTCCACTACTCCCTTTCCCACCCCTAAGACTCGCCCCAACTGCCTAATGCTCGCCCCGGTTCCATGGTATATCTCCTTAATTATTTGATTTCTTTCCCAATAGACAGTTCTTTAATACTGCCTAATAGATATTTTTTCTGTATTATCTTTCTTAACAGCTCATCAGAATATTTGTGCTTTTTGACAGTTATATAATAAGATGTATTGGTTATAGCTGCTCCATTTATAATCGCCTAATCGCTCGACAAACATAGCTTTCAATGGGTTCTGGTGAATATATCTTAATACCGCTAACAAGTATTTTTCACTTTCAACAGGCTAACTTAAATATCTATTCTGAAATAAATGACCTTTTCTTCCATATTTGTTATTGTGCCAGTGAACATACCCCACTGTAATTCTTTTGATACTTGTCCCAATGTCCTCAGCTTCTTTCAGTACTAGATGAACATGATTATCCATTAAGCAGTACCCATATAACATAAAATTCACAGTTTCCCGCACCTTAAATAATTTTTCCAAAAATACCAGTTTATCTTCGTTGTCCAGAAATATGTTGCGATCATCAATTCCTTTTAACATTATATGGTATATCCCGGTTTCACTTCGCCGTCTTGCTGTCTGACCATTTTTACCACCCTTTTATGGATTAACAGAATAATTAAAAGAAGACAAGAGAAACGTCCCCTTGTCTTGCCCTTGTCTTGCCCATCGTGATGCATCCTAAAAAATAGCCCGTGAGCAGATGCCGCTCCTTTTCACTCTTACACTTTTCCACTGCCTTATATAGCCCATTGAATTAGCCACAACGCTCCTAGACCAACAAAGGTTGTCAAGAGTACATTTTTTACCTTCCAGGCCACAAAGGCTGCAATAATGCCAGCCATTAACCGATAGTTGTTCAACGAAATATTTAAGGTATTGTCAATATAAAACAACTGGGGTACCATCAGTGCGGAAAAAACGGCAGGAGGAATAAAACGGAGAGATTTTTCCAACAGGCTGGGAAGATTTATCTTTCCATATAAGTATATTAATGATATGCGTAAAAAATATGTGCCGACCCCTGATAAAAAGATAATTAACCAAATTGTTATAGGTTTCATATTTCCTCCACTATAAATGCTGAAATTATGACTATTTGTTCTTCCTTATCTCGACTGCCAATCCTGCTGCAACACCTATAAGGGCAGCAATTATTAAACCCAGATTATAGGGTAAAGGGCGGGCTACTAGGGCGGCAAGCCCTCCAATAACTGCAGCAGTAACAGTAGCAGAATCTTCCATAGCTTTAAAGAGCAAAACCATAAAAGTAAGGGGTATAGCAAAATCAAGACCCCATTCCTTGGGAATTCCATAACCAACAAAGATTCCCACCAGGGTCGAAAGCTGCCATACTACCCAAAGCACTATACCATTTCCCAGATAATATTTAATAGGGTTAACTTTATTATCCTTTGCAAAACGGCTTATAGACAAAGCATATGGCTGATCAGTCAATAAATATGATAAAGTAAATTTCATTCTGGGGGGGATATCCTTGAAATACGGAGCTAAACTTGCACTGTACATAACAAAGCGTAGGTTAATAACTAAAGCCGTACCGATTATGACAACAACCGCTGAATTATCAGCAATAAGTTGGATAACCGCTAACTGAGCGGCACCTGCGAATAAAAAAACCGACATGGCTAAAGCAGAAATTTTCGAAAGACCGGCATTTATTGCGGCAATACCGGCAATCATTCCAAAGGGTATAATCCCAACGAGAATAGGTGCAATATCTTTTACTCCTTCTTTAAAGTCTTTACTAAATAGCGACATAGCATTTTCTCCTTAATCCTATGCATAATCCTGTTGAAAAAATAGCAGAATGTATGATTTCGTTTTTTATGTCAATTTGAATACAATTGTAACTACAATCTATTATACTATCATAAATAAAACTGCAAAATAATACAACCCAGGGTATCAACCCTGGGTTGCGTCAAAGCGGCAGGGGTAGCTACAAAGTTTCCTGCAGATGAACCCTCAGCCAACCCGGCAACACCGGATTCTTTGAACAATTTTAATGCATAGTAACCACCAAATCCAGTTAATACACCAGTTTTTCGATACTTTTTTTAATTTGCATAAATTCTCTCCTTTTTTTTATCTAGAAAGTAGGACCAATTCGGTATATTGAGAACTCAGTATGACCCAACTCCTCTGCCTTGGTTGTTTTCCCATTTGCAACCTTTATTATTTCATCAAAAATCACCTGTCCCAGTTCATCTATTGTTTTCGTACCCTCGACAATTTCGGCTACTTCAATATCTATATTGTCTTTCATCTTTTCATAGGTCCTTCTGTTTCCAGTAATTTTTATAACAGGAGCTATTGGATTCCCGGTGGGAGTACCCCTTCCTGTTGTAAATATCACAACCTGGGCCCCACCAGCAACCATTCCTGATATGGAAACAATATCCTGTCCCGGTGTATCCATCACATATAAACCTTTCCCTTGGGGAACTTCAGAGTAATGCAATACTCCTTGAACTGGAGCAGAACCGGCTTTATGGATACAGCCTAGTGATTTTTCTTCAATAGAAGTTATTCCGCCTGCAATATTCCCAGGCGTTGGCTGAGTACCGCGGATATCCTGTCCCATGTCTTTAGCTCTTTGTTCACAAACTTTGACGATGTTTATTAATTCATCGGCAACCTTCTGATTAATTGCCCTGCGGGCTAAAACATGCTCAGCCCCGATTAATTCTGTCGTTTCTGATAATATTGATGTTCCACCTGCTTGAATTAATAGGTCTGAAGCTGCTCCAGATGCCGGATTGGATGCTAACCCGGAAGTTGTATCAGAACCTCCACATTCAATACCTAAAATCAATTCTTGAGCATCACATTCCTCCTTTTCCTGCAGAGAAAGGATTTGCGCATATTCCCTGGCAATTTCACACCCCTTTGCAAAAGCCTTGAGGGTTCCGCCTTCCTCTTGGATAACTACTTTCGAAACAGGCTTGCCGATGTTTTCCAATTCTTTATAGACCTTTAAAGGTTCTAGTCCTTCACAGCCCAAACCTACTACTATTACAGCACCAACATTAGGGTGTTTAGCTAAATTAACAATAGTTCTGAATGTCATATCAAAATCACTGCCTACCTGGCAGCAGCCATAAGTATTATCAATTGTTGTACAACCCCTTACTTTACCGGCTATTTCAGAAGCAACTTTATTAGAACAAATGCTAGTAGGCAGCAAGAGAACATAATTTCTTACGCCAACCTTACCATCTGCCCGACGATATCCCTTAAATTTCATTTTTAACAACCCCCTATTCTTAGTTAACTGTGTTTATTTTAAATCTCCCCGTCCCCTATCACTATCAACGTTATGGACATGGACATGTTCACCAATTTGTATATCTCGACTGGCAATACCAATGGATTCGGAATATTTAATAACATGATCTCCCTTGCTAATATTTCTGAGAGCAAATTTATGACCAAAGGGTATTTCTTGTTGTACTTGAATACTTAATTCCTCTCCCCCTACGAACATGATGACCTTAGTTTCTTCTTTAATATCTGTTGTAGCAGTTGCCACATTATCCTTAATATCAGCAACAACAGCATTCTTTACCATAATCTTTTCACCCCTTAAAATATTTACTGTCTTAGTATATTGCAATATTTATGCCATTGTTTTAAACAATTATAGGAAGGGAAACAGGAAAACAAAAAACGCATATATGTTGTTTTTTGCAACACATATGCGGTAAATGTCAGCAATTATTTAAGAAACCTTTCAATTGTAGAACGATCTATGCCTAGTCTTTTTGCACTACGGCTTTTATTGTAACCCTCTTCCTTTAAAACGTTTAAAATAACTTTCTCTTTAATATCATTCATTGTACCTTGGAGGAATTCATTAATACAATCTCCCTGCACCCCTTGCCTGTTCAATTCCTGTAATTCATTAATTATCAACTGTATAGAATCCATGGTTACATAATCAGTTTTCGAGGACAGGACTATTCTCTCAATAACATTTTTAAGCTCCCGAATATTTCCAGGCCAAGTATAACTTTTTAAAAAACTGACTACTTCCGGAGAAAGTTTATCCACCTGTTTACCATATTTCTCATTACATCTCCTTTGAAAATATTGGGCTAAATACTCTATATCCGCTTTTCTTTCTCTTAACGGTATCGTTCTTATATTTAATACATTTAGTCTATAAAAAAGGTCTATTCTAAACAGTCCTTTTTTAACCTGTTCCTGTAAAGCAACATTTGTCGCAGCAATCACCCTTATATTTATCGGTATTATTTTGTCCGACCCAAGACGCATAACCTGCCGTTCTTCTAATATCCTTAATAATCTGGCCTGAAGACCGGTATCCATTTCTCCAATCTCGTCTAAAAATACTGTTCCATTATGGGCTAATTCAAATAAACCAATTTTACCTCCTTTTTTAGCTCCGGTAAAGGCACCTTCTTCATATCCAAATAACTCACTTTCCAGTAGCTGCGGAGGTAAAGCAGCACAATTGACAGCAATAAAAGGTCCTTCAGCGCGGTTGCTTTCTGCATGGATACTCTGGGCCAAGATTTCCTTTCCTGTTCCACTTTCTCCTTGGATTAAAACAGTAGCGTCAGTTTTAGCATAATCCCTGGCAATTTCCACTAATCTTTTCATATTAGAATCACGGCTTAAGATATCGTTGAAATCGTATTTAGCAACAAGACCTTTGTTAAAAAGGTTTTGTCGTATTTTGCGCTCAGCATCTTGAATTTTAGATACTTCCTGAAAGGTAGTGACTACACCTTTTATTTGACCATTTACATTAATGGGAATCCGATTAGTTAAGATATGTCCATCGCCAATCTCCTGCAGTTGATCAATTTCAGCCTTTCCTGTCTCTAATACTCTATTAATTTTTGAATTAGGAATGGCATCTGAGCTTTCTTTGCCAATAACCTCTTCTTTTTTTATTTTAAATACTTCTTCGGCAATAGGGTTCAAAAAACTGATAATGCCTTTTTCATCTGTAACAACTACACCATCGTGGACAAAATCCAATACAAGTTGAAAACGTTTGTGTTTCTCTTTTTCTTCCTCAGATATTTTTAAAATCTGCTGCGCCTCTTCAAAGGCCTGTAGAACAGCTTCTCGCCCTGAAGTAATAAGATTAAGCTCCATGTCTTGTAAATTTAAATTGTTCATAACTACCGTGTCACCTATAAACACCCGAATATCGTGCTCTTTTATTAACCTTTTCACTTCACTCTGGGCTTTATCCCAATCCACGCTTTCCGAGATAAAAATATGCTCAATTACAGGTATTTGCAAAATTTCGCTAATAGTCCTACAGCCATAAACTACATTCTGGTAGCCGGCAATTCCTATCGGACCCTTGGTATTTTTGTGCCGGTATAAAACCTTTAAAAGATCATAGCCGGTAACTTTTATCTCAACTACAGGTATATCTACTTCATTCCTAATTGCAGTGGCAGTTCCACCTCTGCTGATAATGACCTGAGCCCCTCTTTTCCTTGCCTCCAACGCTGATATGACACCGCTTTCCAGATTTCCGAAAACAATATCAATATTCAGACCTAATTCTTTTTTTATTTCTGTACCTATACCTATCAGCTCGTGGTAGGGTGCAATAAAGCAAATCTTATTATTCATAGGAACCTCCCACTACAATGGTCTTAATTTACTGGGAGTAAGCTTTTTAACTAAGGGTGTTACTCCGCCGTTTTCTAGTATTTTAAAACAAAGTCGGACAACTTTTCAGCGATAATTTCTTCATTATTATTCAAGTTAACAATTTTCCCTTCACCCAAAATTACCTTAAGCAGATCTCACTTTTTTGCAAAGACGAGATTCCAGGGCAAACAAGTAAAGGTAAGCTCAGGTTGATAGCGTTCCTAAAGAAAATGCGGGCAAAGGATTCGGCAATAACAGTACTGACACCGGCATTTTATATAATTCTTTCTTATTTCCTAAAAACCTTTTAAAACTCAAATAAATAGGAGAAGACTGACTGCCATTACTGCCATTCCGGAAATTACTCCATAGATGGCAATATGATGCTCTCCGTACTCTTCGGCAGCAGGCAGCAGTTCGTCAAAGGATATAAAAACCATAATCCCTGCCACCAGAGCAAAAAGAATGCCAAAGACAAGGTCATTAAAGAAGGGCGAAAGGATTAAATAGCCGACCAATGCACCCAGCGGTTCTGATAAGCCGGATAAAAAAGAGTAGAGAAAAGCTTTCCCCCGGCTGCCCGTAGCATAGTAGACAGGTATTGCAACAGCAATACCCTCAGGCACATTGTGAATAGCAACTGCAAAAGCAACGGGCAGACCTAAGCCGGGGTCTTTTACGGCAGCGGCAAAGGTTGCAAGCCCTTCCGGAAAATTATGGACCGCAATAGACACACCGGTCAATAGACCCAGCTTCATCAAGGAATTATTGTTGCCTTCTATTTGCTCCATTTCTTCTACTCTATGTAACTGATGGGGGTTGCCAAAAGAAGGTATTAATTTATCAATAACAGCTATCAAAAGCATCCCGCCAAAGAAAGCTGTCACAGTTAACCAGGAGCCAGTAGAAAGTCCAAGTTCCATAATCAAAGCTTCTTTTGCTTTAAAGAATATTTCAATCATTGACACGTAGATCATTACCCCTGCAGAAAAACCTAGGGAAACAGATAAAAGCTTAGTATTTGTCCTTTGGGTAAAAAGAGTAAGAATACTGCCAATTCCTGTTGCTAAGCCTGCAAAAGCCGTTAAAGCAAATGCAATTATCACATTTGTTGACTCCAATTCGACTCCACCTTTCAGGAAATTAATAGTATTTTATACCCATAACAACCTTAGCGAAAACAAAGAAAACCACCTTTTGGGTGATTTTCTACGCTGTTATCCTGCCGTCACGGATATAGATTGCACGGTTAACATAATTCAAGTTTTCTTTGTTATGGGTAACCATAATTATAGTATGTCCCTCATCATTCAATTCCTTAAATAGATCGATTATTTCTTGACCGGTTTTTGTATCCAAGCTCCCCGTGGGCTCATCAGCTAAAATAATTGGCGGCTGATTTACAATGGCTCTGGCAATGGCTACCCTGCCCTGCTCTCCACCGGATAGCTGATGAGGAAGCCTATCCAGTTTATCTCCGAGACCTACCTTTTCCAACACCCTTTGAGCTGCAAGCCGCTTGTCCTTATTAGTCATTTTAGCCACTGCAAGAGGCAGCATTACATTCTCTACAGCCGTTAGATAAGGGAGTAACTGAAACTGTTGGAAAATAAAACCCAGATATTCCCTGCGGAAATCAGCCTGCTTTTCATTAGACAGTTGAAAAACATTGATACCGTCGATTATTACCTCCCCTTCAGAAGGAGGATTTAAAACACCTAAAATGCTTAAAAGGGTGCTTTTTCCAGAACCTGAAGGTCCCATTATAGCGGCAAATTCTTTTTCTTCAATCCTTAGATTTGCTTTATCTAAAGCAGTAACCATACTTTCGTTGCCATATTGTTTCGAAACATTATTTATATCAATAAGTGCCATTTTACACCTCCATCACAGGTATCTTAACGCTTCTGCAGGGTCAAGCTTAGCAGCACGGGAAGCCGGAAACCAGCTTGCGCAAAGTCCAATAATAAGAGCAATTGCAACAACAGAAATTCCCAACAGGGGATTTATGTTTATGATTAAGCCCTCTGCGTCTACCATAGGGGTCGCCGCCCTTGCTATAAGAAGACCTGCCCCATAGCCTGACATACCGCCTACAGAACAGGCGACTGCCGACTCTAAAAGAAATATCTTTATTATATCTGTTTTTCTGAAACCTAATGCGCGAAAAATCCCTATTTCTTTTACCCTTTCATTGACTGAGCTAAGCATAGTGGTGATTACTATTAGACCTGCTATCAGGAGGATAATTGCAGAAACAAGAAAAGTAAAGTTTTTATATCTTCCGATTAATTCCTTCCTTGCTTCCATGGCTTCTTGAACAGCGGTTACCTTAACCTCAGGGAAGTATTCCTTAATTTTTAAAATATTTAAAGGAGTATCAGGCGAATTATCCAATACCACTTCAATTAAGTTTAAATTTGTATTTCCACTGAGCTCTTCCACAAGCGTCAAAGGAGCCATCAAAATATTATCTTCCTGTTGTCCCGTTTCTTGAAAAACACCTGAAACAACAACGTACCGCCCCCCCAAGTCCAGGCTATCGCCCGCAGCTTTCCCATAAGCCTGGGCTATATTACTGCCCAAGAGAACTTGGTTGTCCCCGGCTGGAACTGCTCCCTTTATTAATAACCAGGGTCTCACTTTAAGTTCATTGGAGATATCAATGCCGACAATTAGATTTTCTTTCCCAGCTATTTCTACGCTATGGATTTTTTTTGGAGCCGTTAGTCTTATATCAAGCTCCTGGGACCTGTTTATTAGCTGCAGGAGGGTATCATGGGGCATCTCTTCTACATCAAAGGCAATATTCTCGGCAACTGTTATTCCACCAAAAGAAAAAGAGACCTTTTCCGATTTAGGTGTCATTAATACCTTTCTTCCTGCTGCCTCCATATCCCTTGCCATTTTATCACTCATTGCTGCTGTTAAGGAAAATAACGCCGTTACAGTGGCAATGCTAATTACAATCCCGGCTATAATGAAAAAAGTTTTTTCTTTTCTTCTTTTAAGATTATTTAATACAATATCCCATAAGCCCATTCCCCTTACCTCCTTAAATTAGACTCATCGAATGGGCAGGATTCTGCCTTATCACTCTAGAAACAGGGATTAAGCTGGCAATAACACCTACTACCGCTGCGGAAAGAACCGCTGTCAGTCCCAACTGCCAATCCCAAATTATTACTACTTCCATTTGGGCAATCAAGGGTGCCAGCCATTTGGCTAATACCGTACCCTGGAAAAAACCTATTATTCCCCCTAATAAGCTTACAGTAATTGTTTCCATAATTATCAGTACAGCAATATGAGTGTTTTTAAAACCCAAAGCACGAATTATACCCATTTCCCTTATGCGTCCTGTAACTGAAGCCATTACCGAGTTTGTCACTATTAGTAATCCTATCAAAAGGATAATGGCTGAGATGGTACGAGCTAAGGTGCTGAACTTATCAACAATAACCTTTCTTGCTTCAACGGCCTCTAAAATTGCAGTTACCTTAGCGTCAGGCAATTTACCGGCAATTTGCTCAGTAATATCCTCAATTGGGCAGGTATAGCATAATGCACTTACTTCAATATAATTTAAAGTCCCTTCTTTATTAAGGATTTTTTGCAGCCTGGGCAGAGAAATATAAAGCACATTGTCTTCCTCTGAACCCATTTCATTGAGGATTCCAAAAACAACAAATTCCGAATCAGCTATCTTTAATGTCGAACCAAGCTCTTTTTTCAACAATGTTGCAGTGTTGCTGCCCAAAATAATTTGGTTATCGGCAATAGGCTCTTGTCCCTGCAGATTCCACCACTTTTTTATCCTAAACTCTGTAGCGAAATCTACACCTACTGCCAATGCCTGACCCCCATCTGTCTCTACAGACCCCAAAAGCTTAGGTGCAATAGCTGCGATATTTTCCGAGTTTTTAATGCTCATAACTTTTTCAATTGCATCTTCAGAGAGTTCCAGCCCACGGGCTGAACTGCTTTGTACTGTCACACCGCCGTAAATCAAAGTTACATTCTCATTTTTAGGCATAATAACAATATTTGAGCCAATCTGGTCAAACTTGTCACTTATTTCCTGTTCCATAGCGAGAGTAATTGTAGAAAGGGTCACAATAGTTGTTACACCCAGTATTATGCCTAAAAGCAAGAGTAAAACTTTGGCTTTCTGGCGCCATAAGTGCTTAAAAGCTATGTCTGTCAGCCTCATAATTACCCCCGCTGTTAGTTGATTTCATAAAATTGACCAGGACCACCATATCCTAAACTTTTAATCAACTGTCCATTCTTATAGATATCAGCTTGAATGTGGCAGCCATAGTCTGTAGCCACAACCTCTATAAATCCTTCATCGCCATTATTGAAGTTGGCTGCATAGTATGTTTTTGCTTCTTCCTGAACATTTGTTAAATCAGGTTTAACAACAGAAGCACCATTCATGCCACAAGTACCAGAGCCTTGCCCACAGGATTGAATAGGAGTACTGCCACTATTTCCCTGGTTGCAGCACCCGCCCTGACCCAGAAAAGATATTTTTTGCAATGACTGATTATTTACCTTATTGCTTAATATGTCAGTGTACGCCCTGGCAGCTGGCTGCTGGAAAAACCATAGTCCCCAAAAGACGAAGGCTACTATCAATGAGGCACCAATCCAGTCATATATCTTTCTTTTTTTATTGACTTCTTCTAAGCGGTCGTTAATTTCTTTGAAGTTATCCATATTTTACCTCCACATTACATGATAGTTTGCTTTAAATACCTTCTTAAAACAGATTAAACCTTCCTTGGCTGCCAGTTTGCAATATCCTGCTCATCAAGAAGTAGATTTTCCCCTTGGCTGTCCATTTGATAGTTCAGTTCCTCAGGAGGATACTTTAGACACCCGCCCCAAGTTCCTTTCAAGCCATCAAGAGTCCATCTTGTACCGCAAGCATTACATACCAGCTCTAACCCCTCAATATGGAACTTAGTACCCCTGCAGGGCTCACACATACTTATGGCAGCTATAACATCTCCTTGGGGAGTAATAAAAGCAGTCAGGGGAACAACCTTATTGCCATTGACATACTCCGTGTAGATTATGCTGTTCTCCTTTATTGGTTTAAGGGGAATAATTATCTTATCATTTTCAATAGTACTTTTAATGTCAGTCATTTGGATGCTTTTCCTTTGGTAATTTACCTGACCAACATTATAAAACTCCTGTTGGTCCCCACCCTTATTTAAAAAAGCAAAACCTGCAATTACCAAAACCAGGGTAAGGGTAATGGACAGGGCAATAATGTAAATTCCCTTATTTCCTTTTTTGACATCACTAAACTGCTGCCTTTTATCGTTTCTTGACATTTAAAAGCCTCCTTTTACTAATCAGTGTAGTAGTTTGAAATAAATCTTTTTAACAGATCAATACAAGAATAACTGCAACTAAAATAATGGCCAGCCAATTTAATACATTAACCCTTGGTTTTACTGGCAAACCACTGGGCATATAGTTTAAAGCATTTTTCACCCGTGCCTCAATAGTATCGACTCCGGCAAAAAAACTGGGATATGGGTTTAAACTATCAATTAAACCATTTCTAAAATCCTTACCAATATTGTTTTTCCACAGCTTTAACAAAACCTCGGCTAAAACTGCAGGTTTATTATGAACCAACAACGCTGCTTGGTCTGCAGATTTTTCTTTTTCAATTTGATGGTTTTTGTATAGCCAGTGGGCCAGAGGATTAAAAAACATTAGATCCCGCAGTAAAAGGCTGAACCAGTTGGTTAGATTGTCCTTCCTTTTTATGTGGTACAATTCATGGGCTAAAATTAAGGTCAGTTCCTCCTGGTCTAAAATTTCTAATAATCCCTTGGAAAGCACTAAGTATTTGTTTCCGAAACCAAAAACAAAGGCTTTGGCTCTTAAAGCAGGAATAATTATTACTTCCGGTTGGTCAATTTTAAAATAAAGGGATAGTTCCTCCAACTGTTCATTTACTATTCCCAATGAATTATTATTCAAACCCCGGTACTTCTTGACTAAATGATTAGCATATATCAAACTTAATAAAGTTTTAAATAGGGCTGCTACTGCCACTAACAGGAAAAAGGGAAGGAGTAAGTCGGCTAGAAAGTACCCCAGGGAACAAATCTTCGCTAAAAATGATTCTTCAGTTAAGAAGTTTATAGTACAAGGTTTATTTAAAATTAATACATACAAAACATAACTCGCAACAGGTAATCCCAGGAGTATTAAGGTGTGAACAGCTCTTTCCCTTGGATTATCCTGCAAATTTAGCTTATTGAGTATATAAATAAATAAAACGGCAAGGAAGCTTCCCACAAAGGAGTATACTATATAAGTATGGTTAATCATCAATTTCCTCCTTTGCCTTATATTGACTTAACAAAGCTTCTAGATTGGCAATTTTCTTGTGGTCAGCATTACCAATCTTATTTATAAAATGGGCAAAAGCAGCATCAGCATAGTCTTCAAGCAAGCCGTCAATTACGTTACTGACCATTCGGCTGGTAAACTCATCTTTAGATAAGGTCGGTGAGTAAACATAGGCATTCCCCCGCGGCTCTTTGGTTAAGATATTTTTTTCTGCCAGCCTGCCCATAATAGTCATTACCGTAGTATATGCTATCTCCCTGTTTAAATTAAGCTGTTCATAGACCTCCCGCACCGATACCTTTTCTTTATTCCAGACAATTTCCATGATATCAGCCTCGAGATGTCCTAATACCTTGCCTACTCCATGCTGAAAGGGCTTAAAATCCGAAAAAATCTTCTTCAGGGACATATTTCACCCCCTACCCGTTATTTACTAATGCAATTATACTAAAATTAATTACTACAAACAATAGTAGAAAACAATATGCCCTCAGGGTATTTGTTTTCTACTATTGGTTAATTCGTCTTTTCGTCTTTTAGTTAAACTCGTTATTTCTTTTTTTAAATAATATGATTGCCATTGGCTATCGGCTATTGATCAACACATAATGTTTAATTTGGGGCTTATTATAAAAATTGAGGTACCCTTAAAGGTACCTCAATTTTTTACATTATATATTTGTTGAAGCAGGGGCAGTCCTATTAAAACCAAATCCCATTCTGCCTCCGCCGCAGCCCTGTCCCCTGCGACCAAAGCCCCTTGTCCCATCATTTTTGTACTCAAGCATAGTCTTAATGTTTTGTTCCATTCTACTTTGCATAAATTCTGCCTGCTCTTTGGTCATGGTACCTGCTTGAACATATTCATCCAGCCTGGCTTGATGTGCGGTTAATAGCTTTTGAGTTAAATCTTCAGCACTTACTCCCTTTGCCGCTGCGATTTCCAAGTAGCTTTTGCCACCCTGGATTTCTTTAACTACATCATTGACATCTGACCCTAAAACATCGGCTACCTGTGCAGCCATACCATAACCGCCACCCATACCCCCCCGTCCCATCATTCCTTGACGGAAACCTTGACCAGGTTGTCCAGGGTTAAAGGCTGGGCTCTCGGCACCAATCAACATACCTGGTGCAAAGAATAATACAGCAACTAGAACTAGAAGCACGCTAACAATTGCTTTTTTCATTTAATTTCACCACCTTTAATTTAATTAACTTCATTTATAGAATACCACTCAAACTTCAAGAAGATTTCTGAGAAATGTTAAGAAATTATCAAGATTTCCGTGACTTATTTTTTATAACGAATAGGAAAGTATAAATGAGTTTCACAAAAGGCTTCAAATAAATGCTTATTTCAGAAGCCTTTTTTATATTTCCACCTTTTTAGTCTTAAAGCATTAGTTACCACAGAAACGGAGCTAAAGGCCATAGCACCTCCGGCAATAACTGGGTTTAAAAAGCCTAAGGCTGCTACAGGAATGCCCAGGGTATTGTATATTAAAGCCCAAAATAGGTTTTGCTTAATATTGTTCATTGTCGCCCTGCTTAATTGTATGCTGGCAGGAATCCCTTTTAAATCTCCCGACATCAATGTTATATCAGCTGCCTCCATAGCTACATCAGTGCCGGTACCTATAGCCATACCTACATCAGCGGTAGCCAGAGCTGGTGCATCGTTAATTCCGTCTCCCACCATTCCTACCTTTTTTCCTTGGGCTTTCAGCTTTTCTACCTCCTTAGCTTTATCCTCGGGTAGTACTTCTGCCAAAACGTGAATTATTCCAACCTGATTGGCAATAGCTTGGGCCGTCCGCTGATTATCACCGGTAATCATGACCACATCAATGCCCATTTTCTGCAATTCTTTAATAGCTTCTAATGAACTCTCTTTAATAGTATCGGCAACAGCAATTACCGCAGCAACTTCACTATTAACAGCCATTAGCATGGCAGTTTTACCTTGCTCCTCTAGCTGTCCCATCTTATCTTCTATATGCTCAAAAGGAATGTTCTTTTCCCCCATAAGTTTTCTCGTTCCTAAGAGAACCCTATTATTGTCAACTACCGCCTCAACTCCGTGTCCCGGTATAGCTTTGAATTCCTGAGGGTCAGGTATGTTTCCCAAAACTTCTTTGCCTTTTAGAACAATTGCTTCCCCTAAGGGATGCTCGGAACCTTTTTCAGTAATCGAAGCAATACGCAACAGGTCATTTTCGTCAAGTCCATTGATACTGAAGATATCGGTTACCTCCGGTTTACCTTTAGTAATAGTTCCAGTTTTATCCAATACAACCGTATCCAGTTTATGGGCGTTTTCCAAATGCTCTCCACCCTTAATTAGAATTCCATTTTCCGCGCCTTTCCCAGTTCCAACCATTATGGAAGTTGGAGTTGCCAGACCTAAAGCACAGGGACAAGCTATAACTAAAACTGCTGTGAAATTAATTAACGCCTTAGTGAAATTGCCAGGTTCTACAATAAAATACCAGGAAAGAAAAGTGATTATCGCCACCACAATTACTGCCGGTACAAAATATGCTGATATTATATCAGCCATCCTTTGGATGGGCGCTTTGGAACCTTGGGCATCCTCAACTACTTTGATAATCTGTGCTAGTGCTGTATCTTTGCCCACCTTAGTTGCTTCAAATTTAAAGGTTCCGTGTTTATTAATAGTCGCACCAATAACCTCATCTCCAGCTTTTTTGTCCACTGGGATACTTTCCCCAGTGAGCATTGATTCATCAAGGGCAGAATAGCCTTCTTTAATAATACCGTCCACGGGGACCTTCTCCCCTGGGCGCACCATAATTAAATCACCCACTGTTACGTCTTCAATGGGGATGTCATATTCCTGGTTATCCCGGATAACCCGTGCAGTTTTAGCCTGCAGTCCCATTAATTTTTTAATAGCTTCCGATGTTTTGCCTTTAGCAATTGCTTCCAATAGTTTACCTAAGATTATAAGGGTTATTATGATAGCTGATGTTTCGTAATAGACATGCATTTCACCGATTTCATGACCCCAGAAGGTTACTACAAGACTGAATAAATATGCAGCCGTTGTCCCTAACGCTACCAGTACTGCCATGTTGGCACTTTTATTCTTAAGGGCGTAGTATGCATCTTTATAAAACTGTGCCCCGGCAATAAACTGGATAGGTGTTGCTAACATTAACTGGAAGTACTTGTTAAAGATAATTCCAGGAACCCAAGTCCAGACAAATAATTCGGCAAACATGAAAAGGGCTAAAGGTAAGGACAATATAGCAGAAAATATAAAATAACCCTTCTGCTTTTTGATTTCCCTATCCCTTGCTTCCCGCTCTTTATCAAGGTCAATCTTATTATCTATGCTTTCCCCTTTATAGCCTAATTTCTCAATAGTTTTCTTAAAATCGGCAACTTCAATTACGGAACTATAAAAGGTTATGGAAGCTTTTTCTGTAGCCAAATTAACTGTGGCTTTTACTACCCCTTTGAGAGAATTAAGCTTCTTCTCTAATTTGGCAGCACAAGCCGCACAAGTCATACCAGTAATTTTTAATTCAACCTTATCAATAAAAACACCATAACCAAGTTTTACTATTTTGTCACTAATGTCATTAATAGATAGCTTGTCCGGTTCAAACTCCACTACTGCCTTTTCCATTGCTAAGTTAATGTTTGCATTTTTGACGCCATCCATTTTGTTTAATGATTTTTCTATTTTAGCAGCACAGGCTGCACAGGTCATACCCTCTACTTTGAGGTTAACTTTTTCCATACCAGATATACCTCCTATTTACCAATAAGGTTTAGTATTTGCAATTTCTTATAGTTTAAGTGAATAAAAGAGAATTAGTCAATATATATATCTATATATATTGATATCATTTGAATCGATTGGCAATTACCTGTAACCGTGCTACTAAATCTTTGCCCCTATTATGAAAAGCGACCCACAGAAAATTGGGTCGCAAATTTATTTCTAAACTCTATATCACTTATTGTGATTTGTTCAACCCTTGGTCCAAATCAAATATTAAATCTTCAGCATCCTCAATTCCAATTGATAATCTTATCATATCAGGGGTAACTCCGGCCTTAATTTGTTCTTCTTCGGATAACTGGGCATGGGTTGTGCTAGCGGGGTGAATAACAAGTGACTTGGCATCGGCAACATTAGCCAGCAGAGAAAATAATTCCAGATTATTAATAAACTTTTTGCCGGCTTCTGTCCCACCCTTAATGCCAAAGGTTAGTATGGAACCTGAACCCCTGGGCAGATATTTTTGTGCTAAAGCATAGTATTTACTGCTCTTTAAACCGGGGTAGTTTACCCAGCCTACATGAGGATGATTTTCTAAGAATTGTGCAATTTTATTAGTATTGGCAACATGCCTTTCTACACGTAGTGAAAGGGTTTCTAATCCTTGTAAAAGCAAAAATGAATTAAAGGGGCTTAATGCTGCTCCTGTATCCCTGAGGAGTTGTACCCGGGCTTTCAAAATATAGGCAAGTGGTCCAAATGCTTCTACATATTTTAGTCCATGATAGCTGGGATCGGGTTTAGTAAATTCAGAAAATCTTCCACTCTTTTCCCAGTCAAATTTGCCGGAATCAACTATTACTCCGCCAATGGCAGTACCATGCCCTCCAATAAATTTAGTTGCAGAATGGACTACAATATCAGCACCAAATTCAATAGGTTTGATAAGGTAGGGTGTACCAAAGGTATTGTCTATTATCAAAGGCAGACCATGGGCATGAGCAATCTCGGCAACTTTTTCAATATCTATAATATTTATCTGGGGATTGCCTATAGTCTCAATATAAATGGCTTTGGTTTTTTCATTAATGGCATTTTTATACTCATCAAGATTATCAGGATTTACAAAAGTAGTTTTAATTCCTAATTTAGGTAATGTTAAAGAAAACAAATTGTATGTGCCCCCGTATAAAGTACTGGCGGCTACAATTTCATCTCCAGCACCGGCAATATTTAGAATGGCGTAGGTAATAGCCGCTGAGCCTGAGGCAACAGCCAAAGCACCTACCCCTCCCTCCAGCAGAGCTATCCTTTGTTCAAAAACATCAGTGGTGGGATTCATAATCCTGGTATAAATATTGCCAAATTCCTTTAATGCAAATAAGTTTGCTGCGTGGTCCGTATCATTAAAAACATAGGAGGTAGTCTGATAAATGGGTACCGCACGGGAGCCAGTTGTAGGATCGGGCTTTTGCCCGCCGTGGATTTGCAGTGTATCAAATTTTAATACTCTTTCAGTCATTTTCATCGCTCCTTATTGATTATTCATATAGGTATAGTTGGAATTAGGTTATATTTTTTTAAGGTCATAAGGTGTCTCTTGATAAACATAATAGTTAAGCCAGTTAGAAAACAATAAATTAGCATGACTCCTCCATCTTACTACGGGATCAATTGCAGGATTATCATCAGGGTAATAATTATAGGGGACTTTGATAGGAAGATTCCTGGCGACATCCCGATCATATTCGGATTTTAAGGTATAGGAATCGTATTCGGAATGACCGGTTACATAAACCTGTCTTCCGTCCTTGCTCTCCACAATATAAACCCCGGACATTTCAGATTCTGCGATAATCTGCAGATCCTCAACTTTTTCAATATCCTCCCGCAAAATTTCAGTATGCCGTGAATGGGGCGCATTGAACTCATCATCAAAACCCCGAGTAAGCTTTGTTGTTCTTGTAATTACCCGATGAGGGAATACTCCAAACATTTTTTCCCCAAGGGGATATTTAGGTATACCGTAAAAATGATTTAAGGCTGCCTGGGCGGCCCAGCAAATAAAAAGGGTAGATGTGGCGTTTTGGGTGGAGTAGTCCATTATTTCCTTTAACTCTTCCCAGTAATTAACTTCCTCAAATGCAAGATGTTCAACAGGTGCACCGGTAATAATCATTCCATCATACTTTTTACCTTTTACCTCATCAAAGGTTTTATAAAACATTGTTAAATGCTCCTCTGAGGTATTGGTTGATTTATGTGTCTTAGTATGCAAAAGTTCTACATTGACCTGGAGAGGAGTATTTCCTATTAACCGCAGCAATTGAGTTTCTGTAGCTATCTTGGTGGGCATAAGATTGACAAGCGCAATCTCTAAGGGTCTGATATCCTGACTTAAAGCCCTATTTTCTTTCATCACAAAAATATTTTCTTCTTCCAAAGTTTTGTAGGCCGGCAAATTTTCGGGTATAACAACAGGCATCTGCATCAATCCTTTCTGTAAAAAATAAAAAGCCTTCTCTGACTTTAGAGAAGGCTAACCTGGCAGGTTTTTTCTTCCCATCGGTCAGAACAATAGTTCTGCTGGAATTAGCACCTTTTTAGAAATAATCTAAATGGTTGCTGAGATATCATAGGGCCAGTCCCTCCATCTCTCTTGATGAGTTTTTTTCTATTTTTTGTTTTGTTGAACTAAATAATACAATTAATTTCTAAGTTATGCAAGTAATATTAATTATTTGATTAATAAAATATTTTTCATCAGTATACGATAGCAAAATATGCTTATTCCTCTTGAAAAAGAGACGTAGAAAGATATCTCTCACCCGTATCAGGAAGAATAACGACAATTACCTTGTCTTGATTTTCTTCCCTTTTGGCCGCCGCTACTGCAGCAAATAACGCAGCACCCGAAGAAATTCCAACCAGGAGACCTTCGGTTTTAGCCAGGTCTCTGGCGGTTTGAAATGCATCTTCATTCTTAACCTTGATAACTTCATCAAGTATTTTTACATTTAGAATATCTGGAATAAAACCCGCTCCAATGCCTTGTATTTTGTGGGTCCCTGGGTTACCCCCCGATATTACCGGTGAATCAGCTGGTTCTACACCTATTACCTTAAGGTCGGATTTTTTTGCTTTTAAAACTTCACCAACTCCGGTTATTGTTCCTCCAGTACCTATACCGGCAACAAAAATATCAATACCTCCGTCAGTATCTTCCCAAATTTCCAAAGCAGTCGTCCTGCGGTGCATTTCCGGGTTAGCAGGATTTTTGAATTGCTGAGGAATAAAGGAGTTAGGTGTCTGGCTTGCAATTTTTTCTGCTTCTTCGATAGCCCCCTTCATTCCCAGGCTTCCAGGAGTTAAGACCAATTCCGCTCCTAAAGCCTTAAAAAGGTTTCTCCTCTCTACACTCATGGAGTCCGGCATGGTAAGGATTAGTCTATACCCCTTTGCGGCAGCAACGAAAGCCAAGGCAACCCCGGTATTACCACTGGTAGGTTCAACAATTACCGTTTCCTTATTAATTAGTCCTTTTTCTTCTGCATCCTTTATCATGGCATAACCAACCCTGTCCTTGACACTTCCGGCAGGATTAAAATACTCCAGTTTTGCAATAACCCTGGCTTTAAGGCTATGTTGACTACTAAAATTTTTTAACTCTAAAAGAGGTGTTTTGCCTATTAGTTCAGTTAGATTGCCAGCAATTTTCATCATATTACCATCCTCCAAAAAATATATTCCGACTATTCCTATCGGTTTTTATTACTATCTTTATTTAAATAAAATACTAATAAATTGTCAAGATAATTTTTGTAATGTTGACCTTAAACAAATATTCCAATAAAATATAAATATAAATCCTAGTATATTTATAGGATTACTTTACTTTTGAAATAAAGAAGGTGAAATGGTGTCAATTTATTTCGATAATGCCGCATCCACTTGGCCCAAGCCACAACAGGTACAGGAAACAATAAATAAATACTTAAATCAGTATTCCACTAATATTAATTATTTACCCGCTAAAACCGAAGAATTAAACCCTGACCTTATTGTACACAAAACGAAAGCCTTGCTTGTCAATTTATTTCAGGGGACAAATCCAAATAACATATTTTTTACACCTAACTGTACTACAGCCATTAGTATTGCATTGAATAACTTAATTAAACCTGGGGATCATGTTCTAACCAGTTCTATGGAACATAACTCCATTGTGCAACAATTAGAAAATTTTAGGGAAAAAGGCATTGAGATAACAAAAATCCCTTGTTCCCTTGAACGGGGTCTTTCACCCCTTTATGTAGAAAATGTCATTAAAAATAATACAAAAATGATTATTCTTACCCATGGTTCAAATGTGACCGGAACTCTAAACCCTGTTAAAGATATAGGACAGGTTGCCCAAGCAAAGGGAATACTTTTTATGGTTGATTGTGCTCAAACAGCGGGAATTTGCCCAATTAATGTTGAAGAAATGGCTATAGATTTGCTTGCTTTTAGCGGACATAAGCACCTAATGGGACCTCAGGGAATTGGTGGACTTTATATTGGAAATAAGCTTTCCTTAGATTTATTCGCCGACGTAGAACTAGGCACTGCTAATATCCCCGGCATTGCTGGGTTAGGGGCAGCCGTGAAATTTATACAGGAAATTGGCATGGAAAAAATATGGGCTCACCGGGAAAACCTTGTTAAATACCTGTCCGATGGTTTGAAAAAGATTCCTGGTATTCTTATTTATGGTCAGGAGAAAAGCAGCGGAATAGGTATTGTTTCCTTTAACATAAAAGGCTTGGATCCCCATATTGTAGCTGAAATTCTGAAAAGAAACTACCAAATTACTACCCAGTCGGGTCTGCACCAGGCACCGGATACCCATAAGTTTATGGGTACCTATCCCCAAGGTGCGGTAAGGGTAAGCTTTAGTTTCTTTAATACTATTGCAGAAACTGATACTTTGCTTAATGCAGTTAAATCAATTGCCAGGGAATGTGCATAAACCAAGAGCCCTCATAATTGAGGGCTCCTTCCTACCCATATCGGGTCTTTGTCCCGATGCAATCTTTTATCTTTTGTATTCTTGAAAACAGCTTAAGCAGACTATCTTTCCGTCCTGCAACCTTCCCCTGGATTCCATAAAACTTTCTCCACACTCTTCACAACGTATGGAATTAAAAATCTTTGCCTTTTCAGGCAGTTGAACTTTTACCCTCTGGACAGTGCATATCTCTTCCTGAGGACCCTCTAAAATAAATTTTATTTTTTCCTGCCTATCTTCAATATTTACCCTTTTCATTACCATTCTTACCGCTTCCCCATTATCCCTGCGGGCAAAGGTGAAAGCCTGTTTCCCAAAATCCCGAAAAATTAAGTTGCCTTTACCAAAGGTACAACCGGCAACAACCTGTATCCCATCCACACTACAGGCATCTGTCTCAACAATTGCCAGTATTTCCTCATCCCCAGACCGTTGACAGTTTAATAACTCAAGGCCAATCTCACTGGCCCTAACACCATATGCTAAACCAGGACAGGCATGACCGTGAAATTCCACAGCCATTTTCCAGTTAAGAAAACTATTTTGCACTATTTTTTCAACTCCTTTCGTAGTTGTTGCATATACAAGCCACTAGCCACTAATTAATTGTAAACATCTCCAACTGCCGATCGGCGGCAATATTAGGCACCTCTTCCCAGTAAATATTAATTATTTTCCCCAATGCATTCAGCTGTTTGACTGCATCTTTAATATTCCTGGCATTGACAGTCTTTCGGATAACCCTTTGGGCTTTGTTTTTATCATAGTAATCTATTACAGCAGTATACTTAAACAATTCCCTCACCCGCCAATAGTCTATTGCTTAAATAATTCTATTTATTTGTACAAAATCCTTCAAAATCTACATCAGTCAGCCTATTCATAGCTGCCGGATATAATTTCACTATCAATAATCTGCTCTAAATAAAGTATCAGTTCCTTATTGGCATTATCTATAAGCTTTAACTTTTGGGTCAGGGGGTCGCACATTTTCACAACGCCTTGAACAGTATATAAACTATTGGACTGGTAAAACTTTATGCTGATAGGGAGGGAATTTTTAATGGCATAGATCAGTGTTTGATTTATTTGCTCATACCTATCCTCGGTTAAAATAGGCTTTTTTACATGATTCTGTTCTTCTGCCAGTTTTTTAAGAAGTTCCTTATGTTCAGGCAGCATAAGGGAGGACCATTTAATTGAACCCCTATCCCTCATAGCGCCTTATGCCCCCCTATTTTTTTGGTTCTATCAGGCATTATCCCGCCCCTAGTATAACTCTGTGCCCTTAAAAGGCTCTTACTGCCAAATTTATTCCGGATTTCATCAATGGCATAGCCAAGATTGTGGGCTTTTAATCTGTCATCAAAAAGACTGAGCTGTATGGCCCTATCCAAAGATAAATTTGTCAAGGATAAATGAACCTGCCGCACAGCTTCACCACTATAGTTATTACTTAAAATTTTTAAGGCTGTTTGATAAATTTCCACTGTAATGTTGGTAGCCAACTGCTGAGTAGAGGAACGGAAGAAGCCGCCGCGACCCACTCCATAGCTGTATACTAACCCTAAGCTTACAGTTTTACCTGCCATCTTAGCCTGACGGGCCCGCCGGGCAATTTCTTCCGACAATTCCAATATTACTGTTTTAATTTCTTCTATATTTTTATAGTCCCGCAGAAGGGTAATTCCATGACCAAAACCTTTTTGGACATCAACCTCAGAACCTGCGGTAACCGGCGATAAATCAATCCCCCAGGCATGCCAGTAAAGTTGGTCTCCCAGTATGCCGAATACTTTATTTAACTGGTCGAGGGGATAGTTTGCCAAATGTCCCAGGGTCAATATACCCATCATATTAAGCCTTCTTTTCATTCTGCGCCCTATTCCCCAAATTTTTTCCACCGGTTGAGACCATAGCTTTCGAGAGACATCCTCATACCTGCATTCAGCAATTCCTTTTTCCTTAGCCTCCACATCCAAAATTACCTTGGCTAAAAACTTATTTGGCCCAATACCTATGCAGCAGGGCAGTTTAAACCTTTCATAAATACCTTTTTTGATTTTCTCCGCCAGTTCCCATTTGTCGCCAAACAATTTATGGGTGCCATTGCTGCACAGCCAAAACTCATCGACACTATAAGTGTGAATGGCTTCTAAAGGAGCGAATTCATTTAAAAAGCGGGTAATTTGTACTGATTGGTTTAAATAAAGGGCCATCCTGGCTTCTACCAGATGGATTTTGGGATCTTTTGGTATCTGGAATAATCTGCTGCCTGTTTTAATTCCATATTCTTTTTTCATTCTGGGGGTGGATGCCAGGACAATGCTTCCACTGTAACTTTTATCACCTATCACTGCTAAATAAGCATTTAAAGGGTCTACTTGTCTGGCAGCGCATTCACAGCTGGCATAGAAGCTTTTCATGTCAATACATAATACGTCGTGTTTGGGCAGTGTACCATAGTCTATCATTTGTATTCACCTATCTAAAATTTAAAATTGTAGTTTAATTATAATCAAACATATGTTCGGTTAGCAAATGTTAAAATAATCCTATTTATCTTATAATCCTTAATTTCTTAAAATAATTTAATATAATTTTCAATTTTACGCATACTAAAATCGGAGGTGTTTTTAAAAATGTTTATGCATGACAAAAAATTATTACAAGATGTTCGGGTGGAACGTCCTAATCCCCAGTATGCCGTATTGATGCAGGAACAGTTGGGCGGTCCCAATGGGGAATTAAAAGCAGGTTTACAATATATTTCCCAAAGCTTTAGGGTTAAAGACAAGGCCATTAAAGACTTATTTTTGGATATTGGGGCGGAAGAATTCAGCCACATGGAGATGGTAGCCCAAACAATCAATTTATTAAACGGTCATGAAGTTGATGCAAGCCAAGTTCCGGCGGGAGAAATTGAGACCCATACATTAGGCGGTCTTGCACCACTACTAGTAAATTCCTCGGGTGCACCCTGGACAGCCAACTATGTAAACGTAACAGGGGACATTGCGGCAGATTTATTATCTAACATAGCTGCGGAACAAAGGGCCAAAGTTGTTTATGAGTATCTATATCGCCAGATAAATGACAAATATGTCCGTGAAACTATTGATTTCTTATTAAACAGGGAAGAAGCCCACAATGCCTTATTTAGAGAAGCGCTGAATAAGGTTCAGCATGAGGGCTCCAATAAAGACTTTGGTGTCACTGAAGATTCCAAACTTTATTTTGACTTATCTACACCTGGGCAAGGCTTCCAGCCTCCTCAGCCAACACCGCCTAGCTTTAATAGTCCTAGAAGACATCAATAGTTAGTTAGACTTTTGGGGTAAGATTAGGGTTATGGACTATCTACTATTGACCATTGACTATTGACCGCAAAAAAAGGTCCTCGCCTTTGGCGAGCACCTTTTTTGTTTATTAGTTACATTCAGGCATTTTGGCACATTCGGAAATGCCCTTATCCATACTTTGAGCACATTGGGCTACATGCCGCCCGCCTTTTGTTACTGCCATTTGAGATACGGCATTAGCCGCAAAAGCGGAGCCGCTAAAGGAAAGAAGAAATATACCAACTAAAGCCACGGAAAATAATTTTTTCATAATTTCACCCCACAGTTAAATTTGTTTACGCCACTAACTATATACAAAGTTTTTGATAAAACCTTGAACTAATTGTGTAGAAATTATGAAATTTATATTAGATATTTAACTGGCTGTATTTATTAAAAAATGTTTTATAGGCCATTTGCACAAATATAAAAACTGTTAAGGAAACACAACCTACTATTCCCAACATAATTGCAATTTGGTATTCAATGGCTATTAAAGGTGACGTACCCGATAAAATTTGTCCGGTCATCATTCCAGGTAAAAATACAATGCCCATGCCAACCATAGAATTGATTGTCGGCAATACTGCAGCATCAAAGGAACTGTTTACAATCTCCCGGGAAGCTGCTTTTGGTGTTGCGCCCAGCATCAGTGCTGACTCCACCAAGTTTTTCTTGGCATAAAACCCATCCAACAGCCGATCAACCCCTAGGGATATGCCAGTCATTGAATTTCCAATCATCATCCCCGCAATAGGAATAAAATATCTAGGCTCAAACCAGGGGGAAAGTTTAAGCACTATTAGAATAAAATAAAACTGACCCACCAGAGTCCCCATGACTACTGCATAGGCAATAACCTTTTTTAACCGGGAGGATAGTTCCCTTTTTACCCTGTTGAAAATATTAAAGACAGCAAATACCTCCATTACAGCGATTATTATTATCGTATAAAGGGGATTGCTATTCTCAAAAACATAAGCCAACAAATACCCCACTAAAATAAGTTGTACAGTCATTCTTATACTTCCCAAAAGAATTTCCCTTTCCCGGGGTATGCCTTTTAATCTGACAATAACCAACAAAACAGCTATAAAAACATATGCTGATATTAGCTGAATTAGCGTTAAATCTATAATCTTATCCATGTTTACCCTCCTTGGTTGAGACTATTTTCCCATTTTTAACTTCAACTATATAATCCCCATAGCTTTCGGCCATAATCTTCGAGTGGGTAATCATTACCAGTGAAGCCGCCCGTGCTTTTGTGTTCTGTACAATTCTATCCAAAACCTCTTTCTCCGTCTCCTCATCTAAGGCAGAGGTGGGTTCATCCAAGAGCAGTACCTCCGGCTCCAACAGTAATACCCTGGCCAGTGCCAAACGCTGTTTTTCCCCACCGGACATCTGCTCGGCATTTGCCCCTAAGTCCTTTTTCAACTGAACCAGTCCAAGTACTTCAGCTAACTCCTTATCTTTAACTAAGGGTCGTTCGGCAAATTGCAAGCCTATTAACAGGTTGTCCTTTAAAGTACCGGCGAAAATTGCAGGGTTTTGATTTAGCATAACAACTTTCCTGCGCAACTGGATAGGATTAATTGCTGATATGGATTCCCCTTTATATGTAATTATCCCTTCATCACTAGATATCATGTTGTTTAACAGTTTTAACAAGGTAGTTTTCCCACTGCCGCTCTCACCTATAATACAAGTGACTTTTTCCGGGTAAATGGTTAATTCTTTTATCTGAAGTATGTTTTTGTATTTCACATTTTTTAAGTAGAACACCGTGTTCCTCCTTTAAATTAACTATTTTACAGTTTTATTATAGCAAAAACAGTGTTAACCAAAAGACCTCCCTGAGGAGGCCTTCTAAACCTTTTTCCGGACATCTACTTTAGTATCATAAAAGGTACTGCCATTAGCCCTGTCAGTCAAGCGCTGAGAGGTAAGGGCATTTACAGAGCGGCTGCCGGGACAGTCTTTTATCCAACGTATTCCTTCGGAAAACACTACTCCCTGGGGGGCCCTATTGCTAATCTTTAGAATGAAATCAACTTCTCCTCTTTTATTATAAGCTTTTACCTGCTGCCCGTCAGACAATCCTTCCTTTTCTGCGTCCACAGGGTTCATAAATAAATTCATTTCACCTTTTTTACATACCAGCTCAGGCTGTTCGTTAAAAGTTGAATTTAGTGAATATATACTGGGAGCATTCATAAACCAATAAGCTGCATCATCACCATGGGGTGGAAAATATCCCGGCAGGGATTTATCTTCCCTTGGGTTTAAAATTTCAATTTTTCCGGAAGGTGTTTTAAACTTTAATTTATAATCTTCAGGAAGAGGCAGCTCCACAGCTTTTCCACTTTTTAAGTCATCAAGATTAACCTGCTGCAACCAGGGTGTAGGAGAGTCTAGTAATTTTTCAATTAACTCATCGGCAGTTTGGCAAAAATATTCCTCGGTGAAATCCAATGCCTTAGCCAACAGGGAGAAAACATCCCAGTTTGATTTTGCTTTACCCAAAGGTTTAATGACAGGAAACGCCCGCTGCAGACAATAGTGACCAAAGGAACGGTAGATATCCGAGTGTTCCAGAGAAGTAGTGGCTGGCAGAATAATATCTGCATATAGTGCGGTATCTGTCATAAACCTCTCATGGATTACTGTGAATAAATCCTCCCTCTTCAAGCCCTCAATAACCATATTTTGATCCGGGGCAACCGCCGCAGGATTAGAATGATACACATAAAAACCCATAACAGGAGGGTCGGTTATTTTAGTAAGGGCCTCACCTAGCTGGTTCATGTTAATTAGTCTTGTTGCCCTTCTATTAAAGTCCTCCCTGGTAATGATATTACCTGCAAAGGCACCCGAGGTAGCAATATTGGCAAAAAGACCTCCCCCTCTTTTTTGCCAGGCACCAATAACAGCGGGCAGGCAGGTAATGCACCTAACTGTCATCGCCCCATTTCCATAACGGGAAAGTCCTGTACCCAGACTGATAAATGGAGCCCGGGCACTTGCATAGAGATGAGCTAATTCCACTATTTCCTTTTCAGCTAGCCCGGTTATTTTGCTTACATTTTCCGGTGTATAATCCCTCAGGTTTTCCTTTAATTCTTTATACCCTAAAACGTAATTTTCAATGAATTCCTTATCTATGAGACTGTCCCGTTCTAAAATATGCATCATGCCAAGGGCTAAAGCACCATCACTACCCGGTTTCACTATGATAACCCGATCCGCAGCTGCCGCCGTAGGTGTTTCATGGGTTTCTATTAACCAAACCTGGGCACCCTTTTTCTTGACCCTACGGACATTTTGCAAAAAATGTATATTTGTGGCGGCAGCGTTAGTCCCCCACAGTATTATCAAGTCACTTTCCAGCACCTCATCGGGGTGTGGAGCCGGTGTCCCTCCCATTACAGAAGCCCAACCGTAACCTTTGGCAGAGGAACAGATTGTCCTGTCCAATCGGGAAGCACCCAATCGATAGAAGAAGGCTTCTCCGCAGTTTCTTTGAACTATCCCCATCGTTCCTGCATAAGAATAGGGTAAAATTGCCTCTGATCCATATTTGTCGATAATATCCAACCATCGGGTTTTTATTTGTTCTATCGCTTCATCCCAGGGAATCTCTGTGAATCTGTTGGATCCCTTAGGACCAGTACGAATCAATGGAGTTAAAATCCTCTCAGGTGAATAGACAGTTTTTTCATAGTTTAACATTTTGGGGCATAAAGTACCCCGGGTAAAAGGGTGTTCGCTGTCCCCTTTAATTTTTACTGCATTGCCATTTTCCACTTCTACCACAAGCCCACAAGTATCCGGACAGTCGAAGGGGCAGACAGATTTTTTAATCTCCCGATTCAATATTCTCTCCTCCTAAGTTTTTTATTACATCAATCATAACAAACTGTAAGTAGAACTGGAATATGTAAAGTTTTAAGAGTGACTAGTGACTGGTGACTGGCAAAACCAGGGTCTAGTGGATAGTAAGTTAGATTTTTGACGAGATAACGAATAGACGAGATGACGATACGACGACTAGACGAAATGACGATTAATTACTGGCAATTCTGTATCATTTATATTAAAATTCTAGATATCAATATATTTTCATATTTATTGGCTTCACAGAGAATATCTTAGCAGGAGGGAAAATGATGTCAAATAGCGATGAAAAAAGAGGGTTTTTAAGAGTTCCCATTGACTGGGAGGCGCAAATCGATCACCCAGATAATAAGATAACCATTAAAATTATTAACCTAAGCTTGGGTGGTTTCATGTTTTCCTGTGAAGAACCTTTACATGTTGACCAGCAACTCCTAATTAACCTGCCACTGGGAAGCTTTACTGCAAAAATTCAATGGTGCAGTGATAATACCTGCGGTGCAAGCTTCACTGAATTATCCGGGGGGGAAACAGGGGCCTTAGCCAAAGAGATTTATGACCGCTGGAGCAGAGTTATTGCGGATAATTATTAAAGGCTGTGAAATCCACAGCCTTTAATTATGAAATGTTATTGAATTAAGGGCATTACTTCCTCTTCTAAGAATCTTTCAATAGTTTCTTCGCTGATGTAATATATCCGGGCATTATTTTCAATTTTTACTGAGATACCCGATTGCGAGCATTGACCAAAGCAAAAGGCCTTATTTACCGAAGTCCTTTTACCTAAATTCTTTTCCTTAATTATTGACTGGAGCTTATAAATTACACTATAGGCTCCTTTCTTATGGCAGGCAGTTCCCACACACACATTGATTGTTATCATTCCTATTCACCCCTTCCCCCAGATGCATCCATCTAGGGAGTATGCAAAAGATGGTGTTTATCCTTTAACATGCCATTATATAATGCAACAATCATGGGATTTTCTTCCGATCTCTTAATTTGGGCTACCCTATCAGCCTTGTACAACCCTTCGGCTCTCTTTTTCTTAATAGCAGAACTAGTATTAATAGGCTGCCCTGCTCCACCAATACAACCACCGGCACAAGCCATTACTTCAATAAAATCATAGCTTTTCTGACCACTCTTAATTTGCTCGACCAAATTTTCTGCATTTTTCAGACCATGTACTACTGCAATCTTAATTTCTCTACCATCTATTTCAACATTTGCTTCCTTAATTCCTTCCATTCCCCTTGTACCTACAAACTCAATTTCTCGTAAATTTTTTGCTGTTTTTTCTTTGTAACATCTTCTTAAAACAGCCTCAGCAACACCACCAGTTACACCAAATATAATACCGGCACCACTGGCTAATCCAAAAGGCATATCAACTGCCTCCGGCTCTAATTCGTTAAAAACAATTCCCGCTTCTTTAATCATTAGCACCAGTTCCTGAGTAGTTAAAACAAAATCCACATCCCTTTCACCATGGGTATATCCATCAGGTCTTGCCGCCTCAAATTTTTTAGCGGTACAAGGCATTATGGAGACTACAATTGTTTCCCTTGGATCAATCCCTTTAATATTCCGGTAATGGTCCTTGATAACAGCACCAAACATTTGCTGTGGCGAACGGCAGGAGGATATATTGTTCTTTAATTCCGGCATCTTCTGTTCAGCATAACGAACCCAGGCTGGACAACATGAAGTAAATAAAGGAAGGGGGTTGCCGGCAGAAAGCCTGTCCATAAATTCTTTAGTTTCCTCCATTACTGTTAAATCGGCGGCAATAGCAGTATCATAAATTTCATCAAATCCCAATTTTCTTAACGCAGCAACTATTTTGCCTAAAACAAGTTCCCCCGGAGGAAGTCCAAACTCCTCCCCTAAAGCCACCCTTACTGCCGGCGCAATTTGCACTACCACCCTCTTGTTCTTATCATAAAGCAAGGACCAGACACTCTTGGTTTCATTCTTTACAACCAAAGCCCCTGTCGGGCAAATGGCAGTACACTGGCCGCAATTCACACATTCTACCTCAGAAAGTTGTTTATTAAAGGCAGTTGTGACCTTGATCTTGGAGCCCCTATATGCAAAATCCAGCACTCCTACGCCCTGCACCTCAGAACACATACGTACACAGTCACCACAAAGTATACATTTGTTAGGGTCTTTAACGAGAGCTTTACTGCTATTATCAACAGGCATCTTTTCCTGGGTTCCGTTAAACCTGAGCTCTTTTATTCCGAATCTTACAGCCAACTCCTGTAACTTACACTTCCCATTTTTTTCACATAAAGTACAATCCCGGTGATGATTGGAAAGAAGAAGTTCTAAAATCATCCGCCTGTGTTTTTGCAGCTTAGGTGTGTTGGTATATATCTCCATTCCATCTTTAGGCAAGGTAGAACAAGAAGCCATGGTTTCCCCCCATTTATCTTCCACAACACACATACGGCAAGCCCCATAAATACTTAGTTCCGAATGATAACAAAAGGTAGGCAGTTCAATTCCTGCTTTACGGACAACATCTAAAACATTTTTTTCTCCGTCAAATTCTACTTTATTTCCATCTATTAACATAAAACCCTTCATAATCTAAACCTCCTTAATTGCCGAGAAAACACAGGATGATAGACATGCACCACATTTAATACATTTTTCCTGATCAATTTGATAAGGCTCTTTAACCTTGCCGCAAATTGCACCTACAGGACACGTACGGGCACATTTACTGCAGCCCTTGCAAAGATTGGCAGCAATTTCTATAGTTTTTAAAGCCTGACACGTTTTAGTAGGACATTTTTTATCAATTACATGAGCCAAGTATTCCTCTTTGAAATACTGCAGCGTACTAACAACTGGATTAGCGGCAGTCTTACCCAAACCGCATAGGGCAGTGCTGCTAATAGTGTCAGCTAAATCCAGCAGTAGATCCAAATCCTGTGGCTTGCCTTTTCCAGCTACAATCTTTTCTAATATCTGCAGCATTCTTTTTGTCCCTTCACGACACGGTACACATTTACCACAGGATTCATTCTGAGTAAAGTTCATAAAAAACCGGGCAACCTCCACCATACAGGTATCTTCATCCATAACTACCAAGCCACCGGAACCTATCATGGCTCCTGCTTTCTTCAAAGAATCAAAATCCAGCGGCAGCTCCAAATGCTGTTCAGTTAAACAACCTCCTGAAGGACCTCCTATTTGAACTGCTTTAAATTTTTTATTATCTTTAATTCCACCGCCGATTTCAAAGATTATCTCCCTTAGGGTTGTTCCCATGGGCACCTCGATAAGCCCGGTATTATTGACATTGCCCGTTAGAGCAAAGGCTTTTGTTCCCGGACTTTTCTCCGGTCCAATTGATTTATACCAATCACTTCCCTTAAGAATAATTTGCGGCACATTGGCAAAGGTTTCTACATTGTTTAATACCGTAGGCATACCCCACAAACCTGCCTCAACCGTACGGGGCGGTTTTGTCCTGGGCATTCCCCGCCCGCCCTCAATGGAAGCGGTTAGTGCACTTCCTTCTCCGCAGACAAAAGCACCTGCCCCCTGATTGATATGAATATCAAAGCTGTACCCTGAGTTAAGAATATTCTCACCTAAAATCCCGGTCCCTCGGGCCTGTTCAATGGCAATGCGCAATCTTTCTACCGCTAGAGGATATTCAGCCCTCACATAGACATAACCCTCGGTACAACCGGTAGCGTACCCTGCAATAAGCATACCTTCCAGCATCCGGTGGGGATCCCCCTCCATAATGCTGCGATCCATAAAAGCCCCGGGGTCTCCTTCGTCACCATTCGAAACAACATATTTGACCTGACTTTTTTGGGCCAGCACCTGCGACCATTTCCGTCCGGCAGGATATCCGCCGCCGCCCCTTCCCCGCAAATTGGAATCAGAAATTACCTGACAAATCTCTCGGGGCTGCATTTGCAGTGCCTTGGCAAAAGCCTGATAACCACCTTTGGCAATGTATTCTTCTATGGATTCTGCATCAATATGACCACAGTTGCCCAAAACCAATCTGGTCTGTTTTTTATAAAAAGGGATTTCTTCCTCTTCCTCATAAATTTCACCTTGCCAGCTATACATCAATCTTTGGATAGGCTGCCCTTTGACCAAGGTTTCCTCCACAATTTCTTCACAATCTTCAATACTAACCTTTAGGTACAGGTAACCGTACGGCTCTATTCTTACTAATGGTCCCATCTCACAAAAACCATGACACCCGCTTTTCTTAATACCTATGCCTGCCTTTTCCTCTAAAAGACTAACGGAAACATGCAGTTCTTTTTTTGCAGCCATCTCTTTTAGCCTTTGATATATTTCCATGGATCCACCAGCAACACAGCCAGTACCAGCACACACCAGAACTTTTTTTGTCTGTCTATCCAGAGCCTGGTTATAATTGTGGGAGGATTGTTCCAACTGCTGAATGTTACATATTTTCACTTTTCTCACCTTCTCTTATCTTATTCAATAGCTCAATTACCCCTTCCGGCGTCATTTTTGGGTAAACCTTGTCATTTACAGTAATAACTGGTGCTAGTCCACAGGCACCAAGGCAGGAAACAGTTTCCACGGTAAATAACAAATCATCGGTAGTGTGCTTATGTTCACTTAGTTTAAGTTCGCCCCTTAAGGTAGTTAAGATAGGGATGGATTTACGTACATGGCAGGCAGTACCGTCACATATTTTAATTACATATCTTCCTTTAGGGTCTAAAGAAAAATTTTCATAAAAGGTAGCTACACTAAATATCTTAGCTGAACTGATTCCCATGGTTGAGGACAAGTACATCAGAATATCCTCGGGTAAATACCTGTATTCCTTTTGGATCTCTTGCAAAATAGTAATTAATGCTGAATGCCTTCGCTGGTGCTTGTCAATAATCCCATCAATTTTGGATAACTCATTGGTAGTTATCATTAATACCCCTCCCTTAAATTGTTTGAAATATATATAATTATTTCAATTTTTAATTAAATAGTTATTTTTTTAACAATCTAACATAATATGTATTATAATACGTTGTGATTTTTTTAACAATATTTTTTGTTATATTTTTCACAAATTTATGAATTAAATTAAATAAATTATTTTTTGTTTAAAAAAGGATAATTAATGGTAAGTTTTGAAATAGTGGTAATACTTTATCGAAAATATGGGAGGGTAATTTGATGAAAGAACTAAAAGGTACAAAAACAGAGAAAAATTTGTGGGAAGCTTTTGCCGGAGAATCTCAAGCCCGCAATAAATATACCTATTGGGCATCAGTGGCAAAAAAAGAAGGTTATGAACAAATTGCAGGGGTCTTTTTAGAAACTGCTGATAATGAAAAGGAACACGCTAAAAGGGCTTTTAAGTTCCTAAACGGTATAGGAACCACTCTCGAAAATCTGCAAGAAGCTGCCAATGGTGAAAATCATGAATGGACTGAGATGTATAAGAGAATGGAAAAGGAAGCAAGAGAAGAAGGCTTTGATGAGATAGCAGATTTCTTTAGGGAAACTGGTGAGGTCGAGGAAGAACATGAAAAAAGATATTTAGCTTTGTTGGAAAATATCAAAGCCGGCAGGGTATTTAAAAGGGAAACTGAAGTAAAATGGCACTGCCGTAATTGTGGTTACGTGCATAAAGGTTATGAGGCTCCCGAGATTTGTCCTGCCTGTGTACATCCCCGCGCATTCTATCAGCTTCTACCGGAGAATTACTAATTTATAAGTGACTAGTGGCTAGTTGTTAGTGGCTAGTAAAAATACGGGCGGGCTGATTAAGCCCGCCTTTTTTAAAAACACACATATACATTGACTACCATACATTCAAAATAAAAAACTTTAAATAAAGTGATTCCTCATAGTTCCATAGGTATGGATGATCTTTTGCCTGGGTTCTATATTCTACTTCACGTATTATCTTTTTAGCATCTAGAGCAGCTTCCCGCAGGGTATCCCTAAATAAATCAGGGTACATGTAATGGGAACAGGATGCTGTAACCAAAAATCCTCCTGGTTTAACCAGCTTCATTCCACGTAAGTTTATTTCCTTATACCCCTTTTGCGCACTCTTTATTTTACTTGCCGATTTAGTGAAAGCAGGAGGATCTAGAATTACCACATCAAACAGCCTGCCTTGTTTTTCATATTCTCGCAGAAGGTCAAAAGCATTAGCACAGACAAAATCAATCTTATCAGTTAGTTGGTTTAACTCTGCATTTTTTCGGGCAGTATCTACAGCATGTTCAGAGATATCTACAGCAGTTACATGGTTAGCCCCGAAGCAGGCTGCATGCAACGCAAAGGAACCTGTATGGCAGAAGCAATCCAATACTTCCCCATTTTTAACAATATCTTTGATAGACAGCCTGTTTTCCTTCTGATCAAGAAAGTAGCCGGTTTTTTGACCATCCTTTATATCAACAAGCATCTTTACACCATTTTCATTAATAATTGTTGCCGGCTCAAAGTCACCCCGCAATTTACCTTTACGTTCATCTAAACCTTCCAAAAGGCGAACCTGACTGTCATTTCGTTCATAAATCCCCAGAGGCTGTACTACTTCCCACAAAACGTCGGCAATGATGTCCTTATACTGATCAATACCATATGTAAGAGTCTGCAGGGATAGGTAGTCATTAAATTTATCGACTATAAGCCCTGGTATTTCATCAGCTTCACCATAGATGACACGGCAGCTGGTTGTGTCCATAACTTTTTTCCTATATTCCCAAGCCCGAGTTATCCTTCTCGAAAAAAATTCTTTGTCAATTTTTTCATCCCTGTTCCTTGTCATTAATCTTACCAATATCAATGATTTAGGGTTGATGTACCCTTTGCCCAGAAAGATTCCCTTATGATTTAATACTTCAACAATATCACCCGGGAAATAATCCCCTTCAATTCTATCTACTTCATTTTTATAAACCCAGGGATGCCCCTTCTCTATCCTTTTTTTAATACCCAGCTTTAAAATAACCTTTGCCATTTTCAATACCTCATTATATTTTTTAATTTTATTGTCCTTACTCCTATAAATATTAGCATAATCAGGAACAAATAAACAATTTATTTAAGTTAGTCCGGATTATTAATTATACAACGACAAACCATTAAAAATAGGCTTCCAGAATAAATTGGCAGCCTATTGTAAAAAGGGGGGGTTATGAATTTTTAGTATAAATTTCACTTAGCAGTTGGGTTAGATGAATAACAGGCATTGGATTTTCTGTGTCCTTTAACCCCGAACTCAACTGTATCATGCAGGCCGGACAATTGGTAACTAATACATCCGCCCCAGTTTCCCTTACTCCTGTTATTTTCTTTTGCAATATTTTTTCTGAGCGTTTCTGCTGCGTAATACAATAACTCCCTGCACCACCACAGCACTCATTTTGATTGGCTGACTTGATATATGTGATCCCCGGGAGGTTTTTCAAGACTTTTTCAACTTCTTTAGTCTTGCCTAAGAACCTTCCTATATGACAGGGCTGATGGTAGGTAATACGTTTTTCCACTTCTTTTATGGGTTTTTCCAAACCAATTTCTAAAATTAATTCCGATAAGTCCTTAATTTTCCCCGACAGTTTTTCTGCCTTTTCTTTATAGATTTCATCTGTAAATTGCTCCGGATATTCTTTTAAAAATGAAAGGCAAGTTGCACAATCACTAACTACAGCATCTGCACCATCTAAATCTATCCGTTCCAGATTGCTTTTGGCCATTTCCCTGACTACTTTTTCATGTCCATAATTATACGCAGGGAGACCACAGCAGGACACCTCAGGAATTATTACCTCTATTCCCTGGCATTGCAGAAACTTTACAGTTGATTGGGCTACATCTGGGTAAGCAAAATCCACCGCACATCCTAAAAAATAAACAACCTTAGCCTTAACTTTTCCTTCTGCCGCTGCAACACTGGGAAGTATTTTTCTTGCTCTTTTTTTAGGAAGTATAGGCAATACCTTACCTATGGCACCGACCTCAGGAAATAGCTTTACAATAATCCCTGTATCTAAAAGTTTATTTAATCCTAGGTCCTGGGCACCACTCATAACCCGCGTTCCCATAGCCATTAGACCCTTATTGCTGAGTATTTTTTCTAACACCATTCGGTAGGGTAGTTTCATTTTACCAGATTTGTAACGAAGGGTTCGAAGTAGTTGTACAGCTTTAGGCGTATCAATTTTAGAAGCACAATGCTCATAACAGCTTCTGCACATAAGACAAGTGTCAATTATATCATCTAAATCTTTTTCTAGGGAAAGGTTGCCGCAGACTAGCTCAAAGGCTAGTTTAACCCTCCCCCGGGCCGCATCCCACTCTATCTTAGAGGCTCCGTAAGCCGGACATTCTACCATACAAAAACCGCAGCGGCTGCAGCCTTTAATTATCTCAGCAAGGCTTTCCTTAATTTCGGGCAATTTGCTCACCTCTTAAAAAAATTAATATGTTAATCTCCCTGGGAAATAAAAGGATCTATTAGCTCCCCTTCTTCATTAAATGTTATTGGGCTTGGTCTGCCTATTACCTCTAAATATGGGTTAAGCCTTACTTCTTCCAACATTGATTCTGATACAGCTAAGGTCTCCAAATTTAAGGTGTTCTTTATGTAAACAATTCGTGCCCCCTCTTTTTTTACAGCACCTAGAGTTAACAATGCTGATTCGATAGCTTCCCGGTCATTAGCCACAATACAGGGTAAACGACCTTGCTCCGGAGACATGGAAGAAATAGCGTTCAATGAAGTTTCTCTAATATTTATGGCTTTAAATACCTTTTCTGTCGTGATATCGGCCAGTCCAATACCAATGGCATTGCCATGGGATTTAGAGGAAAGATTCAAAACTACAATCCGCTTAATTTTAGGAAAATCGGGTTCCATTTGCCCTCGCACCATAATCCGCCCCACTACCTTGGTATCCATTCCAGTCCCGGAAATATCTTTGCCTATCTCCCCTATTACCAAAACATCAACTGACTTAAAGGGCAACTTAATCATTTCAGATTTAATTTCACTCAAAAGCCCTTTTTCCTTTAATATTATTTCGTCGGGAAGCAGTATCTCTATTTTTTTGGTTTGCCCTTTCCAGTTTTCAGCTATTGCTACCGCAAAAAAGATTGGTAATGTATTTATCATTACCCCGGCAACATCGGTGATTACCTGTTCATACCCATTTACCAGAGCATGGGAATGTACAGTTACCGCCCCCCGGGAGCTACCTAGACCAATAGCAAGCATCTTGCAAATCCCACTCTCAATTTCACCCGTGAAGTCCGTATGGGGCTTAATCCTGTTTACTACGACAAGTTTATCAACTTTTGCTGCCTGGGCATTACAATATACTGGAATCCCCTGGGCTGTCTCACTCAATAAAATTGTTTCATTATCCCTGCAAATCGAAGCACCCAAAGACTCCTCGGTTATGCCTAGACCAGCAAGGACCTCTATTTGCCCTGCTGATGTACCCCCGCCATGGGAACCCATAGCAGGAATTATAATCGGGAAACCTCCTGCTTCTTTTATCATTACTACTAAGGTCCGCAATACCTCCAGATAGGAGCTGATTCCACGGCTTCCGGCGGTGATGCCTACTTTGCAGCCTACAATGTCTTCAAAACTAATGCCTGCTTTTTTAATTGCATCCCTAATTGAGTCATCCACACTAGCTAAAATGGGGACCGGTATTTTTTGTTTTATACAAACTAAACTCTCATCCATATGTTTTCCCCTCTTAATTAAGCTTTTTTACCGTAATTCAATACTAAATGGGGGTCAAAAAATTTTTTGATTTGTCCATCCAGTACCCCCGAATTATGCTGAAATGATTTTCTTAGAGGAACGGGTCCAGACTCAATAACTAAAGTACCATTTATATTACCGGTTATTGTCTGAAAATGATTTAATAACTGGGTATTTTCCAACTCAATGATACTATTGGCTATTCCTAGGGCAGGCATATAAAGACTGTTGATTTTTGTTCTATATTTTCCAGCTAGTCCATCTAGCAATTCTATATATTTTTGTAAATTTGCTGCAGGAAACATTACCCTTAGCCTAATAGAGTTATCTTCAAAAAATCTTATGCGTTTCTGCCACAGTGATTTTTCATCTTCTTTATTAAAGCCTTTGACAAAGGCAAGTCGATGTTTTTGCAAATATTCCAATGTTTGTAAGCAGCTATTTTCAACTGTGGGAGTAGGACCTGAGTATTTTACTAACGCTAAATAATCTTCTCCCTCTGGAATATCTAGGCTAAAGAGTTTGTTGGCTAATGCCAAATCATATAGCTCATATACTGCAGGCTGTAGTTCTGTTAAAAATTTTGTAATCTGTGAAAGCCTCTCCTTATTTTTCACAGTAAATAATAATACCTTGGATGACGGTGGAAAAGCATACACCCTCAAACATGCTTCAGTTATGACCCCAATGGTGCCCTTGGATCCAATGAATAACTTGGCCATGTCATACCCTGCAACATTTTTTACTGTTTTCCCTCCTAGGCGATAGACTTTTCCATCGGTTAAAGCCACAGTTATACCCAAAACCGAATCCTTTACTAAACCATAAGTCAGCCGATGAGAACCACCGCTTCCATAGGCTAATGCACCCCCAACGGTAGCTTTTGAAAGCTCCCAGTCAAAGGGAAGGAATAAACCTTTTTTGGCTAATCTTTCATTCAAATCCGCCAAGGTCATCCCCCCCTTAACCACGACAGTCAGATCATCTGTATTAATAATTGGTTCTTCCAAGAGGTACTTAGTACTTAATAACCATTCACTTTTCTCAAGGGGCGGTCCATAATGGAATTTAGTACCTCCTCCTATTAAGGCAATTGGTTTGTGATACCGAGAGGCTAAAGCAAGTGCTCCGGCTACCTGTTGTGAATTATAGGGCTCAAGTATTATCTTTGGTAGGATTCCGTCTATATAAAAATCTTCATTTCCTCTAAATGGACAGATTTCCCCAAGGAGCTCCTCTGAAACCTTATCTCGTTGCACCTGAATCATCACTCCCACCCTCCTTTGCCAGACTTATAATATGCGGGGGAAATATTTTATCTGGATTTAGTATCTCTTGGGGATCCATTAAAAGCTTGAATCTGCGCATTAAAAGCATTTCATCCTGGGTAAATACTAAACCCATACCCCTAATTTTTTCTAAGCCTACTCCATGCTCCCCACTTATGGTTCCACCCAATTGAACAGCAGCTTCAAATACTTCCCATAATGCCTGTTCTGCTGCTTCTGCCTCGTTATGTAAACTGGCATCAAAGGGAACTTGAGGATGGCAGTTTCCATCACCGGCATGTATTACAGCACCCATTATAACTTCATTCCTTTTGCTTATTTCCTTAATTTTTTCCACCATATGAGGAAGTTTGCTTCTAGGAACAACTATATCATTCTCTGCCGAGTCGGGCTTAAGTCTGCCTAAAGCAGAGGTCCCTCCTCTTCGTGCCAGCCAAAGTCTTTCTCTTTCATCTTCGGTTTGAGCTGACTCCAACACCTTTACATTATTATTTCTGCAAATGGCCTCTATTTTTTCTAACTCGAAGGGGAGTCCCTCCCTCTTGCCGTCTACTTCAATTATCAGCAAAGACTTAATTGTTTCGGGATAACCTAAATTGAAAACCGTATTTACTTCCGTTAACATTCTCTCTTCAATCATTTCTAAGACCGATGGGTTTAAACCATTTCGAATTATTTCCGAAACGCTAGAAGCTGCATCCCAGCTTGATTCAAACAAAGCTAGGATGGTGGAAGTTGCCTCGGGCTTTTTGCTAATTCTTACAGTTATTTCAGTTACAATACCCAGAGTCCCCTCACTTCCTACCAAAATTCCAGTCAGGTCATATCCGACCCCGGTCTCTAGATAAGTTCCCGTATTTATAACTTCACCGTTAGCCTTTACAATCCTTAAGTCAACTACATGATTGGAAGTTACTCCGTATTTTAAACAGTGGGGGCCTCCTGCATTTTCTGCAACATTCCCGCCGATAGTGGCTACAGAAAGGCTTGCTGGGTCAGGCGGAAACCAATAACCAAATACCTCCAGTTCCTTTTGAAGCCTTTGATTGGTAACCCCTGGCTGGATGGTTGCTCTGTTGTTATCCAAATCTATTGAAAGGATTTTATCCATAGGGGTTAGTGATACCACAATCCCCCCCATAGATGCTATAGGTCCTCCGCTTAGAGAAGTTCCGGCACCTCTGGGAACGACAGGCAACCCAAATTCTGCCGCCGTCTTTATGATACCTTGAACCTCTTCCGTTTTTTCCGGGAGGACAACAACCATAGGTTTTCCCTTAAATGGTGTTGAATCATAACCATAAACCATCAAATCCCTTTTTTCAGATAAAACCTTTTCTTTACCCAGTAATTTTATTAATTTATCAACCACCAAGCTAAATTTCTTATTATTAAAACCAATTTCATTTACCACTCTCCGGGCTCCTTTCAAAATTAATAGAAGATATTAGGCAGGAACAAAGATATCCCGGGTACAAAAGTTATTAAGAGTATTACAAATATTGCAACAATGATAAACGGCCAAATATTTTTTAAGAGCTGCTCAAATGAAATGCCTGCAATACTGGCTGCAATATAAAGATTTTCCCCAACTGGAGGGGTAGACATGCCCAAAGAAAGAGTCATGGTTACAACGATACCAAACAATATAGGGTCAATTCCCAATGATTTAGCTACCGGCAATAAAACGGGCGTAACTATTAACACACTGGCTATAGTCTCCATAAAACAACCCATAAAAAGCAGCAATAATATTACTAACAATAAGAACATAGATGGGCCACCTGACATAGCTGCAAACCAACCGCCAACCAAGGAAGCAACACCTTTAGCAGTCATAATCCAGGAAAAGGCTGATGAAGCGGAAATAATAAGCAGCACCATAGCAGTGTTAACAGCTGATTTTGCAAAAACTTCCATGGTATTTTTAAAGTTAAGTTCTTTATAAATGAAAATTCCAGCTAAAAGACCATATACAGCCGCTACTGCACCGGCTTCAGTAGGAGTAAAAATGCCTGAATAAATGCCCCCTAAGATAATTATTGGTACCAATAATGCCCAAATAGCTTCCTTGAAGGAGTCCCAGCATTCCCTGCTTGAAAATTTTTCAGCGCTGACATAACCCCTTTTCTTGGAGATGAAATATATCAAAATCATAAAGGAGCCCCCATAAATAAGACCGGGTATAAAGCCTGCCGCAAAAAGCTTTCCAATTGATTCATTGGCAACTACACCATATACTACCATAGGAATACTAGGTGGAATTATCGTTCCGATTGTACCGGCTATTGATTGAACTGCCGCTGAAAATTCTGCAGGGTAGCCCTTCTTTTTCATTTCCGGGATTAGTGCGGAACCAATTGCTGCTGTGGTTGCAGGTGATGACCCCGAGAGAGCAGCAAAGAAGCAGGATGCCAGAACTTGAACGTGGGCTAATCCCCCTGCTAATGTTCCCACCATGGAGTTGGCAAAACGCACTAGACGTCTGGACATGCCCCCTACTTCCATTAAAGAACCTGCCAGCATAAAAAAAGGTATAGCCAGTAAGGTAAAGGAATTTACTGAGGCATACATCCTTTGAGCCATTGCTGCTAAAGGTAAATCTACAACATAAAAAGAGACCAAAACCGACATTCCTATAGCAACTGCTATAGGAAGTCCTATAGCTAAGCCAGTTACTAGTGAACCAAAAAGAATTAAAGCTACACTCATATTTCCTCAACCTCCAGTTCACGACCCAGTATTAATTCACGGACAGTTTGGTCAAGCAAACGGATTATTACTAAAGCCGAACCAATTGGAACAGCAGAGTAAGGAATTGCGATAGGCAGTCTGGTAGCTGGGGCAACCTGACCGTTGGCAATCTGCTGCATAGTATGAAGCAAGCCATGATAACCTAAAACAATAAAAAAGAAAATAGTTATCAACCTGGTCATAAGATATACATAGAAACGATACCTGCCCGGTATTTTATTTATTAATGCAGTAACACCAATATGGGCACCTTTTCTAAAAGCATAAGCAGAACCCCCGAAAGTAATCCACACAACCAGGAAACGGCTTATTTCTTCTGACCAACCAAAGGAATGACTAAATACATATCTTCCAACAACCTGTGCAAAAGTAATTACAGTTACTAACAGCATGGATATTAAACAGATACTGACTTCTATGTTATCCCAAAAATATCGAATACCAATAGGTCTTTTTACCTTTTCTGCACTATTACTATTTTCTGTGCGACTCAATTTCTATACCCCCTCATCCCCTGATTTTGTGAAGAAGAGCTTGCTGCATTAAAACATTACAGCAAGCTCCACTTACCTCTTACCGTCCAGCTGCTTTGTAGAATTTATTCAAGAAATCTTCACCGATTTTGTCTACAAATTGCTTATACACATCTTTAGTAGCATCCTGGAATGCTTTTATTTGTTCAGGAGTAAGAACAGTTACTGTCATACCATTCTTTTTCAAATCTTCTACTAAACCTGCTTCTTGATCATTAGCAAAGTCACGCATATAGTCTCTGGCAACTATTGCTGCATCTTTAATAATCTTTTGTTGTTCAGTAGTTAATTTATCCATTGTTTTTTTGCTGATAAACAACGGAGATGGGTCATAGAAATGTCTTGACAGAGTAATATGTTTTTGAACTTCATAAAAACGGCTGGAGTGAACATTAGCCACTGGATTTTCTTCTCCATCAACAACACCCTGTTGCAGGGCACTGTACAATTCACCAAATGGTACCGGAACAGCATCTGCACCTAGTGCTTTTACAGAAGCCATATGTACAGGGCTGTTCATAGTTCTTATTTTCAGACCTTTCATGTCAGCAGGGGTCGCAATGGGACGAACATTATTTGTAAAGTTTCTAAAACCGTTTTCCCACCAACCTAAACCAATCATACCCAAGCTTTCGGTCTTCTCTAATAAAATGTCACCAATTTCTCCGTCATAGAACTTGTATGCTTCTTCCGGTGAAGCAAAAGTAAAGGGCAGGTCACAGGCCATATATTCTTTTACAAAAGCGGTTAAAGGAGCCGCCGAAATAGTTGAAATATCAATTGTTCCCATTTGCAGAGATTCAATCATTTGCTCTTCTTCACCTAAGGAAGCACTATGATGAATTTCGATTTCAATTTGACCATTGGTCTTTTCTTTAACAATGTCCCTTAGCTTTTCAAAACCTGCTTGATATGGAGAAGTAGGTGCTAGAACATGGGCCGCAATTAATTTGATTTTTTCAGGCGCTGCTTCTTTGGGAGCTTCCTCTTTCTTTTGTTCAGTTTGCTGTCCTCCGCCACCACAACCGGTAAAAACTAAAACCAGCATAGCAATTAGAGCAATAAGAAAATACTTTTTTATACCTTTTGACATTCTGTACCCTCCTCAATTATTATTTTTTTATTTAGTCAGACCTAACCAGATAAGCCTCCTTTCCGCAAATTATGGTTGGGGAATAGCCAAGTCCTTCGGTCCAATTTGCGAACATTTCAGTTTCGGATTGAATCTTTCAACCCATTCCATAGTTGCTTCAACCTGTCTTACTTTTTCCCGGGCTAAGAAACATAAGTATTCAGGCTCAACCCAGGTCTTATAAATATCACCTTCTGATTTACCAGGTTCAAATTTAAAATAGACGGGGGCACAAATTCTGGCAATTTCCGCAGCTTCAATCATTCTATTGAAGCCTCCCATGGAATCAACCAAAGTCGTATATACATCCATTGGGATATCAACAGCCTTACGAATAGAAGCCAGCATGGGGAGAGTTAAATCCGCCAAAGGATTAAAGGTATTGGCACCTAATGTTTTAAGTAACGCTGCACCAGCCGGGCTTCCATGACCTGCAAAAACCGAAACCTTAAATATAATATCTTTTGGAAAAACACCTTCATCCCTTAACTTGGAGACAACAGAGAGCATACCCTCATCAGTAACTAAAAAGCCTCTGATTCCTGCTTCGATACAACGTTCCATACACTTTAAGACATAGTAAAAATTATCTGCTCCCCTTACCCTCATTCCTGAAACATATCCTTCGGGAGTAGCAAACTGCCTGCCGTTATCCCAGCCCCTGCTGGTATATGGATTCATAATCACTTCTAACCCTTTGGATGAAGCCATTTGGGACAGCTCTTTTAATTCACTTTTTGTTAAAACAGTTGCACCACCCACTGTTGCAATTATCCTATGGATGGGTACATTTCTTTTTTCTGCTTCATCAATCATAGCTTCCAAAACCTTAACATTTTCAATACCAGCGACCTCATTACGGTAATGTGCCCCATCCGGGAAAGTAAATTTGGAATCAGGCAGTTCATAGGCATCCTTAGTGCCATAACCCATTTTATTTAGTGCATCTTTGATAACATCCATTGTTACAACATCTCCTTTAATTTTGAATTATTTTTTCCAGCTAAAAACGTAAATTAAATCAAATAGCCACCTCCCATTTTTAATAAAATTGTCTCTATTTCGATAATGCCTATATACCTAATCATTTGAAAATTGGGACAATAGGGCTAGACAATATTCCTATAACCTAAATAATTAGAAATGTTTTTGGTAACAATCTGTAAATCTTCTTTAATGCTTAAAATCTTATTATAATTAATCCTTACAGAGGGTCCGCTCACACTAAGTGCACATACAATATTTCCTTGGTTATTCCTTATTGGCATAGCAACACAGCGCAATCCCATGCACAGCTCTTCATCATCGATGGCATATCCCTGTTCTCTAACCTTGGCTATTTCCTCCATTAGCCCATCAAAGGTGGTGATAGTATTTTGGGTATATGCTTTTAATACTTTTTCTCCAAATATATCCCTGAGAGCAGTTGGAGACATTTCCGAAACAAGAACTTTGCCCATTGATGTTGCATGAAGCGCTTCCCTGCCGCCGATACTTATATTCGCTTTAAGTGTGGTTTCGGGGTCAACTTTATAAACAGTAATTACATCAACACCATCCCTAACCCCTAGGTTCACAGTTTCTCCATATTTATTACTTAAATCATGCAATATCTTCATATCAAAACTGTATAAATTCCTTTGCCTGGGGATATTACTTCCGATTTCAAAAAGGCGCCACCCTAGGCAATATTTATTGGTTGTGGAATTCTTTTCAACATAATTAAAAGCCATTAGGGTGTCCAACATCCTATGGATGGTGCTCTTGCCAATTTTTAATCTTTCATCAATTTCACTTATGCCAAGTCCACCATTTCTAGCTTCTCCAGCCAAAAGGTTAATAATTTCCAATGCTTTTTCCAAACTCTTAATAGGATATTTTGCTTCATAGTCAGTTTTTCTCACTGTCAACACTCCTCACAATCAAATTGATTCTTTACATATAAAAAATTCTGTATTATAGAATGTCTTTCTATTTTTTGTAGATAAAAACAACTAGTTTTTACACAATTATCCTCAATTCCAATTAAAAGTCCTTTTAACAATTAAATATTTAGCCATTTAACCAATTTTAGAAATATTATTCTGTATTGTAGAAAATTAATAATATTCCGATAATTTAACTTAGTATGCAATTTTTATTTTCTGCATTATGGAACAACTTTCCAATTTTGTAATATAATTATACGCCCTTTTCTCTGGAAATCCTCTTTTCTTCTTTAACTTTTTTTAAATAATTTTTAAACTAAAAAGGAGCATGCACAGAGCATGCCCTTCTGTTATTTTAACAACTCAACAATATGAACAACCTTTTGCGGCATTTTATTTATTTCCAAGCTTCCCTTTAAGCGATGATAACAAGCCGGACAGTTGGTAACAACATAGTCAGCGTTAGTTTTCTTTATGTTTTCCATTTTTTTATTACTAATTGATGTAGCTTCCGCAGGATAAAAATATTGGAACATTCCGCTGGCTCCGCAGCATTTATTAGCTCCATGCATCTCAAAATAATCGATTCCTTCCAGTTCCTGCAAAATACTTCTGGGCTGAGATGAGATATTTTGCCCCCGGACTAAATGACAGGGGTCATGATAAGTCACCTTTCCTTGCAGGGTACTTTTGTTGTTTTTAAAGGATATCTGTAAATCATCAACTAAAAGTTCTGTAATATCCCTTACTTTTGCCTGGAATTCTTTTGCTTTTTCTTTCTCAGCACTCCCCTCAGGGAATAAATTTGCATACTTCTTAAGCATGCTGCCGCAGGAAGCGCAGCCCGTAACCACCACATCTACATCCATAAATAATTTAATATTATGCATAGCTAAATCTCTGGTGACAGGTGAGTTGCCATAAACATAAGCAGGAGTTCCGCAGCAACGCTGTTCCCTGGGAGCTGTAACCTGGCATTGCTCCTTGGCTAAGAATTTAACAAGGGAGTTGGCTGCTTCGACCATAGTGTGATTCATCATGCAACCTACAAAAAATCCTGCCTTCAGCTTAGGCTCAACTGGGTTTGGAGGAGCTTGAAAAGTTGAAAGAAAGTCCTCCTTTTCAATATGCAAGGATTTAACATTTATGCCCCGTATGGAATGCAGTGACGGAAGAGGTTCAATGACTGTATTTTTTAATAACCTTAAAGAAGAAAAAGATAAACTTCTCAATTTATTATTGGGAAGAACCTTTTCCAAAGGCATCTTTTTAAAGATTGGAATTCCTTTTTCCCTGGCCAGGTCTTCCCTTGCCATCTGCACTAAGGCATGACCTTGCACACCGCTTGGACAATTTTTGGAACACTCTTCACACATCAAACAGCTGTTAATAATTTTTTCATAAAGGGGTGTTCTCTCCAGTTCACCATCGGCTATTGCCTTAATCAGCCTGATTCTTCCCCTGGTCCCATATGCCTCATTAAGGTGTTCTTTATAGACACTGCACCCTTGCACACAAAAGCCACATTTATTACAGGTATTTAATAATTCATAATTCCTTTCATCATTTAGGATTCCCACTAATTCCTCACCTCCATGATTTTGTCCGGATTGAGGATGTTTTTAGGGTCAAAGGCAAGCATAATCTGCCTTTTTAATTCAAGTACCTCTGGTGAAAACTCCTGCTCCAGATAGGGTTTCTTCAATAAACCAATACCGTGCTCACCGCTTAGAGTCCCCCCCAAAGCTAGGGCAGCTTGGCAGATTTTTAATTCGGCGTCATGAACTTTAGCAACCTCTTCTTTATTTCGTTCATCAAAGAGTACCAAAGGATGGAGATTCCCATCACCGGCATGGGCCAAGACACCAATGGGCAGTCCATACCTTTCCGATACCGTTACTATTTCCTGTACAATATCAGGAAGTTTATTTCTGGGCACCGTAACATCCTGCAGGGAATAAGAAGGGCGCTTTCTGGCAACAGCCCCAATTACAGTTCGCCGGGCCGTCCATAACTGGTCAACTTCCTTTGCCGATTGGGCAATCTTAAATTCTTTTACGTTGTTTTTCTCGCACACTTTTTGAATTACTTCAACCTGACCGCATAATTCCTCTTTTAAGCCGTCAACCTCAATCAGCAGAAGGGCATCTGCTGTCCTATCAAGACCTAATCCAGTAAAGTCCTCTGCACAGTTGATGAGAAGGTTATCCATCATTTCCAAAGTAGTAGGTACAATGCCTTCACTAACAATATTTGCCACCGTTCTGCTGGCATCTTTCACACTATTGAAGGTACACAACATTGTTTTTTTAGCTTCAGGTATTTTTTTAATCTTCAAATAAAGCTTGGTAAATACACCAAGGGTTCCTTCGGAACCAACTAAAACCTTTATTATATCCCAATGGTCGGGGTTTAGCTGGTGTTTACCACCCAGTTCTATTACCTCACCAGTACTTAGAACCACCTCCATGCCTAGGATATAATCCCGGGTCACGCCATACTTTAAGCAACGAGGTCCTCCTGAACATTCACCAACATTTCCGCCAATGGTGCAGGCCTTCATGCTTGCAGGGTCTGGCGGGTAGTAGTAACCATGGGGTATAAGCATATCCTGCAGTTCTTGGTTAATTATCCCTGGCTCCACAACTACAACTAAATTTTCAAAATCTATTTCAATTACTTTGTTCATCTTTGTCAGGACTAATGCAATGCCACCCTTATCCGGTATAGTACCACCGCTTAAATTGGTACCGGCCCCCCTTGTATTTACAGGAATGTTTTCCTCATAGGCATAGGCTAAAATACGAGATACCTGTTGGGTATTTTCAGGAAAAATAATTACTTCCGGTGCCCCCTTCAAAAGGGTAGCATCATATTGGTAAACCAATAACTCCTCTTTTGTAGTACAAATGTTCCCCGGACCAACCATACTCCTCAGGGCATCTATTTGTTTATTATTCATAATTTTTCACCCCCCAATAGGATATATCTGCCGGGTCAAAGACTTTGCGTATTTTTTCCTGAATAAAGTTTATTCCGCATTGTTGACGTTTTGTATCATTCAAGATATTACCGTTATGTTTCTTTATTATATCCTTGAATTCAGTAGTCAGGGATTTAACGTTAGGTGTGCCCTGGGGTATTGCCATTCCTTTACCGATTATATTATTTATTATAATAACGACATTTTCAGGAGAATTATTTATTTTTCCGTTAAGATCTATAACCATTTCTTGAAGTCCTGTGAGAAAACTGCTGAATGAAAGGGGATTACAGGTCTTAGTCAGTAAATGGTACTGCATTTCCCTAAAAGAATTCCAAAAGTTAATAATCTGTTGGTATTCTACAAGCTCTATTAGGGCTTTGCCAGTATATTTTGCAGCAATCTCTTTAATTTCATTAACCTTACGAGGCATAGAGGCTTTAAAGCCCTCAACTTCAACTATTATTGTAGGTAAACTCCCTGGATTTTTATCTCCAAGGAAAATACTTCCCGAATCATTCAAAGTAAATATTTTTGCCGGATTAATTTTGCTATTGGAAAGTTCGCCAGCCGCCCGCAAAGCCAATTCCAACGATTCAAAAGTACAAATAAATACCCTTTTTTCTTCGGGACGGGGTAAAAGCCGTAAAGTAAGACTGGTAATAAGTCCTAGGGTTTCCTTGGAACCGGCCAGCAGACCAATCAAATCCAATCCCGATACGTTTTTAATGTTTTTGCCGCCAACTTTAATATAATTGCCGTTAAAAAGGATTGCTTCTATACCTAGTAAGTATTCCCGGTAATTGCCGTAACCCCCTAAACTATAGGAGGGAATACTGTGCAAAACATTGTAGGAAAGACTGGTATGCCCACTGGCATATGTATCTATGGGAAAATAGAAACCCTTTTCCCATAGTAAATTCTGAAATTCCAAAAAGTTAATTCCACCCTCAACAGTTACCGTAAAGTTTTCTTTGTCCAAATCAATAATCTTATCTAATTTTGAAATATCCAGGACAAGTGTATTTTCGTCAATATCCATAGAATTGAAATCAACATTTTCCTTAAGAAGCACCTTGACCTTTTTCTCCTTGGCAGTTGTTATAACTTTCTGCAGTTCATCCATCCCCGCTGGATTTAAAACACTAGTCAACAAACAACTCCACCCCCATCTCTAAACATTTTTTTATCATCCTTAACCCCCTATATTTTTAGAAAATTCCTAATATTGCCACGTATTATGGATATTGTATATTATATACAAGGTATTATCAATATTAATAAACACTAAAAAAATAAAAAGCCCGTTCCTGCAGATAATCTACAGGGACGAGCTTGTAACCCGCGTTGCCACCCAAATTAACTAATAATAGACAATTAGTTCACTTATTCATGATAACGGACATGTAACCGGTCGTATTCAACATACCCCACTCCAGGGCGGAATTTCCTTTAAGGTTGCTGTTGGTTTGCACCTGCCACCAACTCTCTGTAATTTAGTCCTAAAGTACTTGTTCCCCTTCACAGTGTTTAGATATTCTCTTTTTAAATATATAAATATTTTACATCAAAAAAGGTTTCTTTTGCAATATGCAAAATATATTTTAATACAAGAATTATCTAACTTTACACAAATTTTTACTAGGCTAGGTGTCAGGAATTTGCCAATCAATTGCTCCGCGACCAATTCCTTCGAGAAAGTCATTAACCTTGGAAAAGGGCCTGCTGCCGAAAAAGCCTCTATTAGCCGAAAAGGGACTGGGATGTGGGGATTGTATAATCAGATGTTGTTTAGAGTTAATAAGATACTGCTTGTCTTGTGCATTCTTGCCCCAAAGTATAAAAACTATAGGTTCTTCCCTGCTATTTAATGTTTCAATTACTTTATCTGTAAATACCTCCCAACCTCTGCCCTTATGGGAATTAGGCTGCCCCTGCCGTACGGTTAGAACTGTATTTAAAAGCAATACTCCCTCTTGAGTCCACTTAATAAGGTATCCATTATTAGGTATGCTGTATCCTAAATCCTGCTGCAATTCTTTGAATATATTCTGTAAGGAAGGCGGGGGATTGATTCCTGGTTTAACGGAAAAGCTTAATCCATGGGCTTGTCCGTGACCGTGGTATGGATCCTGACCTAAGATTACTACTTTGGTTTTCTCGTATGACGTTAAATGCAACGCATTAAAAATGTCATGCTTGTCAGGATAGATCACCTTACTACTGTATTCATCTATTAAAAATTGCCGCAGTTCTAGATAATAATCCTTTTTAAACTCTTGGTCTAAAAGTTTGGCCCAATCATTTTTTAGAATCTCCGCCATGCTCCACTCCCCCTCTGTGAACTATTTTATCTAGCTTGCATCTGGTTGTTGACCTTTTCCTTTGCTCCTACAGAGGGTAGTGCAGCTAGAACCGCTCCTCCTAATACCAATAATCCGCCAGCTAATTGCAGCATAGAAAGTTTTTCACCCAGTAACAATGTTGATAGAATAATAGTCACCAAGGGCTCTACCGTACTAATGATGGAGGCCTTGGTAGAACCAATAAGATTTACCCCGATGAAAAAAGTAAATACTGCAATTGCGGTGGAACAAAGGGCCACACCTAAGATGTGCAGCCAAGCATAACCTGATGCTATAGATTTCAAGTTTAAAGTATCTAAAAAAATACCGATTATAAACAGGGAAAGAGATGCAAACAGGGTGACATAGGCACTGGATACTAAGGCTGTAACCTGGGAAACTATTTGACGGCTGAAGACAATATACAGCCCATAAGCCGCCGCTGCTCCCAAGGCAAAAAACACCCCTAGGTAATTCATGTTTTCAAAGGGAGCCCTTAATACAATATAAAGTCCTACAAAACACAAACCTATGGCAGCCATATTTTGTACTGAAGCTTTTTCTTTTTCTATAAAAAAGGCTAAGACTGTTACAACAATTGGATATGCATATAAAAGCAGAGCCGCTAGAGAAGCAGGAATATATTTCACCGAAGAAAGATAGAAATTGGACATAATGGTATATAAAACGCCGCCTAGGATAAATAGAGAAATCAGTTGTTTTAAATTTGGCTTACAGGGGATTCCTTTTAGAAAAATATAACTAAAGAAGATGATGCTGGCAATTAAAAACCGGTAGAAAAGCAATGTTTGCACCGAAACATTGTAACCATAGGCATAAAGTCCAAAGATAGGAAGAAATGCAAATCCAACTGCTGAAAGGATTACCAGCAAAACTCCTGTATAATATCTGTTTATCATTGATTACTCTCCCTAATAAATCTGAATTACCGATATTCTTAAAGCTACCACTGCTGCAGCTAAAGGTCAAGAGAAAAGGTTATGGGTTTGTTTTGGGTATAAAAAAGTGTTCTAACAGGATGCATAATAGCATTCCCGTTACAAAACCATTTCCAATAATATATTGCAGAAATGCAGGAAACCCTTGAAAGACCCCCGGAGGTAAGCTGATTATACCTGTACCTATTATAATAGGGAGACCTATAACAAAGGAACCTCTTCTATCAAGTTTCATTAGATGATAGTCCTTAAGGCCGAAAATTAGCATTTGGCAGAAAGAAACTGCAAGCACTGCATAGCCAACGGGTTTGGGAATTAAGGTAAGCAGAGATCCTACAGGAGGAAATAGACCTAGTACCATCATTGTCACAGCGTACAAAATAAAGGGAGCTTTCGAGCCTACCCCCGTCAAACTAACCAGACCTGCACTTGCCGAATAAGGAACTACACCTACAGTTGATCCAAGCCCCGCTAAAACATCCGCAATACCGGTAAATATCACGCCTTTATCGTATGTTCCCGGAGGAGTCTTTATTTCCAATGTCCTTTCCATAGCTAAAATACTGGCAACTAAATTTGACAGAACCAATAAACCTATAAGAATAGAAACAAAGATAATCCCTATATCCAAGGTGGGAGACCCCCAGGCTAATAATACAGGTAATTGAAAAAATGGTACTGTAACCACTTGATTATAGGCTGGTGCTATACCAAATATTATTGCTAGAAGCCAGCCCGCCAAGGTACCAATTAGTATTCCCATCGTATTGAGAAAGCCTTTGCCCTTTAGGTTGATAGCTACTATTATGATTATTACCGTTGCTGAAACCACTAAACTGGGGATATTAATTTTATCCAACCCACTTTCTATGCCCAGCATGCCTTTTACAAAAGAACCAGACAATTGCAGGGTCAACAAAACTAATACTGTACCAGTGACGGCCGGTGTGAAAAATTTAAGTACTTTTCCCATGATACCCATCATACCAAAAATGATTAACACAATTCCTGCCGCTATGACACCCAGTTGTAAATCGGTGCGCAAAAGTGCCAAATCTTTACCCATGTTAGGGGCCATGGCACCTAGTGTAATAAATATTCCATACCACATACCGGCAGGACCCTCAATGATGGGCAGCCTATGCCCAAAAATAACCTGTAGGATTGAAGCAAAAGAAGCAAAAACCATTGTCCTCTGTGCCAATTGTCCAATTTCCACCTGGGATAATCCCACTGCACTACCAACAACTACCGGTACTACCGCCACATTTACCAAATTAAAGGCAATCCATTGCAGTGAATAGATAAGTGTTTTTGATAGCGGCGGCTTGTCTTCTGGTTTATATAAGATACCCATTCTTAAGATCCTTTCGATACACTGATTATATTCTGCTTAGTAGTACAACAAACATCAAAATTATAACATTCTATAATATTTTCGTCTCAAATTTTATTATGAACATGTCTTCTGCAAAGGTGTAATAATTTTAAGTAGATAGTTTTTTGTCCGAGCTGGAATGAATAATTTGTATGGGAGTTAAATTATGTGCTTTTTTAAAAACAAAACTAAAATAACTCGGGTCATCAAAACCAACTTTTTTAGAAACTTGGGCAACTGTATAGTTTCCCGTTAATAATAAGCTATGAGCATGTTCAAGTCTTATCTTTAATAAATAATTGGAAAAACCTTCACCGGTATATTTTTTGAAAATTCTACTTAAATAACTGGGGCTCAAGAACAAATAATCCGCTATTAGTTGCAGGGTTACTATTTTATTATAGTTTTGATTAATATAACCAACCGCCAGTTTTACCATTTGTTCCGTATGGTTCTTAGCATTATTATGGATTTTACTCCCGATGTAATAAATAAAACTTAAAAAAGTTTCTTCTAATTGATAAACCGTCTCTGTTGTCTCTAAACGTTTTTCACACTCAAGTATAAACCCATTACAATCTAAATCTGGAAATAATTCCGATAAATTACCGGATAGTACCGTAATTATTTTTTTACTAAAATGCATAACTTGGGAATAAAATACGAGATTTTCTTCAAATAATTGTTTCTTAAACGCTTGTTCTATTTCGGAGAATTTTTTTTCTAATAATTTTTTGTACATATTTTTTTGTAATCTTGAAATCTCTGAAAGTCCATACGGTAGGTTCTTAAAATCTTCATATCCAAAAACACCTTCGTACCCCCAAAAAACTGCTGTTCTCCTTACCTCTTCAGCCTTATTAAAAGCAACGTGTATACTCTCTTCTTTAGTGATGGGGGCAATACCTACTGCCAGTTGTAACTTTAAGATTTTTGACCAACTGTATACAGTTTCTTCAATAGTACTCCTATTAAACTCATTTATAAAGAGGATTAATTGCCCATTTGCTAAAATAGAATATAGACCAATACCACATTTTTGCTTTAGTCGATCAATAAATGCATCAAGTAAATAACTTTGATTAACACCAGTATGAAGTAAGCTAACACTTATAACTCCTACAGGCTTAAAACTTTTTGTTTGAATATTCGGCAAGATTATATCAAATTTGGATATATCAAAGTTCTCTTTTTTTAAATCATCTAACATTTTTTCTTTTACTATTGGTTTTAATTGTTCCACCTGTTCTCGTATGCTTGAAATTTCACCTTTCTTTGTTCTTTCCTTGGTCAGTAGCATAATCCCATTTTGCAAGGCTTCCACCAAGGTCTCTGCTTTTAAAGGTTTCAATAAGTAATCTTCAACTCTAATTTTTACTGCCCTTTGCGCATATTCAAAATATTCGTAAGCTGTTAAGATATAAATCTGCGTTTCAGGGTATTTAGTTTTAATTATTTTGGCTGCAGTCAATCCATCTAAGAGAGGCATATCTACATCAATAATAATAAAATCAGGTTTATGCAAATCAGCCAGTTCTATAGCCTGTTCCCCGTCTTCTCCTTCAGCACATATCTCAAAAGGTAGGTTGTACTTGTTTATTACAAAACGAATAAAATTTAAAGCCATAGGCTCATCATCAACAATTAATAAGCTATACAATTTGATCTCTCCAATGCAAAAATGTCAACTTAAAAAAATTTTTATTGTTACCTGTGTTCCTTTGTTAGGTAATACTTTTATTATAAATTCAAATTTATCAGCATAATAATACTCTAACCTCTTATAAATATTCTTCAAGCCAATCCCCTTTAAGGAAGAGGGTTTTAAGGTTGAATCTTCTCTAAAGGATTTAACCTCCTGAATAACCTCATCTGACATACCAACACCATTATCAATAACTTCAATTATTGCAGTGTTACCTTCGACTTTTCCTTTTATTTTTAATTTACCCTGCCAACGAATATTGGTAAATCCATGGATAATTGAATTTTCAACTAAAGTCATGATGGTCATAAAGGGTATCTTAACATCCATGGCTTTTTCAGTTATCTCTTTTTCAACTTCAAATCTAGAAGGAAACCTTGTCTTTTGTATTAGAAGATAATCTTTAATGTAGGTTAACTCTTCTTTAATTGTTACCAAATAATCAGATTTGCCTAAACTACATCTTAATAAACTAGCTAGTGCATAAGTAAGGGACGCTGCAGTAGCAGCACCCTCAATGGTTGCTGCTTGGGCAATAGTATTAAGAGTATTAAATAAAAAATGTGGATTTACCTGGGCTTCTAGAAACTTTAGCTTAGCTTCGTTAAGTGTATTTTCCAGTTGAGCCTGTCTTTGCTTTTCGTTGGAGAGAGTTAATTTGTACATATTTAATTGTTTTTCTCGGGCAGACTGTATTATCAACCTTACTAGTGATGCACTTACTAAGGAAAGAATTTCTCCGGTGGACTTTAGATGGTTTCTATTAATAAAAGCAAGGTTGAAAAATTCCTGCAAAGCAGAATTTTTATTTTCTTTTGAAAAGGATTCTCGAATTAAATCAACCTCCTGTGAAGAGGGCAAAGTTCCCCTTCCATAACCACAACCTAAATACCCTAGTAATCTGCCATTGATTTTAATAGGGGATTGTACTGAATACACATTAAATTTGCAACGGTAAACATTTTTATTTTTCTCTAGCTTATTATCATTATGTAGTGCAATAATACAATTGCCAATTTTCTCCCCAAGACACAATTTGCAAAATGCAGGAAACCCATTTAATTCAGATAATAATACCCCTGAAATATCAACTAAGGTAACCGATAAATTAACATTCTTTGCTAATACTCCAGCAATTGTATCTAAATTTGTAATCTTGAGAAATTCAAGTAGTTCAACATCATCAACCATATCAAAATTATCAATGCTATCTGGTATAGTGGGATAAACAATACTTAGGAATTTAGCATGTTCATTAGTATTATTTACCATTTTATGTTCACCGCCTGAAGGGATAAATACTAATTTTCCCTTTTCTAAAATCTTCTGTCCATTATTAGACCAGTGAATTGTTTGCCCTTCTAAACCATAAAGTATCTCATCATAACCGAAATGAATATGAGGTTGATGTATTACATGTGGCTTAACTATTACAATAGAAACTGTCCTACTTGTTGTGAGATATTTTTTTTCATTATTCCCGTTTGGTTCTAATTGTAGAGAGTAAGAACAACCCCAAGGAAAATCTTGTTCATCTATAATTTCTAAATCAAAAATATTTTTTATTTCCTCCCTGAACCTATTATTCATATATGACACCCCATACACATAAATGGTATTTAGTATGTAAAATATTTCTTTAAGGTAAAGATATTTCCTGCTTTTTATCTTACTACTAAATTTCCAAGAAAAAGGCAGCCGATTTTGATAAGCTGCCTTCTAATTTTCATAATTAATTCTTATCTGTAATAAAGACTAAATTGTCATTTTTATCAAATTTTATTGGCTCTGCCTCTCTTATTATGGTTAGATCTTTTCTTTTCTTTATCTCGTCCGCAAATATGGTAGATACCTCTAGATGTTCTAAGTGTAATGTGGATTTGATATGCATAACTCTAGCCTGCTCCGGCTTAACTAAACCAATTGTTTCCAGGGCAGCTGCCAACATTTCTCTATCCGTTGAAAAATCCATGGGTATCCTTACTTTTTCGGGCGCCAGACCAGTTAATCCATTAGTATACATTACATGTTTGTTAATCTTTTCGACTATCCGCTTATTACAGAAATCAGCCAAGCCAATACCTAATGCGTTTCCTTCAGTATCCTTAGTGAGGTCACTTACTATAATGCGTTTTATTTTTGGCAGCTCTGGCTCAGTAGATAGTAAAGGGGCCATCATTCTTCCTATAACATTGGTATCCATTCCTGTACCACTAATATCCTTACCAATCTCATCAACAATCAAAATATCTACATAATCAAAAGGAAGTCTTGCAATCAATTGTTTAGCCTTGATGAGTAAAGCCTTTTCTTCAGTTGCAAAATCCTTTGGCTTAATGGCTTTAATTTCAGCAGTTTCATCGTATCCATTTTCAACAATACCTATTCCGCACAATACAGGAGCATTGTTTAATACAGTCTGTCCCACCGTATAGATTATTCTCTCTAGACCATATTCAACTGCAGCCTGGTGATAATACTGAGCCCCCTTATGTTTTCCAAGCCCTATGGTCATTATCTTGTGCAAACCGCTTTCAATTTCACCATAAAAATCAGTGTGGGGTTTAATTCTATTCATAGCTATAATATGGTCTGCCTCACTAGCATATTTATCCAAGAATACCTTTATTCCATCAACTGTCTCGCCAATTTCAATAACTTCCATACTGGATTTAATAGGTGCACCGGTATATTCCTCAGTTACTCCATAATGTGCTAATACATCAATTTGACCTTGGGCAGAAGCGCCACCGTGGCTGCCCATTGCCGGAACAATGAAAGGAAGACCCCCACAGCTCTTTAGATATTTAACTACCTCTTTTGTGATAAGGTCTATATTCCTCACACCCCTGCTGCCTACAGTTATTGCAACAGAGTTTCCTTCTTTGATATTGTCACTTATACCAATTCTTTTTAATTCCGACTCTACTCTGGCAGGGATATCGTGAACCTTTTCGTCTGACAGCCTTTGCTTTATTTTTATCATTTGTGGAAAACCCATTGCTCATCTTCCCTTCTATGGTTCATTAAAATTGGGAAGCGGAGAACCCCCGCTTCCCAAAAAGCATATTTATTTGCCTAGGAAATTACTTGCTAAAACAAAGCCAATTATTAATATTGCACTTACCCATAAAAGTACGGTGCCAAATCCACCTAAAGCCAGTTGCGGGAACTCTTTTTTAAGTTTATTTTCCAAAATTATTGCAACAATTGCAGCTATAGGAAGAGATAGGGCCAACAAATATTGACCAAAAAGAATTAATTGGGTTGGGGCTGGTATTAAGAAATACATCATCAGCATGATTATTGGACCTAAAATCGTAAATATTAGACGAATTTTTATTTTCTTAGCTATAGAATCTCCCTTAATAATCTGGCTTTTAAATAATACATCCCCAATAATTCTGGCAATACCTGCTGTATTAACTGTAAATGTGGTAAATAAGATTGCAATAGCAGAAAACATAAACAAAGTACGTGTCCAAGATCCTACAGATTCTGTATAAATACTGCTTATAGTCTCTACCACATCGAAGCCGGCGGGTACTTTCCCCATAACATGTAGAACAGCAGCACCCAAGATGTAAAAGGCTACGGTAACCAAAATTACAAGCACGCTTCCAGCAATAATGTCAGCTCGCATCACCTTAACCCACCCATTAGCTCTTTCTACAAAACCCTCACTATCCCTTGGACCCGCCCAAGAAGCATATCCTTTACCTTTTACCCAGTAAGTATAAGTTAAAATTTCGTTAGCAGTTATACCTGTTGCACCAAATACCGCTAAGGCAACAAACCAACCTTCTGGGGGGAAAGAAAAAGTTAAACCACTAGCTAAATCTGCAACGCTGTAAGAATAGGGTGTAGATTGAATAAGGAAAAAGGCAATAAATACTGTTATCAAAGAAAAGACGCCCACCAAAACTACGGTAGTCTTTTCTAAATCATCATATATACCCCTCAATAGGAGCACAACTCCTATAATTGAAATCGCTAACCCCCAAATATTAGGGTTACCAAAACCAACTAAGCCTTTGACAGCTAAACCCATAACTCCCACAATGCCTGCCATATTAACAAGCAAGGAGAGTAGAAGAAAACCTGCCCACCAAACAGCCCAAGAGGCTTTACCTACTTTACCAGGAACTTCATCGAGAATATCCATTAAACCATTCCCTGTGTAGATAGTGTAACGGGCCATTAATTCTTGCAGTGTTGCTTTGAGAATTACACCTATTATTAGCATCCATAGCATAACAAAACCAAGCTTAGCACCTAAAATAGTAGTAGAGATAAGTTCACCAGAGCCTACTGTGGCTCCCATAATTACAAAGGAGGGTCCAAAAAATTTAATCATTTGCTTCCAATTCCTTGGAGGTTCTTTAATATCAGCCACTGTGCGGTCTCTAATTTCATAATCTTCACGTAAAAATTCTGGTAATTGCTCTTGATTTAATTCTGGTCTCATGTCCATAAATTCAACTCCTCTAAATAAATTTTCCCAATCTTCCTTCCAATTTTAAATATTTTGTCAATTTTTATAAAATTAATCCCCCCCTTATAACAGAAAGTTTTTAGATGATTTTGGATAATAATGACAATTCTTATTTTCTTTTAAAACCCCTTCGGAATTTTTTGTCTTTGCCTTTAGATTTATTGCTTTTTAAAAAGACAAGGATAAATAATCATGGGATTATTTATCCTTAATAAAAATTAACCCTATCTTAGTTTTAAAACTGCGCCTTCAGCTGCGGAGGCGGCCAGTCTAGAATAAATGCCTAAATACCCTTTGGTAAATTTTGTTTTAGGGGGCTGCCAGTCTCTAAAGCGTTCTTTTATTTCTTCATCATCTACATGCAAATGTATAGTTCCTTTTATGACATCCAAACTAATTAAGTCGCCATCTTTTACTATGGCAATTGGTCCACCTTCTGCTGCCTCCGGCGAAATATGACCTACGAAGCATCCATTGTTCGTCCCTGAAAATCGTCCGTCTGTAATCAGTGCCGTATCTTTGGCAAGACCCAAGCCATACAAATATTTCATTGCTTTATACATTTCCCTCATTCCAGGTCCCCCTTTAGGACCTTCATAACGAATTACTACCACATCCCCTTTTTGGATGCATTTATTTAGTATGGCATGTTCCGCTTCTTCTTCTGAATTGAATACTTTAGCCGTCCCAGTAAACTTATGGATGCTGGGGTCTATAGCTCCCGGTTTACTTATGCCTGTGCCAGGAGCCAGGTTTCCCCGCAGCACCGAAACACCCCCTGTGAAACCGAAAGGCTCGGAAAGGCTTTTAATCACCTCATTGTTGGAAGGATATTTATACTGATAGTTTGAAATGGTTTCCCTCCAAGTTTCCCCTGTACAGGTAATTATATCTGTATTCAATAAGGGCTCCATAGTTTCCACCACTCTGGGGATCCCTCCAGCCTTCCAAAAGTCCTCCATATCCCATTTGGAGGCAGGATTGACTTTAACAACCTGTGGTGTTTTTTTACTTAAATTTTCAAAGAGTCCCAGTACATCAACATTTAACTCTGCCTCAAAGGCAAGAGCGATAAGATGGAGCACTGCATTTGTAGAACCACTGATACCAAGACAAATCTTTACTGCGTTTTCAATGGATTCTGCTGTAATTATTCTACGGGCAGTAATCCCCTTTTTTACTAATTCACAAATTGCTGCCCCGGTTTCTTGTGCTATCCGCAGTCTATCAGGGTGGGTAGCAGGAATTAAAGCACTCCCCGGCAATGTCATTCCTAAACCTTCAGCAAGACAACACATGGTATTTGCTGTACCTAAAAAAGCACATGACCCACAGGAAGGGCAGCATTGTTCTTCTAAAGCCAGGTATTCTTCGTTGTTTATCTTGCCTGCGTTTAGCATGCCCAGTGCCTCGGATACAGTTGTCAAATCAGACTTCCGACCTGCAAATTCCATCCCCCCTAACATGGGTCCACCTGGAACAATAATTGCCGGAATATCAAGTCTTGCTGCAGCCATCAACATAGCAGGCACAATTTTATCACAAGAGCCTAAAAGGACTATTCCATCCAGTTGATGGGCTTGAACCATCACTTCAATATCACTGGCAATTAGCTCTCTTGAGGGCAGTATATAGTGCATCCCGACATGGCCTTGTGCCGTGCCGTCACAGGCCCCAATCACACCAAATTCCACATAAGTACAGCCACCCCGGTAAATTCCTCGTTTCACATATTCACTTACTTCACGCAAATTAAAATGACCAGGAACTAAGTTGTTCCAAGAATTAACCACACCAATGATAGGACGGGAAAGATCGTCATCGGAATATCCCATGGCTTTGTAAACAGACCTATTAAATGAGTATTCAGGTCTTTGCAATATTTTAGAACTTCTCATACCAATCAACTCCACTTAAAATATAACCAACATTTTAATTATAGCGCCAAAAACTTAATTTTAAATTATTAAAAAGTATTTAGTTCTAAATTTCCAGCTTTTGGTCACTTTCATTTTAGAAAAAAAGAAGGAAATATAACGAATTATGTCAAAATTAATTTAGAAAACAGTAGGACTTAAAACCCATTTTGAATCCCTAGGTTATTGGGACCTTTACAGTTAAACTAAGAATAAAGTAATATTAGGATACAAAAGGGAGGGATAATTATAAAGTATTTAAAGACCCTATTGCTTTTTTTACTTTTTATGTTAGTTTTGGTTCCACAAGCATATGCCAACAATTCAAATAACGAAGATGGCTTTAAAGTATTAATGGGTAACACTTCCTATAACTTTTTACAGCCTGCCCTAGAGGAAAATGGAGAATACTTTTTACCATTAAGGTCATTTTTCAGTATTTTTGGCATCCAGTTATCCTGGGAAGCAGCTAACCACAATGTCATTATTTCAGCAGATAACACAAAGTATGTTTTGGATTTGGATTTGACAAACCTATCCATAAACTATAATGGTACAGTAGTACCTATCAAAATGTTTAACTCCCAAATTTACATGCCCATCAGCTTTATGAAAGAAATTTTCAATTATGAATTTGCCTGGGATGGAGAAAATCGAACCTTATTAATAAATCAACTTTCTGATAGGGCAACAATTTTGAAAAATTTGCCTGAGGCACCCCAGTACAAAGTTATTGAGATCTTCACAGGTATTGCTTCTTGGTATGGAGGAAAATTCCACGGGAGGGAAACAACCAGCGGTGAAATATTTGACCAGGAAGGATTAACTGCAGCCCATAGGACATTGCCCTTTGGTACATATTTAAGGGTTACATTTTTAGAAACCAATAAAAGCACAATTGTAAAGGTTAATGACCGTGGTCCCCATATACCAGGCAGAATATTGGACCTTTCCAAGGGCGCCGCAGAGGAAATAGATCTTAAGCGCTATGGTTTGGGTGAAGTACAGGTTGAAGTACTAGAAAATTATGAGCAAGAGGCATGAAAGAACTTAAAAAGTATACCTTTGATTTAAAGGTATACTTTTTTTATACTGAACACTGGTCACTGTTCAAGATCACTGTCCACTAGTCACTAAGTCACCAGTTACCCGATTAGCAGTCACTGCTACTAAAATGCTGCTTAAGCATTTTAGTAACTTAACAGCATGCGGTCGCTTAACAGTCCACTATTTCTTTCAAATAAACTCAAAAGGGTTGCAATGGTAGCTTTTTTTCTTTCTTCACCTTTTAAATCCGCAACTATTTTGCCATCATGCATCATAATAGTCCTATTGCCTACAGCTAACGCTTGCTGTAGATCATGGGTAATCATCAAGGTTGTCAGTTGGTTCTCTTTGATGATTTCCTTGGTGACCTCCATTACCTTGCCGGCTGTTTTAGGATCAAGTGAAGCCGTATGCTCATCTAACAAAAATAATTTTGGTTTTAATAGACTTGCCATAATCAGGGTCAAGGCTTGGCGCTGCCCCCCGGAGAGCAGCCCAGCCTTTTGTTGAAGGTTTTTTTCCAGACCCAGTTCCAAAAACTTTAACTTCTGGCTAAAGAATTCCCGCTCTTTATTGGAAATAGCCTTTTTAAATAACCTCTTTTGCCCACGTTTTAAGGCTAAAACCAGGTTTTCTTCTATAGTCATATTCGAAGCTGTACCCATCATAGGATCCTGGAAAACCCTCCCTATCCCTTTAGAGCGGATATGCTCCGGCTGTAGGGTTACATCGTCATTATCAATAATGATGCTCCCTTTATCTATGGCTAATACACCAGAAATTGCATTCATTAAGGAGCTTTTCCCGGCACCATTGCTGCCGATGACTGTAACAAAATCACCTGCTTTTAAATGCAGGCTAACCCCGCTGAGTGCTAGTTTTTCATTAACACTGCCTGCATTAAAAGTTTTAGAAATATTACTGACTGTTAGCATAGGTCCGGTACCCCCTTTTCAATAAAAACTTCTCTTTAAAATTTGGTGCAGCTAATGCCACAATTACAATTAAGGCTGTCATAAGTTTTAAAAATGTAGGAGGCAAGCCCAAGCGCAGTACTAAAGCAATTATCATGCGGAAAATAATGGAGCCCAAGACTACAGCAATTAAATCCCTCAGTATTTTACCGTTGCCGAATAAAACCTCTCCGATAATCAAAGAAGCCAGACCTCCAATAATGGTACCTATGCCGATTCCGACATCGGCAAAACCCTGGTATTGGGCCACTAAAGCACCGCTTAAGGAAACTAAAGCATTGGCAATAGCTAAACCAAGCAATTTCATAGTGTCGGTATTAACTCCTAGGCAGGTAATCATTTTCTGGTTATTCCCCGTTGCCCTTAAGGCCATGCCAATTTCTGTCTCCAAAAAAGTATGAAGTGACCAAATAAGAAGAATAACAACGGTTATTAAGAGAGCGATTGAAAATAATCTTTCATCCATATTTAAGGGGGCGCTGAAAATTACCTGCTGTCCTAGTAAAGGCACATTAGCCCTTCCCATTATCTGCAAGTTTATTGAATAGAGTCCCGTCATGGTTAAAATACCTGTCAGCAATGGATTTATGTTAAATTTAGTATGCAAAAAACCCGTAAATAGACCGGCCATACCCCCTGCTGCAGTTGCAACCAGCGTAGCCAGCCAAGGATTATAACCAGCAATAATCATGCTGGCAGCAATAGCCGCGCCTAAGGGCAGGGTGCCATCTACTGACAAATCGGCATAATCTAAGATTCGAAAACTTAGATATATTCCAAGAACTACTATGCTGTAAATAAGCCCCTGCTGTAAGGTTTCCAAGAATAAAATGTTCATTATACTCACCTGCTACTTAATTACTTCTTGAGCCTTATCTAGTAAACTTTGAGGAATAGTAACATTAAGGGCTGCTGCTGCCTTAAGGTTCACAGTTATACCTTTTTCCTTCTGGCTTTCTACAGGCATATCCTGTGGCTTAGCTTTACCCGACAATACCTTTAGAGCCATTTCACCTGTTTGCTGCCCTAACTTATAATAGTCTAGTCCAATAGTAGCCACCGCCCCCCTGGCTACACTGTCTTTTTCAGTAGCCACTACCAACAGTTTATTATCCTGTGCCACTTTTATGACTGCTTCAAGTCCGCTGACAACAGTGTTATCTCCCGGAATATAAATTGCTTCTACCTTTCCTATTAATGATTTAGCCGCCTGGTCAACTTCACTGCTATTAGTGGCCACAGCTTCTACTATATTTATCCCAGCATCTTTTGCTGCTGCTTTGGCCAAATCCACCTGAACCACTGAATTTACCTCACTGGTATTGTAAATAACACCAACATTCTTTACTGCAGAGTTAATTTCTTTTATCATTTTAATCTGGTTGGCAATAGGTGCCATATCTGTTGTTCCTGTTAGATTTGTTTCCGGTTTTTCCATACTTTTTACCAAACCTGCTGTTACAGGGTCGGTGACAGCTGTAAATAATACTGGTATCTTATTATTCTTAGTAGCGTTTGCTGCCGCTTGAGCAGAAGGAGTAGCAATGGCCAGCAGCAGGTTATTTCCTCCTGAAGCCAGGTTTTGGGTAATAGTATTTAAAGTCGGCATATCTCCTTGGGCATTTTGATAATCAACTATTAAATTTTCCCCTTCTTTATAGCCATTAGCCGCTAATACATCCAGAAACCCTTGACGGGCTGCATCTAAAGATGGATGCTCAACAATCTGGACAATTCCAATCTTTGTTTTTTCCGTTTCCTTTGCTTCCTGTTTCCCGCCGCAACCTGTTATCAAAACACCCACAACTAATAGGATTATTAATAATTTTTTCATTATATTTCCTCCTCTTTTTTTTTAAAATCTTTACCTTAACCTTTACCTAGCGAAACGAAACCTAAATATGCAAGTATTTAACTATACAATTTCTCTTCAACTGTTTGGTAAGCACACTCTGTAGGTGTAATATTAAGTTCCTTTGCTTTATTGAGATTTTCCCAGGTCTTAATAGTACAAATGTGTTCAATTTTTGCAAGTATATTTTTTAAATCAGCTTTCTCTTGATTTATATACTCTTCCCAACCCGCCAGCACTCCTGCAATGTTATGCCACCAATCACATTGGTAGAGAATACCTCTCTTTTCCAGGAGCCTTGCCAATTTATATTCCTCTTCCTTACTACTTGCTTTTAGTTGGTTATTAGCGCCTCCCATAATGATCGAGTATTTCATTTGCGGAATTCTCTCCGCTGTAATTATCCCTCCTATAGCAGCGGGGGAGAGGATATCTCCCTCTACGAAATAAATATCCTCTAGATTAACTACAGTTATTTTCGCCTCGGGATATTTTGCCTTTAAATTGCGGACTCGGGTCTCGTCTGGATCACATACTATTAATTCAGCTTTTTCTTTAATTAAGTGCTCTGACAAAGGAAACCCCACTGCCCCAAGTCCTTGAACAGCAATTCTTTTACCACATAGTGATTCTGAACCGTATCTGAATTTAGCCCCTTGTTTGATAGCCAGGTACACACCATAGGCTGTAGGAGTACCCGTTGGACCCATAGGTCCTTTAGGTCCGCCCGTTATGTTTAGGGTAAAATGTTCTTTCATAACATCGGCCAACTCCGGAGGGTAGCCCATATCTGGTCCCGTAAATGCCCTTGTCCGATCCAGAGCATATGATAAAAATCCAACTTCATTCAGGTCCTCTAAATCTACAGGTTTTGATTGTACTGTAATTTTAGAACCACCATAGGGAATATCAGCAGCCACATTCTTATGACTCATGGCCCGAGCTAAATTTAATCCATCTACAATAACATCCAGTTCAGCCTCTTCCATATCATGCCGCCTAATCCCACCCGATCTGATTGCCTGACTGCGGTTGTTGAGTCCACACCTGCTATTGTGCATATTGCTCATAAATCTAATATCCTTGCCCTTATGATAAAAGCAATCCATTCCTATATGCCTTCCCTTACGGATAAGGTCAATAACCTCATCCAAATAACCATCTAGATTATACTTAATATACAGTTTCTTTACCTGCTCATGGTTGAGATAAACAGCGTTATTAGTGAGTACACTTTCTGCATCGAAATCCCGGTTATATCCCTCCCAATTCTGATTTTCTTCCCACTCTTTAGCGGCATATAACTTAGCCTGGTCTGTTTTCCAATCATACCGAATTTTTAATGTAGTTAAGCCTTCATTGATTAAGGGCTCGAATAGACTCTTATTCAAATTCTTACCTCCTTTGATAATTGGTTGAAAACAATCTTAAATTAGCCTCCACCTCCTAGTGTTTTTTACATAAAAAACCTCCCATCCCTAATATTTAAGGGACGAGAGGTTCCGTGGTACCACCCTTTTTGGTTTAGCCTTCAACTAAACCCACTCTTTTCTTTTTAACGGTAGAATTCCGGTCTATCCTACTAGCTAAGAGCATTCAGCAGACAGTTCCAGGGGGAACTTCAAAAGAAATCTTCATACCGGTTTCCAGCAACCCGGCTCTCTGTAAATCCAAAATCCATTTACTTTCCCCTGTCATCACATTGATTATATTGATTTGTTAAACACATGGACTCTAATCTATCTTGATTTATTTTAAATTTAATTTTTCTCAGGCAAATAAAAAACCCCCCATCCTGGAAAGGACGAGAGGTTAACCCGCGGTACCACCTTTGTTAGTCATAAAGACCCACTTTAAAGATACGCAATAAACTTAGTTTATTTTAATATCCCCTTCCTTTTAACGGCGGAAGCTCCGGTCATACCTACTATAATTCAGCAGACAACTCCAGAGGGAACTTCATTTTAACCTTTGTTGCCAGGATCCCAGCAATCCCCAGCTCTCTGTAAACTCCAATTAAAACTACTTTCCTCTTTCACAGCTATTTTTATTTGTTATTTTAGCTAAGTATAATTTATTAATCACCCTCTTGTCAATTAGTTAAAAATTCTTTATTGATAAAGGAAAATATCCCCTAAAAAGCAATTTTGTTTTTTGGCTGCGCAACTAAAGTTCTCCTTTTTGTACCCGCTTTATAAGCTCTTGGACCTTTTCCTTTATAAGATCCCTAGTATGCCTAAATCCTTCAATGGGTCCTCCTGATGGATCTTCTAAACCCCAGTCCTCACGATGTTTTGCCGGTAACGTTGGGCATTTGACATTGCAGCCCATAGTAATAACCACATCAAGTTCATTAGGAATATCACTTAAAAGTTTAGGATGGTGCTCGGTCATATTAATTCCCATTTCCTCCATAACCTGAACAGCTCCGGGTTTAACTTCAGGATAATTTTCAGTCCCAGCGGAATATACTTCTAAAACATCATTTCCAAGATGTTTAGCCCATGCTTCTGCCATTTGGGAGCGGCAAGAGTTATGAACACAAACAAAAGCTACTTTCTTTTTCACAAATAAAACCTCCCATTTATTTGTTAAACTTAAACCAATGCTTAGTATTGTTTGCAATTTTAACTAATGTAAGCATTAAAGGCACCTCTACCAACACACCTACCACTGTTGCCAGGGCAGCCCCGGATGTGAGCCCAAATAAGGAAATAGCAACAGCAACCGCTAGTTCAAAAAAGTTGCTGGCACCTATCATCGCGGCAGGAGCAGCTATGCTATGGGGTAACTTCCAAAGCTTAGCCCATCCATAAGCTATGGCAAAAATCAAAAAGGTTTGAATAATTAACGGTATAGCAATCAAGGCTATGTGGAAAGGATTGTTTAATATAACTTCTCCCTGAAAAGAAAAAATAATTATCAATGTTAATAGTAACCCGGTGATTGTAATACCATCAAACTTTTTTAAAAAAACATTTTCAAAATAGTCAAGCCCCTTAGTCTTAATTATATATATTCTTGAAAAATATCCCCCTAACAAAGGTATTACAACAAATAAAATAACTGATAAGAATAGGGTATTATAAGGCACGATAAGATCAGTAATACCTAATAAAAATGCAACAATAGGTGTAAAGGCAAATAATAAAATAATATCATTCACTGCAACCTGTACTAAAGTATAGGCCGGGTCACCTTTAGTCAGATAACTCCAGACAAAAACCATGGCAGTACAAGGTGCAGCACCGAGTAATACAGCCCCCGCTAAGTATTGGGATGATAGTGAATCAGAAATATATGGCTGGAACAATATTTTAAAGAAGAAGTAGGCAATGAAGTACATGGTAAAAGGCTTAATCAGCCAATTGGTAACACAAGTTACAGTTAAGCCTTTGGGTTTTCTTGTTGCCAGAATTATACTGGAAAAATCAATCTTCAACATCATAGGGTATATCATAAGCCAAATTAGTATAGCAACTGGTATGGATACGTGAGCATATTCAAACTTACTTAAGGTCTGGGGGATGATCGGAAACAATTGTCCAATTGCTACTCCAATTGCAATACATAATGCAACCCAAACTGTCAAATACCTGCCAAAAAAATCAAGACCACCCTGTTCCTGTTTATTATCTTTAGTCACATTAATTCCTCCTTCTTGAGCCTTATTATAAATTCGTTTTACAAATGCAGTTTTCTTTATCAGAACTGAGCAAACCTATAAATGAACTTATATCATTAAAAGCAGCCGTATTCAGTGAGTATCTTACCCATTTGCCATCCTTTCTCGAAAAGACCAGGTTTGCTTTTTGTAGTATCCCCATATGATGGGATATAGTGGGCTGTGTTAAAGACAACTTTTCCATTATCTCACAGGCACACAACTCTCCACATGAAAGCATGTCAATTATCAACAACCTATTTTGGTCGGCTAGGGCTTTAAAGATTTCCACTTTTTTTTCCAAATATATACCCCCCTAAATAGAAACATTTAAATATATCTATTTATAGCATACACTATTTTAATATTTTTTCAACAAAAATAAATCGCCCAAAAAAGGCGACCTATTTTTTAGCCTTAAAGAAAGAATAAGTTTGTGGTGGCATAAGTGAAACTAAGGCTTCCACCGTCACCAAAGGCTTGGTGCAAGCCAAGTTTTTTTAAGCTGTAATGTCGGCACTTCCTTGACTCTTAATTCGATACTTTTGCAGCAACCATACAGCGGTCATTAAACCAAATCCTAATAAATCTGTTTCAGTACTTGGTTTTATTAATGATATGCCGGCGACTAAAAGCATTAGCCTCTCAAACCATTTTCCCCTAGTAATAAAATAACCTGTAGTAAAACCTCCAACACCAACCATACCAATTAGAGCAGTAATAATTGCTTTTATCAGCATAAAGACAAAGCCTGCTCCAGCGATTCCTTCCGGTCTAACCAGTACTAAAATAGGGGATAAAACAAAAATATATGGGACTAAATAAGCAGCGAAACCTAGTTTAAAAGCTTCAACACCTGTTTTAAGAGGATCTGATCTGGCAATCCCGGACCCGGCAAAAGCTGCTAAAGCCACAGGAGGAGTAATATCTGCAACTATGCCAAAGTAGAACACAAATAAATGGGCCGCTAAAGGATGAACTCCCAGTATAATTAAAGCAGGCGCAGAAACAGTTGCCTGTATAATATAATTTGCCGTCGTAGGGACACCCATTCCTAATATTAGTGAACATACCATGGTGAAAAGCATTGTTAGGTAGAGATTGCCACCGGCTAAAGCAACAATTCCCCCTGCCATTTTTAAGCCTAAGCCGCTTAAGGTGATTATACCCACTATTATACCGGCAGTAGCACAAGCAGCAACAACAGGCAGTGCTGCCCTGGCCCCCTCTTCTAGAGCTTTAATAATGTCACTTAAAGACATGCGCGTTTCCTTTAATATCATAGAGGCCCCAATACAAAGAAAGATTCCAAAAAAAGCTGCCAGCATAGGAGTAAAGCCTTTGTCTAGGAGCCAGAAAATTCCAATTATAGGCGTAGCTAAAAACCATTTTCTTTTTAATAAATACTTCCAGTTAGGAAGCTTTTCTTTTGGTATGCCGACTAAACCGGTTTTTACTGCCTCCAAATGGACATTAATAAAAATTCCCGCAAAATATAACAAAGCCGGGATACATGCCGCCAAGGCAATCTGCCCATAAGGTATATTCAAAAATTCTGACATAATAAATGCTGCCGCACCCATGATAGGCGGCATAATCTGACCCCCGGTAGAGGCAGCGGCTTCAACGGCAGCTGCAAATTCTTTGCGGTAGCCTATACTTTTCATAAGAGGTATGGTTATGGAACCAGAACCTACTGTATTGGCAACAGAACTCCCGGAAACTGTCCCCTCGGCAGCACTGGCAATAACAGCTGCTTTGGCGGGCCCCCCTGTCGCCCCCCCAGTTAAACCCACCGCTATATCAGTCAGCCAATCTCCAATTCCGGTCCTTCTTAGAAATGTGGCAAAAAGCATAAATAGAAAGATGAATGTTGACGATACTCCAATGGGCACTCCTAAAATGCCTTCGGTACCAATCCATTGAAATACAGCAATTCGCTTTATGGTTAGACCTGGATGGGCCATAAAACTTGGAAAATACTTTCCAAAATAGGCGTAAATTAAAAAGAATACAGCTAAGCTGACTATTACCGGTCCCGCTATTCTTCTTGCCGCTTCAATAACCAATAGAACAGCTATTACTGCAACAACTGTATCTAGCTGGGTGTATAAACCTGCCCTCCATACCAGATCTTCATAAAAAACAATATGATAAAAAGCAACGGCAAATCCCAGAAATGCAAAAAAATAATCATAAATAGGAATTTTATTATTACTAGAACCTTTTTTTGCAGGATAAAGCAAAAATATTAATACTAAAGCCACTCCTACATGAGGAGCCCGTTGTAAAGTTGAAGGAAAGATGCCAAAATATGCAGTATACAATTGAACTAAAGACCATACAACAGCGAGTACAAAACAAAACTTTGCTACCGGGCCTTTCAACCTTCGAAAGGCAAATTCCCGATCATATTTGGCCAAAATTTCATCCGAGGTTTTTTGGTCTAATACTTGGACTTCGTCTAATATGGTCTGGTTTTCTGTTTTTTCAACCATAATTGAACCTCCTTAACAAGATACTGTGCTGGTGTATCTTTTATCAAACCGATATGCACATACCCACCGGGACGGAATTCCTCTTTTAACGGTGTAGATTTCCCATTATAAACTAAGGTATGATCTGCAATCACCGCACCAATAGTAACCGGTACCCTCTCAAATATTCGGTCATAATTAGTCACTATAAATTTCCCGTCTTTTATTATCCATTTTTGATTATATTCGGGATGAGCCGGCAGGTTGGGACCATTATCATCAAAAACCATTTGTATGATTGGAATTCTGTCCGGTGCTTCCAATCGGTAGGTTTCAATAACCGGTTGCAATGTTACAGAGTGTACCCAGCGAACATCAAACGTATCACCTATATTAGCCAATTGTTGATAGACCAGCTTTTCGGTACGATCTGCCCTTACTTCAAGCACATCTATCGGAAATAAGACCAATAGTAAGATTAACAAAATAAATATGATAAATATTTTGATTGACCTTTGCATAAATAGGAAGGCCGAGGACTCCTTAGCCACCCGGCCTGCACCCCCTATTTAGTTATTATTTAAGATTGTCCGGAACTTTAATTCCTTTTTCTTCATAATATTTCACGGCCCCTGGATGCAATTTAGTTGTAATGCCATCCAACGCTTTTTCCAAATTGATGTACTTTCCAGCAGCATGGGCTTGGGCTATTTCATCAGCTTTTTCATAGAAAACTTTTGTTATGTTATATACTACATCTTCAGGTAAATCTGGAGTAACATATAATGCAGCCTGACAGTTAATAGTATATTTATCCTCTGTGTTACCGTAAGTCCCTGCAGGTATTACAAACTGACTAAAGAATGGGTAGTTAGCTTTAATCTTTTCGAATAGTTCACCTTTGATTTCGATGATTTCAATATCACGAACTGTTTTGATATCCTGAATGGCAGCTGCCGGCACACTTAGCACACCGAAGTTGGCATCAAGATGACCGTCTTTCATTTTGCTGGCTGCATCACCAAAACCTGCAAATTCTGCTTTAATATCTTTCTTAATATCAAGCCCCGCTTCGGACAAAACAGCTTCACTTAATACGGCTGTACCGCTGCCTACTGGCCCTACTGCTACTCTTTTGCCTTTAAGGTCCTCTAATGTTTTTATTCCACTTTCCTTTATTGCTACTCCCTGGTAAACTTCGGGATAAATTACACCAATAGCCCTAAAGTTTTGGATGGCTTTTCCTTCCCATTTGCCTAGGCCATTCCAGGCATCATCAGCTATATTATTCATTGCCATGCCAAGCTCAACTTCACCGGCATTAACCCGGTTAATACTTTCCACCGAAGCACCTCCTGGCTGGGAAGTAACCTGTAAGTTATCAATGTACTTGCTCCAAACATTAGCCATTGCACCACCAAGTGGAAAATATGTACCGCCCGTTGAACCTGTAATTATGTTTATCTGCAGTTTTTCAACCTTTGCCGGTTCTTCTTTAGGTTCTGCCTTGGGTTCCTCTTTGGGTGCCTCCTGCTTTCCTCCACACCCTACCAGTGCCATACTAAGAACTAGAGTGATAATCAATAATAATGCTAGTCCTTTTTTCACTAAAAAATTCCCCCTTTATAAATATTTAATTTTAGATATTTTAAGACTAATAATTATTACAGTCTAAAATATCTAAACATTCATATACAGTTTATAAGTAAACATTTTAACCTTAAAACATACTACATTTTGCTAAGTTGTAAGTTGTCTGTAAAATTAAAAAAAATTATCCCACTAAATATGAGATTTTCTTTCGCAAGTATACGTATCAACTTAATATCTTTAACATAATTTTAAGAAATCCTTCTTTTAAAAATCACAAATTGTTAAATATTTGTCTTTCTATTAATATGCGGAACAGCCTAAAAATATTTTATATTTGTTAAAATTTGGAGTCAATACCTATCAAAGATAATACTGTATACATTTTTCCCTACATTTTACGACTACTTTCGACTATTTAGTAATTATTTTACTGTAATTTTTTTCAAGCACAAGTAAAGAATAAATATAAGAACCAACTATAGGTGGTGATTTATCATTGATAAAATAAAGAATGTTAATATCTTAGGCATCACTGCCGGTATTATTTATACATTTACTACTAATGCTTTAACCTTTTTAGAGGATAGGTTTGCAAAAGATAAAAAAGTCCTTGAAAAAGGTAAAAAAACCGTTACGAATAACCCAGCAAATATTTCAGCTTTTTACAATCCGTTACTGAGTATGTTTAAAGGTTATATTATATCCCGGATTATTGTAAAAACCGGAAAAAAGCATGGACCATTAAAGGGCGCAGGAATGGGATTTTTATATTGGCTAACTAACATAGGGAAGGACACTAATCTTTTTAAGGAATTAATATCAGGTAGTTTAAGTGGATTATTTGTTAAAAAATGCGGTAATGAAGAGTTATTCCCATATGAACTTCCGGAACCTAAAAAAAATAACAATTTTAAATTTAAAAATATCAAACGAAGATTTAGATAGGGGGTTTAACTTATGATTTTTAATTTAGGCAGTAAAGCAGAGGCGAAACAATCTATGCTTAATGTAGAAGAGGCATATTGCCTTTGGGATTTAACAACAACAAAATATACCGGCATAGACATGGCGCAAATATGGTACATATTTGCCCACGACCCTGAGTTTAAATTCATCTTAAAAAAAGTAATAGATAAACTCAAGAATCAAACAGAAATTTTAGAAAAAGAGCTTAAGCAGTACTCCATTAATGGACCTAAAAAACCCAGGGCGGATATGAATACTGCCACCAACTCTGAAATCTTAACGGATGAAAATTTAGGCAAATATCTTTTATTAGCTCTCCAGGAAGAGATAGAACTATTATTTAAGGCTATTAGGAACTCCACTACCAATGACGCCCTGAGGAACTTATATATTAAATTCCTCAAAAGCGTAATTGATGATTTAGATAGCCTGGTTAAATATCTAAAACTTAAAGGCTGGGTAGGGATACCCCCTATGTATCCTAACATACCGGCTACTATAAATGAGCAAGTTGATGCGGGAGAAGTCTTTCATCTATGGGATCATCTAACCTTCCGGTATGACAATATTTACCAAACGCAATATTGGTACGAGCATGCCAAAGATGTTGAATTTAAGCTGCTGTTAAAAAAAGGGCTTCAGGATAATTTACAAGTACAGGCTAAACAACTGGAAAAAGAACTTAGCCATTTTGGTATCCCATTACCTGCACAGCCGCCTGCAGTAATAGCTGGTACTGGTACTTCTAATATGGATGATTCCTATATGTACAGGACACTTTTTACCGGCATGATAGGTGCTGCTTGGCTTCATGCCTTAGCACTCAAGCAATGTCTTACCAATGACAGGCTGCGGGGAATTTTCAAGGATCTATTACTAGAGGAAATTGATATTATTGACAAAATGATTTTATTTGGGAAGGTTAAAGGCTGGCTTGGTGTGGTTCCGCAGTATAAACCGTTGCTTTAAACTTGCTTTTATTAAATTGGAATCATGGACAGCAGTACTATATAAAGCACCATCAAGGAACAGCTGTATTTCCAATTCCAGCCTATACCAATATTAAAGGGATTTTCTTTAAAAATGCCCGCTGCAACTAAAACTGTTCCGGAAATAGGCGAGAGTAATGCTGCTACTGCGTAAGCTGTTAACAAGGTAAGTGTATATTGAATAGGAACTAATGGTACCTGCGAAATTGGTAGTGTTAGTGCAATAGTAGATGTTGTGACAACGGGGTGAATCCCCAACAATGACAAAAGAACTATAATTAACATCAAAATTGTTATCAATATTGAGCCATGTTGAATATTTAAGGAATTAATGAAGTTAACTGCGTAACTCCCGACGTTAGTTGAATTTACTGCCTGACCAAAAAGCCCTGCTGTCAAAAAAAGAACAATTTCATTTTCCATTTTGGGAAGTTTTCCCCATAGGTAGTTATTAAAACAATGTTTATAAACATGTCCTTTTCCCCATAGCAATGCCAGCATGAATGGAGCTAAAAAGGCAATAATGGGTACAATAACCAGTACACTAAGCCCTGTTAAGATTTCGGTAATGATTATTAATAAAATTAGGAGAATTCCAATAGATGCTAGCCTAAATAATAATTTTCTGTCTTCCGTAACAAGGGAATTTTTCCAGCCCTGGTAACTAGTCTTCTCGGAAGATTTCGGTTTCACCCTTTCTATTAACTGTTCGTATTTTATACTAAATAACAAGGTAGTAAGGGAAAGAAGAAAGCCTATTGGAGCCATTTTAATCCAAGGCAAGTTTAGATACTCTAAGATGACAGCTACTCCCACAAAATTGGGAGACCAAATACTGCAGCTATTGAAGCCCCTAGTCAATGCAGAGGAAAATATACTAATTGGGTACCTTTCCTTGGACTCCTCCAATAAATGATAAGTTATATTCATACTAGCAACATTAAGAAAAATACCCAATGAGTAGGATAACAAGCTTGTTACTGAATAAAAATTAAAGGAAGTATTAAGGTATTTTGTGGAAATTTGTACAATTGCCTTCTGAAAATTATCGTAGTATAGCGGGAAACTTAGCATGGGTACAGTGACTAAGAGACTTACAATACCTACATTCTTATTTAGACCAGCCCTCCATTCACTAATTCCTGCATCAATGCTAAGCATAATTACAAGACTAATTATAAGTAGACATATGGAAATATATCTGCTTGAACCTTTTAAAAAAGGTAGGTTAACTGCCATCACTAGAACCACTATAACTGCTAATATATTATTTAGTAATAACGATGGGGCAAAAGTATTAATTAAAAATAAAACAATAAATGTTAGGATAAGTACGCTTTTGCTTCTATTGATTAACTCCATTTTATGCAGTAGCTCCCTAATCTTTCTTTAATATCTTTCAATTATAAAACGTTTGAAAAAGAATTAAAAGTAAAACAATTTATAATATTATTTACTAAGCTCCAAAGAGAAAAATTTATTAATGCGAACTATTAGACACTTCCGCCAAGCAAAAGGGATTAGGGTTATCAAAAAAGCTTAATAACCCTCTTTAAAAGATGGATAAGTTTTCTATTTGTATGCTTCAACTTCTAATCTTATCATTTTTATATGTACTAAACCCTTACAATCCAATGGGTGTTCTTCCAGATATTTGCTTGCAATTTCTTTAATAAACTCATTTCGGAAATTTAAGGAAACTCTTTCTGTATAAGGCAACCAAGTTGTTCGAATCCAAGCTTCTAAGCCTTCTTGTCCTTTATGCACCATATCTTTTGGTATTAATTCTATACGATTTATCTTCAAGCCAGAATGGTTTATCCACTTTTCATAATCTTTATCATTATAAAAACCATAAGGAAAAGAAAAATCGGTAAAATATTCTTTCCACTTTTCCCTTTTAATAATTTCATCTAGAATTTTTACTAGGCTAGAAGCATTACCTTCACCACCCATTTGCAGAAGAATTCTTCCATCTTTTTTAAGTGCGCTGCTTATTCCTTTTAATACAGATCCATGATCCTGAATCCAGTGAAGTGCTGCATTGGAAAAAATCAAATCAAATTCTTCGGTAAAATTTAACTGTTCGGCCCCCATTAATTGAAAAGATAAATTTTTGTATTTGCTTTTGTTAAATAATTTATTTGCCAAGTTTATCATTTCTTCCGAATTATCAATTCCTAACACTGAGCCATCTAAGACCTTTAGAGCTAGTTGGGAGGTTATTTTTCCATCTCCGCAGCCAATATCTAGAATATTTTCATTACCAATGATATTTAATTTGCAGATTAATTCTTGAGCCCATTTCTGTTGTTCAGATGAATTTCTGTTATAATCATGTGCATTCCATTTATACAAATTTTTACATCCTTTCTTTTCCCACTTTATAATTCCAACCAGTTTATTGATTCTTTAAAGACTTTTTACTATTTCTAATTTTTTGAACAATACCTCCATCATGAAGAATCTCATAAGCAACAGCATCTATCTTATTGCCTTGATATAATTCTCCATTAGTTAAATTTTTAATGATACCATCAGCAAAATTTATCTCTAACACATCTTGCTCCTTGACTCTCGAGCTAATTTCCGGGCATTCTACGATGGGTACACCCAGATTGATAGCATTTCTAAAAAAAATTCGAGCAAAAGACTCAGCAATAACAGCACTAACACCCAATTCTTTTAGGGTGATAACGGCATGTTCTCTACTGGACCCACACCCAAAGTTTTGTCCTCCTATAACTACACCCCCGGCTTTAAATCTGTGTACAAAGTCTTCATCAATACCCTTCATAGCGTGTTTAACGATATCTTCAGGTTCTGTTAACTCCAGATAACGCCCAGGATATATTTGATCTGTATCAATATTGTTTTGGGAAAAAACATATGCACTAGCGCAAATAATCTCCTTCATTTAACTACCTCCTTCCAAGTATTTACGAGGATCTGCAATTCTTCCCTCTAAAGCACTAGCAGCCGCAGTAGCAGGTGATGCTAAGTATATGCTTGCTTCTTTACTGCCCATTCTGCCCTTAAAGTTTCGGTTGGATGTACTAACGCAAACTTCCCCAGGTGCTAGAATACCTTGATGTCCACCTAGGCATGGTCCACAGCCTGGAGTTGCAAAAACTGCACCAGCATCTATTAAATCTTCAAAATAGCCTTTCCCTACTGCCATTTTCAAAACCTCCCCCGAGGCAGGTATTATAATCATCCTTGTGCCATTAGCTACCTTTTTACCCTTAAGAATCTTTGCCGCCACTGCTACATCTTCAATCCTTCCACCTGTACAAGACCCTATAAAAACTTGATCAACGTTTACCCCTTTAACATCTGATATATTACGTGCATTATCAACATTGTGGGGTACTGCAAGTTGTGGCTCTAGTTCTGAAATATCAAATACAAATTCTTTACTATATTCATAGTCTGCATCCGTAGTGAATAAGGTAAATGGTTTTTCTGTTCTTGATTTTACATATTCCAAAATCTCATCATTTGGTTGAGTATAGGCAGTTTTTGCCCCCATTTCAGTTGTCATATTGCATAATACCATTCTTCCTGCAAGGTCCATATTTTCTACAACTGGTCCGGTAAACTCAACAACTTTGTAAACAGCTCCATCTGTACCGAGTTGACCTAAAATGTAGAGAATAATATCTTTCGGCAAGACCCCTTCAGCTATAGTACCGTTAAGAATTATTTTAATTACTTCAGGAACTCTAAACCAAAGTTTTCCCGTAGCTAATATTCCTGCCAACTCGGTTGCACCAACTCCTGTACCAAAGGCACCCACTGCCCCATAAGTAGTACTATGAGAATCAGTTAAAACCACAATAGTTCCTGGTCTAGCAAGTCCTGACTCAGTAATAACTTGATGGCATGTTCCTGCATTAACATCAAACAAATTTGTTATTCCTTGCTCACAGGCAAACTTTCTAAAATTTTGATGATTTATTGCAGCTTTAATAGTCGGCGCCGGTGCCTGATGATCTAATAAAATAGCAACTTTTTCTGGATTCCAAACTTTATCTTCTCCCATTTCATGCAGAGACTTGACTACCTGCCAGTATAGATCATTAATTCCAGCAACATCTATATCACAGTAGACTACTTGCCCTTTACTAACACTGGTATTACCGCTAGCTTTAGCAAGAATTTTCTCAATTGCATGCATAGGCATCTATATTCCTCCTCGTTTTTTAACAGTGTTTTCTATTAACTTCTCAGCAATTGCTTCACCCATATCAGACGTTGAACTGCTTCCTCCTATATCTCTAGTTCTTACCTTTCCTTCAAGGAGAACATCTTCTACTGCATCCAAAATTTTCTGCCCCCATTGTTCCTCTCCTAAATGATCCAGCATTAATTTGGCAGTCCAGATTGTTGCTATTGGATTTACAATATTTTTTCCCCTATCCCTAGGTGACGAACCATGAACTGGTTCAAACATGGAAGGAAATGTTTTATCAGGATTGATATTACCGCTTGGCGCAAACCCTAAGCCACCTTGCAAAGCAGCTCCGAGGTCAGTGAGTATATCCCCAAATAGATTGGACGCTACCACTACGTCAAAGCTTTCGGGCTCATTAACCATATACATAGCCATCGCATCAACTAAAATCTGGGAGTTTTCTATAAAAGGATATCGCTTTTTATATTCTTCAAATATTTTATCCCAAAGCACCATAGAGTGCATAAGGGCATTTGATTTCGTAATACTGGTTAATTTTCCTCTTCTCTTTTTAGCTAATTCATATCCATACTCCATTACTCGTTCAATTCCCATGCGCGTAAAAATATTTACCTGAGTGGCTAACTCATGGGGAGTACCACCATAGTGGCGCCCACCCATATCGGAATATTCACCTTCAATGTTTTCCCTTATAAATACCATATCTATAGGTACTTCCTTTTTTAAGGGGCAGGAAACCCCTTTTAGAAGCTTCACAGGTCTTAGATTTACATATTGGTTAAATGAACGCCTTATTTTATATAAAAGCTTATGGGCAGGAATCCAATCGGGAATCTCGGGTAATCCAACAGCTCCAAAATATATTGCATCATATTTTTCCAGTGTTTCTAATGCATCTTCAGGCATCATTTGTCCCTTTTCCAGATAATATTCCGAACCCCAAGGGAATTCCTGAAACATAAATTCTAAGTTGCCATCAAGACTGCCTACTTGCTTTAGAACTTTTACTCCTTCCGCGATGACCTCTGGACCTATACCATCCCCTGGAATGACAGCAATTGAATATCTTCTCAATAATATCCTCTCCTTCCAACTTTGCAGCTTTATTAATTATTATTTATAAAACAGCCGTATTCTTTTGGGATCTTCTTTTCTTACTGATTAGTACTATTGCCGGCGGTATAAATAAAAATAATGATGCAGCTATTAATAATAAAACTGAGATTGGTCTCTCAAAGAATATACCTGGATTCTTTCCACTCATTGCCATAGAACGGGCAAAATTATTTTCAATCATTCTGCCTAAAATTAGTGATACTAATACTGGAGCTAAAGGGAAATTATAGCGTTTTAAGAAATGTCCCATTATTCCAAAAATTAGGACGAGCCAAATGTCGAATGTACGCATTCCTAGGCTGTAGGCTCCGATAGTAGCTAATAACAGAACTAGTGTGAAAAGTATTTCATTAGGTACTTGAAGTATTTTAACTAAATAACGAACAAGGGGTAAATTAAGCGCCAAAAGGATAAAGTTCCCAATAAAAAAGCTCGCAATTAAGCCCCATACTAACTTAGGTTGTTCTGTGAATAAAAGGGGTCCAGGCATTATACCAAGTATCATAAATGCCGTCAGCATTATAGCTGTTGTGCCAGAGCCAGGTATGCCCATAGTTAATAAAGGAACCATTGCTCCCATGGCCCCCGCGTTATTAGAAGCTTCACCAGCTGCTACGCCCTTAGCTTCACCTTTATTAAAGTTTTCCTTATTTTTGGTCAGGTTTTTTTCTGTTACATAGGCAAGGGGAGAAGATGTAGTTGTCCCTACACCAGGCAATACACCTATAAAAAAGCCAATAAATGATGCCCTGATTGTAGTAGGTAAGATATATAACCATTCTTTATAGGTTATCCCTACCTTTGAATCAACAACTACTTTCTCTTTAGGCTGATTATGACTAACCTTACTTAAATTCTTTATTACTTCAGCAAAAGCAAACATCCCAATAGCCAATACAATAAAATCTATACCTTCATAAAGCTGCCCTATGCCAAAGGTCATCCTGGCAGAGGAAGATACGGGATCCATACCAATCATAGCTAAACCTAGACCTATACAAATACTAAACATAGTCTTGGGAAGAGTACTGCCTTCAGAAAGACCCGTAATACACGCCAGAGCAAACATCATTAAGGCAAAGTATTCAGGAGCTCCAAATGTCAATACTACTTTAACCATAAGTGGCGATAAAACTATTAAGGCAACGGTTCCTATCATGCCGCCTGTAAAGGAACTTACCGCTGCAGTAGCAAGGGCTAATCCGGCCTTTCCTTTTTTAGCCATAGGATATCCTTCTAGAGCTGTAATTACTGCCGATTCGGTTCCAGGCGCATTAACCAGTATGGAGGAAATTGCACCGCCAAATTGCGAACCATAGTAAATGCCAGCAAAAGCCATAATAGCTGGAATAGGATCAAGCCCATACGTAAACGGTAGAAGAACTGCAATTGTAACCATAGGTCCTAAACCGGGTAAAATCCCAACAATTTGCCCAATAATTACTCCAGCGGTTGCAAAAAGGAGATTTATTGGAGCCAAAGCAACTTTAAAACCCATTATTATTGAAGACAATAGTTCCATATTGTACCACCCCCCTATAAATTAAATAGCCCAATGGGCAGCTGTACTTGCAGTACAGTAGAAAATACATAATAAGCTGTAACCACAAAAATAACTGAAAAAGTTAAATTGCGTTTCCAAGCCTTTTTATTTAGATATGTCAAGGTGCCCATTGAGAAAAGCAATGTAGAAAGTTTATACCCTAATATGTTAAAAAGACCAATATAGATAATAAATGCACCCAATATAGCATTTCGCTCTTTGGTGAAAAACGGCTCCTTTTTTACTTCTGTTTGTTCATCTTTTTGTTGCCGTTTTAAAAGACCGGGAATTAATATGCTTAAAGAGCTTATTATCAACCCACCTGCTATTATTCTTGGGAAAAGTGTGGGCTCAATTGGTGTAGAAATGACCATATTTCTCCCGGAAGCGGAAAAAGTCGCAGCTAGATAAGCAAGGGAAATAACCAACGCGGTAATTCCTGCTTTTACATCAGCTTTCATAACACCCCTCCTTTTTTTTAAAATAGTGAAGCGGAAAAACCGCTTCACTATTTTACTTTGCTTACTTAAACAGCTGCTTATTTTAAAATACCGGCTGCTTTCATAGCCTTAACCATATTTTCTTTTTCTCCATCTAACCATTGGTCAAGGTTGTCTGTTTTAAACCAGGGTACCCATTGCATCTTAGTTAAGACATCTTTCCAGGCTTGCGATTCATTCATTTTAGTTAAAGCGTCTACCCAATAATCATACTCTGCCTTGGGCATATTGGGAGGTCCCCATAAACCACGCCAGTTCCCGAATACAACATTTATCCCTTGTTCTCTCATAGTAGGTATATTGTTTAATTCACCTTCCAGTCTTTCTTCGCTGAAAATTCCTATTCCTTGTAATTGACCTGATTTAATCTGACTTACCCATTCACCTGCAGTGGCAATAGAAACATCAATATGTCCACCTAAAAGTGCGGGAATGGCTTCACCTGCTCCTTCATAACTAACCCAGTTTATTTGACTTACATCAATGCCCTTTTCTACAAGAGCCATTACAAAGGCAATATAGTCAGTTCCGGGAGGTGTTTCTCCTCCGATAGTAATAGATTTTGGATCATTCTTAAGAGCTTCAAATAATTTCTCTGCGGAATCCCATTTAGACCCTTTTTTAGCTACAAGCATCTCATAGTCAACGAAAAGTCTTGCCAGTGGTGTAATATTGTTATGATCATAAGGCCAGCCTTGGGCAACAGGATTAGCAATCATTGCTGCAGATGTTGCAATTAGTGTATATGGATCCGCCTTATGATTTTCTACAAATTGTTGAAATCCCAGACTACCTCCACCACCAACTATATTTTGAACCTTAATAGGAGCAGAAACTATTTTTTCTTCATTTAAAACTTTTGCAGAATTTCTGGCAGTTAAATCCCATCCACCACCGGCATTTGATGCGGCAATAATTGTTATAGGTTTATCGGGATAAGAGGATTTCTTTTCAGCAGGCTGCTCGGCACTTTTTTCAGTGGAAGGTTCAGCTTTCTTTTCTTGGGCTGGTTGTGTTGAACACCCTGAAATAAATGTAAAAACCAAAACGAGAATAATCATAATTGCCGAAAATTTCTTGAAATTCATTTGTCTTCCCCCTTTTAATTACATTGTTTTTTAGGTCTTTCTTTCACCAAATCGAAAGCCTTGCCAGCTTTTAAAATATAACTATCAGTATGTCCGACCACCTCCCGTACCTTTTTAGCTGCGCTTATCACTTTGTCTAAATTAACACCTGTCTCAACTCCCATTAAATCCAGCATGTGTATTACATCTTCTGTGGCGACATTACCTGTTGCTCCAGGGGCATACGGACATCCTCCAAGCCCTCCAACTGCTGAGTCAATTATTTTTGCTCCTGCCTTTATACCAGCAAAGATATTGGCTAAAGCCATCCCCCTTGTATTATGGAGATGAAGGGCAAACTCAAAATTCGGAAAGAAATCTAACAGCCTTGAAATTGTGTCATAAACTTGAATGGGGTTTGCCATCCCAGTTGTATCTGCAATACTTACTTCAGTCAGCCCCCAATCTGCATAATGCTGAAACATCCACTTAATACGTTCAAAAGGCACCTCTCCTTCAAAAGGACATCCAAAAGCAACAGCGGCTCCCGGTGTAATTACACAGTCATAACCTTTGTCAAGGCACTCCGCTATCCTTTGTAAAGATTCCTTTGTTGTTGTATTAACATTGTTCAGGTTGTGAGAATCTGTGGCGGAAATTACAAACTCAACCTGCTTTACACCTGCCGCTATTGCCCTTTCCAATCCTTTTTCATTGGCTACCAGAGCCGAATAAGTTATGCCTGGAACACGTTTTATCCTTCGAGAGACTTCCTCTGCATCTTTAAGGTTGGGAACTGCCTTCGGATGTACAAAAGCAGTATACTGGATATCTGTAAAGCCGCATTCGGAAAGTAGATCTATGATTTCAATCTTTTTATCCGTTTCAATAAATTGTTGTTCAATTTGAAATCCGTCTCTTGTACAGACTTCTCTTATTTTTACACTTTTGGGATACTCCATTTTAACTCTCCTTTCAAATAATCCCTAAATCTTGAAGCTGCTGATATTCCTCCTCCGACATTCCAAGTTCCGATATATATACTTCCCTGTTATGCTCGCCAAGGGCTGGGCCAATATGCCGCACTGTACAAGGGGTTTGGGAGAAGAAAGGAAATATATTAGGCATATTGATATCACCAAATAAAGGATGAGGAATACTTATAATATCCTGACGTACTATAAATTGGTCATTTTCCATAATATCGGCAACACTATTAACGGGACTAACTGGTATACCATTTTCATCTAGCACCCGACAAATCTCATTCATAGTAAAACCCTTAACCCATTTTCCAATAATGCCAGTTAATAGTTCATTGTTTTTGACCCTTTGAGGATTTGTTTCAAATTTTTCGTTACTAATGAGATCCTCCCTTTTCATTACTTGTGCTAAACGCTCCCAAGTTCTTTGTGTACTTGCTACAATAATGACCCACTTATTATCTTTAGTCTGAAAAATATCACTAGGACTGGCTGATCCCGTAATCATCGGAGTCCTTTCCGGAATTTTGCCATTTATGCCATATTCGGTTACCACTCCATCTAAAAATCTTAAAAGTGGTTCATATAAAGAGACATCTATTACCTGTCCCTCTTGTAGTTCCCCATTTAAAATTGCAGTTAAAGAACTTAATCCCCCAATTACACCAAATAAACCAGCAACATAATCAGAAAGTGAGATAGGTGGACTTACCGGAGGACGATCCGGGTAGCCTTGTAGATAGGTATAACCACTAAATGCTGTTGACGGAGTGCCAAAACCTGCCTTTTCCCGATAGGGACCTGTTTGCCCATAACCGGAAATACGAACTAAGATTATTTTAGGATTGACCCTTTTCATCTCTTCGTATCCAATACCCCATTTTTCAATTATACCGGGACGAAAATTTTCAATTACTATATCAGTTGTTTTAAGTAATGATAAGAAAATCTCTTTTCCTCTTTTTACCCGCAAGTCTAGGGATATGCAGCGTTTATTACGGGCCATAGTAGGCCATCTTAGTGACTCACCATTTAATGTGGGCATGAATTGACGAAAGGGATCACCGATTTGGGGAAGTTCAATTTTAATTACGTCTGCCCCATAATCGGCAAAAAGTGAACCCGCAAAAGGTCCTGCAATTACGTTCGCTATTTCCAAGACTCTTAGACCCTTTAAGGGTCCTAAACGTTCCGTTGGCATTTATATCACCTCAGTATTGGAATTTTGTGATAATTCAGTTATATTGAATTTGCAAATATTATGCCATCTTTTCAAGCCCTAAAATACTGGGGTTCAAAGTTGCCAAATACAAAAATGAAACAAATTGTTTAAACGATTTGTTTCATTTAGTATTTGCAGAGAAATCTTTTGTTAAATACTATTTGGAAAGGTTACAAATCTTTCGCCAAAGAGTAGTTCTGCTCATACCCAAAGTCTTAGCCGCTTTTGTTCTATTCCATTGGGTTTGTTCTAAAACCTCTAAAATTTTATATTCCTCATTTTCTAGACAAGCGTTAGATCGCGATGCCTCTCCTTTGTAATTCCCGAAAAACAATAGCTTTTCTATTAGTAATTTTATTTCTTCTGGTTCGCTAAATGGGTTGCAGGTAATTTTAAGAAATAAATTTTCTAATTCTCTTATATTGCCTGGCCACTGATAATCTGCTTGGAGCAACAATCTTTTTATTATATCTTTGTTTTTAGTATCCATTGATAAACCATGCTCTTTAATAAAATGATCAATTAAATCTGGAATATCGCCTCTACGGCTTCTCAATGGGGGCAGATCTAAATTTAAGACATTTAACCTATAATATAAATCCGAACGGAAAAGTCCCCTTTCAACTAAGTTCTCTAACGGCTGATTGGTTGCCGCTACTACGCGTACGTCAACAGAAATTATTTTATTTCCACCTAACCTTCTTAGTTTTTTCTCTTGTAATACCCTCAGAAGCATTACTTGCCCTTCAGGAGACATATCACCGATTTCATCCAGAAATAGAGTACCTGTATTTGCTTGTTCAATCAGTCCAGGTTTACCCTCCTTCCTCCCCCCTGTAAATGTACCAGATTCGTAACCAAAAAGTTCACTTTCAAGAAGGGAGTTTGGTAATGCGGAGCAGTTAACAGAAACAAATGGACGATTATTTCTAGAACTATGATTATGTATTGATTGAGCAAAAAGTTCCTTGCCAGTACCCGTCTCACCTAAAATAAGAATTGTATAATTTGAAACTGCATAGCCTTGTGCTGACTCAATAACATCTTGAATCGCTTTAGAGTGTCCTATTATATTTCGGAATGAATATGAGGCTGTAAATCCACTGTGAATCGATTCTTTACGATTTTTATCTGTTTGTATGCATGTGCTACAGCTATCATCCAAAATTGCTATAACCTCACTTAAATGATTATCTATTTTAATTGCCTTATAGGTAACTGCTAACTCTTTTCCTTTCAATTTTATTACACTTTCACTTACTTCCTCCTCACCACACATAACTGAATTAAACTCTGTTGCATCAACAATTTCATCCAGAAAACTACCTACAAGTTTATTTCTAGAAATACCTAATATTTTTTCTGCTAATGTATTTGCTGTTTGAATCTTACGATCAGTATTTATAAATAAAAAAGCTTTTTTTGAATAATTTAGAATGGCATTGGTTCTTTCTTCCCTTTCCCTATTAAAATTTAATGCCCATTGGTATTTAAATGCTTCTTTAAATGTTTCTTCAACATTCTCTTTTGAGTAAACCATATAGGCAGGAAATCCAAAATCAGTAGCATAATCACAAACTAATCCAGTTCCTATAAACCCGTCACAGCCCTCATCAACCATTTTTTGAAACTTATTTTTCATTTGTTTGGTACTAATAAACCAGTCCTGAGTAAAATCAAATGAGATATGTTCTCGAAAAGCCATAAGATCTGGAATAGCATCTTTATATCCTAAAATACCAATTTTGCTCACTTGTTTGTTTAGATTTTTTATGCCTTCTAACAAATCAGCTACAGTAATTTTAAAAACAATCACAGGTATTTCTTTAATATGATTTTTGATATGTTGACCATTACCACCACCGCTGATAATAACATCAACGGTATTTTCAAAAATTAGTTTTCTTGTTATATCCAATACTTCATTTAAGTGCCCTTCATAAACTAGTACTTCTTTTAAATAGGATGGCACTAGCTGCGAAATAACCTTAGTTAATCTTGGATAACTAATAAAAACTATGCGTTTTTTTATGAAACTCATGTAATCACCCGAATATTCGGAATATTTAGTTATGGTATTCTATGGAAATAAACTTTTTCCTTTATAGAAACCCATAAATTTTTGTTATAAAGGTAAGTGCAAAACCTACCTTGCCCGGCTAAATTAGAAAACACGGCTTGCACCAAGCCTTTAGAAACTGCGGAAGCCGATGTCGCACTTATACTTTCTTAAATAATATAAAAAGGGATAAAAAAATATATATAGTAATTATTTTTCATCCCTTTAAAATGTAATATTAAGTTCTTAGTTTATACCACTTGGCTAATATGCATTGCTTGAAACTTTTCACCGCTCCTCTGGGCAGCCTTACTTAATTGAACGAGGCATACCGGGCACTCTGTTACAACAATGTTCGCCTCTGATTTTTCTATATTCAGCCTTTTCTTTTCCAATATAGCATCTGCTGTTTGAGGGTAGTCTATATGAAAAGACCCCGCCCCCCCACAACAAACATCTGAACCTGCCATTTCAACATATTCACCTGCTAATTTTAACAATTGCCGGGGTTCTTTTTTTATACCTTGCCCCCGTCCCAGATGACAGGGTTCATGGAAAGTCAGTTTAGCTTGGTTACGCCGCTGCGGTTGATAGCCTGCCTTCACTAAAAACTCAGAAAAGCTCATAACCTTCTTGCTAAAAGCGTCGGCCTCACTGTTCCATTCATGGTCATCTTTAAAATAAGAACCAATATGTTTTAAGGTGCCACTGCAACTGGCACAATCACTAACCACTATATCAATATGCTTATACAATAGGATATTCTTTTTTGCCATCTCAAAAAAATCCTTACGGAGACCATGGGAAAGATGGGGTAACCCACAACACAAGTTATCTACCAATTCTACCTCAGCAATACTGTTTAAGACTTTTAAGGAATCAGATATTGCCTCAGGGAAAAACATCTCCATTCCGCAGCCACGGAAGTACGCAACCTTCATTTCTTTTGTTATATCTTTCTTGGCTTGTAAGGACACACCGCTGAGAACTGCTGGACCTGCAAAGTTCTTAAGGTATTCCTCCCGGGTAAACCTGCCAGGTGCCATACCATAGGGAACAGCACGGTTTAATTTTAATTTATTTATTAAATTTAGAGCACCTGCAGACAATTTTAACAAAGTTTTGTCCTTTAATACTTTTCCTAAGACTCTGTATTTTAAACCCGGACTGCCTTTTTTATCAGTTATATATTGGCGGATGTTGGTCATTACTTCGTCTGTCCGTACTTTGTTGGGGCAATTGCTGATACAGGTACGGCATAACAAACAAAAATTAACCACATCCATGACCTGGGAATCAGGTTGGATACCACCCTCCACCATGGCCCTGGCTATGTTGTTTTTCCCCCTGGCGCTTGAAGATTCAATATCTTTGACACCGAAAAGGGGACAAACGGGCAGACAGGTACCACAGCGATCACATTGTCCGACGATATCTTTGGTTTCCTTGAGGAGGTGCTGTCCCTCGTATTTAGTCATTTGATTAAACCTCCCTTAACGTCATGGCCATATTTTCCCTGGATTAAGAATACCCTTAGGGTCAAATGCCTGTTTAACCGCCTTAAGGGCTGAAACTCCAACCTCACCTAAGGCATCTTTGATATAATCTCTTTTAGTTATTCCTATTCCATGTTCACCGGATAAGGTGCCGCCTGCTGCCAGTGCTGCCGCAAAAATTTCATCAACTGCTTTGTGGACCCTTTCAGCTTCTTCCGGATTAGCTAAATCGCAGAGTATGGAAGGATGGATGTTTCCATCTCCGGCATGTCCATATACTGCAATGGTAAGGTTATATTTTTCCGCAATGGTGCCGATATTGCGCACTACCTCAGGAAAAGCATCCCTAGGCACCGAGATATCTTCACCGAGACGGTTAGGTGCCATTGCTGCAACGGCAGAGCTTAAACCGCGGCGAATTCCCCAAATTGCTTCTGCTTCTTCCGGGGACGAAGCAATGCGAATTTCGACCAAACCTTGAGTTTCCGCTATTTTTGCAATCTGTTGGGATTGTTTCCCCAGGTCAGCCTCGTCTTCGCCATCTACTTCAATTACAAGACAAGCCTCTATCACAGGACTAATGTCGAGCTTATTGTGACGGGCTACTGCCTGAATGCTCATCTTATCCATCAGTTCTGCCGAGGCTGGCACAACTCCTGATTGAAGCATATTATGAATAGTAGAACAAGCATCATCTAGAGATTTAAACATCAGTTGCATTGTATTACGCACCTTAGGCATAGGTATTAACCGCAGTACGATCTTAGTTATGATACCTAGGGTACCTTCCGACCCGGTAAAGAGACTGGTCAAATCATAGCCCGTAACATTCTTGATGGCCTTGCCCCCCGTATTGAGAATCTTTCCGTCAGCCAGTACAACCTCAAGACCCATCACATAATTGCTTGTTACGCCATATTTAACAGCACGCATACCCCCTGCATTTTCTGCCACATTACCGCCAATAGTAGAAAACTTCCAACTGGCCGGATCGGGAGGGTAAAACAAACCCTTGGCTGCACAATAATTATATAAATCTATTGTCCTGATACCAGGTTCAACGGTTATCATCATGTTCCGCTCATCAAGCTCAATTATTTTTGTCATACGGTCCAATGCCAGGGAAATACCGCCATTTAAGGGGATGCTTCCCCCTGTCCGTCCGCTGGCCGCTCCCCTGGGAGTCACAATTATGTTATGCTCATGAGCAATCTTCATTACTTCAGAAACTTCTTCGGTAGTAAGGGGTCGCACAACCAAATGGGGTTTATTAGGGGGCAGTAAGGGAACAAAGGATGAATCATAAGAGTAGCTAAATAAATCCAGATTGGAATCCAGTACATTCTCTTCCCCTACTATTTTTTGAATTTTAGCTTTAATTTCGGTACTAATCATGAAGCAACCTTCCTCCCATTTCTGATAAGTATTAGAAAAACCCCCAGTGAGAAAAGGCGGCTTTTCTTTATTGTTACATATCCAGTTTCATGTATAGTCCATATTATACAATAAAATACTGTTTATTTATAACATTTTCTTTTAAACCCAATACCTCATTCATTTTCTTGGTATAAGATTTTAGAGATTTTGAGAAGTTAGCACCCCTTTTAGCAATTACTTCCTGACCACGCCCATTGGCATAATCCTAAAACCCTTGTCCGCTTTTTACACCATATGCACCCTTTTATAACAATCATTACCAACCATATTAAACCCTTTATTTATATAATTTTGTTAATCTCAAACTCCTGTTACCATTATCCGATCGCTGCTAACATGGGAAAAAGGACACGCAAAGACAAGAATTAATGACTCACCGGCTGTATTTACTAATTGATGTGCTTCACCCGGATTTACTGTGAAGCAATCTCCAGTCTTAACACTCACCGCCTGCTTCCATTTAACATCTCCCCCATCCTGAGGACTGCCTATATAGATGCTCCCTTGACCCGCTATTATTTGATAAACCTCAATGCCGTCTATATGGTAATGGGCCCCCACCCTTTTATGACCATCAATTTGCGCTGCATAAAAAGCAAAAACGTCATTTCCTGTCAACTTAACTATTTTAATACCCACCGCCTGATCCCATTGGGCATCCTCCAGTGCCTGAAAAATATTTTTTAAATCTAAGGAGTTTTTCATTTTATATCACCTCTTTTTTATTATACACTTATTAACATTTAATTTAATTATCTCGTATAATCTTGAGTGATTAGATTAAAATTCTATAGCTTTCCTAAAAGAATAATCTTATAACTTCCTTTAAATAGGGATGCATCCTGCTTAAGGATTTTAACAGGTATACCCTGAATAATATCCTCAAAATTCCTAGTAATATCTGTCCCTAGCAACGAAGTAAGAATATTAAATATTTTGCGGGCATAAGCAATCTTCCTGCTGACAAACTTATCGAAGACCAATATTTTTCCATCTGTCTTAAGTACTCTAACAGCTTCTGACATTGCATTTCTGGGATTTTCAACAACACTTAAAATCAGGTTAAGAATTATATAATCAAAAGATTCTTCATTAAAATCCAGTTTTTCTCCATTCATAACAATAAATTCTGCTTTTTTCCCGACACTTTTTTTTACAGCCTTGGACAGCATTGCTTGCGAAATATCAATACCTGTTATATGGCATTCATCTGGCAAAAACTTTAAATCTTCCCCTGTACCAACACCAACTAAGAGAACTTTACTGTCAGGTTTAATATTTATAGATTCAAAAGCTTTCATCCTAATACCAGAAAAAATACTCCGAAAAAACAAATCATAAATAGGTGATAAAAATTTATATTTAATAATATTTGTTGAATTTTTCATCCTAAATATTCTCCACCCTTTTTTCTATTTGAGATTAGAAAACACGGCTTGCGCCGAACCTTTGGCGACTGCGGAAGCCGATGTTGCACTTACACTTATTTCCTTGTAAAAGTTATGCTTTCTAATAAGTATAATATAAACGCTGCAGTATATTCTTCTAATTGACTGATACCTGGTTCTTCAATGGGGAAATGACCTGCATTCTCAAGCATTTTCAATTCTTTAGTATAATTAATTCTGTTATAAAAAATCATACTTAATTCCAATGGAGTCCATTTAACCTTTCGTTATAAAATAAAAAGACCCCGGTACACGCTAAGGTATACCAAAGGTCTCGTTAAACAAGAAGTACTTGCCGATAATGCCAGACCCAGCCAGTATGTTGACATTATCCTTCGAAACTACTCCCCCAAGGCAAAATTTATTGTTAAATTTTCCATAATAATACATTATTCCTTAATAAAATTCAAGACCTTATTTGTATTTAATTCTATAATTTTCAAGTCAATCCTTTTCTCTTCTATAGTTATTACAGCCATACTGACCGGCAGTTTAAATCTTCTGGGTCCACAACTGCCGGGGTTTAGATAATGCACATTTTCTTTGTATTCCATAGATGGCATATGGGAATGACCGAAAATAACTATATTTGCACCTTTAGCTTCCCCATCCATTTGTATTTGCATGATATCATGAATTAAGTAAAATCGTTGATTTTCAACATCCACTGCTTGTGTTAAAGGCAGTTTTTCTGCCCATTCTCCTTTATCACAGTTTCCTCTAACAGCTATTACAGGTGCTATCCTTCTTAAGTCTGTCAAAACATTTTCCTTGCCAATATCCCCTATATGTAAGATAAGATTGGATTCCTTCAATTGATTAATAACTTCCGGTCTTAATAATCCATGGGTATCTGATATTACTCCGATAATCATATGTATGACTCCTTAAGATAAGATTGCTTTAATCTTTTGCTGACAGCCTATGATATACTGTATAAAAAAACACTATTTTCCGCAAAGGTGAGGAATGTAATGGATACAATTCTGAGTCAGGGAATAAAACAAAAGTTTTCCCTTAATCCTCTAACTAAAAAATATTTTATTTCTATGAATCCTCCTCAGCTGCAGGACAACAGGGGTGACGCCGACAGGCTTCGGAATGCTGTAATACCCCTTTTGAATAATAAAAATCTCGAAATCCCTTTATCTTTATTACATACTATACCTAACATCTGCCGTGCCGGTCAATGGCAAGTCACTGTCACAGCAGCTGAGCTCAATGGATATTCCCGTTTAATTTCAGTAGAACCAGGGGATTCCCCTCTGAACTTTGGCATTGCTGTAGACATAGGAACAACTACAGTTGTCGCTTATCTGGTTGATTTAGTTACAGGTAAAACCTTAGGGACTGTATCAAGCTATAACAGCCAAATCAAGTATGGTGAAACTATTTTAGACAGGATACAGTTTGCTTACTCCAAGGATAATCTACGAGAATTACAGGTTACTACCATGGAAAATTTAAATTCTCTTATTTCTGATTTAATATGGAAAAACAACTTAGACAGAGAAAAAATTACCGCCTGTACCTTAAGCGGAAATACCACCATGATTCACTTGGTCTTAGGTCTTGACCCATCTGGAATCTGCCAAGAGCCATACATCCCTGTAGTTAACAGCCCCGGCTATTTCAGGGCGGCAGATTTGGAACTGATGATAAATGGTAATGGTATTGTATATTGTCTTCCTAGTATAGGCAGTTATGTTGGTGGCGATGTAATTGCCGGAGTTGTTGTAAGCGGTATGAATAAGGAAGAAAATATCTCCATGTTGGTTGATATTGGAACTAACGGTGAAATTGTCCTGGGCAACTCCGAATGGCTTGTTGCCTCTGCCGGTGCAGCGGGTCCAGCCCTAGAAGGCGGAGTTGTTAAATGGGGAATGCGGGCAACTACAGGGGCAATTAGCCAAGTAAAAATTAATCACGTTACTAAACAGGTTTTCTATAAAACAATCGGTAATACTAATCCTTCAGGACTTTGCGGCTCCGGTCTTGTAGACTGTATAGCAGAATTATTGTTAGCGGGGATTATAGACAGGGCAGGTAAATTCAGAGACAATACTAATGACTTTATTATAGTACCCTCTAGTGAAACGGCTCATGGTGAAGATATTATAATCAGCCAAAATGATATAAAAAACCTGATACGCACTAAAGGCGCTGTCAATGCTTCGGTAGAGGTACTCTTGGAAAGCGTTGGCTGCTCAGTGGAGCAAATAAAATTTTTCTATGCAGCAGGAGCTTTTGGAAATTATATAGATAAAGAATCTGCTGTAACCATTGGTCTTTATCCCGACCTACCCCGTGACCAAATTATCAAAATCGGGAACAGCTCAGGCGAAGGTGCTAAACTAGCCTTACTTTCCCAGGAAAAAAGACAAGAGATGGAAGAAGTGGCTAAAAAAATAACCTACTTTGAAATGAATGCAAACCAGGATTTTATGAATAAATATACGGCAGGGCTGTTCTTACCCCATAGCAACTTGGATGCCTATCCTACAATTAAAGCTAGGCTCCATAAAAATTCAGTTAAATAACCTATCCTATAACATAGGACCAATTACACTAATCATTATGCTATAAACAACCAGACAAACCAAACCATAGCGCCAGCTTAAGCCTAAACCCACTTCCCAGGAAGGGCGACCTGCAAGACCTGAAAGTGTAAGGTTAAGAGCTGAAAAAGGTGAAAGCATATTGGATAATAACCAAGCACAGATAATGGTCCAGGCGAAGGTTGGCACTGTTAATCCAATAGAAGCAGGTACTATTGTTGCTACCATGGCGGTTCCCGTAGCAACAGGATGAATTCCCATCTGTCCAGGGATAATTACCAGCAGCATAAGCAAAGCAATAAGTATTTGCGGATAATTTACTAAAAAGTTGGGTATCAGCTTGGGAACCCATGTACTGACACCCGATATTTCAAGTGAGGCAGCAAGAAATCCTGCCGCGGTAAATAATGTAACCTCTGTTCGACTCTTATAAAGGGAAGTATTAAAATAGCTTTTAATACCTTTTATATACTCTGGTATTTTCCTCTGAACTAATGCAACTACTAAAGGGAAAGTAAAAGCTACCAGAGGAACGATCGCCAAGAGGTTCCATCCTGTGTATATATTTACAACAAGAGTAATACTAACAATTAAAACAGAGAAGAAAAGTATTGTAAAAATTTTACGCCAATCCACCCCCACCTTCTCATCACGATACAAACGAGGAAAACGTTCCGGTTCTTTTAACATCTTAATCTTAATACTAACTAGATTAATAGAAATAGAAACAACTGTGAAAACCATACCGACAGGGATAATACGATACCAGGGAATCCCTAATTCAGAAACAACTAAAAGCACAGAAATCCAGGAACTACCCCAAAAGCCTGAAGAGGCATAGCTGCGCCCTATCGTTGAAATAAAGATTTCCTCAGAGTTATAAAGCTTACTTATATCACGAAACAGATTGTACATGATTGCAAGAGCTGCAAAACCAGTCAGTGCAGCAAATATGTGAGTTGGAATTGAAATAAGAAAATAAAAGGGAATCATGCTATGCAAATAAACCTTTGCAATATTTGCAAGCTCAGATTGGTAATCTTCATAAGTAAAAGGCATATTTAGCATAGGTGCACAAACAAAAAGGGCAATAAGCAAACCGTTTTTACTTAGTGCGTAAAGCCAAATAGTTGGTGAAGCATTTACATAAATCATTAAGATGGAACCGAAAAGAAATAAAATAAAACAAATAATTGTATTAATTTTTGGCATATTAAACATAGCTTTGGTTAATATGTAACATAAAAGCATGGTGCTTACATAAAAAATTAATTTAGAAGGATTAAAATAGTTAATCACTTGCAAAACAGCAAATGCAAAAATTGTGCTCTGAAGAAGTTTATTTTCTATCATATAGGAATATCCTCCCTGTTATTAAAAGAAAAAATTAAAAGGAAAAGGTTACCATACAAAGTATAGTAACCTTACAAGGGGGGGGTTATCTTTATAAGAACCTTTGCTTAGCTACATGTAACCTTGTAAATATCTTCACAGACATTAAAGCAAATTAAAGCAAGGCCCTACCTAGTAGGTTAATTTTTTCCTTTCGGCAGGAGCCACTTTAGCATCCCTTAACCATTTTAAAACAGGTGGTATGACTTTTGTAGGCGGCTCAATTATTATATCAAGCAGTACAGGAGTTTTTTGTGACAAAGCCCATAAAAGTCCTTCCTCTAACTCAGAATTACTTTCAATCCTCATTGCCTTTACTCCAAATCCCTCAGATATCTTAACAGCATCAATAGGAGAAAAATCAACTGCCAGATAAGTCTCATCATAATATAGTTTTTGAATTGTTTTTATCCAGCCATAACTGTTATTTTGGAAATTAATAAATATCACAGGAAGACCGATTCTTCTGGCTGTTTCTAAATCTCCTACCGCCATTCCAAAACTACCATCACCGAACATGGAAATTACTGTCGCATTTGGATCCGCGACTTTCGCACCGATTGCCGCCGGCAATGCATAACCAAGGCTGCCATGGGATCTGGCTAGTATTGTTTTACGACCAGCTTTTTTTACCCTCAGATAAGAAGCTAAATATGGAGTAGGGGTACCGGCATCGGCAACGAAAATAGTATTTGCATCAGTTAATTTTTCTAACAAACTGAAAATTAATGCAGGATTAACATTTTTACCTTCTATTTTTAATTCTTCTTCAATTATTTCTTGCTTGAGCTTTAGTAATTCCTGAACTCTATTGTTCCAGGAATTAGCCCTGGGAACCAAATCACTTTTATCTTTAGATAGAGCTGTCTTTAAATCCGCTAAAAAACATTTAATGTCACACATTACCGGAAGGTCAACACGGACATTTGCATCCATATACTCTTCATCAATATCTATTTGGATAATTGTGGGATTAGCACTGAAAACATCTTTCCCCATTGTTGTTACATTGTTAAGCTTTGAACCTAAAACTAGAACTAAATCAGCTTCCTTAACAACTTGGTTGGTTTCTTCTGACCCTCCATTTGCACCAATTACACCAACGGCTAACGGTGAGATTTCAGCTATACTGCCTTTTCCATTTATTGAGGTGGCAACTGGTACTAAAAACTCTGAACTAAAGGCTGCCAATTCCTCATAAGCCTTTGATAAATGAACGCCTCCCCCGGCAATAATAACAGGTCTGTTTGCTTTTAAGAACAATGCACAGACTTTTTCTATTTCCGAGGAGGAGGGATGCATTCTTGCCGGATACAAATTATCAATAAAATCAGAACCTGATAACTCCTCAGGTGAAAATTGCACTTCCTGACCATGAATATTTTCAGGAACTGATATTTGAATTGCACCAGGTCTGCCCCCTACCGCCATTTTAAATGCTTTCTGCATCATTTGGGGGATTTTTGATGATAATCTTATTTTGCAATTCCATTTTGTAATGGCTTTAAATAGATACTCCTGGTTAACGTCTGTTAAAGCACCTGTATCATCGCTTGACATAGTAATATCTGATGAAATACATATTAGGGGAATTGATGATTCGTTGGCCTCACTAACGCCAGGTACCGCATATAAAGCCCCTCCACCACTTGGAACTTCTACAATACCAGGCCTGCCTTTAACCCTTGAATACCCATCAGCCATATATGAGGCATTTCTCTCATCACGACAGGTAATATGATTAATTTGACCTATATGCCTTGCAAAAGCATCGTGAAAATTCATACTTGTATCTCCTGGTACACCAAAAACATCTTTTACTCCATGGGCTATTAACATTTTTACAATAGCATCTGAACCAATCATAACTAAGCTATTCCTCCTTAAACTGTACCCTCTATAATGAATTTGATACACGTTCTTCTATCAAGTGCAGATATGTATTATCAATATTTGTACAATGACCTCCATGTTCAATCATTTTCATTAAGGCTTCTTTTCCATTCATTCCTTTTTCTATGCCAATCTCAAATGCTTTTTTTGTAATTTCTTGAACTTTTGAATGAAGTACGTCCTCTAAAGTTTTAACACCGGTAGTTCTACATGCAATTATTTCTCTGTCCCCATGCAAAAAATCCAAAGCTTCTATATTTAGAACACCACACATCACATAACCTACATTTGGAACTATCAATGATAGAAGTGTTGTTTTCGGGTAGCTAACCTGAATTCCAACAATAAATCCTTTTTCTAATTGCATAGGTATAACGTTAATCAAGCTAACAACTCCCTCCAATCTTATCCTCAATAGGGTTAGGAAGCTTTTTATTATTTATTAATTCTAAATATTTATTAACATCCCTAATTACTGCATCAATGTGATCCTCCATAGCTTTTTCTGCTTCAAATTTATCCCGTTTTTTTATAGCTTCAATAATTCTAATATGATCCTTAACCAGAGCAGTCCCTACTCTTCGTCTGATTAAACCGGTAATTTTAAAAACTTCTTTCTTCTGCATCAATAATTGAAGGGTAGACTTAAGTACATTATTTCTGGTCATTTCTGCAATGATTTCGTGAAAATTAGAATCCATCATAGCTGTTTTTTCGGGTTCAGTTAAAATTTTTTCACTATTCTTTATGAGATTTTCCAAGCACATAATATCTTCATCTGTTGCTGTCATTACAGCCAGTTTTACAGCTTCTTTTTCTAATACTTTTCTTACCAGCAAAATATCTAATAATTCTTGGTGCGAGCTTTTTTCTAGGATGTTCATTAACTCTACACCATACTGATTATGTTTTCTTCTTTGTTCAAGTTCTTGTAGATAAAGCTTTCCTTTTTCTGTAACTAACCTGCCCTGATACCCAATTCTTTTTGTAATCTTTCTTGAATCCATCCTTCTTAACAAGCGGCTTATTGTGGCTTCACTTACCATACTTCCGTCTTCCACCAGTTTTTCAAAGAGCAGACCGGCGCCTATGGGAGAAAGAGATTCAACCATAATCCTTAGGATATTTATTTCTAGTTCTTCACCCTGAGAAAAGTAAATTTCTTGATTCATAACGCCTCCTACATCGACTCTGAAATCCGTTCTTTTACTGTTTTAAACTCCCGATAGATGGTAAATGCTATAGAAGCAAAAGCAAGGACAATAAATATTAAGCTTATTGGTCTAGTATAAAATACTGACAAATCCCCTTGAGAACGAATTAAAGCTGTCCGAAAAGAAGTCTCCGCTAGAGGTCCTAATATAATTGCCAGAGCAATCGGTGCTAAAGGAAAACCATATCTTTCTAAGATATACCCCAATATGCCAAAGCATAAAGCAATTATCATATGGACATATGATCCTTCAGCAGCAAAAGCACCTATTAACGAAAATATTGCTATCGCTGGAATAAGAGTGGTCTTTTTTAGCATTGCGATTCTTGCAAATAATAGAGAACCCGAGAGACCTGCAATAACCATTACAATATTTGCTACTATCAAGCCGGCAAAAAGGGGATAAATAATATCCATATGGTCTCTAAAAAGTAACGGTCCAGGCTGTAAACCTTGGATAGTTAAAGCTCCAAGTAAAACAGCTGTAACTGCATCACCAGGTATTCCTAGTGTAAGCATAGGTATTAATGCTCCTCCAGTTACCGCATTGTTAGCTGCCTCAGAAGCGGCAACACCTTCAATCATACCTGATCCGAACTTTTCAGGAGTTTTTGATGTTCTTTTTGCTTCGCTATATGATAAAAAGGAAGCAACATTGGCACCTGCTCCAGGTAAGGCTCCAATAAAAGTTCCTATAAGACCTGACTTAAAAAATAGACCGGTTAAGGCCTTTAATTCCTTGAGAGTAGGCAGAATTCTGCCAATTTGTGAAGTTACTTTGCCTGTTATTTCTTGAGTATTTTCAAACATCCGAAATACTTCCGATACCGCAAATAAACCTATTACGGCAGGTAAGAGAGGAAAGCCAATTATTAATTCAGGTATATTAAAAGTAAATCGCGGATAAGGAACTATATAATCTAAGCCAACTGTTGAAACTAATAGTCCTAAAATACCTGATACCATCCCTTTCAACATAGATTTACCAGCTACAGAAAATATAATTGTTAGACCAAAGAATGCCAAAGAAAAATACTCAGCAGAACTAAATTTTAATGCAAAGCGTGAAATAATTGGGGAGGCCCATATCATAATTACTGCACTTAGTATACCACCAAAGAAAGAAGCTGTTGTTGCAATACCAAGTGCCTGCCCACCCATTCCTTTTTGAGTTAAAGGATACCCATCGAGAGCCGTGGCAGCAGCACCCGGAGTCCCAGGAGCTCTAATTAGGATGGCTGTAATTGATCCTCCATAAATACCACCAACATAGATTCCAATTAACATGATTAATGCCGGAACAGCCTTTAAGCCAAAAGTAAAGGGCAACAACAGAGAGATTGCTAATGTAGCCGTAAGACCTGGTATTGCTCCGACTATAATTCCAACAATAACACCAATACTTAGCAAAAATATATTAAGTGGTTCTATTACTGTTAAAAGTGCATTTAAAAAACCCACTTACTTCCCCCCCTTAAAACAAAATTCCTTTAGGTAGGTTTACCTTTAAAAAGAATCCAAATAGTAGATAAATTACACCTACCAATAGTGATGACTGCAAAGCCCGTGTTAAAATTTTCTTGGGAGTTAAGTCAAACTGTATTATAAAGGTCAAGGCATACAAAAAGAAAAATGTACTTAAAAAGAAACCCAGTTTTTTGAATAATAAGACAAATAATACGGCTGAAATAATTCCCCAGAGTGGCTTTGACATTTTCTTTTTAGCATTTTCCTTTTCCTTTATATCTACATTGATAACCGCACTAATTATTTTGTTTCTGAAAGCAGAAACTATTAAAGCAATTGAGAGTATTGCTAAAATAATTAGTAGCAATCTAGGCCAAAAAGAGGGTCCCGATCCTTGGACAGGAGGTGCCGGGAATGTTAAAGTTTGTAAAAACAAAGCAACTGATATTGTTAAAAATATTATCCCGGCAATTACATCTTCTTTTTTCATCAGTAACGCTCCTTTAGAATTTCGGGGACCTGGTGTTGCCAAGTCCCCAAAAAAATTATTACTTAATTAAGCCGAACTTCTTCATAATATTTTCCACCATGGGATATTGGTCCTCTAAATGTTTAATGGTTTTTTGATAATCCATATAATAGGGGTCGATGTTAGCTTCATTAGCCCACTTCAAAAATTCAGGGTTGTCATAAGCTTTTTTGCCAACTTCACGAAGCTTTTCTACTATCGGTGCAGGCGTTCCTTTAGGTACTACAACTGCTCTCCAACTCTCATACTTCACATCATATCCAAGTTCTTTGAAAGTAGGTACACCGGAAATTACGGGAATACGTTCATCAGTCATAGTAGCAAGTACAGTTAGTGTTCCCTCCTTGACATGGGGAAGGGAAGCTGTCAGAGAGGTTACCATTGCATCAAGATGTTTTCCCAGCATATCTGCCAGTTGATCAGCAGATCCTTTAAATGGCACAAACGTATACGCACCTTCTGTGCCAATCTTCTCTGCCATTAAGGCACCTGCTTGATGCCATAGACCAGCTTCACCAGCTACGCCTATTTTCAGAGTTTTACCTTCTTCTTTAGCTTTTTTTGATGCAGCAATAAAGTCATCTAAGTTTTTGTATCCAAAATCCTTATGGGTTATTAACATCATTCCTTGAACAGTAAACATATTAATTATTTCAAAATCTCTATAAGTAGTTGGTGTAAGCTTCTGAGCTTCATTAGTTAAAATATCAAATGTTAATAACGCCATATTATAACCATCTGCAGGGGCAGCTGCAGCAGCGGCCCAACCTACACCGCCATTGCCGCCTGTAATATTTTGAACATTAATATCTTGACCTAGTTCTTGAGCTATGTATTTTACATATCCTCTAAAGGCAATATCGGATGCACCACCCGCTGACCATGGAGCAATCGCACTTATGGGTTTGTTTGGATAATCAGCATATTTATCCTTAGGCTCTTCCTTAACCTCTTGTTTTTTTGCACCACCACAAGCAGTTATTAATAGAGAAAAACTAAGAAGCAAAACTAGAAATAATATACCCTTTCTATTCCTTATAAACATGATTTTCCTCCTTTTAAATTTATTTTTATTTGTTCAAATAAATAATTCTTTTAATCCCTCCCATTAGTAAAAATTATTATTCGCTCGTCATCGATGATGGGCGACTGGATATGTTTGTATTTATTCGGTAAACTTTGGTAAATTCCTTTGAGTAATTTTTAATTTTTCAAAATATTTTTTGTTTTTAAACAATTAGGCTGCTGAATCCAAAAGATTCACCAGCCTAAATTGTTAGCTTTAAGGATTACCATTAATACAAAATAGTCCACAATTCACTTCAACCGTTTCTCCCGTTACTTTATCTCCAAGATCAGTAGCCAGAAAAATGGCAGCTCCAGCAGTTTCTTCAGGCGTTCCTTCCCTCCCTGGGAAAATGCTTTTGTTAAATTGAGATATCGCTGCTTCGGATACAATACAATTTACGAAAATGCCAGAAGCGGCCAATTCCTTTGCTAAGCATTTGGTGAATGCTTGAACTGCTGCTTTAAAAGTGTAATATGCAGTTGATCCCCTACTCATAGCCGTAAGGCCGGCAAAGGAAGAAATGTTGATTATTTTACCTCTCTTTTGAGTTTTCATTACAGGAATAACATGTTTTGAAATCAAAAAAGTAGATGTGATATTAGTATCAATTACCTTTTTCCATAATGCTAAATCCATTTCCTCTATAGTATATTTTTCAAACATAGTTCCAGTATTATTTATTAGAATATCTATTTGTCCACCTGTGAAATTTTCCGCTGCTTTAATTAAGCTTATTACCTGTTCTTCAATTGCCAAGTCTGCTTGAACAGCTATTACCTCACGTCCCATTTTATTTATCTCTTCAACAATATTTTCTACATCATGTTGATTAGAGTCATAATTTATTACAATATCGGCACCTAATTTAGCAAACTCAATTGCGATAGCTCTGCTTAGTCTAGTATTCCCACCAGTAATGACAGCCTTTTTTCCTGCTAATGATTTACTCGTCATGTTCCACCCCATTCAGTTTTTCATATAAGTTCTAGAGGATGGCATACTATACACTTATGATTGTGCCTGGCTAAACCTGAAATAAGATATAATCGGCACGATGGACAGGTGGTAATCAACTTATTAACATTTTTTTCTTTTATCTCCGTAATTTTTTCCTCTTGTATATTAATCATAAGCTCTGGGTTAAAACAACCAAAGCTCCCTCCACCACCACAACACTTTTCTTCATATTCCAATTGAATATATTGATACTCATTATTGTTTTTTAATAGTTTTCTAGGGGCTTTTCTGGATACTTCATCACCACGGGTATGACAAGGTGCATGATATCCTAAACGTATTTCTTCACTAGAATTAAATTTCTCTGGTACTAAATTGTTGTTATCTAAGAAGCCCATTATTTCTGAGACTTTTATGTTATTTTCATGAATTCTGCTGTGCTCTTTCCACATGGATACACAGGAGGCACAGTCAGCTATTATAAAATCAACTTTTTCCTGGTTAAAGGCCCTAACGTTATTCGAGACCTGCTCTTGGGCTTTATTTAATTCTCCACTAGCGAAGGCTGGCAACCCACAACACCCTTGTTCCTTGGGAATTATTACTTCATAATTGCAACTTAATAAATAATTTAAAACAGCTTCCCCTGTATTCTGATAAACTAAATTAGTCATGCAACCAACAAAATAACCGATACGACCTATTGGATGATTATTTGGCCTATGTATGCCCGCAAATTTATCCAAAAATGTTTTGTCTCCAAACTTGGGTAATTCAGCTAGGGGAACAATTTTATTAATTAACATCTTTGGCTTCAGACCTGTTGCGTTCTCCGTAGTAACTAGCTTAGCTGGCATTGAAAAAAGGCTGGCCAGTTTACCTGTACGTTTCAAATTACTAAAAGTCCATAAAATTAGTCTTTTAGTTAATGGCAATCCCCGTTGGGAATTCACAACAGACCTTGCGGTTGCAAAAATTTCCCCAACAGGAATGCCGGAAGGGCAAACTTTTGCACATGCTTCACACAACAAACACTGATTAAATACTTCCTCTACCCTCTTACTAATAGTGATTTCTCCATCTAATAAGCCGGCTAAAATACGCATTCTCCCCCGGGAAGTCAGGGAAGCAAGACGAGTGGACTTAAATACTGGACATTCTGTCAGGCACAAACCACACTGCAGGCAGTAAACAAGATTATCCCTATATTTTTCCAGTGGAGCTAATGGGTTGGTCATTTTTCTTCGCCCCCATTTTCAATCCACAGTTTACCAGGGTTCATCAGATTTTTAGGATCAAACATCTTCTTCAGGTCTTTCATATATTCTACATATGTGTCACCTAACTGCCACATGGCATATTCAGCTTTTGCAATACCTACCCCGTGCTCGCCGGAAACCACCCCACCCATTTCCAGAGCAGCTCTGGCAACCTCCGCACATGCCTTTTCAACCCTTTCCATCTCATCTGCATTCCTTTTATCCACCATATAGTTAGGATGCATATTGCCGTCACCAACATGACCACCAATACCTACCCTGATGCCATATTTGGCACTGATTTCTTTAATTGCACTAACAATATGGGGAACTTTAGTTCGGGGTACTGTTACATCTTCACTTATTACAGTAGGTGCTGAATTGGCATAAGCAGCAAACATTGAACGGCGACCAGACCAAATTTGAACAGCTTGTTCTTCATTTTCGGCTATCTTGATGTCCGTAGCCCCTAATGATTTACAAGCGTCAATAACAATTGCAATTTGTTCTTCAACATCTTTTTCTTTATAACCGTCACATTCTATTAACAAAAGCCCATCGGCATCGGTAGGATAACCGGCTTTCTTAAATTGTTCAATAGCACGGACGGTTACATTATCCATTAGCTCCAATGTAGTTGGAATTATTTTACTGGCAATCAACTTAGACACCGTTTGTGTTGCCGTTGCAAGTTCCGAATAGCTGATTAACATTGTTTTCTTGTACATTGGACGGGGAATTAGCTTTAGGGTAGCTTCAGTAATAATACCTAAAGTACCCTCTGAGCCTATTAATAGGCGTCCAATCTCGTAACCCACAGATAATTTTATTACCTTTCCACCATATCTAATAATTTTTCCTGGAGGAACCACTGCCTCTAATCCCAAGACATAATCTTTAGTGGTTCCGTATTTTACTCCCCGGGGACCTCCGGCACGGGTAGCAATGTTGCCGCCAATTGTTGACGCCCCTTGGCTGGCTGGATCGGGAGGATAAAACAACCCTTCTCTTTCCACCGCTCTATGTATATCAGCGGTAATAACACCTGGCTGAACCCTGATTGTCAAATTGTCTTTATCCAATTCTAGTATTTTATTCATCCTGCTTAAATCTATTATAATTGCACCTTCAGCAGGTACAGTCCCTCCTGAGAGTCCTGTTCCGCTTCCCCTGGGAACTATGGCAATTTCATTATCATAGGCATAATTCATACATTTTTGTACTTCTTCTGTTGATCGGGGTAAAACAACAATACCCGGATTACCCATAAACCAACTAGCATCATTTTTATATGCAAGCAAGTCTGTAGCATCAGCTAATACTGAGTCTTCAGACAAAATATTTACCAAATCCCTTTTTAATGTACCCGTTGATTTGCTTTGACTACTACCCTTCACTAAACACATCCCCTTCAAATTCTAATGTTTGATTAAATAATCCCCAAATAAAATTGTAGAATAAGAAGCTAAACAATTGATTAGCCTCTTATTCACATAATGGGGGGGAAGAAAATGTTAGATTATTTTAAAGAAAATTAACCGGCAGTCCATCCTCCATCAACCATCATATTGGTACCGGTTATGTAACTGGCTTTATTTGAACAAAGGAAAACAATTGCATTAGCCACTTCTTCAGGTGTCCCAGTTCGACCCAGCGGTGTCCTGGACATTATTGTTTTATTCCAGTCTGGATCAGCTAATACTTTCTCTACTAAAGGTGTTCTAATAAATGCTGGAGAAACAGAGTTGACACGGATACCATACTTAACCCATTCCATGGCAAAAGCCTTGGTCATTTGTTTAACGGCACCTTTAGTGGCCGCATATATCCCCACCTTTGGCAATACTATTTCGTTTTGAATAGAACCTACATTAACTATGGCACCTTCAATTCCCTTGTCAATCATGGTTTTGCCCACTTCCTGACAGGTAAAAAAAGTGCCTTTCATATTAATATCTACGAGATAATTCCAATCACTTTCATCGTACTCGACGATAGGCTTGCGAATATTTACTCCTGCACAGTTGACAAGTATATCTATCTTTTCATATTGCTCAATAACATCTTGAACCATCTTTTTAATATCAGAGACGCTGCCTACATCCGCCTGTACATAACCTGCTTTAAAACCCTCAGAATAAAGCTCATCAACAAATTGCAGACCTTCCTTTGGATTTCTGCTAACAATTACACAAAAGGCACCTTCCCTGCATAGTTCAATAACAGTTGCCCGGCCAATTCCTTTTGTCCCACCTGTAACTAATGCAAACTTTTTTTGAAACCCATCCATCCTCACCACTCCTGTAGATAATATATTTAATACAGCCACTTATAGCTTTTGAAACTTACTTATGAAAAGAATCTTACCAGGAATAGAGAAATATCAGGTAAATAAGTAAATAGTAGTAGGTCTCCAATCAAAAGCAATAAAAAGATAAACGAGGCTTTAACTATTTCTTTAAAAGTTACTTCTTTTAAAAGACTGCCGGCAACAAATAAATTCACACCTAAAGGAGGTGTCAAAAGACCGATAGTCATATTAACCACCATAATGATGCCAAAATGTACTAAATCTATATTATACTGCATTATTAATGGTAAGAAAATTGGACCTAGAATAATAATTGCGGCATTTAACTCCATAATACAGCCGGTAATTAATAAAATTATATTAATCAACAACAGAAGAATAATGGGGTCGCTGGCAACACTTGCAATAGCTGTTGCAACTTTAATGGGTATTTGTTCTGTAGTCATTATCCAACCCATGGCTGTAGCAGTAGAAATAATAAGCATTACCATTGCTGCTGTTACACCGGCCTCAGAAAAGCTTTTTATAGTTTCCTGATATTTTAGTTCTTTATAAATAAAGAACCCAACCATTAGACTATAGACACAGGCAACAGTTGCAGCTTCTGTTGGAGTAAAAATACCTCCATAAATTCCTCCAAGAATTATTAATGGCATTAAAAGAGCCCAGATAGAATCCTTAAATGCTATTAATACTTCTTTAAAAGTTGCTTTTTCTGTTCCTTTATAACCCCGTTTCTTGGCAATAAAATAACAGGCAATCATTAAAGTAATACCCATAATGATACCAGGAACTACCCCTGCCATAAATAAATCACCAATGGAAGTGTTCATGGTAATACCATAGGTAACAAAGGGAATGCTTGGAGGTATAATAACACCAATTGTGCCGGCGGCAGCCATTAAGGCTACTGAAAAGTCTTTATCATATCCAGCTTTAATCATAGCTGGAACCATGATAGCCCCAATGGCCACTACAGTAGCTGGTGCAGAACCAGAAATAGCCGCAAAGAACATACAGGCCAAGATTGCCACCATGGCAAGTCCCCCTGAAACATGTCCTACTAAGGCAGTTGCTAGTTTAATAAGTCTTTTGGATATTCCCCCATGCTCCATTAACCTTCCCGCAATCATAAAAAGGGGGATTGCTAAAAGGGGAAAGGAGTCAAGCCCAGTAAACATTCTTTGTACAACTAGGAATAATGGCACTTTTTGGGTAATCGTTAATGCTAATAATGAGGACAGTGCCATACCAATAGCCAAAGGCACGTTTAAGATAACTAAAGCGCCAAAAGATATAAGAAGAATGCCTGACATTTTCTACTCCCCCCCCGTAATACTTGTGCTTTCTGCATAAATCTCTTCTCTACTTTTTAAATTAAATACTTGTTCAATTACCAGCATGATATAGCTTAGTGCCATAAAAAAACACCCTAAAGGAACAGCAGCATATGCCGTAATTATAGGAATGCGCATAGCTGGTGAAAGCTGTCCCGTTGCGTTTAATTTTAAGAGATAATCATAGCCGATATAGGCAATAGCAAAACAAAAACCAATACAAACTAAATTAATAAGTATATCGATATACTGCCTCAGTTTCTTAGGCAAAATCATAACAAAGGCTTCCACACCAATATGGGCTCCTTTTTTTACTCCTAGACTTGCACCAATAAAAACTGACCAAATGGTTAAATATCTGGCGGCTTCTTCTGCCCACGTAGAAGCATCGTTGAATATAAAGCGGGTTATTACTGCCCAAAAAGTAATCATCATTATGGCTATTAATAAAAAAGCAACTATATGCTCCTCAACAGAAGTCCATTTTTTGCCCAATCCTTTAAAAAAATGCACTTTATCCCCTCCCACTATGTTGATTAAAGAGCAACTGCTCCATATACAAAGCTTATATATGGAGCCAGTTGCTCCTGCATTATGATTACTTGCTCTCTGCTGCCTTGACAGCTTCTAGCACTTTATTAATTAACTCCTCACCCACTTCTTTTTTTCCAAACTCTTCATATACCGATTTAGTTGCATCTCTAAAGGCTTGTACTTCTTCTAAGGTTAACTCAGTAACTTCCACACCAGAATCTTTCATAGTCTGAATACCTTTTTCAATTTGTTCTGTATTGGCTTTTCTTTCAGCTTCACGCCAGATAGCAGCACCTTCATCAACTACTTTTTGCAAATCTGCTGGCATATCACTATAGAACTTATCGTTCATCAATAAGATATATGGGTTATAGACATGTCCATCTAAAGTTGCAAATTTATTAACTTCATGGAATCTCATGGATACTATTAAGGACACAGGGTTTTCTTGACCGTCAACAGTTTTTTGTTGCAATGCTGTATACACTTCATTAAATGCCATTGGTGTTGGACTAGCTCCTAATGCAGTAACCATCGCCATGTGGGCAGGATTTTCCATAGTTCTAATTTTGAGACCTTTCATATCTTCAGGCTTTTTAATAGTTCTTACACTATTTGTGAAGTTTCTAAAGCCGTTTTCGCCCCAAACTAGACCTCTAATCCCTGTTTTCTCACGCATTAGGTCAAGTATTTCAGTTCCTATTGGACCATCCAGCACTTCATAGGCAACCTTTGTAGAGGAGAAAAGATAAGGCATATCAAAAACCATGATTTGTGGGAATATGCCAGGCAGTGGGCCTGTACTTAATGCAGCCATTTCAATAGTACCTAATTGAACACCTTCCAACTCTTCTCTTTCAGCACCTAGTTGGCTGGCAGGATATGTAGTAACTTTAATTTTTCCATTCGACTTCTCTTCAACATATTTTTTAAATTCTTGGCAAGCAAACTCCAATCTATCATTAGTAGCAGGCGAAGAATGGGCCAACTTTATTTCATATACCTTATCTTCACTTGGGGTCTTAGGTTCACTAGACTCTTGTTTTCCTCCTCCACAACCAGTTACTAGTACTAGGCTAAGAATCGCAATTAAAAACAGGCAGGCAAACTTTTTCATTTTAATCATTTTATTGTCCTCCTCAATTTTTTTTAGGTTTTAAATAGAAAAAAAGCTTTAAATAAATCACCTCCCTTAATTGTTAAGTATTTATAAAAAGAATTTATCTTTTTTTAAAATATACAGATAATTTTTATTATACAAAAAAGTCAGTCTACAAATTATAAAATTTGTTTATTTCCATATTAAATATCCTTTTCAAGAACCTTTCAAAAGATAGAATCAAGAAATTTACCATATAATCTTGATTCTATCTTTAGTGATTATCCAATAAGGGTCATAGCCTCTTCAATAGCCTTTTGGTTTAGAGGCAGTAAATTATGGCGATGGGGCGGCAATGTTTCCTTTAAGCTCTCCATTATGGATTCAACTTTGACACAATTAGTTGCAGATATTAGCGCTCCTAAAAGAACCATATTAATGATGCGTTCATTACCTAGATTTTTGGCAATATCAGAAGCCGAAATTTTAACAGCCTCAGCATCCTCCCTTGTCAAATCTCTGCCTATTAAAGATGTGTTGAGTATAATTAAACCATTATCTTTAACAGCAGATTCAAATTTATCAAGGGATGGTCCATTCATGGCTACTAATACAGCGGGTCTGCTTACCACAGGTGCATCGATTTCTTCCTCTGATAAAATGACTGAACAATTTGCAGTACCACCACGCATCTCCGAACCATAAGAAGGTATAAACATCACCTGTTTTCCTTCCTTTAGGGCAGCCTCGGCAAGAATTTTACCCATGAGCATTACCCCTTGACCACCGAATCCGGCTAAAAGAAAAGTTTGTGGCATCTTATTCAGCCTCCTTATATTCCTTGATTATTCCAACAGGATAGTAGGCTTCTAAATTTTCTTCCATCCATTTTATAGATTTAAGGGGTTCTATTCCCCAGTTGGTTGGACAAGTTGACAATATTTCAACCACACTAAATCCTTTGCCTGCCATCTGCAGCTCAAAGGACTTTCTTATGGCTTTCTTAGTCTTATTAATGGTTGCTACACTGCTTATTTTGGTCCTTTCCGCATATACACAGCCATCCTGTAAAGCCAGCATTTCTGTCATTTTAATGGGATAGCCAGTTAAAGCAGTTTGGCGTCCATAAGGTGAAGTAGTTGCCTTCATCTCCGGCAATGTTGTAGGAGCCATTTGTCCACCGGTCATACCGTATATTCCATTATTTACAAAAATTACACTAATTTTTTCACCCCGTACTGCCGCATGGATTATTTCCGCAGTACCAATAGCTGCTAAATCGCCGTCACCTTGATATGTAAATACTAAGCAATCAGGGTGAACCCGCTTAACACCAGTTGCTGTTGCAGGGGCCCTGCCGTGGGCACTTGCAACCATATCACAATTAAAATAATCATAAGTAAAAGCAGAACAGCCTACAGAGGCTATACCTACTGTGTGCGAGGCAACTCCCATTTCGTCAATAACCTCAGCTACCAAGCGGTGAATAATACCGTGGGTACACCCGGGACAGTAATGCCAAGGTACATCCACAAGGGTTTTGGGGAAAGAAGACACTTTATTCACCTATTTCGCCTCCTTTATAAGCTCTTTAACTTTAGCTAATAATTCTTCCGGTAGTGGAATTACCCCACCAAATCGTCCATAGTGATAAACAGGTCTTTCATTGCCGATAGCCAATCTCACATCATCAATCATTTGCCCGCTGCTCATTTCAAAGGAAAGAAAGAACTTTGTTTGTGGTACAAGATTTTGGAATGGCTCAACCGGAAATGGCCAAACACTGATTGGTCTTAAAAGCCCAACTTTTATTCCTTCTGCCCGAGCCATCTTTACAGTAGCTTTGGCAATTCGTGCACTAGAACCATAGGCAACTATGATATACTCTGCATCATCTGTTAGATATGAATCCCAGCGAACTTCATTTTCTTTGATTTTCCCATAGGTTTCATGCAAACGAATATTTACTATCTCTAAGTCTTCTATCTTAGGGTATGAGGAATTCACAATATTTCTTGCTCTATTTTCATTTTTTCCTACGGCCCAAGCCTTTTCCGGCAATTTGGTATTAGCTTCCGGCAATTTTACAGGTTCCATAATTTGAGCCAAAATACCATCACCTAAAATCATCACAGGATTACGGTATTTATCGGCCAGATCAAAGGCCTCATATGTCAAGTCCACAGCTTCTTGGACAGTGGCAGGTGCTAACACCAGCAGACGGTAATCACCGTGCCCCCCACCCCTAGTTGCTTGCCAGTAGTCAGGCTGTGCACCTTGAATGGCACCTAAACCAGGACCCCCACGCATAATGTTGACAATAACACAAGGGGCTTCCGCACCAGCTATGTAGGATATTCCTTCTTGTTTGAGGCTGATGCCGGGGCTTGAGGATGAAGTCATAACCCGAACACCTGCTGCTGCTGCTCCCAGTACCATATATATGGCAGAAACTTCACTCTCAGCTTGTAAAAAGACACCATCTACTTTAGGTAAATGTTTTGCTAAGTATTCAGGAATTTCATTTTGTGGTGTTATAGGATAACCAAAAAAATATCGGCACCCGCTTAAGATGGCAGCTTCGGCAATAGCTTCACTGCCCTTCATTAAAATCTTATCGGTCAATTTAACTCCTCCTTTTCCTTTAACAACTACAACTTTTTATCACATTCTATTTATAAACTTCTATACACACATCCGGACAGAATGCGTAACAAGAACTGCAACCAGTGCATGCCTCTTCATCTGTCAAGGTAGCAGAATTATAACCTTTAGCATTTGTATAAGGAGCTAATGCAATTATTTTTTTCGGACAAGCGTTTACACATAAACCGCAACCCTTGCAACGTTCTTCCCTTACTTTGATTAGACCCATTTTCCAGCCCTCCTTAATATAAGTTCTCCAGCCGCAACGTCTATGGGTATTAACCCAACAATAATAGTTTTGCAATATCTATGCCAACGTCTAAACGTCATAAAACAAGGGATGCACTTAAAAGAGTGAACCAATATTGAATCAGTAAAAACCAAAGATGAATCACTTTATTTAAAAAATTCAGTAACTTTACTTAGATAACTTTATGCAGTCAATATGGGGCAAGCAAAGAAAGGACCCTTTGAGCTTAAACAAAGGGTTCTTTCTTCTTTATGTAAGAGGGGTTTATGAAAACCTTATTTTTCAACTAGGAGAGAGACACCTTGCCCGCCGCCAATACATAAGGTAGCAAGACCTTTTTTTACATCCCTTCTGGTCATTTCATGCAGTAATGTAACTAAGATACGGGCTCCACTTGCTCCAATAGGATGACCCAAAGCAATAGCCCCGCCATTTACATTTGTGATTTCTTTATTTAAGCCTAAATCTTTAATAACAGCCAATGACTGAACAGCAAAAGCTTCGTTGGTCTCAACTAAATCTAAATCATTTACCTGCCAACCAACCTTGGCTAAAGCTTTCTTGGTAGATTCTACAGGTCCGATGCCCATAATAGAGGGATCAACGGCAGCACTTGCCGAAGATGCAATAATGGCTAGTGGCTTAATACCTAATTCTTCCGCTTTTTTCCGGGTAGCAATTACTAAAGCCGCAGCGCCATCATTGATTCCCGAAGCATTACCAGCAGTCACTGTTCCATCCCTCTTAAAAGCCGGCTTTAGCTTGGCTAAGCCTTCTATTGTAGTACCCTGGCGTGGATGTTCATCAACTTTAAATTCAACCACTTCTTTTTTTGCTTGAATGGGCACAGGAACAATCTCGTCGTCAAAGCGATTTTCTGCAATTGCTTTAAGGGCGTTAGCTTGACTGGCATATGCAAATTCATCCTGTTCTTGTCTGCTAATACCCCATCTTTCAGCAATATTTTCTGCCGTAATACCCATATGATAATTATTAAAAGCACACCACAGCCCATCTTTAACCATAGAGTCAATTAATTGACCATTACCCATGCGGTAGCCGTAGCGGGCCTTATCAAGAAGATAAGGAGCCTGGGACATATTTTCCGTGCCGCCGGCCACAATAATTTCTGCATCGCCTTGGGCTATGGCCTGTGCTGCCAAGATTACTGTTTTTAAACCGGAACCACATACTTTATTAATGGTCATGGCCGGAACATTAATAGGCAGTCCTGCCTTTAAAGCTGCCTGACGGGCTGCATTCTGACCTAAACCCGACTGCAGCACACATCCAAATATTACTTCATCTACTAATTGGGGTGAAACTTGTGCTCTCTTTAAAGCTTCTTTAATTACGATACTACCCAGCTCTACTGCCGAAACATTTGCCAAGGATCCCCCCATGGTGCCCACGGGAGTTCTTACGGCACTAAGAATTACAACTTCTCTCATCTAAGAATGCCTCCCATTTAGTAATTAAAAAATCCCTTGCCTGTTTTCCTTCCTAAGAAACCCGCTCTAACCATTTTTCTTAACAAAGGGCAGGGACGGTACTTATCGTCACCGGTTTCTTGATGCAGGGTCTCCATTATAGACAAACAGACATCTAATCCCACTAAATCCCCTAAAGCTAAAGGACCTAGGGGATGGTTGGCCCCTAACTTCATACCGGTATCAATATCCTCAGCACTAGCTATGCCTTCCGCTAGAATATAAGCAGCTTCATTTATCATCGGTATTAAAATACGGTTCACAACAAACCCAGGAGCTTCCTCGACAGTTACAGGATTTTTTCCTAAGGATTTAGTAAACTCCATTGCAAAGCAATAGGTCGCTTCACTAGTTCCTGCACCTTTGATTATCTCCACTAACTGCATGACAGGTGCCGGATTAAAAAAGTGCATACCGATAAATCTATCACTGCGACTAGTTGACGCACCTATTTCACTAACACTTAAAGCAGAAGTGTTAGTGGCAAATATAGTATTTGGGCCGCACACCTTATCCAATTCCTGCCACAACTGTTTTTTAGGCTCCATTTTTTCTACAATAGCTTCTATGATCAAATCAGCTTCTTGGGCATGCTCCAGCGAAGCAACTCCTGTAATTAGTGCCATAAATTTTTCTTTTTCATCAGCGCTAACTTTACCTTTTTCAACTTTGCGGCTTAAATTTTTATCAATTGTTTTAATACCCCTCTGAACAAAATCTTCATTTAAATCCCGCAAGTAGACTTGGTGTCCCGCCTCGGCAATTACCTGGGCAATTCCCGAACCCATAGTACCTGCGCCACAAATCATAATTTTCATTAAAACTTCCTCCCTTAGGCAATTATTACTCTACACCGGCAATTATTTTTGCCAATTCCTTTTTCTTTTCAAAATCAGCCTGACGGGCTATCATAATTTTCATAGCCTGTGGAGGACCTGCTCCATGCATAGATTCTGTCCGATAAGCAACTGCACCGGCCCCAATTGTTAAGTTTTCAACTAAACGGAGCATCCGCAGTCTACATTCAGTAGGAACCGTTTCTTTAGCACTATACAACTTCTTGATAAGTGGACCGATTTCCGGGTTCTCCAAGTCTAATGCCGAGGGCAGAGTAACCAATAGTCCCCCGGCGATATCCTCAGCAATCCTAGCAATTTCATAAGGATGGCGGGTGACATTAAGCTTGCATACATTAGCTAATAAAGAATCAACAAAATAAGTGCCCGAAGGAGTTTCCTTACCCTCCATAGAACAAGCCAGCCCACAAGCATGCATAGTCTCATTGAGGTGTACCATCTCAACAAGTTTGTCTTTAATATGTGAAGCACTTTCTACGCCATGGTACTCAGCCAGATTTGCTGCTGCACCAATCAATACATCAGTCACACCACATTTACAGCCTCCATAACTTTGACGGTGATAAGAGGCAAACCTTTCCACCAATGCTCCTGAATACTTATATTCTTTATACATAAAAACCCTTTCCCAAGGAACAAAAACATTATCGAAAATTACTAGGCACTCTTGACCGCCGAAGTTAATATTGCCTACATCAAAGGTCCCTTCTAATTTTCTGGTATCCGATGGCTGGCGACCAAAAACATAGGTAATACCCAGAGTATCACTGGGAACAGCAAATGAAATTGCAAAATCAGCATCTTCTTTTTTCATAGACATTGTTGGCATAACAATTATTTCATGGGAATTTAAAGCACCGGTCTGGTGGCACTTGGCACCCCTTACAATAATTCCATCCTCCCGCTCTTCTAAAACATGTAGAAATACATCTTTTTCTGTCTGTTCATGGGGGCGCCTGCTCCGATCACCTTTAGGGTCGGTCATGGCTCCATCACATACCAAATCATTATCCTGAACATATGCTAAAAACTTGGTAAAACGTTTATTATACTCTGTCCCCAAATCCTGATCCATTTCATAAGTAGTAATAGATATGGCATTTATGGCATCCATACCCACACAGCGTTGGAAACAAGTAGCTGTTTTTTGGCCGAGAAGCCTTTGCATTTTAACTTTACTTACTAAGTCTTGGGTACTTTGGTGGGTATGGGTAAATCTGTTGACCCTTTTCCCTGTTATATTAGAGATGACTGTTGTTAGATTTTGATGTTCGGAATCCCCAGCCAGTTGATAGGTAATAGCAACTGCATTCAATGATGGTTTTACTAAAGGGTGGTCTGCAGGGTTGTTAACTTTTTCCCCTAAAATATATGCATTAAATTTCATTTTTTTAATGCTTTCTATGTATTCATGTGCAGTTTTCATTTAAAACCTCCTAAGATTTATAGTAGCTAGTAAACTAACTTTTGCATTTAGGGTTATTATCAACCCGTCATATAAATACTTTTGCAATATCTATGCCAACTTTCAAAGGCTATTAAATAATTGAGATAATAAAAAAAAGAGTCATTTTTGGTTCAAACAAAACCCAAGGGTGACTCATTTTTTTCTATAATGTATAATTATCCTTGTACAACTTCTTGATTTACGAGGAGGTCAGAGTATTGTCGATATTCAACACCCCTACATATGGTCCACAGGAAAATAATTTACAATTATTTGAAGCTATATTTGAATCATCTTATGATGGTATTTTTGTTACAAACTGTCAAGGTACTACTATCGGGGCCAATAAGGCCTATGAAAGGATAACGGGCATTAAGGCATCCGATGTCTTGGGAAAAAATATCAAAGATCTGGAAAAGAAAGGAATGTTTACCCCTATAGTTACACCTACAATTTTACAAACGCAAAAATCTTTAACAATTATCCAAAAATTTAAGACAGGAAAACAAGCCATAATAACCGGCAACCCTGTCTTTAATGATAAAGGGGAATTAATTTATATTGTAACTAATGTACGTGACATTACCGAACTTAGTAAAATAAAAGATGAATTAAAAAAAGCCATTGAATTAACGGAAAGGTACGAAAATGAACTATCTTTGTTGCGAATACATAACCAAGAACATCAGGATATTATTTCTGAAAGTCCTAAAATGAAGCAAGTAGTAACATCTGCTCTGCAAGTAGCACAATTTGATACAACAGTACTTATTTTAGGAAAATCTGGGGTTGGTAAAGAAGTAATTGCCAAATTAATTCATACATCGAGTTCAAGGGGTAGTCGTTCATTTATTAAGATTAATTGTGGAGCAATTGCACCCAATCTTCTTGAATCTGAGCTTTTTGGTTATGAAGCAGGTGCCTTTACAGGAGCATTAAGCAAAGGGAAACCAGGTTTATTTGAAGTTGCCCATGAGGGCACCCTCTTTCTGGATGAAATCGGTGAACTGCCCCAAGATTTACAAGTTAAACTTTTAAGGGTATTACAAGAACAGGAAATCTACCGTGTAGGAGGTATTGCTCCAAAAAAAATTGATGTAAGGATTTTAGCTGCCACTAATCAGGATTTGGAAGAGTTGGTTGTAAAAGGAAAATTTCGTGAAGATCTTTACTATCGCTTAAATGTTGTACCTATCGAAATTCCTTCTTTAAGAGAGAGGAAAGAAGATATTATACCTTTATTACGCTTTTTTTGCGAAAAATATAATAATCAACATAATATGCAAAAATACTTCTCTCCTCAAGTTATTGAGATTCTAGAAAATTATAGCTGGCCGGGTAACATTAGAGAATTAAAAAATGTTGTTGAAAGGCTTATAATAATGAGCCCAGATAATGAAATCATTCTAAAACACTTGCCTAATAATATTCGAAACTTTGAAAAAGAAACGGCAAATATTAGTATTAATAAAATTTTACCCCTTAACCAAGTCATCAATGAAGTAGAAGAAAAACTAGTTCTTATGGCAAAGGAAACCTATAAAAGTACAAGAAAAATAGCTTCCGTGCTTGGAGTAAGCCAATCCACTGTTGTTCGAAGATTACGACAGATTAAAGAAAAAGAAAATTGAATAAAGCTGAGAACCAACTCCCATTGATATCTGTTAATACAACCACCATTTTGAAAAGACCCCATTAAAGTTGATGTCTAAGCTATATGATACCCTTACTTGGTGTCATTAGCGAATAACTATCTACATATTTCAACCTGTCAGACCCATACTTAGTTATCTTATAAAACTGTTTTAATTTGCCATAGTTATCAATAGATAAATCTGTTAATGCAATCATTCCAACTGTCTTTAGTGATATAAGATAATCTTCAATACCCGTATCAGTAATATTTCGGTCAAGTACATATTCTTTTTTTAAATTTAATAGTAAGTCCTCATTAGAAATACCTTCATTATGGTTAATTAGTTGTAAGATTCTAATTTTAATAGGCATTAAACTCATTATGCAACCTCCTCAATTTTCTCTCAGCTTTTCAAGCTTTTTTGGGTTGCCTATAGTAAGGATAGTCCCTAAGCTAATTAAAATAACACCAATAAACAGGGTGGATGTTATTTGCAATCCATTCAAAAGCCAGCCAAACAACACAGCCCATAGAGCATAGGTAACATTTAATCCCATAGCACGAGTTACTCCTGTCATATTTAAAGCACGATAGAAGCACAAATAAGAAACGCCGGCAATTAAACCAATAACTGCGATGTACAAGCCAGCGGGGCTAGAGATCGTTTGAAAAACTAATTGAAAAGCCTCTTTACCAATCAAAGGTATAATAAAAAATAGAAATACAATAAATGAAGTTGCCTGTCTGATACCTATAGCAATATCCGAATCAACTAAGTCCATGCCATAGGTAGACATAACACCCTCTATTGCCCAACCCACAGCAGCAACAATTGCTAGACAAATACCCAGGTAAAAATGGGGAAAACTATCTCCGCTTGGTGGGGCATAACCTACAAAAAAAGCACCTAAAATAGCTAAAGAAATACCCATTCCTACTCTAGCTGATATTTTTTCTTTTAAAAAAATTGCACTGAGTACCGCACCTATTGCTGGATAAGCTGCAGTAATTGCAGCGGTATAGGAAGCACCTGCAAAGTATATTCCTAATAAATTACCGGACATACCGATTGGTCCACCCATTATAGCTGCCATTATAATAATCTTCGCTGGTCGAGTTCTTAATGTGCGCCCATATTCACGCCACTTTCCACTAATAAAATTTTTTATAAAAATAAATATTGCGGCAAATCCATCATGTAAACATGCGGCTACTAAAGGCACAGCAAGAATATTGGCACTGCTAATAAACGGCGCTTGACCTAATACCATCCCCAATAGAACCCCGTCTAATCCCCATAAGGCACCGGTTAATAAAGCTAAACCAATACCCTTTTTTGCATAAGATAATTCCCTTTGTTGAAGCATTAATACTGCTTTTTGGTCCATGATTCGCTCCTCAATATTTGCGTCAATTTTCACAACCTCTATTTATAGTTTACTATGATGAGAGGGCTATGTGAAATACTGGTTATATATGCCCCATATAAGCAATACATATCGTATAGGGCTATTTGGGGAGTTTTGTTATTTAACAACTTCATTACTTTTTAGCATAAGGTGTTCGGCACAGATATTCCTTAAGACTTTAATAAATTGCTTTTCAATATTTGAAAGATGATGACGGTTAGACCAAATCAAAATAACGGGAATTTCCAGCTTTATATCTTGAACCTTTACCTTCTTGAATTTATTATCCTTAAAATATTCTTCAGCCATGAGATTAGGTACAAAGACAACGGTTTGCCCCTGGGAAATTATCCTTTCCAGCATAGGTAAATTGTCTACCCTAAATGACACATTAACATCCCCATATTTATTTAAAAGGCTGGAGACTCCGCAATCGGTTACGTATTCAGTATTGTATAAAACTATGGGATAAGAGAGAACCTCTTTTAAGGCTGCTTCTTCAGAGATCCCGCAGTCCTTTCCGGCTATTACAACTAATTCATCGGTGAACAACTCTAAATGCTTTATGTCTTTTGTTTCTGAAAAGGCATCAGTTTTTAAAATAATACCAAAATCAGCTTTCCCGGAATTCACATCGCGAAGGATGTTATTTGATTCCCCTACCTTAAGAAATGTATTTACTTTCGGAAAATTTTTTTTAAAATTAATTAAAACATTAGGCATTAAAGAAATGTTTACACCAGGCTCTGCAGCAATAGACATGCTGCCCGCTAAATCTATCGAATTAACTTTTGCGATCTGCTTTATTTCCTCAATATTTTCTATGATTTCCATTGCCTTTTGGATGATTAATTCCCCTGTTTCTGTGGGAAAGACACCCTGATTAGTTCTTTTTAACAAGGGAACGCCAAGTTCAGCTTCTAGTTTACTAATGGAAGTGCTTAATGCCGGCTGGGAGATATGGGCCCTCTCTGATGCTAAAGAAATAGATTGTGACCTATACACTTCAACAAGAAAATATAGCTGTTCAAAACGCATTTTAATCACCTTTTCTATTTTATTGTAAGGAAACATACTAACATCATTAATTATAATTTGTTTTTTTGATGGGGTATATAAAAAATTTTACTAGCAACAAAATGCACAACCTCATCAATACTGCTGAGGATGTGCATACTTGTACATTTCCATTATTTAAATTGGGTTTTATAATTGAGTTGGATGCTGTTCTGTACCACTAGGAATCGTTTTTATATCTGTGCCTTTCATCTCGAAATTTGAGTCAGCATAAGTTAAATATTGGGGTCTTACCTTTTCACCAAAATCTTCATTCAGCCATTTGACTAAAGAAATAGCCAGCATGACTGTGATAATCGCAACAGGGAAAGCGGTTATAATTGATGATAACTGAACTACCTGCAGACCGCCGACTACGAATAATGCAGATGTACAGAAAAATAGCATGAAAGACCAGAATATCCTTGACCATTTGGGAGGTTCTTGAGTATCTCTAATTTCAGAGCAGCACATGGCAGCAATTGTATAAGAAACTGAGTCTACTGCTGTGACCTGGGATACCAACATTACAATAAGAAACGCAGGTATTGCAATCGAATTAAAGGGTAGCGTATTAAGCAAGTAAGTTATTACCGCCGGTCCACCAGATTGTTGTAAGATTGTGATTAAATCTTCGCCCTTGTTTAAAATCAAGTCAACAGTGTAGGATCCAAAAGTCAGATAGAAGAGGGCGCATCCTGCAGTTGCTGTGAAAAGCATATTGAGTACAAGCTCCTTGATAGTACGTCCCCTGGAAATCCTGGTAGCAAAAAGACCCATATAAGTAGCCCACGCAAACCACCAAGCCCAATAGAATACTGTCCAGTCCTGAGGAAATCCTGATTTAGAAATGGGGTCGGTATATAAACTCATCCGCAAGAAGTTTTGCATCAACATTCCTATATTATCGAAGAATAATGAAAGCATGAATAAGGTTGGTCCTGCAAAAAGTACAAATAGTAATAATAGTAGGATTAAATACATATTGTAATTTGAAATTTTTGCTATCCCAGAATACAAGCCTTTATAGCAACTATAACCATAAAGACAAGAAAACAGTGCAGCAACAGTAATCCTTAACCAAAGTGTGTCTGTAAGACCTAGATAGTTAGCAGCTATATTTGTAATCATGGGCAAAATAAGTCCTAAAGAGGTCGCAACACCTCCGACCATACCTACAACCATTATTAAATCAATAGCCCTGCCTAAACCGCCGTCAACTCTGTCCCCTAAGATACCTCGACATGCATAACTGGGATAAAGGTAAGGTTTTTTTCTAACATAGAACATATAGGAAAATCCGATAGCAGGGATAACAAATGTACCCCAAGCACTTATGCCCCAGTGGAAAATTCCATATGAAAGTGCCCACTGAGCAGCTTGGGCTGAATGTGCCTCTGCCCAAAATGGCGGCCATTTCAAATAGTAGATGGGCTCCAGAATTCCCCAGTAAATCAGACCCGCTCCCGAACCACCACAAAACATCATAGCAAACCAAGTAAAAGTAGAGAATTCCGGCTTCTCATCCGGTCCGCCAAGCTTTACCCTGCCGTAAGGACCAAATGCTAACCACAAGGAAAAAATTACTGCCCCAAAAACAACTACTTCCCACATCCAGTCAGTACCATAGGTGATAGCACGCATCACTTTACCTACCATACCTTGGGCTGCCTCTTGGTAAATTATCATAGGACCAAAAAATAATAAACAGATAAGTACACTACCCCAAAAAACCGATTTGTTTATTTTTGCATATTTGGTAATCTCCATTTTTCCCACCTCTTTTTATTAAATGGTATCTAAGGTTTTCAACTTTAACTCCTTTCTAAAAATTCAATTTTAATAAATGTTAAATAATTCACTTTTGACTTGATTATAAGATGTACAAAATAATTTGTTAATTAAGAAATGCATATACCTGATATAATAATAAAATATAGCTATTTATAATATTTTCATAGATGTAATTCTTGGCATTAAAATAATTAATAAGAAACCAACCTCAAAAGGCTGCCTCTTTTATTGAGACAGCCCTTTGATTTGTTTTATAATTAAAGTTTATGCTTCTTTCCTGACTTGAGGAAGAATAAGTTCTACATCCCCATGGGGACGAGGAATGACATGTACGGATAAGAGTTCACCAACCCGCTGGGCAGCAGCGGCACCAGCATCGGTAGCTGCTTTGACAGCGCCCACATCGCCCCTTACCATTACAGTTACTAAACCACCACCCACTAATTCACGTCCTACGAGATAAACATTGGCGGCTTTAACCATAGCGTCGGCCGCTTCAATTGCTCCTACTAAACCTTTGGTTTCAACTAATCCTAAAGCTTCTGTTTTACTCATTTTTGTTTCCTCCTAATTTTATTTTATAATTGTTATTCTTGAGCTTGTTTCAAGACAAATAGCATTTGCTTCTTCTGTATCAAGATGGCATTCCAGTGTCGAGTTATTGTTAGCCCTAATTAACACATTGGAGTAGGTTCCGCCGCGAATTCCGCTAATTTGAATGGTTACCAGTTCCCCATCAGCTACGCTAAGATTTTTCGCGTCTTCTAATGTCATATGAATATGCCTTTGGGCAATAATCACTCCTTGAGACAACTGGACGCTCCCTTTGGGTCCTATTACAGTAATTCCCGGTGTTCCCTGAAGGTCTCCGGACATTTTAACCGGTGCCTTAATACCAAGTTTGAAAGAATCCCCTTGAAGTATTTCCACCTGTGTTTCACTCCGCACAGGTCCAAGGATGCGAACCTTTTCAATTGCACCTTTAGGTCCGCAGATAATCACCGTTTCCTGGCAGGCATATTGCATTGGCTGGGATAAATCCTTCATTTTAGTTAATTGGTATCCCATACCAAAGAGTGTATTTAAATCCCTTTGCGATAGATGTATATGACGGTTTGATATTCCCACAGGTATAGAAACAACGTCCTTCTTTACATTCCCCCCTTCCTTTAGTACTTCTAAGAGCAATTGTGCTAAAGGGTCATACCTTCCCACTTGCTAGACACCTCTTTTCTTCAGCATGGTTAAAACTTCATCCATCAATGCCATAATCTGCTCCTCACTGAAGTTGCTCAAGATGCTCTGTAATGCAGCAGTATCTGAAAAGGATGTGGCTGTGTTTTCGGTACAGTCTTTGATTCCATAGGCTACACGTTTTTTGTTAATCAAATGCAGAGGTGTTACATTATCAGAAGTTGCACTTCCGCCCCAGGTGCCGCAGCCAAGGGTTAATGCCGGCGGAAGGGCTGTGCTTACGCCTACCCCGCCATGGGTGGAAGGTGTATTGACAAGAATTCTAAAAACAGGCTTTTCAGAGAATTTTAAGGCCATTTCCGGATTCTCTGTATGAATGGCAAGGCTGTGACCTACACCACCGTTATTTAATAATTTAATACACAACTCACAGGCTTCATGCCAGTCTTTTACAGTATAAAAGGCCAGCACTGTTGTCAACTTTTCATAAGAAAGGGGATACTGGGGGCCTACCCCCTGCTGCTCACCCAGTAACACTTTTGTTCCAGGAGGAATTTTTATACCGGCACTTTCCGCCACCACTTCTGCCCTTCTCCCCACCAATTTAGAGTTCATGGCATGCCCGTTTAAAAATAACTTTTTGGCAACCTTGTTTGTTTCTTCGGGGGACATAAAGTATCCGCCCTGACGTTTGAATTCTTCCATAACCCGGTCACGAATGCATTCTTCAACAATCACTGCCTGCTCAGATGCACAGATGGTACCGTTGTCAAAGGTCTTGCTGACCATAATATTTTTTACCGCTTTGGGAATATCGGCTGTTTTTTCTATGTAGGCTGGAACATTACCGGGACCTACACCTAAGGCCGGCTTCCCTGCGCTATAAGCAGCCTTTACCATGGCTGTGCCGCCTGTAGCAATAATCATGTCTACCTCTTGGCATTTCATCAGTTCATTTGTTGCATTCATAGACGGCTTGGAAATACAACAAATAATATTTTCGGGGGCACCGGCTGCCACTGCCGCATCATTCATAAGTTGGGCTGCTTGCAGTGTGCACTTCAAAGCCGAGGGATGGGGCGAGAATACTATACCATTACGGGATTTAATAGCAATAATTGACTTATAAATAGTAGTAGAGGTGGGATTTGTTGAGGGGATTATCCCCATCAGCAACCCAACGGGCTCGGCAATTTCCATAATTTTATTTACCGGGTCATCTTTGATAATACCTACGGTTTCCATAGGCTTGATAAATTTGTATAACTCGGTAGAAGCAAGCAGGTTTTTGAATGTCTTATCTTCAACCTTACCAAATCCTGTTTCTTCCACAGCCATTTGTGCCAGCAAAACTGCATTCTCTTCAGCAGCTTTGACCATACTGCAAATAATTTTTTCTATTTGTTGTTTATTGAATTTTGCCAGTTTAGTCTGTGCTAGTTTGGCCTGGCGAGCAAGATTCCTGGTCTCCTGCACAGATTGCAAATCATAATCAAATGTATCCACCTGACTCTTCCTCTCAATGCCCTCTACGGTTTTTTTAATGTTGTTCTTTTCTTGTTGAGCACTTACTTCTAAGGGGTTCCTTTGTACAGTATTGGGATTTGTTATAAAAGCTACGCCTAATTCTTTGGCTAGGTCCTTAGCAGCAGGGGTAATAATTGTATTGCCTTCAATGCAATATGTTTTATGCCCTTTCGCCGCCGCAGCTTTAACTGTTTCCACACAAACAAGTTTCTTCATGGCAGCACCTCCTTTTGTTTTATAACAGCGATGCCCATAATTTATCCGATGGAGCAGGGATTACTTCCACATTTACCAACAGACCATTTTTAAGAACTAGGTCTTTCCCCGCATCTATAGCCGCCTGTACAGCAGCCACATCCCCGGTAAAGGTAAAATAAGCTTTTCCGCCCAGTCCCCTGCCTAAGCATAATTCTAAAGCCTGGATGTCTGCAGCTTTAAGGGCTGCGTCTGCAGCTATTATCATGGACGCTATGGAAAAAGACTCCATAATTCCCAGAGCCCCGATTCCATCTGGCAAGGTAGTGGCGGTGATAGCAGGGAAAACTGCCTGATGGACATTGGGCAGCACAAAACTGTCTATCATGTATTCTCCCGCTGTTTCAAGTCCTGCGTTAATAGAACTTTCCACCGCAGCAACATCCCCATGAACAATTACAATATATTTTCCCGGGCAGACAGAAGTTGTACTTACTACGTCGACTGAAGCTGTTTTAAGCATTAGGTCTGCCGTATAAATTCCCTTTGCAATACTGGAAAGTTCAATCATACCTATAGCCCTATACATACGAACCCACCTTTATCACTAAATAGTTATCATCCTTTTCTGTGACAATACCATCCAAACTGGCATGAACAGCGGCTCCCAAACTATTGTCGGGAATTTTTCCAACCAGTTGACCAGCTCTCACTTGTTCTCCTAAGGAGACAACTGGTATTGCCGGAGCCCCGATGTGCTGTTTTAAAGCGACACGTAGATATTCAGGGCGAAATTGTATATCAGCTATGGGGGCAGGCTTATCGAAAGCTGTTAAACCAATTTTAGCTATGAGACGTTTCGTCGGAATCAAGCGATATTCTCTGAAAGATCTGGCTTGGATTTCCTTCTGTATTGGCTCATACTTAATCCCTTGCCCTGCCAGCTTTTGCTTATAGAGAATATTGATAGATTTAGGATAAAGATTAGCATGACATGAAAATAGCTCACATGCATTGCATTCACAACACAACTGGGCACTTTGCAGCTCTTGTAAGTCCTCCAAATTATAGCTTAGAGCCCGCATAATCTTGTGTGGCTGAATATTATGCCCCAACAGATAACGAGGACACAAATCTGTACACATCCGGCATTGCTCACAAGCAGTTCCGCCTATTCTTCTTGCTTGAGCAATATCCACAGATTTTTTCCTAATGAGGAAGTGATCTTTTTTTAAAAGGATATAGCCTTTGCTCTTTTTGGTGACATAGCCATCCAAATTATTTAGAACAGCGCCCATCATAGGACCACCATCTATTACTGCATATTCATCTGCATTTTCCACTCCGCACTGTCTGATTAAATCCTTGATATTTATACCTACAGGTGCCTTGACAGTGATGGGTTTAGTAATATCCCCGGCAATAGTGATATATGTTTCCGTTACTGCACTTCCATTCATGGCATGATATATATTCAAAGCCGTTTCAGCATTAATAACCACACAGCCAACTTTTAGGGGAATGGATGCTTCGGGAACAATTCGCTTTGTCAGTTCATGAACTAAAACCTGTTCATCACCGGCAGGATAAATATCTCGCAGTTCCATTACCTCTATAAAATCTGAATATCCTAATGCTGCTATCTTAGTTCTCAATAGATTAATAACTTCTTTGTGTTTGCCCTTAACCCCAATAATAGCCTTATGGGCATCAATGTATTTTCCTGCAGCCTCCAGTCCTCTTATAATCTCTTCTGGAAACTGCTCCATTAATTGCTGGTCTACTCTAAGGAGAGGTTCGCATTCAGCCCCATTAAGCAATATATACTCGGCTTTAGAAGAAACTTTAGCATGGGTTGGAAATCCAGCCCCTCCCGCTCCAATAACCCCAGCCTCCTTGATTTGATTGAGCAAATCCAAACTTTCCACCTCCTCAACTCACCTAAAAGGTGCAGTCCTCATCAATAATTCCAACAATTACCGCATCAAGGGGTATATCGTCCCGTTCCATCATTTTGCGGGCTGAACTGCCGGTACAAACAAGAACCCGCTCACCAATACCCGCACCAATATTGTCGGCAGCTATCAGGAGTCGTCCATTGTCTATGCCGCCGAGAACTTCCACCAGCATAAATTTCAATCCTTTGAGGGAGTCGGCTTTTCTTGTGGCCCAGATATTATCAATTACTTTCGCTGCTATCATAGGAACTCACCTTTCCGTGCTTCTTTCATTTTATATTGAATTTGGTTCATAGCTGCTTCAACCGATGCAGTATCTCCGAAGATGGCAATTAAAATTAGGTTTTGCGGACAGTGTCCTTTGATATCCTCCACCACAACCCCGGCTGCTTTTTCTGCAATATCAGCAGCAAAAACCATGTCAATTAATCTTCCCTGCACCAAGCCTATGGCATCATATTTTTCAATGGGGATAGTAGAAGCAGAGCTTCTTCTTCGGAAAAGTATATCTACTGTCCCCGGAGAAGGTGATTTTATTATCCGATACTCCATGTTAAAGACTCCTCTCTAAGAATTTTCTGTGAGTCTTAAATAATCTTTTAAATCTTGTATGCCAATATAGTCACTAACGGAAACCTCAAAATAAGGTTCCAAAACCCCTATCCTCTCCATCTCTTGAATAGACCAAGAAGTATTGCCTCCAGTCAAATCAATCTTTGTAATTACCCCAATAACGGGACAATTAAAGGATTTGGCAAACCCGGGCGGATATACTTGTATAGGTCTTGATTGATCAACAAGGGTGATTATGTGGGATGCCGTTTGTGCTGCTGCAATCAGGTATCTATACATAGATGGGTTTTCAATATAGGCTCCCGGAGTGTCAATAGTATTTTTCCCGTAGATAACGTCCTGCGTCTTCTTCAATGGCCTATTGGAGTCATTTAAAATATTAGCCAGGGTAGATTTACCGCACTGGGTTGGTCCTACCAGCATAATGCGTTTTTTCATGTCCGGGTAATTCTGGCTGGCGTGAAGCCTAACAAATTTTCCAATATATCATTGATAGCTGACATAGCTGCTTCCACACTTGCCACATCACCTGAGATAATTAATGATCCTGTAAAGCGATCCAAGAAGCCAATCTGTATATTAGAAGCTTTTGTTGCAATGTCTGCTGCAATAATTGCTGTTTCACAGGGAGTGAGAGTCAAAATTCCAATAGCACCTGATTCCTCAATTCCCAGACGTTCATATAAATCCTTAGCAGGCGAAGCTATAATGTGAGCCAGGGTAACTTGCTTGCCAGGCACATATTCCTGAATAATGCGTTTTTTATCAAAGTCCTCCACTGCACCCATAAAACCACTCCCTATAATTTCTTTAATGTTTGATGAGCTCTACCTGCAACCCGTAACCTTTTATGATTTGTGCAATGCTGGCCAAATCTTCCTCTCGTAAGCTTAAATCCTCGTTAATGGGATATGTCATGTCTAGTTGCTTATACTTGTTGATACCCATCTTGTGATAAGGTAACAGGTCAATACCTTGGAAATTCTTATATATTCTAAAAGGCTGCAGAAATTCCATAGTCTTTCTAATAATATCCTCACTGTCATTTAATCCCCTGAAAAGGGGCATCCGAACTTTGAGCAAAAATCCCCGGCGTATCAACTCCGTTAGATTATCCAAGATACGTTCGTTGCGTACGCCTGTAAGTTCATAATGCCGTTCTGAGTCAATATGCTTAATATCAAACAAAACTAAATCAGTAAATTTGGCTATCATCAGCAAAGAGTCCGGTTTTGCATATCCACAGGTTTCAATAGCGGTGTGAATTCCCATCCGTTTGCATTGGGTCAGCAGGTTTGCGGCAAATTCCGGCTGCAGGGTGACTTCCCCGCCGCCAAGGGTTACCCCTCCCCCTGAACTGTGATAGAAAAGCATATCCTGCTGAATCACCTCTAATACTTGAGAAATTGTTTTATCCCAGCCGGCAATGGATATAGCATGTTTGGGACAAGCGGTTTCACACTTGCGGCAACCCAGACAGTCAATGGTTCTATTTACCCTATGGCTGGGTTCACCGTCTTCTTTCTGATGGTAATGAATGGAAACAGGACAGGCCTTAATACAGCTGCCGCAATTGATACACAGACTTTCCTGGAACATAACCTGATACTTTCTTTGCAGTCCCTCGGGATTTGAGCACCATTTACACCTTAGGGGACAACCTTTGAAAAAGATTAATGTCCGTACACCAGGTCCATCGTGGATGGAATACTTTTGAACATTGAATATTCTAGCCTTTCTTTCTAAGCTGTAACTGTTTATTGTACTCATCATGTCCCCATCCCTTGTACAATGCCATTAAAAATGCTCTAAAACCGTTCTGCTGATAATTTCATCCTGCACTTCCTTGCACAGCTCAACAAAGTAGGCGCTATATCCGGCAACTCGAATAATTAAGTCCCGATACTTGTCAGGTTCCTTTTGTGCTTTCCTCAAAGTTTCATTGTCAACATAGCTAAACTGCATTTGTCCATTGCCAAGAATGGATGCTGTCCTGAGCAGGGTAATCAGACCGTTTTCCCCTTCCGGTGTTTCCAAAAGACCACGCAGCAATTTAAAGTTATGCACCATACCGATATTCATGGACTCATTGCTCAGTTTGCTGACTGATTTAATGATAGCTGTCGGTCCCAATTTATCTGCACCCTGGGTGGGGCTGATACCATCGGACAAAGGTGTCCAGGCAAGCCTGCCATTGGGAGTGGCACCGGTTATTTCCCCTATGGGCGTGTTATTGGAAATAGAAAGGGTGCCATGGGTAAAGTTGGAATACAGCATTTTAAAGGAGTTGTGCACCCGTTCAGTCCAGAGAACAAGGTCTGATGCAATTTCATCTACATAGTCGTCGTCATTTCCATACTTTGGTGCATTGAGACAATCTGTCCAGATGTTTTCATAACCTTGAAAATTTGCATTCAATGCGTCCCTAATTTGTTTTAGGGTATATTTCCTGTCATCAAAGACCAGCTTCTTAATAGCTGCCATAGAATCAGCATAGGTTCCCAATCCGGAAAAAATCAGTCCGGGACCATAATTAAGAACAGCCCCTCCGTTGGTGACATCAGCACCTTTTTCCATACACCCTTCTACCAGTAAAGACATAAGGGGTTTGGGAACAAGGTCTCTGTGAATCCGCTGACTGATAAGAGTCCCCACGGCAGATAAGCGGATGATATGTTCAATCTGTTTTTTACAGGCAGCATCAAATTCTTCATAAGTTTTGATATTGTCAAGGTCGCCGGTGTCAAGCCCTTCCATTGTGCCACGCCATTTCATTATGCCGCGGTTCAAAACAAATTCTATAGCAATGGGCCATTGGGTGTAGCCGGTAGATGTCCATTGGTAGATTCTGCCCGACTTTTGCGGCTCTACACAACCCATGAGGCAATAATCCCGTGCATCTTCTATGGAGAAGCCCTTAGCAAGCATCATTTTTATATGACTATCATCAAAGTGACAGGCAGGAAACCCTAACCCTGCTTTAACAACTTCTACAATTTTCTTCAGATATTGTTGGGGTGATTTATTATGAATGCGGCAAGCAAGGGACGGTTGATACATTTTAGTAAAACGGACAGCGTCCATAATCAAGTAAGTCAGCTCATTTGTTGCATCGCCGCCATTTCTCTTCTGTCCACCCACTGTACAATTTATAAAAGGCTGATAACCGGCAAAATACTTTGCTCCCAGTTCACTTGACAGCCACATGACTTCTGAGCATTTGATTAAAAAACAGCCCAACAGTTCAAAGGCTTGTAGTTTATTTAAGCGGCCCGCTTCCATGTCGGCCTTGAACATAGGATAAATATATTGGTCCAAGCGGCCCAGTGAAATTCCTGTTTGGTTTTCTTCAACCACAAACAAGGATTGCAGTATCCAAACTGATTGGAGTGCCTCATGAAAGGTACGAGGCGGATTAGCCGGTACCTGGGTCAAGATATGGGAAATATTATAAAGTTCTTTTTGCCTTACTGAATCATACTCTTTATCAGCAAGTTCTTTTGCATAATCGGAAAGCCGTTTGGCATATGCCAGGACTCCATCACAAGTTTCAATTTCCCCTTTATAGAAGTAAATTTTATCAATGTCTTCAGGATTTTCCATGGACAGTTTGCTTAAACGTTCTACTGCTTCCTGCCTTACACCATTTATTCCTTTTTTAATGAGGATTACATCATAACCTGGGCAGGTATCACCACCACCATTAATTTGATGGTAAGAAAGGTCGCTGACATAGGATTCCCCTGAAAATGACCATAAGCCGGCTTCTTCATATTGCTGCTGACAAATCTCATCTACGCTCTTACCTTCCCAGTAAGGGAAAATCTCTTCCCGTAAAATCCGTTTATCTTCTTCACTTATTTCAAAAGGGTCTTGGGGACGGGTGGACAAGGTATCCAATTCATCCCGAATCCATCTCCAGGCGATATCAGGGGAAACAGCACCTGCTCTTGGTTTCCCGCAAGGGTGTCCTACGATTAACTCATCCTTTTGAATAAGCAATGGAGCCGTCTCGCAAGCTTTTCTAAAACACTTGGCTCGCAAAAGTATTTTGGGCAACCCTGGATTTTCTTTTGTAACTTGGGTGAAAGCCCTGGCCCGATATATACTGACACTTGGCTTAGCCTTTAAGTAATTTTCCCGCAGACGTTGTATACGGGGTGTCATTCCTGTAATTTCCCCTTCAAATGCGGGTGAAATTATAGTACCGGCTGCTGCAGAATTTTTAACAGCTAATTCTTTAGCAACATTCTGAAAGATCTGCATAATGGCAGCCTTTTCTTCCGGGGATAAATGTTTTGTTGCATCCGCAAATTTATTTGTAAATTCTTTAAGATCCAACCCGGTTTCCTCCTTAATAATTTATTGAGCACGGTATATTTCTTTAAGAACACTTTCCATTAATTCTTTTAAGTAACGTATATCTTCAGTGTCCAACCTATTGGAAGGACACATAATTTCCCTTGTTTCAGCCGCTTCAGCAGCCTGTATACCCTGTGTCAAATCCTCCAGCCGCCGCACACCATAACCCACCTTACGGATATTAATCAAGTTCAGGGGAGAAACATTATCTGAAATAAAACCGCCCCCCGCTGTGCCGCTTCCCAAGGTTAAAGCCGGAAAAAGATTAGTTGTGGCACCTATCCCCCCTAAGGTGGCAGGAGTATTTACCAATACTCTTGATACTGGTTTTTTTAAGGCAAATTCACGAATCACACTCTCATTCCTGGAGTGGATGACCAGGGTATGTCCCTTGCCTTCGTTAATAAGTAACTCAATGCACTTTTCACAGGCATTCATCCAGTCCTTTTCTACATAAAAAGCCAGTACGGGACAGAGCTTTTCCCTGGAATAGGGGTTGGTGGGGGATACATATTTCTGTTCTGAAATTAATACTTTGGTTTCCCCCGGAACACAAATGCCTGCTCTTTGTGCCAATTCCACCGCTGATTTTCCCACAATTTCTGAATTCATGCTGCCGTCAGAGCGGAAGAAAAACTTGCTAAGCTTTTCCGATTCTTGCTCTGACATGAAATAGGCTCCATTTTTTCTAAGTTCGTCCCTTACGTCATTGGCAATACATTCTTCCGCTATGATTGATTGTTCCGATGCAGTAACAACTCCATTGTCAAAGGTTCTGCTGGCAATAATATCTGCTACAGCCTTTTGAATATCAGCTGAGCGTTCAATAAAGGCCGGTCCGTTGCCGGGTCCGCCATAAATAGTTGGTTTGCCGGAAGAATATGCTGCCTTGACCATCTTGGGTACTCCCGTTATTAAAATTAATGAAGTATCTTTGTGATTCATTAATGCCAAGGTGCCTTCCACAGCAAGGGTCCGCAAATAACTGATGGCACCACATGGTAGTCCGCTTGCTTCAGCCGCTTCTATCAGAATGTCCAGTGCTTTACTGATAGTTTTTTGAGCCTTGGGATGGGGTGAAAAAACAATAGCATTTCCTGATTTTACAGCTATTAGGGTTTTATATATTGTGGTGGATACCGGATTGGTTGATGGAGGCAAAGCCACAATGACTCCAACGGGAACACCGATATCCATAGTCTTATTTTCTTTGTCTTCGTTGAAGACACCCACAACTTTCATGTCCTTGATTTTGTTATAGAGAAAATCACTGGCAAAAACATTTTTTATATACTTATCCTGCCATTTGCCAAAGCCTGTTTCTTCCTGGGACATGATTGCCAGTTCTTTGGCATATTTATGTATTTGTCCAGCCATCTGCCGGACAATTATATTCAGTTTTTCCTGAGGGAAAGCGGCCAGAATCTTTTGCGCCTCGCGCGCATTTTCCACAAGAATCCGAGCCTCCTGGACGGAAAATAAATCGTTGTCAACTCTATTCAAGTCTGGTCCCTCCCCTAAACAACAGAATTTATAACCAGAAAAATGGGTATTACCAATCAATAAAATATTTCGAAACAATTTTATGTACATCAGGATGAGGCCTGGCAATAACACAAGAGCTATATACTTTCCCCACCTTGGAGGCTTCCTTGATACCCGCATCTACTGCCGTTTTTACAGCCCCTATATCACCACTAACCACTACAGAAATTAAACCGGAAGCAACATTTTCATAACCAATCAATTCTACATCGGCAGCCTTGCACATAGCGTCGGCAGCTTCCAGTACTGAAACCAAGCTATAGGTTTCTATGAACCCTAGAGCATCATTCTTCTTCACGCGGATTCTCCTCCCCAATAATTAATTGTTAATCCGCATCAATGTCATGTTTAGAAACAATTTTGCCTACCCGGCTGATGGGGCGGGGCATTACGTGTGAAGCTGTCATTTCGCCAATGGCAGCTGCCGCTCTTGCACCTTGCTCCACCGCTGACTTAACTGCTGCAACATCACCTTTAACAATAACTGTGACAAGACCGGAACCCATATTTTCAAAAGACACAAGGACAACATCAGCAGCTTTGCACATAATATCTACGGCCATAATCGCCGGAACCATTCCCCTTGTCTCAATAAGTCCTAATGCTTCTTCCCCAAAGTATTCCATTAAAGAACCCCTCTTCTATGATTAAAGTCCACTTCTTTTGTAATGTTAAAAGAGTTGAGCTTTTATTTTTTCTTTATCGAAAACATTATCCAACCTTTTGATTTCTTGCCCCTGCTCTAAGACTAAAACAGTAGGTGCCATTGTCACCTTATACTTTTTTGCGAGATTTTTCTTGGATGCCATATCAACTTTTACAATTTTATAAACATTACCAATTTCATTATTAATTTGCTCTAATAGGGAACTGAATTCTAAACTTTCAGTAATCAAAGCATTAAAAAAAAGCAGTAGAACTTTTTCATCACTTTGAAGCACATTTTCATTAAAACTGTTGACTTCTTCAATATACCGCTCAGCAGCTACCGCTGCTGTAGCACCATCACCTGCAGCAGAAACAACCTGCCGCAAATATTTCACCCTATTGTCACCTACGGCGTATATACCTTCCAGATTGGTTTCCATAAGCTCATTGACGGGTATATAGCCTTTGGTGTCCATCTCTATTCCGCTGTCCTTAAGATAGCCGGTGGATGGAACCATACCCACAAAGAAGAATACCCCCTGGCATTGCATCTCTGAAGAAATACCGGTTTTCAAATTCTTTATTTTTACCCCTGCAACATTGTCTTTACCCAGAACTTCTTCGATGGTTGAGTTCCAGACAAACTCCATTTTTTTATTAGCAAAGGCTTTTTCAGCACTGACTTTGTTGCAGTCAAGGATTCCTTCATCATGGAGAACAATTATCGTAACCTTACGGGCAAATTTAGTAATATACATACCCTCTTCAATGGCCTGGTCGCCACTTCCCACAACAACTACATCTTCTCCCTCAAAAAACTCGGCATCACAGGTAGCACAGTAGGCTACTCCACTTCCCCGCAGCCTTGTCTCACCAGGTATGTTTAAAAGCCTGGGCTCACTTCCCGAAGCAATAATAACAGCTTTGGCTAAAAATTCCTTTCCCTTCTTGGTTTTAACTACTTTTTCTTCCCGAGAAAAATCAACGCTGACTACTTCTCCTCTGTGGAATTCAACGCCAAAGCTTTCTGCATGCTTGTGAAAATCCTTCATTAAATCCGGTCCGCTTATCTGCATATAGCCGGGATAATTAACAATCTCTCTAGTGGTATCTGCTAAACCGCCAATGCTTCCTTTGTTAATAACTAAGGTCTTAAGTTTAGCCCTTCCGCCGTAGATGGATGCAGAAAGCCCAGCAGGTCCTGCCCCAATTATGATTAAATCGTAATTACTAGCCATGTATTCCACATCCCCTTAAAATTTATTTATCCTTCAAGAACTTCTGCAATCTTTTCTTCTACTTGTTCATCCTCTACATTACCAGAAAGTTTTCCCTGGTACTCACCTTCGTTAAAGAAGAGTATTTGGGGAACACCTTTAAGGGAAAATCTCTGAAAAAGGTTTTTCTCTTCCTCTACATCAACATAATAAAAACCAAATTTACCTTTATATTCAGACTCCAATTCTTCCAGCAAAGGAACCACTTCTTTACATACATGGCAATCCTTCCTGGAGAAGATAACCAAGCATGGTTCTGCATTATCATAAATAATTTCTTCGAATAGATTGGAATTCAACTTTTGTAAGGACATATTTTCCACTCCTTGAAAATTTCATATTTAGCTCTTCCTTTTTGTTAAAAAGCAGCTATCAGCATGCTGCTTTCCTGATAGCTGCTATATATCAATTTATCAAATCTCTTCAGTGAGAATCTGATAAATTGGTGCTCCTTCACATTGGGCAGGATAACGCAAACCAAGTAATGCTGAAACAGAAGGCGCCACATCAACCTGCCTGATAATACGGTCCGTCTTAAACCCAGCCTTAATACCAGGACCAGCCGCTACAAAAATTGGCGAAACTGATGTTTCAAAATATCCTTCTGAAGTTGAAATACTGTCACCATGCAATCGGTTGTATCCTTCTTCTATGGAGAAGAAAATATCACCACATTCCGGACCATGGGTACCAAGCAAAACTGCATCCTTGTTTCTGAGACAGATGCCCACTATCCGTTTGCCTGTCCTGGCATCCCTGTAGCTATACAAATCGTTGATTATTTGTTCTTCTAGTTCGTATTTATCTTTGGGGTCCACAATACCATATTTGTCACGACCTTTGAGATTGATATAGATATAGTTGCTGCGGATTTGAACGGCTCTTGTCTTTTCCCAGTCTACTTCTCGAATGGAATTGCCATTTTCATCTTTCTTCAAAACAGTATAGCCCAGTTCTTCCATTACTTTTGTATTAAGACCACCATATTCACCTAAAATGGGAGGTACATTTTCACCAACAATTAGCCCATGGTCACTTACAAGTAAGATGGTCCAGCCTTCATCTATTAAATGCATGAATTCACCCAGATAGTCATCTGTTTGCAGGTAAAACTTCTCAATGAACTCTTGATAGGTTTTCTCATCTGTATGATTCCACTCAGGCAGTGTTTTAGCCAGATGCCATAACTGATGACCTGCACAGTCAATGTTATGAAGATGAGAAAATACTACTTCATAACCCTTTTCTTTAATGCAGTAATTCATGCAGTCAGCTTGCCATTTATTATACTTCACCCAAGAAGGTTCAAAGATTTCCCGTACTAATTCGTGATCTTCTCCTCCGATTAGACTTACAGGAGGAACATGACCAATTTTTTCAACGATTTCTTGGTAGAGGGATTTGGGATGCCATAATTGGTCATTTGAGATATCAAGGGCATTACTAATCCAAAGTCTAACTTTCTCCCCCGCCGGATCAAGTTCTAAAATCTTCATGGAACGGCAAGCAGGCTTAGTAACTTCTTTTTTGGTAACATCATCAATGATGCCTGTTACCATTTCATCCCTTTTTAAAATAACAATGGGCTCTTGGGCCTTCTTATTCTTATAAATAGCTACCCGGTCATATTCGCCGGCTTCATTTTTAAGAATTAAGGCAGGGCGTCTCATAATGCCACCTGAGGTTAGGATTGTGAATTCTTTAGCACCTTCTGGAGCATTAGCCCAGCCTGTTGCCTCCTTAAGAGGAGAATTTACAATGTCATAGGCTACTTTGCTGCCAATAACAACTTCAGTATCCTCATCATCCATAACATAGGTACGAATTTCACCACCTTGGCGGGCCGTATCCCCCCACCATAGTTCCATCATTTCATCGTCAACTTCTTCGTCTAGGGTATCTTCTAAATCAGCAATTATACACCCGACACCTGCAGGTTTATCTACTCTTGGTGCATAACGGACTTCTTTTATTTCAGGTGCAGCAACGATAACCTTTTCCCAATCCAACTGGGCAACACCCATATTGACAGAACCGGGTTGGGTACCATCTACTACACTTAAATTTTCACTTTGAGAAGTTGGAGGCCACGCACTCCCGGGCCAATGCCAAACTAGGGTTTTCATACCGGCTTCTGATGTGATATTCCAGATTTGCTCAGCGGTGCAATTACGAGAGTCCATATTGTAAACAACGGCATCAAGGCTTTCAGGAGATTGTCTCCAATAACAGGTAATGCCATGAGTTCCTGGATATGCACCTGTTGCAAGCGTAGTCCAACAAGGTGGCGTAATGGTTGGAATGGCACCCAGTAGAACCAAGTCTTCCCGAGCAGCTCCCCGTTCAATTAACTTTTGCAAGTTTGGTAATTTACCTTCTGACAGGTATTTCCGGCTGATTCTTGGGTCCATGCCGTCAACACCTAGTACTAATAATTTATTAGTAAGTGCTTTCCGCTTCATAAATACCGTCTCCCTTCCTAGTACATTAAGATTATTGTAAAAATTACAATCATTAATTCTATTTATAGGTTAATGTGTAAATCGGCTATTGTAAAATATTGAACATATATACCCCATATAATCAAAACAAATTTAAGTATCAATCTTCTTGTTCACTATTATCATCCGCTAGTAAAATCCCCAGGGGTCCATAAAACAAGAAACAGATAAGATCACTAACAGAAACAGAATTATAGCTTTCATTTTGCACAATTTCCATCATTCTCACTTCCTTTCTCAAGTTTAACCAGGATTGTTAAACATTTCACTTTTGAGTGCATTATAATTTATTATTTTTCCTCTGTGAATTGCCGGATAAATATACCTAATATAAGCTTCGTGGATAGTACTAAAAATATAAAATTCGGTTTAAACACAAAAACGCCGCTTAGGATACCCAAGCGGCTTTACTATAGTAAATCATAATATTATTCTCTTCTTCTAAACCTTGGAGGCGATATATTTTTGTCTGCATTGCCAGCTGCAAAAATATTCATCTTGACCATTTATCCGTACAATATATGCTTTATCCTTTTGCAAAATGGTATTGCAAACATTATCTTTGACGAATTCGACAGGTATTTCTTTTTTAACCACTATTGGCTCCTGGGATTCATTGGGAAGCCTATTATCCTTGTTTTTTTTCTGCAAAAAAGTGAAAAAGCTTATAAATAAAAAATAAATTAACAAACCGCTAATAAAATGGGCAAATAAAAACTCCATATTCTCTCACCTCTAAATAAATATTCTTTAGTTGCAATAGTATTAAATAATTTTGTTGAAATTTAGAGAGAATTATTATTATTTTGTGAACTTTAGTAGTCTACTATTCTCATTACATTCCTATGGGAAGTTTAAAGGAGGCACTCTTTAAATAAGTACCTCCTCGTCAGTAATTTCAATATTTTAGTCTAGCTAATTGGAATACAGAAGCCAAATGTACTGCCTCTAGACTCTTCAGATCTAACCCACACTTTACCCCCATGGGCCTTAACAATATTTTGGACAATTGATAGACCAAGCCCTGTTCCGCCTTTAGCTCTATTTCTGGACTTATCAACCTTATAAAATCTTTCCCAGATTAAATTTAAATCATCTTTGGCTATTCCTACTCCAGTATCGGAAACTTCTATACATACTTGTTCTTCTTCCTGAAAGGCAGAAATTACTATCTGACCCTCATCAGTATGCTTTAGTGCATTTTCAACAAGATTAATTAATATCTGCTGCAAACGGTCATAGTCCGCTTTTACCTGAGGTAAATTCCTCTGAATGTTAATCCCAAAATCCAAACCGGCATTTAAAACTGCAGGCTTATATTTTTCTTCAATTGTTTTAAGCATATCTTCCACATTTAAGTTTTGCTTATTTAAATTAAAGTGACCTGTTTGCAGTCTTGATAAATCCAGTAATTCATCTACCATTCGTTTTAATCGTAATGTCTCTTGGTGAATAATTGAGATTATCTTTTCCTTCTTCACAGCATCCTCAGCCACACCATCTAGGAGTGCTTCCGAATACCCCTGCATTAGGCTTAAAGGTGTCCTAAGCTCATGGGATACATTTGCTATAAAATCACGTCTCATTTGTTCCAGTTCTCTGTCTTTAGTGACATCCTGTAAAATTCCTACCACACCAATTATTCTATCTTTTTCTCCGTCAAATAAAGGAGTCATTCTGGTAGAAATAATCTTGCCTGAAAGTTCTATATCCTTTTTTTGCATTTTCTTTTCTTTTCTTACTTCATCAAATATTAATTTGAAATCAGACATTGTTAAACAATCAAACAGGTTATTTGACTCAGTTAGTTGGATACACTTATCCAATAAGTTTTCTGCAGGTTTGTTGATCAAAATGATATTGCCATGAGGATCAAGAGTTATTACACCATCGGACATACTTGCAATTATATTTTCAAGCTTTTCCTTTTCATGGGATAGCTCCATAATGTTATTTTTAAGCTGGCTTGACATATAATTTAGACTAGCACCTAGGAGTCCTACCTCATCATCACTTTTTACATCAATTTTATTTTCAAAATTGCCTTTAGCCATTTCTGTAGCAACCTTATGCATTTGTACTAACGGTCTGGAAAGAGTTCTGGATAAAAAGAAACTTACAATGCTTGCGAGTAGGATTGCACCTATAGCAGCATAAATAGTAAGCCATCTCATGGTATTAATGGTTTCTGTAATAGGAGCTACCGGTTTAAATAACATTAGGGCTCTATTAACATCTTGCCCTGCAAAAATTGGAATGGCCGTTGAAAGCATAGGTGCTTCAAAATGGTGATGATACCCCTTTTTTGTGATTATCTGACCAGCAAATACTTTTTCTAAATCTCCCGGTTCAAATATAGAACCTGAGGGTAATCCCAGCATGGTATTGCAAACTTCTACCAAACCTTTTTTATCAACAATTATAATGTGTGCATTGGTAAAATTACTTAAGATGTCTAGCTTTTCTATAAGTTTTTCTTTATCATTTTCATTATTAATAACTTCTATTACCTGCTTACCTTCAGTTTCCAGCTCAGTAGATATCCTTGAAAAGTAAAATTCCTCTAATAGGCTGGAGATACCTAAACTAAGGGCTAGTAAAACTATAACAATCAAAGCAACTATTGAGATCCATAGCTTACTAATAATACTATTTCTCATTCCCTACCTCAAATTTATAACCTACACCCCACACCGTATTAATGTAATCAGGACCATTATCCCTACCCAACTTTTCCCTTAGTTTTTTTACATGGGTGTCAACAGTTCTTAGGTCTCCAAAATAATCATATCCCCATACGTTCTCAAGTATTTGCTCGCGGGTATATACCCGGCCAGGGCTTTTGGCTAAATAATATAGTAATTCAAATTCTTTAGGTGTTAACATAATCTCATTTTCATCAATTTTTGCTATCCTCGCCAACTTGTCAATTGTTAGGCGGGGGAATTTTATAATGTTTTGTTCATTAGTATCAACATTTAGTGTCCTTTTTAAAAGCACCTTAACCCTATGCACTAACTCCCGAGGGCTGAAAGGCTTAACTACATAATCATCACAACCCAATTCAAAACCAAGAACCCTCTCATATTCTTCACCTTTTGCCGTAAGCATAATTACCGGCTTATCTGTAAACCTTCTAATTTCTCTAACCAGCCCAAAACCATCTAGTTTTGGCATCATAACATCTATTATAAATAAATCATATTCCTTTTTTTCTACTTTTAAGAGTGCCGCCTGTCCATCTATTGCAGCATCAACCTCTAACCCTTCTTTTTCAAGGTACATAGATACTAAGTCTCTAATGCCTTCCTCATCATCTACTATTAAGATTTTTGGTATAACCATCTTATCTCAACACCTCCAAAAAGCAATTAATACTATTTTAACAGAATTTTTTTCTTTTGTTCATATTCTTCTTCGCTTAATTCACCCTTAGCAAAACGTTCTTTTAATATATCCAGGGGCTGATTGTTATAAAAAGATTCGTTCTTGCCCGATTGACCTTTAAACAAACTTCCTAAACCATAAACAGCTAAAACTATTCCACCAATAATTATTGCCCACCAAAGAAGCATGCTAAATCCCATTCCGTATCCCATCATCATATTCAACACCTCTTTTTTATTGATTTAATACAAAAATAACAGATACTCTTGTTTTAACTATGAATATTTTATGAACTTTTTGTGAAAATTATCTGCTTCTTTCAATCTGTTATTTATTTTTCTTAAAATTGGTCATTAGGACCTTATTTTGGTCCTTTTTTTAGAAAACACGGCTTGCGCCGAGCCTTTGTCGACTGCGAAAGCCGATATTGCGCTTATACTTATACCTTGTAAAAATTTATTACTTCCTAAAATAAGTACAAAAAAAACAGAGATATAAATCTCTGTAAAAGGGAGATTAAATTGCTAACCACATTAAGAGTACTGAAACTATTAGTATAATAACTATAATATTTGTAATTTTTGTGACCAAAATAGGATGAAAATATGTAATTTTAAGATTTTATACTATTTATTACAATTAACCCAAAAGATGAATATCTCTATAAAAATACAACTAAATATTCATAAAAACACAAAATCATCAAACTTTTATAAAAAAAAAGTCACTAATTTTATGTAGTATTAAGTTTAAAAAAGGGGGATATATATGACTAAAGACAGTGACAATATTATCACTCAAAAAGAGGCTGATATTTACAAGGAAATAAATGAAGTTTATATAAAAACAAGAATCATTGAACGAGTACTAGAAAGCTCAATTATCGACATGGAAATAGATTATAAAGAATGTACTGAACAAATTAGAACTGCATTGATAAAGGATAATGAAAATGATGCCCGTTTTTTACTTCAAAAAAAATTACTAATTCATAATACCTTGCAAAAATATAAAAATCTTGTCTTTTCAATAAAAGAAAAGTTGGCGGCAATAGATAATGATATTAAGACGTTAAATAATGCGTATCCCCAATTATATAAAAATTGTAAAACTACTAACAAACTTATAGTTAACTAAAGGAAGGTGAGAATATGGCGACTATTAAAGAACTGTTTTCTAATCTAATACTTGGCGACACCCTTGATGATAACAGGACTGATTATTATTCATTATTATCAAAGGTTGATTATCAAAAAAACGAAACAAGTAAGTTAATTTATGAAACTTCCGAACATATAAAAAAACTTAGGAGGAATAAACCAAACAACCTTTCAAATGAATTTGATGATTTTCAGATAAATCACCAAGTAATACGTCTTCAATCCAGGCTCGAAGAGTTAAATCAACAACTTATTGAATTAGAAAAAATTGAACAAAAAATAAAAACTGCTTTATTGGAAGATAAAATTCAAAGATCAACTATTAGGCATTACCAAATTGAATTAGAGCTTAATCAGTTCAAAAGTTAAATATTTATTTATTGTACGTAATGCGGGCAACCCCCCCAAATTTTCAAATTAAGTACGAATAACTTGTTGCAAGCGGAGCTACATAGGATTTACCGCTTATTAATACTACTAGGAGGAATTAAGAATGGTAAAAAAACATTTTATTAAAACAATTACAACCGTAGTGTTGGGATTATCTTTGGTAGGGGTTGCAAATGCAGACACCATGGACAATCTTATGCCTAAAATCAAGGATTCTATGGAACCCCAATTTAAAATGACCCAGAATGAGAATTTGCAAAACACATCAGGTACTTTAACTGTAAAACAAGAAAAAAATAAGGAGGTTAAAATATCTACCGAAGATAATGAAGTAGTTAACGAAAGTATTACTAGAATGAATCCTTATATGCCTAAACAATCGGAAATGCTAGAGGTTATGGATGAGGTACATCAAGGTAATTATGAAAATATGTTAGAAACTCATGGCAGTATGCCGCATAATCAGATGCATGCAAGCTTTGAAAATAGTGAGACTGATAATTATATGACGAGAAGTCAAATGGGTGCTCAAATGCATAGCAATGGTATGAATAGACAAATGATGGGAAGATAACTAATTATTACATTTTATAACGCAAGGCTTCTCTGATATACTTCCACCAAGAACATGCGTACATATAACTTAATATGTACGCAGTTCTCTTTTTTACAATTGTTAATTAAACTATTAGTGAACTTACCAAGGGGTTGGCATCATGCTTTCTTTTAGACTTAAACATCATATACTACAAGCCCAGCATGGTAATCAGAATATCCGCGAGCAATTGATAGCCAAGCACAAAAAGTATATACAACAGACTTGTTCAAGCATTTGTAACAGATATTTAACATGGGAAAATGATGAAGAATTAAGCATTGGTCTATTAGCCTTTAATGAAGCTATAGATGCATACGATATGAAAAGCAACACAAAATTTACTACTTTTGCCTATTCAGTAATAAAAAAACGTCTTATTGATTATTTTCGAAAACAGTCCAAATATAATAATGAATTATTGACTACCTGCTCTGATGCTAATGACCTAGAGACCTTAAACAATAAAGAGGCTATAGCAAATTTCTCCGAAAATAACTCTTTGGAAAATCTAGCTGTTCTGATTGAACATTACAGAGTTAAATTGGGTGAATATAATATAGATATTAATGACTTGCCTGAAGATTGTCCTAAACATTCAGATACCAGAGAAACTCTACAGGAAGTAAGTCAGACTCTGATAAACAACCAGGAATTACTTAACCACTTGATTCACTACAAACAGCTGCCAATTAAGCAGTTGATTATGGCTACTGGGCAAAGCAGAAAGGTCCTGGAAAGAGGCAGAAAATACATTATTGCGTTAACTTTAATACTTATTGAACCAGAGCTTACTCCATTAAAGAAATTTTCCAAATTTTATATAGACAGGAGTGAGTCCATTTGAAAAATAATCAGCTAATTATTATGTCTATAGATAAAAATTATACGGTAGGCTATAGTGCGGATGGGCAGTTTATCAAAATACCTAAAAATTCATCCCATAAAGTTGGTCAGATTATAAATTATCAGCGAACAAAAACCGGTTTAAGAAAACCTTGGGGAATGGCGATTGCTGCAGCAATTTTATTGATGTTTTTCACAGGACTTTTAAATCCATTTTTTACTGAAGAAGCTGCTGCAGCTTATTTAAGTATGGGACTAACTACCGGAAGCTTGGAAATATGGACTAACGATAATAATAGGGTAATAAAAACTAACTACACTAGCACTTTAGAAGATTTAAAGCAACACGACCTTGAAGGGAAAGATATATATGAGGCCATGTCTGTTTTAGCCCTGGAGGCAAAGAAAAGTGGTCTGATAACAGAAAATGAAAATGATATTCTATTAATAGATCTGATAGATTTGAAGGAAAGTACAAATCATTATATTTCAGAGGATAAATTGAAAAAGGTTATTTTAGAAGGATTCGCTGTTAAAGAATATCAAGGGTTAATGATGATGGAGCGGCATGATAAAGACTTTCTTAGAAAGGCAAATGAATTAAATCTGACTGCAAGCCAATATCACATTTATCAGGCAAGTAGTTCGAAAGGATATAACATAGAAATGGAACAAATTCAACACGGTCATATCCGTAACATTTTAAAAGAAAATGGAACATCTCCTGAAGAAATATTTGGTATGCACTCTAAAATTATACCAAATAATACAGAGAGGATGCCTTCGCAGCAAAATACTACAAATATGCATAATAATGAAATAAATTCATCGAATCAGAATAATAATATTGTTGCACCAGAACATAATAGAGAAAATATAATGAATCAGGATACTGATAACCATGAAGATACAAAAATGCCAATGAATAATTATGATAAGATGCATAACTAAAATATGTCATACCTATAGGGGGCGTATCGAACTTTAATTTCGATACGCCCCTTGTGTTTCTTTTTTATGCAGTATTTTATAGGTTAGGGTATTTCCTATAATCATGCTATTACATACCTAGTTTCCTTAGCGCACTAAGCTTTTAGGACAAGAAAGCAAGCATTATTCTTACTATTTTATCCTGCTAGGTCTAGGATTTATGTTAATTGAAATACCTCTTTCGGTCTTAATGATTGCGATGGTCTTGGGCTATAGCTGTTGGACAAAGCATTGTCTGGCTGCCCAACAAAACTGTAATTTATATCTTATGACTACCAGCCTCCGGATGCGCCTCCGCCACCGGATGAACCTCCTCCCCCTCTTCTAGACCCACCAGATCCACCCATACTTCCTCTAGATAATGTAAATATTAGGAACATTAGAATATCAGGATAAAAAATTGCCAGGTATATCACCAGACCAATTCCTAATAATTGCGCCCACCAAGGGATATTAACAGATTTCTCCGATTGTGTTTCTTCTGAGTTGGTATTTGCGTATTCTTGACTGATTTCATTGGCCAAACTATTGAAGGCTACAGCTATGCCGCTATCAAAATCACCACTTTGGAAATATGGTGCAACATTTCTTAAAATATCACCTGCTTTTGCATCATTGATTCTTCCCTCTAACCCGTAACCTACTTCAATTCTAAATTTTTCTTCTGCCTTAGCGACTAAAAACAGTATCCCATTTTCCTTTTCTTTATCCCCTATACCCCATTTTCTAAAGAGTTCATTGCTGTAGCTTTCAATATCAGTACCCTGCAAACTATCTATGGTTACAATTGAAATTTGAGCGCTTGTATTATTCTCAATTTCCCTAGCCGCAGCTAATAATTTATATTCCATTTGAGAAGAAATAATTTGGGCAAAATCATGAACATAAATATCCCCTGAATAATTAGGAAGCTCTGGTGCGGCCCAGAGCGTTGAACTTAATGATAATAACAGCAATAGACTAAGGAGTAGTACTTTTTTTGATAGTTTCATTTATATAACCCCCTTAAAAGCTTACTTTGGGGGCTTTTTGAGCACTTTCCTCTGCTTCAAAATATGCTTTCTCAATAAAATTCAGCATTCCCGCAATTATATTATTAGGAAATCGCTTTATTAAGGTGTTAAAGCTTTGTACAGAATCATTATAATCCTTTCTTGATATTGCAATTCTATTTTCTGTCCCGGCTAGTTCATCCTGAAGTCTAATAAAATTTTCATTAGCTTTTAGCTGAGGATATTGCTCTACAATTACCATTAGCCTACTTAGAGCCGAAGTTAGTTCACTATTTGCTTCAGCTTGTTCTTTTACACTTGATGCACCAGCCGCTTTTGCCCTGGCTTCAGTTACTAAGGTAAAAGTCTCCTTCTCATGGGCTGCATAACCTTTTACTGTTTCCACTAGATTGGGAATTAGATCTAGTCTGCGCTGGAGTTGATTTTCCACCTGGGCCCATCTGCCATCAACATTTTCTTCGGACGTTATCAAGTTATTATATACACCGATAAGCGGACTGACAGCTAAAAATAACACTAATAATATGACACCAATTATGACTAGACTTTTTTTCATACTGTATCTCCTCCAATAGCTAAATTTGGTTGTCGAGTGGTTTTATACTATCATTCTGTATCCATAACCCCAGACCGTTGTTATATATGCCTTGGCAGAGTTTTTCTCTATTTTTTTCCTTAGCTTTTTAATATGAGTATCTATTGTCCTGGGATTACCTTTATATTTTTCTTTCCATACTTGTTGTACTAATTCTTCCCGAGTAATAACTCTATCTGAATTAGATGCTAAAAACTTTAGTACCTCAAATTCTTTCTCCGTAAGGTCAATTTCTCTGTTGTCAATCAATACCTTTCTTATGGAGGTATCAACAACCAAATTTTCTAGTACTATTTGCTCCATACAAAAAATATTTTTGCTTGTATTTAATTGCACTTGTAATCTACATAATACTTCCTCTATGCTATATGGTTTTTTTACAAAATCATTAACTAACTGATAGCCTAATAATTTTTGGCACTCTTCAATATCATTTGAAATAAATATTATCGGCTTTTCAGTTACTTTTCTAATATTCAGTGTAATAGTCCATTCATTTGAACAATCTTCATCAAGGTCAATAATAATTAAGTCAAATGTTTTCTTATCCAACATTTTTGATAAATGCTTTAAATCTTGGCATTCTAAAACTTCATATTGTTTATCTAACAAGGATTTAGATAATTCATTTTTACTTTTTTTGTCATTGCTAACTAATAAAACCCTGGGATTTAACAAAATCACCACCCCCCACCTGTTAACAGCAGTACTTTAATTTTGCAATTAACTCAATATTTCCATCGGAGTAAATATTAAATACTTTTAATAGCCCATTATAGTTGGCTAGCCCCCTTTTAGCTTTTAGTATAGAATAATCGAAAAATTTGAAGTAATTATGATATATATTTGTCCAATTTGTGAAAAAAACAAAAAAATAATAAGGTTGCCATTCCGACTGGAAATACGCAACCTTAACTACATAATTTACATCTATTTTTACCTAACCTTTTTGCAGATAATAAGGCTTCATCACTTTTAGTTAAAATATCTTGAACGTTGTTCCCATCTTCAGGATAACTAGAAATACCCAGCGAAACCGTTATTTGAGGATATGGGGAATTATCTAAGTTTGAGATATCTTTTCTTACTCTCTCTCCAATCATATAGGCGCTTTCCTTATTACAACCTTTTAGAAGTATAACAATCTCTTCACCACCATATCTATAAACACAATCTTGTGGACGTAAACTATTCTTAATTAATTGAGCTACCTTTATTAAAACTTGATCACCAATTCTATGAGCATACTTATTATTAAAATCTCTAAAATTATCTATATCTATAAATATTACTGCATAGTTATCTTCTGTTGTTATTTTCCGGGCATCTTCATCAAATTTTCTTCTATTTAATAAACCTGTTAATTTATCTAAGTAGGCTTGATTTTTTAAATCTTTATTATTTTCCTTTAACGAAATATAACCCACATAAAATCTCTTCACAACAAAAAAGTTTATTAAACCAAAAAAGATTCCCATAGCAATACAATGAATAAACAAATTAAGGAAACCATTCATAAATGCATAATGATAAATCTGGCTGCTTATTATACCAATCCCTATCATGCTTAATAATAATTTCCATTGGCTAAAGTATTTCATACTGTTTACTGACCTCTTCGCTGAAGTACTTAGTAATAAATAACATTCTCATAAATTAGAATGCCTTTACACCAATTTAATGATTCTTTGATTATACCACAACTTATGTTATTAGTGTGGAATTACCGCCTATTTCTATATAACCTTCAATCCCTTCCCTTAAAGTCCATGTTTTATAACCACAAGCATTTAGAAGAGATGAAATTTGAGCAGCTATTAGGCCCTTTTTACTAATAATTATAACTTTCTCTTCAGTTGGTATTTCATCAATTTTCACTGATAACTGGGAGTATGGTATGTTTACAGAACCCGGTATTCTTTCCTTTTGAAAATCGTCACGTTCTCTTACATCCAGTAAAAAGTATTCATTTATTTCACCAGAAATCATCAGCATTTCAAATTCCATTAAATCAATTCCGTACTTATCGCTTGGAACATTTTCAAAAAATCTTTCTGTCATTAGCATCATATTGTTTTTCATTTGCACATCCTCTCCTAACACTTTATTTAGGTTAACTAAATTATAAAGTTAAAAAGTTATAAAAGTGTTATAGAGATATGTATAAACTAATTAAAAGAAATGAATATTCTGTGACCATTAAGTAGTTGACATCTCATCCTTAAAAATTCTAGGTTTCCATTGGCTTAAAACATCTTGGGGCACTACTATGTAGTCACCTTCTACAGAGTATATCAGCTCTTCTGGAGGGTATTTTACACATCCCCCACTTAAACCGAATAAATCAGTATTTCGCCAACGGGTGAAGCAGGTCTGACAAACAAGTTCTTTATTTTCTAAAGTAAACTCAGTTCCGTAGCATGGTTCACAAATTCCTGTAGCAACAATAAGTCTGCCCGCACTTGATATATATGCAATTATAGGTAAAACTTTTAAGTTTCCGTAATAAATCCTCTCATTATTATCCTTATATTCGGAATAGATTAACTTATTTTCTTCTGCTGCTGATAAAGGAATTTTAACCTTACCATCCTCCACTTTCAAATCAAATTTTGTCATTTCAATCTTTTGCCCCAAATAGTCTGGGATGCTTTCAAAAAAATAGTTTCCGCTATTCGGATCTTCATAACGACCACTTGTTTTCCAAATAAAAAAACCTATAAATAAAAATGTAATGCTAAGGGTGATTCCCAATACTTTGTTCCTTTTTCGTTTTTGAGCCTCTATATACTCTTGCGTAAACTGAGTTCTTCTTAACTCATCGTTATTCACAAAATCACCACCTTATTGCTAAGACCTATTTTTAATCTTTATTTAGGAAACCTCTCTATGACTAGTTTTATCGCCTCAGCCTCTTTTTCTAAATTTGACTGCCTATTACCAATTGTAAATACATAGATAATTAGTATAATCCACAGGATTGAATAGGCTAAATAAAAATAAAACATTACTTCTACCTCCGGCTTTATAGATTCCTAATAACATCTTTAATTTTATATATCATGTTATCTAGCTGATATAATTTTACTACCTTGGGCAATAGGAAAGCATATAATAGTGTAAAAGCTATAACACTTAAGGATAAAGTTATGCTCATCTTTGTGGTAATTGCCATTTTACCCCCCTCTTCAATTAAATTAGGGTGGATAGTCCGCCACCACCTAACTGAAAACCAAACAATTGGTACATCAATAAATCCGATAATACCTAAAACCGCACTGTACCTAGCCCTTCTCTCCTCTATAGTTATGCCGGACCTTAACAATAAATAGGCAGCATATATAAACCAGAGGATTAAGGAGGTAGTCAGTCTAGGATCCCAGGTCCACCAGTGTCCCCAAAAGGCTCTTCCCCAAATAGAACCGGTGACCAACACAATACTCATAAAAACAAATCCGATTTCTGCTGAAGCTGCACTATACCAATCCCATTTTTCATTAAAAGTTAGTAAATATTTAATACTCGAAATAAATACAATGAAAAACGCCAAAAATCCAACCCATGCCGCTGCCACATGAAAATAAAAGATCTTTTGAACAATTCCCATTACTTTTTCCGCAGGTACCCAAATAAATATCAAATAATTTACCGCTGAAATTATTAACAGTGTAAAAATGCCTAACCCATAGACCAATTTTTTGCTCAATCACTACACCTCCACTAGAAAATCAAACAAAAGTACTGGAACAAGAGTATATAGAAAATCAAAGACTAATATTAACCCCAACCAGTGTTCCCATGATTCTAAAGGTGCTCCCTTTAAAATAAAATTTGAGACCTGAACCACTGCTAATACCAATGGTAATAAAAGTGGAAACAAAACAATAGGTAATAGTATCTCACTATTGGTATTGATTGTCAGCACAGAAAGAAAGGTGCCTAAGAAAACAAAACCTATTGTTCCAAGGGAATTAACTAATAGAAAAACAACTACATTCTGTGGCAACTTAATTGAAAACAATATAAAGAATAATGGGATAATAATTGTCTGTACTATACCTATAAAAGCAAAATTACTTACTGCTTTACTAACTAAGATGATGCTTGATTCTCCTACGGCTAAATTAATTCCTAAATAAGAGTCATTTAGCCTTTCATTTATAAATGACCTATTTATTCCTAGTACACCGGTGAACAAAAAAACAATCCACATTAATCCGGAGAAGGTCTCAAACAAAACATCTTTATTAATATTTAGGGTAAAATTCATTATGACCACAATAAGTAAAGAGAAAAAAAACATACTGCTTAATATTTCTTTGCGCCTAAACTCTGCTTTAAAATCCTTCCAAAGCATGGCATAGATAATTTTCGCAAGCTTCACTAAAGGCTACCTCCTAGCTGCTTGGACATATAAATCTCCCTGGCTTTGTTAGGGCTAATCTTAACATGCTCATAATAAACCTGCTGTCCCTTTTTTAGAATTAAAAGTTTATCACATAATTCAAAAAGATTATCAAAAAGATGGGTAACTGCAACTATCCCCTTGCCTTCTTCTTTTAGAATACCTAAAAGGTTATACAGTACTTTTAGGGCATCTTGATCCAAGCCGGTTTGTGGCTCATCTAACAAGACATAGCTGGGGTCATGAATGGTCGCTCGAGCGAGAGCCAACCTTTGCTGCATTCCTCTTGAGAGAATATATACAGGCTCATGGATTACAAGCTCTAATCCCATTTTCGAAATAAGCTCATATATTCTTTCTTTAAGTCTATTTAGACCATATAGCTGACCATAAAATTCTAAATTCTCATAAACCGTTAAGTTTTCATAAAGAAATGTTTTATGGGCAAGGACACCTAGTTGAGGCTTAACTTTTTTCGAGCATTTAAATACATCGATTCCATTAACTAGAATTTCCCCTGAACTTGGCTTTTCTAGGAGAGCCAATATTTTTAATAGAGTACTCTTGCCTGCACCATTTTCCCCGACTACAGCTGTTAGCTCACCCGGGTAAATTTGCATACTTATGTTATTTAATATTTTTTTGCCGGATACAATCCTATCTATATTTGCAACCTGATACATAAGCTTAATTTTCCTCCAGGCTATTGATTCGCAGTTTTACCTTTATTAATAGCTGCTTGTACTGTTTTCGCAGTTCGTGATATGTTTCTTCATTAATTTCTTCATTTTTTCTACTCAAGTCCAAATCCCTTATTTTACAAAGCAATTTTTCTTCTTTAGCCATAAGGTAAGAAATGTCTTGTGGTTTGCTAGGTTCTTTTTTGCGTAGTAAAAATAAGATAAAGAAAATAAACCCTAAACCAAGCAGCATTGAAAATAAAATCCAGAGATGGGGATTAGTATTGGCTAAAGGTGAATTGACCCAGCGGGTTAGATGGGATGCACTATGAAAGCCTGTTGTGCTCATATATTCTTTTGTTACCTTTTCATTATTAACTGTCGATGATTTAATTTTTAATAATAAACTTTCTCCCTTATCTAAACTGTGATTGCCAAATACCTGAAAATGCACTTCATCCAAAACTTCAATGCCTAAATTATGCAATAAATTACTTTCCATATTTAATCCCATGGGGACAAAGACGTAAAGTTTGTCAGTAGGATAATTTAATGTCCTCAAAGTATCAATATTTTTCATAGTATAAAACACTAGCAGGGAAATACTTTGTCCAGCATTTATATTCTCGCTTATTGTAATTTTATTATCTTTAAGGTTGTAACTATTTGAATCAAGCTCTATAGTTTTTTCTTCATCACTAAAGTCTTTTTTGCTTAGATAAATATTGTCCGCACCTTCTGGAAGATTTATTATTAAGTCCTCTTGTATGGATTCATCTCCTTCATTACTAAACTGATACAATTCCTTAATCTCAAATTGCTCATCAACACGGTTAATTAATACTAATTGTTCTTTAACCTTTACATTCTCACTCGCCTGGGCCTTAAAAGCTGCCGTAGTGCTGAAATTGATTATTACCAACAATAAAAATAGCCACAATATTTTGCCCCTATTGATATTCATCTACCCACCTCATCAACTGGCGAATTATCTCCATTTACCAACTCTAGCTCTATCTCCTTTTCAATTGCCTTTATTAAATCATCTGCTTTGCTTGAATCCTGCTTGTCTTTCTCTTGAAGCAGTTTAACAGCCATACCCTTATAATGATTTTTCAAGTATAAATAGTCATCTTGAGCCAATTTACCCATTTGATAGTCAAATTCAATTTCATTAATCGTAGTAAGTATTGTGTCTGTACCGTTCATTTGTTCTTCCCTGTTAATATAAATTCCAGTACTTCTTCCTCCCTTTACTAAAGGCAGCCCTATTGACATCAATATAGTTAATAATATTAATCCAAATACTATAAGAAAAAGAATTTCGTCCATTTCTTACCACCCCCAAAATATAACCTAGAATAGTTACTAGTTACTAATAATGGATGACTTATGTCATAGAGGCTAGAATCTACCAGTACTTTTTTAGCTCCTGCTCTAACTTATCTTCATACTCTTTCTGGAAAACTTGTTCATTATTTGTCTGCACATTTTCCCCACTCAAGAAATCAATATTTGATAGACGGTTATGGAAAACCCACTTCTCTATTGCAAAATAAACGAATAAGGTCCCTATTATTACCGCTAGAAATGGTATAACGTATGCAGTAAGATTAAATCCTTGGGGTTTCGGTGCAGAAAGGACCTGCTCCCCATAAATGGATACAAAGTGTTGGAGTATTTCATTTTTGGTTTTGCCCTGGGCTATTTGCTCTATAATTATCCCTCTCATATAAGCTGCTGTAGCATTATCGCATGCTGAGACCAGCATCCCGCAGTCATCCTGGCAGACCAGCATTTGTTCAATTTCTTTCTGAATTACGGTAACCTCAGCAGAATAAATAGGAACTACCGCTAGATTAATAAGAAAAAGTAAAATTATGGACGTATTAATTATCTTCTTTTTATGCTTCATACGTCTCAACTCCTTCAAAAGAGTTGACTTGGTATTTAACATATTTTCCACCTACCAGGCTACCCCTCCCGGGCCATAACGCAAACAATGTACCTATAACTATGTAATAGCCGCCTGTCCAAATCCATTTAACTAAAGGGTTTATAAGAATTTTAAAGGTAGCAGTTCCATCTAATTCCCAACCGGCCAGAATTATATATAAATCCTCTATCCAGGTACTGTTTATCGCAACCTCTGTTGAAGGCTGTTTTTGGGTAGGATAGAAAACCTTATGTGGTGTCATTTTACCAATATTCCTATCCTCTTTCTTTACTTGCAGCTCTGCATAGACAACTACATTTTTTCCATCCTTTGTTTGCTTTAAGTCCAGATAATCTATTTGATAACTCCCTATGTTAACCCTATCGCCGACCTTTACTGTGGCCTGCTTGACTACATCAAAACCCTGGGAGCCGATAACACCAAAAACCATCATTAGAATTCCCAGGTGAATAATATAGCCTCCATACCTTCTCCTGTTCCTGAGTAAAAGCCTTAAGAAGGATAGTCCGTAACCCTCACAGGTAATCCTTTTCCTGGTTCTAACTCCTTTGATTACATCCCATACTGTTGCTGAAAATGCGAAGAATGTAACAACAAAGCCTAAAAGTATATATAACTTTCTCACACCATAAAAATAAAGGATAAATCCTAAAATAATAGATAAAGCACCGGAAATCGTAAAGTTTTCAACAATATTTTTGATATTTGCTTTTCGCCAGGCAATAAGGGGGCAAATCCCCATTAAAAGAACCAGAATGATGCCTAAGGGTGCGTTCACGGTATTGAAGAAAGGTATGGAAACTGTAATCTTGTTTCCCGTAACTGCCTCAGAAATCAGCGGAAATACCGTCCCCCAAAAGGTAGCAAAGGTCATTCCTAATAGGATTAAATTATTAAGTAAGAAGCTGCTTTCTTTAGAGATAAATGACTCAAATTCTCTATCACCTTTTAATAAGTTAATCTTAAACAGCATAAGTACAAAAGAAGCTATCAATACAAATAGAGTGAAGGCTAAAAAGTATTTTCCTAAGGCAGAGCTGCCAAAGGCATGAACTGACTGCAATATGCCACTGCGAACCAAATATGTACCAAATAAAGTAAGCACATATGTAATGATAATCAAAACTATATTCCAGATTTTCAACATATTTTTACGTTCCTGAATCATTACCGAATGCAAAAAGGCACTTCCCGTTAACCAGGGCATAAAGGAGGCATTTTCTACAGGATCCCATGCCCAATAGCCGCCCCAGCCCAGCTCTTCATAGGCCCATAAAGCACCATACAAATTGCCAATGGTTAGAAATAACCAGGCTATTACTGTCCAACCCCTTGTTACTTTTATCCATCTGTCATCACTCTGATTCAAGAGTAGACTAGCCATGGAAAAAGCAAAAGGTACCGCAAAGCCGACATAACCCAAATAGGTAGCCAAAGGATGAATAATCATACCCGGACTTTGCAGCATTGGATTTAATCCTTTACCTTCTACCGGAATCATCATTAGCTTTTCAAATGGATTTGTTAAGAATGCCATAACAAATAAGAAGAAAAAGCTGTTGATTAACAAAATAATTACGGAGATTGGTGTAGCATCCTTAATTTTATTCTGTTTTACTACTATTGCTGTATAAATAATTAATAACCACAGCCAGAGAAGCAGGGAACCGTCATTTCCTGCCCATAAGGCCGTTAGCCGATAAAACCAGGATAAATCGGAACTGGTATATTCATAAACATATTTAACAGAGAAGTCTCCTTTAAATAAGAGCCACAATAGGCTTACAATTGCTAAACTGCTCAAAAGAAGCATTCCATAGACTGCACCGTTGCTGCTTTTAAAGAATTTTATGTTCCTTGTTTTTAGATATATTGCCGATGCGATAATGGCATAAATGCTTAAGAGCAAGCTTAATAATATTGCTAAATATCCTATATCTGCTATCATATTTCTCCTCCAGCATTATTTTCTTCTTCGTACTTTGAAGGGCACTTAACTAAAAGCTTGTCTGCTAAAAATCTGCCGTTCTCTAAAAACCTGCCTTCAACAATAATTGGATATCCGGAATCAAAGTTATCAGGTTTTACATCCTTGAAAATAACAGTAATATTATTCTTACCGTCGGTAATCTCAAAGGTTATAAGAGGCTTATATGGTTCGTAGATAACAGCATCGTAATTTATTTGACCTTCCATCTGTATAAAGGAAATGTTGCTATCATACTTTTTTTGCAGTGCTTCCTCAATGGTTAAAATCTGACCTACCCCCTGCTGCATCCCAAAGTAAATTAGATAACCTACCGCACCTATGATTATTAGAACTGCCAGTATAAGCCGAGCCCTGTTATTCACACTTTCACCTCTTTAAAGATACTCTTCTTCAAGATCTTCTATAAGCTCCCGGTAAGTTTGCTCCGAGATTTGACCCTTAGTTAGCATCTGCCTTAACTTTTTCTTTTCTTTAAGAAATTCCGAATTGGTGTTTTTTGATTTTGTTTTCAAGTTATTTCTACCATTACTCTTAAGTAGACCAAAAACTATAAAGCCGCTCATAATAATAATGGAAGCACCTATAATTGTGTAAATCAGGGGGTTTTTCCACGCATTTGTTTTTTGGAGCCCGGTTTCTTGAGTCTTTGCCTCACTTGACTGCTGTGGCTGCTCCTTTTGTATAGAAGGCTCGTTATCATTTTTTATGTATTCTATCTTGTAATTTAGTTTTTCTTGGGCACTTATATCTGAATAGTTGAGCTTATGGTTAGAAAAACCTTTAGTATCTACATTGGTTGTAAGAGGTTGGGGAGTAACCTTAAATTCTTCTGATCTTAACGGCTGCTTTATATTGAATGTCAGAGCTTGAATATCATAATTTGAAATAAAGTCATAGTTAAAACTTTTCGCCGGCTCATTGGCAAAAGGAAGATAATAAAATTCCAAAAATACTGGGTACTCCTGTCCCGGCTTGATTACTCTGGTTGTCTTCCAGCTTAGTTCAACAAAATCACCCTTATCCTCCAGATTATAGGGCTGGCATGAGTGGTTACCTCCGTTTACTATTTCACAAACCATACTAATCTGTCCCTCTTTGGGGATCTCAAACTTAGGTATGTTAAATTTAACATAGCCGGAAAAATCCGAGTTACCTTTATTAACAAATGTTCCTTGATAGATAACCAGAACTCTTGGGTCATCATATTCAGGCCAAATATCAACAGAGAAATTCTTTAATTCCATGCCTTCCCCTGCGACTGCAGCATTTGGAAATAATAGGGCTGCAAATAATAGTATAAATAAAACCTTTTTGCCTATGCTCATTCTTTCCCCTCCGTCATATTACTACACATAGTAGTAAGTGTGTATGAAAATAAGGAATCACTAATGTGATCCCTTATATAGTTTAACTAATATTATTGAACTTTTTTAGGGTAAAGTGTGAACAATTTGTGTACTTAGGCAGTCCTTAAGATATTTTTGCGAGCATTTGTGCCTTCTTCCAAGTAGCCGTTTATGCCGTTCTCCAATATATATGTTTTTAATCCTATTGAGTTTAATAGTGATAGAGATTGAGCTGCCGTAAAGCCGGAATTGCAGATTAATAATATCCTCTTATCAGAGGGAAGCTTAGTCAGATTTCTTCCTAATTCTTTAAAGGGGATGTTGATAGAATTGGGGAAACGGAACTTTTTAAACAATTCTCTTTCTCTAATGTCAAGTACCTTATATTCCTCGATTTCCCCGGTCATAATTATTCTTTCTAATTCCTCATTGTTAATAATACTTTTTGAATCAGAGATTTCCATTAATTGTTTTATAATTTCTTTTGGTATTGACATTTTCTATTCCTCCTTGTTTGTTTTATCTTTAGCTATATAATACAAGGAAGTTTTGTCAGTTCTTTATCCATTATTTGAATGTTTTATAGATAAATATTGAAAGAACTGTGAATTGAAAAATTCAGTATAAACGGACTTAATTGCTATTTAGAATAATAAAATTATCATTAAGATTTTCTATTCCCATATCCGATATGCTTTTTATGATTTCCTCCGAATCGCTATTTATTAACACTAAATCATTATTCTCTGCTAAGCTTCCATATATATATTTGCTGTTAGGTATTACCGCAATATCCTTTAATGAATATTCCACTTGAATCTCTCTTTTATTATTGTTTTTGAGATTATATGCATAAATTATATTGCCTTCTTTATTTAATACTAAGATTATTTCTAAAATAGGGTCGTAGCTATAGTCTCTGCTAAAATATATTTCTTTAACAACTTGTTGGTCATCAGCATTAAATATCTTTAAATTTTTATCCTCATCCATAACAAAAAGATATTTGTCATCGGTACTTTTTTTAATATCTGTTATTACCTTATCACCTAAAGACATGCTTTTGTCCAGCATAAAGCTCTCAAAATTTATTATTTTTATTTCATCTTCTTCACTAACAAATAATTGATTGCCTATCACCTCTATATCACTTGCAGACTTTATTATATCCTTATAGGATAAAACCGTTTCTCCGTTTTCTAAGTTTATTACCAAGATGTTATCCCCGTTCTCACTAATAGCAAATAGTAGTTTTTCTAATTCAAAGTAAGCAATATCTTTTAAAGATGGTGATGTTTTAAGTGTTTTTGCATTTATTTTAAAGTCTTCACTTAAAGTTATATTTTCTATAACGCCCTTTTCTCCATCATAAATCAGCCAGTTGTTATTATTGATTTGCAGAATATCGTTTATGTTAGTTTTGGAATATACTAATTTTTTTTCACCCTGAGTTGTTAATAGCCACAAATCCCCTTTAATATCATTTACTATAACCCCGATTTTAGATGGAAATAAAAACTTATTTAGTTTATTTAATGACCAACTGATTTTCTCATTTTTACCGCCGGCTAACCCCGTTATATTTAAAGAGAGTTGTTTTCCTTTTTGTAGAGTTTCTTTATCTATCGTTGTTACTATTTCAACTATTGGATGGTGTTCCGATTTACGAAGGTAATTATACTCTGCAAGTTCTAACTCTTCCCCGTCAATATCAGTACTAATTATTTCCTGCCAGTTATTCTCTGTCAAATCTCCGGCATGAGTTGTAAAAGATAGTTCAAAGCTTAAATTATTATCTTGGTACTTTGGAGGTGATGCCTTAATTTGAATATTTTCTATTGTAATTGCCTCTGAAAATTTAGGAACTAATATTTTTTCCTGGTCCTGTGAACATCCGGTTATTAATAAAATTAATACTACCAGTATAAGCATTAGAATTTTTTTCAATACTGTCACCTCTAAATAAGTACTAAAGAGAGTAGCTATGAAGCTACTCTCTTTGACTACCAACCCATCATTGGACCGTATCCGGATCCACCCATCATGCCGCCAAAGCCCTGTGGGGCTGCACCATTACCATAATACCCATTCATCATACCATTTTGACCATGACAGAAATTCCACATTTGCTGATAAAACTCTTGGTTTGGTCCATTGGGTACAGGAACTTGAGGTGCTGGGGCAGTCTCTGCAATAGCAGTTCCTGCTAAAGCGATAAGTAATAAACCGCCAATTAAAATTATTGTTGCTTTTTTCATAATCGAAAACCTCCTTTATTTGGTGTGATTTTATATTAACAGGAGATTTTGACCAATCTAGGGTAAATATTTGAACAATTTATGAACTTTAGGTTATTTTTCTACTTCATACCCCTGATCTTCAATTTCTGAAATCACTTTTCCAAACTAACCTTGTCTTTGTCATATTTCACATCTACACTTTTTGTCTCAAATTACCGTGGTCTTTTCTACTCCCGATAATGAATTGAGTTTTTTCTCTATTTTGGCTGCACAGGCAGCACAGATCACAAATCCTCAATCAAATTTGACTTTTTTAAGAAAAGACCACTGCCATATTATAATTACCCTTTTGCGTAGTACATAGTATATTATCCATATGATTGACAGGAAAGTAAAAAAGGGTGGAATTTGAAAATGCAAGAAAGAGGGCATTGGAATATTTAGAATAATTAGCAATGGCATAATTAAAGGCATGCCGCAATGTATTAAATGCCATAAAACTGTCACCACTGATAAGAAAAAGCCTATTAATATCCCTCTCTCCTTATTAGTTTTAACATGTTGATGACAAGCTTTCTTTTTAATAGTCCACATAGATAACTCCCCTCCATTTTATAGCTTTATTAAGCCTATTATGAAGAGGAGTTGTCCTATGACTTATTTATTGTGTATAGTTTATGAACTTTAGTCATTTAATTCGTTCTTAATTTTTGCTAATTGTTCTTCAATAATTTTCTGTTCTGTTAAATTAGGTAAACCACCACTGGTATTTATATTCATGTTAAGTATTTGCATTTCATCAATTATTCCCACAGTACTAAGCTCTTCTAAAGCTTTCACTTTTGCCTTTATATTTCTTATTTTATTTTCTGCCCTATCAACTATCCCATAGATGCTTTTTGAATCCTCGCCGATATTTGTCATTACCTCTTTAATTTTAATTTGCGCCTTGAAAGCATCGTATTCTGCCTTTAACTCTTCTTTTGACCAACGATAAAGTTCTATTTTATACTGAAGCTCCTTTTTGCTTTTAGTAATAGACTCTAAATTATTTTTAAGTGCGTCAATTTGATTATGAAGTCTTTGCAACTGTCTTTCATCGCTAATCTTTTTTAACAATATTGCTTTTGCAGCTTCCTCTTGCCCAGATTGTAAAGCTAATCTTGCAGACTCTTCATGTCTCTTAATGTTAGTTTCATAGAAATCTTTTTGCATTTCCAATCTTGTTTTAGCAGTTCCAATTTCTAGGGCATTCTTTGTAATATCCCTCAGACTTTTTTCCATCTGAATAATACTGTAATCCAGCATTTCCTTCGGGTCTTCCAGGGAATCCAGTTGTTTTTCCAACTTTGCACTAAAGATATTTTTCACCCTATAAAAAAAACGCATCTTATCCAGACTCCTTTCAAATAAAACTTATAATTTTTTAGTAGACTATCAAAAAAATTTGACTAAACAATGATAGGAGTGTGTATATAATGTGTTTTTAAACTAAATTGGAATAAAAAAATTATGACACGACAAGATATAAACAAAACCTTGCAATTATCTAATGAAAAGAGGTTCTATTATGACAACGTATAAAAAGTTGAGAAACTACTTACTCTACCTTAGAAAGTCTGGTGGCAGATTTTAAAACATCATATATTGAAGCACTTGATAAAAACAATTATTACTGTGCAGGATATTTTTTCAGCAGAAGACTTAATTCTTCAAAATTCCGAAAAACTTTTGTCTTCCCTATATATTTAGTCTTTTTCCATTTCGTTTATCCACATTTCCATTAATGAGATAAATATCCCTTTAAATTATTGTAAATCTCTTTCCAATAGTTGATTATATGTATGAAATTATTGTAAATCTCTTTCCAATAGTTGATTATATGTATGCACTGTCCGATTTACGATCATCAACCATTATTAGAGCATTTTCTGCCTCATAAGTAGATTTTAACTTTCTTCTCCAAGGACCAGTATTTTTACCTGAGCTGTTTTATTTAGCTTTAATTCGAATTTTCCCATAAAACCATCTGCATTAATATTTTCCGCCCATTTGAAAGCTACTGGGACGCTTCTCCGCTTCCGTTAAGTGACAAAAGAGTTAGGAATAATAGAACCTACAATTTGGAGATGGGTAAAAGTAGGTGTAGCTTAATAGGTCAAGAATTATGCTTAAATAATTCAATTTGAATACTATTGAGCTAACCACCCTCCATCAACGGCTATTGTTGAGCCAGTTACATAATTTGCCGCATCTGAAGCAAGGAATACTACAGCACCTGCTATATCTTCTATTCGACCTAATCTACCCATAGGAATTTTTTTTGTTATGTAGTCATAAACCTTTTCATCACTTAGCACTTTTTCATTCATTGGAGTCAAAACATACCCAGGTGCGACTGCATTTACTTGAATGTTATGTCGAGCCCATTCTAAAGCTAAACCTTTTGTAAGCTGTATTACTCCACCTTTACTAGCTAAATAAGGAAGTATTGACTTATCCCCAACAAGTCCAAAAATTGAGGCAATATTGATTATCTTGCCCCTTTTTTGCTCAATCATAGTTTTTCCTGCTGCTTTTGTTAAAAGGAATACACCTTTTAAATTTGTATCTACCACACAATCCCAATCCTCTTCTGTGAGATCTTCTGCTTTTTTTGTCACAGCAGTACCTGCATTATTTACTAAAATGTCAATTTTACCGAATTTCTCTAAAGTACCTTTTATTAGATTCTCTATATTTTCCGGCTTTGAGATATCGGTTGGCATAGCTAATGCATCACGACCTAGACCTTTAATCTCATTTGATACCTTCTCACAATCTGCTCGTGTCCTGCTTACCACTACTATATTTGCTCCTGCTTGACCCAAACCAAGAGCTATTCCATAGCCCAATCCCTTAGTCGCTCCTGTGACAATAGCGACTTTATTGCTTAAATCAAATGATGGTATTTTCATACTTTTCCTCCTTGTTTTAGTGTGTTTCCTTAAAAGAAACTTTTGTTTAAAAGTTTCTTTACCGATAATGGCAAGGAAAATATATCTTTAAAACTAGGCTCTCTATCGAGCCATTTTTTCATAAACTCGAAAGCCATTTTATAAGTATATCAAATAAAGCTAACCTATAAATACAGAGACTATCCCCTAGGACATAAATTAACTTCAAAAATTTAATTTATTTAAAAATCTACTTATGCAGCTTTTGAAGATATTGATATTTCTTTTAGTCCATATTAGATCACAAAAAACCAAGAGAGGTGAACATTACCTCTCTTATTGTAATTAAAACTTAAAATATAAATTTTATTAATTTTAAAATTTTGGCTTACGTTTCTCAAGAAAAGCTATCATTCCTTCTTTTTGTTGTTCATTTCCAAAACAAAGACTAAACATACTAGATTCATATGCTAAGGCAGTCTTAATATCGGTCTGCAAACCATTATGGATTGCTAACTTAGCATAACTTATAGCGTATTGACCTCTAGCGAGAACTTTTTGAGCTAGTTCCTTCGCTGCATCTAAGACATCACCGCTAATTACTTTATTTACTAAACCCAATTTTTCCGCTTCAGCAGCTGAGATAATATCACCAGTACAGATTAGTTCCAATGCTTTTGCTTTTCCAATTAGTCTTGCTAATCGTTGTGTACCACCAAAACCCGGAATAATTCCAAGATTTACTTCTGGCTGACCAAATTTCGCATTTTCAGTTGCAATTCTTATATCACAAGCCATCGCGAGTTCACAACCGCCTCCTAAGGCAAATCCATTAACAGCTGCAATTACAATTTTAGGCATATTCTCTAACTTATCAAAAATATCAAGACCTAGTTTTGCAAATCTAAACGCCTCATCTACATTCATATTTTTCATTTCTACAATATCAGCTCCAGCTACAAAAGCTTTTTTGCCAGCACCCGTAATAATAACTACCTTTACATCATCATCCTTTTTAATACTTTCTATAGCTAAATCTAACTGATTTAAAACTGTACTGTTTAAAGCATTTAGTGCTTCAGGTCTATTTATTATTATTATTGATATATTGTTTTCCTTAGTTACTATTATATTTTCCATTAAATCTCACCCTTTATATTTTTAGTATTGATAAAAACCTTTTCCGGTTTTGCGTCCTAGGGAACCTGCACGTACCATCTTTCTTAGTAAAGGGCAAGGACGATATTTACTGTCGGAAAATTCATTATATAGTACTTCCATTACCGCTAAACATACATCCAGCCCTATCATATCAGCTAATGCAAGTGGTCCAATTGGATGGTTTGCTCCTAGTTTCATAGCTGTATCGATATCTTCGGCACTAGCTACTCCTTCTGAAAGCAGGTATACTGCTTCATTAATCATAGGGACTAAGATTCTGTTAACAGCAAACCCAGGTGCTTCTTCAACTTTAACAGGTGTTTTTCCTATTGTTTTCACAAAATTATATGCTTCATTAAAAGTATCCTCTGTTGTAGTTTCTCCGTTAATTATTTCTACAAGTTGCATAACCGGTACTGGATTAAAAAAATGTAATCCAATAATTTTACTAGCGCGATTAGTAACAGCTGCTAAAGCAGTAATACTCAAACTAGAGGTATTTGATGCAAATATAGCATTGGGTTGTATGGTCATATCTAGTTCTTGAAAAAGAATCTTTTTTATTTCAAGATTCTCTACAATAGCTTCAATAACTATATCAACATCCTTCTCCTCTTTAAGGTCTACACAGCCTTTTATGCGTTTTTCGGTATTTTCTTTGTCATGTGAGGAAATTTTACCTTTAGACAATAACTTTTCAAGATTTCTACTTATAGAAGCAATTCCCTTTTCTACTAATTCGAGATTAATATCTCTTAATATTACCTCATGCCCCGCTTGTGCGACTACCTGAGCAATTCCGGAACCCATAGTCCCTGCACCAATAATCATGATCTTTTTCATTTACTCCACCCCATATTTTAAAAATTTATATTTCTCGACTCCAGAAAGAGGCCATTGCTGGACCACCACCTACACAAAGAGAAGCTCCGCCTATCGTTAAATCTAAGCGTTCCATTTCATAATACAAACTTACTATTATTCGTAAACCAGTTGACCCCACAGGATGACCGAGAGCAATACCGGAACCATTATGATTTACCTTATCAATATCTAGCTTTAGATCATAATCCTGTTGAAGTACTCTACCAACCCCCAGCCATTGAGCAGCAAAAGCCTCATTAATCTCCCAATATTCTATATCTTCAAACTTCATTTGGCATTGTTTAAGGGCTTTCGGTATTGCAACTGCCGGTCCTATCCCCATTAGTTTGGGATCAAAACCCTCGCTTATAATATTAATCATTTTTAGTAAAGGAGTAACTCCTAACTCCTTAGCTTTATCCTTAGACATAACTACTACTGCCGAAGCACCATCGTTGATACCGGATGAATTTGCTGCGGTGACTACGCCATCTTTTTTAAATACCGAGGAAAGTTTTCCTAAGGATTCAACCGTACATCCTCTTATTAGATGCTCATCAGTATCAAAGGCAATTACTTCTTTTTTCCTTTTTAATTCAACTGGCACTATTTCGCGCTTAAACCTTCCTTCATCTATAGCAACAGCAGCCCTAGTATGACTTAATACTGCTAGTTCATCACATTCATGCCGAGAAATTCCATATTTTTCAGCAACGTTTTCTGCAGTTATACCCATATGCCCAGGGACTAATTCATCAAATAAACCATCATGTATCATTGAATCTTCAATTGTCCCTGCCCCCATTCTATAACCCATTCTCCCCTTTGGTAGAAGGTACGGGGAATTAGACATACTTTCCACACCGACAACTAAACTTATTTCAGACTTTCCTAACATTATGTTGTTACAAGCAATTTCAAGAGCACGCATGCCTGATGCGCAGTTCTGATTAACGTTTACCGCTGCACTACGATAAGGCAAACCAATTCTCATTGAAACTTGGCGGGCTGGTAGGGAACCCTGCATAGCTGTATAAAGTTGACCCATTACTATCTCATCAATAATTTCCGGTGAAATACCAGCCCTATTTATAGCCTCTTTACCAACAGTAATCGCAAGTTCTCTTGCTGAAACGTCCGAGAGACTACCTAGGAATTTCCCAATGGCTGTTCTACACGCACTTACAATTACAACATCTTTTATAGTCACATCAAACTCCTCCGTTAATCTTTATTTTTAATGTAGTTCTTAGACAAGGGAGGTATATCTATACCTCCCTTGTAAGACCTAATGCTATGCCTGGATACTTTTTTGGTTATCCACTTGTAGTTTATCAATAACGTTTTTATCCCAAATACCATGTGTTTGTCTTATCCTTGCGATAGATGGCTTTTCTGTAAAAGTACTTACTACATAACAAACTGTACCGTTTACAATTAACCCCCAACCACCCGTATGGATACCTAATGGATGTCTCCAGTAAAAATAAGTAAGGGCTACTGTGATTATTCCAGTAATTAACCCTGCTATGACTCCAGATTTAGTTATTCCAGGAAGATAGGTTATACCTAAAACAGCGGGAAGCATAAGCATTCCGAAAGCTGTAGCTAATGTTCCGAGAAGAACTAAATAGTCTAGTACTGATACACTAAATATTACTGCTAACAAAACAATAACCAGAACCATCATACGTCCCATAAGAACCTGCCGTTGGGGAGTTGCATTGGGATTAACATATCGACAATAAACATCCCTGGCAAGTATTGTAGATGTATTAGCTAAATAGCCAGCTGCAGTTGAGTTCATGGCAGCTAGAATACCTAACGCAGTTATAACAAACATTAAAGGTGACATATGATTAAATATCATCTCAAGTGTCAATGCATCAGAATTTGCTAGTTCTGTAATAATACTTTTTCCTCCAACACCAATAAGCGGGGAAAAGATATAATACATAAGACCCATCGCTAAGGCCATTATAAAGAAAGCCTGGAATTTAAAAATTTTGGGTGATGATGCAGCAAGTGTTAACATTGTATATGAAGGAGAAGTATAAATACCAGCGGTTGCTATAGCAATTGTTAATATGTAAGTCCAACCCCACATTTGACCTGTTTTAGGAATAGTAATGTAACTATCTCCCTGTGAAACAATACCACTATACCATTGGGCGATAATACCGTTGCCCTCTGACATGTTTCCTAAAAGTGTAATTGCTGTTATAGCAAGGAAAGCACCACCAATGTAGAGTAAGATACCTTGAATTGTATCTGTTAGTGCTGCTGCTTTTAATCCTCCCAAAAATACATATAATATAACAACGATTCCTAATACAACCGCTCCTATTGTTGGATCAATACTTCCACCACTTAAAATGTTAAAAGCATATCCAGCTCCTCTTAATTGTAATGCTACGTAAGGTATCGCATAAAGAGCGGCAATAATTACAACCAGGATCCTAATAATTTCACTATCATAGTAAGTTCCATACATTTCTGAAGGAGTAATAAAGCCATTTTTCTTACCCACAGCCCACTGCCTACCAAATATTAAAAGACCTAGCATAGCCATTAGAGGAATATGAGCATAATGGGCAATGTAGGGAAATCCTAATTGCCAAGTCATGCCTTGATGCCCAAGAATAAACCAAGCACTGAATACTGTAGCCATCATAGCGAAACTTAAAACAACAGGACCAAGACTGTGACCTGCAAGGAAAAAGTCAGAAGGTTTTGTAACTTTAACTCGAGATGAATAAATACCTATTGCAAAACAAGTAATAAGATAAATTGCGGTACATATGATTAATAGATTGAAACTGCTCATGTATTCTCCCCTCCTTCATTCCCTTCTTCAATATTTTCAGGTATATCAGTGAATGATAATTTATAGCCTAAGTAATATGTAAGTACTAGGGAAATAATCCAAAATGCCATACTCCATACATAAAGCACTGGAAAATAACCAATAAAAGCAGCCTTATTTGCCAAGAGAAGGCCTGGACCCAATGAGAAAAAAATCCATATAAAGAAGGTCCATAACCACCAACGCTCATTTTTAGGAACTCCAGTTATCATAAAATTTCTCTCCTTTCATTCTTTCAATAAATAGTTAGTCAATAAATTAGTTTACTATATTTCACCTCCTTAGTTAGGGAGCCCTGCCCCAATTTAAAGATATCGGGCCCCCCTCCTTAGTCTAAGGGGTCCCCTCCCCAAATTGGGTGAGGTGCCCATATACTAAGCATGCCTAGATATTAATGTAACAAATCATAATAAATTTCTTTTTCGTGCTACTGTGATTAGTTCTTGTCTAAAATCAGGGTGAGCAATTGAAATGAGTTGTTGGACTCTTTGTTTATTTGTTTTATATCTTAAATCGGCAATACCATATTCAGTAACCACATATTGTACATCATTACGTGATGTAGTCACCACTGCCCCTTCGTCTAAAATAGGGACAATTCTAGAGTATTTACCGTTACCAGCAGTAGATGGCATTGCGATAATAGCCTTGCCACCTTGAGACCTAGCTGCACCTCTAACGAAATCAACTTGGCCCCCAACTGCGCTATACTGTTTATAACCTAAAGTGTCGGAACACACCTGACCTAAGAGGTCTACCTGTATTGCAGAATTAATTGAAATCATTTTATCAATTTGTCCGATAATATAGGGGTCGTTACAATAATCAATGGGTTTAAATAATACTTGAGGGTTGTTATCTACAAAATCATAAGTAACTTTGGTACCCATTACAAAGCTACACACCATCTTACCTCGGTCAATGTTCTTTTGTTTACAATTAATAACCCCTTGATTCACTAAATATGTAACTCTATCAGAAAACATCTCGGTATGTAGACCTAGATCTTTTTTATCAGATAAAAACATTAATACTGCATCAGGAATAGCACCAATACCAAGTTGAAGGCATGCACCATTTTCTATAAGACTAGCAACATATTTTCCAATGGACTCTTCTACTTGGCCAATTTCGGGTAGAGGATATTCTAATAATTCTCTATCACTTTCTACAAATAAGTCAATTTCAGAAACATGTACAAATGTATCCCCGTAAGTATAAGGCATGTTTTTGTTGACTTGTGCAATTACAACTTTTTTAGCATTTTTAACTATTTCCATTGAGTAATCTACTGAAATACCTATACTACAGAAGCCTTTTTGATTAGGTGGTGTTACTTGAATGAGAGCAACATCCGGGGGTAAATATTCTCTATAGACTCTTGGTAGTTCATGAAAAAATGCAGGAGTGAAGTCTGCCCTACCTTCTTCTATTGCTTTCCGCGACTTTGCACCTGCAAAAAAGGCATTATGACGAAAATTAACTTCATATTCCGGTTGACAATACTCGCAGGGACCCATAGCTGCCATATGTGATACAGCAACATTTTTAAGATCACTTCTTTTCACCAGTTCTTCTATTAATGTTCGGGGCTCTGCACATGCATGGTGAATAGCAACATGATCACCATTCTTGATTTGTTTAACAGCTTCATCAGCCGTTACTAAACGGTTTCTATAAATTTCTTTCCAATTCATGGATTATCACTCCCAAATTGTCAATAATTTGGTCTTCTAATTTTGAAGCACTATATTGGTTACCATCCAGAGTTTGGCCAGCTATCATTAAAGTAAATTGAGCAGGAATATTTCGCGAAGCACAATCTACTTGACAACCACTCACTATAATTAAGATATCAATATCACAACCATTAGCAGGGGACCAAAATACTTTCTGTTTTAACCTAGCTTTTATTCTTTCTATTAACCCTAGACTATCAATGCGTGGATTACAGTTTCCACAAAATTTAACGCCTATTTTAAAGATTGCCATTATTATTCCTTTTCTTTAGTAACTGCTGCCTCATTTTCAGCAGGAGATTCTTTTTTAATACCTGCCAAGCTTTTAGCTAGCGCCTTTTTATGCTCTACATTACCCTGTCTAGTAAGCATAACACGCATTGCTTGAGGTGAACCTGCACCATGCATACTTTCAACCAAGGCAGTACCACCAGTCATATTTTCAATAAGTCTACCCATACGATATCTCTCTTCGGTAGGGAAAGAAGCGACTGCTTTATAATATTTTTCGATATATTTTCCTAACTTGGGATCGTTAAAATCCCTCTCTGAAGGCATAGTAGCTATGAAGCCTCCAGCAATATCATGACATAATCTACAAATTTCATAGATATTTCTTGTTACATTTAGTTTAACTACGTTAGCAAGCAAAGGATCTACATAATAAGCACCAGAAGAAAGTTTATGCCCCTCTGCAGAACAAGCTATTGAACATGCATAGAGAGACTCCGTTAGGTGTACCATTTCAACTATTTTATCTTTTACATGATTAGCTTTAGAAACGCCATTATATTCAGCAATTGCTGCAGCTGCTCCAGTAACAATATCACTTACCCCACCTTTACATCCTCCATAATTTTGTCGGTGGTATGATGCAAACCTTTCAACAAATAGACCAGCAAATTGGAATTCACCACACATAAATACCTTATCCCAAGGTACAAAAACATTCTCAAGTACAGTGAGGCATTCTCCACCAACAACACCATATTTAGAATTACCTTGGTCCATTTCATCAAACTTCCGTTTATCATTGGTTTGACGACCAAAAATATGAAATACTCCTTTAGCATCCACTGGGATTGCACAACAAACTGCATAATCTTTGTCATCTGGAGTAAGAGCTGTTGTTGGCATGATTAGCATCCAATGCGAATTAACCATACCTGTCATGTGCTGCTTAGCTCCTTTGATTACTATACCTTCCTCATTTTTTTCTACTATATGAACATATTGATCTGGATCTACCTGTTGTCCCGGTTTCATACTTCGATCTCCCTTTGGGTCAGTCATAGATCCAGAAATCATTAAGTCTTCTTCTTGAACAAAACTAAGAAACTCAAGGAATCTTTTATGGTATTCTGTTCCTAAATTCTGGTCCATATCATAAGTAGTGGAGTAGGCTGCGTTTAATGCATCAAATCCTACACAGCGTTGAAAACAAGAGCCGGTTCTTTGGGCTATTGCTCTTAACATTTTAACTTTTTTCACTAGATCTTCTGTGCTTTGGTGGATATGGGTAAATCGATTTATTTTTTTCCCGGAAATATGAGAAGTTGTGGTTATAAGATCTTCAAAAAGCGGATCAAAAGCCATATCATAAGTAAGTGCTGCTGAATTAACATGCGGTAGAGTTAAAGGGTGATCTGGTATTGAATCAATTAGTTCTCCTTCAAAGTAAACTAAGGGTTTTAATTTCCTTAAACTTTCAATGTACTGTGCACCAGTTTTCATTTATAAAACCTCCTCAAATTAATTATTGAAATATTCTAAAATTATATACTGCAAATTACATGCCAAATTACAAATAAGATAAAAAAAACCGGGAACCCCTATTAATTATTAAAAGGCTCTCGGAAGTTTATATTTAAACTATTGCACTGGTGCAACACATATATATAATTTGTTTTGGCAAAGTACTTTTAATACAAGCTTTTTTAACACAATTGCATTTAGGAAACGTTGCATTTAGGAAACTTTCTTGCCTAATTATTTTTTGTCCAAATTATATAATTGAAGTTTCCTAGAAACGGTAGATTTATTAATACCCAGTTCTTCGGCTACTTTAGTAAGAGAATTATACTTACTCATTGCCTCTTTGAGTAAATGAATCTCTAATTCCTGTATTGCCTCTTGAAGCTTTGTTTTGGAATTATTTAATATAGGCTTGCTATTTTTCCAATATTTTTTAGGTAGATATGTTAAAGATATCAACTCATTACTATCTACCACATACAATCTTTCAATAATATTCTTTAGCTCCCGAATGTTTCCTGGCCAAGAGTAATTAATAAAACAGTTAATAACCTCAGGAGTTAGTTGTTTTGTTTTACCGTACTTTTCATTTAAATGCTTTAGAACTGATTCGGCGATTGGTATAATATCTTCAGTTCTTTCTCTTAATGGTGGAATCTCAATCGGAATTATATTAAGACGGTAATAAAGGTCACTTCTGAACTCACCCGTTTTTACCATTTGTTCGAGGTTGCGATTTGTAGCGGTGATAATTCGAACATCGACTTTAATAGGCTTAGTCCCACCAAGTCTATACACAGCCTTATCTTGGACAGCCTGTAATAATTTCACCTGTAAGTCTAAAGGTAATTCCCCAATTTCATCGAGAAATAATGTACCTGTATGTGCTAGTTCAAACATGCCAGATTTGCCTTCTTTACGAGCACCTGTAAAAGCTCCTGAGTTATAGCCGAAAAGTTCTGCTTCTAATAGGTTACTAGGTATGGCGCCACAGTTTATCTTTATAAACGGCATATTATTACGAGGGCTCTTTGAATGTATTAACCTCGCTATTACATCTTTACCAACACCAGATTCCCCTAATAATAAACATGTAGTATCGAATTGTGAAACGTTACAGACAATATCTATTACATTAGACATAGCTTTACTTGTGAAAGTAAACTCTTCTGAATCTAATTGATATTTCCGTAATAAAAGTAGTTCATTAAAAAATTGTTCATTTTTCTCATTCATAATTTTTATCTGATTATGAAGATTATTTAATTCTGTCATATCCCGAACGGTAGTTACTACCAGCTTAATATTGCCATTACTATCAAAAAGCGGTCTCCCAGTAACTAGGACCTCCTTCTCGCCATTAATTTTCTGTGTAATAGTTATGGTTTCCTTCTTAGCAATTACTTTTAATGTCACAGAATCCGAAACTATACCTTGCGCAACCACATCAGCCATATTTTTACCTAATAGATTTTCCGAGGATATGCCTGTTATTCTCTCGTAAGATTTATTGACCGATAATCCTATCCCATTGTTATCTGCTATATATATTCCTTCAGAGCATGCGTCAAGAATAGCTTCTAACTGTCCATCAAAATATTTACTAAGCATGGTATTGCCTCCAATGTTTACCAAATATTTTATTATAAAAACATATTATCATAAAATTATATAATTTATTATACAATTTGCAAATTAAAGCTCATAATCTTTGTCTACTAAATTTATATATAACCTTCCCATAAGGTCGGCGCAAAGGATACTGAAACACATTTTACCATTCATTGAAGGCAAACTGCTCCTCAGAGTCCCGAGAGAAGACAGTGGTAGCCTACATTGGTAAAATTAAATTTCTGGGATATAGATTCTACCCGTCAAAAGACGGAATCAAGCTCCGTGTTCATGCCAAGAGCCTCAGTAAGATGAAAGCAAAAGTAAAGGAACTTACAGGAAGAAGTAACGCCCTCGGATACGAACAACTGAAACTAAGGCTAAAACAATTCATAACCGGATGGGTGAATTACTTCAAACTCGCGGACATGAAGAAGCTGCTCCAGACAACCGATGAATGGCTAAGAAGGAGACTACGTATGTACGTAAGCGTCAAATAAACCCCACCTTGCGAACAAGATGGGGTTTGGTTTAATCTATTTGGTTGGTACTCGACAACTAATAGATACTATAGGCTGCCAAGGAAGAAGTTCATCTAAAACATCCGGATTCTGAATATCTATGTTGGGCAACATTTCAAAGAGGTAGATTAGGTACATAAAAGGATTTAACCCATTCTCTTTAGCCGTCTCAACAATACTGTATATTATTGCACTAGCATTAGCTCCTTTTGGAGTATTTGCAAATAACCAATTCTTTCGACCAATAACAAAAGGTTTAATGGAGCGTTCACCACGGTTATTGTCTAATTCCAACCGTCCATCTTTTAGAAATACTATTAGTTTATCCCATTGGTTAAGACAGTAGTTTATTGCCTGTCCAAAAGAACTTTTAGGTAAAACTTTTGCAGATTGATCATTTAGCCATGCTAAAAAAGCATTCAGCACTGGCCGACTGCGTTCTAGACGCTTTTTGTAGCGGTCATCATATGTCTTATCCTTCAACTCCCGTTCAATAGCAAAGAGACGATTGCAAAATTCCAAGCCCTCTTTTGCAACAACTGGAGCGGAACGGTTTTTATCAGGCAAAGCTTTTAAAGCTTCATCAAACTTGCGCCGGGCATGGGCCCAACAGCCTACAAGGGTAACATCGGTTATCTGGTTGTAGCCGGAATAACCATCAACCTGCAGATAACCCTTGAAACCTGATAAAAACTGCCGGGGGTGGCAACCCCCTCGGGTCTCTTGATAATCATAGAGGACGATGGGTGGTCCTTCTCTCCCTGTACGATATAACCACATGTATGAGGTTGACTCTGCTGCCCTGCCGGGTTCTCTAAGTACCTGCAAGCTAGTTTCATCAGCATGAAGTACATCATGCTGGAGTAAGTGGGTATGCATTCTATCATAAAGAAGTTTTAACCACTTATTAGCTCCGTAAAGCATCCAGTTAGCAAGGGTCTGGCGGGATAAATCAATCCCAAGGCGGCTAAACTGCTGCTCTTGGCCGTATAAAGGCATCCCATCCACATATTTTTCGCTCATGATGTAAGCCATTATTGAAGGAGACACCAAACTCCCTTTAAGTATCGGTGCAGGCATCTTAGCTGTAACGATAGGGGTGTTTATCTCATTCTTTTCGCAATGGCGGCAGGAGTAGACATAACGCACATGGTTAACTACTCTCACTTGTGCAGGAATAACTTTAAGTTCTTGTCGTACCTCGGTGCTCATTTCATGTAAAGAATTACCGCAACAAGAACAGACCTGTTCTTGTTCTGACAGACGATATTCAACCGTCTCCACAGGCAGGTCTTTTAACATAGTCTCACGATGGCCTTGTCTTTTACGGCGCTCGTAAGTTATTTTTTCTATTGTAGGTTCAGCTACAAGTGGTTGTGCTTCAGCTTCTACCTCATTAAAGAGCTGCTGTTGTTCTGGGTTAGATTTCTCGCTGGATGATCCAAAACGACGATGCTGGCTCAGACGAAACTGCTCCAACAACCAGTTTATCTTGGCAGTTAGTTTAGCGTTTGCCTGCTCAAGCTTTTGGCAGCGCTCTTGTAGATCTTCTATTGTTTGAGTGTTAGATGTAGTATTCATAGGTTATTAATTCGGCAGATTGCCGCTATTTTCCTTTAATTTTCGAGAGTTTTCGACAAAAATGCTACTACAATTTAAAGTACAGTGCGGGCTTTCACCTCTTGATGTGCCTGCTTTTGCTCAAGGGGTAGACCATCAAGTAACCAGCGTAGTTGACGGTGGGTAATCTTGACCGGTGTAGAGTTTGGCTCTGCCGGTCACTGAAATTTTCCTCGTTCAAGGCGACGATAGTAGAGCCAAAATCCGTTGTGTTCCCACTGAAGTATTTTTAGTTTATCACGGTTCCGATTACAGAAAACAAATAGGCAGGGAGAGAAAGGATCTAAGTCAAAGCCTTCCTTTACTAGCACTGCCAATCCATCAATGGATTTACGCAAGTCCGTACTACCACAGGCTAGGTATACTTTTTCTATATTTGATTCGTTTATCATATTGCAGCTAGAGTTTTGACTACATCGGCCAGTAATACCGGGTCAAAGCCGGATTTTATCTCTATAATTGCTTTGCCTACTTTTACAGTTAGAGTATTACCATTACCTGAGGGAACTTCACTTATTTCTACTGACAACCATTGGTTGGCTGAGGGAACTGAAGAAGCGTCGGTAGATTTTAGTTTGCGGAGCCAGTAGCGTAGCTGGTTAATCTTTATATTGTTACTTGCACACCACTCCATGGTACTCTGACCACTGGCTTTAAATTCAGCAACTCGGGTCTCCCATTCTTTTCTTAACTCTGTATTTCTCATAAAAAATCCTCCTCATTTAAATCTTAAATCTTTTGAGGAAGATTATCACATAACCTATTTAGTAAGACTAGGTGTGCTGTGTTTGACGCTTACGTATACTCGTTTTGTCTAATCATCTTTTAAAGAGGTTAATATTAAACGGAAATCTTGTATAAAAATTCAGAATGTTTTTTATGTCAGAATTATCCTATGTTATGAATCAGATCATGCTCTATGTAACGTTTAGCTATTGCGAAATATCCTGTTATAGTAACCCAATCTTTATTTTCTTTAAAAAATCAATGCAAAATCCATAATACTTACATAAAGGATATCCTTATTTACATATACAGAGCACTGAAGATGGAGGTTAGCAGCAGACCTGGATGGACTCATTAGTTTCCCTAGCGTCATTATATTTCTTAAATACTGCTTTGATTTTGTCCTAGTTCTTTAAATTTAAAGCGGGCTATCAGCTAAAAGAGTTGATAGCCCACTTTTATTATGAAGAGGGAGGAGTATGGATTTAGGTGGTCATTGTCTTAAAGACAATGACCACTATTAAAGGGGGTGGAGTAAGACTGTAAAATTTAAAATTACTACTATATTCCTTCTTTCTCTAGAAGGGCTAGAAAATCATTTGCTTCTTCTTCTTTCATCTTATATGTGTGCTCACCATCTATAGGGAAGCTTTGTTCTTTTACTTCCTTATGATACTGTTTAAATGCATTTGTTATAACTTCATTTACGTTTGCATATTGTCTGACAAACTTTGGAGTAAAGTTATCAAATAGACCCACCATATCAGCATATATTAATAATTGTCCATGAGTATACGGGCCTGCACCAATACCTAGAATTATATTATTGGCTCTTTCAGTGATGGCCTTTCCTACTGGGGAAGGAACAGCTTCCACTAAGCAGCTGAAAGCTCCAGCTTCTTCAATTCTTTTAGCTTCTTTAACAACCTTTACAGCGGCCTGAGAGTTTCGCCCTTGTGCTTTGTATCCCCCTTGCTGAGCCATGGATTGAGGGGTAAGGCCTATATGGCCCATTACTAAGATACCCGCTTCATTGATTGCCTTAATCCTGCCCACCATACGAGGTCCGCCCCCCTCAAGCTTAACAGCATCACAGCCGCCTTCTTTTACCATTCTGCCGGCACTTTCAATTGCCTGTTCATCAGATACTTGATATGACATATATGTCATATCGCCAACAATAAAGATATTAGGTGCGCCCCGACGCACAGCTTGAATATGACGAATCATATCATCTAAGGTTACCGGTAATGTTGTTTCATAGCCAAGGGAAACCATTCCCAAGGAGTCACCAACTAGTATCATATCTATGCCTGCTTTTTCTACCATCTTAGCTGTAAGATAATCATAAGCAGTTAAATACGTTATTTTTTCTCCTTCATCAACCATTTTTTTGGAAATCCAAAATTGTTTTCTTTTGCATTTTTAAACCTCCTTTTAATTACAAATATATTCTCTTCAAAAGTCTACTATGTGAAGCAATTCAATTCTATCCTTTTCCGTGTAATTTTTAAGACCAGATGCTAGTTGAACAATACACGCAGGGCAATTGGTTACTAATAGTTCTGCCTCGGTTTTAACTAGCTCAGCTATCTTCTTATCTAATATTTTTTGTGAACATTTGGGTTGAGTCATACATTAACTGCCAGCACCAGACAACCAACTAATTAACTTTTATCCTTTATAAATTTATACTGAGTATCTTTTCAATACTTTTCATTTTTTTGTTTTCCGTAAATATCAACCAAATCACAATGTTGATGTTTTTACTCATATGTAATTATATTTTTTGGTTTTGAAAATTTATAGTAAATATTCCGACTCTAATAACTTTCCAGACTTACAGTTCTTCCAGCTGTGGTCTATTTTAAAATTTATTGACTTCCATCAGGATGTTCATTAAGCCAGCGACCTGTCGGCGTAAGACAAAGACCGCCCTTGCCTGTGCATTTAAGTTGGGTAGGAAGCATTTTTCCAACAGACCACATTGCCTGAATTGATTCATCAAGTGGTATCACCGGATTAAAGCTACACATAACCAAGTTAGCTGAAACAATTGCGTTCATCGCTGCAATTACATTTCGGTTTACACAAGGAATAGCCGTTAATCCAGCAATAGGATCACAAATTAATCCCAGCAAGTTTTGCATTGCCAATGATGCGGCTGCAAAACCTTGTTCAACAGTAGCCCCTAAAAGCGCCGCAATGCCCGCAGCAGCCATACAACTTGCAGAACCATTTTCAGCTTGACATCCACACAATTCTGCAGAAAAGGTTGCCTGATTCGCAATAAATGCTCCCACGGCACCAGCCGTTATCATCGCAAGAGCAATTTCTTCTTCGGTTTTTCCCAACTCTTCCCCCACCGCAATAATTGTAGCAGGAAGAACACCTGCAGATCCAGCAGTAGGCGCTGCAACGATAACTCCCAAGGAATTATTGTATTCCATAACCGCAACCGCCCATAGCATAACTTTGCTTAAAATCCCTATCGGAATAAGTTCTTTTTCCATCATCTGCCGATGTATAGTTGATGCTTTGGGTTCCAAGTAATTTCTTTTAACCGTATTTCCTGCAACTGAATCAAGTGCGGATTTTCTCATGATTTCAATAATGGGCAGCATAAGACAAATTACCTGCTCTCGAGTTATGTTACCACGATGCATTTCATAAACAACACCCAGCTCAGTAAGGGAGATATCTTTAGCTTTGCAATATACCATTGCCTCCTGTGCAGTGGAAAATGGTACAGACATGTTATTACTTTTAATAGGCATAATAGCAGTAATTTTTCTTATCCAAATAATGTTGCGAATTGACAGCAATATCTGTTCAACTACATCAACTTGATCTTCACTTGTTTTAATCTCATATAAGATACTGCCAGGGCCTTGATAGAGACTTACCGCACAATCTAATCTTTTTAGGTTGGGAATTATACTTTCAATTTCCATTTTATCCGCTAATATTGATACTTTTATCAGAAATCCATCATAATCCCCGCAAACTCTCACTGGAATACCATCAATAGATACTATTTCAAACATTCCCCCTCCTGTTGAATGGGTCATTGCGGATAATGTTGCCCCATTGATACCTACAAGCTCAATAAGTGCTGCATTTGGATGAGTTTCACCAAGTTCTTCAATTTCAAAGGTATATTGCATTCCATTTTCCTTAGCAATTTCAAGAGCATTTATCAATTGAACACTATTTGTTGGAATACCCATCAGTCCTCCAATAAATCCACGGTCCGAACCTTGCCCTATATAAGTTGCAGGATAAGAACCAGTAGCCTCCATTATAATTTTCGCACTGGTTACTTTTGTTCCTAAAATCATTCTAAGCATATTACCAATTCTAGCAGGCCCAGCAGTATGTGAACTGGATGGACCTGTCAATACAGGCCCTATAACATCATTAAATATACTCGCAGGCTGTTTTTCCATAAATACTTTACTCCCCCTTCATAATACCTATTATTTTGCTTTTGGCCCCCATGTATCTGATAAGGTATATCCTAAAGGGAAAGGATCTGTTGGGTCAAATCCAAGATGTTCTATTGCATAAATCCAGCATCTACCGATCAATCTGGGGATAATGCAAATACGTCCATCTTTCATGGTAATAACTTTGGTAATCTCTGCACGAAAACGCCCTCCAATAATGGACTGCATATGGACCACATCTCCCTCATTGATAAGACCTTTTGCATGCATGATTGCCATTCTAGCCGATGTTCCGGTTCCACAAGGGGAACGGTCTACTCTCCCAGGATATATAATCGTTCCATTAATAAATACATTCTGTTCCTCGCGGCACACATCTGTAAACATAACATACTCCACATGGTTGAATTCCGGTATCTCAGGATGCCTTACAGTAATTTGTTTATCAATGGCCTCTTTAATCAGATCACCCTTTTCCACAAGTTCTCTTGCAAATTCCGTTGTAATTTTAAGCCCGAGCTGATTAACATCACATAACGCAAAATAACAACCTCCGAAACCTATATCCACTTTTAACTCGCCTATTTGATCCACAAATATCCTTTTATTAATACCATCCGCAAAACTAGGGCACATTTCAACCTCTGTACTTGTTACCTTTCCGTGACTACAATTTGCAAGCACCTGAATCTGCCCTACAGCAGTATCTAAAGTTAATTTAGTCTGTGGTTCCTCCATTCTTACTACTCCTGTTTCTAACAAGTAAGTTGAAACGCACATTGTATTAGAACCAGACAGCGCATGTGCCTTGTCCGGTTGCAATACTATAAAACCTGCATCTGCCCCTTGCGATACCGGTGGTAATAAAATATTTACAGACATCTGTGCACTACCCCTAGGCTCTTGAAGAGTGAATTTTCTAACCCAGTCATCAGTATTATTGATATAGTTTAGCTTATCCAGCATTGTCTCACCAGGAATAGAAACTATACCGCCTGTAATAATCCTCCCTACTTCCCCCTCACAATGTACACCATAAAGGGTTAATACTCTATTCCAATTCAATGTATATTACCTCCTATTTCTTTCGTTTTTCTAGCCGCATTGAATCATTAATATAATTTACATTTAATACCCAGAAAGAAAAAGCGCAAGCGCAATAATAGCGCACACGCTGTACATTTCAATTCTTTTGCAACATATATAGATATAATTTAATTACCGTTTTTTCTCTAGAGTGGTTTATTTTTGGGATTGCACATTCCTATGTCAAAGATCTACTTCATTACACTAGACCAAACAGACGAGGAAGAAATAGGGAAAGCTCTGAGAAATATGTTGTTAATAGCAAAGTGGGTAACCAGGCGAAAATAATCATTATAATGGATGGAGAGAGCATCTTGTTAATTCTTACATTTGAGACACGTCCTCCAAGATACAATAATGGCGCTGTTGGAGGAGTAATATTACCCATACCAAGATTCACACCTAGAATAGCAGCAAACTGTATTGGGCTTACCCCCAGTGCTACAACCAACGGCAATAGAACTGGTGCACAAAGCAATGTTCCACTCACATCATCCATTAGCATCCCAATAATCACCATAAATAGATTAATAAAAAGCAATATTATGTATTTATTCTCAGTAATTCCCATCATTAAATCTGCCATTTTTGTAGGTAGATTTTCCAATACAAAAAGTCTACTGAGGATCATAACAACGAAAAACATAACCATTACCACCCCAGTGGTAGTACCTGTTTCTACCAGACTATCCTTTAGTCCTTTTAAATTTAGTCCTTTGTATATAAACATTCCTATTGGAATCGCATATATAACCGCTACGGCGGCAGCCTCTGTCGGAGTCATAATGCCTGCATAAATACCTCCAAGAATAATAATTGGCATTAATAATGCAGGAATTGCGTATACGATGCGATGCCGGATTTCAAGTTTTGTACTTTTTGGTTGAGTCATTGTTTCTATATATACTTTATTCATATCAGGGTTTTTACGGGAAAAATAAACATTAACAATACTTAAGGAAATTACAAGAATGACTCCCGGTATAACTGTTGCTAGAAAACAAGCTAAAACCGATTGACCAGTACTCCAAGCGTAAAGAATCTGAATTGAACTCGGAGGGATAAGCAGTCCCAAAGGAGAAGCATTTGCTATCAATGCTGCTGCGAACCCCTCATCATATTTTGCTTCCTTTAGCTTTGGATACATTATTGAGCCAATACATGAAAGAGTAGCGGCTGCACTTCCTGAAATTGCACCGAATATTGCACAAGAAACTACGGTTACTATTCCAAGACTACCTCTAATCCCCCCAACAAAAAGTTCCACAAATTCCACTAGTGCCTTGCCTATTTTGCCTTTTTCAATTATGCCACCCGCTAATATAAACAACGGGATAGCTAACAACACAATGGCATTAAGCTTACTAAAACCCACCGGAATTAAAGAGGCGGAAACGTGTCCCATTGTTGTTACGATAAATATAACAGCTGCACCAAAACACGCAGGTATTGGCACACCTAGTATTAGCGTAATAATCAGAATTGCTATTGCTATTACCAGTTCCACGATATTATCCCTCCCCTTTTAGCGGTTTTTCTTGTTTCACCTGGGTCAGATATAAAAGACCATAGTAGAAAGCAAATAGTGTCATCAATACGAAGCCTGCCGCAATTGGAACTTGTGCAGCCACCAAAGGAATTTTCAAACCGGTCGTGCGCGGCATTCTTTGTAGGTTTAGCATGAAAAGATTAATCGCCCACTTGCTAAAGACAATGTAAACAATCACCTCTACCAGCTTTGCAACGGCTTTTAGCAAGTATTTAACACGATGATTACTGACATAAACATCTAAAATATCTGCTTTAATATGGCTGTCTTCCATACTACCACTGACACTTCCGGCAAAATACAACCAGAATGCAATTGTTAAAATAATTTCTTCAATACCATATATATCTCTATGGAAAACATATCGAGCTATAACAGCACTAAAAATTAATACAACACTTGCTATTGAACAAAAAATCAATAAAAAACGGATGGCTATATTAAAAGCTCCCCATATTTTTCCTTGTTGCAACTGTTTTATCTTTTCATGCATTAGAACCATCCCTTCTATTAATCTCTAAATTACTCAACATCCTCAAGTATTTTTTTCATAACATCTTCTCCGAATTTGTCATACAGTTTTGGCCATGTTGTCTTACGGATGTATTCTGCCATTTCATTGCGCTCTTGATCAGAAATGCTCATAATTTCAATACCTTCTGCCTGAAGCTTCTTACTATATTCCTCCTCGTTTTTAACAACATTGTCAAACTGTTTCTGCACTTCTTGATCTACAGCCTCTTGTAAAATTTGCTGTAAGTCAGCCGGTAGGGAGTTCCATTTATCCATGTTAATCATGTAATCAAGGCATTCGACAAATACTCGGTACGGGATAAAATATTTATCTACATCGCGGAATCCTGTGTAAGCACCAATAACAGTTTGCCCAATGGATGCATCACAAACACCAGTTTGCATTGAAGTATAAAGATCAGCAAAAGGAATTGTCACAGTAGGATAACCCATGTCAGTTGCCGTCAACTTGTAAACATCGACAGCAGGAATACGAAGCATGGCTTGTTTGTTTTTTGTAAAGTCCTTGTAATCAACTGGAGTTTTTTTACCATGGACACCGATTAAACCATCTACATGAATACCCATTATCTTAACATTCATCTTTTTAAATATCTCTGAATAAATAGAGTAATAATTGGAACCAGGTGAATATACCTTTTTTACGGCTTCAATATCTGTTGAAAGGTATGGTAAAGAGTTTATTTCAATCATCGGATCATATTGACTACTATTATAAAGCAACCCCATATCAACTGAGCCATCCATTATACCTTCGTAGACAAGATTGGCATCTCCAAGTTGATTAGCAGGATATGTCTCTATTAACAATCTACCCTGACTCTTTTCCTCCACATATTTCTTTACATTTTCTGCGGCAATACTTGCCGGGTTGTCTAGGGGAAACTGACCGGCAAGTTTAAGGGTGATGGGTTTATCTTTTACTTCAGTTTGTTCTGATTGTTGTGAATTATTACCGGAACCTGAACAACCACTAACAATTAATAAAAGCAAAAACAAACAAATTGAAAGCGAAATATACTTTTTCATAATACACTCTCCTCTAATTTAAAATCGCTGGCATTTCATAAGAAATTAAAAAGTATGATTTTTAAAACATGAATTCAATTCTCTAACCTTTTAATTTACATGAAACCATTATAAGATTTTTGGGCTACTGCATGATTAACCCAATTGATCATAGTAATAAAGTCATAAACTGGAAGATTTACTGCTTTTTGCACTTCTGATGCATATGGCGGCATATCACTGCACTCCAAAAGAATTGCACCGATATTTGAATTATTCTGAACTATCCTTTTAGCAGCATTTACTACTTCCTCTCTAATTTTAGCATTATTGAAACAACCCCGATCACTATTGAGTAACGCAGAAAATTCCGGTTCTTCTCCCAAACCTTCAATAACACATATACTTGGATCATCCGTACCACATTTCTTCATGAGTTCAGGAGTAAGGGAGGGTTTATCTGCACAAAGAATCCCAATCTTTTGCCCTGGTTTTAAACCTTGTCTTATTAAGGGGATTTGCACTAAACTTGTTAAAAATACCGGAACATTCATCGCTGCGGCCATCTGAGGTTGAAAATGACCAAAATATCCACATGCACCACAAATGGCACGGACCCCCTCCATTTCGAGTTCTCGACCTGCTTTAATCAAATCATCAATTAGTGTAGGATCACCACTGTGCATGCGCTTCTGGTTAGCACCTGGAACAAGTTTATGTCTCACTGGATAGCTGTAGGTAGAAGCATTAACAACATTTCCTGGCAGTAGTGGATACCAAACATCTAAAAGTAAAATTCCTACAGTGTACCCTGAAATAACCTGGCCTTTTCTAATGTAAAAAGTCCCATTATCGTTTTCATTATTAATAAACCCATAGTTTTTTGTCAAATTTATCTCCCTCCTTTAACAAATGTATTTAGGACTTTTAACTAGAACGCATTTTCAATCCACTTTGCCTAGTACGAACTGCTACAGTTTTTGGTATGACTTCAATTAATCCCTTATAGCCGTCAACTCTGACCCAATCCCCGGTTTTGATGAAGTCAAAAATACCATCACTGACATCGGTTACCATTGGAACCCCAGTTACCACTGCCGCCACCCCAGTTCGTGAGTCCATTTTTGGGAAAACCAGAGCTACAGGACCTACCCCTGCAATATTAGCTGCATGAAAGTGACAAGACCATCCATTTGACCCTTTTCCCCCTGATAAAATTAACACTGCATCTTTTATACTCATGCCTTCAAAAGGGTGTCCCTTTTCCATAATCATACCAGATTTATCATCTACACCACTCCACCCTTGTATTGTTTGTCTGCTTACCATCGCTCTTCCTTCCGCTATTCCTTCAATAGCCCCGCGACCCTGAAGAATCATCTTTGACATCTGCTTTTTCCCTCCCACCGTCCACTTACTGCCGATTTTAAGCAATCTTCCATTGAACCATAATGTACATTAGCCAAAGTCTGTGGGATAATATAATGGGCTTGCTTAGTAGAATCAAAGGCAATTGCTCTTACACCTTCTGGTATTTTTTCGCTAGTTAATGGACAACTACTAGTTAAAACAATTCCTCCTGCTTCCTCAATCTTGGTAATATAACCACATCTATTTGCAGTCTCTTTTATGGGAGCAGCTGTCCATATATGTAAGATAACGTTGCGTGAAACCCTTTTACTTTCCAAGAACTCTGCTACATACCTAATTTCCTCAATAGAATAATGAGGACACCCCAAACTGATGTAATCGACTGGCTCATTCTCGTTAACATTGAGTGAATTTAACGAATCTTCTAAATCGTAGTCAGTTAATTGAATTACATCAAGCGGGTCTTTCCAACCAAGAGCCTGTTCAAGTGTAATTGCCTCGGGAGTTATCCCAACTATATGGCACATTTCAGCTCCACTTGTTGTTGCCATAGCCGCAAAAGAAGATTTGAGCTTAGTAATATCTGGGCGCCTAAAATTACCTGTAATGACCGGAATTGCGTGGGAAGGAGTCATTTTGCCAACAGTATAACCCAGTAAATCCCAATCGGTAACAGTTTCAGTTTTACATCGTACATCAAAAATATGGGTTCCTTTACGATTACTCATGATATGATTACCCCATAGGGGGGTTCTTCCACAGACAGCAGAGCAAAATCCTGCTTCTATTCCATCAGCGTTGCCGCAAGCACCCCACAATGAATTTATCATCAAAACCGCATGGGACTCGCTAGTTACATAATGCTCTCCCATTAAAGGGATAAATCCTAATAAATAAGGAACACAAGAACCGACCAGATTTACTCCAGAAGCCAAAAAATACTGAAGATACTGCATATTTTTCTCATACTCAAGTTTAGTTATCCCCATTTTACTCCAACAAACTGGATCCATAGGTCCGACATCTGACTGACAATAACATGCCATTTTGGTTAAAGAAATTTTTTCTTTGGAACAAAACAACATTTCCGATAGAACTACTTCCATATCCTCGGAGCTTACTACATTAAGATAGTGATGAGAACCACAAAAAAGATGTGCTTTAGTTACCTCGCATAATTCCTCAGCTCCTAGAACTTTCCCGTACTGAACTATAATTTCCATGGCTTTTTGTTTAAGTTTTCCTTCTACTCCATCCAACATCCGTTTTTCATAATCTGTTAGCCTCAACTTTTCATGTCACCTTCTTTTTATCCCTTTTTTTATCACACGAGATGCTACTACAGTTGCTATTTTTGATATATAATATAGACAATTCTAAAAATTCTGAGTGAGGTTTATATCATGTATCAGTTTATCTCTGTAATTGATGCTCATGCAGCTGGGGAACCATTACGTTTGATTACAAATGGCCCAAATTTAATAGGAACTTCGCTTTTTGAAAAGCAAGAATATATGAAAAAAAATTTTGATTATATCCGAACAACTACTATGCTTGAACCACGTGGACACAATGATATGTTCGGCGCTTTTTTAACAGAACCGATTGATCCACGTGCAGATTTTGGAATTATTTTTTTTGACGGCGGTTGTTATTATGGTATGTGTGGACATGGTTCCCTAGCTGTAGCCACAATTGCATTAAAAACAGGTTTATTACCAGTACAAGAACCCTGTACTACAGTTACCTTGGAAACTGTATCGGGTTTGGTCAAAATATATGTTGAAACTGGAGAAGAAGGACATCAATGGGCAACCTTAGAAGGAATTCCATCGTTTGTATATAAGACAGATGTAACCATAACAGTTTTCGAACAAACCATAACAGTCGATATTGTCTTCAGTGGAAATTTTTTCGCTGTTATTGATGTAGATCAACTTGGTTTAAAGCATTCATGTGAATACATAGAGCAGTTCAAAAAATATGGCTTGGAAATCCGAAATCAGTTAAATAATATCATCCAAATCTGCCACCCTAAAATTCCCCATCTTGGTAGAATAACAGATATCTTATTTACCGGTAGTCCTGATACCAAGGATTCTGCCTTTAAAAGTCTTGTATTTTTAGGAAGGGCCCAATTTGACCGTTCACCTTGTGGTACAGGGACAGCCGCTAAAATGACCTTGCTTCATAGTAAAGGTTTATTAAAAGTAGGAGAGTTATTCTCGCACAAAAGCATTATTGGTACAGTTTTTGAAGGAAAAATTGATTCTTTGACAACTGTTGACAAATATCAGGCCATAGTTCCTCATATTAAAGGTAGAGCTTTTATTACAGGTTTTAATAAGCTTGTCATTGAGTCAGATGACATACTTAAATACGGGTTCTTCTTATAAGCAGGATTCTCCATTAACCTCATTTCATCTTGGGAATGAGGTCACTATTCTTTTGGGGTATATACTCCTTCATGTAAATACATAAGCATTTCTTCCTTTGTCATATGTCCTATTCCAAGATAATCAAGTGTATATCCCTTTTCATAATAATCAACATTCATCATAGCTGATGCTAAATTAATCATAGAATCGATAATGGGAGTTTTTACACCAAATTTGTTGCCTAGCTCATGAAATACATGACAACCAACTGGGATATCCTCTGTTATATATCTATTGTTGATAGTGAACGGACCTGTACCAAACTGAATATAATCCTGTTGGTCAAAAGGAATTTCATAGTTCATTCCCATATATTCACAGCCTAGAATATTTTCTCTCGAGAAAAATTGTTTCTTTTCAAACTCCTGTATACCAACTCCCATAGCTTCGGCAATAGCACATTCCTCTTTGTACAATTTATACTGAACTTCAGAAATAGAGGGACAATATGCATGGGAATAGATTGAAAAATCGGACTTGTTCTCACAGCCGTAGATAAGTCCCCAGTTTTCCATAACGCCTACACCCAGGATAACACCAGGGCAATGCAAGATTGGATTAACATTACTGAAACCAATATCCATAACAGTATTCCCATGGGTAGGACCATCACCGTTAGTTATTGCATCCATGCAACCCATATATCTAGTACTTTCAATGAAGTCATCCTGGTCGGAAGTTGGGAGCGAGGCTCCTCTCAATGTAATAGCACGATAATAAACCCTAATTTGAGGCAAAGTTACACCACCTTTTACTTCTACCCGACACCCATAAGGAGCGCTAGACCATCCACCGATAATTACTTTTTTCGTGCAACCTGCTTCACGCATCATTTTCCTAAGTAATAACGAACCGTAATTATCCGGGAAGATATGAATAACCATTCCATCTTCTAAACAAGGTATTAATTTCTCAAAAAATGGAATGTGTCCCATGCTAGTTGTCCCTACAATTATAATTCCTGCCCCTTTAACAGCAGCTGCAACATCAGTTGTAACCAAATCATATTTAGCTAATCCGGATCTTTCGAAACCATAAAGATTCAGCTGTTGACCAAAAAACTTGACACCTTTTTCTGCTACTTGAAATAAGTTTTTCTCTGCAAATTCCGGCAACTCGCAAATGTGGACTTTAGCACCTGCTAAAGCACAGTCTGCAGATAAGGCTTTTGCTATTGCCCCCGCACCAAACACTGCAATTGGTTTGTCTTTTAAATAATCCATTTTGCTCATTCATGAATCCTCCTAAAATTGTTAATAATGAAAAATTTGAAGGGTTTTTAGATTTCTTAGAGTATCATTTATATATGATTCCCAACTCCTTTCTAAAAGCTTTTTTAATGGTGTACCTTATATCTAATATTATTTGCAAGATTAATGCCAATTGTTAAAGCAGCATTTCTTCTATTTTTTGGCGTAAAATTACTACTAAAACGCAAAATATCTTGCAGCTTTGACAAGATATTTTGCATACCTGATGGATTATAGCTTTAAACATCTTTAATAACAGTTGCTTATGAATAATATTAGCAAAATATTTTGCACAAAGGAGGCATGGTATTAATTATGATAGATAAATACAATATTTCTAAAACCAGTATTTTGCAAAAATTGGAAATAAAAGAGTTCCTCTTAAATGCCTTGGATGTCCTAGATGTAGGTATACATATTGTTGATGCCCAAGGTCGTACCATCTACTATTCAAAGGGTCTAGAAATAATTGAGCAGCAAAAAAGCGATTATGTGCTAGGTAAACATATTTCCGAAACTTATCAATTAGATGATGACAGCAGTATCTTGCTTAAAGCACTCAAAACGGGTCAATCTTTTATTAATTTACCTTATACTTACAAAACTACCTATGGTAATACTGTTAATATCGTTACAAATACATATCCAATTTTCATAAACAGCCGTATTGCGGGTGCCATTTCAACAATCGAAGATGTTACCCAAGTAAAAAAATTGGTAGAGGAAAAGATAAAACTACAGAAAGCACTTTTTAGTCAAAATCTTCAGCATAATAAAAACACTACCCAATATACATTTAAGGATATAATTGGCACATCGGAAAGTATAGTTACAACTGTTGATCTTGCCAAACGGATTGCAGTCAATTCTTCATCGGTCTTGATTATAGGTGAAACTGGAACCGGTAAAGAATTATTTGCTCAGGGTATCCATAACTTTAGTACCAGAGCTAAACATCCTTTTGTTGCTGTAAACTGTAGCGCTATCCCGGAAACGTTGCTAGAAGGCATCCTATTTGGTACTTCAAAAGGTGCTTTTACTGGGGCAGAAGAAAAACCAGGGCTTTTCGAAGAAGCCCAAAACGGTACAATTTTTCTGGATGAACTTAATTCAATGAGTTTAATGTTACAATCAAAACTATTGCGTGTTCTACAGACAAATAAGGTGCGACGAGTGGGAAGCAATTCTGAGATACCACTAGATGTGAGAATAATCAGTGCTATGAATATCAACCCACAAGAAGCTTTAAATAATAACCAATTAAGGAGTGACTTTTATTACAGGATTGCTGTAGTTTCTCTCTTTATACCCCCTCTACGTCAAAGGTTAGAAGACTTACCTGAACTCTGTAACCATTTTATTAGACTCAATAATAAAAGAATGGGTAAAAAAATCTCCGGATTACATGAAGATGTTGTGGATTTTTTTAATAACTACGAATGGCCTGGTAATATACGAGAACTTGAACATGTTATTGAACATTCTATGAATGTTGTTGACTGTTATGAAACAACTATTAATATACACCAACTACCTCATTACATTGAAAAGCAATTTAATATAATTCCAACACAGAATCCTTATAGTACCATCAATCTCAAAGAAACTTTATTAGAAATAGAAAAAGGTATAGTCACACAGGAACTACACCGTAATAAAGGTAATATTTCTAAAACAGCCGGAAAATTAGGGATATCCCGCCAACATTTACAATATAGAATGAAACTGCTTGCAATTACTATACCTAATCTGAATACAGACTAGGTATTGAAATGGGGATAACAAAAAGTAATAAAATTAACTATCAATTAAATAAAAAACCATGATAAGAAAATGACAAAGCCAAAACATTCCCTTAAGAAACAATGTATGCGCATATAATTATGGATCCATTTATTCAGACAAGATGTAGGAATTGCAAACATGCTATGTATTTATTGAAGTAATATACTGTTATGCATCTGCCAAAAATTGATAACTACATTTTGATACAGAAAGTATACTATTTTCTCTGCTTTCGAAGGTTTACTTAGCATAATCATTTACTTTGCATAAGGAGGTTTATGCTAAGCTTTGCATAATCCACCCTACGGGCTTCCTATATCACTGCTCTGCAATTCTCCATCTTCCATTATCCCAGCCTTTAACCATTTACAAACCATCTTTATTATCCTGCGGTCTGATATTCTTTGCTTGACTAATAACATTAATTTTTCATGATTTATGTTATTAAAGTATCCTTTTATATCAGCATCCACTACCCACCAGCCTTTATTCGCTGTATCTTTTCTGATTCTATCTAAGGCTTGATGTGCATTTCGTTTGGGTCTAAAACCATAGGAGCAATCTTTAAAGTCTGCCTCAAATATTGGTTCTATTACTATCTTCGTCGCCATTTGTATGACTCGGTCTTTAATTATTGGTATTACTAATGGTCTTTTGTCTGTTTTCCATTTGGGGATATACGTTCTTCTGACTGGTTTGGGATGATATTTACCTTCTAACAATTCCTGTTGTATCTCTAGTAGGAATTTTTCTACTCATACTCTTCTACGTCAGCAATTGTTACTCGGTCTATTCCTCCTGCTCCACCGTTGGCTTTTACCCTTTTCCATGCTTCCTCTAGTATATCTCTACGACATACTTTGTCATAAAGAGCATGAAATCTTCGCTTGCTATTTAATTTGGCTGCAAGGTATAGTTTCCTTTGAAGTTCTCGAACTTTTTCTTTGGTGTTGTTAGCCTTTCGGGCATTCACTCACTCTTACCTCCTTAGGAAAACTTGAATAAAGTGGAGTCCCTTCCCTATTTGCAGTTTTGTTGTCTGCATAATCTTCGGTACTATGAACTCCTCCGACTCCCTCTTTGCAAGTTTACAACTTCACCTTCGGCTTATATGTAACTTCTCTACAGCTTTCACTGTGCAAAGTAGGGTCTCTCCAGTTCCGAACCACACTGTGGGTACATGTCGCTCCCTCTACACCGAGGGATTCTTCGATGGTGCCTTCCAAGTTCTTCCCAACTTCCATGGTCTTCGCCTATACGCCCAAGGCTCAACTTCCCTTCTACCTCTGTGTACCAGAGACCTTTTTTGACGATGCGGCAGAATTCACTTTATGTTACGACCTGCACCTTCGCTCGCCCTGCTATTTAAACAGGTACTTTATCCTCCCGCTTGGCACCCCGCATTGCTGCGACGCACTGGGATTAGCTAACGGGCTTCTTGGCAATTACCCGTGCCAGACTTTCACTGGCAAGTGTGGTCCAGCTTCGCTGGACGCACGACAATAAAAAAGACACCCATATTCTGGTGTCATTGGAAAATAGCAGTCGACTAAACCGTAAGCCGGGTTCTGTCGTAGGATGATCATCTATCTGGGATATCAGTTGCCTGACACCTCATGCGACCTACCCGGGAACGGGGCGGGCTACCCCATGTGTCCCCCTATCAGGTCTTGCTCCAGGTGGGGTTTACCTAGCCAGCTAGTCGCCTAGCTGCTGGTGCGCTCTTACCGCACCGTTGCATCCTTACCTAAAAGAAGTCAGAGGTTGGAAATCAGAAGTCAGATTAGTCCCATTTTTCTATCAGAGCATATAATCTTCTGCCTAGTATCTCATATGCACTACTAAGTTCTTTATGAATTTCTACTTCAAGATAGCCAACATCTTTAAGCAAATCCAGTAGAACTCGTACTTCATTGCATGACCCTAATGCATTAGACAGAAAATGTTTAAAATCAGCTGCAGATTTTTTTCTGCCATAACCTTCAGCTATATTCAAGGGTATAGAAGTAACTGCTCTTCTAAGCTGCCGACCTAACTCAAACTGTTCTATCTGAGGTAATTCGGATGACAGTTTATAGAGTTTTACAGCTAAGTCATATGAAACTCTGTAAACTTCTAAATCCTTGAATTCTTTTATCATTTTCTTACCTCTGACCTCTAACCTCGGACCTCTCTTAGGCGGTATATTTTCTGTGGCACTATCCTTGAGGTTGCCCTCACTGGCCGTTAGCCAGCACCCTGCCCTATGGAGCCCGGACTTTCCTCAGACACAGCCTTGCGGCTCGTGCCCGCGATCATCTAGTTTACTCAACTGCTATATTCTTTTTTTAGTCTTTTTCTCGACCGGAAATATAGTATAACACTTTATGCCGGTATAAACAACAGGTATATTATGGGACAATCTATTTGATGCTATTGTCCCAGTAGATTAGAATCCTGCCGCATTGTTCACAGCTGTATATATTATTCCCTTCTTTAATGTTTTTCAAATGCATAATAGGAATTTCTATCCGACAGCCGGAACATAATCCATCCTCATTTCTGGCAATGCCATAATTCTTATATGCCGTCTGCACCTTTTCATATTTCCGCAGCAGAGTATCTGTAAGCTTCCCTCTAAGGATTTGCTGTTTTTCTTCTGCCTGTAATTTAGCTTCTTCATATGTTTTTTTATTTTTTTGATAAAGTTTTACACCCTTATGGTATTTTTTCTTAATTTCCTCTAAAAGACCCTTGGACTTATTAAGGGACTGGGTATAATCCTCAATCTGATCCATATATGATAGGAGCTGTTCCTCTAAGCTGCTGACATTGATATTAATTTGCTCCAGCCTTTCTCTCATCCCTTCTAATTCTTTTGGTACGTTGCATGTACCGCTGTACAATTTAGCCTCTTGCTCTCTTTTTTTACCTTCCATGTCAGCTACATCAATTTCAATTATTTTAACCTTTTTTTCGACTTCAGATATTTCTTTAGTTTCTTTTTCTATAGTATCGGTAAGCTCTGCAATCTCCTTTTGTAAGCCTTTCAACTGCAACACCAAATCTTTTTGCTTTATTTCCCTGGAAATTGCCTCTAAATTCCTGTCGGTTTCTTGAAGCTCCCACAATGCTCTCAGTTCCATTAATAACCCTCCTTTTATTTTTTCCCAAATCAGCAGCAATATAAAACAAAATATAAAAGGATAGAGCACTAATAACGTGTTCTATCCTTTATAAAACTCAAAGGGATTTGTATTAACTTGAGATTCAATAACTTTGATGTCAGCAGCAAGCCTTGAACGCAGGAAATCTGCCACTACTTTTACAACGGGAAATTCAGTTGCAAAATGACCGGCGTCAATTAGAGCCAAGCCCATGCTCTGGGCTTCTTGTGCCTCATGATATTTTATATCTCCGGTAATAAATACATCAGCGTTCTGTTTGCGGGCAGCGTTAATGAGGCTTGCTCCACTTCCTCCACACACGGCAGCTTTCTTAATTTTATCGGTTTTATTGCCGACAAAACGAAGGTCTTGAGTATTAAGGGCACCACCAATTCTCCGCAGCAACTGCTCTAGGGTAAGTTCTTCGCCAAGATATCCTATCCTGCCTAAACCTGACTGACTAAATTTATTTGCCAAGGGATATACATCATATGCAACTTCTTCGTAAGGATGCGCTGCTTTCATAGCTTCTATTACTCCTGGCAGCTGGCTTTCGGGTACTATTGTTTCCAAGCGGAATTCTTCTGCCTTTTCAAGCTGACCTTGACTTCCAATAAAAGGGTTAGTTCCTTCCAGAGGACGAAAAGTGCCAGTTCCAAATAACTGGAAAGTGCAGTCTGCATAATTTCCGATATGTCCGGCTCCCTGAGCCCCCATAGCTGAGCGCACCTGATCCTCATAACCCCAGGGAACAAAAACAACCACTTTGAAATATTTTTCCTGCCAGGATGGAGCAAGAACCGAGACATCCTGCAGACCGATTTTATCTGCTAAAACGTCGCTTACCCCGCCCTGAACTGAGTCCAGGTTAGTATGGGCGCAGTAAAGATTAATATTGGATTGAACTAGCTTTTGGACTATCTGACCTAGCGGCTTATCCCAACGGATACTCTCTAAAGGATTAAAGAAAGGAGTATGGTGGGTCACTATTAAGTCTACGCCTTCTTGCACTGCTTCCTGGACTAACTGGGGCGTAACATCAAGGGAGACCAGTACCTTGTTAACCGCTGTGGCAGGATCGCCAATCTGCAAGCCAATTTTATCCCAGCTTTCGGCATGGCGGGGATGGGCTAGTTCTTCTATAAGGTTTATTATATCTCCACATTTAAGTGACATTTTATCACCTGCCCCACTTTGATCCATTTCTCTTTTATAGCCGCAGCTTTTTTTACTGCTCCTTGACTATTACTTTTCTCCAACTGTGTTAAAATTTCCTGCTCAGCTCTTTTCTGAAGCTTTAAATAATCCACCAGTAAGATATGATATTTTTCCAAAAGCTTAGGTCCTATAAATAACAATGTGTCATCTTTAATATCCATGTAACCTGGTTCTAAAACTATTATTTCATAGAACCTTTCATCCTCTAAAACTAGTTCTTCATCTATTATATTCCAGCTGTTTTCTAAAGCCCAATGCCTTATGTTTTCTGCGGCTACATTAGGCTGCAGGATAATACGCTGCAGCTGCGAAACAACAAAGCTGCCCTTGTTTAATATTTTAACCATGGAAGCTCCACCCATGCCGGCAATAGTCACCGTCTGAACCTCACCCGGTTCAATGGGTTCTAATCCATTTCCTAATCGTACTGATACCCTATCGGCTAAGAGTAAAGAGCAAACCTGTTTCTGCGCTGCTTGGAAGGGGCCTTCACTTACATCCACAGCTACTGCAAAAGGAGATATCTTTTCTTGAATAAGATAACAGGGCAGCAAAGCATGGTCTGTGCCAATATCAGCCGCTGCAGTTCCTAGAGGTACAAAACCTGCAATGGTATTTAGTCTTTTAGATAACTTAATCATATAAACCTCAAAAAAATTAATAAAAGCTATTAATATATTACCTAAAAATACTTCTTAATACAAATGGGACAAAAAAAAGTTTTAATTACCACCATAGCAAGTAATTATTATTTTATTATTTACGCAAACTACCTAAAGGAGGTGTATTCAATGAATTGGTTAAATAATAGACAAAAGAAGAAATCCGGCTTTTCTCCATTAGGATTACTCACACTTGGAGGCTTGCTTGTATATGCCTTGACAGCTAACGGCGAAAAAAGAGTCAGGAAATCTGCAGTATTAGTTACAAAGGGCATATTAAATGCGGCAAATAACTCAAACACAGTATTCAGCAGGATTAAAAGGAATTTGGACAGGATAGTACAGCAAGCAAGCCCACAACAAAACAGGAATGTCCGTAAGCGTACAGGAAATAACATGCGGACCCGAAGAAGAGGGATTGCTGTAGGCGCTTCTCGGGAAACAAATCAGAAGGCACAAGAATAAAAATAAACCGAGCAACTACTCGGTTTAACACAATTTAAAGCCCACCCATAAGCTTAATCTTCATAAGGGATATCCCTTGCAGCAGGTTATCACCAGATCCTTTGCTGGCACTTTTAAAATATTGATAAAGTTCTGTTAGGAAGTTCTCCAAAACTCTAGCAGTCTGTTCTTTATTCTGGGGGGAACCTTTTCTAACTTCAACCACATCATCAATAATGCCCTTTATCTCATTCATGACATTATCCAATCTGTTTTCCAATGCTTTAATATCCGACAAAGACAAAACCTCCTTAATCAAAGTATACATAAAAGCCTTCATTACTATATTATTAAAGAAACATTAGAAACGACACAAAAGACCCAGCCAGTTTTTATTTTTTCCTAAATACCTTCCTGGCTCTCGGGCTTATCTTCTTGAATGCTTTTTCCACAAGCTGCCTAAATAGCAAAAGACCTGTCGCTAATGCAACAGGTCTTTTATGGTGGGCGATGACGGGGTCGAACCGCCGACATCCTGCTTGTAAGGCAGGCGCTCTCCCAGCTGAGCTAATCGCCCATGCATGAGGCAGGAGGCAGGATACAGGAAGCATGATTAATCTTGCTTCTTGTTTCTTACCTCTTGCTTCTTGAATTGGTGACGCGTACGGGATTCGAACCCGTGGATGCCAGCGTGAAAGGCTGGTGAGTTAAGCCGCTTCTCCAACGCGCCATGCTAAAGAGTGACTAGTTACTAGTGGCTAGTGACTAGTAAAAGATAGTAGCCAAGCACCTAAAAATATGCTAAGCTTTGAAGTTATGGCGCGGAGTCAGATGTCAAAAATAATAAACCATATAGTTTAGTCCGACTTCTGATTTCCGACTGCCGACTTCTTTTTGGTGGGCCCACCTGGGATTGAACCAGGGACCGTCCGGTTATGAGCCGGATGCTCTACCGCTGAGCTATAGGCCCTCAACAAAATCTATTCTGTTAAAACAGAAGCAGAACCATCCGCGACAAAATTTATTATACGAAAAATTTCAAGACAAGTCAACAGTAAGGTTCTGCCAAAATATCTTTTTAATCGAGATAATCTTTCAACTTACGGCTGCGGCTGGGATGCCGTAACTTACGGAGCGCTTTAGCCTCTATTTGCCTAATACGTTCCCTGGTAACACCAAACTCCTGCCCAACCTCTTCCAGAGTACGGGAGCGTCCGTCATCCAGCCCGAAGCGAAGCCGTAAAACCTTTTCCTCCCGTGGTGTTAACGTATCTAATACACCTTCCAACTGTTCTTTAAGAAGAATATAGGATGCAGCTTCTGCTGGTGCTGGAGCATCTTCATCCTCGATAAAATCACCTAAATGGCTGTCTTCCTCTTCTCCGATGGGAGTTTCCAATGAGACCGGTTCTTGGGCAATCTTCATAATCTCTCTTACCCGCTCTACCGGGATATCCATTTCCTTGGCAATCTCGTCAGGACTGGGTTCTCTGCCCAATTCCTGCAAGAGGTGGCGGGAAACCCTAATCAGTTTATTAATCGTTTCTACCATGTGGACAGGAATACGGATAGTTCTAGCCTGGTCGGCAATTGCCCTGGTAATAGCCTGCCTAATCCACCACGTAGCATAGGTGCTGAATTTAAAGCCCTTGCGGAAATCAAATTTTTCTACAGCCTTAATAAGACCTAGATTTCCTTCTTGGATTAAATCCAAAAATAACATTCCTCTTCCTACATAACGCTTGGCAATACTGACTACCAGACGCAGGTTAGCTTCCGCTAAACGCCGTTTAGCTTCTTCGTCCCCTTTTTCCATACGTTTTGCCAGTTCAACCTCTTCCTCAGCACTTAACAATGGGACTCGCCCTATTTCTTTAAGGTACATACGGACCGGGTCATCTATACCTACACCTTCTGGAATAGATAAATCCAGTTCTACATCTTCCTCATCCTCGTGTTCTGCAACTACATCTACGTCAACATCAACATCCACGTTAAGCTGGTCCAGGCTTGTATCCTCGGCTGCAATTTCAATACCCATTGTTCCCAGGTGTTCATAAACCTCATCTATTTGGTCAGGGGATAATTCAACACCCTGTAAGGCATCCATTATTTCCTGGTATGTCAAAGACCCCTTCTTTTTACCTTTTTCAATAAGCTCTTTCACACCTTCGATCTTTAGTTGTTCATCTTTCATCACTAATTCCCCCCTTCCCTAGGGTGCCAAAAACTTTTTCTGTTGTAAAATGGACTCAATGTGGGCTAGAAGATTGTTCAGTTGATCGGCATCTCCTGTTTTTTCTGCCTCACTGAGCCTTCTCATAGTTTCACTGTAATCTTTGTTTAATTTATTAATTTGTAAAATTTTTATATAATCAGCTACCATCTTTTTAGTATTGGGAATCTGGAGTTCACACATTAAAACAGCAGCTAGTAGTTTACTATCTTTTTCCTCAATGTCTGTCCCTGAAACTTTGCTTTTTCTTTTATATACCTCGAAGATTTTCCTGAATAATTCTGATAGAGGAGGGCTAAAAAGGCTTTCACCACCAGCATTCTCCACATCAGTTATATACTCCTGATGCTCAAATAACAGTTTTAGCATTTGGATTTCTACTTTATTGAGTTTATCCAATTTAATACTATTATTTTCTCTTTTTTCCAGATTTATGTCCTTATTAACCTGTATTTTCTGCTTTTCCCTGCTAAATTTACGCAGTTCAGCCAAAATACTATCTTCTGCTAGTCCTAAGGCTGTACTTATTAGTTTTACGGCACTTTCCCGGTTAACAGGACTATCTATTTTATAGAGGTCAGGTAATATTCCTTGAATAACTTTAAACTTGCCCTCCATAGAAACTGTGTTTACATTTTCCATTACTTTTGCCAGTTTATATTCAATCAGATTAGCACCCTGGTTGACGGCGGCAAGAAACTTTTCTTTGCCATGCTGCCTTAAGTATTCATCAGGATCCAAACCCCGGGGCAAATCTACAACTTTGACCTGGCAGCCCAAGTCACTTAAAATATCCAAACCCCTTAAAGCGGCATTAGAACCCGCATTATCACCATCATAAGAAATTGCAACTTGATATGTGTGACGCATTAAAGCCCGCCCCTGCTGTTGAGTAAGTGCTGTACCCAAAGAGGCAACAGCGTTGGTAACACCATATTGATGGCAAGCTATAACATCCATGTATCCTTCCACTATAATTCCCAAATCCTCGCTGCGGATAGACCCTTTGGCCAAATGCAACCCATAGAGATACAGCCCTTTATTAAATAATGGTGTATCAGGAGAGTTTAAATATTTAGGTTCGCTGTCATCCAGGACTCTTCCACCGAAAGCTATCACCCTGCCTCCGTTATCCCAAATGGGAAACATAAGCCTGTTTCGAAAACGGTCATAGCATCCTCCTGAATTACGGGGCAAAACCAAACCTAACTGTAGGAGTTCATTTGTTTTAACGCCTTTTTTTTCAAAATATTTGATAAGTCCATCCCAATCTGTCAATGAAATACCCAACTGGAATTTTTCTATAGTATCATGTTTGATACCTCTTTTATGCAAATACTCCAGACCTGTCTTTCCCCATTTGGTATCAATCAGCAGACGGTGAAAATACTTGGCAGCTGCTTCATTAATTTTGTACCAGCGTTCCTTTTGCTTGGCCTCTTTAATTTCCGCTTCTGTAAGTTCTTTAGTCGGTAAGGCTATCCCGGTCTTACGGGCAAGAAACTCCACTGCCTCGGGAAAATCCAAGCCTTCCTTTTGCATGACAAAGCTAAAGACGTTTCCACCTACCCCACAGCCAAAACAACGGAAAATTTGTTTATCAGGTGAAACACTAAAAGAAGGGGTCTTCTCGTGATGAAAAGGACAAAGCCCAAGATAGTTTCTACCCCTTTTTTTCAAAGGAACGTAGTCATTAATTATTTCAACAATATCTGAGCAGGCGGCGATTTGATCAATAACCTCTTGAGGAATCATACCTGTTGCCATTGCTATCACCTTCATCTTTACTTCTTCACAAATTTCGCCATTTGTTTTCTTATTCCTGCTTAGATTCCAAAACTGCCTTGATTAAGGACTGCCTAAACCTAGCTTTATCCTCTTTGGTAAAAGCTTTAGGTCCAGGTGTTTTACCACCACCCCTGCGAATTTTAGCTGAAATGTGCCTTTTTAATAAAAGTTGGTCAATATTTTCATTGGTATATCTTTTCCCGGTATGATGTAAGGGAATAACTCCTTTTTTTAAGACAAGGGAAGCTAAACCGTAATCCTGGGTGATAATAATGTCTCCCGGTTTAATTCTATTGATAATTGCCATATCAGCTGCCTGAGGGATATTATCTACAAAAATATATTCTACTGTTTCATAGGTATTGGTACTATAATGGGACAGGCTGCACACCATAGTAACTGGAATTTTATATTCCTGGGCTACTTCTACAATTACCTCTTTGACAGGACAGGCATCAGCATCAACATATATTCTCATTACTTCACTCAACTTTTAGAAAATTAGAAAATTAGGCTTACGCCGAGCCTTTGGCGACTACAGAAGCCGATTGCACTTATACTTTTTACCTTGTAAAAGTTATACTTTCAAATAAGTATAAAAAAAATAGCAACGGATAACTAGTATTCGCTAATTAAAAAGGATTTCCTGCACAAAATTAATTTTTTTTCTTGGCAATTTAAATTTTTTTATATATAATTAGACTTCTATATTATGTACCAAAAATTTGAATTAAAAACATCATGTTCGTTATTTCGTCGATTCGCCGAAATAAGGTAAAGGTAGAGGCAGAGTATTTCGCTGCACTAGATTCCACTTCGTTAGATTAAATAACATAAAAATAAACTTGCAAAGCTTGTGTCAGACGCAATAAATAAACCTGTAAGTATGTCAGACGCAAAATTTTCGCCAAGAAGCAAGTCACTAGCCACTAACAACTAACAACTAGCCACTTAAATCATCGATTAATAAAAGACTTTGGCACAACCAGGTCTTTAAACAAAGCTACGCAGTAATTATCACTCATACCGGAAATATAATCGGCAACTCCCCGCTCCAGACCCTCTGTTTTCGCAATATCTAAATAAAACTGGGGCAGTTTATCAGCATTTTTTTTATAATGATTAAACAGATATTCAATTACAAACATCGCCCGTTCCCTCTCTTGACTGCAAAATTTTCCGCGATAGACGTTTTCGAACATAAACTCCCGCAGACCTAATAAAGCAGTCTCTTTCTCCGGGCTGAGGGAAATGGAGGGCTTGGAACCGGACTTTATCTGCTCCTGAACATGATTTATTATATCTACAACCAGAGTAGCTATTCTTTCTCCATGGGTAAATCCCAACTGCTCCAAAAATACCTGGGGTAGGTCTTCCTCCCTTAAAATTCCTGCTCTGATACTATCATCAATATCATGCTGGACATAAGCTATCTTATCGCTGAGGCGGATTATCTGCCCTTCCAGGGTTATAGCATTCTGGGTACTAACCCCAAAACCACTATGGTGCCAGACACCGTCTAATACCTCATAGCTAAGGTTTAAACCCCGGCCGAGACTTCCTCGTTCTATTTTTGTCAGGACCCGTACACTGTTTTCATTATGTTGAAACCCGCCTGGAATAAGCTTATCCAGCATCTCTTCGCCAGTATGGGCGAAGGGCGTGTGTCCCACATCATGGGCTAAAGCAATGGCCTCTATTAAATCTTCATTAAGCCCTAAACCCTTGCCAATGGTCTTGGCAATCTGGTTAACCTCCAGAGTATGGGTAAGCCTGGTACGGTAATGGTCATTGGATGGCGATATATAAACCTGGGTTTTATGTTTTAGCCTGCGGAAGGCTTTAGAATGTATTACCCTATCTCTGTCCCGCATAAAACAAGTCCTGACAGGATCAGGAGCTTCCTCAATGGTCCTTCCTTTGGAATTTTTGGCTAGGACGGCAAGCGGCGAAAGAAATTTTTCTTCCATTTCTTCAATTTGTAGTCTAATCACTTTTATCACCAAAACTTTAGTTAGACATTATAAAAAGTAGTTTTTCTTCAAAAACTTAAAAAGTCCTGCAAGAAAAATATCTGGGTTTAAAGTCCAGATATTTTTCTTTACTATAGAATTTTCATATCATTTGCGGAGGGTGGTTTATCTTTGTTTCCCATTTTTTAAACTTAACCTTAATATGCGTCATAAAATGCTTTTAATTCTGCCTTATCTTTTTGTGATAAGTAATACCATCTTATACCCTGTATTGCTCCTTCTAATGCATACAACTTATTAACACATACACCGCTGTCAATTAATCTGATCCTTGTAAATGCTTCTTTACTTCCTAATTCAATTAATTCACGGCAAGTTTTAATGCCAATTTTTATCAACTGACTCTCTAATTCTTTTCCGATATTAGGCATATCATTCAATTTACTCATCTCATCATCCCTTTGTTTCATTATCACATTTTATGCTTCCTAATCTATACTAATTTCTTTGTCTCCTTTTGGAATATTTCTATCAGCTCCATTTGCACAACTCCGCACTAAAGCAATTAACGCAAAAAGAAATAATGCACCTCCAGCTACAGAGCCGATTACAAGAACCCTATTATTAGCTGCTGTACCTATTAGTCCTATAATGCAAGATATTCCATTAAGTGTGAGTAGCCATCCTCCTAATGTGCTTAGTTTTTTATTCTTAATTAGCAACACGCCAAAAATAATTGATGGAATTCCTAATATCGCGTATGCTAATTGATTAAATACTGATACTGCTGAACCGGACCAACCTTGAATAAACTGCCCTAGTATAACCCTATATACTTCAGAATATTTTGGGTCATCATCAATGTTATGAGTTGAGGAATAACTGTAATTTGAGAAAAATAAACAATTAAGTTTAATATGCATAGCAATCTTTTGAAACTTCTGTGCTGCCCAAGATATTAAGATTTCGCTTTTTGATGGATAAAAGTTATAAAATGTTCCCTTTGCAATCCCAATGGATTTAGTAATTTCATCAATAGTAGTATTCTCATAACCTTTTTCTCTAAATATTGCAATGGAGGTATCTAATATATTCTTTTTTACTTGTTCCCTCTGTTGTTGATACAATGACAAAAATTCCAACGATATCTGAAATTCACTTCGTTAATTTTAATACCACTTAAATCGTTGAATGAGTATTAATTAGTTTTTTTACCAATACTAAGTTCAGTAAAAGAATTTGGGGTGAATATCTTGGATAGATTTAATAGAGGTCTTATAGCTGGAGTATTAGCAGGTATTCCAATGAATATTTGGGATTTATTTTCTTATCATATATTAAATTATTCAAAGCTTCGTTATTTAGATTGGGGCTCAATTATGCTTTTCGGACAGTTACCAAAAAATTCACTACAATTTTTATTAGGTCTTATATCCCAGTTCTTATGGGCAGGATTTTTAGGCATTATTTTTTCTTTTTTAGTCCCTCTGATTACCTCTAGAACCCACCTAATTAAAGGAGCTTTCTATGGTTTTATAACTGGTTTTATTATTTACGCAATCCCAGTTGTTTTTGGAACCAAATATCTTTCAACTTCTTCTACTGAAACTACTGTTACTCAAATAATTGGAGGACTATTATGGGGAGTTTCTTTAGCAGAAGTCCTTCATATACTTGATAAAAATTCCCTCATTAAAAGCTAAGTATTGTCACTAAATTTACACTGTGTAAAATTAAAAATCCCAGAGACATTTGGGACTTGGTTGTCGATAATATAGGATAAAAAAGAACTCCTTCACAGGAGTTCTAATCTATACACCATAAATAATAATTCCACCTATAATACAAAAAGAAACAACTTTCCAGGGTGGAATTTTCCAAAACATAAGCATTCCGAAGGCAATAAGGGCTAGGCTGAAGTCAAAAGGATTTTTAATTGCTTTAGTCCATATTGGGTCATATAAGGCAGCTAATAATATCCCAACAACTGCTGCATTAATACCAGTTATTGCTGATTGAAACTTTGGGTTCATTCTTAAAGCTTGCCAAAATGGTAAACCCCCAATAATTATTAAAAACGAAGGTAAAAAAATTGCAACTGTTGCTATTAAGGAACCTATTAATCCTTTAGTAACAGCACCTAAATATGCTGCAAAAGTAAATAAAGGACCTGGAACCGCTTGAGCGGCACCATAACCAGCGATAAATTGCGTTTCATTTACCCATCCGACAGGGACAACTTCTGCCTGAAGTAAAGGCAAGACAACATGACCTCCACCAAAAACTAAGGAGCCTACACGGAAGAAACTATCAAAAATTGCCAGTAGATGACTGTCACTAACTTGTCTTAAAAGAGGTAAGCCAAATAATAAGCTTAAAAATACAATCCATGATACTACAGATACACCTTTACTAATAGGTATATCTATACCTAAAGAGGAATCCCCTAATTCTTTCTTTGGAAGAAACAGCCATCCGAAAATTCCTGCAAGTAGTATTATTAATATTTGCTTCATGGTAAAAGGCAGTAACAAAGTAAGAACTGCAGAAAACAGGACAATAGTAGCTCTAGTTTTATCTGGTGCTAAAGATTTTGCCATTCCCCATACTGCATGGGCTACGACTGCTACCGCAACTATAGTAAGACCATGGAGCCAACCTGCATTACTAATATCATATCCTTGAACAAAGGTAGCAAAAAGGAATAATACAAAAGCTGAGGGAAATGTAAAACCAATCCAGGATGCAATCCCTCCTAGTAATCCTGCCCTCAAAATACCAATTGATATACCTACTTGACTGCTGGCTGGACCAGGCAGGAACTGACAAAGGGCTACTAAGTCGGCATAACTTTTATCATCTATCCATTTTCTCTTCTCAACATATTCATTTCTAAAATACCCCAGATGGGCTATTGGACCCCCAAAGGATCCTAAACCTAATCTTGATGCGACACTAAACACCTCTACTATTTTTTGAAAATAATTAGTATCTCTATTATTTTGCACTTTGTTTCCTCCTTAAATTAGCATACTAATTATAACTAACTTGTCTAAAGCAGCTTATTTTGATAGAATAATATCGTGTTTCGATATCATATTTCGATATTTAGATTATATATAGGGGTGAAATAAAATGCAAGACCAAATTATTAGGAAATTATTTCTGGGATTTATTCAAATACACATTCTTCATCATGCAAAAAAGGAACCTATCTATGGAGTATGGATGATTGAAGAACTTAGAGAACATGGATATGACATGAGTCCAGGGACACTATACCCCCTGCTACACAGTATGGAGTCTAAGGGACTTTTGGAGAAAGAGGAAAAAACCGTAGAAGGTAAGATAAGAAAATACTATAAAATAACTGAGCTCGGTAATGACGTATTAGAGGAGGCTCGGAAGAAAGCTTATGAATTATTTAAAGAGATAAAAGATTAGTTGAGGGGAGATAGATAAAAGCATGGGGGTTATATAGCTAATCAACTAAATATCCATGCTTTTTATAAATTATAGAATTATTAAAATAACAGTTGTTGCGCTAAATTCACTTAACGTATCTTAACCTTATTGGCTTGCGCCGAGCCTTTGGTGACTGCGGAAGCCGATGTTAGTCTTATACTTATTACCTTGAAAAGTTATGCTTTCTTATAAGTACAAAAAAGGTATTGTCTCTTAAAATCATCTAAAAGACAACACCCCCCGTATTTTATGCTTATACTATACTGCTAATTTTATAATTATTTAATTGGTCTTGGATGGTTTACCTGAGCCTGAGCTGCAGCTAAGCGGGCAATAGGCACCCGGTAAGGGGAACAGCTTACAAAATCTAATCCCCGTAAATGGCAGAATTCAATAGAACTAGGTTCCCCCCCATGTTCACCGCAGATTCCGATAAGTAAATTAGGCTTAAAGGAACGACCACCATTAACAGCAACCTCAATAAGTTTGCCTACTCCTTCCCTGTCTAAAACTACGAAAGGATTATCCTTGAGAATCTTTTTATTAAGGTATTCCTGCATAAACTTACCTTCAGCATCATCCCGGCTAAAGCCAAGGGTCGTTTGGGTTAAATCGTTGGTGCCAAAAGAGAAGAAATCGGCATGTTTTGCTATTTCTCCAGAAGTAACACAAGCTCTGGGAAGTTCAATCATTGTTCCTACAGTATATTCTATTTCAACACCAGTTTCCTCCATAACTTGGTGAGCAATATCATCTACATCCCGACGCAGGGTTTTTAACTCGTTAGCATCTATCACTAATGGAATCTCAACCTCGGGATAGATGTTGTATCCTTCCTTCACTAACCTTGCAGCTGCCTGGAATACCGCCCTTGCCTGCATACGGTATATTTCAGGATAAGTTATTCCCAGTCGGCAGCCTCTATGACCCAGCATAGGATTAAATTCAGAAAGAACCTTAACCTGACGCAGGAGGTTTTCTTTTTCTTTAATTAATTGAGGATTCCCATTGTGGTGTTTTAGTTCTATAATCTCGACTATTAATTCTTCAGAGTTGGGTAAAAACTCATGCAAGGGAGGATCTAAGAACCGTATTGTAACAGGAAATCCTTCCATAGCCTTAAGGATTCCATAGAAATCCTCCTCCTGCATTGGCAATAGTTTTTCCAGAGCCTTTTCTCTCTCTTCAAGTGTTTCGGACAAAATCATATGCTGTACATAAGGCAAACGTTCCTGGACCATAAACATGTGCTCCGTCCGGCATAAGCCGATACCCTGAGCTCCAAATTCCCTGGCCTTTTGGGAATCTTCCGGATTATCAGCATTTGCCCTTACACCCAGTGCCTTTATTTCGTCAGCCCATACTAATAATCTTTGGAAGCTGGGGCTCAGCTCGGGGTCGACCAGGGGAACTTCACCCATAATTACCTGACCTGTGGACCCATCAATAGATAGTATGTCACCTTTCCTTAAGGTAATGCTGCCAACAGATAATTGCTCATTGACATAATCAATTTTCAAATCTTCACAACCGCAGACACAAGGCTTACCCATACCCCGGGCCACAACAGCCGCATGACTGGTCATCCCGCCTCTGCTGGTTAATATTCCTTGTGATGCTACAATACCGTGAATATCATCGGGAGTAGTCTCGGTACGAACCAAAAGCACTTTCTGACCATCCTTGCCAAGGAGTTCTGCCTCATCGGAATTAAAGGCTATTATTCCCGCAGCAGCCCCTGGAGAGGCGGGCAGCCCTTTGGCAATAACATTGAGCTTTGCCTGGGGGTCAATGGTGGGATGAAGCAACTGATCCAACTGGCTGGGGTCTATTCTTCTGATTGCCTCTTCTTTTGTGATTACACCTTCATCAACCATTTCTACAGCAATTCTGATTGCCGCAGCGGTGGTACGTTTTCCCGTTCTGGTTTGTAAAAGATAAAGTTTTTCCTTCTCTATTGTAAACTCTATATCCTGCATGTCTTTGTAGTGGGCCTCCAAGAGGTTGGAAACGTCAACAAACTCCCGGAAAACATGGGGCAAATCATTTTCCAGCTGCTTTATTGGCTGGGGGGTACGGATACCTGCAACTACATCTTCCCCCTGGGCATTTATCAAGTATTCACCATACAGCTCTTTGACGCCTGTGGAAGGATTTCGGGTAAAGGCAACCCCTGTACCGCTTGAATTACCCATATTGCCAAAGACCATAGACTGTACATTGACCGCCGTTCCCAGTTCGTAGGGAATCTTATTTATCTGCCGGTAGACGTTAGCCCTGGGATTATCCCATGAATCAAAAACTGCCTTAACCGCATACAGCAGCTGCTGGGCTGGATCTTGTGGAAATTGCTCTCCGCTGATTCGTTTGACGATAGTTTTATATTCCTTGATTATATCCTTAAGACTATCGACCGATAGTTGGTGGTCATGGGCAATACCGGCTTTTTCTTTATGCTTCTCTAGGATGGTCTCAAATTCATAATGCTCTACATTCATTACAACATCGCTAAACATCTGGATAAAGCGCCGATAGCAGTCCAAGGCAAAACGCTCATCATTGGTATTTTTAGCTAGTCCCTGGACAGTTTCATCATTGAGCCCCAGGTTTAGGATAGTATCCATCATGCCCGGCATGGATACTACAGAACCGGAACGTACTGAGACTAAAAGGGGGTCATCTTTATATCCAAATTTTTTCCCCGTTTTTTCTTCCACATCCTTCATCTGTGACCACAACTGCTCCTCCAAACCTTGGGGAAGCTTTTTATTGTTGTTGTTATAATCAATACAGGCTTCGGTACTGATAGTCAGTCCTGGGGGAACGGGCAGACCGATGCGGGTCATTTCCGCCAGATTTGCACCCTTTCCTCCAAGAAGTGATTTCATTTCCTTGCTTCCTTCTTGAAAAACATAAACATATTTTCTATTTGACACTGCTATCACCCCGGTAATAAATTTGTAATATTTTACTGGCAGTCTCTTCTACTGCTTTATTAGACACATCTATAATGGGGCAGCCTACACGTTTCATGATGCCCTCAGCATATTCCAGCTCCATTAATATCCGTTCCATGCTGGCGTAATCAGCATTAGATACCAGACCTAGGGTTTTCAGCCTCTCCTGCCTTATCTCATTTAGAATATTAGGCTTAATGGTCAAACCTACTGCCTTGCCCCTGGGAAGATTGAATAATTCCTCGGGAGGGTTAACCTCGGGTACCAAGGGAATGTTCGCTGCCTTAATCCTCTTATGGGCCAAATACATGCATAAAGGTGTCTTAGAAGTCCTGGAAACACCTAGCAAAACAATATCAGCATAAATTACACCCCTGGGGTCCTTGCCATCATCATATTTAACAGCAAATTCTATAGCTTCTATTTTTCTGAAATAGTCATCATCAAGCTTATGTAATAATCCTGGCTCTCTCCGCGGCTCATTACCCGTCAGGGTTTTTACTCCCTTCATCATCGGACCCAAGATATCAATGGCCAAGATTTTCCGCTTCTGTGCCTCTTGTTCTAAAAAATCTTTTAACTCATCCCAAACCAAGGTGTAAGCAATAAGACTGTTATAATGGCTTGCTTCCTCAATTATCTCCAATAAATGTTGTTCGTCACTTACATATGGTATTCTGCGAAACTCTACACCAGTTCCATTAAACTGGCTCGCTGCCGCTCGGGCAACAAATTCTGCTGTTTCCCCTAAAGAGTCGGAAATTACATAAATAACAGGTTTAGTGTTTATCATTTTCCCCTCCTAAGTCTTCTAATCTTCCTAAGCCTAAATCTACAAAAACTTTAGTAATATTAGTCTTAGAAATTCTGCCGACAACCTCGAATTTTTCTCCATTTACCCCTGTAATTTTTTTTACTACCGGCAGTGCGTCTATTTCGTGGCTGATTAGCTTGCGGGCTGCCGTCCACAGGCTTTCCTCGGGGGTTGTTGTAACAATATTAGGCATTCTGGTCATGATAATGCTAACCGGAAGCTGGTTTACGTCTATTTTACCCAAGGCGGTCTTCAATAAATCCTTGCGGGATACCACCCCTTCTAAAATTCCCTGGCTGCTGACAATAAATAAGGTTCCAACATCATTGACAAATAAAGCCACAATGCTATCATAGACAGATGTCTTTTCCGAAACTACGACAGGAACTGATTTGAAATCCTTAACCCTGAGTTTCATTATCTGCTCCGTCATGTTATACCCCGGCATTTTACCCGAGTAGAAATACCCTACTCTGGGTCTGGCTTCCAAAAGACCTACCTGGGTTAAAAAGGACAAATCAGGTCGTAACGAAGGGCGGGTAACATTTAACTTTTCTGCAATCTGTTCACCGGTAATAGGTCCCTGCGCCTTGACAATTTCAATTATTTTTTCTTGTCGGTTGTTGAGTATAATAGTCACCACCTTTTGTCCTAAATAAATGGTCACATAGAGAAATATGTGACTCATATTTAATATTTTAGTGCTAATTAATATATACTATTTATTTTTCTTTTTTCCTTCTATGTGTCATAATTTTATTGCCGTATATTATATTTATTTTCTCAATAAGTGTGAAAAAATTGGTCATACATTGACCAATTTTTAGAAATTACTGCTATAATTTAATTTAAAACAACAGGTTAACAACTATGAACACCGATTACAGACCGGTGGTCTAAAAATATATGGAAATATTAGTACTTATCCTTTACACTTTTGAATAAATTCCTGCTTTAACTTGATGCCTGTGGGTGTTGCCGCCAAACCGCCCCGAGAAGTTTCCCGCAGGCTCTCCGGTAATGCCCTTCCTACTTCACCCATAGCGACAATCACTTCATCTACGGGAATCACGCTGTCAATACCTGCTAAAGCCATATCTGCAGCTACCAAAGCCAGTGATGCCCCTAGTGCGTTTCTTTTAGCACAGGGTACCTCCACTAATCCAGCCACTGGGTCACAAACCAAACCTAAAACATTTTTAAGGGCAATGGCACAGGCATTCCCAGCCTGGGTTGGCGACCCCCCTGCCAATTCCACTGCCGCTGCCGCAGCCATACCCGCTGCTGCTCCGCATTCAGCCTGGCAGCCCCCGGCAGCCCCTGAGACGGAAGCTCTCTGGGCGATGATAATTCCTATTCCTGAGGCAGTAAACAACGCATTAATTATATCATCATCTAATGCTTTCACCTTTTCCTGAACAGTTAAAAGAACCCCCGGCAATATTCCGCAGGACCCGGCCGTGGGTGCAGCTACTATTTTACCCATGGAGGCATTGACTTCTGCTACCGCCAAAGCTCTGCTGACAGCTTTATTTATTTCATCGCCAGCTAAAAACCTGCCCTTTAACCTATAATCATCTAATTTTTTGCCTTCTCCCCCGATTAGTCCTCCCATTGATTTTTTGGGCTGACTCAGACCAAGAAGGGCAGATTCCTCCATTACTTTCCACAGGCTATGCATCTTTTGTATAACCTCTTGCTGGGAAATTTCCTGGTTCTCGGCTTCCAGTTCTTTTACTATTTGTCCAATTGTTACTTCTTTTTGTTCGGCTTGGGATATTAAATCCTGCACTTTATGAAATTTCATTTATACACCTGCTTTTCTCTAGGGTTAATTTTTTTGTCACTGATTAGTGACTGGTGACTACGACTAAATTGGTCAATAGCCAATAGTCGATGGTCGATGGTGGTCGTTCCCTACTGTTTCACTCTTTCACTGTTCCACTTATCTTTATTATTCTGTAGCCACTGTAGGTTCTGTAGCCGCTGTAGCCACGGAAAATCTGACCTTGCCAGATTTTCCTTTTTACGCCGGTTCAATAAAGCGTACATCTACTATCGGCTCCAGCTTTAATATTTCGCCAATAACTTGCGGTGCTACCCTGTCATCTGTCTCCACAATCATATGGGCCAGTTTCCTCTTTTCTTTCCTGAATACCCTCATAAAAGCAATATTTATACGGGCTGCCGCTAATACTCCCGAAACTTTGGAGATAACACCGGGAATATCCTGGTGGGTAGTTATAACGGCTGGCAAATCACCCTTTAATTCTATTTGATGGTCATTTATAGCGGTAATAATTACGCTGCCACCGCCAATGGAAGCACCATCAATACTTACTGTTTCTTTATTTTTAGTTTGTAAAACAAACCTGACGGTATTTGGGTGATACCCTTCCCCTAAATTGACAGGGGTAAATTTGTACTTCAAACCCGCTTCAGCGGCCAGGGCAAAAGAATCCCTAATCCTCACATCATCAGTATTAAAGCCTAAAAGTCCGCCAATCAGAGCTAAGTCCGTCCCGTGACCCCTATAGGTTTGCCCAAAGGAACCATGAAGAAGTATTTCAACTTCTTCAGGTACATCACCAATTATAGAACGAGCCAGCCTGCCCAATCTAACGGCCCCTGCTGTGTGGGAGCTGGAAGGTCCAACCATCACCGGACCTAAAATATCAAAACAGCTGTAATCCCTCAAATAAATCGCTCCTTATAAAACAACGTTTACGGTATAACCGTTTTGTTGCAAATTCTCTATTAAAGCTTTGACATGCTGGGAACTCTGGGTCTCTAAAACAACATCTACTTGCGCCTTGTCCAGGGGTATATCGGGGTCCAATCGGTCGTGATAGATGGAAATCACATTAGCTTTGTTTTCAGCTATAATGCTTAGGAAGTGCTGCAGATTGCCTGGTTTGTCCAGCATGATTGTTGTGAGTTTTACATTTCTGCCCGTTTTCACTAAACCTTTTTCTATTATCCGTGACATAAAATTCACATCGATATTACCACCACTGACCACCACGGCTATCTTTTTTTGGCTCAGCAACTCTTTTCGGTAGACCAGTGCAGCCAAAGCAGTAGCTCCTGCCCCTTCAGCAACCAGCTTCGACCTCTCCAGCAAAAGGAGAATTGTACTGGCGATTTCCTCGTCACTTACTGTTACAACATCATCCACATATTTCTGGATAAGCTCAAAGGTCTGGCTGCCTGGACATTTGACAGCAATCCCATCAGCAATTGTGTGGGCACTTGTCAAGGGAGATAACTCACCTTTTTTTCTAGACGCCAAGACACATGCTGCTCCTTCAGCTTCTACCCCAATAATTTTAATACTGGGTTTCAAAGATTTAACTGCGGCAGCAATACCCGAGATAAGACCACCGCCACCAATAGGAGCTATAATCGCATCAACATCAGGAAGGTCATCTAGTATCTCCAACCCAATAGTCCCCTGTCCGGCAATTACCTCCAGGTCATCAAAAGCATGGACAAAAACTGCTCCGGTCTCCCTTTGTATTTCCTGGGCTTTGTTATAGGCATCATCGTAAACATTACCGTGGAGAAACACCTCTGCACCATAACCCCTGGTTGCAATAACTTTAGACAACGGTGCTCCTTCGGGCATGACAATTGTTGCCCCAATACCTGCCCTGGCTGCACCAAAAGCCACACCCTGGGCATGGTTGCCGGCACTTGCCGCAATAACCCCTTTTTGCCTTTGTCCTTCATCAATGGAAGCAATCTTATTATAAGCCCCCCGTATTTTAAAAGAACCTGTTTTCTGCAGATTTTCTGTTTTCAGGTAGACCTTGTTGCCCGTTAACTCACTAAAGGTATAGGATAAATCCAGATTTGTATGGTGAATTATACCTGTCAGGTTTTCTCTCGCCCGCCAAATATCCCTCAGTTCAACCATAAATGTTTCCTCCGTTTTCCATATTGATAGTTCTATTTTTACAAAAAAATAATATATTGTCCACTTAAGACCGGTTCACTTTTTAAATCTTATTCATTAATATGTTTTGCAAATAAAATTCATATATGAGTCTGCAGCTTAGTTTCATTAAAAAAGTCCATAACCAAGGGATCACCAAGGGTTACAGACTTTAATTTTATTAATCCTGCACAATTTTAGTAAGATCGGCAATTGGTTCTACTAACTTTGTGATATTTAACAGCATTGCCAATCTATTATTCTTAACGTTTGTATCTTCAGCCATAACCATTACACCTTCAAAAAAAGCGTTAATTGATTCTTCCAATAAGGCAACAGCCGATAGTGCTCCAGCATAGTCATTGTTGGTTAAGGCTCGGTTTATTTCTTGCTTTGATACCATTAGTTTCTGATTAAGATCTTGTTCAACCTTGTCTACTAAATACTCCGACTTAATTTCTTCAGTCTCAGCTTTCTTAGCTAAGTTATTTGCTCTGGTAAAGGCTGTTAAGAGTTTCTTAAAGTTTGCTGTTCCTTTAACCTCATCTAAGCCTTTCGCCCGACCTAAGGTTTCTATCAAATTGTCGTATCCCGCTGCCAGAATAGCTTCTGTAACATCATAGCGGTGGTTTGCATCACTTAATATATTTCTAACCCGCTGTTCGAAAAACTTATAAATATTTTCCGATACTTTATCCCTATCAACACTAATTTTGCCTTGATAATTATCTAAGGCTTGGTTGATGAGACTTTTTAGGGACAGATTTAATTTTTTGGCAATAATGATATTACAAATACCTGCCGCCTGTCTCCTCAAGGCATAAGGATCCTGGGACCCTGTAGGCTCTATGCCAACAGCAAAGCAACCGGCAATGGTATCAATCTTATCAGCCAAACTTACTAAAACTCCCTCTAGTGTTTCTGGTAAAATGTCTTCGGCATTGCGGGGCAGGTAGTGTTCAAAAATTGCTTTTGCCACAACTGTCTCTTCACCGGATAGCAAGGCGTACTTCTCGCCCATTATACCCTGGAGTTCCGGAAACTCATAAACCATGTTGGTTACTAAATCGGCTTTTGACAGGTAAGCTGCCCGCAGAGCCCTTTCCTTTACACTCAGGTCAAGCTTAAGCATTTCACTTATATTGCCAACAGCCTGGTGTATCCTCTCAACTTTTTCATAAATGGTCCCTAAGCTTTCCTGGAATACTATGGTCTTTAGCTTATTTACATAGTCCTCCAACTTGACCTTTTGATCTTCGTCATAAAAGAATTTTGCATCGGCAAGCCTGGCTTCCAGGACTTTTTCATTTCCAGCCTGAACAATGGTCAGGTTATCCTTATTGCCGTTTCTGACAGTGATAAACTTAGGCAGCAGTTCTCCATTATCCTTAAGAACAGGGAAATACCGCTGATGTTCCTTCATAGGCGTAATTACTGCCTCTTTGGGAATAGACAGGTATCTCTCGGCAAAGCCTCCTATTAAAGCAGTAGGATACTCTACAAGGAAAACAACCTCTTCCAACAGCCCTTGGTCCCATTCCACTTGACCGTTTATAGAATCTGCCAGTGCTTTGATTTGTTCCCTAATCATATCCTTACGTTGGTTAGGGTCAACAATAACGTAGTTGTCTTCCATCACTTTAAAATACTGGTCGAGATTTTTTATTTCTATGTTTTGGGAGCCTAAAAATCTATGACCCCTTGATGTTCTGCCTGCTTGTACATCTGCAATCTGAAAATCAACTACTTCTTCTCCAAATAAAGAAACAATCCAGCGGATAGGTCTTGCATACTTAACTTCATAGCTTCCCCACCGCATCGGCTTTGGAAAGTTGATTCCTAAAACCAATTGGGGCAGTAATTCCTGTAAAACTTGAAAAACCGGCTGCCCTGCTACCTTCCTTAGGGCAAAAACATAAGCACCGCTTTCAGTTTCTTTAACAGTCAGGTCATTAACATCAACACCCTGCCCCCGGGCAAAGCCTGCTGCAGCCTTGGTAGGGTTGCCTTCAGCATCAAAAGCCACTTTAGCGGAAGGTCCTTTTACTTCCTCTACCAAATCTTTTTGAACCTGGGGTAAGTCCCTAATTTCCAAGACCAGACGGCGCGGCGTACCATAAGTCTCAATTCTGCTATATTCTAAGCGTAATTCAGCCAATTTTTGCTGGGCAGATTCTTTTAATTGCTTAAGAGCGGGAGGCATAAACTTTGCCGGTATCTCTTCAGTCCCTATTTCTAAAAGGAGATTTCCCATACTACTTTTCCTCCTTTGTATCTAGTCCTAAATCAGAGCGCAGCTTTGCATCTTTTATCAAGGGAAAGCCTAAGGATTCCCTCTGTTTTATATACCCTTGGGCACATGCCCTGGCCATATTCCTTACCCGGGCAATATATCCTGTTCTTTCGGTAACACTTATTGCACCCCTGGCATCTAAAAGGTTGAAGGTATGGGAGCATTTTAATACATAGTCATAAGCAGGCTGAATCAATCCCTTTTCCAATACAGCCATGGCTTCCTTTTCGTAAGCATCAAAGAGCATAAAGAGCATCTTAATATCGGCAACCTCAAAGTTATAATGGGAATAATCCACCTCTCCCTGATGATGCACATCACCATAGGTAATGCCATTCACCCATTCAATATCATAGACGCTGTCCTTCTTTTGGATAAACATAGCCAGGCGCTCTATACCATATGTAATTTCACCACTGACAGGCTTGCAGTCTATACCGCCGCACTGCTGGAAGTAAGTAAATTGGGTGACCTCCATTCCATCCAGCCACACTTCCCAGCCTAAACCCCAAGCACCCAAGGTAGGGGACTCCCAGTTATCTTCAACAAATCTTATATCATGCTCTAAAGGGTCAATACCGATAGCCCGCAGACTGTCCAAGTATAATTCCTGGATGTTATCAGGAGAGGGCTTTAAAATAACCTGGTATTGATAATAATGCTGCAAACGGTTGGGGTTTTCCCCATATCTGCCGTCGGTAGGTCGCCTCGAGGGCTCAACATAGGCAACATTCCATGGTTCTGGTCCTAATGCCCGCAAAAATGTGGCAGGGTTCATAGTCCCGGCACCCTTTTCAACATCATATGGCTGTTGTATGATGCAGCCTCTTTCACCCCAGAACTTGTTTAAAGCTAAAATCAGTTCCTGAAAATTCATATTTCACACTCCAATCGTATTAAAGTAAGCTTATACTGTTATACTGCATGATGCATCGAATAAAAAACAATTTTGGTAGATTTCGCTGCGCTAGATTTCACTTCGTTAGATCGCACTTCGTTAGATTAATAACAAAGAATTTTGCATGCAAGGCTTGTGTCAGACGCAATAAATTTACCCTGGAGATTGTCAGACGCGTAAAGCTGACCTTTAAGCTAGTCAGACGCAAAACTACTGCCCAGAAGTATTTCTCGCGTCAGTTATACATCTATAGATGTCATTAAATAAAAAAATCTCCGCGTCCCAAGACAGGGACGGGAGATATTCCCGCGGTTCCACCCTGATTGGTATGCACGAAGCATACCCACCTTAAGTGTCAAAGGCTCTAGAGCGCCCTTCTCCGACCGTCTCCACCGGGCTTGCACCATCCCCGGCTCGCTAGGAAAGACCTGTTCAGATACTCTTCTCCTTCACAGCCCGATATAATTCTATTTCAATTTAGCAAAAACTTATTATAGTGTCAATAGTTACCCTAACTATTTAATGTTCATGGTCATTAAACTTTATTTCTTGGACTTCAATTTCTCCGCCAGGTCTTTCTATTTCCAGAGTATACTTATTTGCCAGGGCTGCTACAGTACCTAAAGCGGCAACTACTGCAAAAGTTGGACTTAAAATTGCTCCCGCAATACCCAAGGCTCCTACATTTACAGGGAATTCAAAAATTGTTTTTTCTCCCCGCTTCAGCTTTATCTTGTTGACATTGCCCTTTTTAATTATATCTTTTACCTGGTTAAGAATCTTCTTGCCTTTTATCTGGATATCATCGTCTAATTTAATCTTTTCATCTTCTACAAAGATTAAAGCCTGCACTACATCTCCGCCGGCTCTGTCTAAGGCATCTTTTGCTTCCCTATATCCTACTCCCGTTCTTTCCCGCAGTAAATCAATTTTACTTAATTCGTCCATAAAAATACCCCCTTCAGAAGAATTATACCCTGAAAGAGGTAGAAAATATGCAAGAAATTTGGGCTGAATTGGAAGTAGTAGCTACAGTGGCTACAGTATCTACAGTGGCAACAGAATTATAAAAGTGAAAGAGTGGAACAGTGTGATAGTCTGATAGTGTGATAGAAGCAATTAAATGCCGGCGTAGCAGTCGTCATCTTGAGTTTACATGCAATGCTTGTGTCAGACGCAATAGATAGACCTGTAAGTAAGTCAGACGCAAAATTTTAACCCTTAAGTATTCGTCAAAAGTCAATAATCACCAGTCACTAGTCACTAGTCACTAATCACTAATCACTGGTCACTAATAATTGTCCACTCAAGCAAGACTATTGAGAAATTCTTTAGATTTTAATTTCCTGCCTATACAGTTGGTAATATGTATATCCAGTATTTCTTCAATTTCTTTCTTGGCTGTCTGAGAAATCCGCAACCTATTTAACATAGACGTTTCTATTTCCATTAATTTCCGGAAAAGCACTGATGTTTCGCCGCTTATTTTTATTACTTCCGGGTTATGATAGGTCTTGAGGCACTGTTCACAAACCTGTCCACCTTGTGCGACCGATAGAAAGGTATTTACTTTAATGTTTTGACCACAGCAAACACAGTTGTCGAATTGTAATTGGTAGCCTAGTGCGGAAGTAATTCTTATTTCTAAAACCCTTGCTGCCAACCAAGGTTCCTCTAAAGAAAGAATATGCAAACCCACAAGCAAAAGATTATAGAGGGTTTCATCCCGTTCCTCTTCCGGGACTAAAGCATCAACTAACTCAGAAATATAGGCAGCGCAACTCATTCTAAGCAGGTCTTCGCGTAAAGGAAAAAAAGAGTTGATAACCTCAGCTTGGGTAACTGTAGCTAAATTTTTGCCCAGATATAAAGCAATATTAGTAAGGCTAAAAACTTGTACCCCGCCCCTTAGCTTGCTGGCGGGCTTTTTAACACCCTTCACAATAGCATTTAACTTACCAGACTTTTCGGTAAAAAGGGTCAATAATTGATCTGCCTCACTATAATTGCGGGAACGTAAAACTATAGCCTGGGTTTTGAGTATCTCCGGCAAAAAATCACCTACTCCTTATCTGAAGCTGCCATCAGCGGCAGTTTTTCCTCGTCCAATTCTTTGTAAAGTAGATAAGCCCCTATGTGGCCCGTTTTTTGAAAGTAATGCCAAAATAAGTCCTTAGTCTGCATGATGACCATCCTTTCTGTTTGGACTTTCCTTACGGTAATAACTAGTGTACCTAGAAATCAGCCAGGTATACTGACCTTCTTTTTCCACTAATAAAAATTACAAGCAAATCTACCAGTATACTTCCAATTAATATTATAAATGATTTTGCTTGATATAGTAAGTAGGCTATCCTGCTTTTCTGGTTTAGACGGAAAATATTACATAATATCTAATAATTATATTAATACTAAATTTAATAATTTCAAATTAAGGAAAAGAGGCATAACAGTGAAGCTTTTCTGGAAAAGAAAAAAAACTATCGAAAGAGGAAACAGGATACCTGTAACAAATACTGTTCCTAGGGCAAACAATCAACTTTATAGAAGTTCAAAGCAGTTGTATATGGAAGATATAAACTATAACCTGCAAATGCTGCGCAAAAGGCTTCCTGACACTAATCTTACCTTTGAATATTTTACTATAGGTTCCAGGTCTAATACAAAGGTAGTAATTGCTTATTTAAAAGATTTAGCTAATCCCGGGATTGTTAATGAAATAAAGGAAAGACTAATTAATATTAAAGCTGAAATTATACCGGACAGCAGCTATATTGAAAGGAATATAGAAGATTCTAATTGGAGTCCTTTTCCGCAAGTGGAGATAATCTCGAAAGTGGATATTACCCTGAGCGTCTTAACCCAGGGTAGAGTAGCAATTTTTGTTGACGGCTGCCCTAGTGTTATAGCCGTACCTGTTACCTTTTTTGACCTCATGGACACACCCGATGATGCTTATAGGAGATGGTTTTTTGCCTCCAGTTTCTTCCGTATTGCTAGGTATATTTCTTTTATTATTGCAACTTTGCTACCGGGATTCTATATCGCCCTTACGTCTTTTTTACCTGAATTGATTCCAACGGTTTTAACTTTTAATATTGCTGCTTCCAGGGAAGGAGTTCCTTTTCCCATATACTTAGAAGCTTTTATTCTGATGGGTATTGCAGAATTGGTGAGAATGGTAATACTGCGCATGCCTAACATAATTGGACAGGTTATCTCCCTTTTTGCGGGAATCACCCTGGTAATGACCACCTTGGTGGCAAATATTATAGGAGCACCAATAATTATCATAGTGGGTATTACTATAATTGCTTCCTTCGCTGTTCCCAGTTTTGATCTTCGTTCTTCAATCCGTATTATTCAATTTTTTATTATGGTTTTTTCCACAATTTTTGGTCTTTTTGGTTTAGCTATTGGCTTTTTTTATATTGCAATCCACTTAGCAACCCTGAAATCCTTTGGTATTCCCTATATGGCACCATTTGGTCCAACTGAACTAAGCGGCTGGGGTCATACTATATTAAGGGAGTCACCAGTAAAAATGGCTCAGGACCAAACCTATAAACCCCAAAAAAATAAATCTTAGTATTAGGTGGTTAAAATGATATGAAAAATCTATTGCCTGATAAGATTGACTCCAGGGTATTATCTATAATTATATTTTTTACAATAGTCGAATTTGAACTTTTTACCCTTGGGCGAAACATAATAAAGATAACAGGAAGGGATAGCTGGCTCTCAATATTAATTGGCAGTATATTTGTTACCTTAATGGCTTATTTATTAGTTCACCTAGCAAGGCGTTTTCCTGAACATAATTATTTTCAGTATATCAATTGTGCATGGGGTAAAATTTTAGGCATTGCCATTGTTATTGCTTATTTAATTTTTTGGGGGTTTTTCCTAACTTTGCTTTTTAAAGATATTGCTGAGGTCAATCATATCTTTTTTTTACCTAGAACCCCTTTACTGATTCCAATATTTTTAATTGCAATAGGTGTTGTTTGGCTTGTAACCTATGGTCTAATACCTATAATTAGATTTACTCAAATCTTAAGCTTATTTTTTATAGTACCTGTTTTGCTTATCATACCTCTTAGCATAAATAATATAGAAACTAAACACTTTTTTCCAATATTAGAAAACGGAATCACGCCGGTGTTAAAAGGTGCAGTTTTATATGCTGGTTACTTTCACGGTTTAGAACTAATTCTATTTATTTTTCCTTTTATTAGAAAAACCAACAATACATATAAACATGCCATATTGGGTGTTGGCATAATAAATCTATTGGCATTATGCATAAATATAATAGTTGTTGGTGTATTGGGAATAGATAATACAACAAAAATGTTGTGGCCTGTAACATCAATGCTTTCCTTGATTGAGGTGCCCGGATTTCCTGCCGAAAGATTTGAACTGTTTCTAACAGTACCCCTGTTAATTACAGCTTTTGTAACTATTGCTGTAACTCTTTATTTGCTTTCCTATGGAATAATTCAGACCTTTGATTTAAAAAATAAAAAAATAGTTATTTGCTCCGCTGCATTAATTACTGTTTTAGCAACTTTGTTAATTCCTAATTTTGCTTGGAGCATAAGACTACGGGATGTACATATATATCTCACCTTTATCTTTATCTATTTCCTCCCTTTAAGTACGCTACTCCTTATTTTTTTTAGAAGAAAAGGAGGGACCTTAGGTGAAAAGTAGGATTTGTTTAATGATGATTGCACTTGCACTGTTATCTACGGCATGCTGGGATACAAAAGATATAAGTGACCGGCTTTTTATATCTGCCATAGGTATTGATGAAGCAGCCGGTGTTACACCGGCTCAGGGTAAAAAGCCGTTAAAATATAAAGTGACCGCTGAGATTATCCACCCTTTCCTATTAAAAGAAGCACCTTCAAGAATTAGCGACGGACAAACAGGAAGTATTATTCTTACAGCAGAGGGCGAAACCCTGCAAAATGCATTAGATTTAATACAGGCAAATGTGGCCCGAAGGCTTACCCTTTCAGATCTACAAGTAATTATAGTGAGTGATGAAATGGGCGACAATTTTAAAGACATCAGCAGCTACTTTGAAAAACACCCTGAAGTTGCCAGAAGAATACGCCTGGCCTTTATAAAAAATGGTACAGCCCAAGATGCTCTAAAAATTAAACCAAAAACTGAAAGATATATCGCCGAAGAACTAATAGGCATGATAGAGATAAGTAAGGAACTTACACTCGGACTTTTTAAACCCTTTACCAAACTCTTGAGTGAACTTAGGATCAACAACGGACATAGTTTAGGTGCAAGTTTTTTTATTTCCGATAACAATTTAGTCCGTTATGGAAGTGTTGTTTTTGAAGACTGGAAGTTAGTGGGCTGGTTAGATAAAGAAGAAACGGTAAACGCCAATATCCTTTTTCCGGATATAGAAAAATTTACATTTATCGGCAGCTTAGACGGAGGAGTTTTTACATATAAGGTAGACAATAAGAAGGTTAAAATACGCCCAATAATTTCAAACAACCAAGTAAATTTTACAATATCCTTAAAGGTTGATGGGATAATACTGCAAGAGGAAAACGGAGGCATCGACCTAAGTCAACCTGGTAATATTAAAATACTGGAGGGTCTTTTTAAAGATATAATAACAAAGACAATAGAAGCAGCTTTAAATACTTCCCAGAATGTCTATGGTGTAGACTATTTCATGTTCGGAATGGAATTAATGAATAGATATCCGGACTTCTATAACAGCCTTAATTGGAAAGAAGTATATCCCACTGTTAAGATTAAGCCTGAAGTACAGGTTAAAATATCTCGCTTTGGGATAGCGAAATAAAAAACGGCGCAGCCGTTTTTTATTTCAGGTATTATAATTATCCATTTTCAAAAATACCAAGCCTTTTTAGGATTATTGCGGTAGTAATACCATAAATACAATAACCTAGTAAAAAAACTAAAATATTTAAAGAGCTGTCATGCAAATCTTTGGGATATTGAAAAACTACGTCTAAGAAACCTAGATTTAAAATAAAAATAGAAAAAGCAAAAACTATGCCTTTTAATATATAGAAATTGCCATTTAACAATTTAGTAAAAACAAAAGCTAATATAATCCCCCAAAAAGCACCTAACGCAATAGTCATGAAGAAACCAATAAATTTATTAAAAAGATTGGGTTGGTAGTTAAATACAACTTCCCCAGCTAATCTAAACTGGTCGTATTTAATTAAACTTAACAAATTGAAAGCTTGCACAAATAAAAATAGGAGTAATGACCCAATTGCGCCAGCGATAACCCCTTTTATAAATTCATCTTTTGTTTCCATAGTTCTCATAAGTAGAACACCTTTCTTAAACAAGCGTTACCTCGAATAAATATTTCTTGATAATAATTCACTTATTTAAGATTATTATTGGTTTCTCTTAAGATAAATATTACACATTATATGATTACAAGTATAGGTATGTCGCTGCGCTAGACGCGTAGTCGTCTATTCTTCTATTCGTTTATTCGTCCAATTAGTGAAATAGTGGAAAAGTGAAAGAGTGAAAGAGTAATTGTTAAGGTTAAGATATAGGGTATAGGAATAGTATTTCGCTTCGCTAGGTCTAGCCACAAACAACTAGCCACTCAAAGAAAGGGGACATTCCTGATAAGCAAGGTGTGCCCCTTTCTTTTTTGGTGCTTTTCCATGTCCGATATTTAGCTTGAACAAGTTTTTTTAAGATTGCACTTGCTACAGCTACCATTACAGCCCCCAGGCGTTAATAGACTTTTAAAACAGCGGGGGCATCTAACTTCACCTTTTTCTACATCATATCCGCATTGAGGGCATTTCATTGTTATCCCTCCTGGGAAAAAGGTTTAATTTCCATTCTCTTTTTGAAATTTACTAAAAGTGAGGTTGCGCCGACTAAGCCTAAAAGAACAAAAATAGTAAACCATATAGCAGTAACATCATTAGTAAATAATCCTGTTAGTTTATTTACTATACCGCCTACCAAAAAGGCGATGAATAAAGATCCAAACCACATTATAGCAGCTTCCTGCTTGCTGCGTTCCTTAAATAAGACCAAAATGGCTGCAATACATGGAACAAATAAAGTAATAGTAACTAATGCTACAATAGTAGCCATGGGCTCCAGAGCTAAATCACTTAAACCTGCGGCTCCAAAGTCGCGGCGGACAATTCCCATGACAAAGGCTGTCGCGGCCTCTTTGGGAAGGTTTAACCAGCCAACGGTAAGGGGTGCCAAAAAGTTTTGGATGGCTGTCAGAAGACCGGTTAGATTCATTATACTTATTATAAATGCTCCTATAGCGAACAAGGGAGTAGCCTCTTTAAGAAAAGCAAATGATTTTGTAAAAGTCTTTTTCATCACATTCTCTATCCTGGGGAGCCTTAGAGGCGGTAAATCTATTAGTAAATCTGAGGATTTGCCAGGCAATAACCTGTTTAGCAAGGTACCTACTATTGCCATTACACTAAAGATTACAACTACGTAGAGGGTTATGTACATTCCTCCTACACCTGCCAGCATTCCCGCAATTACACCTAGCTGGGCTGAACAAGGTATTGCCAGGGCTAATAAGAAGATTGCAATTCTTCGCTCTCGGACGGAACCGAGGAGTCGAGTAACAACTGTTGCCAAGGTTACACAGCCAAAGCCTAAAATTATGGGAATAATAGCTCTTCCATTAAGCCCTACCATGGAGAGCAGCCGATCGGTCAAAGCTGCCAGCCTCGGTAAATAGCCGGAATCTTCAAATGCCGAAAGGAAGAAATAAAACCCTACCACCAGAGGCATTAATAAACCTAAAACATAAATGACGGTCATGGTCAAGACACCAAATTCACCGGCTAAAATATAGCCCACTGAGCTTTCCAGATTAACAAACCTGCCAACCAGACCTTGCATAAAAGGCTCATACATACCTACCATAATTGTTTCTTCTGTGATACCAACTATGGTTTGAGCCACAAAAACACCGATAGCTTGATACATAAAATAAAGCATTGCAAGCAGGATTGGTATGCCGGTAATGGGCGTTATCATCCAACGACCCAGCCTGGTTTTAAAATCAGTGCCTTCTTTTACTTCAGTAATAACATGTCCTACTATGTCATTAACCCTTCCCCTGCGCATTAAATATATTTCTTCCCGATGTTTGGCAGCCTTTAAACCATGTCTTTCGGAAATAATGGGGTCTCCTTCTAGGACAAGGAGGGCTTCCCCCTGGCTGGCTACCCTGGCGTTCATTTTAGTTAACATCTTTTGCAGTTCAGGATTGCATATAATACCTGGAACTGCTTTGTTAATATTCTCCTTAACCTTGTCTAGACCAATCCCTCGAACTGCTATAGTTTCAATAACAGGAACACCCAGGAGATGGCTTAACAAGTCGGAATCAACTTTTACACCCTGCTTTTTTGCATCGTCAACCATATTTAATGCAACTAAAACAGGAACTCCCGTATCAATAATTTGCTGGGTCAAAAAAAGGTCCCGCTCTAAGTGTACGGCATCTACAACGTTAATTACTATATCAGCTGCCAGGATTACATCCCGGGCAATCCTTTCTTCATCATTAAAGGACGAAATTCCGTAAACACCTGGTGTATCAATAACAATATCCTCTCCATACCGACCATAAGAAATATCCAGGGTCGTGCCAGGATAGTTGGAGACATCAACATACATGCCAGTCAGCGAATTAAAAAAAACTGATTTTCCTACATTGGGGTTGCCTGCCAAAACGATTTTACGTCCATGTTCAGGCAGATTAATTTTTATATTAGATCCATGGCAATGGGCCATTTTCTCTCCTCCAAATCTGTTTAAAGTTTGATAGTTACTATCGACCATTGACTATTGGCTATTGACTAACTAGCCACCAGTCACTGTAACTGGACATAACTTACACTGCCTCAACTAATATTTCCCTTGCCAGACCATATCCTACAGCTATTTCCTGTTTATTTTTTCTTAAGATTACAGGACCGGCAGGTATTAATTCATCACAGGTTACAACTGAGCCCTCAGCAATTCCAAAACGGATAGCCTGCGCCCTGACTATTTCGTTAGGAATTGATAAAATTTTAAAGGTTGAACCTTTTTTAACATCTGCTAAAACCATAATACTTCCCCCTTTATTGATAATCATTATCAGTTACATGTACATAATACTATATTGTTTGCATTTACACTAGACTATTCTTGTACTAACTTTTCTATTAAAAAAGGATATTTCTTAGTATAATTGTACTAATAAATATCCTTGTAGGTAACTGTATTATATTAATATTATCATTCCGAAAATATTATTACTATTAATAATTGTTTTTCATTATCAATTATAACGGCTAATTGATAATGCCTCCCAGCACTTTAAATTTTAGAAAGATTATTTTTTAACAGTAAACCCGTGTCTAACCCCAAATGCTACCAACTGGGCCTTGTTGGTGAGACCTATTTTATCCGTTATCCGTTTAATATGGTTCTTCACTGTATTTGCTGAAATATTTAACTTGTGCCCAATCTCCAGGTTAGTTAAACCCACAGTTACTAAATGAAGTATTTCCTTTTCCCGCAGGCTTAAGGAATCAATCTTCTCATTACTTTCGTGTGTCAACTGCTCCGCAAATTCCCTTAAGATATCACAGGCAACACCGGAAGCTAAAGGCTCATCCTCCCTGGCAACACTATGGATAACTTCAAGCCATATTTTCGGATCTAGGTTTTTTAATAAGTAGCCTTGAGCGCCTAGACGCATAGCATCAAAAAGGTGCTTTGCTTCCTGGGAAGCCGTTAAAACGACAATCTTCGTTTTCCCGGGAAATTCCTTGCCTATTGTTGCCACTAAAGAATTCTTTTCATCCTTAATCCAGAGTTCAGTAACTACTACGTCTACATTATTTTTCCTAATAAAATCCAGGGCCTCCCGGGCATTCTGTGCTTCACCAACTACTTTTAACCCTTCTGCTTGATTTAGGATGCTAATTAATCCTTTCCGCACCAAAAAATCCGGTTCAACAACTAAGATTGAGATATTAGTATTGGTCATCGTTGGATTCACCTAAATCCGTTCCAGTACTGGACATTATGGTTACTCCAGAACTGGTGCCTATGCGGTCAGCACCTGCTTTTACCATAGCTATGGCCTTTTCCAAATCCCTTATTCCACCAGAGGCTTTCACTAACCCTTTATCCCCTACAACTTTTTTCATTAGTTGAATATCTTCTATTGTAGCTCCGCCACCGTTAAAACCGGTAGATGTTTTAACAAAGTCGGCACCTGCCTCAATGCATAATCTGCATGCCTTTTCCTTTTCTTCACCGTTAAGAAGGCTTGTTTCAATTATTACCTTGACAATTTTTTTGGGGATTTGTTTTTTCGCTTCATTAACAACACCTTGTATATCTGCCAGCACATATTCATCCCTGCCGGATTTTAGTGCACCCACATTCATAACCATATCTACTTCATGGGCACCGTCCTCAAAAGCCTTAATGGCTTCAAAAACCTTGGTTTCTGTGGTAGCTGCACCCAGGGGAAAACCAACTACAACGGCTATTCTTACACTAGTACCGGTTAACAGCTTGGCCGCAAGATTAACATAACAAGGGTTAACACAAACAGCAGCAAATTTAAACTGCTTAGCTTCCTTACATAACTGGATAATATCTGATTCAGCAGCCTGTGGCTTCAAAAGGGTATGATCAATAAATTTGGCTATTTCAAAGCCCGCCAAAGCCTTCACCTCCAATATTTTTATTAATATACAAGTTTGATAGTGTGATAGTGGTCTATTTTTTAAAAGAGTCCGAGCAATATTGTGGCCAAGGTAGCATATATTATTAACCCCACAATATCTATAGTAGTTGTGATAAAAGGGGCGGAAGCAGTTGCAGGGTCAACTCCCAATCTTTTTAATATAATCGGAACCGCTGTACCCATAGCAGCAGCAGTAAACATATTGGCCAACATAGTTAACCCAACCACAAGACCCAATAAAATATTACCCTGCCAGAGGAAGGCAGCAAAAGCTACTATTAAACCCATAACCAGACCTAGAGAAACCCCTACCATAGATTCCCTTAAAACTGTTCGCATAACCGTTGCGGTATTAATCTGACCAGTTGCTATACCACGCACAGTTACAGTAGAAGATTGAGTACCAACATTTCCTCCCATACCTATTAGTAAGGGAATGAAGAAAGCTAAGGCTACTACAGTGTTTAGCTGGTCTGAAAAACTCTTGAGAACTTGACCGGACATCAATCCGCCTAACATGGTAACTAAAAGCCAAGGGAACCTGGACTTAAGAGCTGTAGTAAACCTGGCTAAAGTTTCATCCTCTTCAGCAGAATAGGTCCCTGCCAAACGGTATAAATCCTCTGTTGCCTCCTCATGGATTACATCAATAACATCATCGACGGTAATTATACCTATCAAATGTTGTTCATTATCTACTACAGGAACAGCTAAAAAATCATATTTAGAAACCAGCCTGGCGACTTCCTCCTGGTCTTCCTTAACATTAACACTAATAATTTTTTTCCTCATTATATCTTGAACTAAAGCTTCTGGGCTGGCTATTATCAATTCTCTAAGGGATATAACTCCAACAAGTTGGTTTTTCATATTTATTACGTAAACATAGTAAACTGTTTCTGCATCGGGTGCTGTTTCCCGGAGAACCTCGATAGCTTTGGCAGCTGTAATACTGTCGGGAATTGCTACATATTCCGTAGTCATTATACCACCGGCAGTATCCTCATCGTACTCCATTAGTTCTTGAACATCTTCAGCATCTTGGTCTTCAAATAATTCCAGGAATTTTTCCTTATCATTATCTGAAAGTTCGCCTAGAAAATCTGCAGCATCATCGAAAGACATCTCATCAAGGATTTCCGATACCCTTTCAACAGAAACCTCTTGCAATAAATCCGAAACTTCTTCGGCATCCAACTCATTAAGTACTAAAGCAGCCGGCTCCGATTCCAGCTGGGCGAGTAAGTATTGCTTATCTTCCTTGATATCAAGATTACTGAGTACTTCAGCAATATCTGCAGGATGAATATCAGCCAAAAACTGCTTTAAATGCTTTTCATCTTTAGCAGCTAATAATTCTCTAATAATAGTAAGCAAATAGTTGTTTCTTTCTTTCATGGCTCCTCCTTCCGGGGAGCTTACCAGTGGATGCAGGCCCCCCTCTCTAATGTCATAATATTAAATTTGCTACTTCGCGGGTTGCCTTCCACAATTTTCACCTCAGCTTTTTAATTACTTCTTGGTTATACTTTTGGGTCTAGTGGCTAGTTGTTAGTTGCTAGATTTACTTAGGGGTTAAAATTTTGCGTCTGACATGCTCAAAGGTCAACATTAAGCGTCTGACATACTTAATGGTTTATCTATTGCGTCTGACACAAACGTTGCATGTTGTAAATTTCTTTGTTGTAATCTAACAAAGTGGAATCTAGCGTAGCGAAATCTTCGAGTTTTTACTGTTCCACTCTTTCACTTTTCACTAATTTTTATTTTCTGCAGCTACTGTAGGGTCTGTAGCCACTGTAGCCACGGAAAACCTGGTTAGCCAGGTTTTCCTCTATTTGACTTTATCAATTCCGACATATAGTGTCAATATGAAATACTTCCTCAATATCATATTAACTTTTAGTTGTAATGTTCCTACTCTTTTTCAAATCCCAGGCTGCGAAGTATATTTTCCCTGTTGCGCCAATCCTCTTTTACTTTTACCCACAGTTCCAGAAATATTTTATTACCCAGTAAAAATTCAATATCTCTTCTGGCGTCCATACCTATTTTTTTGAGGAGCTCACCTTTTTTGCCAATAATAATACCCTTCTGTGAGGTCCTCTCTACTAAAATAGTTGCCCCAATGTAAACATCACCATTAGCCCTGGTTTCCATCATTTCTATTTCCACGGCCACACTGTGGGGTATTTCCTCTCTTGTCAGCCTTAATATTTTTTCTCTGATCAACTCGGCAATTACAATTTTTTCAGGCTGGTCTGTAACGGCATCCTCTGGGTAATACTGTGGTCCTTCAGGTAAATATTCAATAGTTTTTTCTAAAAGCCTTTCTACATTAACCCCTTTTAATGCGGATAAAGGAAATACCTCCTTAAAATCACCCCTGGCTTGCCATTGGTTAATTATCGCCAGGATTTCCGGAGGCTTTATTAAGTCGGTTTTGTTCAAGAGTAAAAAAACAGGCGCATTTGAATCTTTTAATAGATCTAAGATATATTGTTCACCAGAACCAAAAACAGTACTTGCATCTACCATATAATAAACCAAATCCACATCAGAAAGTGTTCCCTGGGCTGTATTTACCATATACTCTCCCAGCTTGTGTTTAGGCTTGTGTATACCAGGAGTATCTAAAAAAATAATCTGGGCATCCTCCTGGGTAAGTATACCTGAAATTCTGTTCCGTGTGGTTTGGGGCTTATCGGAAACGATGGCTACCTTACGGTCAAGGATTTGATTTAGCAAAGTTGACTTACCGGCATTGGGTCTGCCAATAATGGCGACAAAGCCAGACCTCATATTACACGCTCCTCTTCCAGTTTTTCAGGACCAAAGGCAAAAGGCAACAGTTCCTCTGCTTTGCAAATCTTATATTCCCCTTTTACATTTGCCATTATTACTTCTATGTCCCTGCCAAACTCAATTAAGACCTGGCGGCAAGGTCCACAGGGAGAAGTTATCTCTTGGGTATCAGTCGAAATAGCAATAGCCTTAAAGGTTTTCTTTCCCTCTGAAACAGCCTTAAAGACCGCTGTTCTTTCACCGCAATTGGTTAAGCTGTAACTTGCATTTTCAATATTACAGCCGGTAAAAATTTGTCCATCAGTTGTAAGCACGGCAGCTCCCACCCGGAACTTTGAATAAGGTGCGTAGGCTTTTTCCTTTGCCTCTGCAGCCTTTTTTACCAGCATATCATAATCAATCATATTTGCCTCCTTCTATACTAATAGACCACACTCACATTATGGGGAATGATACAAATCCATGTATTGCCTTCGTTTAGGGCTACCTCTTCTCCTTCAGCTTTATAATACTTAGTTACCCCTCCAGCCTTTTTCTCCCAGTATCCCTGTACTACCTGACCCTCAGAGAAAAATACAGCCATACCTCTGCCAAATATCTCCAAACTCAGTCTGCCTTCACTGTCTATAATTTTAGTATTTACTTTTTGCAGAATAATATTTTTGACCTTAAGCTGCTCACCATTTCTATCCCAATGTTTGACACCACCGGTAAAGCGCAAATATTTTTGCAAACCCTTGTCATAGAGGAATTCCCCTCTGTAATCACTATGCCCGTAATCTATAGTAATCTTTTCCGCCTTAGAATCTGAGAATTCTTGTCCAGGCTCAAGATATTTAAAGTCATGGAGCTTACCTTCTTCACGGAATCCTTCCTGCTTGGAAACGCGCCTTAAGGTTTTGGAGTCTGAAAATAAGTTAAAAGGAGGCTCAATACCATTTGTCCGCCAAAAGGCACGGTCTACCCCGCCCTCTAGTCCATTCAAGTTGCCTATTTTATCAAATAAAGCAAAGGCTTGGGGACTACCGCCAGCATGAACAAAAACCGGGTCATACTCCTGAGCTATTTCGATAGTATAGTCACGAGCACTTCTGATAGGACCAATTAAATCTGCATTAAAGCGGGAAAAAATCGCCATAAAACGGGTTGTTCCACCTTCGATGGGAATTTCATAAACCAGGTCTCCTTGAGCTAAGCCCGCCTGGGGTCTGGTTCTGACATCATTGTCAATAATAACAACCAGGTTTCTTTCCCTTGGAAGTTCCAGCCATTCCTCATCAACTTCCATATTATCTGTTTTAGGAGTCGGGGGCACCTCCACCTGTGGTTCCTCCTCTTTTATGATCTGTTGTTGATGGGGTTGCATCAGGTTGCCTATGTACATAAAACCGGCAGCACCGGCACCGAAGCCAATCAAAACCAGGATAACAATTATCAACTTACTCTTGAGCCACATTTTCATTCCTCCTATTTTTCACCTTGGAAGGGCGGAACTACTACACCTCCGGAAATTATCAGTTTGATTCCTTCTTCTACAGACATTTCTAAAGGTATCAAATCTTCTTTCGGTACTAAAAGCAAAAAACCGGAGGTTGGATTAGGTGTAGTAGGAAGAAAAATGTTAACCATCTCACTCTCTGTCTTTGCTTGAATCTCTCCTTTAGATGTCCCGGTAACAAAAGCTAAAGCATATAATCCTTTACGTGGATACTGGATTAGAACTACCTTTTGAAAAGCATCTTTTCCTTGGTGCATAAAAGCTTCAACAATTTGCTTTACCGCATGGTAAATGGACTTTACCACTGGTAAAGAAAGCATTAAGCGGTCAAAATAATGTATCAGCCTTTTACCAAGTATGTTTTTTGCAAGCATACCTATCAAAAGAATGAAAATAATTGTTGTAAGAAAGCCTATCCCAGGAAAACTATGGGCCCAGGAATTTAAATGGTTTAATCCAGGTATGTATTTAGCAAAGGGAAGTTTCCCCAAAAACAACCTGTCGATAAAGTTGAAAATAATAAGAAAAACATAGATACTGATTACTGTCGGCAGCAATACTGCTAAACCTGTCAAAAAATATGCCTGCATCTTTTTAAGCAAAACAACTCCTCCTTCCTAGGATGGAGCATCCTTCTCCACCCATACACGAACCTTATCTACTCTTCTGCCTAATGTTTTTTCTACCATAATTCTAATATTCCCCAGAGATATCTCTTCTCCTTCTTTAGGAACATGTCCCAAAAGATGAAAAACGAGACCGCTTATTGTTTCAAACTCATCATCAGGGAGGTCTATGTTTAAAGAGTCATTTATATCATAAATAGAAGCACGGGCATCGGCAAGGATGGCACCATCGGAGAGCATTACAATAGACTCCTCTTCAATATCAAATTCATCTTGGATGTCACCAATAATCTCTTCGATTACATCTTCAATAGTAACTAAACCCGCAGTTCCTCCATATTCATCAAGTACAATAGCCATATGAACCTTAGCCTGCCTAAGCTCGGCAAGTAAATCACGGACTTTTTTGCTTTCTGGTATGTAATATGCCGGACGCATCAACTTTCTAATTTCTATGTTGGTAAAATCCTTGTTAATTGTCTTTAACAGGTCTTTAGCATAAATTATTCCTATTATATTATCAATAGTTTCCTCAAAAACCGGTATCCGGGAGTGACCTGCATCTATAGCAGTAATAACCACTTGAGAGAATGATTGTTCTGCATCTATAGCAATAATATCAATTCGGGGAGTCATAATTTCTCTTACTAAGGTATCATCAAACTCAAATATACTATTGATCATTTCCCGCTCACTCTCGGCAATTAAGCCTTCCTCCTGTCCTACATTTACCAATAGCTTTAATTCATCTTCGGTTATAAAGGGGTCCTTGTCTTCCGTACTGCCGGTAATTTTAATTAAAAAGTTGGTTATTACTCCCATAACTTTAATGATAGGGAGGAAAACAAAGCTTAAAAACTTGATAATCTTAATAGTTGACATTGCCCATTTCTCTGCATTTTGGGCTGCAAAGGTTTTAGGCGTCACTTCACCAAATACCAAAACTAAAAAGGTCATAACCCCGGTAGCAATACCAACGCCTTTACTGCCAAAAAGTTCTATTGCTAGAGAGGTTGCCAGAGCTGATGCACCAATATTCACGATATTATTGCCGATTAATATTGTGGCAATTAGCCTATTTGGCTCTTCTAACATCTCCATGATTAATTTAGCCGCCTTATTTCCCCCTTCAGCAGTGTTCATTATTCGTACCTTGTTTAAGGAAAACATGGCAGTCTCAATTGAAGAAAAAAATGCGGATAAGATTAGGAGTAGAAAAAGAAAGATGCCTTGTACAGTAGTATTTATATCCAAAAAATAAACACTCCTTTAAATTAATCTATACTATACTTTCTTATAAGTACAAAATAATTACTATTATCTTAGGAAGAAAAATAACCGCCCCAACGATTAAAGCACAAAGGGCGGCCGTCAATACAGCTCCTGCAGCCAGATCTTTGGCTGTTTTGGCTAAAGGATGAAATTCTTTAGTATACATATCAACAATACTTTCAACCGCTGTATTTACTATTTCCAAAACAAGGACCAGACAAATTGCCAACAAAATTAAAATCCACTCTATTAAAGAAATCTCTAAAATATAACCTAATAGAATGGATAGAAGGGACGCTAATAAATGAATACGCATATGGGGTTCATTGAGGATACAATACTTTATACCCGCGTATGCATATTTGATATTTCTCCTAAAAGAAAGTTTTTTTACCATACAGACTCCTACCTTGTTAAACCCGCTCCAGTTAATAATTCCTCTTCTTTTTGGCGCATCTTTTGAGTATCACTTTCATTTAAATGGTCATAGCCCAGCAAGTGGAGCAAACCATGTACCATAAGGAATGCAACTTCCCTTTCAAAACTGTGGTTATATTCCTGGGCCTGCCTCTGGGCTGTCTCTAGGGATATCACGATGTCTCCCAAGAGTATTTCTTCTTCACCATCTAATATGTTTATCTCGCCCTCTCCTTCTTCCTGCATAGCAAAGGAGAGGACATCAGTAGGGACATCCTTCCGGCGGTAAGTCTTGTTTAAATCCCTGATCTCCTCATCATCTACAAAAACCAAACTTACTTCTGCCCCAGGATCAATTTTTTCTGCATCCAAACATTTTTGGACAAGAGCCTCAAGTTCAGACTCCAACTGAAGGGGGATTTGGATTTTTTCCTGCTGGTTGGTTATTATCAACGGCATTTGGATCACCTTTCTTTTCCATTGCTTTCAAAACACTTTCCGGGTATTCAATACGATGGTGGAATATTCCGTTTAAAACCCTTACAAAGGCATTAGCTATTTTATCCAAATCTTTGAAAGTTAAATCACATTCATCCAATTGCCCGTCATTTAACCTATCTTTAAGGATATTTCTCACCATGCCCTCAATTTTACCAGGGGTTGTTTGTTTTATTGACCTTACAGCAGCCTCAACATTGTCTGCCAGCATGATAATTGCCGCTTCTTTGCTTTGGGGTTTAGGTGCATCATAGCGGAAATCCTCTTCACTTACAGTATCTTGTTTTTCTGTCTCCACAGCTTTATGGTAAAAGTATTTTACCAGACTTGTACCATGATGCTGGGCAACCATGTCAATTATTATCTGGGGCAGGGCCGAAGCTTTAGCCAATTCGACCCCATCTTTAACATGGGAGGTAATAATCAAAGTACTTAGAGGTGCTGCTATTTTCTCATGGGGATTTTCACCGGTAATTTGGTTTTCAACAAAGAAGTATGGTCTTTTGACCTTCCCTATATCGTGATAATATGCTCCCACCCTGACTAAAAGCGAGTCAGCGCCGATTGCATCAGCTGCAGCCTCCCCCAAATTACCTACCAAAATTGAGTGGTGGTAAGTCCCAGGAGCCTCCAAAAGCAATTTTTTCAATAAGGGATGGTTGGGATTGGATAGTTCTAAAAGCCTTACTGAAGTTGTTATGCCAAACCCACTCTCCAAATAGGGCAACAGCCCAATGGTTAGGACAGAAGAAAGTATGCCGTTAGCAATACCAAACCCGGAACCAATTAAAATTAAAGTCCAGTTCAAATTATTTAAAAGTCCCAATGAAAAAACACTGACAATATTGGCAAAAGCCACCCAAATGCCGGCCTTAGCTAAATCAGAACGCTGGCTTAGATGGGATACACTGTATACACCGACCAAACCTCCTGTCAAGGCAGTCAATACAAAGGTCATTTGCCCTGTAAATAAACCTACAAACATTGTAAATATTACTGTAGTAAAAATTGCCAGTTTGGTGTCTAAAAGAATAGCTATCAACATGGTTCCGGCGGCAACTGGTATCATATGTCCTACCTGGTCTGCCCTTTCGGGAATATTACTAAGGTTTATGGCAATGGTCAATTTACAAAGAAGTAGCGTGAGAACTACCAGTAACATAATTAAAACTAAATAGGTTTCATTCCTGTATAGTTCTTTGCGATAGTGGCGGATAAAAAGGGCCCCTAATGCCATAATTAATAAAGTAAATAGTGTCAATCCTAAAATTATATATGTGGGAGAAGCATTATTTTTATAACCCAGCCAGGTTAGAATATTAACCTGCCTTTGGGAAAGGACATCACCTGCACTAACAATCCTTTCATTCTTTTGGATTACGATGCTGACAGGCTCAACACTTTCTTTGGCCTCCCTGCGTTTCTCCTCTGTAGCCACAGGATTAAAAAGCAGATTAGGCTCAAACTGTACAGAGTTGAGCACACCTTTAATTAAAGCCCGGTATGAGCTGTTTATTTCTAATAGTTCAACTTCAGACAATATTTTATCAACAGCAAATTTCAGGTTTTCAGTATTAATACCTTGGCTAAAGGTATTCCCCACTATTTTTTTTGCCTGTTCTTCTAATTCCTGTATTTGTTTAGGTTCCAATCTTAAGATATCCCTCCACTGGCTGTCAGAAACAGACCAATTAAAGGATTTTAGCGCCTTAATTTTGTCATTTTCCTCAAGGGTTGGATTTACAGATACCCCTAAAACCCTTTTAAAATTAGTACTGATTTCACTTTTAACTTTATCCAGCACCTTAGGGTTCAGTTCATAAACATCTTTAACATTCTGTGCTGCTTCCTGGCGTTTCTTCTCAGTGGAAGCATCATCTTCAAAGGTTAAATAACGGTTTGCATTTATATCGATAGGGCTGACTTGTCCAACTTCTAAAGGTACTCTATCCGGGAGAAAGTGCAATGCGAGAATCCCCAAGGTTAAGCCGAAAAAAAGCATACTCCACAGCATTCTCCTTACTTTGCTGTAGCCTAGCCAATTGGTAAACAATTTAGGGAGCCTGATGTTAAATTTTTGGGGGAGAGCCAATTAAAGCTACCTCCTCTCATCTTCTTCACGTTGAAACTGTTCATAGGCTGCAATTATCTTAGATACTACCGGGTGACGTACAATATCTGCCCTAGTCAGATATTGAAAGCTTATTTCCGGTACCGCCTGTAAAATCCTCTGGACTAAAATTAGACCTGACTCATTATTTTTCGGTAAATCAACTTGAGTAACGTCACCTGTAACTACAGCTTTCGAACCAAACCCAATCCTTGTTAAAAACATTTTCATTTGCTCGGGAGTAGTATTTTGGGCTTCATCAAGGATAATAAAGGAATCATCTAATGTCCTCCCCCTCATATAAGCAAGGGGGGCAATTTCAATAATTCTTTTTTCCATATATTTTTGAGCTGTTTCCAAGCCTAGTATATCAAATAAGCCGTCGTACAAGGGTCTTAAATAAGGATCTACCTTTTCTTGTAAGTCACCGGGCAGAAACCCTAACTTTTCTCCCGCCTCAACAGCAGGGCGAGTTAAGATGATACGTTGTACTTCTTTATTTCTCAAAGCTTTAATAGCCATAACCACAGCCAGGTATGTTTTCCCCGTACCGGCCGGACCGATTCCAAATACTATATCATTTTCCTTTATGGCTTTAACATATTTATATTGACCAAGGGTCTTGGGGCTAATCTGTTTGCCTCGGGAGGCCACTTGCAAAACCTCCCCCAGATATTGCGCAACTTTCTCTTCCGATTCCTGAGAGACTAAACTCAAGGCATAATTAACATCAATTAAATTGATGCTTTTTCCCTTTTCCATAATTTCAATTAAATGCTCAAAAAGCTGGTTTGCCTGTTTAACATTTTCTTCGTTTCCGGAAATAACAATCTCATCACCCCGGGCCACAATCTTTACAGGCAGGTTTTTCTCAATAAACTTAAGATGCATATCCTGCATTCCAAAAAGCATAGCTGCTTGGATATTATCTCCTAAGGAAATCTTAACTTGATGTTGGGTAGACAAGGTTTCTATATACCTCCTAATTGGTGACTAGTGACTGGTGACTAGTGACTGGTGCCCAGTGAAATACTTCTGGGCGAAAATTTAGCGTCTGCCTTGATTAATTATACATCATTCTCCCTTATAGTGCCAATGTTACTACTGGAAAAGGAATGGTACTGCAATATTGTCTAAACACTCCCAGGTTACTTCTACATTTACATGATCAGGGTCAGGGCTTGGCAGCACCTTTACCGATTTATTAAGAACCTTGGCATCTTGGGGGAGTTTAAGCCTTAAATCATTTTCCGCTCTTTTGATAGCTTCCCTGTATGCACCTTCATGCCCAAAATTTTCTTCAATCTTTTCCTCCTGGGAATAGACGTTGGTAATTAATTCGACAGGTAAATTTATATTCCTCCAAACATTAAGCTGTTTCACTTGTGTCTGTTTTTCATAATACTGATAGGGGGGCAGCTTAGGTCCTTTAACAACAAAAAAATTACCACCAATATTTATTATTACCTGTTGAACACTTTCCCCTGTCTTAACTGTTTTTCTTTCTACCAAAGGGCATGACTGTTGTGCTTTGTACATAACCTTTGCCCTGACTATCCCCTTGGCCCTGACAGATTGGGGATTGCCGCCGGGACTGTATGTACCATCATCATTTAAGAATATTTCAGGATAAACTAAACCCGATATTAATATATCACCCTGTTTTATTTTGTCACCCTCTTTAACCGCCGGTGTACCAATCAAAACTAACATTTCTTCAATAACTCCTGATTCCTCAGCAACTAAATGGGCAAAATTTTTGTCATCAGTTTCAGGAATGAGCACCTTTTCAGAAATTTCGATAGTAACCTTAGTGCCTTGTACACTAATTCCTACCCAGGCCAATTTGGGGTGTGCCTCCTGAAGTTGTGTTTCTATTTTATCCAAGTCCAGTTTCTTAATAACTGCCCCCTGTTTTATGCCATATAATGCTGCCAGCCTTTTTATTTCGTAATCCGATAAATCATCTGTACCTTTTATTTCAATTGCCCAGACAAAAGAGCTTAAAGTATATAAACTTAGAAAAAAAAGAATGCTTCCTAATGCTAAAATCTTGCGTTTTTTCATTTGTTTAATTTTAAAAGGCATTCCCAGCTTTTGGCAGACGGCAACATGACAACCGCATTTTTTTGCAATTCTTAACAGTGGACGAAACCCACTTATCCTGACTTTTAACATAATTTTGTTTTCATGGGTTTGCATAACATCCCATAAAAAAATCCCCCGCACTAAAGCCATATTAATTACTTTTTCGGGGAATTTTCCTTGAATAATAATTATCAAATAACCGACTAAGTAGGAATACCACCTCAAACCATCCGCCTCCTTCTTACGTCAATAAGCCTCCACTTAACAAAACACCTAAAGGTGTTTTGTTATCGTCTATTCGTCGCTCGTCAACTCGCCTAATTCTCAATTCTAAATTTTTCATTATACTCATCTTGCGTAACCTATTTCAGTAATTCTTCCATCAATGTATATTTCTTCTATACTTATATTGCGTAATATTAACCCCTCTCCCTTAATGATTAGTTCTCCAAGGGATGTACTCAGTCTAACCAAATTGCTGGTATACTCAATAATGCCTCTATGGTTTTCCAAGTATAGCTGAATATCTCCTATTACTGTCATTTTTGGCAAGTCTAACATTACATCTTTTGGTATATCCAAGACATTAGAAAATTTTTGTTTTAAATTATTCTTATTGCTAAAAGGCATAATAAATCCCCCTCTTTCCTAACAAATTTATGCCGGGAAAAAGGGGGTTATGCATTTAGTTATCTATTAAAATTATGTTTTCTTTTTGCTTTTGGCGGACCAATTATTTCGGACCATATCATCCCATTTACAACTGCCTTACGACTCAAATCAAATTGACTGCCGGAAGTTTTCCATTGCTTTTCCTGTACTTCAATTACTGTAAGTGGTACAGCCGTTCTGGGGGGTGCCTGTATTGGTTGTTCTTGAATTTTGGGAGTTTTTGCAGGAGTTTTCTTTTCTTTTTGCAACTCCTGCCTTTTCATTTCTTGTTTTCTTAACTCTTCTTTAAGCTGTTCAAAAGGAAACCAAGAAGGTCCTGGTTCATGTTTAGGTTCATTTCTGGGCTGTGTTTTAGGCATTGCGGGTCTGGCATCCCTGCGGTTCCCGACATCCTGGCGACGTTCTTCAAATTTCCTTTTGGCATTTCTGCTATTTTTAAATCCCTGGAAAATAAACCACAGGAATATTAAACTTCCTATCCAATCTAAATCCAGAAATAACACCACCTTTACTAGGCAAAACTCGTTTTGCCAGTGTGAAACTTTTTGCCATACTGCATGTCATTGTGTGATGGCTTTTAGGTTAACCTGAATGACGGTGCGATAGTGCTGCAGTAACACCTTCACACTCATACTTTCAAACTATCACACTTTAATAGTTTTACTCGCATTCTGTACTTTATTCTTTAGTTGAATTTTCCGGGGTTGTTGTTTTGGCTATATTTTCCCGCATAGAGGTATCGGCCAGGATATTCTGCATGTTGTAATAATCCATTACTCCTAATTTACCTTCCTTTAATGCTTGGGCCATTGCCCTGGGTACATCAGCCTCTGCTTCTACAACCTTAGCCCTCATTTCCTGAACCTTAGCTTTCATTTCTTGCTCTTGGGCTACAGCCATTGCTCTACGCTCCTCAGCCTTCGCTTGGGCAATCTTTTTATCGGCTTCTGCCTGGTCGGTCTGCAGTTCAGCACCGATATTTTTACCTACATCCACATCTGCAATATCAATAGATAATATTTCAAATGCTGTCCCAGCATCAAGACCTTTGGCAAGTACTGTCTTGGAAATACTGTCAGGATTTTCAAGTACATTTTTATGGGATATGGCACTACCAATGGTGGTAACAATACCTTCACCAACCCTGGCTATAATGGTTTCCTCACCGGCACCACCAACTAAACGCTCTATATTAGCTCTAACAGTAACCCTGGCTGTTGCTTTAACTTGAATGCCATCTTTGGCCATAGCAGCAACAATAGGTGTTTCAATAACCTTAGGAGTAACTGAAACAGTTACCGCTTCTTTTACATTTCTGCCTGCTAAATCTATGGCAGCAGCCCGGGAAAAGTTCAAATCAATACCTGCCCTTTGGGCTGCAATTAGAGCATCTACCACCCGGTCTACATTACCCCCGGCCAAATAGTGGGCTTCCAGCTTGCCTGTATCTAAATCCAAACCTGCCTTCACAGCTTTAATAAGGGGCATAACAATTTTTGCAGGTGTTACTCTTCTTAATCTCATACCAATTAGGGTAAATAATCCAACCCTTACACCGGCAGCAAGAGCCGAAATCCACAGACCTATGGGAATAAAGGTAAAAAGGATTACTACTGCTAAGATAATAAATACCATCATTACTAACAAGGATAATTCAAAAAACATATTTTTCCTCCTTTAATTAATTTTCTTTACCACTATTCTATTACCTTCCACCTTAAGAATTTTAATCCTGCTTTCCTTTTCAATATATTCGCCCCCAGAAACAACATCCAGCCTGGTACCATCATCAAGTTCTACAGTCCCTGCGGGACGTAAAATCGTTAACGCAGTTCCCTCCAGGTTAATATATTGATTTAGTTCAATTTTGCTTGCAACATAGCCTTCTTCGGTACCCAGTTTATTGCCAAGGATAATACGTTTCCAAAAATTCCTTGCGGTAAGAAATTTCATACTTAACAGTACTAAGATAGTAGTGCCTATAATAGCAATTGTTAAGGATATTAAAGCTGCTTCAAAACTGGGTGAAACTAAGAAAATGCTTGTTATAAAGGCAAGCAGACCTCCGATCCCAAAAATTCCAAAACCGGGTGCAAAAGCCTCTATTACCATAAGTATTAACCCTAATAGAAATAACAATACAGCTTCCCAGCCGGAAAAACCAGCAAAGAGATGTCCTCCAAAAAACAAGGCTAGAGAAGCTAAGCCAATGACCCCAAAAAGTCCGAAGCCTACAGTCATTATTTCAATTACTATTCCGGCAATTCCTATAGTTAGGAGGACAGGGGCAACTAGGGGGTTGGTAACCAGCCGTGATATTTTCTCCGCAATAGTTGGATTGGCTGTTATTATTTGAGAATTTTCTAAACCAAGGGTTTTTAATAATTCCTGTCTATTGGCTACTTCATAGTCAGCCATTCCTAATCTTACAGCATCTTTGGGAGTTAAGGTCAATAGTTTGCCCTTTTCGATAATACCTTCAATTTCCATATCCCTATCTGCAAAGGCTTTAGCAATTTCCGGATCACGTCCGTGGGCTTCGGCTACTGTAGCTAAATCAGCCTTCCAGGCTGAAAGTATTTTTTCATCGGCCCGTTCAGAGCCCACCCGTGGTTCAGCATCCCCTAGGGTTGAGCCTGGCTGCATAGCAATATGATCGGAAGCTAAAGCGATATAGGATCCGGCAGAAAGAGCGTGACTTTTTACTAAGGCTGCTGTTGGAATTTCCGACTTCATAATAACGTCTTTTATTTCTTTGGCAGCATCAATTCTTCCACCGGGAGTATCCAACTCCAGAATTATAAAATCAACATTTTCCTTTTCTGCTTCGCTAAACGCCCTTTGAACAAAGGCAGCTAAACCTTTTTCAACCGCTTTTTCAATGGGGATAACCATTACCTTTTTGGGGGTCTCAGCGGTCACAGGTAAAACCAAAAGGGAGGTTAAAAGGATACTTAAGAGTATTGCCCAAAACTTTTTTGTCAACTAAGTCACCTCTTTCTCTTGTAAGTAAGATCTATCAAGTTTAGTAACAAACTACTCGAATACCTCGATGTTTTACACAAAAGGTCCAGAATAATAGACCCATTTTTCCTGGAAAAGTTCCGGCAATTTACTTTTTAATAAAATTAGCATTAATTAATATTTGAATTACCTTAATAAATTATTTCATAAACTTCCACTTTCTACTTACTTAACAAATTATAACCTGTTATGAAAACAAAAGCAAAATGTTCATATTATATAAAATATTGAACAGATAGGGTTAGTATTAAAGGAGTAGTGCCAGCCCTACTCCTTTTAATTTAAGTGCAAATCTTTAGTATTAAACAGGCTTGCGCCTTAAGGTACGGATTGCAACTTCATGGTCACCTATAATCTCGTAAATAGATTTCTGATTTTCCTTAATTTCGTTAACATTGCCTTCAATTTTTGCCAGGCGGAGATTTGCCCTGTCAAGTTCAGCTTTAAATACCTCGGCATTATGTTCTAAAGCACGCAGGATTTGGGTATTTTCTCCCACTTTACCTTCCAGGTTATCCAATCCATTTTCCAGGTTGCCCAGTCGATTTTCCAGGTTGTCCAATCGATTTTCAATCTTATCAAAGCGTGAATTGACCTGGTTTTTGAAATCCCTAAATTCCGCTAAAAATTCTTTAAAGAGATTTTCCAAAATAAACACCTCCACCACTTTTGATTAATCGTTTGGATTGAGTATGTACTTAGTAAAATTATAACATAGGGTCTAAAACATACCAATGACAATATTACGTTAAAAAGCAGCCCTAAAGGCTGCTTTTGTTTAACCATTCAATAATTCTTTTACAATTGAATTAACCAGTTTGCCATCAGATTTGCCTTTAACTTGCGGCATAAGTTTTCCCATAACCTTGCCTATATCTTTAGAAGTAGCAGCACCTACTTCCGCAATAATCTTTTTGGTTATTTCCCTTATTTCATCTGCCGTCAGCTGCTTGGGGAGATACTCTAACAGAATATCTATCTCAGCTTGCAAGTTATCAATAATATCCTGACGATTGGCCTTTTCATATTCGGGTATACTATCACGGCGCTGTTTAACCTCACGGGCTAGAATCTCGGTTACCTCTTCATCATTTAATTCTTTCTGCAGGTTTATTTCTGCATTCTTAACCGCCGCCCTCACCATACGGATAACAGATAGCTTTTGTTTACCAGCTTCCTTTTCCTTCATGGCATTTTTCATATCGGTAAGCAGCCGTTCATTCAGGGACATATAACTTCCCCCTAGCCAAATTTCTTTTTATTCTTTCTGGCAGCTTCAGACTTTTTCTTACGCTTTACACTAGGCTTTTCGTAGTGTTCACGTTTACGGCATTCAGATAACACACCTGATTTTTGGCATGACCTCTTGAATCTACGAAGTGCACTATCCAAAGTCTCATTTTTACCAACATATACTTCGCTCACTAATATCCCTCCCTCCACTACTAACCCTACAAAAGACATATAAAAAATTGGGATTAGCTAATAGGGAATAATTAAAAAATTACACATAGCTAATTATACTAAAACTTATATTTATAATCAAGCATTAACCTGGGGGCCACTGCATCTGCCTCCCACCTAATAAATGAAAATGGAGGTGTCCTACAGTCTGTCCTCCCATTTCACGACAGTTGTTTACAACTCTATAACCATCTTGACTAATGTTTTTTTCCACTGCTATCTGTTGAATCACTTTAAAAATACTGGCAATTAAAGCAAACTCTCCTTCTTCTATTTCTGCAGCGCTGGTAATATGTTTCTTGGGTATTACCAATATATGGACAGGTGCCTGGGGTGCAATATCATTAAAAGCCAGAACATCTTGATCCTCGTATACGGCTTGTACAGGTATTTCTTTATTTACTATCTTGCAAAAAATGCATTCACCCATTATTTCACCTCCTTTAGTTACTGGTGACTAGTGACTGGTGACTAGTGGCTAGTGGCTTGCAGTCACAGTTATGGGTATCACACTTAAAAAAACAATCTATATTACTAATATACTCAAAAAGTATAATTTATGGCCCTTTGGTGTAAGTTGGTATTTCTACAGACATGCCGCTAGTTCCTTCTTTAGAGTTTATCAGCTAAAATATAATTTTTTTCCAGCTCTTTAAGTCGAACCTTTACCAACTTCCCTTTTTCTGCCTCTTGCGGAAAGACTACTCGTAAATAATTATCAGTATGCCCTTCCCAGCCGCCTTGAGGCCATGGTGTCTCTACCAGCACCTCTACCACCTGATTTAAGTACCCTAAAGCAAACTTTTGGAAACCTTCTTCACCCACTGCCATCATTGCTTTACTTCTTCTTTCTTTTTCTGGTGCAGGAACCTGGTTGACGTAAGTACTGGCAGGTGTTCCTTTACGGGGGGAATATTTAAACACATGCAACCCGCTGAAGTTCATTTTTTTTGCAAAACCTAAACTGCTTTCGAAATGCACTGCAGTTTCACCCGGAAAACCTACCATAATATCCGAGGTAATACCTATTTCCGGTATACTGGCTCTTATTTTAGCTACTATTTCTGCATAGTCCTCTGTTAAATATGGGCGGTTCATAGCTATTAAAATTTCATCGTCGCCGTTTTGCAATGGAATGTGCAAATGGCGGCAAAGGCGGGGGTTTTCAGCAATTAATTGAATAAGCTCATCTGATATTTCTGTTGGCTCAATGGAGCCCAGTCTTATCCTGTCAATTTGGGTTTTATCTAATAATTCCTTGCAAAGGGTTGTTATATCTTCTGGTTGTATAAAATCCTTGCCATATGCACCCAAGTGTATCCCTGTTAATATAAGCTCCTTAAAGCCGGCCTCAATTAGTTTATTTGCCTCATTAATGGCGCTCTCCAGACTGCGGCTCCGGGAAGGTCCCCGAGCATAGGGTATTATACAGTATGTACAAAATTGTTCACAGCCTTCCTGAACCTTAAGATAGGCACGGGTTCTATTAATAAGCCGATCTACAGGAAGTTCCTCAAAATCTCTGGCCTTTAAAATATCTCCGACATAAGTCTCTGTTTTTTTGCCCTTTTGATAGTCCCGGATTAATTCTACTATCCGAGCCCTATCACTAGTACCAATTATTAAATCTACTCCGGGAATTTTCTGCACTTCCCCAGGAGAAGTCTGGGCATAGCAACCGGTAACAACAATAATTGCCTGGGGATTGGTATTTATGGCACGACGAATTACCTGGCGCGACTTACGGTCCCCCAAATGGGTTACTGTACAAGTATTGACAACATAGACATCGGCTATATCTTCAAAATCCACTACCTCATAAGTATGCTCCTTAAATAATGCTCCCAAGGCTTCAGTTTCATTTTGGTTTACTTTACAGCCTAATGTATAAAAGGCGACTCTGGGAACTGCCACTTATTTCACCCCAAATCTCCAAATTCGTACAGTGTCATAATTATTGCTGCAAAACCGGCGGTTTCTGTACGCAATATCCTGGAACCGATAGAAACGCTATGGGCTCCCCGTCCCTTAAGCTTGGCTACCTCCTCGTTAGTAAATCCGCCTTCAGGACCTACAACCAAAGTAATGCTAGCCAAATCCGTTCTTGTGGTAAGAATTTCTTTTAAGCCTACTGTAGATTCGTCTTCCCACAATACTAAGACCTCTTCCCCCTCATCCACCTCTTTAAGATAATCATCCCAATCATAAATCTTATCAATAGTGGGGACAATTGCCCTTTTGCATTGTTTGCTGGCCTCTTGGGCAATTTTTTGCCATCTTTCTACCCGCTGTTTTCTTTTAACATCATCTAGCTTTACCACTGTCCGTTGGGTTATAACCGGTATAATACTGACAACCCCTAATTCTGTACATTTTTGAATAATCAGTTCCATTCTATCGCCCTTTGGGACTCCCTGGACAAGGGTAACCCGAGTCCTGGCATCCCTTTTAGATGAAGTCACGCCTACTATTTCCCCTGCTACGCAGTTTTCTTTTAATTCCTTAATAACAGTTTCGTATTCCAAACCAGTCCCATCAATAACTATAATTTTGTCATCCTTCTTTAGTCTAAGGACTTGAGTTATGTGATGGGCATCAGAGCCGGTAATATAGGCTTTATTATCCTTTATCCCCTCAGGGGCAACAAAAAAACGGCGCATGTTTACTCCTCACATGATAAGTTTTGGGTCAAGTGGCTAGTTGTTAGTGGCTAGCCCAATTGTTACGCTCCTAAAGGGCTCGCAAACATTTAACCCAAGTGCACTAGATTACATCAAGCTGTATAACCATAATAAGATGCATCACGAAAGCTGGCTCTCATCGGATGCATCATGCAGAATACCTCTTAAGCAGATGCATCATGGTATGTTCACTTTCATCGGATGCCAATTAATTCTGTAGCACTATCGCACTGACTTGCATTGTAACCCAATAGCCGTCACACTATTTGTGCTACTATCGCTACCCAGCCGGAATCTTCCCTTACCTCAAGAATTTTAAATCCATATTCATGAAGTACTTTAAGGACATCATTCTTGCGTTCATCTATAATACCTGAAGCAATAAATATACCAGGCTTTTTTATTTTTACCGGTACTAAAGGAATCAATCTAACTATAATATCAGCTACAATATTGGCTACAATTAAATCTCCCTGACCAAAAGCCTTATCTAATAGGTCACTTTGTGTGATAATAATCTGATCCTCCAGACCATTAATAGCGGCATTACTACGCGCCGCTTCAACTGCTACTGTGTCAAAATCCAAGGCCTGAACTGATTTGGCACCTAATTTAGCAGCAAGAATGCTTAATATTCCGCTCCCGGTACCCACATCCATTATTTCCATACCCGGCTGTACATAATCTTCCAATATTCTAATACAGAGGGCGGTTGTCGCATGGTTGCCAGTACCGAAAGCCATACCTGGATCCAGCTCAATCACTAGTTCATCCTTCTGGGGACTATAGTTCTCCCACGAAGGCTTAATTACTGTAAATCGACCAATCTTCTCTGGTTTAAAATAGACCTTCCAGGAATTAGCCCAATCCTCCTCCTGTACCTCTGTTATGCTAAGCTCGATTTTTATATTACCCATCCTTACTTGCAGATATAATAGTTCCTGCTTAATTTCCTCTAATTTAGCAGGCAGGAAATCATCCATGGAAAGATAACCCTTGACTATAACCTCTTCCTGCTGGAGAAGCTCTGGAGTGAATTCGTGGTCATCCCATTCCCCTCGGTTAGCATATATAGCAATTAGCTGGGGGTCCTCAATGACAACACCCCCAGCCCCATATTCATGGAAAATATTAGCAATACCCTCTATTGCAGTTTGTTCCGTACGAATTTTTACCTCTAACCAATCCATAACACAATTCTCCTTACCCTTTAAACGCATCTTTGACGCGCTCAAAAAAGCCCTTTTCTTTTTCAGAATCTACTTCCTGTTGTTCATCTTTAAGGGAAAGGGCAAATTTGTTTAAAAGTTCTTTTTGCTCCAGGGTTAATTTTTGAGGGGTAACCACCTTGACCTTGACATGCATATCTCCCTTGCCATAACCCTGGACATTTTTAATTCCTTTGTCCTTTAGTCTAAATACAGTATCTGTTTGCACCCCTTCGGGAATCCTAAACTTAACCTTACCTTCTAGTGTAGGTATCTCTAATTCGGCACCTAATGCTGCCTGAACAAAGTTTATAGGCAGTTCATAATATATGTCATCACCGTCTCTAACAAAATATTCATGTTGTTTTACAGTAATGAAAATATACAGGTCGCCAGGAGGACCACCCAATTCGCCGGCTTCTCCTTCCCCTGCCATTCTCAAGCGGGATCCGGTATCAACACCTGCCGGTATTTTAATCTGAACCTTTTTGTTCCTTCTGACTTTACCTTTACCCCTGCACTCAGGACAAGGATTTTTGATAATCTTTCCTTCCCCCTCGCAGTCGGGGCAAGTGCGTATAGTTTGAAAATGCCCTAAAGGAGTTCTTTGAGTATGAGCTACCTGACCACTGCCCTTACATTTAGGACAGGTTTCCGCACGGGTACCTTTTTTCGCTCCTGTACCCTCACATTCTGTGCATGATTCCCAACGGGGTATGTTGATAGTTTTTTCCCCGCCGAAGGCGGCTTCAGTAAACTCTATTGTCAAGTCATAGCGCAAATCTGCACCTTTACGGGGTCCCTTCCTTGTTTGTCCGCCGAATCCACCGCCGAAGAACATATCAAATATATCGCCAAATCCACCAAAATCTTGACCGCCACCATATCCGCCATAGCCGTTCTGGTCAAACCCGGCATGACCGAATTGGTCATAGCGCGCCTTTTTCTCAGGATTGGACAACACCTCATAGGCTTCTTTTACTTCCTTAAATTTTGCTTCCGCCACTTTATCTCCCGGATTAACGTCTGGGTGATATTTCCGGGCTAGCCTGCGATAAGCTTTTTTAATTTCTGTCTCACCGGCATCCCTGCTTAGCTCTAAAACCTCATAGTAATCAGCTTTAGCCATCCCGGTTCACCTCCTCCTCATAAATTGTCCTGCGGACAATTTAGTTACTAGTTACTGGTGACTAGTTACTAGACAATTCCGCAAAATTACTCCTAACCCTTATTGCAGCTTTAATGCTAAACTTGGCTTCGCCAAGCTTCGAGAAAAGTAGTTATACTTTCTGATAAGAACAAGAAAATTGGACAGGCTGTTCCTGCCAATTTTCTTGTTTATGAACCTTAACTTATCGCCAGGAAAAGTTATTTTTTATCGTCTTCCACTTCTTCATATTCAGCATCTACTACATCATCTTTATTCTCTTGGTCTGCCCCTTGGCCAGGTGCACCTTGTTCTGGATTGGCCTGCTGATACATTTTGGATGTCATTTTATAAAGAACCTCAGTCAAAGCCTCGGACTTAGCTTTTATTTCCTCTAAACTGTTGCTTTCAATGGCTTTCTTTAACTCTTCCTTGGCTTTTTCAACCTGTTCTTTATCAGCAGGGTCTAACTTATCTCCTGCTTCTTTCAAAGTCTTCTCAGTTTGATACACTAAAGAATCAGCCTGGTTTCTGGTTTCAACCTCTTCTTTGCGTTTTTTGTCAGCCTCTGCATTGGCTTCTGCTTCCTTAACCATTTTTTCAATCTCTGCATCGGATAAACCGCTGGAGGATTGAATTGTAATATTCTGCTCTTTACCGGTACCCAAATCCTTAGCCGATACATTTACAATACCGTTGGCATCAATATCGAATTTAACTTCAATCTGAGGAATACCCCTTGGGGCAGGAGGAATGCCTGTTAACTGGAATCTGCCTAATGTTTTATTGTAGGCAGCCATTTCCCGCTCCCCTTGCAATACGTGTATTTCTACTGATGTCTGATTATCAGCTGCAGTAGAAAAAATCTGGCTTTTAGAGGTTGGAATGGTGGTATTGCGTTCGATTAGTTTTGTGAATACACCACCTAGTGTTTCAATACCCAAAGACAGCGGTGTTACATCAAGAAGAAGTACATCCTTGACTTCTCCTGCCAAAACACCTGCCTGTATGGCAGCACCAATAGCAACACATTCATCAGGGTTTACACCTTTATGGGGTTCTTTACCCAGGATTTTTTTAATTGCTTCCTGCACTGCGGGAACCCTGGTGGAGCCTCCCACTAAAATCACTTTGTCTATATCTTTGGCAGAAAGTCCAGCGTCAGACAAAGCCTGTCTTGTTGGACCCATTGTTTTTTCAATTAGGTCTGCAATTAATTCTTCAAATTTAGCCCTGCTCAGGTTTAAATCCAAATGCTGCGGACCATCGGCAGTAGCTGTTATAAAAGGCAGGTTAATGTTTGTTGTTGTCACTGAGGATAACTCGTGTTTCGCCTTTTCCGCAGCCTCTTTTAACCTCTGAACAGCCATTTTATCTTTGGCTAGGTCAACGCCTACCTGCTTTTTAAATTCTTGAATCATCCAGTCAATAATTCTTTCGTCAAAATCGTCCCCGCCTAAGCGGTTGTTACCGCTGGTAGCCTTTACTTCAAATACCCCTTCACCTAGTTCCAGGATGGAAACGTCAAAGGTTCCGCCACCTAAGTCATAAACTAATACTGTCTGGTCTTCTCCCTTGTCAATACCATATGCAAGGGCTGCTGCAGTAGGTTCATTAATTATCCGGAGAACTTCCAAACCTGCTATTTTGCCGGCATCCTTGGTTGCTTGGCGCTGGCTGTCTGTAAAATAAGCAGGCACAGTAATTACTGCCTGAGTAACCTTTTCTCCCAAATAACTTTCAGCGTCTGCCTTTAGTTTTTGCAAAATCATTGCCGAGATTTCCTGGGGTGTATGGGATTTATCATCAATCTTTACCTTATGGTCGGTTCCCATGTGCCTTTTTATAGAAATAATTGTCCTGTCAGGATTGGTAATTGCCTGCCTTTTGGCAACCTGCCCTACCAAACGTTCTCCAGTCTTAGAGAAGCCAACTACCGAGGGAGTAGTCCTATTACCTTCTGCATTTGGGATAACTACGGGCTCGCCGCCCTCCATAACTGCAACACAAGAATTTGTTGTTCCTAAGTCAATACCAATAACTTTACCCATGTTACTTTTACCTCCTATATGAAATCCTTTTATTAATTTTTATGGCTGATAGCCACCTTCACCATACTTGGTCTGATTATCTTGTCTTTATACATGTATCCGCCTCGTAATTCCTCAATTACCGTATTGTCGTCAACGGAATCATCCTCAACCTGCATAACTGCTTCATGTTTCTCAGGATTAAATATATCACCCACTGCATTAATTGCCTCTAGGCCAGACTGGTTTAATACCTGCCAAAGCTGTTTATAGATCATTTCTATGCCGCTAAGAAATTTTTTCACTTCCTCAGAAGGTTCCTTAACATCCAGAGCCCGTTGAAAATTGTCTAAAACAGGGAGCAGCTCACTTACCAAGCTGCTGTTGGCGTACTTGGCAAATTCCTCTTTTTCCAGACGGGTCCTCTTCCTATAATTATCAAAATCAGCTGCAACCCTCATCAACCTTTGGTTCAACTCATCAATCTGTTTTTGCAATTGTTCGGGCTCAGTCGGCTCCCCTGGGGTTTCTTCCTGCTTTACTGAATCCGTTGAATTTTCCTCGGGAATGTTTTTATACTCCACTGTTTCTTCATTATTATCCATCTTCTTAGTCATCTTTTCACCACCTAAATCTGCTAATTAAGCTCCCCGCTGTTTTGCTGGGCAGCCTGGGTTTCTTTTTTCCTGATAATTGTATCAATCCTAAGAATTGCTTCCGCTACTTCACCTGCTGCCTTAAGTGCATAAATTTTGACTAAGGTTGGGTCAACAACCCCTAAATCCAGCATATCCTTAACTTCCCCTGTATCACAGTCAATTCCTAGTGAATAGTTTTGCTGCTCCACTTGGGCCTGGGTTACATCTCCCAACTTTTCAAGGGGATTGAAGCCTGCATTGGCTACTATCTGCATAAATGGACGTTCTAAGGCAGCAGTCACACTATTGATTCCAAAAGCGGCCATTCCTTTCAGATCTTTTTTAAGTTGCTCAACCTCTCTAGCCACACTAAGTTCGACTGAACCACCTCCAGGCACAACACCACCCTTAATGCTGGCCTGTACTGCAGAGGCTGCATCCTTGGCAATCCTTTCCCTCTCACCAACAACCTCTTCGGTTGAGGCACCAACCAGTACTGTGGCAACTGGTTTTCCTGTCCCGCCAAGTATCCTTATATGCTCTAATTTTTCATTTTCATAAACCCTTTGGGCGCGACCAATATATTCCGCTATTTCCTCTTGGCTTTTTTTAAGAGCAGTCCGTTTAATCATCCGTGCTCCCGTATGTTCGGCTGCATTACGCAGTTCTTTATTGGCAACCCTTTGGACTACCATAATTCCTGCATCAGCAAGATATTCTTCTGCTAGGTCATCTACCCCTCTATCCACTAGGACTATATTTATACCCAGTTTAATAATTTTGCCCAGGTTATTTTTAAATTCTTCCCTCAACTGAAGGTATCTGGTAAAACCAGCTTCTGTTGTCAGGGCCTCATCATCCATATCCTCAGGTTCTAAGGCATCGTCAATTATGAGAACCTTTACTTCATTTGAGAAGTCTTTGGGCATTTGTTTATTCATTCTCTCTTTATTTATCAGCACACCTAGAAATACTTCGTTATCGGCTCCTTCTATAGCCCTTATTGTTTCGGAAAGTTTGTAGGAAGGGTCGGTCAGTTTCTCTCTGCCGATAATCTGTGCTGCCTCCACTACCAACTGAGCAATGTCTTCATGCTCCCTTCCGGCAATTAAAGCTATTTTATAGAGGATGGGGTCTTCTAAACCAGAAATTTGCAGACTTTTGCTCTGAATACCGGCAAGAGCCGCCTTAACTCCTTTACGGAGACCCTCTATTACCCTGGCTACGGGAACCCCTTGGATTATCTGGTTAAAACCTTCACTTACCATTTCCCCGACCATTAAAGTAGCTGTAGTAGTCCCATCACCTATTTCCTCTTGTTGGGCCTTGGCTATATTAATTAGCATTCTAGCTGCAGGATGGTTTACTTCCATTAAATTTAGTATTGTAACCCCGTCATTGGTAATGACAACATCGCCATACTGATCAACCAGCATGGTATCCAATCCTTTGGGGCCTATGGTGCCCTGTACGGCGCCGGCAATTGCCCGGATTGCACCCACATTGGTCTCCAGAGCACTATATTTAGTCTCAATCTCGGAATTCTTGGTTACATTCTTTACATTCAAATCAAGGAAAACCTCCATCCTAAAATAGTTACTAGTGACTGGTGATTAGTGACTAGTAAAAATAATTATAAATCTGTGCCATCCGTGTATGATGAAATCACCCGTGGCTAATTTTTATTTCTACTGGTGAAGCTTGCTTCATGTGGGTGTTGACTACTATTGTAATTTTTCCCCAATCAAATCTTTTTTAATGACGAGGATAAGGTTTGGGTTAAAAAATCCATTACGGAAACGGCCTGGGAATAGTTCATACGGGTAGGTCCCAAAAGCCCCACGGTACCCAGGACCTTTCCATCAAGCCTATAAGTAGCTGTAATTATACTGCAGTCCTTTACAATATCCAGTTTGTTCTCTGATCCTATCTTGACCTGTACACCTTCTTCTTTATCATCTTTAAGCATACTGGAAACAATATTTTCATCCTCGAGAAGTTCAAAAAGGCTTTTGACTTTGGTTACATCTTTAAATTCAGGCTGGTTTAAAATATTTAAAGCACCTGCAAAGTATACCTTTTCCTCTATATCCTCACCAAGAAGTGAATCCAGAAAATCCAGGGCTAGAGTTACCACTTTTTGCTGCTTCAACAAATAGGCATAAACCTCTTTTAAAATTGTCTTATCCCATTCCTTGGTAGCCAAACCCTTAAACTTATTGTTAAGAACACTTGACACAATCTCTAAATCAGTCTTGGTAATGGTATCGGGTATATCCACAATTTTATTTTCAACCCTACCGCCGTCTGTAACAATAACAATAAGGGCTTTTCCTGGTTCAACAAGCATTAGCTGGATTAACTGCAAAGTACTCTTCCCCAACTGGGGTGCTAATACCAAGGAAGTATAATTGGTCATTTGGGACAAGGTCTTTAGTGAAAGTTGGATTAAGTCTTCTATTTGCTTTATTTTTTTTTGAAATGTTGATTCGATGAGGGTTCTTGCCTCACTGGCCAGAACCATTCTTTCCATAATGCAGTCTACATAAAAACGATAGCCTGCATCAGAAGGAATCCTCCCTGCTGAGGTATGGGGCTGCTCAATGAGACCCATTTCCTCCAAATCAGCCATTTCATTACGAATAGTAGCAGGACTAACTCCAAGGTCATATTTACGGGCAATTGTTCGGGAACCGACCGGCTCCGCAGTAGCAATATAATCAATAATTATAGCCTCTAGCACCTTACGTTTACGAGCATCCAGTTCCACAGTAGTCACCCCCACTATTTGTTAGCACTCTCCTCGGTTGAGTGCTAATGTCTAATTAAAAAATATCACTTTACATGTTCATTTGTCAATGAACATGTTAGAGTAAAAATTCTTCAAATACCAGGTTGCCTAAATAAAGTCCTTTCTCTGTCAACCTTATCCTGTTACCTTTTACTTCCAAGAGTCCATTACTGATACATTTTTTTATTGGGTCTGAAAACACCTGAAAAGAGTTGGTGTTATACCTTTTACTAAACTCCTCAATATTTACTCCATCCAAAAGACGCAGTCCCATAAACATAGTCTCTGCCATGGCCATATTAGTGGATATTTTTTCATTAAAGGACGGTGCTGCTTCCCCCTTCAGCAGAGAATCAGTATACTTTTGCAAATCCCCAATGTTTTCTTTACGGTATGGCGGTAAATAAGAGTGGGCTCCTGCTCCCAGACCCAGGTAGGGTCTGGTTAGCCAATACATTTGATTATGTCTGGATTTAAAGCCCCGGCGGGCAAAGTTAGATATCTCATAATGAATGTAGCCTTTTTGCCCTAGGGTATCAATGGCAGCCCTATACATCTTTAAGGCCTGTTCATCATCAAACTCCCCTAACACACCTGATTTATATTCATCACCTAAGGGAGTCCCGCATTCTATTTTAAGCTGGTAGAGGGAAATATGTTCCGGATTAAGTGTGATAACCTTTTGTAAAGTATTCTGCCAATCCTCAATTCCTTGCTCGGGTAATCCATACATCAAATCTATATTGACATTGGCAAATCCCGCTTCCCGTACCAAGTTATATGCTTCGAAGGCCTGCTGTTCAGTATGAATCCTGCCCAGTCGTTGTAGTTGGTAGGGATTGAAGGATTGTATTCCGAGGGATATTCTGTTAACCCCTCCATTTTTCAGAAGGGTAAGTTTTTCTCTATCTATAGTACCCGGATTAGCCTCCGTACTAATCTCAATATTATCTGCAATTGGAAAATGAGTACAGAGAAAATTGAGGAGATGCACAAGAAGCCCACTTGAAAGACAAGTGGGCGTTCCTCCGCCAAAAAATATTGATTTTAAATGCATGGGGAATAACCCCTTCTGCCTTAAGGCTTCCCTTTTTAAAGCCTCCACATATTGCTCTTTAGTTTCCTCGGAACAACCAGAAAAGCTGGTAAAGTCACAGTAATTACATTTAGCCTCACAGAAAGGAATATGCACATATAAGGCTTCAATCATTTTTCTTACTCCTTAACATACAGAAAGTGGCTAGTTGTTAGTGGCTAGTGACTGGTGATTAGTGACCAGTGATCAGTGATCAGTGAAATACTTAAGGGTGAAGATTTTGCGTCTGACTTGCTTTAGAGCCAGCTTTAGCGTCTGACATACTTACTGGTTAATTTATTGCGTCTGACACAAGCTTTGCATGTAATTTATTGTGGATTACTATGTAAGTGTGATAGTTCGATAATGTGATAAGGTAAAATTTAATGCGATGTAGAAGGCTGGTCAAAAGTGGTGGATAGCTAGGCGCTGAAAGGGGACAAAACCGGAGGCGTATACGAATACGTTGAGGATTTTGACCCCTTTCAGGAACGACGCTAGGTGCCGCTTTTCACCAGCCTTAACCATATATTTATTCTTCTAAGCTAAGCACCGCCATAAAGGCCTCCTGCGGTATCTCCACATTCCCCACCTGCTTCATGCGCTTCTTACCCTCTTTTTGTTTTTCCAAAAGCTTGCGCTTACGACTGATATCACCGCCGTAACACTTGTCCAATACGCTTTTGCGCAGGGCTTTTACCGATTCCCGTGCAATTACCTTGCTGCCAATTGCCGCCTGGATAGGCACCTCAAACATTTGGCGCGGAATCAGTGACCTAAGCTTGGTAACAAGGGCCCGTCCCCTAATATATGATTTGTCTTTATGGACTATACAAGATAAGGCATCAACAGGTTCATTATTAACAAGTATATCCAGTTTAACAAGGTGAGATTCCTTATAACCCTTCATTTCATAATCTAATGAAGCGTAGCCTTTAGTACGAGTTTTCAATTGGTCAAAGAAGTCAAATACTATCTCACTCAGGGGTAGGTCGTATTTAATCATAACCCTGGTTTCGGAAAGGTACTCCATATTTATGAAGGTACCCCTTCTTTCCTGGGAAAGTTCCATAACCGGACCGACAAAATCGGTAGGCACCATCATGATAGCCTCCACATAGGGTTCTTCCAATGATTCGATTGTCTGAACAGCAGGCAGGTTGGCAGGATTATCTACCATTATTACCTCACCGTTAGTTTTCGTTACTTTATAGATAACACTAGGTGCAGTAGTAATAAGGTTCAATCCGTACTCCCTTTCCAGCCTTTCCTGGATTATTTCCATGTGCAAAAGACCCAGAAAGCCGCAGCGAAAACCAAAGCCTAGAGCTGTTGATGTCTCGGGTTCATATAGTAAAGAGGCATCGTTAAGTTTCAGCTTATCCAAGGCATCCCTTAGGTCGGTATATTCATTAGTCTCCACGGGATAAAGCCCGCAAAAAACCATGGGGGTAGCCTTGCGGTAACCGGGCAAGGGTTTTTCCGCTGGTCTTTCAGAACTGGTAATGGTGTCTCCCACTTGAGTATCTTTGACGTTTTTGATACTTGCCGCTACAAAACCAACCTCACCAGGGCTAAGTTGGTCAACTAACGTCATTGATGGTGCAAATACACCCACCTCAGTTACCTCAAAAACTTTACCCGTAGACATCATTTTTATTTTCATGCCTTTTTTCAAAACACCTTGTACTACCCTGATGTAAGAAATTGCACCACGGTAGGGATCATAGTGGGAATCAAAAATTAAGGCCTGCAGTGGTTTATCAATTTCCCCTTCGGGCGGCGGAACTTTTGTAACTATAGCTTCCAAAATTTCCGGTATCCCAATTCCTTCCTTAGCAGAGCACAAAATTGCCTCACTGGCATCTAAACCAATGACATCTTCTATTTCCTGCTTAACTCTATCAGGCTCTGCACTGGGCAAATCTATTTTATTTATTACAGGGATTATTTCTAAATCATGCTCCAAAGCCAGATATACGTTAGCCAATGTTTGGGCTTCTATCCCCTGGGCAGCATCCACTACCAGAATTGCCCCCTCACAGGCAGCCAAACTGCGGGATACCTCATAGGTAAAATCAACATGGCCAGGAGTATCTATTAAATTAATAATATATTCCTTGCCATCATTTGCCTGATAGGGTAATCTTACGGCCTGGAGCTTGATTGTAATACCCCGTTCCCTCTCTAAGTCCATAGTATCCAGGACTTGTTCCACCATTTCCCTTTTGGTAAGGGCACCGGTATATTCCAATATTCTGTCCGCCAGAGTAGATTTACCATGATCTATATGGGCAATGATACAAAAATTTCTTATTCTCTCCTGCCTCACCCATGCTCCTCCTTAAAAGAACGAAACTCCTGAAAGATTTTTCGTTCCCGTCTATTCGTATATTCGTCATTAGTCTTTTCGTCTTTATCCGTAGTCATATTTCTTTATCAAATATAAAACATTAAATGATATTATAGCAAATTTAATGCTTAATTGCCAGCATAATAAGTGTGAGAATAGTAATGGCATTCTGCTTTGGGCGTAAACCTCGGGATGCATCACATGAATGTTAATTGAAGAAGACGCATCCCAAAATTTTCACATTCATCCGATGCCACTCTAATAATGCTCCTATAAATCTTAGTCTTAACCTTAACCTACGCCGGCTTCCCGGCTTTTCTGCGCAGTCGGCGGGTCAAAATGCCCATTACCATAGCTGACTCTTCCATACGCAGCAGGCTTACAATGATACTGTAGACTAACGCTCCCACACCCACACCTATTAATACTTGCGTTATTTGAATGCTTTTCTTGGTAATATCCAAATTAAGCTCTATTAAATTTGCTGTAAAATATACTGCAATACCCATAATCAAAGAAGCTATCAAGGTTTTTACAAAAGAGTTTACCATGTGCCGTCCATCTATGTGCCCAATTTTTATTCTTAAGTGATATAAAAGCAAGACCATATTTGCCAGCCCCGCAATGGAATAAGCAAGTGCCAAGCCGCCATGCCCCAGAGGCTTAATTAAAAGAAAGTTGAAGGCAATATTAATAAATATTGTTACTATTCCTACTGTTACAGGTGTTTTAGTGTCTTGTAAAGCATAAAAAGCCCTGTTTAAAACCTGTTGGGCAGAGTAACCTATTAAACCCAGGGAGTAAAAAAGCAATGCATAGGCAGTAGCCTGGGTATTGGCTGCCGTAAATTCACCCTGTTGAAACATAGCACGGACGATTGGAACCTTTAAGGCGATTAATCCCACTGCTGAAGGCAAAGTAATAAATATTACCGTCCTGACTCCCAGAGACATTGTTTTCTTGAATTCTTTTTCTTCCTTTCTGGCGGCATACCCTGTTAATGTGGGGAACACAGCCAAAGCTACAGCAATCGCAAAAACTCCTATAGGGAGCTGCATTATTCTTTGGGCTGCCCTTAAAGCAGATATCATTCCGTAAGGCAGAGAAGAAGCCAAAAACTGGTTAACAAACAGGTTGAAATGTGTCACCGAAAGACCTATAAATACCGGAAGCATTAAAGTAAATATTTTGATAACACCGGGATGCTTGAGGTTTATTACAGGTTTGTAGCGCACTCCAATTTTCATTAGCGCAGGAATCTGCACCAGGAAATTTACCATGGCACCGATAACAACACCTAGTGAAAAACCCATAATACCTATTCTTTCAACCAATAAAATACCAACAACTATAATTCCTAAATTATAAAGTACCGAACCTAGGGCAGGTGAAAAAAAATGCTTATAGGAATGGAGAATCCCCTGTGAAATACCGTTTAAGGCCATAAAAAAGCTTTGGGCAAACATAATTCTTGTAAGAAGCACTGTTAAGTGGAAGGCCTGGTCGGTGAATCCGGGAACCAAAATCTTAATCAGGGCAGGAGTAAATATAAGACCTAAAGAAATTCCTAATAACATTAAAATCATTACCACATTAAAAACGGTACTTGCTGCTTCCCAACCGTCTTCTTCCTTATTGATAGCAATGTAGCTTGAGAAGACAGGGATAAAAGCAGAGCTTAAGGCTCCGCCTACCAATAAATAATATAAAAAGTCCGGAATGGAAAAAGCCGCATTATAAGCATCTGTCCTAAAATCCTGTCCAAATTTTGTGTATATAACTACATCACGGATATAACCAAATATCCGTGATAAAGTCATAGCAATCATTATCAAGCCTGCAGCTTTAAAAATCCCGCCTGTTTTTCTTTCTCCCATCGTATCACCTTTTAACTAATGAAAATAATTCATTATTTCTTCTATATCGCTGCTAAACTGATTAATCCCTTGCTGCCATTGTGTTTGTATAAATTCCGCTCTGGGTGCTAAGTTAAATTTTACAGTAACCAAAGTGTTTTGTATAGAAGATTTGACATTCCTTAATGGTGCCAGAGAAAGGGATTTCTCTTGTCCCAAAATATCCAGTTCTATTATATCACCATCTAATGGTTGCACTGAAAAAGGCGGTGGTATTTCCTGCCCAACCACATGGGCAAATCTTGCGGCAGAAACATTAGTTCCCAAAATTATTATACATATAAAAAAAACTATGGATAAGGAAACTGCAAGCCAATATTTCCAACCCAATTGCACCACACCTTTTAAACAAAATATATAACTATTTTTTCCAACGGACCTAAAAGTTATTCAATTTACCATCTCTTTTAAGACTTGACCGGCAATTTCAGCGAATAAACTGGCCCCATATTGGGCCTCTTCTAAAGTATTTAAATCACTGCCGACTTCAATAATAAGGGCATTTGGGTGCAACTGCTGGTTATACCTGCGATTGTTTGCAATCCTAATATCCCTAATAAGTTTCGGATATGTTTCATTGGCTTTCTTTTCTAATTTCTGTGCAAATGCTAGATTCTGCCTCCACCGCTCATGCTCGGTCCCTACTACTATCATAATAGAGGCACTTTTTTTGCCATTTATTTCGATAGTAGTTGTAGCCTTATCTTTAAAGCCTGCATCCCTGTGAACATCGAAAACGGCAAGAATTGTCTTATTAGCTTTAAGAAGACTCTGTGCTGTTTTAAGTGAATTAATATAGGACCTGGTCCAATCCGGGTAATCATGGATTACTTCCGAACGTATTGTTTTAAGACCATGTTTGCTTTCCAAAGTATCCTGCAAGGCTTTAGCTGCCTTAGCAACACCAGCATTTTTTCCCTCTAGCTTGCTTTTTCCATCAGTTGGTTTGTAGGTTTCAGCATTATGGGTGGTATAAAGAAGCACCAAGGGGTCTTTTGTTAACTCTACAGGTTTTGTCGGGTCTAGTTCAAAATGCCATTCTTCTAAGCCGGGAGGAGTCTCCAAATAAAAATCCTCCTCTTCATCAATATTTGTTTGAGAATCATAAACAGGCTGTGCCGCCTGGAAATTAACAGCTGCCAAGGCAGCCATCTGTGATTTTAAAATAGCAGTTGGATCATTTGTGTCTAAATCCGTAATATATCCTAACCCAGATGCTACCACACCCAATAAATTCATTCGGCTGTTTATCTCTTCGCCTTGGGAAGCAACAACGGGACATCCCTCACTAATAATTTGTTTCATCCTTGCCTCTGAAATATCCAGTAGTACCATAATCTTTGCTACTTCCTTGAGAAAACTATTTGTGTATAGTTGATGATTATCAGTGCTGCTGACTGGTACAGCATCTTCACCTGTATATTTAATAACTGCTACTAATAAAAAAAGTAAAAGCATCGTAATGCTGAATACTCCAACAACCCAATAGAGCTTGGACTTTTTATAACCAAATCGGCTAAATAAAAATAATCTTTTTTTTCCTAACAAAAATAACCCCTCCAGCCACTTCTGTCATAGTTGATATATATGACAGTTCTGAAGGGGTTATGCATTAATACTACCTTAACTCAGTTGGTACGATGGCATCAATTAACCCAATTACTACTGCAGCCAGTAGTGCACCTATAACGGAAACCGACAGTTGATTGGGTATAATAAACTGGGCTACGTAAATAACTACTGCAGCAGACAAAAAACCAATTAATCCCCTGCTTTTAGGTGATCTTTTGCTGCCTAGCAGACTCTCGGCAGCCCATCCCAATATTGCGATAATCACAGCGGCAAAAAGGGCTCCGGCAAAACCGTTAACGCTAATTCCCGGTAAAAGCCAGCTTACCAATAATAAAACTACTGCAGAAACAATAAATCTTATAATAGTACTAATCAAATTAATTACCTCCATAAAAGTTTATGTAACTTCATTTTGCCCCAAATCAATAATTTAATACCAATCTTACTGGCAATTCTTTTCAACGATAGTTGCATTTTACACAAGTGCATGATAAAATGTATTTTGTTGAAAATACGGATTTTATATAGATAGTTTTATCCTTTAAAGGAGGTGACATCCTTGGCTAACATCAAATCCGCTGAAAAAAGGGCAAAAAAGGCTAAAGTAAGAGCTTTAAGAAATAAGACTGTAAAGTCTTCAGTTAAAACTGTTATTAAGCGTTTTGAAGAAGCTGTACAATTGAAAAATAGCGATGAAGCAAAAGTTCGTCTTCAAAAAGCTATCCAAACTATTGATAAAGCTGCTTCAAAAGGCATTTTGCATAAAAATAACGCAGCAAACAAAAAATCCCGCCTAGCTAAGCTTTTCAACCAAATAGCCGGTTAATAAAGTCGCTTCGGGCGGCTTTTTTAATTATTTCTAGTTGACTCATAATATTTAAATTACTATAATATGATTAAAAATAACATAATTTACTATCAGGTGCCCTTACAAAGGGAGAATAGGGAAACCGGTGAAAGTCCGGTGCGGTCCCGCCACTGTATGGTGGAGCTTAACATATCAAACCACTGGTAACTACCGGGAAGGCATGTTTAAGCAAAGAAACCAAGCCAGGAGACCTGCCTTGTAGTTTTATATATGTAAGTGATGGAAAAGCTTGCGGTTTATTAACCGCAGGCTTTTTTTAATTATTATTAATATTATAAGGAGGTAATTTAATGAACACCAGGAAACTTGTTTTAGTATCATTACTAATTGCCCTAAGCGCTGTTGGAGGTCTTATTAAAATTCCCAGCCCTACAGGGACTATTGCCTTTGATTCGCTTCCGGGTTATTTGGCAGCAGTGATTTTACCTGGTTCACTAGGGGCAATGGTAGGTGCCTTTGGACATTTGTTTAGCTCTTGGACTGTCTCTTTTCCTCTCGGATTGCCCTTACATTTGTATATTGCACTACAAATGGCACTGTATGTATTTATTTTTGGCTACCTTTTTAAGAAGAAACAAAAAGTTTTGGCTGTTATTATTGCAATCCTTTTAAATGGGGTTATAGCACCTGCTTTATTAATTCCAGTCATGGGTAAAGGCATTTTTTCGGTCTTACTGCTGCCCCTATTAGTTGGATCAAGTGCTAATATTGTTTTAGCGGCATTACTGGGTAAATCTGATATGCTGCAGAAGGCAGGGGGCAAAATTGGTCAAAACTATTAATTTCCGTGATTTAACTTTGATAGAAATAAACCTTGAAGAATATTTGGTTATTGCCTGTGATTCATTGGGGGGAATTGGACCAAAAAGTCATGACAAAATAAAAGTGCCGGGGGAAATATTAGGAGTCTTTACTACAAAGGTTCCACTGCTGGAGGTGCTGGCTGCAGGGGCAAAACCCTTAACGGTAATAAACACCTTAAGTGTCGAAATGAATCCTACGGGAGCTGAGATCCTAAAGGGAATTAGGCAAGCAGTGGAACAGGCAGGATTAGAAAGCGATATGATAATAAGTGGCAGTACTGAAGAAAACATAGAAACAGTCCAATCAGCATTAGGCATTACAGTAATAGGCAAAGTCCATAAAAACCAGCTAAGATTAGGCAAATCACTAGTCAATGATTTAGTAGTATCTCTGGGAAGTCCTAAAGTTGGTGAAGAAGTTTTAGAAGGGAAAACAACGGATGCCAAGCTAATGCTCACACTTCTGAAATTACCCTGGATTAGGGAGCTATTACCCGTAGGCTCAAAGGGTATAGGATATGAGGCTGAACAATTGGCTAAGGGAGCAGGTCTTAGCCTGGATTTACTTCCTAACCAGCAAGTAGACTTGAAAAAATCAGCAGGTCCCGCCACCTGTTTACTGGCAACCTTAGACAAAAGAAACTTGCCGGAATTATTAAAGATTGTTGATTTACCTATTTATCAAATTGGATACCTGAAACAGCAGAAGAATTAGGTCAATGCTAAACAAACAGCCGCCCCAAAGGCGGCTGTTATAGTGTCTTTACTCCTACTATGTTTAAGACCAGATTTTCCATTAGTTCAGCAGGCTGACCACCGCCGGATTTTAGTTGAACCTCCACCTCCAGCAGGGTACCTAATGCCTCCACTAGTTGTTCCATAGTAAATTTCCTGCCCTGCCCCAGAACCTTACCTAGTATAAAGGGCTGAACTTGGAGTTTTTCCCTTATTTGTTTTTCCGAAAAACCCTGGCTGACTAAATCCTTGGCAATTATAATCATACGAAACTGCCTGACCAGTAAGTGGATAAGCTTAAGGGGTGCCTCTCCCATGGCAAGGGTTGTCTGCATAAGTTCCAAAGCTTTTTTGCCGTTTCTTTCCGCTATTTGGTCCACTAAATTAAAGACATTAATTTCAGAGTTTTTCGTAGTTATTTCCTGCACCATCGGCAAGGTTATGATAGCTTCATTCCAGCCAAATGTCACCAGTTTGTCTAATTCCTTCTGCAGTATATCCAAGCCTTCCTTAGCCAATATTGCCAGATAATTAAAAGCATCAGGTGCCAGTTTTTTATTAAACTGATTTAGATAGGCTTGTATCCAGCGCTCTAGCTGTTCTCCTGTAGGACTGATAAATTCTATCGTCTGTCCCTTTTCCTCCATAGCTTTAAATATTTTTTTCCTTTTATCCGCTTTGCCAAGAATCTTAAAAACAAGGCAGGTGTTAGTGTTAGGGTTGGCAAGGTATGCAAGCAGCAAAGAATCATCTATCTTTGTCTCATTTCCTTTTTGGGCTGAGAAAAAATAGGCGTTTTCAACAATAACTACCCGTTTTTCTGACATTACGGGCATAGTATTGGCCACATCTATAATCTGACCTAAGGGCAGTTTTTCTGCATCTAATTTATCATAATTAAATGCCTCAAGACCTTCGGGCAAAACCTGCCCCTTGAGCCTGGTCAGGGATTGTTCCATCAAAAGTTTCTCGGTTCCAAAAAAAAGATAGACGGGGGCAATCACTCCCCGCTTAATACTATTAATCAAAGACATATATTCCATGTACTGCCCACTCCTAAAACCGATATGAATCTATGGACCTGCGTGAAGATGAAAAGATACTAGAACGCCTTTTTCTTTTCAGGTAACGCCTGCTTAACCTGATAAAAATTTGCAATAGAAATAAACCTGCCAATATATTAGTTATCAGTTTTTTTGAATCTAGAGGCTCCTCCACCCCTTCCAAGGTTTTTAAAGGAATCCTTTCTTGTTCACTGCCATTGACACTGATCACCAGTTCACCCACGATATCACCTGGTGAAATTGGCAGCACAGCCTCTGACAAAACAACCTTTCTTTCAATACTTGCCTCTTCATTATTTGCTACAGCAATCGAGGCTGAACGAGTTGGTACCAAGTTTACTTCCTTTTCAGCAAATTTAAGGGTAGCTACAATTTCATCATGCTGGCTTAAACTCAAATATTGAAAATTATCAAAGCCATAACTCAGAAGACTTTTTGCATCATCCCAGATTCTGCCGTCACTGCTTCCAAGTATAACTGCTATCAGTTGTTGATTATTTTTTTCTGCAGAAGCTACTAAGGTATACTTTGCTTCTGAGGTAAAGCCTGGCTTGATACCTGTTGCCTCATCCATACGCCATAAAAATTTATTTTTATTTATAAGCCTGGTTTGCCATTCCTCTCCCTGCCAATCATAAACCTTTTCCTGAGCAAGTACTCTAAAAGCAGGGTTCTCCATAGCATAACGCCCTATCAAGGCTAGATCATAAGCGGTTGTTAGATGCTCCTGATTCGTTAAGCCATGAGGGTTGACAAAATTGGAATTCTTGGCTCCAATCGCCTTAGCCTTTTTATTCATTTCTAAGGCGAATTCCTCCTGGGTACCGGAGATATGCTCAGCAATGGCCAGAGCGGCATCATTTGCCGAATGAACCATGGCTGCGTGAAGCAGTTTCTCTAAAGTTATTTTTTCCCCTTCCCGCAGGTAAACCTTAGTTCCCTCTACCTGGGACACATTCTTGCTTATGGTTACTATTTCATCCATTTTCGCATTTTCCAAGGCAATTATTGTTGTTAAAATTTTAGTTGTGCTTGCAGGATGAAGTTTTATATTTTCCCCTTTTCCCAATAATATCTGACCCGATTTGCCATCTATCAGAACATAGGCCTGTCCTTCAATGTTTGGTGCAGCAGAAATTCCCGCACTAAGTACAAAAAGAAATACGAAAGTTAGTAAAATAAGTAAGATCCTCTGCAATAAAATCACCCCGTAAACTTCTTTGTCTGACCAAGTAATTATAACATAAAGTAGAAATTTATCGGGCAAACAGATTTTGTAAAAGGGCAAATAAATTGTAAACTCTAATTACTGACAAGCATAGTTTTAAACTCCAGCCTATTTCCTACAGCCTTAATAATTACTGCGCCATTTTGGTCGGTACGAAAAATTTTAATCCCCGCCTCCTGCAGCCCCTGGATAACCTCCGGGTGGGGGTGACCATACCTATTGCCTCTCCCGGCAGAAACAACTGCAAAATCAGGTCTGAGATTATCGTAAAAGCTTTCAGAAAAAGAGCCCTTGCTTCCATGATGTGGTATTTTTATTACTTCGATATCATTGATGCTAGGTAAGAGTTTATATAAAATGTTTCCGTCAATATCTCCTGTAAACAGAAAATCCTGATTATTGTAAGTCAAGTTTACAACCAGAGAAGCATTATTTGTATCCCAATTAAGCTTCTTGTCCAAATCAGGCGAAAGTACCCTTAATAACACGTTCCCCGGTATCTTTATTAACATGTCCGGTTTTCCTTCTATGATTTTAACCTTTTTTTTAACAGCTATTTTTTTTAATTCGTTAAATAGCTCACTGTTACCTATTTCAGGAGGAACCAGTAGTGTATTTACCTTGAATTGGGTTATTACCGGTAACAAACCATTGATGTGGTCACTATCGGGATGGGAAAGAACAGCTAAAGCAATTTTATTTACACCCTTATGGCGCAAATATCCAGTAATTGCATTTGTCCCAGGACCCCCATCAATAACTATAAATTGATTAGCAGGCGTCTGGATGACAGCCCCGTCCCCCTGTCCAACATCTAAAATTGCCGCTTCAAAGGAGACGGTATTAGGTAATGCCAGATATAAGAAAAATATTATCAATATTATGGAAAATAAGAATCCGTATTTACCGAAAAATTTCTTTATTCTGCCATACTCTTTTATGCCGATTAAAAGTATATAATAGCCGCAAATCATGACCAAAGAGGGAGTGGCAATATTAAAGTAACCGGCACCCACAGATTCCCTTAAATTATCAATAATAATTATTAAAACATATACTAATCCCCCTCCTAATAAAATAAGGGGTTGTGCCAAGTATACAGAAATTATTGATAGAAACAAAGCCCCAAATAAAATTGGTATAAGCAGGGAAACAATGGGAACTGCTAATAAATTATAAAAGGGAGCTAGAAAAGAAAGGGTATTAAAATAATAAACAGTCAGAGGAAGGGTTGCTAATTGGGCTGCCAGAGGAACGGCCAGTAAAATCCGATGTTTATCAGGGAGAAAAAAAGCCACTTTCTTGGCAAGTGGAATAATATAAACCAATCCCCACGCCGCTGCAAAGGAGAGTTGAAAACCAACGTTAAATACGGCAAGGGGGTTATAAAGCAATATTATGAAAGCTGCAAAAGCTAGTACAGTATAAAAATCCTTAAATCTTAGAAGTTTTATAGCAGCCATACCTAAGAGCGCCATAATAGATGCCCGCAAAACTGAAGGGGTCAACCCTGTTACAAGACTATATGCTATAAGCAAACAAATTGCACCTGTAAAAATAATTGTATCAGGTAATTTTAGATATTTTGTAAGGACAAGGTAAAAGGTCAGTACCATCCCTACATGTAATCCTGATACGGCAAAGATATGGGCAATTCCCATCTTTTGGGCAGATTCATAAAATTCCTGATCTATGCTCCCTTTGTCACCCAAAAGCAGCCCAAGAATTATTCCTGCCTCCTGTTGAGGCAAATTAATATTTATTAGGTTATGGATTTCTCCCCTGAGTTTTGTAATATAGTAACCAATTAAATGCCCCCGCTCTTCTATCTTTCCACTGCCATGCACCTTAAGCTTATAGCCTATTGCTTTTTGCCGCCAGAAATCCCTTTCAGAAAATCCCCCGGGATTTACCGCAGAAAGGGTTTTTTCCAATACACCTGTAAAGGAAACTTTTTTACCCCAGTAATATTTTTGAGTATCATCCCTGCCTAAAAAAACTGCAATTTTACTTTGGGAACTTAATGCTTTTCCGTTTATTTTTGAAACTGTAACTTCCTGTACATCTTTACTTATGGAAAACCCTGCAATTTCCCCCTCAATTTTGACTTTTTCCCCACTCCATTCTTCCAATAAATATGTATCCGCTTCATGAAAATCAATCCAAAAAATACCCAGCATAAGAATTGAAAAAAGCAATAAAGACCTTTGAGCTGGCTTAGGCGCCAAAAGAAAGGTAATCAATAAAAAACTGGCAATAGCCAATGGCATATAATATGTGAATTCTGTAAAGTACCCAATTACAATTCCAAATATAAAAAAAACTACTGCTATTGCTAAAGCACGGGATAAGTTATTAAATTCATAAGTTGATTGTTTCATGTAACACTCCGGTTTTATTTTATATTACTTATCAACCTGCGATTATCTTATTAGCTTTAGTTTTGGTAGTAACATTAAGTGTAGTAAGGTATTGGGATTAAGTCGCCTGTAGATACTATAACAACAAGAGAAAAGTTTATATTATTTGATTAACCAGGGGGATATCTATGGATTTTAATTGGACTTGGAAGGCTATATTAATCGTTTTGGTGGGTACCACCCTTTTAAGGATAGCTGGCAGGAAATCAATTGCCCAAATGACTGTAGCACAAACTGTAATAATGATAGCAATTGGTTCATTATTAATCCAACCTGTTAGCGGCAGAAATATTTGGACAACTTTTTTTGTGGCCACCATATTAGTTTTAAGTTTAATGGTTTTGGAATATATCCAGCTAAAAAGTAATTTCTTGGAGAAAATTGTAACAGGTAAATCTAAAATAGTTATTCAAAATGGTGTTATTAATACTGATAACCTTAGAAAAATGAGAATGACCGTAGATCAGTTAGAAATCCAGCTGCGCCAAAACCAAGTTGCTAAAATTACCGACGTTGAATATGCTACTTTAGAGCCGAATGGAAGGCTTGGTATTAAGTTAAAAGAAAGTGCCCGGCCTGCAACTAAAGAAGATATTCAAAATCTGATTAATCTAATAAATATGAAAATGCCTACAGTTCCCTCCTATTCTCCGCCACCTAAAGCCAAGCAAGGAGAGGATATATTTACTGAAATTGACAACGCCAATACACAGCCACAGCATTAAGCTATCATTAGAAAACACGGTCTAAATAGTTATTCTATCTATTATTTTGGTGAAGGTTGCTTCGCCAATGCCTTTGACTTTTTGCAGATCCTCAATTGAACTAAACCTACCATGTGTTGTCCGATAATCAATGATTGCCTGGGCTTTAACAGTCCCGATACCTGTCAGCGTTTCTAATTCCTTGATAGTAGCTGTGTTTATATTTATTTTACCGTTAAAAGGAACAGTACTTACTGCAGCACCTATGGTGCCTACGGGGGAAACCTGGGTAATTTGGTTTGGTTCACCTTTCTTTTGTACAATAATCTTATCCTGGTCATGCAGAACTTGCGCCCTATTGAGATAAGAGTCGACATCAGCCTCCTGGGTAGGTACTGCTCTCTGCAGGGCATCTTCCACCCTTGCTCCTTCCAAAAGTTCGTATATGCCTGGACTTTCTACTTCTCCGGCAACGTGGACTAAAATTTTCTGCGGTTCCGGAGTTTTCTCCTGTTCTTGGACAATAGGAGTTTCTTCAACGATTTCCAGAGGCTTTTCTATTAACCTCCATTGGGCATATTTAACCCCTAACCAGAAAGATACCGCTATGGAAATTATTAAGATTATTACTAATGCCTGCTTATTTCCCTTAATTCCTTCAATCATCTTCCAACTCCTCATAAATAAAGAATATATGACAAATAATACTACCTTTTCCACTAAAAACCTTCTTAAACAAGAAAAAACTTGAAGAATCAAGTTTTTTCTTAGGTAAAGGTAAGCTTATATGTCATTCTGCATGTCAGTCTCTATTTACACATCGTCGCGCATTATGGCCCCAGTACTGGCCGATGTCACTAAGGCGGCATAGCGCTTCAAGTATGAGTTAGCCATGGCTTGGATTTGGGGTTTCACCCATTTAGCCCTGCGGGCCTCCAGTTCCTCATCACTAAGTTTCACATTCAACTGCCTCTTTACAATATCCAGTTGAATGATGTCTCCTTCTTCCAGAAGACCAATAGGACCGCCTTCTGCTGCCTCGGGGGATATGTGACCGATAGAAGCACCATTTGACCCGCCGGAGAATCTGCCATCGGTAATAAGGGCACATTCTTTACTTAACCCCATACCTGTAATAGCAGCTGTGGGGCTAAGCATTTCCCTCATGCCGGGACCGCCTTTAGGACCTTCATACCTAACAACTACCACATCACCCTTTTTAATTTTACCGCCCATAATAGCCTCAAAGGCTTCCTCTTCAGAATTGAATACCCTGGCCGGACCTTCATGAGTGTACATTTCTTTGGCCACGGCAGCCTGTTTAATTACTGCACCCTCAGGAGCTAAATTGCCTTTAAGGATGGCAATACCCCCTGTTGCTGAATAAGCGTTTTCCACAGATCTTATAACATCTTCATTTAATATTTGAGCCTGCTGCGCAATTTGGGCAATAGTCAAACCGGAAACATTTAATGCATCTCCATTAAGAAGACCGGCTGTATATAGCCTTTTAATAACTGCTTGGATACCACCAGCTTCATAAAGGTCACCAATGCGGTGTTCACTGGCAGGACTTAATTTACATAGGTGGGGAGTAACTGCGCTTAGCCTATCAAATTCTTCTAAATCTAATTTCACCTGTGCCTGGTTTGCAATAGCCATTAAATGGAGAACCGTATTAGTGGAACCGCCTATTGCCATATCTACTATAATAGCATTGCGGAAAGCATCTTCAGTCATAATGTCCCTAGGCTTTATATCTTTTGCAATCAATTCCATTATCTTAATCCCAGCTTTTTTGCCTAGGGCTCTTCTAGCCCCATAAGGCGCAGGAATTGTACCATTTCCAGGTAAAGCTAAACCTAAAACTTCTGCTAAGCAATTCATAGTATTTGCTGTAAACATCCCCGCACAGCTGCCACAGGTTGGACATGCAGATTGGGTCATTTCTTCTAGGGTATCTTCAGTTATCTTGCCGCTGGCACATGCACCCACAGCCTCAAAAGTACCCTTAATTAAGTCTGTGTCCTCTCCTTTATAACGGCCGGTCATCATAGGTCCACCGCTGACATAAATGGAAGGTATATTTAAGCGTGCCGCCGCCATCAGCATGCCAGGGACAATCTTATCACAGTTTCCTATCAACACCATAGCATCAAATTTATGACCCATGACCATTGCTTCAATGGAGTCAGCGATAAGTTCACGACTGGCTAAAGGGTATTTCATTCCGCTATGATTCATCGCTATTCCATCACAGATACCAATAGCCGGAAATTCAATTGGGGTTCCTCCCGCTTGGGCTACTCCAAATTTTACTGCCTGAGCAATTTCGTCCAGGTGAAAATGACCGGGAATCACTTCATTATGGGCATTAACAACTGCAACTAATGGTTTTTGTAAATCCTCGGGCAAATAACCCATTGCATAGAAAAGCGATCTATGGGGTGCTCTAGCTATTCCTTTTGTTACTTCATGACTTCTCATTAATGTTGCCTCCTTTTGCTATCGACTAGATAATAACATCAAAGAACAAAGGTACATAAGTTACTACAAGCAAAACAAATACCAGAATAATCATTAGTGGTACAACAGACCTGCTGATTTTTTCAATTGGAATTCCGGAAATTGAACTGGCTACATATAAGTTTATAGCCACCGGTGGAGTAATCATACCAATTGCTAAGCCTATAACCATAATTAAGCCAAAATGAACTAAGTCAATACCCAGATGGTTTACCAATGGTAAAAATACTGGTGTAAGGATAATTAAGGCAGAGGCAGTCTCCATAAATATACCCGCCAATAAAATTATAATATTTATCAATAATAGAAGCACCAGCTTATTTTCAGATAAGGACAGGATAGTATTGGCAATCATATTAGGGATCTGCCAATTGGCTAATATCCAACTTAAAGTATTAGAGGTGGCAATTATTAGCATTATTACTGACATGGTAATGGCAGAGCGGGTAATAATTTTAAAGATATCCCGCCAACCCATATCCCTATAAATAAATATAGCTACAAACAGCGCCCAGTCTACAGCAATTACCGCCGCTTCCGAAGGAGTGAAAAAACCAGAAAAGATCCCCCCCAAGATAATTATTGGGGTCATTAAGCCCCAGATGGCTCCCTTAAAAGTCCTCCAAATATTAGCCACGGAGAAAGAAGCACCCCTAGGGTAGTTATTTTTATAAGCAACATAAAGGGAAGCCGCAATCAAACTGAGACCCATCAAAGCCCCCGGTAAAAATCCATTTAAAAATAACCTTGCTACTGATTGGTCCGCAATAACAGCATAAATAATCATGGGTACAGACGGAGGTATTACTACACCGGTACACCCTCCGGCCGCTATTAAAGCAGCAGAAAACTGGTCACTGTAATTTTTTTTGCGTAATTCAGGAATTAAAGGAGTTCCTACAGCAGCAGTAGTAGCTGCACCGGAGCCGGAAATCGCAGCAAAAAACATAGAAGCCATAACTGCTACCACCCATAAGCCTCCTTTTAGAAAACCCAGTATGGAATCGGCAAACTGAACCAGTTTTTCAGAAACCTTGCCGTGGGCCAACAAATCACCAGCCAAAATAAAAAAAGGTACTGCAACTAAAGGAAAAGAATCAGTTCCTGCAAACATCCGCTGTGGTAAAACAATCAAAGAAGTCCCTTGATCCATAAGAACAACTAAGGAAGTTAATCCGATACTAATTGCAACCGGTACTCCCAAGAGAAGCAGAATTATAAAGGTTCCAAATAGTAAAGCAATCATGCCTTTTCTCCCCCTTTAGTCAAACCCAGTATTTCTGTTCCAATACCTGCTAGAGCGTGAATAGTCATAATAGCCAAGCTGACAGGAATACTTAGATAAACATACTGCATCGGAAGGGACAAGGCAGGGGAAATCTGAAAAACCTGCATTTTTATCATCTGACCCGCGTAATAGATGACAACTCCAAAAAAAACAATAGAAAGGACATATATTAAAATAGAAAATATTTTTTTAATTTTAGGACCAAATGCATCAACTACAAAAGTTAGTGCTATATGGTTGCCCCTTTTATAGGCAATAGTGGCACCAAAAAAGGTACCCCATACCAAAAGATAACGGGATAATTCTTCACTCCAGGATAAGGCAGTAAAGAAAACCCTGAAAACTACCTGAGAGGTAGTGACAATGACCATTCCCGTTATAATAATAAATATCAGCTTGGTAACAAGCCAATCAATTTTTTCACTTAAGAAATTAAAACCGTTAACTATTTGATTCATAAGTTTACCCCCGGTGAAATCTTAAACAGTCTTTAGTTATTTTATTGGCACCCTGTTTTGCAGGGTGCCAATTTGCCTGACTATTTTGCCTTAGCTTGATTAATCTCATCAATCAAAGTTCCGAATTTACCTGCATACTTGTCATAAACAGGTTTAACTGCTGCCTGGAAGGCTGCAATATCCGGATTCTCTTCAATTTGCATACCGTTATCTTTTAAAACTTGCAATTGTTTTTCCATATCATCTGCAATCCACTTTCTGGTGTATTGGGCACTTTCCTTTGCTGCACTTAATAGAATATCCTGTGTTGCTTTATCAAAGGAATCAAATAGCTTTTTACTCATTAAAATACTTGCAGGTGCGTAAGTATGTCTGGTAAATGTAAAATATTTATGGCTTTCGTATAATTTAAAAGCATAAGCAACATTCACGGGATTTTCCTGTCCTTCAACAGCACCTGACTGAAAAGCGGTTAGAGCTTCCTGCCAAGCCATTGGTACAGCATTAACGCCTAATTCCTTAAAGGTGTCGATATATAGAGGATTTTCCATAACCCTAATTTTTAAGCCTTTTGCATCAGCGGGTGTTTTCACAGGGCGTTTAGAGTTGGTAAGATTTCTAAATCCCCGCTCTGTAAAGGCTAAACCTTTAATGTTGACTTTTTCCAGATTATTTAATACTTTCTGTCCTACTTCGCCGTCTAATACCTTGTATGCCTCTTCCTCAGAAGCAAAAAGGAAAGGCATTTCAAAAGCTGCTATTTCAGGTAAAAAGTTAGCAATTGGACCATTGGTAATAACACCCATATCAACAGTTCCAACCTGCATACCTTCAATTAAAGTACGCTCATCACCGATAACTCCGTTGGGGAAAATCTCAACCTTCACTTGACCGTTTGATTTTTGTTCTACCAGCTCTTTAAATTTCAATGCATTAACATGATAAGGATCCTTTTCATTTACGGTATGACCCAATTTTATTACCACAGGCTCTTTAGCTTTTTCCTCCTGCTTAGGTTCAGCTTTTGGTTCTTCTTTAGGCTGACTTGTACCACATGCGGTTACAACAAAAGCAAATAATAATAAAACTGCAATAAGTGCTAAAACTTTACGATTTCCCATTCCTTTATCCTCCTTAAGTTATATAAATATCTTTTTAAATATTTTATTTCACTAATACTTGCCTGCCGGATGTTTTTCTAACACCTCCAAATTGTATTATATAAAAGCCATAATTTCTATAAACTATACTATAACATTTTCTGTATTTTGTATAGAGTATTTAGTCAGAAAAATTTTTTAATTTAATAAATTTATTTAATAATTGAAATTTATTTACCCTATAAACAGAAATTGCCAATAATTTAGAAAACACGGCTTGCGCCGAGCCTTTAGCGACTGCGGAAGCCGATGTTGCACTTATACTTACTACCTTGTAAAAGCTATACTTTCTAATAAGTATAATTAAAGCCAGTCATTGACTGGCTTTATTCTGGGAGTCTCGCTAAAATTTCACTTTTGCTGACAATAATTAAAATATCTTTTCCCTCAATGTATGCATCTGCTCCGGGGGCAACAATAATTGATTCTCCTTTTTTTATAGCCATAACACTTATTCCGTACTTGGCACGTAAATTAAGCTCACCTAAGGATTTATTGGCAAATGCCTTTGGGGCTATTATCTCCGTTACACCATATTCAGGTGATAATTCAATATAATCCATAACATTAGTGGTAACTAGATTATGGGCCAATCTGACACCCATGTCTTTTTCGGGATAGATTACTTTATCTGCACCTATTTTTTCTAAAACCTTGCCATGAAGGTTGCTTTGGGCTTTTACTACGATATGTTTGAGACCCATTTCTTTTAACATAACGGTAATTAATATATTTGCCTCAAGATTATCACCTATGGCTACTATAGCTACATCAAAATTCCTTATACCAAGAGCTTTTAGAGTTTCTTCATCCTGGGCATCGGCTTGTACCGCATGGGTTATTTCATTAGCGATCTCCTGCGCTTCATGCTCAGAGGTGTCTATCCCGAGTACATCATGACCAAGGGAACTCAGGGTAATAGCAACACTTTTACCAAATCTGCCCAGCCCTATGACAACAAACTGTCTGCGTTTCATATATTAACCTCCTCTATCCTATTATTATTCTTTCATCAGGATATTTCATCTGATTTAGCTTTTGTCGGTTTTTACCCAAGGCAAAGGCAAGGGTAAGGGGTCCCACTCTGCCGATAAACATAGTAAAAGCTATGGCGATTTTTCCTATGGAGGATAATTGTAGAGTTAAACCAAGGGATAAACCAACAGTAGCGAATGCTGAAACAGCTTCAAAAAGTATGATTATAAAATCCGCACTTTCAGTAATCGTTAAAAGGGATGTTACTATTAATATTAAAATCAAACCCATGGAAGTGATTGCAATTGCCTTTTGAATAATATCCCGGGGAAGTGTCCGTTTACGTAAGGTAACATGCACGTTTCCCCGGAAGGTGCTGATTACAAATAAAACAATCGAAATAAGGGTTGTAGTTTTTATCCCTCCGCCTGTAGAGCCTGGGGATGCACCAATAAACATTAAAATCATCATAAATAGCTGGGATGTTGCCCTCATCTGTGTTATGTCAATTGAATTAAAACCGGCTGTCCTTGTTGTAACAGACTGAAATACAGAAGCCAAAACCTTTTCCATTGGATCTAGATTGCCAATTGTATGGGGGTTATTGAATTCAAGGATGAAAAAAGCAATAGAACCGGAGACAATAAGCAGAAGTGATATCCAGAGTACAACCCTAGTATGAAGTGATAGCTTTCGGAGTTTATGCACATATAAATCGGATAACACAAAAAAACCAATTCCGCCAGTTATTATAAGAAACATTACTGTAATATTAGTAACAATATCCTCTGTATAGCCAGTCAGACTTCTAAATTCGCCAAATAAATCAAAACCTGCATTATTAAAAGCAGAGATAGAATGAAATATGCCAAAATACAAAGCCTTTTGCCAGCCCATTTCCCCTGACCAGCGAAGAAAAAGGATTGAAATACCTATAAACTGAATAGAAAAAGAAAATTGTATAACATTCTTAGTTAGTCTCACTATACCCTCGATGGATACTTGATTTAGTGCCTCCTGAAGCAAAAGCCTTTCCTTTAAAGTAATTTTTCTGCCTAATAGTATAAAAAAAAGGGTTGCAAAAGTCATAAATCCTAACCCGCCAATTTGTATAAGAAGCAGTATGACAGTTTGTCCAAGGCGGGTGAAGGTTGTTCCTGTGTCAACAACAACCAATCCGGTTACACAAACTGCAGAGGTGGCAGTAAATATGGCATCTAAAAAAGAGAGTTCCTTACCGGGTATGACGGCAAATGGCAAGGAAAGAAGTAGTGCGCCTAACAATATAAATGTCAAAAACCCTAACACAAGTATCCTAGCTGGGGTTAAAACCTTATATTTCTTAAACTTATTAAAAGGATTATTTGGTTCTTCCTTTTCAGTAAAAAAATATTCCATTTTTATACCTACCTGTTATACTATTGCTAGCATAGTATTAAAAAAAAGAGAAGTTAGAAAGAAAGTATCTAATTGATTATTATATAACTTTCCCTTTAATTAGTAAATTAATCTTTCAAATTCATGGAGGAAAAGGTAACTGTAATAAAGAATTTATATGTATTTTATGCGCTTTCTTAGGAATGGAATTTTTTATGAAGGAGTTTAAAAATGAGGACTATTATTGTTGGTGCGGGGAAGATTGGTTATCATATTGCTAAAACATTGATACAAGAAAACCACGATGTTGTTATATTGGAGCATAACGAGGAAAGGGCAAAAGGTCTGGAAGAAAACCTGGATGTCCAGGTGATTTATGGTAGTGGAACTAGTTCCGTTATCCTTGAAAAGGCTGGCATAAAAGAGGCTAAGCTGTTAATCGCCGTAACTGAAAGTGATGAGGTTAATATCTTTGCCTGCATGCTGGCTAAACAACTGGGTGTAAAGCAGACAGTTGCCCGAGTTAGAAATCCGGAATATGTGGAAGAAAGCAATCATAACAGCATGCTCTCAAACATAGACTTGATCATTAATCCCGAGTTAGTTACGGCTAAAGAAATAGTAAAACTTATTAAAATTCCTGAAGCTTTAGATATTGTGACTTATGCAGATGGTAAAATTCAATTGCTTGAATTGAAAGTACCTCCCCAGGCCTCCATCATTAACATGTATATCAAGGAACTTAATGTATCACACCCTTTTCTGATCGCTTCTATTTTGCGCAACGGCACTATGTTAATCCCCAGGGGTAATGACCAAATCCTTCAGGATGACATTATATTCGTGCTGGTCAGAACAGAGGATATCGCAAAGATTAGTAAATTCTTAGGTTTTAAAAGCAAAAAAACCGAGAGAGTGATGATTTTAGGAGGAAACCTTACAGGCTATCACTTAGCAAAAATTCTGGAAAGAAGGAAAATCTCTGTCAAGATTATTGAAAAACAGTATAAAAGATGCCTGGAGTTAGCTCAAAATCTGGAAAACGCCTTGGTTTTAAACGGGGATGGAACTGATATTGATTTTATAAAAGGAGAAGGGATTAGGGACACTGATGTGTTTATAAGCCTGACTGATGATGACAAACTGAATCTCCTGGTAAGCCTGTTGGCAAAACATTTAGGAGCCAAGAGGGCTATCGCCAAAGTAAGGCATTCCGATTATATATCCCTTATGGAAAGCGTAGGCATTGATGTAGGAATAAGCCCCAGGCTGCTGACTGCAAATGCTATTCTGCGCTTCATAAAAAGAGGAACTAACATTGTTTCTGTAACCCTATTAAGCGGAGCTAAAGCAGAGGTCTTGGAGATATTAGTGGGACCTGAGTGCAGATATGCTCATAAAAAGCTCCGGGACTTGAATTTCCCTTCTGGTGCAATCATCGGGTCGATTTATAGGCAGAATGAAGTAATTATCCCAACTGGTGAAGACTTTCTAAAACCAAAAGATACTGTAACAGTCTTTGCTCTACCTAAAGCAGTAAACAAGGTAGAAGAATTTTTTAATATTTCTGTGAGGTAAAAAATGAACTATCGTAAAATCCTATCTTTTCTAGGTGTAATCCTGATTATTCTAGGACTATCCATGTTATTGCCTATTTTCTGGTCACTGTACTATGGAGACAGTGACTATTCTGCTTTTATGATTTCCAGCAGCCTTACATCACTAATAGGCTTGGCCTTATATAAGATGAATAAAATCGAGGGCGACTTCCATAATAAGGAGGCTTTTGTAGTAGTTTCCTTTAGCTGGTTAATAGCCGCTGCCTTCGGAGCAATTCCCTATATGTTAACAGGTACCTTTACATCATACGCCGATGCATTCTTCGAAACCATGTCCGGTTTTACAACAACAGGGGCCAGTGTCCTAAGTGATATAGAATCCCTTCCCCATGGAGTACTTTTTTGGCGCAGTTTAACCCACTGGCTGGGCGGAATGGGAATAATAGTTCTTTTGGTTGCCATCTTATCAGCTATCGGCACAGGGGGCATGCAGATGTTTAGGGCAGAATCTCCCGGACCTATAACACAAAAAATCATGCCCCGCATCAGCCAAACTGCAAAAATATTATGGTATACTTACTTAACTTTTACTGTCTCCCAAACACTTCTGCTCTGGTTATCAGGTATGACAATGTTTGATGCATTATGCCATACCTTTGGCACCTTGGCAACGGGAGGTTTTTCAACTAAAAACGCCAGTATAGGGCATTATGAAAGCCCTTTAATTCAATGGATTATCATAATTTTTATGTTTCTTTCAGGAGCTAATTTTGCCCTCTATTACCAAGCACTCCGGGGGAAGAGCCTAGCTATCTTCTGGAAAAATTCGGAGTTTAAGTTGTATTCACTGCTGATTATTGCCGCAGTCTCCATTCTTTCTTTCAATTTGCTGATTTTCAGCGGCTATACAGATATATCCACCATTGTCAGGGACGCCAGCTTCCAAGCAGTTTCTATTATGACAACTACAGGATATGCTACTGCTGATTTCGGTCAGTGGAGTTTTGCCGCCCAGACCATACTGGTAATACTAATGTTTATAGGCGGATGTGCTGGTTCCACTGGTGGTTCCATCAAGGTAGGCAGAGTATTAGTATTACTTAAACAAACACTTTTGGAATTAAAAAGGGCAATCCACCCCCGAGCCATATTAAACCTAAAAATAGACGGACAGCCTGTTACAAATGAAATTACCATTAATGTCTTGCAATTTTTCTTTATATTTATCATTATTACAGCAATCAGTACCTTTATTATGACCTCCATGGGATTGGACCTGGTAACTGCTTTTACTTCGGTAGCCGCTACCATTACTAATGTGGGACCTGGATTAGGTAATGTTGGTCCAGTGGCAAACTATGGATTTATCCCTGATGCCGGGAAGTACCTTTTATCTTTTCTTATGATGTTAGGCAGGCTGGAGTTGTATACCGTCTTGGCCCTTCTTGTGCCTTCCTTCTGGAAGGACTAATGCAAGGATTTCTCATTCTGACAGTTTTGCTAAAGCATCATTCCTGCTTACTATTATTAAAATATCGTTCTCCTCTATAGTTGCATCAGCTCCTGGTGCAACTATTATATTTTCCCCTCTTTTTTTAATTGCCATAACACTTATACCGTATTTGGCACGTAAATTCAGTTCCCCCAATGATTTATTAGCAAATGAAGTTGGCGAAATGATTTCGATAACACCATATTCAGGAGAAAGTTCAATGTAATCCATGACATTGCTAGTTACAAGATTATGGGCAACTCTAACTCCCATATCCTTTTCAGGATAAATTATCTTATCAGCACCTATTCTTTCCAATACTTTACCATGTAAATTGTTTTGTGCCTTAGTAACAACATGTTTTAGTCCCATCTCTTTGAGCATAACAGTAATTAAAATATTTGATTCTATATCATTGCCTATAGCTACAATAGCCACATCGAAGTTTCTAACTCCTAAAGCCTTTAGAGTCTCTTCTTCCTTTGCATCTGCTTGTACAGCATGGGTAATATCATTTACCAAAGACTGTACCTTGCACTCGGAAATATCAATACCTAAGACTTCATACCCTAAAGCCGAGAGTGTTTTGGCAACACTGGCACCAAACCTCCCCAGCCCAATAACTACAAATTGTTTATACATAAAAACCTCCTATTATCCTATAATTATCCTTTCATCTGGATATTTAATATGGGCGGCGTACTTTTCCTTTCTGTTCTGGCTAAGGGCAAAAGCTATCGTTAAGGGTCCCAGCCTGCCAAAAAACATTGTTGTAATAATTGCCGCCTTTCCCAGGGATGTAAGATAAGGAGTTATGCCCATTGATAACCCTACAGTGCCAAATGCCGAAACTGCTTCAAATAAGAGAGTAAGAAAATCAGCTTCTTCAGTAATAGTTAAAATTGAAGTTACTATCAGAATCAAGAGAATTGCCAGCATAGTTATTGCTATGGCCTTATTAATTATATCCTTGGGGAGGGTGCGTTCACGGCAAGTTGTATGGACATTTCCCTTAAATGTATTAATTACCGAAAGTACTATAGTTAAAAAGGTTGTAGTTTTGATACCTCCCCCTGTAGATCCAGGTGATGCACCAATAAACATTAGTACAATTATTAAAAGCTTGGTTGTATCCCTTAGACCTGGGATATCTAAAGTATTAAACCCCGCAGTTCTAGGTGTAACAGATTGAAATAATGATGAAAGCACTTTGCTTTGAGGACCTAACGCCCCTAAAGTTTGTGGATTATTAAACTCTAATAGGAAAATTAGTATTGCTCCTAATAAAACTAAAAGAAAGGAAGTCTTTATGACAATCTTGGTATGAAGGCTTTTCTTGCCTGGAAAATTAGTATAAAAGTCAGAAAGGACTATAAACCCAAATCCCCCTAGCAGAATCAATAGCATCATGGTGACATTTGTAGTTACATCATCTTGATAAGAGGTTATGCTGGAAAAATTGCCAAATAAATCAAAACCGGCATTATTAAATGCAGAAATTGAATGAAATAAGCCAAAATATAAGGCTTTACTCCATCCCATATCAAAGCTCCAGCGAAATGCTAGTATTAATGCACCTAGGGCTTCAATACTGAAAGAAATCCAGATAATATACTTGGTTAATCTTACGATACCCTGTAATGTAACCTGGTTAAGTGCCTCTTGAAGTAATAAACGCTCCTTTAGGGTAATTTTCCTTCCTAGTATCATGGCAAAAAGGGTGGCAAAAGTCATAAAACCTAGGCCGCCGATTTGGATTAAAAAAAGTATAACTAGCTGTCCAAATGTGGAAAAGGTTGTACCTGTATCGACAACTACCAATCCTGTAACACAAACTGCTGAAGTGGCAGTAAATAAAGCATTAATAAAGGATAGCCCTTTAATATTGACCGTCGCCGCAGGCAGCATTAATAATAATGCACCCAGAAGAATAATTGATAAAAAACCCAATACTAGAAAGCGGGATGGCGTGATAACAAACCTTTTGTAGTTCTTTGTAATTAAACCTTCCTGATTCTTTTTAATTATTAACTGCTCCATAATACCACCTATTTATTAGAAGTACTTTTTGCATTAGAATTGTTCAGACGCATATTACATAATAAAAAATTAAATATTTTTGCAATTATTGTGATAAATTGCAACTGGCTGTTTTAATTTTAAACCCTTTTTGTGTCAAAATATTGTAAAGAATAATTCCGAGGGCATAAAAAAAATATAAAGATATAATTAAAAATAAAAAAAGGACTGCCCCAAAATTTATAGGACAATCCCATTTTTAGCATTTTACAATTAATCGGTAACCTACTCCAGGTTCGGTAATGATGTATTTTGGCCTTGTGGGGTCAGGCTCAATCTTTCTCCGTAGCTGCCCAATGTAGACTCTTAAATAATGACTTTCTTCCTGGTAATCCATTCCCCAAATCGCCCTTAATAATTGTCTGTGGGTAAGTACCCGACCGGCATGTAAGGCTAGTTGTTTAAGAATATCATACTCTGTGGGGGTAAGTTTAATCTCTTGGTTATTTACTAGTACCTGACGATGAGCTAGATCAATTACTAAATCGCCAAAATATAGAACTGGCTCATCTTCAGTTTTGGCAGCATGCCGTAAAGCCACCCGCATCCGTGCTAATAATTCGCCCATACTGAATGGTTTGGTAACATAATCATCTGCTCCTGCATCTAAAGCCCTTATCTTATCGGCCTCCTGGTCTTGTACTGATAAGATAAGTATAGGGACTTCCGACCATTCCCTAAGTCTGTTGATTACTTCAAAGCCGTCAAAGTCAGGAAGCCCAATATCCAAAATAATTAAATCAGGATGAAATAACGCTGCCTGGTTAAGCCCGTCCTGCCCTGATTCTGCTTCAGAAATTTCATAACCATAAGCTGATAATGCCACCTTGAGCATTTTCCTGATTTGTATCTCGTCATCAATTATTAACACCCGGGCATTTTTATTATCTGGCATCTTTTTCACCTGCCTCTTTTGAACGGGGGAAAAAATCCTGGTACTGCTCTTTTAAAGGGATAGTAAAGGTAAATTGACTTCCGTAGTCCTCCAGAGATTCAATCCAAATTTCTCCACCATGGGCTTCAATTATACCTTTGCAAATGGAAAGACCAAGTCCAGTACCTGTAATATTTTGAGGGGCATGCAGTCTATAAAATTTATCGAAAACCCTTTCCCGTTCACCATCTAATATTCCAGGACCCTTGTCCAATACACTTATTTTTATATGATCATCTTCTTTTGCAACGGATAATTTAATATCACTTTCAGCAGGGGAGTATTTGATTGCATTATCCAGAAGGTTTACTAATACCTGTTCAATTAGGGCAAAATCTACTTTGACTAATGGTAATTCATTAGATATATCAATTATCAGATTTCTCTCTGTTAAAAAGTCCTGCAACCTTCTGATAGCTACCCCAATAATCTCCTGCAGGTCACACCATTCCCATTTCAGTTTCATCATTCCACTTTCCAGACGGGCCATATCCAGCAAATTACCCACCAAGCGATTCATGCGCTGTGCACTTTCATTAACATTGGAAAGCAAAGATTTTTTATCCATATTAGTGAATACTTCACCTTCATCCAGGAGGCTGGTCACAGCACCAATAATTGATGCCAGGGGGGTACGAAGTTCGTGGGATATAGAGTTAAATAATGCTGTCCGCAGTTTCTCCGACTGGGATAAATACCTGGCTTGCTCCGCTTCATATGCCAATTTCATTCTAATAATGGCCAGTGCCGTCAGATTTGCAAAGGCTTCTAATAGTTCACTCTGTTCTGAAGAAATGCTTTGTTCCCTCAAAAAAAGTTTCACCCCCAATATACCCACTATTTCTTCCTCTGATTTAAGGGGAAGATAAAGGTTTTTTGCTTCAGTAAAAGTTTCTGTTCCCTTACCTGCCATATTGCCATGGGTAAATACCCAATTAGCGGCTGTTAATTCCTTTTCATCAAGACTAATCCCCAAAGAATTTGTACTACCTTTTACAGTCATTTCATCACTGTTGTCAGGCATTAAAATAAATACTTCTCCATCTATGGTTTCTGCCACAACCTTACATACAGTTTTCAATATTTTATCTAAAGTGTCTTCAGCCACAATTTTTCTGCTCAAAGCATACAGAGCGGCGGTCCTGGTTTCCCTTTGCCTTGCTATTTCGGCCTGATTCTTTAATCTTATTGCCATTGTACTTGTCATAATAGCAACCAGAAGAAAAATGAAGAAACTAATCAAATAGCGCAGGTCATCTACAGTCAAACTAAAAACAGGTGGAACAAAAAGTACATCAAACGCTAATACACCTAGCAAAGAAGCAAAAATGGAAGGTCCCCGCCCCCAATAGGTAGCACTAAATAAGACGGGCAATAAATATAATAATGCGATATTGATCAAATCAAAAAAGGGATGCAGCATCATATTTATGGTCGTAATTAAACCAATGAATAATAAAGTAGCTAGGTATTTTATATATTCCCCTTTCTTTAACCCAAAAGTTTTTTTGTGCTGCTTTTCCTCTTGGGGAATTTGCCCCGGAATAATATGAATGCTGATTCCTCTACTGCCCAGTATTATATTATCAACAATTGAGCCTTTCCACCAATCCTTTAGAGGGTTCCTGAGAGGCTTCCCCACCACTATTTGAGTTATATTTTTATTATGGGCAAGGTTAATAACTTCTTTTGCTACATCATCGCTTTTGATGGTAATAACTTCAGCACCAAGCTCCTCTGCCAGCCTTAAATTGCTGATAAGCTGATTGTTGTCTGCTTCATTATTAGGAAAGCGGTGGGGAGTTTCAATATAGGCAACTATCCATTCCGCTTTTAGACCTGTAGCCATCCTTCTGGCAGTTCTGATTACCTGGGAAGAAAAAGGACTAGGGCTTACACAGGCCAGTATTTTTTCACTAGCAGGCCAAGGCCCCTCAATATGATGGTCTTTCATGTACTCATCTATTTGTTTATCTAACCGCTGAGCTGCATACCTCAAGGCTAATTCCCTCAAGGCGTTTATATTTCCAGGGCGCAAAAATTTATCCAAATCTTCCTTAGAAAATGTAGGAATAGAAACATTTCCTTCTTTAACCCTTTGGATTAATTCCTCATAAGAAACGTCAATCAGCTTTATTTGCTCTGCTGTTTCAATAAATTTGTCGGGTACAGTTTCTTTTACTCGATAGCCCGTTATTCGGGCAACAATATCATTAAGGCTTTCAACATTATAAATATTTAATGAAGTGTATACATCAATCCCTTGCTCCAGAATTTCATTGACATCCTGGTACCTGTGTTTATGGCAAGACCCAGGAGAATTTAAATGGGATAGATTATCGACAATAACTAACTGTGGTTTTTGCTTAATTATGGAATCAACATCCAAATCTACATATTCCATATCATTTACAAACATTACATTGATTCCTTGCTTTATTTTTCCATACCCAGCTTCCGAAATGGCATATGTTTTCCCTACGCCGTTAACAGCCCCTAAAAAAATTGTTAGTTTTCCCCGATTTTTTACGGAATTCTTCATTAGCGTACTCCTAAATTTTATTAATTGCACCCTAATTATAACTTAAAAGGCACCCTATACGGGCACCTCAATTTTTAAATCCTAATGTCTAAAATCGGGTTTAAGCACTACCTTGATACAGCCATCTTCTCTCCTGCCAAATACTCGGTAGCCCTCCATTGTATCATCAAGGGACATGGTATGGACGGTAAAAAAAAAGACCGAGAATTTCTCGATCTTATTTGAAAAAACTTTTATATTATACGCAACCAGTTGGTTTTGGAAGTCCGGCAATTTTACAAGCACCTTTTGCAGGACCAGTTGGGAATAAGTCATAGATTTCTTTTAAGCTGTAGCCAGTTGACTTAACAACTTTACGAACCATAGGAGCAATACCAAATTCTTTGTAATAGTCTTTCAAGTAGTTGATAACTTTCCAATGATCTTCAGTTAATTCTTCAACCTGCTCTGTTTTTGCTAAAGCTATAGCAACGTCTTCATTCCAGTCATCAAGACTTACTATAAAACCGTCTTCATCAAGCTCAATTTGCTTACCATTTACTTCGAGAGAAGCCATAGGTTAAAGCACCTCCATAATTTATATTTATTATTTGGCGGGGTCCTTAAATTCAGGATAATCTTCCAGATAACCCTTTAGCATATCGACTGCCATTTCTATACCATCTGCAACACCTTTTTTATACTCGCTGGATTTAAAATCCCGCATCTGATATACTAGCTCATCGCAAAAGGTTACCCATTCCTTAATGTCATCCATTATTTTCACAGTATTGACCCCCAAATGAGATGGAAAGACCAAGGCACATGTCTTGGCCTTTTTCAAACATTAATCTTTTTTCGGTAATGTCACATAGGAAGTTCCAAGATATAAGAACTCTACTTGCCCGTCTCTTGCTAATTCATTTACGGCTTTGTCTACATCTTTTTTGCCAGCTCCAAGAGCTGTGGCAATGTCTCTGTTCTTTGCCTTATCTTTTGTTTGAAGGTATTCGAGAATCTTGGCTTTTAATTCTTCCGGGGTGAAATCGGACATAGTTACACCACCCTAAAATATTTATTTTGTAAACTTAAACTGAGTAGTTGAACGGAAAGTTGGTACAGAGAAAGTAAAGTCATCAATGTGCTTATCAGTAAATGGTAAGCCAGTCTTTTCGAAGAATTTCTCCCAACCTATTCTTTCTATCCACTCTCCATATCTTTCACCTTTTTTAGCATCTTTAACCCAAACTTCAACAAGATTTCTAATTGCAACTACTAAAGAATCCCATCTTGGTGGCTCGTTTGGAATAAATGGAATTACTAATTTACTGAAAGTGGGGCCTGTTCTAGAGTTAGAAACTTTACCACCTACGAAAATAGCAATACCGTCATTTTCTGGATCCATTATTGGAAGTGATGGACATACTGAGTAACAGTTACCACAGTACATACATTTTTCTTCGTTAATAGTTACAGATTTAGCTTTTGGATTAGGACGAATTGCGCCTGTAGGACAGGAAGCAACAACGTTTGGAATCTCACAACCATTAGCTACACCATTATCGTCAACCCGTGGTATTTTTCTATGAACACCAACAAATGCGATATCGGAACAGTGTACAGCACCACACATATTCAAGCAGCAAGCCATGGAGATTTTTAATTTTGCAGGAAGGTCATCCCTCTTGAAGTAGTCAAAGAGGTCATCCATAACTGCTTTAACGGTACCGGAAGCATCAGTAGCAGCACTGTGACAGTGAATCCAGCCTTGAGTATGAATCAAGTTCTTCAAGGATTTACCAGTACCACCTACAGGCCAGCCTGCAGCTTCAAGCTCATCTACTAAAGCATCAACTTTACTTCCATCAGCAAGTAAGAACTCAACATTGTGTCTGCTTGTAAAACGTAAGTGACCATCACAGTATTTATCTGCAATGTCAGCAAACCATCTTAATGTTTCAATACTTAACAAACGGGGAGAAGCTACACGTACAGTGTATAATTCATCACCAGTTTCACCAACGTGTTTTAAAACACCTGGTTTTACTTTTTCATGATATAACCACTTGCCGTAGTTGTCTTTAATAACCTGTGGAAGCATATCCCAAAAATAGGGAGGTCCAATATCAGTTTTTGCATAATATGGATTTGTCATTATTCAGACACCTCCGTTCCAGCAACTTCTTTGCCAGCTTCGTTAGCTTCTTTTTCAGCAGCAAAATCTTCTGGGTACCAGAAGAAATATGGGTTTGTACGTGGATGATGAACCATTTGAGGCACAGGCTCTAATCCAGTTGCTTTTAAGAAGCTGCCCATACCTTTTCTGTAAATTAATTCACCAATTCTCTCACGAACCTTGGCGTTTTCATCCCACCAATCCCAAATGCTTTCCATAATATCCTTAAGTTCTTGATAATCATCTTCTTTTTCAAGTTTAATGAAAGGCTTGATTACCCAAGATAAGAAAGCAGATTGAACGATAGTAGCCTTACCACCAAGCAATAAAGTAGCACCTTTTTCTTTACCTACTCTTAAAGCTTTAGGCATAGCACTGATACAATGCATACATCTGGTACAATTTTCATTGTCAATTTCAATTTCTTTCTTGTCTGCATCAAAAGCGATACAGTTGCAAGGACATTTAGCAAGTACTCCATCGATGTCAAAACCCTTAGCAGCATACTCAGCTACCGCTTCTTGATTAACTTGGATTGCATCTCTCCAGGTACCGATAATGGAAAGGTCGGCACGGGCGATGGATGCAGTACAGTCATTTGGACAACCGGAAATTTTAATTTTAAACTTGTATGGCCACATTGGTCTATGCAATTCATCTTGGTATGAATTTGTAATATTGTGGCAAAGATCTAGAGTATCAATACAAGCATATTCACAACGAGCAGGACCACAACAAGTACTTGGAGTTCTTAGGTTAGAACCGGAACCACCAAGGTCAAAGCCTGCATCGGACAAATCATTAAAGCAGTCTTGCAAATGCTCAGTAGTTGTACCTAAAAGAATAGCATCACCAGTTGCACCGTGCATGTTAGTTAAGCCACTACCGTGTTTTTCCCAAATATCACACAATTTACGGATTGCATCACTGCTGTAGAACCAGCCGGAAGGTTGGTTAACACGGATTGTGTGGAATTCAGCTACTTCTGGATATTGCTCAGGAATATCGCAATAACGACCTATAACACCGCCGCCGTAGCCTCTTACTCCAACAATACCACCATGTTTCCAGTGTACTCTCTTTTCTTCGTAGGACTGTTCAAGCAAATTCATTAATGCACCAACTACAGGTTTCTTCTCAGCAGACTTTTCCATTTCTGTTACGAAAGATGGAAATCTACCCTTTTTCAGCTCATCAAGCATGGGTCTCTTTTTCTCTGACAAGTCCATACACCTCCATTTTAATTCTATTTTTAAACAAGGTCCCGTCTTGTTTAAACCAAAATTATTTAGAATTCATTAAGGGTGATTGCACCAGCGGGACAAATCATAACACAACTTTCACAGCCCATACATTCATTGTCAGATACTACAGCAACATCTTCAATTTCGAAAACTTGAGCAGGACAAGCACTTGCACATTCACCACAAGCAGTACATTTTTCAGCATCAACAGCAACAACAAACATTAGACACAACTCCTTTCGTTTTAATATTTAAATTAAAAAAAAGACTAATTTATATTGTATAGGTGACTATTTTGCAATTTGTGAAGTGATTCACGGGTACTTGCAAAAATAATCACATAATACTCGTATAATATAATTCGTAAAATTATTGCAATATCCTTTAAGCAGAATGTTAATGATTTTTATATTGGTAATAAGCTTAACTTATAAGCCAGCTATTCGTCTGTTCGTCTACTCGTCTATTAGTAAATAATTTATTCATTGCATACCCGGTATCTTTGCGGAGAAATCCATTTATAATTTTTATGTTTGATAAAGAGTGCACAATTTATTATTAATATTCCAGGTTATTAAAGACGACTTGACGACAAGACGATTAGACGAGATGTTCCCCTTTATATTTAAGAGCTGCTTTAATAATACCTTCTGACCATTGCGGGACAGATGCAGCATGAAGATGAGTATAAGACGCAAAAACATTATTAAAAACTACACCATCTTCTCTGCCGGTAATGCCTTTGCCCCTTTTTACTTCCATTCCAAACCGGACGGTACTTGGGTCTAGGTTAATCAACTTGGAGTTGTGAAACTCATGCCCTCTAATTTCCAAACCGGCAGGCAAAAAGGGATTACCTTCAATAACTTTATTTATTGTATAACCATGCCCCTGAGGTTTTTTTTCCATACTTACATCAAAGGGCAAAGCACCAACCATATTGTAACATTTTGTATCCCAGCAAATTTTCCTGCCCAGATACATAAGACCGCCACATTCGGCATAGACGGGAAGACCTTCCTCGATGACCTTTTTTATTTCCACACGGAGATTTTGATTTTCTTCCAGTTCTTTTGAAAACATTTCAGGGAAACCGCCCCCAATATAAAGAGCGTCTATAGATGGCAGATTGCTGTCAGCTAATGAATCTATATAAATAATTTCTGCGCCATTTTCCCTCAAAGCCTCCAGGTTCTCAGGATAATAAAAGCTAAATACTCTATCCTTAATAACACCTATTTTTACCTTTGCATCGAGGAATCCTGCAGCCTTGTAATTTTTTAAATCCCCTAAGGCCGGAGCACAATTGGCAATTTCCAACAATTTATCAATATCAACATTTTCTTCAACTATACGTCCCAGGTTTGCTACCGAACCCATCAGTTCTTCCTGTTCATTGGCTGGGACTAGGCCCAAATGCCTATCGGGAATAACCAATTCATTTGATTTAGGTATAATCCCTACTACTGGAACATTACAATATTTTTCGATAGCTGCAATCAGCATGTTTTTATGACGAGATCTTGCTACATTATTAAGAATTACTCCTGCTATTTTTATACGGGGATCAAAATTTACTACACCATTTACTAATGCAGCCACACTGCGAGTCATGCGTGAACAGTTGACTACCAGTATAACAGGGGCATTTAGCATATAAGCAATTTCCGCTGTACTGCCGCTGCCCTCTAAATCCAACCCGTCAAATAATCCCATAGCCCCTTCTACAATACTGATTTCTTTGTCTAAAGAGTTGACTGCAAAACTTTTCAGCAGGGCATCTTTGTCCATCATAAATGCATCAAGATTACGACATTCCCTCCCTGCAGCGTATGAAAGCCAACTGGGATCTATATAGTCAGGTCCTTTTTTAAATGGCTGAACCTTTACACCACGGTTTTTTAATGCCTGTAAAAGACCCAATGTGAAGGTTGTTTTGCCTGAACGCCCCTGACAGGCACCAACTACTAAGCGAGGTATCGTGCTCACATAAAGACCTCCAGTACTCATGTGAAATATCGTACAAATCTTTTCGCGTGCCAACCTACTACTTAACTAATATAACAGATAACAATCTTCTTTTAAAAATAATTTAATTTTATTATATCTATAAATGAAAGAAAGCGCACTCGTTTTTAGTTCGGTAACATTTAACATATTTTTTACCTTTTCTTAAACAACCATAAAGGGTAGTTGATATAAAAAAAAGAATTAAGTATATAGTTAAATAAGGAGGTGAACCCCGCTAGATAGTTTTACTCACTCATTTTTACAAAACAAATGTTATTCTAGGGCACACCTAGAATGCTAATCGTCAAGGAGGGACTTTCGTGAAAACATACGTACTTACTGAAAGCGTATTGCTTCAATCTCCCAAAGCAATTTATGTGTTTGACGATAATGAAGTTGTGATACCGGAAGTTGTTATCCAGCAGTTAGCAAATTTTAAGAATTCTAAAACTGACGAAGGGGCAAATGCCCGTCAACTTGCCAGGGAACTTGACCAGTTAAGTCAGCATGGTTCATTAACCGAAGGAATATCCTTACAAAATGGTGGAACCTTAAAGGTAGAAATGAACCATCACACGGTAAAGCTCCCTCCCAATTGGAATCCAAAGGACCAAGCCGTCAGAGCACTACAAGTTTGTCTGGCTCTAAAAATGGATAATAAACAGGTAGCATTAGTAACTAGGGATGTATTCCAACGAATTCAAGCTGCGTCTATAGGTATTGAGGCCCAGGAGTTTTTAAACGAACGGGTGGACGAACATTATACCGGACGGACTACCATTACCTGTGAACCCAGCTTAATAAATAGTTTTTATAAATATGGTCACTTAAGTTTGAAGGAACTAAATAATTATCTGCAGGAAAGTTTATTTACCCGAAACCAATTTGTTATCATAAAAGCCCCGGAAGGTCAATCCGGTTCGGCTCTGGCCCGCTTTGATGGAGAAAAGTTGGTATCCCTAAAATACACAAATGAAACTCCTTATGGAATTAAACCCCAGACAGTAGGACAACGGTTTGCTATTGAAGCCTTAATGTGCCCACCTGAAGAAGCCCCTCTCTGTATTATTAAAGGCGTTGCCGGCAGCGGTAAAACTCTTTTGGCGCTGGCAGCAGGTCTTTCCTTTGTTATGAACAATACCCACAATTCTAAATACCGCCGAATTTTAATCTGCCGTCCTAATGTAACCATGGATGAGGAATTAGGTTACCTTCCAGGAACTGAGCAGGAAAAAATATCCCCCCTATTGCGTCCCATTAAAGACAACCTTGAAATTCTGGTAGATAGCGATGAGAATGAGCGTTATAAAAATGAAAGCAAGCTGGCTGACAAGGTAGAAGAACTATTTACTAGAAGGCTTATTTCGGCTGAAGCTATTAACTTTCTAAGAGGACGCTCTTTAGTTAAGCACTTCCTAATAATTGATGAGGCACAAAATCTAACTCCTAATAGAATCAAAGGAATTATCACCAGGGCAGGCAAAGGGACTAAAGTAGTACTTCTAGGGGATCCTACCCAGGTTGACCATCCATACCTTGATCAACGCAGCAACGGTTTAGTATATGCGGCGGAAAATATGAAAGGCAGTCCCCTTTGTTATCAAATAACTCTAGAAGATCATGAATGTGAACGTTCCCCGCTGGCACTGGAAGGAGCATTACGACTATAAAACTGGCTATGCCAGTTTTAGTGACTAGTGATTGGGACTATTAAAATATAGTATTATTACGTCACGAAACCTAATAAGAAAAAATAGTCACCTTCCAGTGACTATTTTTTCGCTTTTACGCCTTTATTTTTCTCTAACTTTACCTAACTTTAATTACCCCCAAACTTACCTTTACCTTTAATCAAGCGGAAACAGAATCTATAATTCTCCATTCTCAGCTCTCAATTCTCAATTAATTCTTTTAATTTCCTGCCACTATATTAACCAATTTGTTAGGAATAACTACTACTTTTTTAATATCTTTACCTTTTATTTGTTCTTCCACTTTGGACTGGGATAAAGCCTTGGCTTCAACCTCTTTATTATCCATGTTAACGGGAACTGTAATTTTGTCCCGTACTTTGCCGTTAACCTGGACAACTATTGTAACTTCATCAACTACTAATGCCTCTGGAGAATATTCCGGCCATTTTTGGTGGTGTACACTGCTTTCATGACCAAGGGACGACCACAGTTCCTCCGAAATATGGGGAGCAAAAGGAGCTAACATTAAAATCAGGCTTTCTATAGCTTCTTTTACCACCAACATATTTGTTCCTTGCTCTTTATCTTTGTAATTATATAAGCCATTTACCAATTCCATAACAGCACTAATTGCCGTATTAAAGTTAAATCTTCCGGCTACGTCTTCAGTAACCTTCTTAATGGTTGAGTGGGTTAAACGGCGCAGTTCCCTATCAGCACCTTCTACTGAACCTATTTCACCTTGTACACCTTTTAAGTCCTCATTAAAGGCTGCTGCCAAACGCCAAACCCTGTTTAAGAAACGGTAACAACCCTCTACAGCCTGGTCATTCCATTCCAAATCCCTTTCAGGAGGAGCAGCAAAAAGTATAAACATGCGGGCTGTATCTGCACCATATTTATTGATAATTTCCTCAGGGCTTACTACATTACCCTTGGATTTAGACATTTTCGAACCATCTTTTAGAACCATTCCCTGAGTTAACAGGTTAGTGAAGGGTTCCTCTACGCTTACTAAATTTAAATCCTTAAGTACCTTTGTAAAGAAGCGGGCATACATTAAGTGTAAAATGGCATGCTCCACTCCGCCAATATACTGGTCAACAGCCATCCAATAATCAACCTTGTCCTTATTAAAAGCTTCCTCAGAGTTTTTGGGGTCGCAGAATCTTAAGAAATACCAACTGGAACAAACAAAGGTGTCCATTGTATCTGTTTCCCGTTTGGCTGGTTTGCCGCAAGTAGGACAGGTGGTGTTAACAAACTCCGGCGAATATTTTAGAGGGGATTCCCCTGATGGCCTGAATTCCACGTCCTCAGGCAGAAATACAGGCAAATCTTTATCTGGCACCGGCACAACCCCACACTGTTCACAATAAACAATAGGTATAGCTGCTCCCCAATACCGCTGGCGGGAAATCAGCCAATCCCTAAGCCTGTAGTTAACCTGTCCCTGACCGCAGTTGTTTTTCTTCAAAAACTCTACTATTTTGAGCATCCCTTCCCTATTGGGAAGGCCTGAGAAATCACCGGAATTAACCATTATCCCGTCTTCCGTGGAGGCTTCTTCCATTTCTTCGGCTTTTAATTCTTTTCCTGGGGGCTGAATAACTACTCTGATTTCCAGGTTATACTTTTTGGCAAACTTAAAGTCACGCTCATCATGGGCAGGTACACCCATTACAGCCCCTGTTCCGTATTCCATCAAAACATAGTTGCCGATTAGGATTGGAACTGATTCTCCATTTAAAGGATTTGCGGCATGGGCCCCAATAAATATGCCTTCCTTCTCCAAATCTGTGGAAGTACGGTCTACTTCACTGAGTTTTTGGACATTTTTAATGAATTCCTGTACCCGCTCTTCGTATTGGGTTCCCTTAGTAAGCTTTTCTACCAATGGATGTTCCGGTGCAAGCACCATATAAGTAACCCCAAAAACAGTATCGTGACGGGTAGTAAATACCTCCAGGTCATCTCCCGTTTCTTTTACAGTAAACTTGATTCTGGCTCCTTCACTGCGGCCAATCCAATTTTCCTGCATGATTTTTACTTTTTCCGGCCAACCGGGCAGTTTCTCTAAATCATCCAGTAATCTGTCAGCATAAGCAGTTGTCTTAAAGAACCATTGCTCTAGTGCCTTTTTTTCAACCTCGCTGTCACAACGTTCACAGGCGCCATCAACAACCTGCTCGTTGGCCAAAACTGTTTGACAGGAAGGACACCAGTTGACAGAAGCCTTCTTTTTATAGGCTAAACCATTATTATACAGCTGCAAAAACAACCACTGGGTCCATTTGTAGTAATCAGGATGACAGGAAGCCACTTCCCTCTCCCAATCATAGCTGATGCCCATTGCCTTCAATTGACGGCGCATGTTGGCTATATTCTCCCAGGTCCACTTAGCCGGAGCAACACCATGCTTAATGGCGGCATTTTCTGCCGGCAAGCCAAAAGCATCCCAGCCCATGGGGTGTAGAACATTGTAGCCCTGCATCGTTTTAAACCTTGCTACTACATCACCTATAGAGTAGTTGCGGACATGACCCATATGCAGGTTGCCCGATGGATATGGGAACATCTCTAAACAGTAGTATTTAGGCTTGTCCTCCCTTTCTACTGTTTTATAAGCATTTTCTTCTGCCCATTTCCTCTGCCATTTATCTTCAATGGCCATATAGTTATAGCGCTCATCCATATATTAAACCCCCTTGTATTAGTTGCTAGTTGTTAGTGGCTAGTGGCTAGTAACTCAGTGACTGGTGACTAGTGACTAGAAATTACATTTTATTCATAGATGTTGACTGATAGCTGATAGCCGATAGTATTAGTTTAAGCCCTTAGCTATTAACTATTGTCCATTAGCCTGGTCTTAAATAAAAATACCCCTCATCCCTATTTGGGACGAGAGGTTGTCTCGCGATACCACCCAAGTTGATAGGGTACTTCCTATCCTCTTTATGCCTCATAACGGGAGCTAACCGATACAGACTACTAGCAATTCACCTGCATAACTCAAGGACGAGTTCAAACGCCTAATTCTTATTGCCTCACACCACCCGGCAACTCTCTGAAAAGCTAAACGCTTTACTACTTCCTATCATTGTTTTTATTTATTTTTAGTCAAGTGAAATTATATATAAAAATATATACTACGTCAACTATATAAGCCAGCTAGTGCAGTAAGAAAACTCCTATAATATTCAAATTGTCCCCTTAAGTAGCATTATGTTTTAAAAGCAAATATTATATTATATAACCTAAATATAAGGAGGAGTTAAATTGTTAAGTTTTAATGACTTTATTAGACAATCATTAGAGATAAATCTTTTTTTTGCCCGTATTATGAAAGAACATTTAATCTTTATGGAGGCAGCATTTGTACCTAAAGATTATGAACTTAGTCAATTCGCACATGATTTAAAAATACAGTTCTCCAACTTGTTGGCCGAAACAGCGTGTCTTGCTAATGGTATAATAAGTAAGGAGGTAGTTTCTTCAGGGGAATTGATCACGCCATATACTCTAAATGCCGAATTGGCAACGCAATTCTATACTGGAATACCAATCCAAATAGACATAACACGGGCGGAACAAGGATTAGGGGGAAATAATGCCCCCATCCCATATAACCCAGTACTTGAACAAAGAGTATGTATGCTTAACCATAATGCAATTATTTTAGCCAATCAAGTTGCAAGTTTTAAATCAAGAGTTCTTAATGATGTTCTTGCCTGTCGCCTATTTGCCCATAACTATCCTTTGTTATTAGATCATATAAGAAGAGAAGCTGTTTTTTATTTAAGACAATTAACCAGGCTCCAAAATCGTGATGCAATTGATACAGAAAGAGAAGCTTTGGAATTTGAAGTATTTTGGAACAGAATAATGGCAGAGCATGCAAAGTTTATAAGAGGTTTCTTAGACCCAACAGAAGAAAACCTCTTCAATCTGGCACATAACTTTGCAAATGAGTTTGACCAGTTGACTAAAGAGGCAGAAGAGGCTCATAAAAATCCAGTACTTTTCCCTCAAGTAACGGCAGAAAGTCTAAATGCCACTAAAAATATAAGGGATTTTAAGGCGCAAGGTACTAGAGGATTGCTAGAGTGTAATATAAAATCAATTATTTTGCCTCTGCTTGGCGACCACACATTACGGGAGGCAAATCACTATCTAAGATTACTTAATAAATTTAAAACAACATGCTGAAAAGATGTATCCAAATATAACTAAGCCGCCGATATTAGTCATCGGCGGCTAGTTAGGTGTCTATTTACTTTGGCTAAGTATTTTGTGAGAATAGCAATTATTCAAACACTGATTTTCTTACATGGTCCGTTCTGTAATATTATTAATATTGACAACCAATATCTTGCAATGTTTATTCATTATTAATATATCTATGCTTTTCAAAAAAGCATAACTTAGAGATATCTTGTATTAGTTTATCAAGCAACATTTCTTGATACCCTGCTTTTTTTGTTTTTTTGATTAGATTTTTAATTTCATTTAGTTCTCTTAAATTCAGACTTCTTAATTTATTTAGTCGATTTTCAGAAAGTATATTTTCTGATTGGGCTTTATCATAATCCTCTTCTGTATAGTGCCAGAGTCGCACGTTATCAGGGTATCTGGTAATTAACCGCTGAGCCATTAGCAATCCTTCCGGATCAAAATCACCCGAATAATATACAATTACATCATTCTTAATTAATTTATCCAACAATAACAATGCAGCGAGTTTAAACTGACCATTTGTACAGATTAGTGGAGGCAGCTTTTCACCTGAAAGTTTTGCGATTATTTCAGAAAAGACCCCTGAATTTTCTACTACAAAAACTGCCCGCTGACCATTGGCAGGAAAAAAACTTTTTGCTTTGAGAATTTCCTTCAGGGGAGCATTTATTACTACTCCTTCCTCCCAACAGGTTTGCCACCATTTTAATGGCTCGTGGTTTACCTCTTCACTAGCTATAATACCGGTTAAAGTAACAAAATTAAGAATATCATCCCGAACTATACCAAAATAGTTTAAAAGTTCCGTTATTTCCTCTGAATTGAAGTTGCTTACCAATTGATAATGCTTATCTTCTAAAGTCCGGATAAATCCCAGCGCAAAAACTAAAAATCTGCCTTGCTGAGTGTTGATATCAAAAGCATGGGGATCACCGACAACTAAATTAGCAAATAAGGGTAACCGCCAGTATCGGGATGGTATATTGTTACTTCTGGTTGGCAGTTTACCTATCGCCTCTAAAATATTTATAAGTTGTTCTTTAAGTAAGAGCGGATTCTCGTTATATGCCACGTGAATTCCCTTACTCCCATTCTTTTTGTCTAAAATATATCTGAGCCACTGTTGGCACTGGGTGTCAGGGTATTTATCTAATAATTTCTGAAAAAACTGTTCTTTAGTACGAAGATATGCTTCCTCTTCTTCTGACTTGGTTAAGATTTTTTCATTACTATACATAAACAAAAGTTCAAGTAAATCTACTCCCGAAAAACGGGTTTTTTCCAGAGCTTTTATAAAATCCTTAACAGATATTGTCACTGAAGAAAGCTTAGAAAAGTCTTGGCCCATAAATCCTCCCAAAGCTTCCTTCTCTTCCTTTGTAAGCTTAGTTAGTTTAGCAGTACCGCCTAACCGACCTAAACTTTGATAGTTTTGAATAAACTTATGAAAGAGCCGCTTAAAGCCCGGCTCTTTTTGAAAAAACCTTGCTACATCTTGCAATTCAGTGTTATCCATATCCTTTAACCTCAACTAAACTAAACTTTATTTAGCAGCTTCTAAAAGCTCATACTCCTCTGCGGGTAAAACCAGCTGTCTTTCTCTACCATTCCAACTATAACGCACAACGGTAACATAGGGAGCATTTTGTGGCCGTACCAGTTCGCATATTGCTAAGGCGGAAACTGTATCATAATCACCCCACAGGGCCTGGGAGTTCATAATATAGTCGAAACCTAACTTTTCCACTAAATCAAACATATCCCGAATATTATTCTCATCAACTCCGGCAAAGGCTTCATCTAAGGAAATGATATAAGGGGCATCTGTCCGGGCCTCCTGGTAACGGGAATAGGCGGCGGAAAACAAAGGTATATACATAGCCATAGCCTTTTCCCCACCACTAAAGGTATAAAAGACATTGTTGGTTAATTCCTTTTTCTTTTCACCAACCCTTTGGTAGTAGAGAGTAAATTGAAACCATTTACGGTAATCCAGCATTTCTTTGATGATTTGGTGGAAGGTTTCACCATACCCTTTTTCTGCCATAACCTCTTTGGCGCGGGTTATTTTAGAGCGGAAGTGTTGGGTTATCCTATCCATATCCTGGGTCTTTAAATATTTAGGATCGCGGCGCAAAAGCTCTACCAATTCTTTAGTATCCAGTTCATCCTCCCACTCAGCTGTTAAAGGACGCCACCGCAAAGAAAAGGTCAGACCACTTGAGGTATTCCTTTCAATCATTAATTTGTCAATCTTTTCTACCCATTCCTCGGCTCTACTGATACGGGCCCTAATAATCCGGCCGACACTATTCATAATGATTTCTTCGTAAAGTTCCCTGTCTTTATCATTTAAAATGGATTTTTGCAATTCAATATCCCTATCCAATTGTTCTAAAACAAAAAAGGGACTGACCCTTTTGCCCGAGTATTCCAGTAAAAGTTGGACTCGCCGGGATTTAACTTTAAGGTCATTAACCAGAAACTCCAGTACTTGGTGCTCATCCCCTAAATCTTCTGCACCAACAACCACCTTTTCCATCTCACCAATGGTTTCCTGAACTAAACGGTATTCAACCAATACACCCTGTTCTTGAAAATAGACCTGATTAAGCCTGTCTGTCAATTTTTCCCGGTCCGCATTATCCGAAATAAACGAAGCCAGCTTATCTTTTACTTCCTGGGCTTTCTCTGGTATTCCGCCGCTGCCATCCAAATCATTTACTTCTTTTACCAAACCTAAACTTAATTCCTCTGCGAAAGTTCTTTGCCATAATTCCAGGAGATTTTTGTAGTGCAGTTTTTTTATATTGAGTCGCTGGATTTCAGCATTGGTTTTTTCCAGTGAATTTATGGTATTTGTAATTTCCCCTTTAGTTTCCAGTAATTGGTTAGGCATTTCCGCCAGCCGCTTTTCGACTTCGTTAATTCTCCGGCGAATTTCTTCCGCACCCAAGATATTTAGGCGCTTCTTAGCATTTTCCAGCTGTAATCTCATCCGCTCCAATTCACTGTCAATAACATTTATTTCACCTATTAACTCATCAATTAACTCAATAGTACTTGTTAGGTTTTGTTGGTAATAGACCAGCATATTACTGCTATTACAATAATCTTTGTAACTTAATTCCAGTTCTTGCAAATTTTTGCGGTAAGTTTGCATATTTATGATAGACGATTCATAAGCATCTTTATTTACCGGTAAGGTTAAATCTTTCACAGAGTCCCTTAAACTATCGTTAATACCATTAAGTGCTTCGAGAAGTTTTTTGACTTTATTGTTTTTATTTTCAACTTCCCTTTTATCCAGTTCAAGTTCCATAACTAACCGCTGCCAGGCAGTATAGGCCTCTTTGACATTATTAGCCGCCGGGAAGTATCTCAGTTCTTTATCCAAAATTTCCTGACGCTTCACTACCTCTCCCCGGACTGTGGTCAACTCATCCAATTCATGTAGAAGTTCTCTTAATTCTTCTGTAAGCTTGGCAATCATTTCTTGTCGATAGCGTCTTCTAGCTTCCTGACCTATATATCTTGATGCATCCTCGAAAGGAGCATGTCCTTGGAGCAGTGCCATTTGGTATGAGCCATCTTCTTTAATTACCACCAAGCCATCAGAAGAATCCTCTAATAAAATACTTTGTAAAATATTATCTATTTCTTGAGCGGTAACCCCTCCTCCCTCCAACGGGGTGGAATATAAAAGTTCTGCCAACGTATGCTGGAAAAACTGGGGCTTAGGCTTTAATATTTTATCCCATTGCTTGATATTCTTAAGATGTTTTTCCGGTACTATCAAAGCATCTAAAAGACCCATTTGACTGATAGCACTCTCGATGCGCTCCCGTTGTTCTAGAGTAACATGGGGCTTAAATTCAACCGCCTGGTAAAAGGGCAGATACGGGATATTTTTTTCAGCCAATTCCCGCCGCGCCTGGATAGTATCTTTATGGCGCGGTGGTTCAGGGTCTTTTTTGTTCTTCCATTGATTGATTTCATTTTCTTTAGCGGTGATTTCCCCGTTCTTGTCGTCAATTTGTTGATTTAGTTTTACCAGCTTTTGTTCCAATTGTCGGAAATTATTTCTATAGGCCTCATTTACAATCTGTTTTAAATCCTCTAAAGAGTACTCGTCGAAAATATTATTTACGGCCCGGGCAATCTGTTGCATGTCAATGTCAGCTATCACTAGTTCCTGGTTATTTTTCTGCCACTCATAGATAGCAGACAAAAGGTTTCCTTTCTCTTCACCAAAATAATCATACCACTTCTTAACTTCTTTCTCTTGCAAATCCGCCTTTTTGCGGGCTTCGCCCAATTCTCTGTCAGCTTCTTTGTAATCCTCCCGGGTTTTATCCAGTCGTTCTAAGATCTTTAATACATCTCGCAGCCTTGCCTCATAATCCTGGGATTCTTTTTTCCACAGGTCAAAAACAAATTCTCTATTGAGATACCGCCTTGTGAACTCTTGCCGGGCTAAGTGGTGATTTCTTAATTGGGCCTCTTGAGCATCATAATCCAGCTCAGTTAATATTTCGTTTATTATTGAGTTATATTTACTTATGTTCTGTTCTTCGCTGGCAATGTTTTGCCGTAATTCCAGTTCTTTGGATTTTTGTCTGCCTATACTTTCCTTTTTAGATTTGAGCTCGCCCTCCTCTGCAGTAATTTTTTGTTCTAGCCCACTCTTTTCTTTTTCAACATCAAAAACTTTATGTTGCTGCAATTTACGTATCTCATCGGGCAATATTTCATTTTCCCTTAATAATTCCTGTAATTTTAGTTTCAGCTTATTTTCTTTTCCCTGAAAATTTACTAAATCAGCTTGTAATTCTTTTTCCCTAGCCTCAAACTTAGCCAAATCACTATTTGTTCTAATTAAACCTTGGGCTTTTTCCCATAACACCAATTGATTATAAAGCTCATACTGCTTGCACAGTCTGTTAAGAGACTTTTGCTCTTTTTCCAACTGTTCCAACTGTTGTTTGGTTTGATCCATATTTTCAATAGTATCGGAAAGAGGACGCAGTTCCTCATCAGATAAACCCGGCAGCGATTCGTTCAATATCTCATAAATAACCGTTGACCGAAAATCTTTGGACAGCTTGGGGCTGCGCAACTGAATCAATAATTTAATCAATTCCTCATAGTCAGCCAAATTTTCAAAACCAAATACATGTTTGTTAACAAGTGTCATGTATTCCTTGGAAGTACGTACCACTTTACCCCCATTACCCAGGCGATTTTCCAGTTCGACCCTGGTCAGAGGTATTTTTTGTTCTCTCCCGAGATCGGCACTATATTCATTTTTATATAACAAAAAATTCCGATTTATCCGGCGGTTATCAAGAATGACAAATCCCCAGAAATCCATGGCACTGTTTCTTTTGGCTTTTAGTCCAATGCCGGTTGTAATGTATTGTTCCAGACCATCCCGCTTATACTCCAGGTATAGATAACCTGTCCTTTCATCCCGATCTACCACATCCTTTTCTCCTAATAAATAATCTTCCATCTTTCTCGCTCGGGAACCGAAGGGATCCAAACGATCCGGACTTTTGCGGCCATCTAATAAAACAGGAATAAAGCTCTGCATCGTTACAGATTTACCAGAGCCATTATTACCCCTTAAAAGCAATTTGCCGTTGGCAAAATTAAATTCTTCATCATCATAGTACCAGAAGTTTAAAAGTCCCGCTCGATGCAGTTGCCATCTAGCATTCTTCATTACTATCACCACCTTTGGTAAAATCCGGCGGATACTTGCCAATGGTTCTAGCCAGTAACGGCTTTAGGCAAATAATTCCCGTTTCCCCATCTAAACATGCCATCTGCCAATCAATCAAAACAGCTAATAGCTCCCGGGCAGTTTCTGAAACAGCAGCCTCCCGGTACTGTTTACTCCAGCCGTGTCCAAAATCTTGTTTACATTTGCCAACCCATTTTTGAAAGTCCACCGGTGTTAAGCGTAATGTACCGTCATACTGGACCGGAATATCTTCCCGTTCCTTTTCGTCTCTTACCAGCTTGGCAAATTGCAGGATGACATCACTTATTGCCTTATTATCAGGAAATAAAGTATAGCGTGCTTTCTTTTCTTCAATAGTAAGCAAAGCAGCATTACGGTATAATTCAAAGGTAAAATCAGAATATCTTTCCACATCCTCACGGATTCGGTTGCGGTAGTTACGTAAATATAAAAAATCGGGATCATTGTTTCCATTGCTGTACATAACAGGTGTGAGGAAAAGTTTACGATAAACCCTTTGCCGTCTTTTTACACCTAATTGCTCTTCGGAGTTTAAATCTTCGATACTAAGAAAATCTTCTATTCTTTTAAATGATGTTAAGTCCTTGGGGAAAGACCGCAAAAAATAACGGGCAACTAAAGGAATTTCATACAAGACTTCATTATTTTCAGAGTAGTTAAACTCACTGATATCACCATCAACGATTCTTAGCAGGTCAATTTCAGCTGCCGTTTGCAATACTCTAACCAAAGACTTGCGATGTTCATAATGGGTCCAGTCCACTTCTTCATTGGGAGGAAAAGTGGATTTTAGCTCTTCACATAAATCCGACAAAAGAAATTGTTCATCCACATTTTTACCTTCTAAAAAAGCCATTAAACATGAAAACAACACATAATCTCTGACCTGGAGAAAATTCTCCATGCCCATCCAAGGTTCCGGCTCTATCGGAAATTTCTCTAGTTTAATAAACTGCCGATGGACAATTAAATTTAATCCCATCTTTTCGAGGAAAAAGTTCTTCAATACATTTTCCCGCTGTCTTATTTGTTGATAGATTTCCGGGTCTTTTTCCCGCAGAATCCAGAAGTTATCCAAGATATGTTGGGCACTTTCTTTGGCCAATTCATCAAAGGCCGGTTTTGTTTTTTGGTCCATAATGTTTTTGTACCTCTATCCTAAAAACTCTATCACGAAATTAGGCATCTTTAAAATACCATCATCCCAAGCAATAGTTATAGTTTGGTTATCTAGTTTACTGAGCTTAAACCTATGTCCCGTTTGGGTTTTGGCAAAGCCCAGCTGATTACCCATACTTTTGCCAATCCAATTTAACAAAGTCTTTCTAACATATGGATCAGTAGTGTTGATTTTATTTAAAACTATTCTTTTATTTTCGATAATTTCATCAATTAAGCGCTTTTCTGCTTCTTTTTCTAATAAATACTCCTCAAGCATTTTCTTTTTCTCCTCAGGATAAGTGATAACCGCCTGAGGTCTGGTTTTTTCCCGGTAAGTACGAACCCGAGGATTTAAAATAACCTCCGCAGGTTGAATTTCCCAGATTTCTTGATAAATATCTTCTGTACCATTTTCTTCAGCCCAAATATGTCGGGTATGAAACAAACCAAAAACACCAGCGGACAACCTATGGGCATCTTGTATATCAACACAGTTGGCGAAGATTTGGGCAAGATGCAAATAGTCCTTTTTCCTGCTTTTAAAATTATGGTGTTTTTCTCCCAACCGCTGGGCAAACCGAGTCATACGTCTTACCGTTTCATTTGTTGTATTTTGTAAATATATTAAGTCACTAACTCTGCCTTCATGTCCTAAAAACCAAGCCTGTAAACCCTGCCACTGATCCACATATTTTTGCCTGATTTCTTCTTTAGTGCTAACCTGGTCGAGTCTTGGTATACTTAAGTAATGCTCAGTTAAAATTTGGGCGGCTTTTTCTATATATTCAGAAGAGACCTGCCCCAATAAAGCTTCTATCTTAAGAGAAGTTCTTTGTAAAGCAGTCATAAAATTCCTCAAGTACTCGGTAACGGCGTCTTTATAGACTAAAAATGCCTCGGTCATCATCATCTCTTCAATTTTTTCGCTTTCCAGGTGTGCTAAATAGTCGGTGGCATTTTCCGTAAGCTTTTTAAAATAACCAAAAAGTTCGTCCCAAAGGGCATAAAACTCTTCAGGATTTCCTTCTCCTTTCAACTGTAGAAACTTTGTAAGGGCTTCTAAGAGCCGCTCAAAAAGATTTTTTTCTAAAGAACCGCCAAAGGAATCGCCTTTTTGTTCTAACCGCTGCACCATCCGTTCGAATTCCACAGTATATGGTGTGCATTGGTAACGGAACTTCTTCTTTTTAAATTCTTGTATTGTTGTTACTTTCCCGGTATCTTGTCTGGGTATTAAATTTCTCCATTCAACCAACTGGCTTAAATCCTGCTGCAGTTGTTCCTCTGTATAGCTTTCAAAATGGATCTTTTCCTTTAAGTATTCAAATACCTCATCGGGAAAGAGATAGTATCGGAGTTTCTCATGCTGCAAATAAAAATATCGTAAAATGGTCCGGTAACGCCAAGCATTTCCCGCCGTTAGGTAAGATGCTTCAATGATTGGTTTTAACTGTTGTTCGTTCATTAATCCCACCAACTCACTTGATTTTAATAAATCACACTTATCTGCTACTATTTTTGACAATTTTAATTAAAAACCCTGCTTAAATTCTCTTTTTTAAATTTTTCCAATGTTTACTGATGCAAAGACCGCTAATATTCAGGGGATAGGCGCAAAAGACCCTAAACCTTGCCTGCCAAGGAATAGAGTCTTTGTACACTTGTCCCCAAAATTTATAGGAGTTACCGTAGAGCATGAATCTTTAATTTGCTCATTCAAACTTCTCTAATGTTCATTGCCTAATAAAGTCAGTTAATCAGCTTAAGTAAAATTTCCAGTTTCAATCTATCCATCGGATTATATAAGTTTAAATTAATCAAATCATTTATTTCATCTATTCGCTTTCGCACAGTATTAATGTGCACAAAAAGCTGTTTTGCTGTCAGGCTGTAATTCATTTGGAATTCCAAGTAAGTTTTTAAGGTTTTCACCAACTCTTTATGCCCATCCTTTTTCACCAACTGATTTATATTCCTTAGCATTATTTCAAGTTCATCTTCCTTGATGTCTATCCAGGCAAAAACCCCTAGCTCCGAGTAAGTAAGATAATCCTCCTCAGGATATAAAAGCCTGCCAATAGATATAGCCCGCTCACACCGAGCATAATTCCTTTTTAGTTCATAAATTGTGTCGCTAATATCTGATAGACCAAACACTAGACTTATATCCAATATTTCATTTTCTAATCTTTTCTGTAATTTCTTAACAACTCCCCTGATTATTGCTAAGTTTTTTTCTTTTGAAAGTTTATCATCGACTTCAACTAAAAAAATACAGTTATTTTCATCGATGCCAGCCATTCTGCTTTTCATTTGCCTGATATTATTACTAAAAGCGTTTTTTAGTGCATCCTTATATCTTGATAGGTGCACCTCCTTGTTTATTTGCTTCATTAAAAGCAAATGATAATGCCTGTTTATGTCTAATCCTAAGTCACTGGCTCTTTTGCCTAACATTTCATGGTTTAATAAGCTCCCTTCTAAAACCTCTGTCACAAGCTTTTCAAAACCAATATCTCCAATGCTCTGAGCCACCAATATCTGCTCATACAGGGACTGCAGCAATAAAAATCCAATACGTAAGGCAAATTGGTCAAAATAATCTATCAGCCCCGTAGCTTCAACTACTACGAAGTACGCCTTAATCTTATCTCCAACTGTGATTGGCACGGTAATCCAGCTATAGGGCTTGTCGTACTTAGAATCATAGAACCGGTACCTAATCATTTTAAGGTTGTCACACAGTATTTCTTCGGAAAATTGGAAGGAAGGACCCCAAAAGTCCTCTTTTTTTAGGTCAGCAGTTAATTCTGCAAATGCAGGAGAACTATAATATGCCCTTTCGTTTGTTAAATCATAGAGCATGGCTGGGAAATTCATTTCTTTTTCGATCTGAGATAATATTTTATCGACCTTTCTAGCTTGATAGGATAAATCGGAAAAGCTCTTGGGATTGATATTACCAATGTTAAATTGCCTAATGTTCTTGTTCATAACAAGGACATTAAGCTGATTCATTAAATCCATCCAAGGAGGTTCTGATGGAATATTGATGAGAGGTATATCGTACTCATTAAATGCTTCGATTATATGATCCGGAATTTTTTTAAGAAATCTTTCTACCTTTATTCCCATTCCCGATATTTGCTTAAATTTTTCTGTCTTAACGTAACTTTCAAATAAGCCTGGGTTTTGATAAAATATATAGCCGGTCGAGATGACCAGTTCTTTACCTCTAGTCCAGTTAAACCCATCCGGGGCATCCAGTATGGCTACGCCCTGTACCTGTTTGTCTAAGCCTGCATGACCTGCCAACATCTTGAAGTCTTTAAAAAATTCTGAATTTAAAATTTCCCTTAGAGATAAACCCATGCGTTCACCTCCCTCTTCAATGACCTTCGAATCAATTATACTGCATTATACAAATAATATCTAAGCCCAAAGGAGGATTTATAGATGAAACCATATAACTTTTTAAACAACACAAAGAAGACACTAAGTCCTTTGAACCTAGTGCCATTTTGTAATTACTTCAATGGGCTGAGATATTTTCTTTTTTCTGTTCTTTTATTGAATTCCGCTTTGGCATCTGCTACTAAGCTTAGATCGTTTAGCAGGTCATACATTATGCCTGATAAAACCTGGGCTGCATAGATCATACCTTTCATCCCGATGGAAGAGCCTGCGGAGGATGTTGCTTGCCAGGAGTGATTTGCTACTCCCAGTGGAAAGCAAGCTGTGAGAAACAAGTTCATCGGCATGATCCAAGATACATCCCCGCTATCTGAGGAACCTGCAACCACAACTGAATTTACTTTTACTTTTTCCAGAACCCCTTGGTGAATATATGTTTTTTCATCGCTGTCAGTAGACATAAATTTCTTTATTTCACCTTCAGCCATATTGGGGTCTAGAGTTTCTTGGAGCGCTTTGGCAAATGCCAAATCATTCTCGGTATAGCTCGGGGCACCTATTTCCGCCATATTTTTATATGTTAAATCAAATAGTACTTTATTTGGCAGCATCTCATAGCAACCACTGATGACCTCGTAGTCAACCGTTGTTTCTGTCATCATTGCTGCGCCTTTTGCTACCTTAAATAATCTCTCAGTTATTTCTTCCACATCTTTTCTGTAAGGCGCTCTTACAAAGTACCAAGATTCTGCTTCCTTGGGGATAATGTTTGGCGCTCCGCCTGCATTGGTAATGGTGTAGTGAATACGAGCCTTCTCAATGACATGCTCTCTTAAGTAGTTAGCTCCTACATTCATAAGCTCAACCGCATCAAGAGCGCTCCTCCCCACCTCAGGTGATTGTCCTGCATGAGAGGATATACCGTTGAACCTAAATTTAATTGAATTATTGGCTAAAAATGCATTCTCTAAAGCTGTGTTTACACTCATTGGATGCCAGCTCAAAGCAATGTCACAGCCATCGAAGGCACCCTTTTTGATCATCTTTACCTTACCTGCCAAGGTTTCTTCTTCGGGACAACCGTAAAACCGTATTGTACCGCTAAGCCTCGTTTCTTCCAGGTATTTCTTAATGACCAGTACTGCGCCCAGTGCCGATGCTCCCAGGAGATTGTGCCCGCAACCATGTCCCGGACCATTTTGTTCAAATGGATTAAATTTTGTATCTACCATTTGGGATAACCCAGGCAATGCATCATATTCCCCCAGCACAGCTATGACAGGTGAACCGCCGCCATACTCAGCTATTAACGCCTGCTCCATGCCATCGATTCCTTTGATTTGAAAGCCATGACCTTTTAGCATTTTTCTAAATAAATCGGCTGACTCTTTTTCCTTCCCTGAAATTTCCGGATTATTCCATATCTTGATACTTAAATCCTGGACTTGGTCATTTATGTTATTCAGATATTTCAATACGTCAGTTTTTTTCATCTATTGGAACTCCCTTATTTACCGATTTATTTTTATAGAGGGCTGCAGCAATGGCTATTGTACCGAATACTGCTCCTAAAGTAACCATATAAGTCGGTCTGCCTGGCAAGAAACTGAATATCCCTGCGTTTACAGCAAGTGTAAGTCCAATTCCCAGTGCCAAGGCTATAGGCGCAATATTAAGCTTCATAAGGGCGAATTGCACAAAAATAGCTCCAAATAATGATGGTAGTAAGTAGTTAAATGCAGCTGTTACCTCTGGAGGTAAATTTGATAAGATGGCAGTCCCTGCAAATACTCCTAATGCCAATACCGTAATATTGGCAATAACTGATACTGCCATGCCCAGGGTTGCTATAATGGCACCTTCTCTGCTTCCTGGTTCTACACCTGCGACTTTTTGGGATACTGCTGCACTAGGTACCCTAAGATTTGAGATGTTACCCGTGAGAAATGCCATATATGTTCCTGCTACACCGATAATTGGGAAATAGGATATTGGTTCAATAACCCAGTTAATACCCACTGCACTTGCTATTGCTATAAGGGCGGTTATAATTGCGCTAACTGGTGGCATAATGCCAAATCCAACTAAAAGAACCAGCGCAGGTCCAAAGGAGGCAAGTACACCCAACCAGTTAGTAATTTTGCCCCATCTGTTTATATAAGGTAAATAATCACTTTCAAAGATATCCTTGTTTTTATCCATTACAGTAACCTCCTCGTATTTTTGAGTTAAAATGCAACTGCAACAAACATGCCGCCGAACAAAGCGATTGCCAAAGCCCATTCTTTCAACCATTTAATATTATTCTTATCAGCTAGGGGAGATATTACCAGCATAATGGCTCCCCCTGCCAATGCTGCAATAGTATTGTTATTCAATGCAACCAGATGTCCAGATACCAATGAGCCAAAGGAGCCCAGCATAGCAGCTACTGATATTACTTTTATAAGTCCTTTATCTCCCTTGGAAACTTTTTGTTGTACCTTGTCCATTTTACTTGCTGACAAGGTTGCAAAAATAATCCAGCCTATAGAGCCTAGAATCATTGTCCATACTGCGTTGGCAAATGCTACACTTGTCATTGGGTCAATACCCATCTTGACACCTACTGCTGCCGTACCAAAGCTTGCTGCCATTAACTCAAACATTACTGAACCTATGAAAGACAACCTCATCCAAGCTAGTGGTCCGCCTACAGTAACTAAAAGTGCCAACAAACCTGTTAGAATAACAACCGATGGACCTAAAGACGTGATAAAACTACTCTTCATTGCACTCTTCATTTGTTCTTCTGTTAATCCAATTTCCTTACCAGTTGAATATGATTTTTTTACAAAAATAAAAGCTTGAAATAAGACCAGAAAAATTGCAGCACCTGCTGCCAGCCACATCGGGACACTGTTAGCAATTTGTAAGTACTCCATGTTTTTCCTCCTCTTTAGTTTTATTTGGGGTTACTAATTTAACAGTATTATTTTTACTTAAGTCATTCAATGTAAAAAATTTTATAAATTAATCGGAATAATGAAAATATTTTCTTGTTTCCCATCTGCTACTGTATTCATATTTACAATAGGTCATATAAGTATAAGTTACCACCTGGGGGTAGCTTCTATATACAAAAAAAGGCATGCAATTTTAGTTGCCTTACGCGCGCCTGAAGGTTACATATACCACTGTTCTTCGCCAATTTGGCAAGATATAAGTTCTTGGTATATAAAAAGAGAGTATCTCTAATTACTTAAAAAGTAGTTATTGATACTCTCTTTATGTATTATATTTTATGAATCAGCAATGGTCTTAAAATCCAATGCTTAATAAACTAAAGACGTATATAATCATGATGCCGGGCGGGAATAATAAATTATGTCAACTACTTATTTAATTCCCACTCAAGCAATTCCTTTTGTCTTCGGAGAAAATAGGATTTTATTTCCTCCCAAGAAATCTCTTTAAACATCTTTGGAGTAACTTCCCTATCTGCATCTTCAAAATACCCTAAACTTTTATAAATTAAAATTGGCTGATATGAAGAAATTTTAAATTTTTCAGGAAACAGGTTAATAAGTTCCTCTATTTTCATTGCTTCTTTTTCAATGAAATACAAGTCTATAAAATCTTTTTTTGTTCCTCTTTGGACTAGGGCGATAAGTTTCATTAAAGCTATATCTTTAATACTTGCAATTTTTATTTCCTTATAGAGATGGAAATCCTCAAGTAATGAGTAGGGATAATGAAGAAAACTAAGTTTAACATTTCCCATTAAACCATGAACAGTATCCATTTCTTGACCTGTTACAAAAAATTCATCTGTTTCTGACAACTTAGAAATTAAAGCAAAGGAATCAAATTTTTGTTTACTAAAAAAATCCAAGTCTTCTGACCAACGATGTCCAAGGTGTAAAGCTAAAGCGGTTCCACCGGCTAAGTAAAAATCCACCAGGAAGCTTTTGCCAGCTAATTTGACAAGAAGGGTATGTCGGTCCTCTGACATGATAAATTCATACACCTTATCTCCTCCTTTGGCAAATTAAAATAGTTTTGCCACATCGAAGCGGTTTTTCTGGAAAGGTTGCGGCTAGTTTTGACTACTTCAACCAACTGGGTTTGGTCAAAATGCTTAAAAGCCCATTTAACGGCCTCAAAATCCCCATATTCAAATAAACGTTCTATGATAAAGAACCAGTTTTCCTGGATATCTATTTCAGTCCCACTATATTCCCAAAAGAATTTCCTAATCTTTTCCGGCAACATAAAATCACCCCAAAAGTATTATACCATATTTTGGTTGCCTATAGACGTAAGAAGAGAGAGATGGCAGGAACGAGGGGACAGGTTCCCTGTCCCCTCCCCTAGATACCACTAAACAGTTAAATAGCCACCTAGATAGTTTCTGAAATCTCAGCTAGGTCATTGATTCCTTTGGCTTTGACTGTTTGAATAAAATCTTTATTACGTGCCACTACCTTTATAAAACCTTTGGCATTTCTAATAGCTTTAACCATATCCCCGGCTTTAGCTAGAAGCGGGTCCGGCAACGTTTCTATTCGACCAAAATTAAATACTACTTTTAAAGGTTTAACAAACAATAAGCCTTGTATTGCCTGTGTGAGCGAGGCAAAGTTCTCTTCATTAAGGCTAGGAGAAAGGATAATGTGAAAGGTATTATCAATATTTTCAATGACAAATGGATCGTTAATGTCTTCTCGTGGCGGATTGGTATCTATTAAGTTTTCCTCAGAATTTTCGCTCGTCTTTTGAACATTGATATCCAATACCTTATTAACGACCATAATCACCTTTTCGTGATTAATCGGTTTTATTATATAATGTTTTGCTCCCTCTTTAAGTGCTTCCAAAACCATACTTCGTTGATCCAGAGCACTAATCATCACGATTTTTGCTTCGGGGAACTCTTTTATAATCATTTTAACAGCCTCAATCCCGTTAACTTTAGGCATAGTAATATCCATGGTTACTAAATCAGGGAGATAGGAACGATACATTAGATGGGCCTGTCCGCCATCTATTGCTTCCCCGACTACCGTATGACCGGCTTGGGTGAGAACCGTTTTTAGGTTTTTGCGCATAATTGTAGAATCATCAACAATAAGAACTCGTGCCATATTGAAAAAGCCTCCTTCTACCTAATATTTCCATCAACAAGACGACCTCTAGCAGCATTCTCCGACACAACCAATCCTAATATAAACCGACCTGCAGAAGTTTGTAGCTGACAACTCCAAATCTGCGATTCCTTGTATCTCATTAAGGCTTCTTCAGAGGCCAATGCTACCGGACTACCAATAATCAACAATTCTTCAAGACCCGGGAAATGTTTAATCGAATTCCCCAAAATTGTATTGGCACTCTCAGCTAGGATATCCTGCATATATTCTTCTTCCTCACCGGGTTGAAGATCATCTATTAAATAATTTCGCACCATCAGTCTCAAAACTTCATCATCAACACTTAAAACAAAATAACATTCGATAGCACCTCTGATATCCAAGAGAACCGTCTTTTTATTTAGTTCCAAAGACTTGGGTTGGATTATAGCGGTGTCATCAGCAGGTGTTGATTCCAGACCAATTTGTTCCGAGAGAAAAGACCTGGCTGTCTTCAGCAAGGGACCTAATAAATCACTGACAGGTATAGTCCATACTTCTTCAGTCTCTAACGGTAAATAGAGATAGAATGTCGTCCCCTGACCTAAAACAGTTTCTACCCTTGGATAGCCTCCTAAGTTTGTTAACTCATTTTTGAGCGCCGCTAGACCCACACCCCTGCCGGAAACTTCCGATACATTGTCATTTGTAGAAAAGCCGTCAACAAAAATAAGTTGGAGAATTTCTTCGTCACTAGCATTACTTAGTTGTTCTTCAGGAAGCAAACATTGAGCTATTGCCTTCCGACGTACATCTGCCGCATCGATTCCTCGGCCATCATCACTAATAGCTATGACGATATACCTATCATTGGTCGAAATTGTTATTGATATCTCGCCATATTCTTCCTTACCAATTTCCACCCGTTCTTCTAAGCTCTCTATTCCATGATCAACGGCATTACGAAAGACATGCACAAGGGACTTTATAACACCTTTGTAAACATCCGGGTCTACTTGTATAGGTTCTGCACTGAATTTCACAGGAAATATAGGTTTCTCGAAACGCCCTGCCAGCCTGGTTACATAATCCCCAAAAGATGTAAATAATTCAGCGAGAGGCTTATAACGAAGCCTGCGCAGTTCGGGAATCAGAAGTTTACACTCTGAGGGCGGTAAAAGGGTTTCAATTCGTTTTTCGAGTTCAATCAATTTGCTTTTACTTATAACCAATTCGTCATGTTCAGTTAAAAGCTTTTGACCCAGAATTTCTTCAAGGTAAGCCAAGTCTTCTTGCAACCAAGTTTCCGAATCTATTTCGCTAAATAACTGTTTTAGTTCTTCTTGACCCAAATTCAATCCTCCCTCAATTTTAAAATCAGTCATCTTTGTTTCCAATTGGTGCAAGCGCTCTACTATAAAACCCATATCTAATTGGCTGAAGTTACCCTTAAAGGTATGCAATTGGCGAAAAATCAAAGCAAACTTTTCCTCATTTGTAACCGAACCTGCCAAAATTCTCTGTAACCCGGAAGTAATAAATCGGCGAAAATCTTTAACATTTTGGATAAAATCAGTTCGGTTAACAATGACTTTAACGACCATTTTCAGAAGGTTGCGTTCTTTTTCCACTTGGCTTTCTAAAAGCCGATTCTCTGTTACATCGCTCAATATAACCATACAGACTTCTGTTCTGTCACATCCGGGATCTTTAATCATTTTGTACTGAATGTTAATGTGCTTGGAATTAATTATTACTTCCTCGGGAAGTAATGGAAGATAAATTTCCCGCAAGTTATTATCCTGGTGATTAAAAATCTCAGAAAAGAGGGACTCAACAAAAGCTTGTTGTTCCTGATCCTTGGAGAATATAAGATTAGAAAATTTGGTTCCTGAAATCGGGACACCAAAAATCTTATTGCATTCGCTGCTGTACTCCTCCCGTACTAATAAATCTGACCCAAAGGACAAAAACCCTTGCCCCGCATTATTGAGAAGATTTCGCAAAGCATTTGTACGATTTGCAACAGTTTGCTCAAGCACTTCATTCCAGGTGGCAATTTCGTCACGCTGTTCTTCAATCTCCAAAGTCTGTTCCTCAACCTTGCGCAAGTAACGCTCATTTTCTTTAAAGAGATAGTATTTGCAGCTCTCCAACGGATTAAGATCGTTATAAATAGCCAGCATCATATCCCGGCAATTGCCGTAGCCGCACGAAGCACAGTTTATACCACGCTCTTCAAGAGTGAGCTTATGCATAAGTATCCAGATATTTTCCTCCTCTGATGGAGAGGGAGATTTAAGATAACGGCTTGCAGATTTGTCGCTGTATGTACGGGAATATGCTGATTCATTGTTCTCAAGGTCTCGGTAAAACTCCCGGAAGATTATACGGGGATCACCTTCCATTGCAGTTTGATGCTTCGCAATCTGCGCTGACTTCCGTTCATCAATGATTAAATCAATCTTATACTTTGAAAGATTATGACTAACACAAGGACCACCGTTGCATCCATAGGCACAATTAAGAACGTCCACAAGCACAGGAGCTTGGCCGGACCTAATATCCTCCATTAGCTCAGCAAGGTATTTCCCGTATACTTCTTCCGGACCCTCTATCCTAGGAATATCTGCTTTCCGAATCGCAATTCCAAAACGTCTAAATGTATCGGTTAAACCGCCCGGTTGTGAGTATCCCACAGCCCGCTCAGCCTCAGGGCTATCAAAATCCGACGGTTTTAATTCCTCTAAACGAATTCCCTGCTGGTTCAAATAGTTTGTAAATGACTTGAAGGTTACATTATAGGCCACAACTCCATGAGTATTAGGGTCGTGAAACTCACGGCGTTTTGCTAGACAAGGTCCCAAAAACGCAAGTTTTAGGTCCTTAAACTCCGGTTGTGTCTTAAGCCAAATAGCCGCATCTATAGTTGGCGAATGGGTAGGAGCCAGATAAGGAATCAAATCACTATGATAAGTCTCAATGTAACTAACGACTGCAGGACATGGTTGGGCAATAATCGGTGTACTAACACCAGCCTCTAAAGCTTTAACATATAAATATGTAGTAATTTCCGCTCCAAAACTTACGTCAAAAACATTACGTACGCCGATACACCTTAAAGCAGTTAATAATTGCGGATACCAGGGATGGTAATTAACGGCTGCTGCCGGAGCAACTAAAACACCCAGAGGAACTCCAGCTGTCAAATCCTGCAGAAAATTGGTAAAATCATCCACGCCGTAACGGGCATGGTGACCCTTTTCAGCACAAGCTCTAATGCATTCACCACATCCAATGCACAGCTCTGATTTCACGGATATTCCATTAGGTTCCACCACATTGCAAAGTTTTACCGGGCAAACCCTGATACAAGCCAGACAGTGCTGACATTTACTTTTATCAATGCCGATTACTTCTGGTAAGCCCATTTTCAAACTCCTCTCTTTCAGCGCATTCTAATGGATCCTAGCGATTAATTAATAAATAGATATGCGCTCTCGGATCCCTTTCGCCGGAATCTATTCTCTATTTCATGAGGCAAATGCAGCCATAAATTCAAAATTATTCAAATACTACTTTGTTCTTCCCGGTATGTTTCCCCAAATACAGCCGCTCATCAGCCAAATGATATAATTTTTCGTAATTATCTGCTTCCGTGGGGTATTCCGCGACTCCAATACTTACTCCAAGTTCAAATTCTTCAAGCCCCATCCGTTCTTTTAATCTATTAATTAATTTGATAGCCTCAGGGCTTCTTTGCATATCAGTAAGAACAATAATAAATTCATCTCCTCCACTACGAGCGAAAATGTCATTTTCGCGAATACAGGCATTGATGTTCCTGGAAATTACAGATAAAGCACGGTCACCAGTCGGATGCCCATGAATATCATTGAGTTTCTTAAACCCATCCAAATCTAATATTAAAAATAAGAGGGTAGAACCACGACGTAAAGTTGCTGCCATTTCTGCCTGAAAACGATGGCTAAAACCTTGACGATTTAAGCTCCCTGTCAAAGGATCGGTTGTCGCCATCTGCTCAAGTTTCTGACGTTGCCAAATAGTTTCTAGTGCCAATCCTAAGCTGCGAGCAAAGGCCGCGAATATTTCTTTTCGTTTCTCTAATTTGGTATCGACAAAATCCAGCAACCAAAATTCCCCAATAATACCTTTATTGGTCTCGAGCGGTTGAATTAGCAGTTTGCGCCAAGGAAAATTCACTTTAGAACCGACCCTGGATGGCGTAAGTACACTTACATAAGTTTCTTCATGACCCGAATAATTATTTGGGTCTAACTGAATTTGATCAAAAATCCACTGTTCCCAGCCAGTATCATTCTGCTTTAGGCGTCCAAAGGGAGCCTCTACCTTCCAGCCTTTCTCCTGTCGCATGAAGAAAAACCCAGCTTCAAGATTTAATACCATAGCCATCTCGCCAGCCTCCTCCAGCAACTCAGTTTCGCTTTGGACCTGGACGAGAATTTCCGTTCCCCATAACAACAAATTTAAATCCTTTTCTCGCTCCATTGCAATTAGCCGTAATTCATATTCATGCACTAAGGATGCTATCCAAGGACCCAATTGATTTAGCCATAATGTTATACTATCGTCAAGAGCACGGGACTTCGAGGTAAAAAGTCCTAAAATACCAATCTCTTCTCCAAGATGTCGCAACGGGAAACTAAAGACATGTTTGAACTCAGGTTCTGCTTGGTTATATAACAGGGATAATAGGCCTTCCACTGACTTTCTTGCAAACTCATCATTATCATTTATACTTAATTCGTTCAAGAATCTCTCGTCTTGGGGATTTTCTGCGCTTTTGACCAGCAGATAATATTTTTCCGAGCGCATTACCCAAATGGCTGCCATTTGACAGTCGAATAGCTGCAAGCAGCCCTGGACAAAAATCTGCAAGGCGGCTTCAGTACTTGTTTGTTTGGTTATCTCTTGAATTAAGGTGGTTACTTCCTCAATTTTTGCAGTCGTAGAAAAATTATCTATCCCATATAACAATACACAACTATCATCAGTATCTTCTACTTCCACCGATAAAGCTACTACCGTCGTATCGATTAATAGACCATTTCGCCAAGTTTGGTATTTTTCCACCAAGGTTTTTTTACTCATAAAAGCCTTGTTTATAATCGGATGCTTCATCACCTGCTCCCCTGATACAAGGCCTAATCTTTGTTGTGCGTCCGATGATGCATAAATCACTTTGTTTGGATTAGTAATTAACCAATATATCTTGCTGTTGGGCCATTGAGGAAAGATTTCCCTTAGCCTGTCTATCATTATCTGTATTGACTTCAATGAATCCCCCACCTGACTATATACTCAAAATAACCTATATGGTAAATTACGAATTGCTTTTATAATTTAAATATGACTAATAGCAAATTTCTATAGGAAACATTTTGTTTTCCTTCATTTTTCTCCATCTTTCTTCATTTTCCTTTATTTTTTTCTTAATTTATTAGAAATCAATGGAAATCAGTGGAGACAGCAAAACCGTGTGAAAACTCAATCCCATTCCCAATCAGGCAAGCTTTTTCCAATAAATTAGAAAAACACGGCTTGCGCCGAGCCTTTGGCGACTATGGAACTTATAGGGAGTTGTATTAGTAAAAGAAATCAGTTATAAGTTGTAAAAATAGAAATGGGCATGGAAAAAGACCTTTTTAAGTAAAATTTAAAAAAGTCTTACCAGTCACTAAATTTTATTCTGATAAAAAAAATCAAATGTTTTTACCGAAAATCTGGACTAGCTCATTTAATTTCTGATTCCCCCACTGCTTTTCTTTTTCTTGTGTTTCCTTAGGGTTTTTAATTAGCCCTAATAAGTGTTGATTCCAGCCAGCAGGTACTGCCGGATTTTCTTGAGCCAAATCCTTGAGGAGTAAATCTAGTGGAGCAAAGTTATTAATATGCTTATTTTCTAGTTTAAGTAATATGCTATATGCTTCCTGCCATCTTCCTTGTGCCGCTTTTAAAATAACTAAGTCAATTCTAGAGCATTGCCCTGTAGCAACCGATTCCTTTAAATACCTTTCCCCTTGTTTTAAGTCACCACCAATAATATGACTTCGGCCTAAGCTATTTAATATATACCAATTGGACTGTTCGTTTTCAACTATCTTCTGCAAATAGGGAATAGCATCTTGATACTGTTTTGCATGATAAAGACTCAAGGCTAGTCTCTCCAGATACATTTGAGAATTAGTTAATTCATATAGCCGTTCATAATAATCCTTCGTTTTTTTCCAATTTTCTTTATGGTAGTTATAGAGATTGCTCAACATGTTTAGGACGTGGAGATTAGAAGGATTTTCAAGTAAATATTTTTCATACCAAAGGATCGCTTCATCATATTTTCTTTCTAATACTAACCTGTCACCATCTATTAGCCCTTCATCGGATGTGAAAAATACCGGAAGCTTTTCTCTGTCAATTTGAAACTGTTGTCCGGAACTGTCACCTAAAAAATTATCCTCTTTATCAAAGGCTTTAATATTCCAGGTAAACTCCCCACCGGGAAAAACTATGCCAAACAGGGATGAGGGTAAAGCCCCTTCATCATCGAAGCTTATCCCTTTTGATTGGGCAAGGTCGGTCTGAGTTAAAGTAACTGTATTTGAGGTTATTTTATCTTTTACTACACTGCTGCCATAACCCATCCCATTTTCTGTTCTTTGAATACTGCCTATTTCCAGCTGATAATATGCTGCGTCCGCTACCGGTTCCCAGCTAAAAGTTAAGGAATCTAATTCCAGATAGCTTCCCTTTTGAGGCTCTAAGGTCGTAATTAAGGGTATTAATTGATAACTTGTTGTTATCTCATTACCTGCACCAATGTCAAACTGGGCATCGGGACGGGGTACTAGTGTATAGCCGTTTAAATATGTCTTGGGGAGGCCTAGCGCCAAGCTATAACTGCCGGGGATAATTCCGGCAAATTCAAACCGGCCCCATAAATCGGTAAAAACATAAGGAGCTTCTTGAAATTCATGGGTAGAAAATCCTTCTCTGGTCCTGTTTTCATCTATCAAAAAAATTTGCACACCCTCTAAAGGGGCACCCTCTCTAGTCACGGTCCCTTTTATAACACCCTTTTCGTTATCAGTATTTGCCTCGGCCAGCTTATTCTTAATTAATCTTGCATCTACTTCTTCTTTAAAGTAATCCTGGTTAGCTTTTAGATCTTCTTCGGATAAATGCAAATCCTGGGGCAAATTATCCAGTACCTTGTTATAGGTATCTTCAGCCTTCTTATACTCCCCTAACTGCCGGTAGGCATCCCCTTCTAACAAGTATAGATTGGGGACCATGCTGTTTGGATTACTACTTCTATATAAGTCAACCATCTCTAAAGCTTTCTTAGGTTGATGTATTTTCAGATATAGCTCAATCAGCTTATAATTACTTTCGGAGGAGATAAACTCCCTTCTAATATCTTTTTTTAGTCCCTGGAGCAAATATCTCTCAGCATCTTCAAACAGCCCTAACCTGAAATAGAGCTCGCCTAAACGCAAGGGTACAAATTCTGCATACTGGGAGTTTGGGTATTTTTCCAGCAAAGTTTTATAGGAATTAATTGCAACATCTATACCGACCCCTTCTACCTGATCCATAGAAGCGGTTGTCATGTGTCTTCCGATAATTACTTGCCCGCCATTAAAACTACCATGGGAAGGAGGTTCAATACTCAAAGCCAGCCAGTACAATGCCTCCGGAGCGGTATAGCTTTTTGGAAAATATTCTACAATCCGTTGATAGAGAATTTGAGCCTTTTCTTTTTGTTCCTGCTCTCTAGCATAGGATCGTGCCATACTAAAAAGCAGATCTGGTAATAAAAAATATGTTCCCGCAAAAACCAGAATTACTAGTGCAACTATGTTAATTATTTTTACTTTATATTTAGCCACAGTTATTTACCTCCATTAGAATTAAGGCTAATCCGAACAACCTGTTCACCGATCTTTTGTTCAATATAAAAGTCATTGAGCTTATTAGCCTCTAGATCCTGAGGAGATACCCAGACTAATTGACCCAATACATAGCCATATACCACTGCACCAACAATTCCTGCAGCAAGAGCCTCGCCCCAAGATATTTCAACGCTTTTTTTCCACCACTTCTGAGGGAGCTTTGATTTTATCTTATTTTTTTCTAATTCACTTAGCTTAATATCAGAGAAATCGGCTATCAAACAGTCCTCAATAAGCTTATCCAGGTTTTTATGCTTTTCAGCCATAATCATAAAACCTCCTCAACCAAAATTTCTCTTAATCTTTCTCGTCCCCTAGACAATCTGCTTTTAATAGTGCCCGATTGGCAGTTTAATATCTCAGCTATTTCCTCTATTTTTAACTGCTGATAATAAAAGAAGAAAATTGCCTCCCGATATGTAAATTCAAGCTTCTGGATAGCCTTGCGGATATTCTCCTGCTGAATTTTATTTAAAACCTGTTCATCTGTTGATTGATTGAGATCCTTTTCTTTAATATCGTCTATATCAATAAATTTTTCATACTGGTTTTTCTTGAGCTTGGAATAATCATAGCACTTATTAACAGTAATCCTATAAAGCCAGGTATATAAGGAAGATTCCCCTTTGAATTTTTTTATCTCCTTAAAAACAGTTAGTAAAACTTCTTGGCAGATATCTTGGGCTTGCTCCCTATTTTTTAGATAAAAAAATGCAGTCTGCAGAATTTTATCACCGTATGTATCAAGAAGTTGAGAAAAAGCCTCCTCCTGACCCTTTTTTAAATTTTTTATTAAATTTTGTTCTGTCAATGGGAGGCCCCCTTATTTTCTTCTCTATTAGTTTGACTGTAAAAGACTAAAAAAGGTTGCAAAAAAACCTGCTTTTTTTAAGCAGGTACAAAAACTTGGCTTGCGCCAAGCCTTTAGCGATGGTGAAGCCTTATTGGCTAGTTTAAATTTAATATAGCACCCTGATGGATAGTATATTACTTTTAAAATATGTACTTTCTTCTTACCAAGGATAATTATTGTAAACCAATGTTATAGAGTATCTTTAGTCACTCTTTATCCGTCCGCAGACATATTCTACCCAAGTTAAATACATATTTTATATCCTTTTTCTGAGCATCATTTGTAAATGCTTCCCGATAAAAGGAGGATTACCAAGTATATAAGATACTATTCATCTGGTGATCCATCAGCCATAATCCTACTTGTGCAATTTGAGCAGGAAACTCCTCCAATTTAATTCTGTAGAATTGATCAACATTCACTATAGCTGATGTAGTGTTGGGTAGTGCCAACACTTTATTTACGTGGCTAATCTACTATGAAATGATGCAATGAACACCCAGTTATCTTAAAATGATGAATTTGACTGATTGGGTCTTACATTAAACAAAGTATGTTAGGTTATCCTTTGCGAATTCTTCAAACGTATGAGGCTTTCTTCCTGTCAGTTCGTAAAATTCGTTTGTAACCTCTTGGGCTGTTCCCATACGCGTCATAAAATACAGAGCCATCGTCACGTTGACATACCCCTTGTCAAGCCCTCTTTTCTTAATATAATAGCTTCTATATTTTAAAAACCCAGGCTTAGCGTAGGTGATTTTTCTTCCGGTAACCCTGCTCAGTATTTCTGCTACCTGGTAATAATCCAGGGCCTCAGGTCCGGTTATTGTATAGGCAGTGTTTTTGTATTTTTCAGGCTCATGCAACAAAACAGCTGTTGCAAGACCTATGTTGGCAGCATCGATAAAGCTGGTTTTGCTGTTTCCCGCCGGAATAAATATCTCATTTCTCTCTCTGATTTCAACCGAGTGGACACCGGATAAATTCTGCATAAAGAATCCCGGACGCACATGGGCATAAGGAATCCCCGCTTTTTCGATATATTTCTCAATCTTATGATGAGGAGGTATTGTATTGTTTTCAACTCCCATCAAGGAAAGGAATGAAACCAGTTTGATGTTATGAGACTTCATTGCGTCAATAAAAGGATATAAATACTCTGGTTTGCCGAGATGGGGAGGTCTCATAAGAAACACTCTATCAATGTTTTCAAGGGCTTTATCAAAAGTGGACTTGTCTGTAAAATCAAAGTATCCAGCCTCAACCTTATCCCCAAAAAACTTTTCCGGTTTCTGAATATCTGTGACTGCAGCAACTACCTGCTCGCCCATATTCAATAATTCTTTTACGACATAGCTCCCTACATTACCTGATGCACCTGTTACCAATATCTTCATCATTCTCTTTCCTCACTCAATATTTTATTTGGTTTCTGGATTAATTGGATAAGCAGACTAGAATCTTGATGTCCAAGTCTTTGGACCACTAAACCCACTCCCACTCTAAATATTTTTCTCTTTTCCTAACTCAAACAACTTTTTAGTAAACATAATAGTCCAAGCCAGAGCTAATAATCCGCCAGGCGCAGCAACACTCACCGCTATATTTTTTATTTCTGGAACGAAGGTTACTAAGAGGACGTAGATTAACAACAATGAGCTTCCCAAAATCCCTACATAAGCTGTTCGTCTACTAAATAAGTTTCCCTTTAACATTCCAAAAGCCATCATCAGAGAGCCTGTGCTAAGTAAGACGAATCCTGCTAAAGCACCAGGACTTCCATGTCCACCCCCTGCCAAATATGCTTCTCCAGCGGCTGCTAATAAATTTTTCTGGGCAATACTAGTAGCGGCAAAAAACTTGTTACTTAAATCAAGCATGGGTAAAGCAGCATTCTTTGTAATAAAAACTGCTGCACCGATATAGTAAATGATAGTAGCGAGGGTAACATAACTGACATTGGTTCGGCGGTGGGCTGCCCAGAGGGCAAAATAACCCGGTATCATGAGCACCGTTGTCACTGCATTGAGAAAATCAAGGTTATAAAGTCCAATCAGCCAATTATCATTGAATTGGTTAAATTTATCTATTGCAGTAATCGGTGTAGTTGATAAGTCTCCGCCCAAAGTCGAGCCAACCAAAATATCAAAGATAGTTCCCAATATTGCAAGAAACGTGGTGAACGCACCTACCCTGAAAATACTTCTCCACTGCTCTTCACTTTGAAGGTTGGGATTTTGATTCTTTTCCAACATACATCTTCCTCCTCCCCAATTTGAATTAAGGATTAGTTTGTAAGTAAATAATCAACCATTTTATCCAAATCCTCATAGACATTGTGTTCTGTCAGATTGTCTTCATTAGAAAAATATAGCATTAACATACCGTGCATAGCGAAAATAAATATTTTGCTAACTGCTTCAACATCTTTCTCCTGAAGTGTTCCATCAGCAACAAAACCCTGAAATGTTTGTTTATGCATAGCATCAAAATCCATCTCCGACTCAGTATCCTTGTTTCTATTATCTGGTCTGTTAAGCTGATAAAAATAGAAAAATTTAAAGATATTGGGGTTTTGTAAATAATATTCAATGTAAACTTTAAAGAGTTTCTTGATATCTTTGATGTCCAATAATTTCTTAGGCAGTCTCCTGCTAATTACTTCAACAAGATCATGCTTAATCATATGACGTTTTACATCCCAAAGCAGTTCGTTAAGATCGGTAAAATAATTATATAATGTGGGATAAGAATAACCCGTTATATCTGCTACCTTTCTTACGGTTACGTTTTCAACACCTTCATTAACAATTATTTCTTTAGTTGCATCTAAAAAATAGGACTTAATTCTCTGCTTCTTAAAATCCTTTTTATCATCCATGGTATCTCCTTTCTGCCTATAACATTATTAAGATTGTTATATTACATTAACATGGATATAAATATTTATCTTAAATTAATATTATTAACAATGTTAATTTTATACCGCATTGTAATTGATGTCAATTCTAAATAAATCCCCCAATATAAATAATTTCCCTCAAACATCAGTCCGAGGGAACATTAAACTTTTTGCATTATAAAGTTTTAGGGTAACACACTCAAGTATTATAAATAACCCGAAAGCTAAAATAACCATAAATAGTGGTTCAGCGTTGATTCGACATATTAATAATTCATATCCCAATAGCCACTTAACTATCTTTTTGTATTTCTTCTAAAGCAGCCAGCCATAATCCTGTCTACAGTCCACCATTGCATCTACATATACGGCGTCGTCTTTTACCTGATAAACGAGGAGGTACCGCTTTGCCATCAGGAGCTTGCGGTATTTGCCCTTCGGTATCAGCGGATTGTCAAGCCATGGATTGCGTTCCGGGAATTGCTCCAGCGATTTTGCCTTTTCCTTGAATTCCTCAATGAGCTGAAGTGCAACCGCCTCGCTGACCTGCGCCAGGAAGCGGGCATGGGACACCAGCATCTGAGCCGCTTCATCGGAAATGATCACGGCATACTTTTTACCTTCGCTGCCCATCCAGCACCTCCCGGACGGCGGTCTTCATCATCTTGGATACCTCGTCGATGGAATAACCGCTCTTACCGTTTAACCGGCTTTCCTCAGCGGCAATCAGATTTTCACGCAGGCGCAGCATACTTTCACGCCGCGCAAATGTTTCAATATCCATCACTACCAGGTCGCCTTCGCCATTCTTTGTAAGGTAGACCGGCTCTCCCGACTTCTTGCAGAGTTCGGAAATCTCATTGTAATTTTTACGGATCGCCGCAGACGGCTTGATATTCATCATCCTAATCACCTCGTTTCGTAGCAATAACATATCCTTATTATATGCTTATTATACTACGTACGGGCCTGTTTGTAAATTCAAAAGGCTGCTATCTCCTATACTCAATGGGCTTGGTGAGTCTAATGACAAATGCCGTACTGATGAAAACCACCCCCGCACATACTGCCAGGACGAACTGCCCTACGACGGTGCGCATAAGCTTTTGTTGAGGAACATATTTTGCAAAAAAACGGCAATACTTGCTCCGGAAGCTAATAAAAGCAGCTATGCAATACACCAGAATAGAACTACATTTATCCGGTCAGCTTTGGAGGAAGCGTTGGGGACAGTCCCCACAGTCCCCACTGCTCCATTAAAAATAATAGAAGCATGAATCCGCTAAAACGGATTCATGCTGCCTAAAATATATTAATTCCCTTTTTGAATTTTATTTTTTATAAACTAAGCCAAGGGTCCGAGCTGTTGAAGTATGAATTTCGTGCAGAAGCACTGGATTTTCCATTAGTGACCTTCCATAAGAAGGAATAATTTCTTTAATTTTAGGTTCCCACTTTTTTACTTGTTCAGGGAAGCATTTTGTTATTACTTCAAGCATCACGTGAACGGCGGTAGAAGCCCCCGGGGAAGCGCCAAGCAATGCCGCAATGGACCCATCAGAGGCACTAACAACTTCCGTACCAAACTGGAGCGTTCCCTTACCACCCACCTCAGTATCCTTAATAACTTGCACACGTTGGCCAGCTACTAATAAATCCCAGTCATCACTTTTGGCGTTGGGAATAAACTCACGTAATTCTCCCATCCGCTCTTCTTTCGATAAGATTAATTGCTGGATAAGGTATTTTGTCAATGACATATTTTTTATCCCTGCTGATAACATAGTTAAGAGATTGTCTGGTTTTACGGAAGTTACCAAATCAAACATTGATCCTGTTTTTAAAAACCTTGGTGTAAAGCCTGCAAAGGGACCAAATAGCAACAATTTTTTATTATCGATAAACCGTGTGTCAAGATGGGGAACAGACATAGGAGGTGCACCAATTTTAGCTTTGCCGTATACTTTTGCATTATGCTGGACTACAACTGCAGGATTATTACACACCATAAATATTCCGCTTACCGGGAACCCCCCAATATTTTTTCCTTCAGGAATACCGGATTTTTGCAGTAAATGTAGGCTCCCTCCCCCACATCCGATAAAAACGAATTTTGCAGTATGGCGCTGGATATTCCCCCTATCCAGATTCCGCACTTTCAATTCCCACAAGCCGTCGCTAGTACGTTTAATATCATTAACACTATGTTTATAGTTGATATTGACATTTTTGCTCTCTAGGTGTTCAAGCAACATGCGGGTTAAAGCACCAAAATTGATATCCGTTCCAGAGTCAATTTTTGTTGCTGCTATTGGCTTATTCAAAGGGCGGTTCTGCATGATAAGGGGATTCCATTCCTTCAATTTTTCCCAATCATCGGAAAATTCCATTCCTTGGAATAAGGGATTATTTGACAGGGCATCAAAACGCTTCCGTAAAAACGTAACATGTTGTTCCCCCTGCACAAAACTCATATGAGTCAATGGCATGATAAAGTTTTCCGGATTACCTATCAGCTTGTTTTTTACAAGATAAGACCAAAACTGCATTGAAATCTGAAACTGTTCATTAATTTTTATAGCTTTACTAATATCTACAGACCCGTCCGGTTTTTCAGTAGTATAGTTAAGCTCGCATAGTGCCGCATGTCCCGTTCCCGCATTATTCCATTCATTAGAGCTTTCCTCTCCTGCTTTTTCCAGTTTCTCAAAGACTGTAATTTCCCATTGCGGTACTAATTCTTTTAACAATGTACCCAAGGTGGCGCTCATGATTCCTGCACCAATTAATATTACGTCTGTTTTATTATGTGTGGTGCTCATTTTTATCCATCCCCCTTACCCCTTAAAAAAGATGGTACCTCTTAAGCTTAGACATTAAAGCAAGCCGAGCACCTATCTAATTTTACATATTTTCATTAATTTTAAGATATAGTTTATCAGAATTTTTCATAGATTAAAACGTTAAGTTTTAGCAGCTTAACCGGCAAATATTACAAGCATGATTTTTAATAAGTTTCTGGGCAACACATCCAAGCTTTTACCCATCTGTAATGATGTGCTAGCTAACTTTGTTAGTGTCATAAAAAAATCGGGCACATTGCCCGATTCTAGTTAGCTAATTTTTTCTGAGGATAAGGATGGTAAATAGGTTGTCCCGATACCTTATTCTTGTCTCTATCTGTCCGGAGTTGGTATCCAATCCCCGCTCCAGTAAGTAGGTATATTGGGGTCTCTGGTAATCATTACAGGAATAGAGCTAAAAGTAATGACCTTGTTGGCTACACTGCCCAAGAAGGAAGAAATAAGACCTGTTGTCCCATGGGATCCCATTACTATTACATCTGCCTCTATATCTCTGGCATATTTTAATATCTCATCCACAGGATCCCCTTGTTTTATTTGTGCCTCATAATTAAACCCGGATAGTATTTCCTTAGCCTTTTCCAACTTACTTTCACCCAGCTTATTCATATAGTCGTCCAATCTATCCTTGTTTAAGACAGCTAATTGAGCAAATTCATGAAAAGGCAGCTCTTTTTTTTGAACATTTAACAGAAACATTTTCATGCCTGAACACTGTGCTAAATCTTTGGCGATATTTACAGCAAATAGAGAATGTTCGGAACCGTCCACCGGAATTAAAATATTTTTCATCATAATTAACCTCCCTAAGCTTAATTTATAGCATACTTACCAATTAGTTAACTAGCTTAAACATTTTAAAAAAATGGCCTCCTTAAAACTAAGGAGCCTAGATAAAGCGGAAATACAATATTGAATTATTTTACTGAATTAGGTGCACATATTTATGATGTAACCGACAAAACATCTAATACTATAAAAACCGCTTCGGATGCGCAGGAATTCATCTCTAGTTATTCATGTTGTGAGTTACATTTTTTATCCAACGTTCAGATTTTAAACGCAGAAGACCTAAAATGCATTTGGCTATTTCTTCTATTACGGCCAAGCCGTATACAATATAAACAGGAAATTGAAAAACAAAAGCACCTACAATGGTTATTGGAACACCAATAAACCACATAGTAATGCCTTCTATTATAAAGGCATGCGTTGCATCTCCCCCGCCCCTTAAAATACCAACAATAATCATGATACCTAGTACTCTTATAAAGAAGATTACAGAAATAATTAGTAAAATAATCTGGGAACTATCTCTTACAATGTCAGAAACATTAAAAAAATTAAGTATTGCCGGTGATGTAACTGCAACAATTACTCCTAGGACAAAGCCCACTTGTATAGAAAGGATGGAAAACGTCCTGGCATACTTTCTCGTCAGCCACTCTTCTTCCGCTCCAATACTATTGCCTATCATAACTGCTGCCGCGCTGGACAGTCCAAAAATTACAACCATAAATAGGTTATTGATTGTATTACAAATTTGGATTGCAGCAACTTCCTGAGTCCCCATCCTTCCATAAACCGCTACATAAACTAAACTGGCTAGTCCCCAACACATATCATTTAAGATGACCGGAAAGATTGTTCGATATGATTTTTTGATAAATCCAAAAGTAAAATCAAGTAATTCTCTGAGAGAAGCCGCAAGTACTCCCTTGCGAATATAAACAGAGACCACAAGAATCACTGCCTCCATCACCCTGGCAATTAGTGTGGCAACAGCGGCACCTTCTACACCCAACGCTGGTGCCCCAAAATTTCCGAATATAAAAATATAGTTTAAAAAAGCATTGCTAACAAGAGCGACAACACTTATCAACATGGGTTGGACAGCATTTCCTATAGATCGAAGGGAAAAACTGTAGACAAAAGTGATTCCGGTAAAGAAATAACTGATTAAAGAGATTTTCAAATATTTAGAACCTAAATCGATAACTATCGGATCATTGTTAAACAAAGCCATTACCTTATTAGGATTTAATACACCCAAAACCATAAACACGAAGGAAACAATAGTAACAGAAAGCAGCCCTATTCCCACAATCCGTTTAATATTCACAATGTCCTTTTTACCCCAGAATTGAGAAATAAAGATACTGCATCCGGCACACAAGCCTATAAGGAACATATTGAAAAAAAAGAAATATTGGTTAGCAATCCCAACCGCTGCAATTTCAGTTTCTCCTAATCTCCCTACCATAACCGTATCAATCATATTTAAAAAGGATGAGATAAAATTTTGAATCATAACAGGCAGAGCGATTATCAACATTTGGTGATAGAAGTTCTTTTTATTAAAATCACCTTTGGGAAGTTCAGCTATTTTTTTCATGTCATCCTCCAATAATGCAAAAAACAATAAAACCACTCTGAAGTTTTCAAAGTGGTTGGCTTCGGCACTTTTAAAGCATTTTTCACCGTAAAACATATAGCTTTAAGTCAAGTGTAACACAAGCTCTATTTTATTATTAGTTTCCCCGTTTGTAAATTCTAATTAGGATAATTCTTACATACAAAAAGAAACTGCTATAAAAGCAAGTTCTTTTCCTTGGTGGAGATAAGTGGATCCGAACCGCCCTGACCAAAGGGCACAAGGTCCTTTTCCCAGGGAACCCATGAGTTCCCTAGGACGCTTCGCTGTGACCCTCCTTATTGAACATAGGGGAGCCTCTCCCCCAAACCTCCTCAGGTCAGGGAGTTCGTTTCATTTAAAAACACCTGCTCCAAAAAGTAGCAGGTGTTTTTTCATTTGGTGGAGATAAGGGGATTCGAACCCCTGACCTCTTGACTGCCAGTCAAGCGCGCTCCCAACTGCGCTATACCCCCGTATTCGGATGTCGGTAATCAGAAGTCGGATATCGGATACTTGAAATCTGATTATCACTCTTGATATTATAGATTGATTTTTTTTATTTGTCAAACAGTAAATAATGGTGAAAAATTGTACTAGAGGCATTAGGATTGCATAAGGAATTCTAATGGTGACGATGTTAATATTTGATAGAAGAAAAGCATGATTTATTGATAAGAATGTAGAAATGATTTAAGATTGAACAGGAGGTGTATGAGCATAACTCAATAACCAAAAGAGACCGGACTAAGGAATTGACTGTTTTGTGAAAAAATTTATATGTTTCTGAAGAAATCTTATTTTTTAAGGAGGTATGTGAATGTTCTTACTAATCTTATCCTACGTATCACTGTTTGCATTTATCGGATTATCAATTTATAAAGCGGTTCAATATGGTAACATGCCCATGCACGGAAGGTTGGACCTATATCCCGTCCCCAAAGAAAAGGGCAAGGGACATTATGGCGGTTCATATTTTGAAGAGGTTGACTGGTGGAAAAAACCAAGAGAGACTTCCTTATTTGAAGAAATTATTGATATGTTGAAAGAAATGCTTTTCATAAAGAAGCTATTCGATAACCAACGTCCTTTATGGTGGATTTCCTACTCCCTCCATTTAGGAATATATCTATTATTTGCTTGGACAGCATTGTTATTCGTTGGTGCCCTTACTGAAATAGCAGGATTAGCTATCGACAGCGGACATTGGTGGACAGTCCTTATTGCTTACGCCACATTTTTAACTGGTACCATTGGAGGTTTAATGGTAGCCTTTGGTTCTGGGGCATTATTTTTAAAGAGACAGTTTGTGGACTCCTTTAAGAAATATACTTCCCTTCAGGAATATTTTAATTTAATCTTTATTTTTACAGTAGCAGCAACCGGATTACTGGTTTGGGTTTCTGACCCAATGTTTAATTATGGCAGGAATATCGCAAAAAGCATGCTTACCTTTGCCCCAATTCAAGCCGATTTATTATTAAGCTTGCACATTATACTACTAGGACTATTGCTTATCTATATTCCCTTAACAAAAATGAGCCACTATGTAGGTAAATACTTCTCCTTCCATAAGGTTTTATGGGATAATGACCCCAACCTGCCTGGCAGCGGAGTTGACAAAATAATGAAGCAGTCACAAGCTGTAAAGCCTAAAAACAATTGGTCTGCTCCCCACTACCAACCTGAGCAGCCAAAGACACAAGATATGTAATTTTGAAGATTGGAGGCGATGAAATGATAAATAGTAAAGACTTAAAGCCCCAGGATATAAGTAAACCTATAGAACAATTAACTAAAATTGAAAAACTTATGGACCTTCCTGCTCCTTATGATAAGCCGGGGATGGAGCCGGACTTTCATGAACCAAAAGCTGAATGGGTTGAAAAATACTGTGCAAACTTAGACGGTATTATTGGTATAGATACATTTGAAAGACCGAAAACAAAAGAGGAAGAGCAAGAATTAGTTAAAAAATTCCTGTCTGGCATGGAAAAAATGCTTTCTGACGAAACAAATAAAGGTATTATCCAGCCATTATTACTTTCTTTAGAATATTGTGCCAAGTGCCATACCTGTTCTGAAGCCTGTCATATTTTTGAGGCTACCGGAGGTCATGAGCTTTACAGACCTATATACCGCTCTGAAGTATTAAGAAGATTAGTTAAAAAATACTTTACCCCAAGCGGCAAATTGTTTGGCAGCTTAGTAGGTGCCGACGTTGACTTGACTTGGGAAACTGTTGCCCGCCTTGGCGAATTGGCTTATCGCTGCAACCTTTGTCGCCGTTGTGCCCAAACATGTCCTTTAGGTTTAGATAACGGTATCATTGCCAGGGAAATACGTAAGATATTCAGTCAGGAAATGGGCATTGCTCCCAAACCCCTCCATGAAAATGGTACAGTAAAGCAATTAGCCACAGGATCTTCAACTGGGATGAATAAGGCCGCTTTTATGGATATAATGGAATTCCATGGTGAAGACATCGAAGAAATGGTTGGGGTCTCTTATGATGTACCCATTGACAAAGAAGGTGCAGACATCCTACTGGTACACAATGCCGGTGAATTTATGGCCTGGCCCGAAAACCCTATTGCATTTACTATTATCATGCAAGAAGCTGGTCTAAACTGGACACTAAGCAGTGATTATATTGGATATGACAGTGTAAACTATGGTTTGTTCTATGATGACGGTCAAGCAAGAAAGGTTGCTTTAAAACAACAGGAAGTTGCTAAAAAGCTGGGTGTTAAAAAAATAGTGGTGGCTGAGTGCGGTCACGCCCACAAGGCATACGCCCTTACTTCCGATAGAATGATGAGTGCAGAAAGCAGAGTTCCCGTTGAGAGCTTTTTGCCATTGCTTAGGGATATAGTTTTAAGCGGTAAACTGGACTTAGACCCCATGAGAAATAATTTCCCTGTAACTCTCCATGATCCTTGCAACATGGTTAGGCAGATGGGTATCGTAGAACCTCAAAGGGATATTCTTAAGGCAATCTGTCCTCAATTCAGAGAAATGACTCCTCACGGAGTAGATAATTACTGCTGTGGTGGTGGAAGTGGATTTGCTATTATGAACTCCATGAACTTCCATGATTTCTTAAACAAGGTAAGTACCCGTAAGAAATGGTCACAGGTATTAAATGCCTTCCAAGATACAGCCTCTGACCCCAGTATTCCTAAGTATGTTTGTGCACCATGTTCAAACTGCAAAGGTGCTATGCGGGATATCTATAAATTCTATAAAGCAACTGACAAGTTTAATTTCCAATACGGCGGCATTGTTGAATTAGTGGTTAACGCTATGACTAAATTTGATAAGCCATTCTTAGAATTCTTGCACGAGTAATAAATACCTTAAATAACCGGAAAACCATGTTCTAGAAAAGAGCATGGTTTTTTTCTTGTAAAATATAAAAATAATCAAAGGAGCAAAATAATACTGTATACATGGCTAAAACACCTATAAAAAACATTTGATTGTTATATAATAGAAGTAACCACTAAATAAAGGAGATGATAATATGTATAAAACCGTTACTAATTTTGTCAATTCTCCTGAATACCTTATGCTCTCCAGCCAAGAGAGGCAATTAAAAGAGGAAGAGCTTAGAAAACAGGACGAAGCCACTTTAACCCAAAAAAATAATTGTGACTAATTTAAATTAGAAAAGGACCGGCTATGCGGTCCTTTTTTTGTACTTAGGCTTATTTGCTTAGCCAGCCTCTAACTTCCATAACATCATTTAATCTTTTGATACCCACCATGAAAGCGGATCTGCGCATAGGGATTTTTCTTTCCTGGGCAAAGCTATAAATCTTTTCAAAAGCAGGTACGATCTTTTCATATAACTCGCCATTTACAGTTTCTTCTTTCCATTGGAAATGATAGTTTCCTTGTACCCATTCTAAATAACTTACTACAACTCCACCGGCGTTAGCAATTACATCAGGGCAAATCAATACGCCTTTTTCTTCCAAAATTTTATCTGCTTCCATAGTAGTGGGTCCATTAGCACCCTCTGCTATTATTTTGGCCTTAATTTTGTGGGCATTATCCTTAGTAATCTGGTTTTCCAAAGCACATGGAGCTAAAATGACACAATCTAATTCTAAAAGTTCTTCATTTGTAATTTGCTTAGCATCTGGGTAATCAGCAATGGTTCCGTGTTCTTTGCTGTATGTCATTAATTCGGGAATATCTAAACCCTCTTTGTTGTAAATTGCGCCATTAACATCACTAATGGCAATAATCTTTGCCCCTGCTTCATGGAATAACAAAGCTGCGTTTCCACCTACATTACCAAAACCCTGAACTACTACCTCTGCCCCCTTAAAAGGAATCCCCTTTAATTCACAAGCCTTTTGTGCTATAAACATTAAGCCACGGGAAGTAGCCTGGTTTCTACCTTTAGATCCACCAATTTCCACTGGTTTACCCGTTACTATTTCATGTTCTGCCTGTCTTCTAATATAAGAATATTCATCAGCCATCCAAGCCATTATTTGGGGGTTAGTATTGACATCGGGGGCAGGAATGTCCTTATTGGGTCCTACAAAGAGAGAAATTGCCCTTATGTACCCACGGGATAACCTTTGCAATTCTGCTTTGCTTAACTTATGGGGATCAACTGTTATCCCGCCTTTACCTCCGCCAAAAGGTATCCCTTCCACAATGGCAGTCTTGAGGGTCATCAAGGTAGCCAGAGCCTTTACTTCATCCAAGTCGGCGTTAGGATGAAAGCGAATTCCACCTTTATAGGGACCTAATGCATTGTTATGCTGAACCCTGTAACCGATAAAGCTTTGTATTGAACCATCGTCCATTTTTACGGGAATATTAACAATTAACGTTTTTCGTGGTTCTTTTAAGTATTCATATACAGAAGGATTCACTCCTAGTTCATCAATACATTCTTTCATTAAAAAACGAGTCTGCTCTAAAAGCTTAGTACCCTCACTCATTGACAATTCACTCCTTAATTCATTAATTATATATATATTAATTCTCTCTTAGAGAATTGTTTTTATACACTACCCAGAAAAATAAAAACATTATGTAACTTTGTATACAGTATACAGTATAAAGTATTTTCTTTTCCTTATCAATACAAAAATATGGGATTCCTCAAAAAAAATAACTTGATCCATATAGGTCAAGTTACGTTTTTTTCCGTGCTGCAAAAAAAATTCTTTCTTCATTTTCCATTGGAGATTCAAAGGCAAGTTCACCATATATACCTAAAATTTCAAAGCCCGAATCCATTAATAGGGTGCAAATTTCTTCTGTGTAAAAGGCTTTTTGCATATGGGTTTCATTAAAACGCAGGTATTTTCCAGATGTGTGGTCCAAAGCAAAAAAGGTCAAATCCATTTGGCAAAGCTGATTTATTTCATCGTAGCAATTTTCCCAAATGTAGACAAGCTCATCTGTATTATAGGTAAAGACATTCTCACTTAATGTGTTTGCCAGCTTATAATGACTATTAATATCAAAAATAAAAATACCTTGCCTCTTTAAGGCTAAATAGATATTAGCTATTCCTTTTTTGATGTCACCAGGTTCAATTAGGTAATTAAGGGTATCAAAAGTTGATACAACTATATCAAACTCTTCTCTAAAGGATAAATTCCGTATATCCTGTTTAAAATATGGTATTTTTATACCATTTGACCTGGATTTCTGCTCCGCCTGAGTCAGCATTTCTTCAGAAATATCAATGCCCGTCACCTTAAAGCTATGTTGTGCCAGGAGTGTAGTAATGCTCCCAGTGCCACATCCTGCATCTAACAAACTATGACCGGGAGCCCCATGAAAGTTTATAAGTCTAGCAATAAAATTTGTCCATTCATGGTAGTCAATATCCTCCATCAAGTAATCATAAATTGAGGCTAAATCTGTGTAAGACATTGTTACTCACCCAATAGACGGGCTGCATCTATTTCTTCTGCATCTCCCCACAGACGTTCGATATCGTAGAACTGCCTCTCTTCCGGCTTAAAAATATGAACCACAACACTGCCATAATCCAACAGAATCCAGTTCCCCTGCTGGTAGCCTTCTCTCCTTAATAGCCGCAGATTATGGTCTTTTTCAATTTTTTCCTCGATATTATCAGCAATAGCTTTGGTCTGGGTTGAAGATCCTCCGGTACAAATCACGAAGAAATCGGTGACATTTGATACACCTTGCAAATCTAAGATTTTAATTTCTTGTGCCTTTTTATCATCAGCGGCATTAACTACATATTTTAATAAATTACTACTTTCCAAACTATGACCTCCTAGTTTTCATTAATAACTACCTGAAATTAGTTGATTGCGTGCCTCAATACTTAAATTATGAATTGGCAAATTCTTATCCAATATATAACGGATACTATGGTTCAATCCGTCTAAAACACCTTTGTCTAAATTTTCATAGGATACCTTCCTTAGTAATTCTACTCCGGGAAAATCTCTATTAGGCTCTATATAGTCGGCAATATAAATAATTTTAGTTAGCATAGTCATATTGGAACAACCAGTAGTATGGTATCTAATTGCATCTAGGATTTCACCATCGTCAATTCCCAATTCTGTTTTGACTAAACACGCTCCTACAATACCATGGAGCAATTGGGGTTGTGCTATCTCAACCTCATTGAGGGGTATATTATAATCTTTGGCCATTGCAAGCAGCTGGGAGTCGTCCATTTCTTTGGCATAATCATGAAGAACGCCTGTTAGATATGCCTTCTGGGGATCGGCACCATTTATTATTGCTAATTCACTGGCAGTCTCGGCAACTCCTAAGGAATGCTCATATCTTTTTAAAGATAACCTCTTTTTAATTATTTCTATATAGTACTCCATAGTTCACCTACTCCAACTAGCCACTAGCTACTAACAACTAGCCACTTTTTTTACTAGTCACTAGTCACTAGCCACCTAATTGCTGCTTATAAATACAGCTTATTTCTATAAATATAATTTTCCACTGCCTCAGGAAGAAGATACTTAATAGATTTTCCTTCTTTTACCCTTTGTTTAATATCGGTGGATGAAATAGCCATTGCCGGCACTTCAATAATCATAATCCTCTTTAGATATTCCTCGGGAAGCACCTTCAATTCTTCTTTTTTTAAATCATCCAGTTTATATCCTGGTCTGGTTGCAGCTACAAAATAACATAAATCTAAAACCTCTTCCACCCGATGCCAGGTCAAAATTTCCTTAATAGCATCAGCCCCGGTAATAAAAAACAACTCTTTATCGGGAAACTGCTTCTTGAATTCTTTTACAGTATCAAAGGCGTAAGATTTTCCAGGTCTTTCTATTTCTAAGGACATTACCTCGAAATATAGATTGGTTGTGATAGACAAAAAAGTCATAAGATAACGATGCTGGGCATCAGAAACTTGCCGGGGATCTTTATGGGGAGGATTTCCTGAAGGTACAAAGTAAACCTTTTCTAAATTAAATTCACTTCTAACGGCCTCCGCTGTTACCAAATGCCCATAATGGATGGGGTCAAATGTCCCGCCCATAATACCTATTGCTTTCTTTTTTTCCATATCTCCTCCACCTTAATTAGCTTTTTCAGTTGTCAATAGCTAATGGCGAATAGCTAATGGTAACAAAATAATACTATCGACTATTGGCTATCGACTATCGACCAAACAAAATCCTTTTGAGGGTTTTGTTTTATCGTCTTATTTGCCCATCACCCATAACAATATATTTATAGCTGGTAAGTTCCTTCAAACCCATCGGTCCACGGGCATGAAGCTTTTGTGTGCTGATTCCGATTTCCGCCCCAAAACCAAACTGAAAGCCGTCAGTAAACCTGGTAGATGCATTTACATAAACGGCAGCTGCATCAACAGCCTGTTGGAACAGTCTAGATTTTTTATAATTATTTGTGACAATAGCCTCAGAATGCTTTGTCCCATATTTTCTGATATGCTGTAAAGCCTCATCTATATTATCGACAACTTTCACAGCTAAAATTAAATCTAGGAATTCGGTAGCAAAGTCTTCCTCGGTAGCCTCTATACAGTCTCCAATTATCTTTTTTGCCACCGGGCAGCACCGCAGTTCAACTTTTAATTCACGCAGTTTCCCGGCAGCAAGCGGAAGGAAGTCAGCAGCAATACTTTGATGCACCAACAAGGTTTCCGCGGCATTACACACCCCCGGACGATGAGTTTTGGCATTAACTATTATTTGTTCAGCCATTTTTAAATCTGCGTCTGCATCAACATAAACATGGCAATTCCCCACACCAGTTTCAATGACAGGAACTGTTGCATTTTCTACCACATTCTGTATTAAGCCTGCCCCGCCCCTGGGAATTAAAACATCAAGGTATTTATTAAGCTTCATCATTTTATTTGCAGTTTCCCTGTCAGTATCCTCTATTAATTGGATGGAGCCTTTGGGGAGACCTACTTCTTCTACACTTCTGCTTATGATTTCTGTTATCTTTATATTGGAATGGATTGCATCGGAACTGCCCCGTAAGATAACGGCATTGCCTGCTTTTAAACATAGTCCGGCGGCATCCACCGTAACATTAGGCCGAGCCTCATAAATTATACCTATAACACCCAGGGGAACCCGCATTTTACCTATTTGCAGCCCGTGTTCAGTGGTCCACATACCCTCCACTTCACCTACGGGATCATTTAACATAATTAACGTTCTAAGACCTTCAGCCATATCTTGTATTCTAGCTTCCGTAAGAAGAAGCCTGTCCAAAAAAGAGGATGGAAGATTCCTATCTTTAGCCTTCTCCATATCCACTTCATTAGCCCTTAATATTTCCCGGGAAGCACCTGCCAGTTTATCTGCCATTCTTGCCAGAGCTTTGTTTTTAAGGTCTGTATTAGTCAGCCCCAGGTAGTAAGCTGCCTCTTTTGCAAGAGCACCCTTTTCCATAAGTTCTCTAGTCATATTTGTTTCACTCCTTATACGCGAACAGCTAAATTATCCCTATGAATAACCTCATCAAAATCCTTGTAACCTAAGATGATTTGGATATCCTTACACTGAATTCCTTTTATTTTTTGTAATTCCTCGGTGTTGTAGTTAACAATCCCCCGTGCAAATTCTGTCCCATTCTCATCCACTATGCTGACAACGTGCCCCGCATGAAATTCACCTTCAATTTTACGAACTCCGCTTGGCAAGAGGCTTTTACCATTATCCAGAATAGCTGTGCGGGCACCCATATCTACCCAAAGCTTCCCTTGGATATCAGAACCAAAGGCAATCCATCTCTTTCTGGTATGGGGTCTTACTTCCCGTGGGATAAAAAGTGTACCCAGTTCCTCACCCCGGCAGATTCCCCGTATTATATCGGGACTGGTCCCGTTAGCGATTAACATGGGAATACCGGCGTTTACAGCAATTTTGGCGGCAGCTATTTTTGTCACCATTCCCCCGCTGCCTAACTTAGAACCTGCTTTGCCTGCCAAGCCTTCTATGTCAGTATTTACTTCCTCAACTACATTTAGCAAAGCAGCTTTTTCGTCTTTCCTGGGGTCACCTGTGTAAAGACCGTCTATATCTGACAGCAATATTAAAAGATCCGCATCTACCAACCCCGCCACCAAAGCACTTAATGTATCATTATCTCCAAACTTAAATTCTTCTACGGCAACTGTATCATTCTCATTTATAATAGGAACTACACCATTTCTCAACAGTGTCAATAACGTATTCCGTGCATTAAGGAACTTCTTTCGATCAGCAATATCGGCTCTGGTTAACAGCAACTGGGCAACTATTTGGCTGTATTCGGAAAACATTTTTTCATAGATATGCATTAAAATTCCTTGACCCACGGCGGCAGTTGCTTGCTTCTCAGGAATTGTTTTGGGTCTTTCCTTAAGTCCCAGTTTACCCATTCCCGCCCCCACAGCACCCGAAGAAACCAGCAGAACCTCTTTGCCTTGATTGGACAAATCGGATAGCTGCCGTACCAGTTTTTCTATCTGCTCTAAATTTATTTTACCCGTATGATGGGTTAGGGTACTTGAGCCTACCTTGATGACTATACGCCGTGCATTTGTAATTATATGTCTATAAGCCTGTCTGTCAGACATCTATTTTTCACCATTCTTTCGATTGATAGTTGTTAACAAATAAATAATAGCCAACGGATAATAGTAATTATACTATTTTCCATCGGCTTTAGTCCATGAGCTATACTATTTTGGCAGTTCAATCAAAGGTTTATTTTCCGATGGCCGGTACAGGATAACATTGCGCCCAATCACTTGTACTAAGTAAGCACCTGTCTGGGCAAGCAGCCCCTCAGCCACTTCTTTAGGTTCTTCCAAACAATTCTTTAGTATCCTGACTTTAACCAACTCCCTAGCCGTTAAAGCCTCATTGAGGGAAAAAATATTATTTTCAGTCACTCCGGATTTGCCAATCTGTACAATAGGGTCTACGGCATTTCCTAAGGCACGTAGAAAGCGCCTCTGTTTCCCACTTAGCATTTATCTACTAGTGCTTAACTATGAAGCCCTAGTATTTCCACCTCCTTGAAGGTATAGTAGTAATATTATAGCATAAGTTACTTAAAATAGTACAAAAAGATAAGCTTTATTACATATTTAAATTTAGCGGTCAATAGTTGATAGTCGATAGTCGATAGCTGGACTTATTCATAACGCAAGGCTTCAATGGGGTCCAGCTTAGCTGCCTTATTGGCTGGATACAACCCAAAGAAAATCCCGATTACAGCTGAAAAAATAAAGGCAATTAGAATTGTAACAGGTGATACCAAGGGGGGCCATTTTGCAATTTTGGCAACTATCAATGAGCCTCCCACCCCCAGAATTATACCAATCCCGCCGCCAATGAGGCAAATAACAACGGCCTCAATTAAAAACTGGGTCATGATGTCTTTATACTGCGCACCCAAGGCTTTTCTAATACCTATTTCTCTAGTTCTCTCTGTAACTGAAACCAACATAATATTCATAACACCTATCCCCCCTACTAAGAGGGAAATACCTGCGATAGAACCAACAATTAACTGGAGAATACCCATAATCTGATTAGCCTGTTGCATTTCATTCTGCAGGCTGTTGGCTTGGTACTTATCGGTATTGCGATGGCGGTGATGCAAAATTCGCTTGGCATGTTCAATAGCGGTATTTGTTTCTTCTTTGCTGACGGCACTTGCTTCAATATAGCCTACATAGTTCCAGCGAATAATGCTGGTAAAAGCTGAAAAAGGTACATAAGCCTTGGGTCTTTGATTAGGTCCCATTATAAAGTTTTTATCACTTTTAGTAACGCCGATTACTGTAACGGGAACACCAAATAAATCAATCTGCTTCATTAAGGGGTCCTGATGACCAAAAAAATATTCTGCCAGCTCACTATCAATTACCGTTACCCGGCGACCTGCATTTTCATCTGCTTCTGTTAAAAAACGTCCTTTTTCCAATTCTATATTCCTTATAAACTTATAGTCCGGCCATACTCCGTATACATCGGTTCTTTTATTTTTCCTTTCATATTTCATGGGCATATATCTGCTTTGTACCGGAGAAATATATTTTACTGCGGTTGAAGAGTTTTTGATAACTTCCACATCCTGCACCGTTATTAAATCAGCTATTGTTACCTGTTCACTGTCATTGCTGCGAGCATAGACCATAATCAGGTTAGTACCTATTTTCTCCAGCGAAGTCATTACAGCTGCCTGCCCCCCCTGACCAATAGCTACTACAGCAATTACTGCTGCAACCCCGATAATTATACCCAGCATAGTCAAAGCTGAACGCATTTTATTTACCCAGACGCCCTCCAGTGCTACGATAAGGCTTTCTTTTATATTCATTTTGCTTCCATCCCTTCATCCCCTGGAAGCCGGGCTATTATATCCTTTGCATTAACAGGGTTATCTATGAGGACATCCTGTTCCAGCAGTCCATCACGAAAACTAATTATCCTCTTTGTATGTTCTGCAATATCCTGTTCATGGGTTACAAGGACGATTGTTACTCCTTCTTTATTTAGTTCCTGAAATATCGCCATTACTTCCTCACCCGATCTGGTATCAAGGTTGCCGGTAGGTTCATCAGCCAATAAAATTGAAGGTCTGTTTACTAATGCCCTGGCAATTGCCACCCGTTGTTTCTGTCCTCCGGAAATTTCATTGGGTCTATGACTTACCCTATCCCCTAAACCTACCTTATCCAAAGCTTCGTAGGCTCTTTCCCTTCTTTCTTTTTCAGGTATTCCGGCATAAATCATGGGCAACTCAACATTTCTCAAACAGGTCAGCCTAGGCAACAGATTAAAGGTTTGAAAGACAAAGCCTATTTTCCTGTTGCGTACTCTGGCCAGTTCCTTGGAATCCAAATTAGAAACATCAATGCCATCTAAAATATATTTACCGGCGGTAGGTCGGTCAAGGCAACCAACTATGTTCATTAATGTTGATTTCCCTGAGCCGGAAGGTCCCATAACAGCAACAAAGCTTTTAGCCTCCACAGAGAAGGTGATACCTTTTAAGGCAGTGACAGCAATCTTTTCAGATTTATATGTCTTAACTAGGTTTTCTATTTTTATCATTAACCTTCACCTTTGCTCCTTCTTTGATATTTTCTGTGGGGTTTAAGACTACGCTTTCCCCCGCCGCTAGTCCTTCAATTACTTCAAAGAATAAAGCATTACTCATACCCAGCTTCAATTCCCTTGCACTGACAATCCCTTCCGTGTCTACAACAAACACTACATCCTTGCCTTCCTTCTGAAGGAGGGCTTCGTAAGGCACTAAAATAACCTTTTCTTTTTCGGCGACAATTATCTTTAGATTAACATTATAACCAGGCTTTAGTTTACTATTGTCTACACTATCCACTGCAATGCGGATTTTTACTTGGGTCTGCTCACCCTGGGATGTTCTTTCGATTTGGGCAATAGGGGCGACATATTCAATATGACCAATAACGGGCTTATCGAATAATCCCTCACTCGTTATCTCTACCTTATTACCTACCTGCAATTCTGCTGCATCAACCTCATTAATACCTGTTTCAATCCGCAGCTGTTCGGGAGTACCTATGCTTGCCAGCAATTGGCTCATTTGCACAGGATGACCTTCCTTGACACCAATACTTAAAACCGTGCCATCTATTGGACTGGTAACCGACGCTTTTTCTACATTTGACTTGGCTTTCTCAAGAATTAATGCAGTTTCCTGCAGTTGTGACGTAACCAGTGGCAAACGGGCTTTTTGCAACAAAGCAAGACTCTCCTGTTGGTTAAACATAGCCTGCTCTGCCATTTCCAACTCATTTTCACTAATGGCACCCATTTCAAACAGTGTTTTTTTCCTCTCTAAGTCCTTTTTAGTTATTTCATATTCCTTCTGGGTAGTCATGATATTGGACTGAATTGTAAAAAGCTCTATTTGCTTGGCATCAAAGGCAGCCTGGGCTTCGGCCACTTTGAGCAGCAGGTCATCGGATTCCATTTTCATTATTAACTGACCCTCTTGTACCTTTTCGCCGGGTTTTACTGTAATTTCCTCCACATAAGAAGAAATTTTCGCAAAAATATCCTTCTGCTCATTTACTTCCAAAATCCCCGTTGCAAATACCGACTGTTGAAATTTATCTTCAATTACTTGTCCGGTTATAACAGGAATTTCCTCCCCACCCCTGCTGCCTACCACCTGGTAAATACCCGATAAGACAATCACCCCTAATATAGCTGCAATTACTTTTTTCTTATGGTTCCCCAGCATTTGTATAACCTTTGACATAGTTCTCCTCCATAAATAGATATTTATAAAAATTACATGTTTCTTTTTTCACTTTAAACATCATACTATCATCAGTCAATCTTTGTAAATAAAAAAAAATTTAGTATAATATTATTAATAAGCAAATATTGTCAACAGGGAGGTTTGAAGTATGGACCTGATTCATTTAAACAAGAGCTGCTACTACCTTAAGGGTGCAGTCAATATCGGTATCATTAGTATTGAAGGCAAAGTAATCCTTATTGATACAGGAATAGATAAGCAAACAGCCAAAAATATTGAAAAAGCCGTAAAAGCTGAAAATTGGACTATAACGCATATTATTAATACCCATGCCCATGCCGACCACTTTAGCGGAGCCCAATACCTGAAAGAGGTTTTCCAAGCCCGGGTCATGGCGCCAAAGATAGAAGGAATAATTATGGAACATCCTGTGTATGAGCCATTTTACCTCTTTGGCGGAGCCCATCCCATTAATGAATTGAAAAACAAATTCCTGCAAGGTTCTCCCGTTATTATTGATTCTTTCATAGAACCAGGTCCCATAAATATATACGACAGGAACATCGAAATAGTTGCACTTCCCGGACATACAATGGGACAAGTCGGTGTATGTTTTGAAAATATTATTTATTTGGCTGACGCTGCCTTTAGCCTAGAAGTACTAAAAAAACACGGCATCCCTTATTTTGTTGATATAGACCAACAACTGAAAACTCTGGATTACCTTGAAACTTTTGCCTGTACGCATTACCTGCCAGCCCATGGCGAGGCAGTAAATAATATTAAGGACTTAACTATTAATAATAGGCAATACCTGTATGGTATTGCTAACACAATGAGAGAACTTTTCCCCGGCACAACCGAGGAGATAATAGCCCGGCTTTTAAATTCATACAAAATTACCGTCACCAATCCCGGTCAATATTTTCTCCTGAAGGCCGCCTCCTTGGCTTTTATCAGCTTTCTAAATAACTCTGGAGAGATTACCTGGGAAATTGAGTCCAACATATTAAAGTGGAAAAAAAATACCCAGCCTGATGCACTAGTAAAACAGTGAAAGAGTGGAACAGTGGAACAGTGGAATGGGATAGTGGACGGGTGACCAGTGACCAGTGCTCAGTGAATTACTTCTTGGAAAAAATTTTGCGTCTGACTACTCAATAGTCAGCTTGAGCGTCTGACACAAACTTTGCACATAATTTTTATGTTTTTTTAATCTAACGAAGTGGAATCTAGCTCAGCAAAATCTTTCTTGCATACCCTTTTACTCTTACACTTTTCCACCTTTCCACTAAAAAACGAGCTGGTTGCTCATAACCAGCTCGTTTTGGATTATCCTATTTTTTCTAATTCACGTCTTGAACGGCGATGTTTTTCGTACTGAGGATCTCCCTTTTTCCAGTTGGAAGCTTTCACTTTTTCCCTGGGTGTAGATTGCTCCATAATAACAAATCCATTACGTGCTATGCAATAGTAAGTAGCTTCATCTTGTTGACAATTCTCACAGCCTACACATTCCATGGCCGAAAATCTTACCTCCTCTAAAAATTTAAAGAAATGTAAAAGCTAATCTACGAAATCAAATTCTAGGGTCTTAATCCGTACAACATCACCATCCTTAGCTCCTTGCTCCCGCAGGGCTTTTATGACGCCCATGGCATCGATAATCTGCAGGAACCTGTTTAATGCCTGTTCATTATCGAAGTTAGTACGAGCCCAGTGAATATCAATCTCTGGACCGTAAACATTAAATGCACCATCAGATTCTCTATCAATAAAGAATTTTGGTTTATCCTCCACCTTAACAACTCTAAGCTGTTCCTCTTCTACTGCAGGTATTTCCTCCCTTGCTTCAACCTCATCCAATAAATCGGCTAACCTATATAGGAGGGGTTTGGTACCTTCACCAGTCACAGCTGAAACAGGGAATATTTCATAATCCCTCAACTCTTCTTTTATTAATTTTAAATGATTTTCCGCTCCAGGTAAATCAATTTTATTTGCCACTATTACCATTGGTCTCTCAATTAAAAATTGACTATATTTAGCTAACTCATTATTTACTATGAGGAAATCTTCCAAAGGGTTCCTGCCTTCAGAGCCCGAAATATCCAAAACGTGTACTAAGACTTTAGTACGTTCTGTATGCCGCAGAAACCGGTGTCCAAGACCTGCCCCCTCTGCCGCACCTTCTATTAGTCCTGGAATATCAGCCATGACAAAGCTGCGCCCTGCAGCTACCTTAACAACTCCTAAGTTAGGAGTAATGGTAGTAAAATGATAATCAGCTATTTTAGGCTTTGCAGCAGATACACTTGAAATTAGTGTAGATTTTCCTACATTAGGAAAGCCCACCAGCCCAACATCAGCCAATAGCTTTAATTCTAATACTATCCATTTTTCTTCCCCGGGGTCTCCATTCTCCGCCAGAGTTGGAATACGGTGGGTTGAACTTACAAAGTGGGGATTCCCCCTTCCTCCTTTACCACCCTTTGCCGCCACTAACCTTTGACCTGAACGAGTTAAGTCAGCTATAATCCTTTCTGTCTCTGCCTCCTTTACCACTGTCCCTACAGGGACTTTCAAAATTCGGTCTTCGCCATTTCTGCCATGCTGTTTCTTACCTTGTCCATGCTCTCCCCTTTGAGCCTTGTAATGGGTCTTGTACCTAAAATCTACTAAAGTCCTCAGCCCTTCATCGGCTTCTAAAATAATACTTCCACCGCTGCCTCCATCACCACCAGAAGGTCCGCCATATGGCACATGTTTTTCTCTCCGGAAAGCTACTATGCCGTTTCCGCCATCGCCAGCCTTTAAATTTATTTTGGCGTAATCATAAAACATCCTTTATCACCTTTTTCAGAAATTTAAACTAACAATTATTTTTTTATCGACCTCAGTAAAAGTAAAGCCATTTTTCTCACAGGTATTTTTCAAATTAATCTTTTCTTTGAATTGGGAATCAGAAGTTTCGAAAATAACTTTACATTCCTCTAAAATGATTTTGACAAAAAATCCCTCATTAACTACTTTAATAATTAGCTTTTCCCAAATGTCATTAAAAAAAGACCTGACAATTGAAATATTTTTTTCTTCAAAATCCCAAAAATGGGGTACTCTAATCTCAAAATTTTTACTTAAACCAAGACCTAGAACCTTTGCTGAAATATCAGCTGCTAGTGTAGGAGGCAGTATCTTATTTAATTCCCTTAGAGCCTGCAAATATGTAGTTACATCCTGAATATACTCCAAAGCTTTATCATCTTTTTTCAATTTAATGTATCCCCAGATAACCTGCAGGTGATTAAGAAAATCATGCCTTTGATGGCGGTCAGCGTCTAAAAGACTAATTAATACTTTATCCAAACTACATACCTCCAAAACATTGCAGTATGTACATTTTATCCCAGAGATTGGCAGATGTCCATAAAAAAAACCTGACCATGTAGGCCAGGTTAATATTTAGCTGATTGCAGTTTCAGTTCCGGGAACAATACTAACTTGTTTTTTGGTTTTGCCTTTACGTTCAAACTTAACAACACCATTAGATAAAGCAAACAATGTGTCGTCTTTACCTATCCCAACATTTTCACCGGGGTGGATCTTAGTTCCCCTTTGTCTTACGATGATGTTGCCAGCTAGTACAAACTGACCATCATGTCTTTTAACACCTAGACGTTTAGCTTCACTATCACGTCCGTTTTTGGAACTACCAACACCTTTTTTAGATGCAAACAGCTGTAAATTTAATTTTAACATTGAGTCCACCTCCTCTGTTGTAGCTTTAAATAACTACCATATGCTTCTTCTATCGATTGTAACCCTATTACCAATGTCTTTAATATAATCTGGGCCTTCTCCATATCTGAATTATCCAGATTTGGAGAAACAACACATTCCAGATAGCCCTTCCCTTCATCTACGGTGTATATTGGTTTGACAATCAGCTGTTCCTCCAGACTGTTTACGGTGGTAGTACCCAGAATAGATACTGCCGCACAAACAATATCCTTGCCGGAATCAGCAAAGTGAGCATGACCCGAAATTTCAAACCCAATCAGGCTACCCTTATCATCTTCAAAAATAATTGCTTTAATCATAATTAAGCTTGTATTTTATCAACAACTACTTCTGTAAATGGCTGACGATGACCTTGTTTTTTGCGGTAATTCTTTTTAGGTTTGTATTTATAAACAACCAGTTTTGGTCCTTTTCCATGATCCTTAACCTTTAAAGTTACCTTAGCGCCCTCAACAAATGGATTGCCGACTTTTACTTGACCGTCCTTGTTTACTAATAAAACCTTGTCAATTTCCACAGCACTACCAGCTTCGGCATCTAAAAGTTCAACCTTTAGGGTATCACCTTCCTGAACCTTAAACTGTTTCCCGCCAGTTTCGATAATTGCGTACATAATTACACCTCCCTAATCAACCTCGCCAAATCCAGGTGCACTTAGCTTAAAAACCCGATTTGTGCGGTTTCAACAATAAACCTAAGTCTATTGCCTACAATAAAAGAGTATACTATATGCTGGTGGGGAAGTCAATATTAGAAAAACCAGGTCAATGGTCGATAGCCAATGGTCGATAGCCAATGGTAAATTTGCTGAAAGTGACTAGTCTTAAGTGACTGTGACTGATGATTAGTGCTCAGTGCCCAGTGATTTGCAACAGAATACTTATGGGTAAAATTTTGCGTCTGACTTACTCAAAGGTTAGCTTGAGCGTCTGACAAACTTGTGGGTTTATTTTTGCGTCTGACACAAGCATTGCAAGTAAATCGAATAGCTGAGAATGCCATACCATAAAAGGTTTTATTAATCCTGTAGCACTATCGCACTCTCTCGAAAGTTTAACCTAATAGCCGTCACACTGACCTTCAGTAATAACTACCATAGCACTGACCCTCAAAATTCACTCAATAGTACAAATCAGCTTGGGGGAAAAATTAATTGCATCGGCGCTGACCAGATGGAATTCAATGCCCCACTTAGTTTCAGGGAGACGTGACTTAACGGCATCACTATGTAAGTGGGCATAAATGCACTTATTCACCTTATACTCCTGTAAAATCTCTATAAACCCGCTTATCTCATGCTTTCCATTGGTAGGCGGGTAATGGAGCATAACAATTATTTCCCGGTTTTTTTGTTTTATGCTGTTGAGGGACATCCTCAGGCGAATTAACTCCCGCTCATAAACTTTGCGGTCTTCAATTTCATCAAAGCCTTTATCCCCTGGGCAGTTCCAGCCTCTGGTGCCACAAATGACATAATCATTGGAAACTAAAAAATTGTCATTTTGTATCACATGCATACCTTGAGGCAGAACCTTTTTGACCTTGGTAACACTCTGCCACCATAGGTCATGGTTTCCTTTAACAAGAATTTTTATGCCGGGCAGGCTCCCAATAAAGTTGATATCATCTACTGCCTCTTCAAGCTTCAGTGCCCATGATATATCTCCCGGAACCAATACTACATCTTCCTGGGAAACCTTTTCCCTCCAGTTTTGTGCAATCTTTAAGTGATGCTGCTCCCAATTACTTCCGAATATATCCATAGGCTTATAAATATTACCATCTCCATCAAATGATAGATGGGGATCGCCTAGGGCAAAAATACGCATAAAAGACCTCCAATTACTGAACAACTAGTGCCTTGGCATAGGTCTTATACACCTTAGTTATCTCCACTATAACATCCTGACCTACAAGCCTGCCGCCATTTTCAATATCGATTATATATCCTTCAATACGGCCAATCCCATCTCGAGGTCTTTGATTATGTGGTTCTTCAACATACACCTTTACTAGTTGATTTTCTTCTACAGGAATTAAAAAATTAGCTGACTCCAGAGAGCCGTAAATCGGCTGAATCTCATATTGTTCAATATTAAAATTTTTGCGTCCCCGGACTATGATTGTTTTCCTTAATTTTGCCTCCTGTTGTTTTAACAAAACAGCACCCGGTCCAATGAGTAAGGCAGCAACGTCAGGATGGGCATTGATCAAGATAGTTTCAGCCATGGTCCTGGCGGCTATTTCCCTTAATTCATCCTTAATTTGAATAGAGATTGTTGTTTCAGATAAAACACGTCCCTTACCTTCACAACAGGGGCAGAGTTTTTCCAAAGCCGTACTCAAGGAATGGCGCACTTTCTTTCTGGTCATTTCTACTAAACCTAAGGAGGTTATCCCTAAGATATGGGCCTTTGTTTTATCCTTATGCAGTTCTGCCTCCAGCTTATTGATTACCTCTTTTTGATGGGGTTCATTTTCCATATCAATAAAATCTATAATAATAATTCCGCCAATATTTCTCAATCTCAACTGTCTGGCTATTTCAACAGCTGCCTCAAGATTGGTTCTTAAAACAGTATCAGCTAAATCAACACTACCTACATATTTGCCGGTATTAACATCAATGCTGGTCAGGGCTTCGGTCTGGTCAATCACAAGATATCCACCGCTTTTTAGCCAAACCTTTCGCTTCAATGCCCTGCTTAGTTCCTGGCGTATATTGTAATTATTAAACAAATCAGCTTCCTCGTTAAAGGTTACCTTGTACTTAAGCGACTTATTGCCAACTAGTTCCATAATCTTTTCATAGGTAAAATGGGTATTGACTATAATCCTGTGTACATCATCAGCCACAATATCCCTAAGTATCCTTTTAACAAGTTCTAAATCCTTATGGATGAGAACAGGGGCACCAGAAGCCTTTTCCTTATGTTCAATCCGCTGCCATGTTTTTAAGAGAATTTCCAAGTCCTCATGCAGATCCTCCTCCGAAACCCCTTCCGCCACTGTTCTGATAATGAGACCCATGCCGGAGGGCTTAATAGCCTCGGCAACTTTTTTCAGCCTATCCCTTTCCCCCTCATCGTTTATCCTTCTGGAAATACCTATATATTCAATATTAGGCATTAAAACCAAAAAACGACCAGGAAGAGTTAATTGGCGCGTAACCCTAGGCCCTTTATTTCCAATAGGCTCTTTGGCAACCTGAATAAGGATTTCTTGACCTTCTTTCAAAATATCCCGGATATTGGTCTTTACCCCGACTTCATTAGTATAAGTGCCGCTAGGCACAGCGTCTTCCACATAAAGAAATGCATTTTTCTCAAACCCAATATTAATAAAAGCTGCCTGCATCCCCGGCAGGACATTTTCCACTTTACCTTTAAAAATACTGCCCACCAATCGGTCACTAATACTTCTCTCAATATACAGCTCTACCAGCTGTTCATCCTCCAAGACCGCCACCTGAGTCTCATCCTCATTAGATTGAACAATTATCTCTTTTTTCATAAACTCCTCTCCTTAGCTCTTGACGCTGAGGGGTGATACCATTCCCATATCATTTCCGACAAATAAACCTGAGCGGTGAATTTGTGAAACAGACAAGTCCAATGGCAAACCGCATTTTTCCAAAGCCTGCAAAATCTCCTCGGGTCTCACATTGCCCTGGGAACCTGTCTGCACAGTCACTTCTAATTCAACAAATCCTTCACCGATAACCCTGCCCTTTACTTCAAAAACACCTTCTTTTATATCCTTTTCCTTCAAACCTTTTTTTGATTCCCTTAGTATTTCAATTTTCTCCTGAGTCAACATATCCTTAATCCTATTGTCCAGCATCTCTTCCGTAACAGTTCCTAAAGTCTTCACCTTGATTACATACTTGGCTCTATTTATTATTGACATTAAGGACTGAGCTTGTTCACTTATTTCCTCAATGTCATAAATTACTAATCCTTGGGGTAAATATTTCTCCAATGCCTGTTTAATTTCCTTTATGGGAGTTTCTTTTTTTAGAACAATATCCATATATTCACCAGAACTGGTTACTCCTACCGCCAGGGCAGATCCAAAAGACATTCTTGGATGGGGATTAAACCCCTGGCTGAAAGCAATGGGGATATTAGCCCTGCGAAAGGCCCTTTCCCAGGCCCTCAGCAAATCCAGGTGGGAGACAAACTTTCCCAAGTCAGTTTTACCATACTTAATCCTTAAGTTCACTTGGTTTACCTCCCTTTAAATCCAGTGCTACATCAAAATCCTGACAGATGCCGCAAACTGTACAATGCTTGAATCTGCAGTCCTCTGTTATTGCCGTTTCCATGGCCTTCTGGTGTTCTTTCGCAAGAAACTTCTTTGTTACACCCATGTCTATATGATCCCAGGGCAGAATATCTTCATATGCTAAATGCCGGTAAGCATACCATTGGGGATCCAAACCAACGGCAGCCATTACCTCCAGCCATAACTGGTATTTGAAGAACTGTGACCAGCCGTCAAATTTACAACCCATCTCCCACGCCTTTAACAAAGCCTTGCCCAGGCGCCTGTCCCCCTTGGCAAACACCGCTTCCATAAAAGCAACTTCTGCATCATGATAATTATATGTGATTCTCTTGTTTCTAATCTTACCTCTTAAATACCTCTGTTTTTCCCTTAGTTCTTCTAAATTAACCTGGGGCACCCACTGGAAAGGAGTATGTGCCTTGGGCACAAAAGCAGCTACACTTATGGTAACCGTGGGCTGAGGTCCTTTAATATTATTTTCCCTTCTTACCTGATCACCTATGTTTAGAACCTTTAGTGCCAAATCAGCTATTCCCTCTAAGTCCTCCTCTGTTTCGGTAGGCAGTCCCAGCATAAAATAGAGTTTAATCTTAGTCCAGCCTTTTTCAAAGGCAAACCTGGTTACTTCCATCAGATTTTCCTCGGTAACTCCCTTGTTGATTACATCCCGCAATCTTTGGGAGCCTGCCTCGGGGGCAAATGTCAAGCTGCTTTTACGCACCCTTTGAACCTGATTTGCTAAATTCATTGAGAAGGAATCAACTCTTAATGACGGAAGGGAAACCCCTATGCCATCCTCCTGGTATCTATCCAACAAGTCCTTAATTACAGGTTCAATACATGTGTAATCACTGGTACTTAAAGATGTCAAGGATATTTCATTGTATCCGGTATTTCTAAGAAGTTCTTCTGCTTGTTCTTTAAGCAGTTCCGGACTTCTTTCCCGCACAGGACGGTATAGAATCCCCGCTTGACAGAAGCGGCAGCCTCTGGTGCACCCTCTTAAGACCTCTACCATAGCACGATCATGAACTACTTCAAGATACGGAACGATGGGACGGGTAGGGAAATAGGCCTCGTCCAAGTTTTTAACATACCGCTTAGCTATTCTAGCGGGAGCATCTTCATGAATTGGCTTTATACTTTCAACTTTACCATCGGACAGATAATTAACCTCATAGAATCTGGGTAAATACAGTCCTTTAATTTTTAACAGATCTTCTAATAATACTTCCCTTTCAATGCTTCCTTTCCTTAATTCCTTATGCCTTTTAACTGCATCAAACAGTTCTAAGGTTACCTCTTCTCCCTCGCCTATCACAAAGACATCAATGAAATCTGCAAGCGGCTCAGGATTGTATGCACAAGGTCCCCCAGCAATAATAAGGGGATCTTCATTGCCCCTTGCCGAAGATAAGAGAGGAACCCGCCCTAAGTCAAGCATATTAAGGATATTTGTAAAACTCATTTCATACTGCAGCGTAAAGCCTATTACATCAAAATCACCTATTGGTTTGTATGATTCCAGGCTAAAGAGGGGCAATCCATGTTTTTTTAGTTCCCCTTCCATGTCTGACCAAGGGGCAAAAACCCTTTCCATTAAGAAATCTTTGCGTTCATTAACTAGATGATAAATAATACCTAAACCTAAATGGGACATCCCTACTTCATATATATCCGGGAAAGCAAAGAGGGTACGCAATCCAACGCTATCCCAGCTTTTTTTTACCACATTCCATTCATCACCTAAATATCTGAGGGGTTTTTCTACATTGGGTAAAATATTTGTTTCGATAAATTGACGCATTAATATTTTCCTTTCTTTGTTAAATTACACTTAGAATTATAGTACTCGGAAATAGCCCAAAACGCAAACTACATCCCTAACTCTCATCACCCTCTATATTTTACCATATAATTTTTATGTATAAAAAAAGTGCTTAGCAATTTTTTGCTATGCACCTGGTATAATCTATTCCTTTGATTCTTTTCTAAATATCCTTTGGGTTTCCCAAGAGCTCCATTGGATTTAAAGGTTCTCCCAGGCGATTGGCTTCAAAATAAAGTTTATCGCTTTCACCAACTCTGGCGATGACTTGCCCCTGGATAACCTTTTGATCTGTTTTTATTAAAATTTCGCCACAGTACCCATAGGTAGTAGTTAAGCCTTCTTTATGGGAAATGGTAATGACCCTGCCCAGCTTGCTATCCTCTTTTATTTCAAGTACTGTCCCTTCATAAGCTGCTTTAACAGTGGTTCCTTGAAGGGCTTCAATTTCAATTCCGTTATGGAACTTGGATTGACCTTCCACCATTGTCCAACCATATGGCTTGATAACTGTACCCGAAACAGGTATAGTCATTGGCTCTAGCGCCTTTTGTTGCAAGTTCTGGGAAACAACCTCATAACCAGCTCGCTCAAAAGAATCTCCGAACAAACCTACATTTTTGATGACATTTACAACCGGAGTTAAATCGGTATCCTCCGTAAACCAGACTCTGATTGCATCCTGCATTCCTACAAATACCGGTCCATTAAATTGGAAAACAACCCAGATAAAAATAAACATAAGAAAAACAGATGCGCTTTGAATAAAAAGCTTACTTTTTAAAGGACGCATCTCCTTTTTAACCTTACCCCTATAGTAATGGGCATTATTATTACCCAGGTAATTCCTTTTTCTTGGTTTCCAGAGTTCAGGCATTTTTCCCCCTCCATCCCCTCTATATTAAGGCTTGCCTCGCATAACCCTTTTCTTTGTAAAAATATATGACTTTAGAGGAAATATATGCCTGTTTTTTATAAATGAGCTATGCTCATTTATGGTCAATGGTCTATAGTCAATAGCCAATAGTTTTTTTTATGTACCATTAGCCATTAGCTATTAGCTATCGACCAGTATTTTTTAATGAAAAAAGCCCCTGGTGATGGGGCTGTACATTAGTTAAACTTGCCTTTATCAAAAGCAATTAAATAATATTTGTCATCCAGTTTTTCTTCCAGGCTTTTTATTTGCTGCAGTTCCTGCTCATTTACATTACCTAGTGGCACCTGGTTTAATTTATTTTTTTGTTCCATTATCTAACCTCCCTATATCTTTTCAAATTTAGTATCACCTTTTTTTTAAAATAAATACTGTTTTTTAATTTCAAATATAATGTATACATTTTATATCCTTATTGACAATAAGGAGGTGCTAACATAAAATGATTATAAATTTAGTGCAATGGCGCACAATATTAACCTCAGGACAAAGACGTCCTAGTAAAAGGTGTTGTTACCTTTTCTAGGGCGTTTTATTTTTTTAAGAAGGTGAGCTTATGTCCAATGGGAACATCAATAGTACTAGGAGTTCAGGGCAAAGACTTGGCGAAACAGATAAAAAGCTGCCTAAATCATATGGGATTAACTACAGTCCAAGAAGCCAAGGACGCAGATAGCCTATTACGACTGGCAAGAATGCAATCACCCCAATTAATAATTTTTGAGCCAGGGTCATTTGGACCAAATGGTATACAGATAAGCAAATTTATAACAAGAGAAAAAATTGCACCTGTAATCTTTCTCGTATCCCAAGTTATTTATCGCCAAACCATTGAGGATATTATAAGTAAAGAAGCTTATGCTTCAACTTATCTAACAATACCCTTTACCGAAGAGCAATTTAGGATAGCTCTTACTACTACCATCGCCAGCTATAAAAAAATATGCGAACTGGAGCAAAGGATTATAAAGCTTAATGAAACACTGGCAGAAAAAAAGAAACTTACCCAGGCTAAGGAACTCCTCATGGCAAGAAAAGGAATGAGTGAGCCTGAAGCCCACCGTTTTTTACAACGGAAGAGCATGGAGACAGGAATTCCTATTAAAACAATAGCGCAGAAGGTAATAAACCATTATAGCTTCTAAAAACAGCATAACGTTTTTGGGCAATGACGTCCCTAGTTCTGTTCCCTTTGGAACAGGATTATGGGCGTTTTTTTTATATATTAAAAAAAATTTCAAGATAAAAGGAGTGTTTAAAATGAAAAAATTGTTATTCACCGTTGGTCTTTGCTTTTTGTTTATGGTAATGGTGGTTCCTGCCTTTGCAGCAGAAACTTTTGAGGAAGTCACAATTGCAATCGATACCATTTGGATTATGCTGGCAGGCTTTCTGGTATTTTTTATGCATGCAGGCTTCTCCCTGGTAGAAATTGGCTTTACCCGTTCAAAAAACACAATAAATATTCTTATGAAAAACTTTTTGACCATTGCTCTTGGCGTAATCACTTTCTTTGTTATTGGATTTGCCTTAATGTTTGGAACTGATGCAGCAGGTCTTATAGGTACTAGTGGATTTTTAGTTAAAGGCTTTGGTGACTTTGATTTTGGTATCCCTACACTAGGATTTTGGTTTTTTCAGGCAGTGTTTGCCGCTACAGCAGCCACAATAGTTTCCGGTGCCGTGGCGGAACGTATTAAATTTACAGCATACCTAATAATTGCAGTAGTAATTACCAGTATTACTTACCCTGTGGTTGGACATTGGATTTGGGGCGGAGGCTGGCTGGTTGAAAGAGGATTTATCGACTTAGCAGGTTCTACTGTTGTACACAGCGTCGGCGGCTGGTCTGCTCTAGTGACAGCATATCTCTTAGGGAGTCGAATCGGCAAGTATGACAAAGACGGAAAAGTAAATGCCATCCCAGGTCACAGCATCCCCTTCGGAGCTTTAGGTGTTTTAATCCTTTGGTTTGGCTGGTTCGGCTTTAACCCTGGCAGTACACTCTCCGGTAATGCTTATGGGGATATTACTCTTATAGCATCAACTACCATCCTGGCAGCCGCCAGCGGTACTATTAGCTCCATGCTTTATTCTTGGGCAAAATATGGAAAACCTGATATTACCTTTACCCTGAACGGAGCATTGGCTGGGCTGGTAGCAATAACAGCAGGCGCTCTTGTGGTTTCTCCTTTAGGGGCCATAGCAATTGGTTCTATCGCAGGTGTTGTACTTGTTGTTGCAGTAACCTTCTTTGATAATATAGCCAAAATTGATGACCCTGTAGGTGCTATTTCCGTTCACGGAGTATGTGGTGCTTTGGGAACTTTACTAATTGGAATATTTGCTGTTGACGGCGGTCTGCTTTATGGCGGAGGGTTTTCATTATTAGCTGTTCAGGCAACCGGTGTAGGATCAGTTTTTCTCTGGACAGTTAGCGTAAGCTTTATCACAGTTAAAATTATTAGTGCATTAATTGGTCTGAGAGTAAGTGCAGAAGAAGAAATCGAGGGCTTGGATTTAGGGGAGCACGGAATGGCTGCTTATGGTGAATTTTTCTCAAATAATGCAGCAATAGTTACCGCTGATAATCTTCCGTTATCCACTACTGTCCCAACAAAAGGGAAAATAATTATTCCCAATCCTGCGGAAAGTAATTAAGGGGGTAGTAGAAATGAAAAAAATTGAAGCCATTATTCGCCCTAATAAACTGGAAGAAGTTAAAAATGCTTTAGATGAATTTGGTGTAAATGGTTTAACAATAACACAGGTTATTGGCTGCGGATTGCAAAAAGGTCATACCGGAGTGTACCGCGGTCAGGAATTAAGTATAAATCTTCTTCCAAAAATTAAGCTGGAGGTAGTTGTTAAAAGTGATATACTGGAAGAAGTTATCAATGTTATTACCTCGGCAGCGAAAACAGGTCAAGTTGGCGATGGCAAAATTTTTATATTTGATGTGATTGGTGCCGTAAGGATCAGAACTGATGAACGGGGTCCTGAAGCTTTAAGTTAAAAAAAATAAGCCTCCCAAGGTCAGTTTTGATACGTGGGAGGCTTTATTTTATTGGATATGCTAACTGTCAGGTAGACAATTGTAGTTCATTGTTATTTAAGCCAACTCTTCTGCATACTCCAATATTCTTTGGAAGATTTCATCCCTTTTATCATTAATAGCTGCAAAATCCATATTTGGTATATAATATTCTTCCATTTCGTCATGAACCCTTTTAGCTTCACTGATATAAAAGATAGCTCTGTTATAGGCTTCCCAGAAACGTTCTTTACAGTAGTCTATTTCCCTCTCATATTTATCTAGAACATCTGCATTGAGAAATTGGTCAAAATCAATTTCCGTAGTGGTAAACCTTCCCAAATCCACTTTTAAGGGTTCCGTTCCATTGATAAATGCCGCCTTTAATTTAGGGATAACCAAAAAGTCAATCTTTTCGGGGTCAAGTGGGCAATGGTACACCTCGGTATTGATTCCCATTTCATACGCCCTGTCATGCATTTTTTTGATGAAAGTTGATTTTCCAGTACCAGGTTCCCCCCTTAAAACATAAACACTTTCCACATCAATAAGAATACTGTCTAATTTATTAACTGCTCCCTGGGGTGTAATTGCGCTTCCAAAGAGATGCCGTGATTTAGCTACCCTGCTAAAATTAGGTTCTACCTCTGCAAAGACCTCATTGAAAACATAACGGGTAATTTTGTTGACGGGAGCAAAATCCATGCTTTCTGTGATATAGCTCTCCCATTCATCATGGATTACCTTTGCTTCTTTTAAGCTGCTATAAGCAATTTTGAAAAGCCTCCCTACCCTGGCGTTGCTATCCATAACTTCAGCTTTATTTTGTCTAAGCCCTTTTTCGTTCCAGTAGTCGCCAAGATGGATAATCTCATCAACAGCACCAGGATTTTTAGGATCAACTATGTGGGGTGCGGTGCCATCTATTAGGGCTATTCTTAAAGCGGGAATAACCACGCCGTCAATAGAACTGTTATCCGATGAGCAGTTATGGAACTCCACATCAAAGCCCTTTTCCAGCATTTGTTGGCCTATGGCCTTCATAAAGGTGGACTTACCTACTCCAGGACCCCCTTTAATACAAAAGATTCTAGTTGCATCCTTATCAATAATGAAATCATAAAAGGAATAAAAGCCGTAGGAAGTGTTACCTCCCGGATAAAATTCTCTCAACTTACCGCTCACACTATCCCTCCTCATATATCTTTGCATTAAAGATATATGTGAAAAGACGGCAAAAAAGAATAAAAACTTATTAGAAAACACGGCTTGCGCCGAGCCTTTGGCGACTGCGGAAGCTTAAAAAACCCACAAGACAAATAACAGCTTGTGGGTTTATAAAAGAGGAGGATATGAAGACTTATTTAATTATTTTATATACTGCATTACAATCTTCTTTCCCATAACCATTTTCACTAGCATTTTTATAATATTCAAAGGCCACTTCCATGGTTTTGGGAATATTATCCCATTGGTGAGCCATTTCCATACCAAGTCTTATATCTTTTAATGCCAAATCTAGTCCGAACTTATTCTCAAAATCATTATTTGCAATTCTAGGTCCACGCACTTTCATTTGGAAACTACTTGCACCTGTCTCAAGTAACAGTTCTATCAGAAGTTGTTTATCAATTCCTGCCTTTTCCCCTATTCTCATTCCTTCGGATAAAACTGCTAAATTAGTCATACCAATCAAGTTGCTAATTATTTTAAATGCTGCAGATGCCTCAACTTCTCCCATATATATAACATTGCCACCGATAATACCCAAAATATCTTTCATTTTCTCATATACTGCTTTCTTACCGCCTACATAAATAGGAAGTGTTCCTTCTTCGGCATGAGCAGGGGTTAATCCTAACGGGCATTGTAAGAAATTAATGTTTTTTTCTTCTGCCGCATCAGAAAGTTTTCTTGCTGTTTTAGGGTCAATCGTGCTGACATCAATATATGTAGCCCCAGACTTCATTAAACTTAGTAACCCCTCTTCGCCTAACATAACTTGCTCAAGATGTTTGGGAAGAGGCAAGCTTGTAAACAAAACATCCACAGCCGATAATTCTTGTAGATCTGTTGCAGCTTTTCCTGAAGTTCCAGCCTTCAATGTTTTTTCAATTGCTTCTTGATTTAGATCATAGACTAAAACATCTTTATTGGCTCTAATTAAATTACGAGCTAAACCTCCACCCATCTGTCCTAAACCAACAAATCCAATTTTCATTTATTACCACTCCTTTTCTTAGCAAACCAAAAGATAAAATCGCAAACATTTCAGAATTAGTCGAGTTTTTTATAGCCCCAATTCTCGAAGCTTTTCAGCAGTGGGGATGCCATCATTATTCCAACCCATTGCTTTATAGTAATTATTCAATAATGTTTCAAGGTCAACAATTTGTCCTTTACTTTCACCATCTGGCATTGGTTCTTCTGTAAATCTCTTAGGTAGAGTATCATCTTTTCTGGAGAAGCCATTTTTAACATTATAAATTTTTTCCATATTAAAAATCTTTTCTGCATTAAAAAGTAATTTCTCTTCAGTCATTTCATAGCCTGTTACAAGTTTGAAAGCTTTAAGCTGGTCTAGTCTACCAAAACCAGTTTGGCAAGTAGAACATATGCCCATGGAGTCGATAGTTACAAAGTTGAGCTGAGTATTTCTTACTAAATTTTCTTTACCAGCTTCTTCAAACCTGTTGCCTGCAGCTATTTCACCGCCAAATACTGGAGCTACCATATGGTGAGCACCTTTAGGTGATGTAGCATAAGTTAAGGCCATACCTTTTGCTCCTCTAGGATCATAAGCAGCAAAAGTCATACCTTTTGAATGGATAGCTAATTCCGGTGCTCCCCATTTCTCTGCTGCATAGGCTGGACCTTGAGCTAAATCAGCACCAATACCTTTTTTGTGGGCAATCATTTCTAATAAATTAGCTTCTGCATCAGCGTTTCCGAACTTAAGCTCAATACCATCAGTATCTTCTAAAGTAAGAATTCCCTTTTCAAAGCATTCCATAGCTAAAGAGACACAACCTCCAACTGAAATTGAGTCTAAGCCTAAGGCATCACAAACTGCTGAGACATATAAAACATCTTCCCAATTTGTTAATCCACAGTTAGTTCCTAATAAACCTAGAGTTTCAAATTCTGGTCCTTCAAGCTTTACATCACCATACTTCGTTGAAACTATTGCACAGTTTTTACTACATGCAATTGGACATCCATAGCATGAAGCATCATTATATACTACTTTATCTCTAAAAATTGGTCCTTCAAATTCTCTATTTACTTCGCTGGTACCTTCACTAAAGTTTTTCGTACACATAAAACCAGCATTATTAATATCATCGACTAGTTCATTAGTACCTTCAATTCTACGAATTTGGGCCTTGGGATGATTTTTATAGATAGGATAAAGTCTACTTACTAGCTCCATTAAACCTTCTGGATCAGCTACTGTCACATCTTTAGAACCTCTTACGGCAATAGCTTTTAGATTTTTGGAACCCATAACAGCTCCACAGCCACCACGTCCAAATTCACGGAAGACATCACTAGTTATACAAGCTATATTTACAAGATTTTCTCCAGCTGGTCCGATACAAGCAACATGGATGGTCTCATCACCACCTAGTTCTTCCTTTATTGAATAATCAGTATCAGCAATATTTTTTCCCCATACTTTTTCTGCAGATTTAATTTCTACTTTATCATTATCAATTGATAGATATACTGGTTCTTCTGCTTGACCTTCGATGATTAAGCCATCATAACCAGCAAATTTTAATTCTGGTCCAAAATGTCCACCACATAAGGAATAAGAATAAGTATTGGTCAGTGGTGACTTAAATGCTACGTTTATTTTATTATTGCCTGGTACCATAGTGCCGCTAAAGGGACCATTAAAGAATATTAGTTTATTGTTAGTACCTAATGGATCACATTTAGGGTCAACTTCTCTTGTTAAATAATAGGCCGATAGACCACGACCACCGATATAGTCTTTAAAAAGATGAGCTGGAACTTCTTCTGCTTTTGCAGTTTTATTGGTTAAATCAACCCTTAATAACTGCCCTCTAATACCTTCCATTATTTTGTATCCCCCTTCTCAGAAGCTGCCGCTGCTTCTAAAATTCCTTGTGCTTCCTCTTGTTCTATATAGTAAAGAGCACCTTCAGGACAATAGTTTGCACATTGAGGGGCACCAGCACAGAGGTCACAGATTAAAACATACTTTTCTGTTGGATGGACTTTAATAGCCTTGTTTGGACATGCTTTGATGCAAAGCTTACATGCTGTGCAGTTTTCTTCGTTAACTTTAATTGCTCCGGTTTCTTCATTAATACTTAATGCCTTTATTTTTTCTGGGCAAGCACTAATACAGTATCTTTCTTCACATTGGCGGCAAACCATTGGATAATCCATATACTCTTTATGACTTCTAAGTACAGTAATTCTAGATTTGTCAGGGTTGGCTACCTTAAAATGCTTCATACTACACCATTGTTCACATATTCTGCAGCCTACACATTTTTTGGGATCAGCTATTAATACTTTCATTTAAAACAACTCCCTTATATGTCTAAAAGTATTTCAAGCATCCATAGGATGCCTGAAATATTTAATCAAAGACTAAAAGTTATCATAATTAAATCCTAATTCACTGGAAATATGCATTGCATTAGTTTTTAATAAATCGCACAGTTTATTTATCTTTTCATATGTCATTCTTTCGATTGGTCCAACTAAACTTAGTGCTGCAACAACCTTACTATCATGATTATATATGGGTACTGCAATTGACCTCACTCCGCTAAAGCCTTCTTCATCATCTATCCCATAGCCGTTATTTTTAATTACTTTTAATTCTGATAATAGTCCTTCCTTTGTTTTGGAATTATCTGTCATTTTGGGTATTTTATCTGGTATTATTTCACTTGCTTCATCTTCCGATATGGAAGCAAGCAGTACTTTACCAATTGCAGATGTATATGCAGGTAAACGGAAAGACCTAATATTAGCTCTGATAACCTCTGGACTTTCAACCCTTCTTATGTGTACTACTTCCTTACCATCGAGAATTCCTAAATTGCAACTTTCCCTTGTCATTTCAGCCAATTTAATCATAATTGGTTCAGCTATTTTTTTAATGTCCAAAATCTTAGAGGCACTTTCCTGTAAATTAAGAATTTTAGGACCGATAGTATATGCCTCAGTTAACAAATTTTGTTTAACATAGCCTCTTACATGTAGGGTGCTAAGTAGTCTATAAGCTGTACTGCTTGGCAAATTAAGTTCCCTAGCTATCTCTAGACAACCTTTTTCTTGTTTGCATTTTCCTAGGTATTCTAATACATCTAGGGCTTTAAAAACGGATTTTATATATTCTTCTTCTTTAGCCATAATATACTTACCTCACTTAGGAAATTAAAATGATATTACTTTAGGTAGCCACAGACTTAGGGGCGGTACTAAGTTAATTAAAAGTAATGAAACCAAATGAGCAAATATAAATGGTACTATACTTCGACTTATTTTTTCCATTGATACACCAGCTATTGGAGCAGCTACAAATAAATTAACACCTAGTGGGGGAGTACACATACCAATACATAAATTAATTACCATTATTAATGCAAAATGTACTGGGTCAACACCAACCTGTACAGCAATTGGTGCCAAAATAGGTGCTAATAACAGAATAATAGCTGCAGTTTCCATAAACATACCCATAAACAATAAGAATAAGTTAATGATTAGTAATATTAAATACTTATTTGTTGTAATATTTAATATCAAATCCGCAAATACTTGGGGTGCCTGTTGTAAAGTTAATATCCAGCCAAAAGGACTTGAAGCTGCTACTATAAACATTATCACGGCAGATGTTACCCCAGCATCAAGTAATGCTTCCGAAATAGCTTTAAGGTTTAACGACTTGTACACAAAAAATCCAAGTAATAGTGAATATAGAACAGCTACTGCCCCTCCCTCTGTAGGAGTAAATACCCCACCTCTTATCCCAATTAAAATGATGATTGGCATAATTAGAGCAAGAGAAGCATCTTTTGTTCCTTCAATAAATAATTTGAAATTTAATTTACTTTCGCCTTTTGGATAGTTTCTTTTGACACTAATAATGTAAGAAGTAATCATTAAACCTAATGCTAATACAAGTCCAGGCAATATCCCTCCGATAAACATTGCACCAATAGAAACATTCATTACAGCGCCATAAACTATCATCATTGTGCTTGGAGGGATAACAGGTCCTATTACTCCTGATGCTGCCGATAGAGCAGCTGCAAATTCCTTGTCATATCCTTCTTTTTCCATGGTAGGAGCTAATATTTTTACCATTGCCGCAGTATCTGCAACTGCTGAACCGCTTAGACCGGCAAAAATCGTTGCCGTTATAACCATAACTTGAGCTAATCCCCCCCGTATATTACCTATTAATAACTTTGCAAAGCTAATAAGTCTTAAGGTAATTCCGGTTCTATTCATAAGATCACCTGCTAGAACAAAAAACGGTATAGCCATGAGGGGGAATGATGCAGCTGCGGTATACATTCTTTGAGTTAGGACATCTAATGGAACAATAGGACTTGATATTAAAAACGTTAACACACCTAATGCCAATGAAAAAGAAATTGGTACTCCAACAACTAATCCTATAACGAAGGGTAATAACAACCAGATAGTCATTAGCTATTCCTCCCCAGCAACAGATTAAAATCTTTTACAAGGAAGTAAAATAAATGGATTAGCATCAGTATTCCTCCAACAGTTAAGCTTAGGCGGGGATAAATCATGGATATATGCATTGCCATAGATACTTGGTCCAAACTTTGGATAACTAAAAAAACACTTTGATAAGTAAAAAATACTACAAAAATAGTTACAGCAAACTTTGTTAATAATTTTAATAGAATTTGGAGTTTTCCCTGTAATGCATCAACTAATAGATTTATCCCAAGATGCTCCCATTTTTTCAAAGCTACAGCCGAACCAACAAATGACATCCAAGCCATAAGAAAAGTAGTCAATTCTTCAGGCCATATTAAAGGAGCTCCAATAACATATCTGCAAAAAACTTGTAATAGGATTGCTGCTACCATAATACCAACTATACATATTAAAAAGGCTTTTGAGAAATAATCAACAGTATCACTTATTTTTTCAAGAAATAGTTCAAGTCCATTCACTGCGCTTCACCACCAAATACCTATTATGTTTAATTTTTTTGGGCTTCAATTACTTTTTTAACAAAATCCATATCTACCTTATCTTCAAACTGTTTCCATACTTCTTCACGACTACTTTTCCATTGCTCCAATTCTTCTGCAGTTGGAACATAAACTTCTACACCTGATTCAACAATCTCTTTTTTAAGTTCGTCCACCATTTTAGGTGCAATTTCAAAATTGTAATTTTGTGCTTCCTTAGCAGAATCAAGAACTACTTTTTGTAATTCTGGAGATAAGCTATTAAATTTATCTTTATTCATCAAAGCTACGTGAACAGATTGAACTGCTCCAATTTCGGTAATATAGTCAATAGCTTCATGATGTTTTGCTGTATACATCCATAGATATTGTAAATGTTCAGCATTTACTACTTTTTGTTCGAGCGCCATATAGGTTTCAGGCCATGCTACCGGAGTCGGATTTCCACCCCAAGCTTTTAAAGTTGCAACCTCTATAGGACTTGCAGTAGCCCTTATTTTCATGCCTTTCATATCGGCAGGAACTTTTACTGGGTTTAAGTTATTTAGTATATTTCTAAAACTACCTACGTCAACAAACATTAAAGCTTTCATACCAAGCTCTTTTTCCACTTTATTTTTAAGCTCATCTCCTATTTCACTATTCCAAACCTTGTATGAGCTTTCAATACTGTCCCAAACATAGGGCAAATCAGCAAAAAGGAATATTTCTGTAAATGATGCCATATTATTTGCCCCAGCAGAACCAATGTCAACACTTCCTTTTTTAACAGCTTCCACATTATCGCCATCTCCACCTAATTGCCCATTAGGATAAATCGTTACTTGTAATTGACCATTAGATTTTTTTTCTACTAACTCTTTAAATTTGTCGTATGTTACAGCTACAGCTGTACCGGGTTTTGCAGTATGAGCTAAACTAATAGTAATTGCCTGAGCTTTCTCCTTCTTAGCTGGAGTATCCTTCTCTCCATTACTACTACCACATCCTGTAATAAACACTCCAATAATTAAACACACCACCAAGAACAAACTAACCTTTTTCATAATTAACCTCCCTTTTTATTATCCCACATTCCGGGATAATGTCCCATTTTTATTTCTTTGCTACATTTCTCTACTTTTTAAAATATTCCTGCAAAATATCTAAAAAATTTTACACTTTTTTTTATTTTCTTACTTTTTATCAGGATGTGACTCAATTCATTTTAAAAAAGCACCTTTATAGACTATAAATGCTGTTTCTATATTTTAATACTAAACTTATATTTCAGGAAATTACTCTATTTCATACCACATCTCTTTTTTTACTTTTTATACAGATACATATTTATAAAACTAAAGCCCAAAAATATTTAATACAAGGTATAGGTGCTTTGGGAAGGATTGAAACTGTGAATTATCTTCAAATTAGTATAGAACTTATCAGTGGATTTTTTGGATTACTAATACTAACTCATTTGCTGGGAAAAACACAACTTAGCCAACTGACACCATTTGACTTTATATCTGCCATAGTATTAGGAGAATTACTTGGAAATGCTGTCTACGATAAAGAAATAGGGCTAAGATATATCCTTTATGCCTTAGTATTTTGGGGGACTTTAATTTATCTTGTTGAAATAATAGGACTAAAATTTATCTTTCTCCGTAGTTTTTTTGAAGGGGCACCATCTATCGTTATTAAAGATGGGCAAATAGACCGTCAACAGTTAAAAAAAAATAAAATAGGTATTAATCAGTTGTTAGCATTACTGAGACAAAATGATGTCTTTTCTCTGCGTGAAGTAGCCTATGCTATTTTAGAACCTAGCGGGAAGCTTTCTGTACTAAAACTGTCAAGTTATTCAACACCAAAACAGAAGGATCTCAATTTGCCCAGCCAAACTGTCCATTTACCCTTTACTGTTATAAGTGATGGCAAGGTACTTTGGGAAAATGTAAATAAACATGGTCATAACAAGGCTTGGCTGGATAAAAAGTTAGCTGATAATGGAATAAATAACTATAAAGATGTTTTTTATGCTGAATGGCTTGATGGAGATGGAATGCATGTTGTTCTACTAAAATAACAAAACTTATTTTTAATAATCTACTTCTTAGCTGATGTATAGGAATAAAAACAACCGCCCATTCTTCTAAAGCATTCAGCAAACCAAAAGCGGCTAACAGCCAAAGTTTTTTGGCTAAGGTAATATTTTTATGAGGCTTTTAAAGTTTCTTACTTGGCTTGTTTGAAGGGTATATCGCTCATTTCATCATTTTTTCCACATTAATAATTAAAATGAATTTCCTGTTTACCATTTTTAATTAAATCGATAAATTCCTTGGCTAGATAGGGATCAAACTGAGTACCTGCTCCCCTCTTAATTTCCTCTACCACCTTTTGGAGGGATAATTTCTTTCGATATGAACGGTCACTGGTCATGGCATCAAAAGCATCAACAATACTAACCAACCTTGCGCCCAAGGGAATCTTTTCTCCCTTTAAGCCATTCGGATAACCATTGCCATCATACCGTTCATGATGATATCTAACTATATCTAAAATTTCTTCGTCAGGCTCCATAGGCATTAATATCTTCGCACCTAAACTCGGATGATCCTTGATTTTTTGGAATTCAGTCATGGATAATTTACCGGGTTTGTTTAAAATAGCATCTTTAATACCTATTTTGCCGATATCATGGAGCAAGGCTCCATAATGATAATTATTTATGATAGGCTCAGAGATACCAATCTTTTTAGCAAACTTAACAGTTAAACTAGCTACCCGTACAGAATGGTTCTGAGTATATATATCCTTGGCATCAATAGCCGAAACAAGGCTGGAAATTGTTTTTAGGTAAACTTCTTTTCTTCCTTGTTCTATTTTAAGGCGAACATTCTCTAGTAAAAGGGCAGTTTGATGAGCAAATATTTGCAAACTTCTTAAGTCTTCTGAGGAATAATTACATGAATGATTCTGCTTTTCATTATGACGATGCATTATAAAAGCATAACCAATAATTCTGTTAGAAATAGCCAGAGGAATAATTATTAAGGATTCCAACATTTTGTCTAGATTATTGAACCGCCCAAAAACTTTTTTTTCTTTATTTAACTGTTTTATTTGACTGATGTTTTGTGGTAAATATTTTGGGCTAAATTCGCAAAAGGCTTTAACTAAGGACTGAGGGATTTCGCCAATTATCTTAAATATTTTAAGCCGATTATCATTATTATCATCATTTAGCAGTAAACACCCGGCTTCACTCCTGGTTAGTTTTACTGCCAAATCCAAGGTATAATTTATAGTTGATTCTAGAACTTGTCCTTTTAATAAGAGGTTGGTCATTTCTAATATTAAAGATCGTTCACGTAATTCTTTATTTAAATTCCTCACTTGTTGACGTAACTCATCTATCTCATTAACCTGGACAGCTGATTGCATATTCCTTTGGATCCTCCTCGCCTCAATTACTGTTCCCACAACTATTATTACAAGAACTCTTTTGACAAGTTTCAGAGCAATTGCAGGCACATGTCTTTTCTGATTTATTTACCTTTTTGATATGTTTAACCAATATATAAAGGCTATAGATAATTAAAAGGAAAAAGATAATGTAGCTAAAATAACTCATAGTACCTCCTAGTGGTCTTAGTGTTAATAGCCTAAAGCTTGCCCTGCCTGGTAAAAGATAAAGGCAACAATCCACGCTACGGAAAATTGTAATGAACTGGATATTAACGGCCATATATAAGAATTGGTTTCTCTTTTGATAGTGGCCAAAGTTGCAATACATGGTGTATATAATAAAATGAAAACCATAAAACAATAGGCACTTAAGGGTGAAAAAGCCGTTCTTAATAATTGGTGGAACTGGTTTTCCTGTGCAACATTAACAAGTTCCCCAATCCCATAGACAATACCCATAGTACTTATAACTACTTCTTTCGCTAGAAAACCGGAAAGAACAGCAACCGCAGCCTGCCAATTTCCAAAACCCAAGGGGGCAAAAACCGGTGCGATTATTTTACCTAAGGAAGCCAATAAACTGTGTTCCATCTCAACAAGCCCAGAAACAGAAAAATTTGATAGTACCCAAATTATAATTGAGGTGCTTAAAATTATAGTGCCCGCCTTAAGTAAAAACAGTTTACCTCGTTCCCACATACGGATGATGGCATTTCTTAAGGATGGTAGTCTATACGGAGGTAGTTCCAATATTAAGGGAGTGACTTTATCTTTTAAAAAAAATTTTCTCAAAATCAATCCTATCAAAATGGCAACTATGATACCTAGGAAATAAAGGGAGAAAATCATTTTACTTTCAATAGTCGGGAAAAAAACTGCCACAAAAATAAGGTATACAGGTAATCGAGCGTTACAAGACATAAAAGGAGTTAAGAGCATGGTTAGTTTGCGGTCATTTTCTTTGTCTAAAGTCCTAGCTGTCATAATGGCTGGTACTGAACAACCAAACCCTAATAACATTGGAATAAAAGCTTTGCCACTTAATCCAACTTTTTTCATTGTTCTATCCATAATATAAGCAGCTCGAGCCATATAACCACTATCTTCTAAAAGTGAGATGCAAAAGAACAGTAAAAATATTTGCGGAACAAAGATTAGGACACCGCCCAAACCACCTACAATTCCTTCCGAGATTAAGGAGATTAAAAAGGGTTCAAAGCCTGACACCTCTAAATACTTATGTATATTTGGGATTAAGCTAGAGACTAAGAAGTTATCCATAAGGTCTACTAAAGGGTTGCCTACTAAATCAAAAGTAATTAAAAAGATTGCCCACATAATTAATAAGAATATTGGTATTCCTAACATTCGATTAACAATAACTTTATCAATCTGATCAGTTAAACGTAAGTTATTTCCCTTTTGTTCTTTTTGGCTAATAACCTTATGTACAATTTGAGCTACAAACCCATACCTACTCTCTATTAATTTTATTGAGATTGCCTCACCATTTAGTAAGTAATTAAAGTCTAGGCCAGGTACTAGCCTTTTTAATTTGAGCATAAGCGTAGAGTCGCCTTCTAGCAACCGAAAAGCCAACCAACGTAGAGGATAGTTTTGGGTAATCTCAGAATGTTTCGACAACTCCCTTGTTATGTCTTCAATTTTTTTTTCAACAATCTCTGGATATCGGAATTTAACCTTAGGATTTGAATTTGAATAATAGGAATTTAAAACTTGATCTATAAGTTCTCTTTTCCCCATTTTCTTAATGGCAACAACCGGTACAACCGGTACACCCAGTAATTTGGATAAATTAGGAATATCAATCTTCAGCCTGTTCTTTTCAGCCACGTCTACCATGTTAAGGGCAATAACCATAGGTCGATCAAGCTCTAGAAGCTGCAAGGTTAAATATAGATTCCGCTCAATACTAGATGCATCAACTACATTGATTAAAATATCCGGTCTCTCTTCACTTATATAATCTCTGGCAATTATTTCTTCTACGGAATGGGGGGAAAGACTATAAGTACCGGGTAAATCCACAACTTTTACCGATAAATTTTTTTCTTTTAATAAAAATTGTCCTTGTTTTTTCTCGATAGTAACACCTGGCCAGTTTGCTACATGCTGTCGAGAACCGGTTAAATTATTAAAAAGAGCAGTTTTACCGACATTGGGGTTACCAATCATAGCGACGGTTAATGGAATGCTCATGTTAAACATCCTCCATAATAATATTTACAGCTAATTCTTTGTCTATGGCCAGTTTTGTTCCCCGAAAGGCTATAACAAAGGACCCATCGGTATGGCTGGAGTCTATTCTAACCTTTGTTCCTACTGTCAACCCTCTTTCGGCTAAAAGCTTTTTAATTACTGCATCGGTTCTCACTTCTTTAAGCACAAAATTTTCACCAATTCTAATACTCGTTAATGGTGTCATTACAATCTACCTCCTTGACTAGATATTGGATTCACAACATCTTTATAGATGATTTTATTTTTTCCAGTCTGTTTTGCTTCATAAAGCATATCATCTACACATTGAATAAAATATGAGTCATCACAGTCTAAATATAAGTCGTTTGAACTAACCCCTCCACTTATTGTAATTGTTAGCTTATTATTATCGAAATTAAATTCTCTCTCTAAGACTTTCCTCCTAATACGCTCACAGATTTTTACTCCCTCTGCTAAATTTGTATCGGTAAAAATTATAGCAAACTCCTCTCCACCATATCTGGCTGCAATATCCTTGCTACGTATTTCTCCTTTTATAATCTTAGAAACTTCAATCAACACATAGTCGCCTGCCGGATGACCACAGGAATCATTAATTTGTTTGAAGTTATCAATATCAAGCATGGCTAAACAAAAATTAACCCTATTTTCTGAATATTGTTGTCTTTGTAAAGAATGAAAAATTTCGTGGAAAGTTTTATGATTTAGCAAATCTGTCATTAAATCCTTCTGAGCCATTTCTCTAAGACGTTCATTTTTTTCTTTTAATTGACTTTGTGCCAAACTAACTTGATTTACTAGGGAATTAATTTCCTTAACCACTTCATTAATAATAAAAGCAAACAAATAAAAAAAAGCTATATTTATTAATACTTCACCAGTTAATATTGACGCTGGTTTTTTATAGAAACTAAGGATTCCTAAGTATATAACTGAAGTAGTTAAAGCAAAAACAGTAGCATGAAAACGAGGAAATCTTAAAGTTTGTATGAGAATAAAGACCAAGAACAATGGATACAAATTTAGCCTAGTATCAACAGTTAAAAAAAACAATGCACTGATTACAGAGATATCAATAATCAAGGAAACAAGACTGGGCTTTACGTTTAAATCCGTGCACGATTTGATTTGAGTTTTGTAAGCAAAAATAATGCCTTCAAAAATATAGATAATTAAAGCTATAGTTAATAGTCTGCTCATCTCTAAGGCTCTAGGAAAATCTTCTCCGATAATATAATTTAATACAAGTAGAGCTAAAACAGTAAAAACAGCCTTGGTTTTAATAAATATTTCCTCTAAAATAATAATTCTTCCACTACTAATTATATCCATTTGTTATCCCCAATTGAAAATGATTATCAATTACTATATTCTTAGAATACTTTACCTATTTAATTTTGTCAATCTGTTAATAATAAAATTTCCTGGAAAGGTATATAATAGTACTTGTTGAAAAAGTTTTCTATTTTTTAGTAATATTATTATTGAATGTAAAGCAAACACCCCAGTATCTTCTGGGGTGTTGTATAACAAATTAAGCAGTCATAATCTTCTGTTGTTTTAGATTATTATTAATCTCATTTAATTGGGATGCTTCACATACTTCTAACTTGATTAATATTTCTTGTTTAAGCATATTTGCCAGTTCTAACCCATGCTGTTTAATAATTCCTTTCATTACAATGGCAATTTTTTTCTTCATGCCATTACTAATTTCCTCCGGATTAACTCCAAGGGAACTAAGAAAATACCTTCCCATGCTAATTTTTGAACTAAACTTTGTTAATTCCTTAGGCAAAAACTGAGAACTTGTTTTTTTCCAAATTCCATCTATTCCTTTACATATAATATTACTAAGGATAAATGTTTTGATATTTTCTTTTAAGAATAAAATTGAATCATTACGTTTCATAGCATCTATTTCATCCCAGCCAAATTCAAGTCTTTTATTAAACTGGGTTCTAGTTAATTCTCTGTCAATTCTCCTACCCACTCGTGAATATAGATTTTTCAAGTCTTTTTCACAGTAAACAATTTTTTCAATACCTTGTTGCAATAAACTTTCATTTATTTTATAAAAGTTAATACCTTCTATAAAAATATCTGCCATCTTTTCTTTGATAGAAACATAGTATTCTATTTCTTCACTGATGATTTCAAAACTCTCCCGTACAAAAAAGTTAGTTAAGGCTTCTAATTCAACCTCTGAGATAGTATTAACCTTTTCCATCAAAACTGACATAAATATCACCGCCTATTTTTATGTAGCAACATAGATGAAAATGTTTCTCACTTATATTGTAGTTTAGTATACAGTATTTTGTCAAAATAAAGTTTTTGAAAAGTGGGTGTAGAAACAAACTTTTTTAAAGAAAAGAGTACGGCTATAGTTCACCGTACTCTTTTGGAAAAATTAACTTATTTATTTTATTTGCTCCCCCAGAGGCAGCCAATATTATTCCCCAATCTTTTATTTCTAAGGGAGTGGTCACAAATACTTTTCTTAACCCAGGTATATATATTGACGCCAGTAGTAGTCCTGTAGAAATTCCTATCGTTGCTTTAGAATTTATCTTAAAGTCTATAAAATTAAAAAGCTGATTAAGGATAAGATTAGATAACACCATAGTTCTTGCCTTCTGCAAACCACCACCTAAAGCTAATGTACCAGCAAATAAACCAAAGGTCATTACTCCAGTTATTATACTTGAAGACAAAATATACCTTCCCATTTTCTTCGTCATTATACTCTTATGCCTGTAAAGTTTTTTTGTTTTTCCTTTTTCTATTTCACCAGAGCCAAGAGCCAGAACTGGTATACTTTCCGAAACTAAATTGAACCAGATAATTTGACTTGGAGTCATGGGAAAGGTCCTGCCTGTTACAATTGCCAAAATAAATGCCGCCATACTACCAAAGTTACCACTTAGTACATATTGCACAGAATTTCCAATATTCCCCTTTATATTTCTTCCCTCTTCAATAGCTTTAACAATTGTAGCAAAATTGTCATCAACAAGTGTTATGGTTGCTGCTTCCCGTGTTACATCAGTTCCTTTCTGACCCATAGCTACGCCAATATCTGCCTCTTTAACAGCAGGGGCGTCATTTACGCCATCTCCAGTCATTGCTACAATGTAACCCAATCTCTTAAAAGCTTTTACAATTCTAAGCTTATGCAGGGGAGTAGTTCTTGAGCAAACTTCCACCCTTTGTAAAGCATGCTCTAATTGTTGATTACTCATTTTATCTATTTCTGAGCCCGTTAATATTTTCTCTTTTTTTAAAATGCCTATTTCTCTGCCAATTGTTTGGGCTGTAAGGGACTGATCACCGGTTATCATAACTACTTTGATATTTGCCTGATGACATTTTTCTACGGCTTCCAAAACTCCATATTTGGGGGGATCTTTTAGACCAATTAATCCTAAAAAAATTAAAGATTTTTCTATTTCCTCATTATCTACTTCTTCCAAAGAACATTGGTCCTCTAGCGGCTTATAGGCTAATGCTAAAACCCTCAAGGCCTCCTGTGCCATCGTTCCATTATTTTCTAAAATTTCTTCTTTTATTTCAGGTGAAAGGGAAACTATAATATTATCTTTATAAACCTTATCACAGATAGCTAAAATATCTTCAACTGCTCCTTTAGAGTAAACATTTCTTTTGCCTTCCGGTTCGGTACAGATTACAGTCATCATCCTTCGTGAGCTGTCAAAGGCTATTTCCTTTTGACGGCAATAAAGATCATTAATCTTGGGCCAGGGAATACCTGCCTTCCAGACTGCAGCAGCTAATAATGCCTTTTCCGTAGGATCACCTTTGACAATAGAATTTTTTTCAATTTGTGCATTATTACATATTGCAGCAGTAATCATTAAGCGATTGATTCTTTTTTCCTCTAACGGGTCAGTTAATTGACCATTACAAATAAACCCACCCTGTAAGGGATTATCTTTTTCTGTTACATACCAAATCATGCCGTCACTATAGACTTTTGTAACAGTCATTTCCCCTTTTGTTAAAGTTCCTGTTTTATCTGTACATATAACAGTAGCGTTACCAATAGTCTCCACAGCTTTTATATCCCTAATAATAGCGTTTTTCTTTGCCATTCGTTGTACTCCAAAGGCTAAAGCAATTGTTACTACCATCGGTAATCCTTCAGGTATGACTCCCACAGCTAGTGTTAAACCTGTTCTAATCATTTCCATTAATGGGCGACCCTTTAAAACCCCTATACCTACTACCCCTGTACATACTACGATACTTCCCACAGCCAATTTTTTAACTAGGAGTTCTATTTCTTTCTGTAATGGGGTTAAGGCATTATTATTCCCCGCCATCATTTTTGCAAGCTTTCCAATTTCTGTTGCTGATCCGGTAGCAATGACAATTGCCTTGCCACTTCCTTTAGTAACATAGGTGCTCATGAAAATCATATTATTTTGCTCTGCTAAAGGAGTACCTGACTCACTATTTTTTTCTGCTATTTTAATTACAGGTATCGATTCCCCTGTAAGATTTGCCTCATCAATTTCTAAATCAGAAGCACTAATTAATCTGCAATCAGCTGGAATCTTATCTCCCTGGTCAATTAAAATTATATCTCCCGGCACTAATTGACTTACAGGTATACAACTTAATTGGTTATCAATTATTACCTTTGCATATGGTGTAGCTAGTCTTTGTAAAGCTGCTAAGGATTTATTTGCCTTCAGACCTTGATAAACCCCTAATACAGATTCTATACCAACTATTGCCATGATAGCAGCTGTGTCAAATTTTTGACCTGTAAAGATTGAAAGTATTCCAATGGAAATTAAAATTTTACCTGTAAAACTTTGGAAGGGCTCTATTGCCATGGAGAAAATATTTGCCTTTTTCTGTATACAGAGGTGATTTGGACCATATTTTTTAAGATGCTTCTCCCTATCTCCAGCAGTTAATCCTAAGGAAGCGTCAGATTGGTAATAAGCTAATACCTCTTCATAGCTTTTATGATGCCAATTTTTACTTTCAATTAATGATGAATTTTTTAGATGTCCATTGTTTGGGTTAATTAAAAACTTAATTATGTTCAAATGATGAATTCTACCAGGGTGATAAATAATTTTCAAACTTCCTGTCTGACTATTAGCTTTTATTTTAACAACCCCAGGCAAGCTTAATAAATACAATTTTATTTTTGCTGCCAAATGAGGGTTTTGCCGTAACTTTGGTGATTTTAACCTTATTCTTCCGGGAAGCAAATGGATAATTTTGATGTACATGTCTTCACCTTCTACTGGCAGTTGATAATACACTACTCTAAGTTAGAATAACCATATCTAAACTAAGATATAAAGCATATGTCCATAATTTTTTGCCAATAAAAGTTAAAAGTACTGGTTTTATTACTCCAGTACTTTTTGAGGAATTGTTATATGGGAAATACGTTGATTTAATAGCATTACTAGAAGAGAGTTTAAGGTATTAATAGTCTTTGCAGTAAATGGCGAGAAAGAATTGAAGAAGGTGATTGTCCCTAACCCAAAATTATAGTACTTGGCAAAGGAAATATTCTGGTGCATTAATGTACTAGTTTGTTGGGAGAGATATATTAAGTGGGGAACCATCATAAGACTCTCGTTAAGAATGATGCAATCGGAGTTTAGTTTTAGTTTATCATAGGCTAAATCAGCAAAACTAACACTAATATCGGCCTTTTTCATGGCTAGCAAATCATTTATTCCATCACCAACCATCATTACTGTTCCCTGTTTTTTGTACTCTTCTATTATTTTTGCCTTATCTAAGTAATTACAATTTGCATATACCTTGGAGATGCCTAAAAAAGCAGCTATTTTTTCTGCCTTCACTTTTTCATCGCCTGTTAAGATAATTATCTTTTTCTTTCCCAACTTATTGAGCAGATTTATTACATTAACTGCATCTTTTCTTAACATTTCCTTTAAAACAATTAAACCTGATAATTTTTTATTTACACTAATATATAAAGGCGTATAGAGTTCTTTTTCGTACCTGCAGTAATCTGTTAATCCCTCTGTAATATCAATATGGTTTTCTAACATTAATTCTTTATTTCCGATTAATACCTGTAGATTCTTAAAGTCAGCTTTTATTCCTTTGGCAGGTATTAAGAGGGATACCACATTACTAGATTGGTCCTTGCCTATAACCTGATATTTTAATGTATTGGAAATTGGATGATAATAGTCTGCTTCACAAGAAGCAGTTATCTCTAAAATTTCCTGGGTGCTATATTCATTATCGTACAAAATTACTTTCTCTAAATCCATCTCTGGACTAGTTAATGTACCAGTTTTATCAAAAAATATGTAATCAACATCTACGATTTTTTCTAAAAGGTCAATGTTTTTTAAGTAAATATGTCCCTTCTGGAGTTTACTAATATATTGCTGAAGTCCGGTACCAATGGCAACTTCTGCAGCAACAGGACACAGGATTAGAAAAATGGAAAAAGTATTTAGTAAATTTCCTGTCAAAATAAAGTTGAGAACTCCTAAAACTAAAGAAATTGATGTGCTGACATTGCTAAACCTTGTCACATTTTCCTTTATTCTAAGATTGGCAGCTAAAGGGAATTGTTCTTTCTTATTTGTTCTTGGTTGATTTAAGACTTTAATTTTTAAGTGTCCTGATACTACAAGGGAACCCTCATAGATTTTACTACCCTTGCCAACCTTTGATATTAAAGGTTGGCCAGTACAGTATAAAGTATTAACTAATCCTTCCCCCGCTATCACTTCACCATGAAGCTCAACATACTCGCCTTTATCAATACTAAATGTGTCACCTATATTTAAGACTTTGTAATTATTAAAATCATGTGAGCTTTTATTAACCTGCATACTCTGATTAAGCAGCTTCATGCCAGATAAATCGGCACTATTTTTTAAGTAGTCATTAAAGGATTTTAATGCTAAAACTAAAACTCCTTCGTTGCTTTCTCTAACCATTGTTAAAAGAATAGCCATTATTTGAAGTAAAAGGTCAGTATCTAGGGGTATATTTTTAATAGACTTGGTTGTTAAAGTTTTAAAAATAGGATAACCAGCCGCTATAACTACTGACGAATTAAGCAGTAAAACCCACAAGCTTTTGCTATAACTATTCTTGCCATGTCGATGCTGTTTAATTTTAAGTAATAAATAAATAGTTAGGTACAAAAATAAATAATTTCTTGACCTATCCTTTTCTATAGATGTACACCGGTAATCATTATAGTCATCTAAAATCTGTCTTTTTGATGTTGATGGTAAATTAATAAGTTTAATTAACCTTTCTTTAATAGCAGGATAATTTATTTGCCGAGAGTTATAATTAATAATAATGCTTGTTGTATTAATATTTATCTTACTACCAGTAACTCCTTTAAGGGAATCTAAGTAAGCACTAAGCAACTGGGCTAAAATTCTATTTTTTTTAAGCCTTTCATATTTGAGTCTAGCTCGGCCAGGTAATAAAGATATTTCTTGAATTGTTTCGTGCAAAATAAATCCCCCTACAACTTACATCAAAAAAACTTTAACAGCTTGGTTACAGAAAATTGCTTGAGTATTTCCTCTCCGGTCTCTTTCTCTCTTTTTTTTACATAGCTTAAAAAATAACTTAAAAAATCTTCCCAATAGGAATTAATGATCTTTTTTGAATTTTTATCAGCTTTCCGCAGCTCTATGCTTAGATCTACGCACTCTTTGAGTTGGTTCATTACCGTTTTCAATTTGCCTTCTAGTTCCTTGACGTCTCCCAAACTTCTTTCTTCCTTTCTTTACATTACTGTCCAGCCCATAGTTCAATAATCTTGAAGAGTTTACCACCACACCAAAGGTACTTAAATTATGTAAAATAGCTGCCAAGAGGGGCGAAATCATTTTGCCTGCACCTAGGAACAAGCCTATAGCATTTACTCCCACAGCAAAAATAAAATTTTGCCTTATTACTTCCATGGTTTGATTACTTAATGATAATAAGGAATAGATTTTTTCCGGATTGTCTCCTGCTAATACCACATCTGCAGATTCAATAGCAACATCGGTTCCCCCTGTCCCCATAGCAATACCCACATCTGCTCTTGCAAGGGCTGGAGAGTCATTTACCCCTTCACCGACCATAGTTACTACCTTGTTTTGCTGCTGGAACTCCTTGACTACATTTAGTTTTCCCTCTGGTAATGTTTCATACCATGTCTTGTCAACCCCTAGCTGATTTCCAACTAATTCAGCAGTTTCTTTAGAGTCTCCTGTAATTAATCCTATTGTCTCAATACCAGTGTGCCTTAATTTTTTTATGGCACTCCTGCTTTCTTCCCGTACCTTGTCACAAATGCCTAGTAGTCCAATTGTTTCCTTGCCATGGCTTACAAATAGAACTGTTTGTCCTTTTGTCCTTAGCCTAAAGGCAATCTGTTTAGACCGATGCATGGCAACTTTATTTTCCACCATGAAATTTTCGCTACCAATTAATACTTCCTCATTATTTATTAATCCCCTTACTCCATAACCTACCTTTATTTCTTTATCCTTTACTTCTAACAGTTCAATCTGCATTTCTAACGCTCTATTCACGATTGCTTTAGCTAAAGGATGATTAGTTTGTGCTTCTAAAGAAGCAGCCAATCGAATTAAATCTTCGCTAGAGTAATTCTTGTTTATTATTCTAATATCTGTAATAGTAGGCTTACCTTCTGTAAGAGTACCAGTTTTATCAAACAATACAACATTGGTACTGCCCACTTTCTCTAGATAACTACCACCTTTTATTAGAATACCTTGGGTAGCTGCATTGCCCATTGCAGCACTGAGGGCAGTTGGAGTGGCCAAGCCTGCTGCACATGGACAAGCAACAATTAGCATGGTCATACTTCTTTTGAAATCTTTTGTTAAAATATAAATTAGTAACGATAGTGCAAAAGATAATGGAACAATTTTTTCCGAGTATTTATCTGCGATATTCTGAATTGGAGCCCTTGTCTCACTTGCTTCTTCTACTAAATGAATAATCCTTGCAACAGATGTGTCGTCTTTAACTTTTTCTGCTTTAATTTTAATAGTTCCTTGTTCAACAATAGAACCTGCATATACCTTATCACCCTTACTTTTTGTTAAAGGCATTGCTTCTCCGGTAATTATAGCCTGGCTAATTGCTGCCTCACCTTCAATTACTTCTCCATCAACAGGAATTTTCTCACCTAAATAACAAACTATAGTATTACCAACTGCTAAGTTTTCAGCAGGGACAGATACTACTGTACCATCAATTTCGATCCAAGCATTTTCTTCCTTCCCTTGCAGCATATCTTTAATAGCTCTTCGTGATTTATCTACGGTAAGGGTTTGAAACAATGAACTTAAATTTACTAGCCATACTACTACTAATCCTGTTATACATTCCTTTAGTACTAAAGATACTAATGTCGCTGAACTAATTAGTAAATCGTTGTTTAACTTTTTCTTTTTTAGTAAGGTCTCAATACCACTGCGAAAGATAGCATAACCTGAAAAGACTGTAGTAAGGGATGTTATAATATGTATTTGAGGAGCACTTCTTAGAAAAAACCTTTTAGCAAAAATTCTTGTTAATGTCAATCCTAGTATTATTATTCCCGGGATCATAACTTGGGTATATTGAATATCCAGAGGTAAATCCTCTGGTTCAAAGACGTCTTTAATATTTTTCTTTTCCTTGATATAGTTGTTTCTATAGCTCTCTAATTGCATGGGAGAGACTATTTGTAAAATGTAATTAATTTTTTTAATTAAAGTATTATATAATTCCTTAGTTGATATTATATTGTTATCAAAAAGAATTAAGGCTTTTCCTGTACGGAAATTTGCCTTAACATAACGAATAGCTTCAGTTATATTTAGTGTTTTTTCCAATGATTTTGCAAAACTAGGATTATCTTTAAGACCTTTTATTTTAACTCTTAACCTGCCGTTTAAAGCCTGAAGAATTTCTAATCTGCAAGGATTCATTAATGCTTTTTCTCCTTTGTTTCATGTTCCGCCATTACTTCCTGCATCATTTTAAGCTCCTGTGACATCTTTGTAACTTTATTATTGAATGCAGCTAACTCTTCTTTTGCTAAATTGGCTGTATCAATTTTTTCTTTAAGATTATTTTTTCCTGCTTCCATAATAATATCTGAAACGCCCTCTTTACCCGCCTGAAATATATTTTGTACTCTATGTCCAACTAATAGGACACCTTTTGTTCCCGCTACAGCCAATCCTCTAATTTGCCTTTTAAATAACCAAGCCAATCCAGCAGAACCAACACCCCACCAAAATTTTCTATTTATCATATATTTCACTCCCTAATTAGCCTTATAAATATTATTCGCACTTAGGGAGTGAAATATTTTTACAATTTTTACTTGTTTTTTATTCTATGCGTCTTTATTGCCCCGTTGACCATCCTCGAAGTTAATTCTATCCCAATTAGCTTCAGCAAACATGTCCTCTATGTCTTCTTTGGCATCTGAAACAATTGTTTTTAACTCATCGGTTGCACTCATTACTCCTTGAACAGTTTGTACAACTAATGGTCTTACTGCCCTTGCTAATGATGGCGCCAAAAATAATCCTGTAGCAGCCAGACCTACTCCTCTAAAAAAATTGTTTACCCTGGGAGAATTTAAAAAGTTGGGGATTGTCCCCGGATTCCACCAGTTACGAAAAAAACCTTCTCCCATTTGTCCCATGGGTCTATTCATCATTTCTTGACCGGGCCAATATCCGGGATTTACAGGTCTATTCATCATATCTTGACTGGGCCAATATCCAGGATTCATGGGTCGATTCATTGTCATCATTCCAGGATTAGACCAAGGACCATATCCCATTGGTCTATTGGTTGCTCTTCCCCAAGGATTCCACCAGTTTCTCCACCTTTGCCAGAAACCACCTGGTCTGTTATAATATGGCGCACAAAAGGGTCCATAATTGCCCCTAGCATGAAAACCAAAACCAGGGCGATAATGGGGATAGTAATCATCATAATCCCTATTATAAAAATCCTCATCATATTCCCTATAGTAGCGGTTATATTCTTCGTCATTGTCTCTATAATAAGATTTATAGTCATCATTCTCATACTGCCTGTACTGCTGGAAGCCTTGATTGTAGTAAGGTTGTTGAAAATTTTGATAGCCTGGTCCATATCCATAACTGTTTGGATTGTTTCTTCTATTTAATCTTTGATCATATCTATCATAGTCCCCATATCCTTCGTTATAATAAGGCTGCCTATAATTAGCTTGATAATTCATATTACCGCCCCTTTGATAATTGTAATTGTTAGCTTGCGGATTATTAGCATAGTTCACTTGGCTATCACTTCTTCGATTATTCCTATAATATCTTGAGCCATCTATTTGATTTCTACCATCTTGATAGATGGTCTCTTGATATTTTTCTTCTTTATTATAATAATTGTCTTGTCTATCATTCTCTTTATAATAAGCGTTTTCAAACTCCCTCTCAGTGTTTGCTTGAACATTAACAGAATTATTATCATCAACCATATTATTCCTCCTTTCAATTTTCTAAATTATTTTATCCACTATTAGTTAAACTATGTAAAAATTACACCATTTTTTATTTGCAAACAAATTTTAGGTATTTTTCCATTTGCGGGGTTAGAAAACACATTGTAAAAGTTATACTCCCTTATAAGTATAAAAAAGAATAATAGAACTCCCCCTCATGCAGGGGTTCTATTATTAATAATAATCTATAATCAAAGCAAATTTTTCTGCTAAATTTTCTAATTCTTATAAACCGACTTGCCCGTACCATCAAACATTTAACTTATAACCTTTAATTTTTTTTCCTTTGAATTGAGCCTTTTTAAATATCTTTCACATTGCTGTAACCTATCGTAGCCTAGCATAACCCCCAACATAAAATCCTCTTCGTCTGTATATTCATTTAAATTTGACTTATTTATCTTCTTTATTATTTCTATACATAGCTCATTACCAAAAAATACATTAATTCTATCATTACCGAGTTGATATATTACAAAAGGTATTTTTTCTTTTTCCAAACGGCTGATTATCATATTTCTGCAGCTTATATGACATGTATGTAATATAATATTTCGCAGTCCTTTTTTGTAGCCGTAAATATGGTGATAAAAGACCTCCATTTTAATTACCCCCCATTTTTTAAAGTTTCTAACTGTGTAATCAAAGAAATGAATCCATTCATGCTGCTATTATGACTTCTAAGTAAAGGTATCTTTTTACTCTTTGAGACCTTAAGGGCAGCATATACAATTTTGTGGCTAATCACATCGGTAAACACGAGAATACAGTCGGGACAACCAATATTTTTCTCCATTTTAGGAGTCATTTGAGTATAGACCTTTACTTTGTGTCCTAGTTTCTCGCCCATCTTCTCATATTCCCTTTTCATTCTGTCATGACCACCTAAAAGAACAATTGACATTCATATTCCCTCCTGTCTTTTTGAGGAAAGCAGACCGTAGTTTTTAAACAGTCTGCTTTAAACCATCTGAATTAAGGAACTAATTGCTAAAGAAAAATTTATTTAGATCATCTAAAAGCAGATTAGCAGCTTTTACACCACCAGCCGTATTCCAAATTACATCATCTACTTTATATGCCTTTTCACTTTTCACTACATTAAGGTTTTTAAATAGCGGGTTATTTAGCCACTCTTGCTCAGTTTTGCTTGCTTCGCCATTGCCTTGTTCATAGGTAAAGTAAAATAGGATGTCTCCCTCCATTTCAGGAATACGTTCCATGGTAATTTCCTCAGCAAAAGTATTTTTATTCTGGGCAGCAGGACGGGCTAAGCCAATTTGTTCAAATATTACTCCTGAAAATGTATCCTTGTAGTAAATACGGGTTTTGCCTGGCATAAATCTTACAACAGATACTTCCGTGGTTAGCTTGTCTCCTGCTTTAGTTTTGAAATCATTAATTCTTTGCTCAAAATCGGCCATTACCTGCTTCCCTTCAGCCTCTTTATTTAATGCCTTTGCATAAAGTTCAAAGTTTACTTGCCACTTGCCCCTTAAAGTATCGGCAAAAACGGTAGGAGCAATAGCATTTAGCTGATCATATACCTTTTCCTGACGCATTTTATTACCAATAATTAAATCCGGCTTTAAAGCAGCTATCGCCTCTAAATTCACTTGACTCTCAAGTCCAACCACAGTTACACCTTCCATATCCTTGGCAATATGCTCATACCATGGATTTCCCGTCCAAGACTGAACAGCTCCCACCGGTTTCACTCCTAAGGCTAACAATGCCTCTGTCCCTTCATTAGTTAAAATAACAACCCTTTGAGGTGTACCTGGAATCTCCGTCCTGCCCATAGCATGTTCAATAATTCTAGTTTCACCATTTTCTGCTTTTGCCGGTTCCATCCTTGTCCCTTGACAACCTGTAATAACACCTAACACCAAAATTGCCATTAATACTATAATGCAGATAGACTTTTTCTTCTGATATGTACCCTGAAACATGTTATTTTACCCCCTAATTGATAATTGTTTTCACTTATATTTTGATGATAACTGAAATAAAATATATGTACAATAGTAACAAATGATAGTTTTTATCAATTATTTTATCTTCAAATTAGTCCCTAGTTACTAATATACGCCTGTATTAGTAACTAGGGACTATTGGCACAAACCATTTTTTCTATTATTATGATAAATATACAAAGGAATCTTTTTAGAATTTTATCGATAATGTTTATCAATAAAACCGAAAGGAATCATCTATGAACAATTTATTTAAATCCAGTCTAATTAAAGTAATTGGACTTTTGGTCTTTAGCACACTACTTATGGCGTGTTTTACTTTAAGTATATTATTGGGCTTTACTTCAATTTCTTTAGATTTAGTTATTGAAGCATTTACAAGCTTTAACGGCTCCCATGAGCATCTGGTTATTACTACTACAAGGCTTCCCAGGGCTATAATAGCTTCCCTAGTAGGCGCAAGTTTAGCCATTGCAGGAGCATTAATGCAGGCTTTAACCAAAAATCCCTTGGCATCTCCAAGCATCTTTGGTATCAATGCAGGGGCCGGCTTTTTTATAGTATTATCTATATCCTATTTTTCTTTTTCATCTTTAACTCAATTTACATGGGTTGCCTTTATAGGTGCCGGGATAGCTGCTATAACTGTTTATCTTCTCGGAAATGCCGGAAGAGATGGACTAACCCCTATGAAGTTGACTTTGGCAGGAGGTGCAATTACAGCATTGTTTTCATCCTTAACCCAAGGGATGCTAGTGTTGAATGAACGAGCTTTGGAAGAAGTACTATTTTGGTTGGCCGGATCTGTTGAAGGAAGGAAACTGGAGATGGTATATCTTGTGTTGCCTTACATATTTCTAGCATGGTTAATCTCCATCTTAATGGCTAATCAGATAAACATACTCTCTTTAGGTGAGGATATAGCCAAGGGATTAGGCCAACATACCATTTTAATTAAGGCTATGATAGGTCTAGTTGTCGTAATGCTGGCTGGAAGCTCTGTTGCCGTAGCCGGTCCTATAAGTTTTATAGGAATAGTTATTCCCCATCTGGCTAGATTTTTGGTTGGCAATGATCATAAATGGCTTATACCATATTGTGCAGTATTAGGTGCCATCTTACTTTTAGTTGCCGATGTTGGAGCCCGGTATATTATCATGCCTAAAGAAGTTCCCGTAGGCGTTATGACAGCACTAATCGGTACTCCATTTTTTATATATGTGGCACGAAAGGGGTTTGCAAAAACATGAGTAAATATACAGTCTTTCGTACCAAAAATAATTCCCTTTCCTTCTTAGTAGATAGAAAAGTTGTTGCTGTAATATCTACTCTGGCCTGTATAACTATTTTATTATCTTTTATTAGCATGGGATTGGGGACTACTAAGGTTAATATGGTGGAGGTTATTCAATCTTTATTTAACAAAGGAACAGAACTACAAAGCCTTGTTATCAAGATCTTTAGATTGCCAAGAATAATTATTGCCCTATTAGTAGGCTCATCATTAGCCCTATCTGGTGCTATCTTACAAGGTATAATTCGTAATCCTTTAGCCTCCCCGGATATTATAGGTATTACGGGTGGAGCATCTTTGGGGGCAGTATCTTTTTTAGCAATGTACAGTGATACTAATAATAATTCTTTGACAGTGAGTATAAATTGGCTTCCTGCAGCAGCTTTTTTGGGTGCATCATTAATTGCACTTTTAATCTATTTCGTGGCCTGGAAAAACGGAGTCAGCCCTACAAGGTTGATTTTAATCGGAATAGGTGTCTCGGCAGCCATGCAGGCACTGACAACAATCATGATAGTGTTTGGCCCGTTATATCTCGCTACCCAGGCAACTCTGTGGCTAACAGGCAGTGTCTATGGATCCTCATGGCAGTATGTTAATATTCTTTTGCCTTGGGTTATAATTATCGTTCCTTTTGTATTTATTAGTGCCAGAAAACTAAACATTCAGGAACTAGGAGATGAAGTTTCCATTGGTTTAGGCAGCAAGGCTAATAAGCAAAGATTCATTTTTTTATTAATGAGTACAGCCTTGGCTGGAGGAGCAGTAGCTTTTGCCGGTGGAATTAGTTTTGTTGGTTTATTGGCTCCCCATATAGCAAGAAAGCTGGTAGGCTCTGCTTTCGGTGCTTTGCTGCCAGCCTCCGCCTTAATTGGCGGAATAATAGTACTGTTAGCTGATACCGTTGGCAGAACTGCATTTTTACCCCTTGATATTCCAGCCGGAGTATTTACCGCATCTATAGGTGCACCATACTTTATATATCTTTTATATAAAAAATAGAAACTCATAATATAAGGAGTGATATTATGCATAGCCTTAAGACAAACAATTTAACTTTATCCTATGATGAAACAGTAATTATCGATAATTTAGACTTAACAATACCTAAAGGAGAAATAACTATTTTAGTTGGAAGTAACGGATGTGGAAAGTCAACCTTACTCCGCTCCCTGGCAAGACTTTTGAAACCCAGCAAAGGTACAATTATTCTTAATGGTAATGATATTAACAAGCATTCTACGAAAGAGATAGCTAAACATTTAGCCATCTTACCCCAAGGACCAACTGCACCCGAGGGATTAACGGTCCTTCAGTTAGTAAAACAAGGTCGTTATCCATACCAAAGTTGGCTAAAGCAGTGGTCTAAACAGGATGAAACAATGGTTATTAATGCTTTAAAGGCTACTAATATGCTTCCCTTAGCAGAAAGACTGGTTGATTCTCTTTCCGGCGGTCAAAGACAAAGGGCCTGGATAGCTATGACCCTGACCCAAGATACCGACATTATAATTTTAGATGAGCCTACAACCTATCTGGACATGACTCATCAAATAGAGATTTTAGATTTGCTTTATGATTTAAACCGCAAGGAAAAAAGAACGATAATCATGGTTCTTCATGATCTTAATTTAGCTGGCAGGTATGCAGACCACATTATTGCGGTAAGCAATAAAACAGTATTTGCCCAAGGCAAACCTGAGGATATATTTACAAATGAAATGATTAAAAGGGTTTTTGGTATGGATTGTCATATTACCTTAGATCCTTTATTTGGAACCCCTCTGGTAATTCCTTATGGTAAGGGTAGAAATATTAAAAATACATATACGTTAATTGAAAGAGTTTGCTAGAGCTATTATCGGTAAAATGCTTTTTGCAAATATTCCATTACCGCCAAACAGACCTGAAATTAGAAAATTTTAATTTTTATGGGATTATATCCAACAAATATAAAAAATAGATTAAGTAAGTAAATGACATATATCACAGACCCTATAGTCGATAAAATAAATATGTGATAATGCTGCATGTAGACAGTTAAAAGAACCGGGCATTGCCCGGCTCTTTTAATTCTTCTAAATCTGAAATTTGGCTATTGTTAATTGTAATTGTTCAGCAAGCTTTGCTAATTCCTCCGCTTGAGAAGCAACTGCCTCCATGGAAGCGGTCTGCTCTTCCACCGATGCAGCTACCTCTTGAGCCCCCGCATCCATTTGCCCGGATAGTTTTTCTATATTTTTCATCGATACTACAACCTGCTCGCTGCCTGAGGCCATTTGCTGACTTGCGGCAGAGACCTGTTCAACCTGTTCAGATACTTCAAGAATTTCTTTATTTATTGCATTAAAGGCACTAATTGATTTCCGAACGGTTTTGACACCTTCCTCTACGTCTTTGGCACCTAAGTTCATAGCTTCCACTGCTTTTGCCGTACCAATCTGAATATTATTAATTAAATTAGCAATAGTTTCCGCAGATACCCTGGATTCCTCCGCCAATTTCCGCACTTCTTCAGCAACAACGGCAAAACCTCGCCCCTGTTCCCCAGCCCGAGCGGCTTCAATGGCTGCATTTAATGCCAATAAGTTAGTCTGCCCGGCAATGCCTTTAATTACATCAACAATTTCACCTATTTTTTCAGAGCCTACCCGCAATTCCTCAATAGTTTTTGCCGCCGCTTCAGCAGAACTTTGAACCTGCTCCATTTTCACAGTAGCTAGAGCAGCATCTTCCTGTCCCATTGTTGCAGCACTTCGAGCCTTATTTGAGGAATTATTTACTGCCATGACATTTTGGGCTACCTGTCTTACTCCTACTGAAAGCTCATCTAAGACGGCAGAAGCCTCATTTACGCTTTTGGACTGCTCGGTTGCACCTGAAGCAACATCGGAAATTGTTTTAGAAACCTGTTCCGCGGCCGCAGCAGTCTGCTGGGAAGATGATGACAATTCTTCACTGGCAGCTGCCAGTTGATGGGAGGCATCAATAATATGACCCACTACACTTCGTAAATCCCTAACCATACTATTGAATGTTTTTGCCAAATCCCCTAATTCGTCCTGCCCAACATAGGTTATTGATTTAGTTAGGTCCCCTTGAGCAACCTGCCGGGTAACCTCTGCAATCTGAGCAACAGGCTTGGTAATACTTCTACCAGTGACAGCAGATACTATTATTGAAATAACCAAAGCTGCGACAGTCATTATTAATATAATCTGCTTTCCCCTGGATATGCTTGCATCAATTTCTTTAGACATGTCTTCCATCTGTTTTTCCTTGATACCGATTATTTCCTCGGCGGTCTGCCTTGTTTGGTCCATAAGAGACACTGCCTCTCTTTGCATGAGATTAAGAGCCTCTGTCTCTTTGCCCTCTTTCTTTAATGAGATGATTTTATCTCCAATCTGACCATACTGCTCTGACAACCCTTGGGCTTTTTTTACTAAATCTTGTACCTTCTGAGTATAGGCTAAATCAAAAGATTGTTGAACAGCATCAGAGCATTCCTTTTTATACCTTTCATAATTATTGATAAATTCCTCCTGTCCAGTTAACAAAAATCCCCGCAGCCCTAACCCTTGGTTAACCTGACTACTCAGAATAGCCTCGGCCGCTCTTACTCCGGGGTAATTCTTTTCTAGGATTTGGTTTTTAAGTTTCTCAACACTATTAAAATTAGTATACGAAATCCCACCCACAATTATGAGAAAAATAACTAGCAACCCAAACCCTAGCATAATCCTTGTACCAACTTTTAACTTCATGGCTTATTCCTCCCTAAATAACCTAGTTTTCCGATGTGTTTTTATTTTACTGCCTGGTTTTGGCAGTTTCTACCTTGACCAACCTATCGGTCTTGTAACTATATGTAAAAACCTTTGTCAGAACCTGTGCCTTTCAAAAGTTTGTCAATTCTTTTTTTGACATTGTTCTTTTTGCTGATTGTAATACTCTACTATTAGCCGATCTAGTTCCCTGCTTTTGTTTAGAAGCTTCTGATTGTTTAGAGTTACTGTTTTTAAAAATTCCTCTTCCAATTCATCCCTAATTCTCTCAATTGCTTCTAGCAAATTAACCTTATCCATGTATCTATCCTCCACCATCTAAAAAGTAATTTACGGCAGAGCTTCCTGTTCCCTCTGAGACAAAAATTTCAGGAATGCTTCAATAACCTGCGGGTCAAACTGTGTACCTTTGCATTTCAATAGTTCCTCACATGCTCTGTCAGAACTCATGGCATAGCGGTAAGATCTTCTGGAGGTCATTGCATCAAAAGCATCAGCAACAGCTATAATTCTTGCCCCTAAAGGAATATCCTGACCAGAGATATCTACATCAGGATACCCCGTGCCATCATAGTACTTATGGTGATAAAAAATATTTTCCGATACTTTTCGGCAGTTGGGAATATTCTTGACTATTTTTGCACCGATGACCGGATGGGTCTTTATTGTTTTCCATTCCGTCTCGGAAAGTAAGTTTTCTTTATTTAAAATAGTTTCACTTATTCCTATCTTTCCGATGTCATGCAATAGTGCCGAATAATTAATATCACGTATTTCCATTTCCGATAAACCTAAGGCAAGGGAAATCTGCTCGGCATAGAATGCCACATTCCGTGAGTGCCCTTCCAAGTACTTATCCTTGGCATCAATAGCATTTACTAGACCCATAATGATATGCTTATGGGTCTGTTCCATTTCCTTCTTTTGAGTTTCCAATAGCCAATTTAAATGGGTAATATTAAGATAGGTATTCCGAAACTGACAGGAAATAAAATAAGCTAGAGAAAAAGCTACTACAATGGGAATGAATCTTTCCGGAGTAACAAAGTTAGGATTTATTAAAAAATCCCTATATATAGCAAGCACCGCTAATAGAGGGATAATGGGCCAGCTAATTATTCCAGGGAATCCCAAGGCAACTAATGATATGGGAATAACATAAAGTCCAGGGGAAGACAGACTTGATGAGTGCATATAAAAATGAAAGAAATAATTAAATACTAATACCGCAGCAATAACTCGAATTTTTTTCCAAGTATTTAATGTAAAATACCATTCAATCATGGCGGCGTCCCCTTGTAAATATTTTTTAATTTCATTTTAATATCACTATTTGTATATTCATAGTGATATATGTCACTTTTTGCATATTTAGATATACCTACTTTAAAATTTTTTAGTTAAGATTCGACCAAACGAAAACAGGCAACCTATAAAGATTGCCGACATAAAATAATATATTTACAATATTTTCACTACTGTAATAAGTCTATTTAATCGCTATTATCTATTATTAATTCATTTTAACCGTCTAAAGTTGTCCGAAGGATAGGTCCATTTGTCAAAAAAACCGAGGGACAAATGTCCACATTTAATATTAATCATTGTTAAGCATATATTTGGAAACAAATAATGCTGCTGCTGTTCTATTTGGTATATTCAGTTTCTGCAGTATTTTAGAAACATAATTTCTTATAGTGGTGGGACTTAAATATAACTCCTGGGCAATCTCTTTATTGGTTTTTCCTTGGGCCACCCTTAAAAGGATTTCCTTTTCCTGTGTGCCCAGACTGGCAGCCGATGCCATATCAACGGATGTACCCATTTCAATAAAACTGTTCTTCAGAAAGCTTTTCAATCTTAAAATAAGGTCATAGGGACTACAATTATCCAAGCTGATAACCGGGATAGACAGCGGGATATCCATGGAACCGATTTCATATGAGGTAAGGGCAATCACCGTTTTTTTGGGGTATTTAAAATAAATTGAAATGCATTTTTCCATTGGGATTGAATCAACATCCACCAAAATTATGTCACATTTCCCCAATTCTGCTTGACGGGTAAAATCAGTATACGTGTGTGTATAATTTGCAACGTTAAAATCCTTTTCAGTTCTGAGAGCAACACATATGCCTTCAGCTAAAAACAATTGTTTGCTATAAAGCAAAATATTTAAGGAACGTTTTATTTTCGTTTCGGCTAAAAGTATGTTAACCCTTTCTATCACATCTATAAGCTTTTCGATACTAATGGGTTTTAATAAATAGTCAAAGGCATTATACCTTACTGCCTCAATAGATGTTTGAAGATCGGCATAGGCTGTAATTAATACCACCTTAGTATCACTGGAAAAATCGGGAATGACTTTTAATAAATCAATACCTGACATTTGAGGCATTTTAATATCGCTGAAAACCACTTGATAGCTGCGTTTTTTGAAAAGCTCCAGCGCCATGAATGCACTTTCACATTCATCTACATTATGACCCAACTTGCGAATAAACTTTGCTACATTTTGTAAACTTTTTATATTGTCATCGACTACAAGTATGTCCATTATCCTCACCTTGCCTGGCAAAAGGAAAGCATATTTTAAATGTTGCTCCACCTTTTTCATTATTATATACATTAATTGTGGCTCCCATAGACTGTAAAAACACATGAACAATTGTCAAACCTATACCCATCCCTTCACCTACTTTCTTAGTAGTAAAAAAGGGGTCAAATAACTTTTGTTTCACACTTCCTCTTATTCCTAAACCATTATCACTTATCTCCACTTTTACCAATGATTCCTCTAATAATGTTGTAATCTCAATCTCTTTAACGCTTTTTTCAGAATACTTTAAGGCTTCAATGGCATTCTTAAGCAGATTGTTAAAAACTTCAGCAAGCCTGCCTGGGTTGCCCTTTACTAGGGAAATATTCTTAAACCGGCAATTAATTATAATATTATTTTGTTGTGCAAGATGAATATTTTTCTCTACTTCTTTCTTTAAGATAAGATTTAAATCACATAAACCATCCTCAGGAATTACTTCGCTATTTACAAATAACCTCATATTTTTAATAATTTCAGCAATTGAAACCACTTCCGAGCTAATTTCCGCAAGTGTTTCCACTACTTCCTCTTTGTCTAATAACTGTTGATCATGATAAAAATAAAGCAAACCTTCTACAGCTACCCGGATGGTATTTAGCGGCTGATTTATTTCATGGGCAATGCCGGCAGCCATAGTGCCCAGAGCTGCAAGCCTGGCCGATATTTCCGATTTTTCTCTAGAAACAGCTAATTCCCTTTCCATTGCTTTCCGTTGGGTAATGTCCTCAATTATTGCTATTCTGTTTACTTCACCATTACGGTCACTAAGCACTGCCACGCATACTCTGGCCCAGACAATACCGCCGTCTTTATGAATGTATCTTTTTTCCAAGGTACTGCTGGAATAATTATGGCAGAGGATATTTTTCACAAAATCGTCCGTCAGCTTTATATCCTCCGGGTGTGTATATTGATAAAAACTCATCCTGTTCAATTCTTCTTCTGCATAACCAAGTATTTTCGTCATCATTTGGTTGCATTCAACAATCTGGTGCCTTTTATTTACTAAACATACCCCAACCGGGGCGGCATTAAAAATTTTCTTTATTTTTTCTTCGCTCTCACGTATTTTGTTTTCCCGTTCTATCCGCTCAGAAATGTCCCTGATGGAATACATTTTTATGGTTTTGTTTTCAGAACTGGTATTAAATCTTGTTACTTCAACAGGAAATACTGTATCATCTCTACGGCGGTGTATAGTTTCATATTGATCATTAATTTCATTTTCAGTTTTATTTTCTATCGATAGGTCGGTGATGTTCAGGGTAATAAGTTCTTCGATACTATATCCATAGTATCTTATTGCTTTTTTGTTTGCCTGAATTATATTTCCCTTTTCATCAGTAAAAAGAATTATTTCCGGGAAGTCCTCAAAAAGATAATACCTCCGCTTTTCCTCTATTAATTTTCGTTCCGATATGTCACGGATGATAACCGTATAATGTTTTTCATCTTCTAATTCTAATAAACCTAAGGAAAGCTCCAAGGAAAGGGATGTACCGTCCTTTTTAAAACCTACTGCTTCAAAAGCCCCTTTTATTCCGTCTAGACAATCTGTTTCTATTAACTCAAACAGTCTGGGAATAAATAACTTTATAGGCTTTTTCCATACTTCGGGAAATTCATATTGAAATAAATTTTTGAAAACATTATTACAAAAAACTACTACCCCTTGTTTGTTGAAGGCAACAATTGGGTCACTTGTATTATAAGCAGCTTTCTGAATACTGAAAATACTCTTGGTCAATTTAGACAAATTCCGTGAATTCCGGAGGGCAACGGCTACCATATCACTAAAGCCTTTACTAAGACGCCTGTCCTCCTCGGTAAAGCCCCCGGGTTTATTTGCCAGACCTAGGATACCCAACGTTTTTCCTTTTATTACAAGGGGGCTGAATAATACATTATCAAGCTTCATATGCCCCGGGGGCAGATAGGTATGCCAATTGCTTTTTCCAAATTGATTATTATAAACAACTTCCCCTTTGAGATAAGCTTCCTCTCTTAGACCTCTTATCGGCATAGGGAGGCTTGGGTCTACAGCACAAGGCATTCCCCCTGAATCTAAAAACAATACCTGGTTTTCTCTGCCATCTTCTGATAGAAGGGCCACATAGCCAGATGTGGCTCCCGTCAATTCCCGACAGGCTTCAAAAATAGTCCGAGCCGTTTTCTTAAAATCCCTCATCTCCAAAACAAGGTACGCACTCTTAAAAAGGGCAGCTATTTCTTCCTTGCGGATTTCAACTTCGCCCAGTGTTAATATTAGTTTTTCTTCGGTCTTCTTCCGTTCTTCAATTTCCTTTTGCAGGTTCCTGTTGGTACTTATTAATAATTGACGACTTTTATTTATTTCATCAAAAAAAGGCTTAAATTCTGTAATAACATTTTCACTAAGATTCTCGGAAGAATTTATAATATGCTGACAATAGGAACTAAGCTCTTTTCTTACGATGTTAAATCCTATGCTGATTAAGACAACTAATCCTATTATTAATAGTAAAATAAAAAATATCATTTTTAAAATGTTTCCAACGGCAGACAAATATAAACCCTCGAGTGTGATATTAGCCCAAGAGTGACCTATTGCCTTCCCATTATGTACTATTGGATATGTTACAAAAAGGATGGAATTACCGAACCAGCCAATAGATTTGTCTGATTTGCCGAATTCCGGTTTGCCCGACTGGTAGCTCTGAAAATATGGATAGCTTCGAGGGACCTGAACTAGTAAATCAGGTGTAAAATTAGGGGCTGCCGCCACTACATGATCTAGCTCTATGGAATAATACCCCATACCCATATCAGGATATAGCTTACTTACTTCATTTACTATAGGCTGCAGTTTTTTATTAATTACCCCTACCTTTTCTTTAACCGGTTTGTCAACTGCTCCCTCTCCCATAAGTATCTCATCAAAAGATAAATTAACTTTTCCTTCCAGATACGCTGCCACATTTAAAATGGAGCGCTTGTGGTAGTTTTCGGAACTTTGAATATAATGGAAGCTAAAAAGGGATAAGAATGCAATAGTGAGAAGTACAATTTTTATGATCAGCCACAAATAAATACGTTTAGTAACTTGCATAGGAAATAGATATTTGCTTATTTTACCCAACACATTTATCACCACTTACAAACGATTCGATATAATTCGACATTTTTTTCGTAATACCTGTATTAAATATCAGCAATGAACTAAAAAATGCGGCTACATAGCCTATAACGGAATGCAATATCTATGTATTGGTTTTAAAATTTATGCATTAAAAGAATGTAAAACGCATAGCAAACTTATTGGGTGTAATAATATCTTTATCAACTTGAAATGGTTGTGAGATAATGGGTCCTTCTTTACTAAGGTTATTTCTTGCTTTTGGTGGAACAGGTATCATTATATCCCTTATGGCTTATGGTTCATTTATGGGTGTATATTATTATACTTCAACCCCTGAATTTTGCAGCAGCTGTCATTATGTTGAACCATATGTTGCTTCTTGGGAAAAACTTTCCCATAAAGATGTCAACTGCATGCTTTGCCATGAACCTGCAGGATCCCTAGGTAAGTTTCATTCTAAAGCCAGGGGATTAAATTATTATATCTCTGATAAAACAGGAAATTATATAGAACCTATTATAGATGCTTATTTTATTAGTGAGGCTAGGTGTTTTGGCTGTCATACTGGCGAAATCGCAGGTTTTCCCAATGCCAAAAAAATCACCAATAACAGGGATCACCTACAATACATCAAAAATGAACAGAATTGCACTGACTGTCACCTCGGTGTGGGTCATGAACTAAATATTAGTGTAGATAAAGTATTTAATCTAGAATAAAAACGCCTGCGGCGTTTAGTGGCTAGTAAAAAACATATTAAGATGCTGTACTGGGCTAGTTATCCACAACTAAAAATTTATTTTTTCCTGGTGATAAAAAAGGGAAGACGCAAATTTGGTCTTTCCCTTTTACACATTTAATTTAATTATTGTTTTGTTTCATATCCTCAGCTTTTCTTAATACCATCTGCTCTAGGTTCTTTTTGAACTTGGCAACTGCATTATAAGCTCCCTCATCTGCAATTCCCAATATTTGTGCCGCCAAGATTCCCGCATTTTTAGCGCCGTTAATAGCAACAGTTGCCACCGGGACACCCGGGGGCATTTGCACAATTGAATATAAGGAATCAATGCCGTTAAGAGTTTTGCTTTGCACGGGAACTCCAATAACAGGAAGAGAAGTAAGAGATGCTACCATACCGGGAAGATGGGCTGCTCCGCCAGCCCCTGCAATAATTACCTTTAATCCTCTGTTTTTGGCTTCTTTGGCATATGTATATAACCTGTCAGGTGTTCTATGGGCCGAGACAATTGTTATTTCATAGGGAATTTCAAACTCTTTTAGGATTTGTGCCGCCTCCTGCATTACCGAGAGATCGGAATCACTTCCCATTATTATCCCTACCATTGGTTTCATGGATCATTCCTCCTTCTAAATTATTGTGAGACGATGCTAATACAGGCACTTGCTCTTTCAACTCTCACCTTGGCTTCCTCTAAAGTAGGTGCAACTGCAGTTAAATGACCCATTTTTCTTTGTCCCCTGGTTTCTCTTTTACCATAAATATGAAGACTTACACCTTCTATGGACAATACTTGGTATGCTCCCTTAACGAGGGGCGTTCCCGCATGTCCTTTTGCACCTAATATATTCCTCATCACTGTTGGAATAAGCAAATCGGTCTTTCCTAGGGGCAAGCCTACAACTGCCCGAATGTGATTTTCAAACTGTGATGTTATACACCCTTCTATTGTATAATGCCCTGAATTGTGAGGTCTTGGTGCCACTTCATTAACAAGCACCTCGTCACTCTCTGTAAGAAACATTTCTACACAAAACATGCCCACACCCTCAAAGATCTCACATACCTTTTTAGCAATGGATAGGGCTCGTCCTTCTGCTGCGGGGCTAATAGCTGCAGGCACTGATGTCTCAAATAAGATGCTTTCTTTGTGTATGTTCTCTGCAACCGGATAAACTTCTATTTTTCCATTTACATCCCTACAACACAATACAGAAATTTCTTTTATAAATGGTATATATCTCTCTATATAAAGGTGGTTTACGTCCCCTTTTAATTCAGTAAATGCTTTTTCGATATCCTCTTCACCTCCAATGAGGCTGTTCCCCTTCCCGTCATAACCCCCTAATGCACTCTTTAACATCAAAGGGTAGCCAAACCTTTTGGCTGCTTCTTTTATACTTTCCATGTCTGAAACCTTTAAAAAATCCCCCAAAGGAATATCAAAGCTTTGCAGTCTTAATTTTTGGTTATATTTATTTTGTATTATTTCCAAACTGTTAGCCCTTGGATAAACAATGTAACCCTGGTCTTCAAGGTATTTTAGAGCTTGTGTGGATATATGTTCAAATTCACAGGTTAATACATCTACCCTCTTTGCCAATTCCAGTAAAGCACTTTGGTCATCAAAAGCGGCAGTAATTATCTCATTGGCTAGATAGGCTGCAGGACATTCTGCAGACGGGTCAAGAATAATTGTATAAATATCCATTTTGGCTGCTTCAACAACCATCATTTTCCCTAGTTGTCCCCCGCCAATTATGCCAACTTTTTTAGAAACATAATCTTCCATTAAAAGCTTCCCTTTCATTAATAAATTTTAGAAAAGAACCCCAGGAACAAATCTCCTAGGGTAATTATAATGAATAATATTTAATTAAACAATAAACTGCTGTCTTAATCCTTAACTTATTTGCCAACAACTGCCTCTGATGGAACTGGTTTTTCTTTTGATAGAATCCAGCCACCTACAGCGATAAGCAGTAATACCACCCAGAAAGTAATCTTCCATGCTGCCGCTTTGGCAAAACCGTATGGCAAAATTGCAAGTTCAGGATGTGATAAGGTATATACGGCCAGCTTTACCCCTACCCAGCCAACTATAAGAAAAGCTGCAGTTTCTAACCCTGGTCTGCTATGTAATAAGCCTACAAATACATTGGCAGCAAACCTTATAATTACCAAACCGATAAATCCGCCGGTAAATATGACTAAGAACTGTCCACCGTCCAGACCGCCAATCATAGGCAGTGTTGTATGAGGCAGAGTGACAGCCAAAGCTACTGCGGCCAGTATGGAATCCACGGCAAAAGCTATATCAGCTATTTCTACCTTTAGTACAGTCATCCAGAAGCCTGACCCCTGTTTTACTTCACAATCCTCTGTGTCTTCTCCTTTACAAACATAAAATCTCTTATAAAGGTTGTTGATACAAATAAATAAGAGATAAATTGCTCCGATTGCCTGCACCTGCCAAACGTTAACCAGATAGGAAATTAGGAACAAAGAGGAAAATCTAAAAATAAAGGCACCTGCTAAACCATAAAAAAGGGCTTTTTTCCTTTTATCTTCAGGAAGGTGTTTTACCATAATTGCCATTACCAATGCATTGTCAGCAGCTAATAACCCTTCTAATGCAACAAGAACCAGTAAGACCCATCCGTATTCTAAAATAAGAGATAAATCCATTAATCATCAACCCCTCGATTCTAAAAATTAATTATAATACATAAGACTATGCAACCTGAACAAGTTTGTCCAAAATACCTTTAACACCACTCCTTGTAAAAGTTGTACTTTCAAGTAAGAATAAAAAGAACTTGTCAATTAATTGGACAATCAAACAATCCTTTACTCCCAGTAAAAGGTCATATGCTTAAAAAATAAAAGACCTCTACCCTAGAGTAAAGGTCTTGCATCAACGTTTTTGCGTTGCCAATAAAACCGGTGATAAAATATCACGTGATGACGATTTTATTGCAAAGCTACTCCCCTTTAGCAAATTTATACAATTTACATTTAAATGATAGTTTATGCTAAAGGGGAAGTCAAGCACTTTTTAGTAAAATACCTTATTACAAATAAAGCAGTTATGCTTTCTCTGCTGTTATTTGTTGCTTATTTGCTGATTGGGGCGCTATTGATTTATCCTTAGATAAGAACCATCCACCGGACGCAATCAGGAACAATACAGCCCAGAAGGTTATCTTCCATGCCGCTGCCTTAGCAAAACCGTAAGGTAAAATTGCCAATTCAGGATGAGATAATGTATAAACAGAAAGTTTTACTCCCACCCAACCAACAATAAGAAATGCTGCAGTTTCCAGACCTGGCTTACGCTGCAGCAGCCCTACAAAGAGGTTGGCTGCAAATCTCATAATAACCAAACCTATGATTCCACCTGTCAAAATAACTAAAAACTGACCACCATCAAGACCGCCGATATTGGGAAGACCAGTTGCCGGCAGGCTTACGGCAAATGCTACTGCAGCTAGTATGGAATCCACGGCAAAAGCAATATCCGCTAACTCAACCTTTAATACGGTAGTCCAAAAGCCTGATCCTTGTTTTACCTCACATTCCTCTTCTTTTTCACCCTTGCATAGATAAAATTTCTTGATAAGATGGTTAAGGGAAATAAACATTAGATACAGCGCTCCAATGGCCTGAACCTGCCATACGTTAACCAGGAAGGAAATAACGAAAAGAGAGGCAAACCTAAAGACAAAAGCACCTGCCAAACCATAAAAAAGAGCTTTTTTCCTTTTGTTTTCCGGAAGATGTTTCACCATAATGGCAATTACTAATGCATTGTCAGCCGCCAAAAGTCCTTCCAAAGCTACCAGCACAAGTAACACCCAACTGTACTCCATAATAAGGGACAAATCCATTTGAACATCACCTTTCTATTTTTTTTATTTTTGTTAGAAAACACGGCTTGCGCCGAGCCTTTTGGCGACTGCGGAAGCCGATGTTGCACTTATACTTATTTCCTTGTAAAAGTTATACTTATAAAGAAAGCATAAGAAAAAAAACCTTTACCATTACGGTAAAGGTTAAATTTTGCATAATAAAAGACCTTCACCAAAAAGTAAAGGTCTTGCAACAACGTTTTTCGTTGACAATAAAGCCGGAGATAATAATATCACGAAATGACGACTTTATTGTAAAGCTACTCCCCTTTAGGAACCATATTTAATTTACATACTGTATATTAAAGCATCCTTTGCAATAAGTCAAGCTTCTTTTGTTAGTATAGAAAACATGTATACAATACACCTACTGTCAATCCATTGACAGGCTATCAGGATTTTTACTATTATATGATTAGATGAAAATGTAATTAAAAATAATCGTATTTCTAAAAACAAATCCAGTCAGCATTTTGTTTTTCAAGCGGAATAAAGTGAGGACTAGAAACTTAATTAGCTGGAAGACTTAATGAAGGGCTCCCCCTAAAGATGGGCCTGTCAAAAAGTAGACCAACACCTACACCTATTGTTCTTAGGGTAGTTGTTGGTTTTTCTATTTAAAAAAGGAGTTGGATAATTTATGAAACCAATGGTATCAATTATTGCCTGGGAACAAACCGAAACTATAGAGCTTGCCCAAGATGTTTTAAATGAATTTAATATTGCCAATGAGTCATTACTTTTAAATGAAACACCTGTCTTAATAGAAAAACTCCACTTTCATGCCTCCACTGCCCAGCAAAGAGGCATCGAGGTAGTAATAGTATGTGGCTTCAAAGCCTTGCAGCACTTATCCCCTTTTCACTTTTTTAAATCAATACCTATTATTTATGTGCCAACGGGAGATGCTTTGGATAATGAAATAAACTTTCTGCAGATTAGCCTGGAAAAGAAATGGCAATGTTTCCTGGAAACGGAATCGAACGATGCTCACGTTGCAGGCTTATGGGCAGCTGAATTGTTAGCCTCTAAGCATTGGTGTATTTATAACAGTTTGAATCGCAAGCGGCAGGTTAGTTAAAATGCCCCTATATTTGTTAGCGTAGAAGGAGGACATCATGTCTATACGGAAGATTTTAATTGCCAATAGAGGAGAAATCGCTTTACGAGTAATCAGGACCTGTCGGGAAATGGGAATAAAAACTGTTGTTGTATATTCTGAAGCAGATGCGTCCTCATTTCATGTGAAAGAGGCAGATGAAGCCTATTGTATTGGACCGGAAGGATCCCAAAACAGTTATCTTAATATATCCAAAATCATGGCAAAAGCCATGGTGGCCCATGTTGATTCTATCCACCCTGGATATGGTTTATTGTCGGAAAACCCTAAGTTTGCCGAAGCCTGTGAAAGGTATGGTTTCAAATTTATTGGTCCCCGTGCCGGGACTATCGAAGCTATTGGAAATAAGGTGAATGTAAAGAAAATTGCTAAGACCCTTAATATCCCTACTATTCCGGGGAGCTCTACTCCCGTGCAAACCTTGGAAGAGGCAGAAGCAATTGCCGAAAGGATTGGTTACCCAATCCTTATTAAGCCTGCCGCCGGCGGCGGAGGCAGAGGACTGAGGGTAGTTTATGACAAAAGGACTTTAAAGGAGTATCTGGAGGCGTCCCGCCGAGAAGCAAGTTTGTCATTTGCATTTGCAGGTGTATTGATAGAAAAATACCTGGAAAAACCACGCCACATAGAAGTACAGATTTTGGCGGACCAATACGGCAATGTGGTACATCTTGGGGAAAGAGATTGCAGTATCCAGCATAAATATCAAAAACTTATTGAAGAGAGTCCTTCACCGGTAATTACAAAAGAACAGCGGGAAAAAGTAACGGGCTTAGCCTTAAAATTGGCCAAGGGTATTAATTATACCAATGCAGGTACAGCAGAATTTTTGATGGATCAGCAGGGTAATTTTTATTTTATTGAGATGAATTGCCGTATTCAGGTGGAACATCCTGTCACCGAAATGGTAACAGGTATAGATATCGTTAAAGAACAAATTAATATTGCTGCCGGCAAACCCCTGGCTTTTTCCCAAAAGGATATTAAATTTAATGGCTGGGCTTTGGAGTGCAGGATAAACGCCAAAGACCCCCAGTTTGGGTTTAGACCAAATACAGGCACTATTACTGCTTATAAAAAACCCAAACAGGGTAATGTACGTATAGATGATTATATTTACAGCGGTTACACTATCCCCATGTATTACGATTCCTTGATAAGCAAGGTAATTACCTGGGGGCAGAACCGTGAAGAAGCAATGGAAAATATGAAAAATGCATTGGAACAATACCAACTGGAAGGAATAAAGACCACCATTCCCTTTCACAAATTCATATTGGCGCACCCTGTTTTCATAAAGGGTGGTGCATACACCACATTTGTCGAGGAAATTCTAACAGAAACGCCTGGTTTTAGGGAAGATGCCGTCAACAGCTAGTTGCTAACCATCCTAAAGGAGGTAAAAAACGCTTGAAAGTTACCAAGGGACAGATGGAAGCTGAAATCAGCAAGCTTATTATCCAATTTGAAAAAGACCATATGGGAAGAGGTCCAAGTGATACAAAAACAATAATTCTGGATGATTTAATATTAGTACGCCTGAAGAATGTTTTAACACCTGCTGAACAGGAGTTATCCAAAACTGCTCAGGGCAGGAGTCTTATTAAGCAAGTGCGTATCCAGCTGTTTGAAAATTCCCGCCCCCTGCTGGAGAAGCTTATTAAAACAGTTACCAAAACCAATCTGATAAGCATCCATTCGGATATAAGTACTGTGACTGGCGAAAGAATAATTGTTTTTGTTGTGGAAGAACCTTTAATTTTTAATTAAGCAAAATTTATGGGGAGATATTAAATGAATTCTACGGAAACTTTAAGATGCCCGGTAAATAAAACCGGATGGCTTTTTATTCCTTTAGGAATAATCATATATATTTGCTTAGGCACAATATACTCCTGGAGTGTTTTTCGAAAACCTGTGGAGGATTTGTTCAATATAGGTGCAACACAAAGCGGTTATCCATACATGTTGTTTTTGGTATCCTATGCGCTCTTCATGTCTATTTCCGGCAGTTTTATAGATAAGTATAATCCCAAGCTGGTGATTTTTACGGGAGGGCTGTTTGTCGGCCTAGGCTGGATTTTATCGGGATATGCCGCAAATATTTTTATGCTTACGATAACCTATGGACTAATGGCCGGTGGTGGTGTGGGGATTGTCTATGGAGTTCCCATCGCTGTTTTATCAAAATGGTTTCCCTATAAAAGGGGATTAGTCATCGGATTAACCCTGTTAGGATTCGGATTATCTCCATTTGTAACAGCCCCTATAGCCCAATGGTTGATTGATATCCATGGTCCCCTACCCAGTTTTAGATTTTTAGGGACTTCCTTCTTTATTCTTATCTCTTTATTGTCATTAGCCTTTAAATTCCCCCCGCCACAAGAAACCACCGAAGGAAACTGTACTCCCAAGAATACCAGGGATTTTAATACACAGGCTATGCTTAAGAGTCCAAATTTTTACGGTCTTTGGTCATGTTTTGTCATTGGCACAATGGCAGGGTTAATGACTGTGGGAATAACCAGTTCTGTTGGGGAAGAAATTATTAACCTAAATGCAAAGGATGCCGCCTTAATGGTTTCAACTTTTGCCATCTTTAACGGCATTGGCAGGCCTTTGTTTGGCTGGCTTACAGATAAGCTGTACCCATTAAAGGCTGCTGTGATAGCCTATAGCCTGTTAATATTGTCATCGGCATCAATGCTGCTGGCAAAAGAAGGCTCAATATATGTCTACCTTATTTCCTTTTCACTGCTCTGGCTTACCTTGGGCGGATGGCTGGCTATTGCCCCCACTGCAACAACTTTCTTTTTTGGCTTAACCAACTACAGTCAAAATTACGGTATTGTTTTTTCCGCCTATGGTGTAGGAGCAATAATTGGTGTCTCTACTTCCGGAATAATTAGAGACAGCTTGGGAAGTTATATTTATGTTTTTTATCCTATGCTTTTTTTGGGTATATTAGGTTTAGGGATTGCATTATTTTTATTAAAACCCTCTAATAATTAACTATTCATTCTAGTACCTCCACGATAGTTGCTGGTGACTGGTGACTAGTAAATCAATTATTATATTCGTGTTTATCCGTGTTCATCTGGGGCTGGTTATTTCCAGGATAGAGGTAAATGCAGCATACTATTCGAAATCTTTAGATAATACTGTGTTATTTAGAGAAAATTTGATATTATGGGATAAAGGCAAAAAGGAGGCTGGTTATGAATATTACTTTGCAGAATTTGAGACAGGGCTTTGAGGCAGAAAACTATATTTGTGATGACGAAATTATTATGACTGTCTATCTGGCCCTTAAATTAAAAAAACCATTGATGGTAACAGGTGCTCCCGGAGTGGGAAAAACGGAAATAGCCAAGGTCTTAAGCAGGGTTTTTCAGGCGGAGCTAATAAGACTGCAGTGCTACGAAGGTTTAGACGAAAATAAAGCCCTTTACGAATGGAACTATCAGAAACAGCTTTTGCATATACAAATCAATAAAGAGAAGGACCACCTTGGTGAGTTGGAAACGGATATTTTCTCAAAAAACTATTTGCTGGAGCGTCCACTCTTAAAAGCAATTTTAACAGATAAAATGTCTGTGCTTTTGATTGATGAAATTGATAAGACAGATGAAGAATTTGAAGCCTTTCTCTTTGAAGTGCTGTCAGACTTCCAGGTCTCCATACCTGAATTAGGAACCATTACCGCCAAACAAATACCCATAGTGGTCCTTACCAGCAACGGGGAAAGGGACCTTTCCGATGGTTTAAAACGAAGGTGTTTATTTTTATATATAGGATATCCTGATTTGGAAAAAGAATTGCAAATAATTCAGGCCAAAGTTCCCGGCGTTGCTGAACGCTTAGCCAAGGATGTAGCAAGGGCTATCTATATTATCAGAAAAAAGGTAAACCTGAAGAAAAAACCGGCAATTTCCGAAACCCTGGACTGGGCTAGGGCTTTAGAGGCTTTGATGGCCCAACGGCTTGACTCGGATTTAATTAATAAAACCCTTAATGTTATTTTGAAAGATAAACAAGACTTAGATGCCTTTAATGAGCAAATGGGCGCTCATGGTCTTTCCCGGGAAATTGCGGCACTGGGGGGCTAAATAATGTCCTACTATAAGGATTTTTTGGTTGGTAAAAACCTGGTGGATTTTTTTAACCTGTTACGGCAGTTAGGTGTTAGGATTAGCCTGGCTGAAATATTAGATGCCTTTCAGACCTTTGAACACGTTAAAATAAGCAATCAAAAATATGTAAAGACAGCGCTAAAATGTTCCGTTATTAAGAGACAGGAAGACCTGCCTCTTTTTGATCAAGCATTTAATACCTTTTTTGCCCCACCGGAACAAAAAAATGAATGGAAGATTAAAAAACAGCAAAAAGATAGTGAAATAGAACAGCAAATCGCGCAGGCAGAATCAGATTTAAGCTTTCAAGGGCAAAGTCTAAACCTAAGCCGCAGGGAAAAAATATCTTATGCAAACTTAGAAAACTCTGCCCAAGAAAAAATACAGGATTTTCTAAGTAAAAGTTCCGCGGGTACCCATGGAGAGAAAGATTTCAGACCCATGATTGAAAATCTGGTCCGGGGTCAGCTTGCATATTGGCAGCATAAAGGAGAGCAGATGCCGCCCTTGCCGGTCGAGACAGGAAATCAGGAAATTGATTACCTGCTTGAACAAGTACAGGAGAATTTAAGAGAACTGCATTCCAAACTTTTACACCAAGATATTAAGAGTATCAGTGAGGCTGACTCCCCCGCCGCCTTAAAACTTATCCACCATTTGTCAAAAAAACTTGCCACAAAAATTTCCCGGCGCTACAAACAAAGCAGTAAACAATCGGTAATTGATCTGCGCAGGAGTATTAGAAAGAATATCGCCTCTGGGGGCACCATGTTTAAACTCCACTATAAATCCAAGAAGATTACAAAACCCCAATTGTTTTTACTGTGTGATGTCTCCTGGTCAATGACTAAATATACTAAGTTCATTCTGCAATTCTCCTTAGGTCTGACCAGGGCTATCAACAATATGGAAACATTCCTCTTCGCTGAAAAGCTGGAGAGAACTACTTCCTGGTTTCAAAAAGGAGTTTCTTTTGAAGAGATTATGGCTATGTTAGGTCAAGGAAGAGAGGTTTGGGGTCAGGGAACCGATCTTAACCAAAGTCTGAAAGAACTGGAAAATAAATACCGCTCTCTCCTGAAGAAGAATACCATTGTAATTATAGTCAGTGATACAAAAACCGTGGCTGTACCTAAAACAGCCCAAAGAATCCAGTCTCTTCAGAGAAAAGTTAAACAAATCCTTTGGTTGAATACCCTCCCCCAAAATACTTGGGAAAAACACTCTTCTGTGGCTGCCTTCCAGCCCTATTGTAAAATGTACGAATGCAACACCATTAAGGATTTGGAACGGATAATAAGCAGCCAGCTGCTGGATAATTAAAAGTAAAGGAGCTATGAATTCTAATCATAGCTCCTTTTCCACAATATTAATGATCGGTATGCCCTAACATCCTTTTTATCTGCATTAATTCATGGTGGTTCATATGAACAGTTCTTTGAATATCTTGCAGGATAAATAAAAGATTCATCATAGGATCATACATTCCTGGATACATCATTGGAGACATGGGCTGTTGATGCATCATCATATTCATATCCATTGGCATTTCATAATTCATTTGCCTATACATTATATACCCCCCCTTCAATCTCTTTATATTGTATGTTGGGGGTTAATTTTTGTGACGGCAACACACTCCTTAAATATGCCTGATGTGTTCCAGCCCCTCATCCAAGATTCTAAAAATATGCTCATCATCTAATGAATAAAATACATTTTTACCGTCTTTACGATATTTTACCAGCCTAAGATTTCGCAAAACCCTGAGCTGATGGGAAATGGCTGATTGGGACATTTCCAAAATGGCTGAAATATCACACACACACATCTCCGACTGTTTCAAACAATGTAAGATTTTATAACGGGTAGGCTCACCAAATGCCTTAAAGATAGCGGACAGCTTCTGGATATCTTCTTCACCAAGAAAATCCTCTTTTACTTTACGCACAATATCGTGATGTATGCAGGTAACATCACAAATAATACCCTCATTTTTCTCCACCAGTTACACCCCATTTAAAATGCTTACTTATATCATTCATCTTATTACAAGATGCAGCTAGATTCAAATATATTCAAACAATATTCTTCACACGCAAAGCACGCATGGCGTTTAAAACAGCAATAAGAGCAACTCCCACATCAGCAAATACTGCTTCCCACATTGTTGCAATACCCATGGTTCCCATCAGGAGAACAAGACCTTTGACTCCCAATGCGATAACTATATTTTGCTTAACTATAGAATTGGTTTGACGGGCAATTTTAATCGCATCCACTAATTTACCAGGCTCATCAGTCATTAATACTATATCAGCCGCTTCTATTGCAGCATCAGAACCTAAGCCACCCATTGCTACGCCAATGTCAGCCCTAGCCAATACAGGAGCATCGTTAATCCCATCACCCACAAAGACAATTTTTTCATTTTTACCTTTTTGTGCTAATAATTCTTCGATTTTTTCCACTTTGCCAGCGGGCAATAATTGGGTATATACCTTATCCAAGCCTAACTTTCCGGCAACATCTTCTCCTTGCTCTTTATTGTCACCGGTCAACATTATCAGCTTATTCACACCTAGTTTTCTCAGGTTTAGAATAGCTTGCTTAGCGTCTTCCCTCAATTCATCAGATATTAAAATGCTTCCGGTATATTTTTTATCTACAGCAACATATACAACTGTACCTACCTGATCAGTGGGAGTGAAGTCAATTTTTTCTGCTTCCATTAATTTTCGATTTCCTGCTATTATTTCTTTACCCTTTACTTTGGCCTTTACTCCAAGTCCAGAAATTTCTTCATAACCTTCAAGCAATTCTAAATTAATTTTTTTTCCATAAGCCTTGAAGATTGACTTAGCTATGGGATGGATGGAATGGATTTCAGCTAAGGCTGCATATTCCAATACTTGATCAGCAGTAAAATCATCATATGGTTTTACCTCAGTAACCTTAAAAATCCCTTTGGTCAAGGTGCCTGTTTTATCAAATACAACTGTAGAAACATAATTTAATGCTTCTAAATAATTACCGCCTTTGATTAGGATACCATTTTTAGAAGCAGCACCTATTCCGCCAAAAAAACCCAAAGGTATGGAAACAACTAAAGCACATGGACATGATATTACCAAGAAAATTAAGGCCCTGTATATCCACTGGGAAAAGGTTGCTCCCTCTATAAACAATGGAGGCAGCACCGCTAAAGCTGCAGCTGCATAAACTACCACCGGTGTATAGTACTTTGCAAATTTAGTAATAAACTTTTCGGTGGGAGACTTTCTGCTGCTGGCATTTTGGACTAATTCTATAATTTTATTCACGGTAGAATTACTAAATTCTTTTGTAACCTCAAGTGTAAGTAACGCCGTTTTATTAATAGAGCCGCTTAAAAGCTCATCACCTGCCTCAACCTTGCGGGGTATGGACTCTCCTGTAAGCGCAGCGGTATCTATCAGAGAGCTCCCTCCAATTACTTTGCCATCTAAAGGTACTTTCTCACCGGGTTTTATAATTATTAAATCTCCTACTGCCACTTCTTCGGGGTCAACCTGCTTTTCATCACCGTTAATTAAAAGGTTGGCATAGTCAGGTCTAATATCCATAAGAGCCTTGATAGATTTTCTAGACCTATAAACTGCTATGTCCTGGAGGGTTTCTCCTATTTGATAAAAAAGCATTACTGCCACAGCCTCGGGATACTCTCCGATTAGGAAAGCCCCGATAGTAGCTAACGTCATAAGAAAATTCTCATCAAAAATTTCACCCTGGGTAATATTTTTTAAGGCTTTGGCAAGGATATTACCCCCAATTAAAAGATAACTGGCTATAAAAAGCCCCATTTCAACTGAGAGGTACAAATCAAAGATCAATACAGCAATAAAAAATAAGGAACCTAGCCCAACTCTAACCAATTCACTTTTTCTTAAAAAATCCTCTTTTTCAGACCGGCGTACTTTTAAATTATCATTAACAACCTCCAATTCCAGATGGGGTTCAAATTTTTTAATTATTTTGATTGCCTGTTCAATAATGATATCTTGTTCTTTTTTATTAGTTAAATTTAAAGTTAAACGGCTGTTAGCAAAATCTAAATTAGCCTCTCTGACCCCTGCAATTTTTCTGACATTTTCCTCAATCTTGATACCGCATCCCGCACAATGAAGACCTTTCATTAATATTTCCACTTTATTTTCCGCCTTCGTTACTAGTTCTTTTTTTATTTCCGGTTGACAGCACTTGCTCTGAACAGCTAATTCTTTCTCCATCAATATCACCCTTATTAGAAGAATATATGAACAACAATTCATTTGTTCATTTATAAGTTTATAATTAATTTGCTTTTTTGTAAACTAGCATTTAAATTAATAAAATTAATAATTTATCTAATAAATTTATAGTTGGCATAATTTCTTCTGAATAGTTAATAATAAAAATACTAGTTTTAAAGGGGTGAAAACATGGATTTAAACACATTCCTGAATAAAGATAAATGTGACCGCTGCGGTAAAGATTTGGTTGCTAAAACCATGGGCTATTTTAACACTGACACACTGTGCTTAGAATGCAGCGAGGAGGAAAAGGAACATCCTCTCTACCAGCAGGCACAACAACAAGATTATTTGGAAATGGAAAAGGGAAATTACTATTATGATGGTCCATTCGCCGGAATGAATTATCAAGAAATTCAACAGTAATAACAAAGAGTTATAAAGGGGACTATATCAAGTCCCCAAATTTTTTTCGCATTACTAAATGAATCTTCCTTTTAAACTGTAGGTTTACCACATTTATTTTAACAACTGGTTTGAATATCAAAAACTTTGTCAAGCCTGGTTAGTTTGAAGACCTTCATTACTTCAGGATTGACAATTGAACAAAGCTTAATATTACCTCCTTTTTCCATGCACCTTTTATATACAGAAACCAAAACACCCAACCCGGTGCTGTCAATAAAATTGCACTCACTAAAATTTATCTATAGACATTTGTATATTAACAGTGCAAATTACCTTGTAAAAGTTTTTACTTTCTAATAAGTGCAAAAAAGCAGGGATTAAAAATCCCTGCTTAAAATGCAGCATGCTCAGTCCTTGCAATTATTTCATCCTGAAGCTTTTTATTTAAATTTCTAAAGTAATCACTGTAGCCGGCAACCCTAACAATTAAATCCCTGTACTT
>JBMOKT010000038.1:0-30780 GCA_049323895.1 Bacillota bacterium | reverse complement strand
TAATATAGTCGGGACCATTATCTCTCCCTAATTTTTCCCTTAGTTTCTTAACATGGGTATCCACAGTCCTTAAATCCCCAAAATAGTCATATCCCCAAACATTCTCTAATATTTGTTCACGGGTATACACTCGCCCAGGACTTTTGGCTAAATAATAAAGCAATTCAAATTCTTTGGGTGTTAAAACAACTTCAGTATCATCAATCTTAGCCATTCTTGCCATTTTATCAATTGTTAAACGGGGAAACTTAATTATGCTTTGTTCATTAGTATCAACATTAAGTGTTCTTTTCAAAAGAACCTTTACCCGATGAACCAACTCCCTAGGGCTAAATGGCTTAACTACATAATCATCACAACCCAGCTCAAAGCCGAGAACACGTTCATATTCCTCGCCTTTTGCCGTTAGCATGATAACAGGCTTATCAGTAAACCTTCTGATTTCCCTAACCAGTCCAAAACCATCTAGTTTAGGCATCATTACATCTACAATAAATAAATCATACTCTTTTTTTTCTATTTTTGAGAGTGCAGCCTGTCCATCTACAGCTGAATCTATCTCTAATCCTTCTTTTTCGAGATACATAGAAACTAAATCCCTAATACCTTCTTCATCGTCTACTACCAAAATTCTTGGTATACCCATCTTATTTAACACCTCCAGAAATTACCTTAGAAAAACACAACTTTCGCTAATTAATACTATTTTAACAGAATTTGCTTCTTTTGTTCATATTCTTCTTCACTTAACTCGCCATTAGCAAAACGTTCCTTTAATATCTCTAATGGCCTATTATCATTAACAAATCCTTTTTTGCCAGACTGCCCTCTAAATAAACTTATCAGACCATATACAGCTAAAGCAATTCCTATGATGATTATAATCCACCATATAAGCATTCCAAACCCCATTCCATTTCCATATCCATACCCATATCCCCCATGCATCATGTTAAACACCTCATTTTAAATTGATTTATTAATACTATAAAATATATTCTTGTTATCGCTATGGATAATCTGTGAAATTTCTATGAACTTTCCCTTTAATTAATTAGATTGTAAAATAGTAATAAAATTTACTTTTATAAAGAAAGATCCAAACCTCCCCGACTTAACTTTACAGGGCGGTTTGTGATCTCTTAGGTAAAACTTTCAAATTAAGACAATGCCTTATTATTTATTGTTTCACTTTTATATACAACCACACATTTAATTCTTTACTTTTAACCCTGAAATTACATTCATCATCTGTGGGTCTTCCATAATCTTGATCATTGTATCCTGTAACTCAGGATTAGACATAATTTTTAACATATCATCATACACTTGTTCACTACCCATAATTTCGATCATTTGTCCTTGCATATTTGGACTTGACATCATATCCTTCATAAATTCTACCATCTTACTGTCACTCATGATTTTTATCATATCCTGCTGAACTGCCTCATCATTCATTATCTCAATCATTTGAGCCTGCATTTCCGGAGTATGCATCATTTCAATCATCATGGGTCGTAAATCGGGAGATGACATTATTTTCATCATAGCTTGTCTATTATCTGTTGCTGACATCATTTCAACCATACCTTGAGGATTTTGATTCATATATTCATTCATATTTTGAGGATTCATCATCATATTTTGGTTTGCTTTACTACAACCTGTTAATAAGACGCCTAAAGCTAAAATCGCTACTAACAAAAAAATATACTTTTTCATTTCTTCTCCACCTTTTTTATAGTTTTATGTAATTCGCCCAACTTTTACTATAGTACTCTAAACTCACTCCCCCCTCTGTTTACTAAGTTAATTTTAAACTAAAATTTTGACATATCTTTGTAATAAATATGAACTTTCTGTGACTTTTTAAAAATTATTAGCTTTATTGAACCCTCAATTTTCACTACCACGACGTCAAAAGTTCACGAAACAAAAAAGACGCACCCAGATTAATCTACCGAGTTGCGTCTTTCCACCCATAAATATGATTTTCCAATTATAAATTTTACTGCAAACCCCTATTATTAATGATTACTGACGTTAAAAAGATGGTTATTGTTAAATAAGTCATTTCAATAAAATTTGTTTCTTTTGTTCAAATTCTTCTTCACTTATTTCACCTTTAGCAAAACGTTCCTTTAATATATCAATTGGTTGATTATTTTTAGTAACTTCCTTTTTACTACTACCTAAACTGTATACAACGAAAGCAATTCCTCCGATAATTAAACCCCACCAAAGGACCATACCGAAACCCATTCCAATTCCATACATCATGTCCAACACCTCTTCTCATTAATTTACTATAAATATAAAATATATTTTTGTTATAGCTATGGATAATTTGTGAACTTTTCATGAACTTTGCCTTTTATAAAAACTTATATACCTAAAAATTCTTTTTCCCAAATAAACTCACGTACCGGCAAATCAATAAAATCTTTTATTACAAGCTTTACATACTTTGTATCCGGAGTGATAAAACCATTATCAGGAAACAGCAAATAATTAATTACATGATGGCCTCCACCACTATATACCTCCCACTTTGCATTTCCCTGGGGGCTATTGCCTTTATCATTAATAAGAGTTGCATATTTACTCAAGTCATATTCATCAAGATTATAGGAATGATTATTCATTTGTACTACAAAGGTTAAGTAGCCTTCTTTACCTTGTCCTAAAGGATTTGCAAATATAATTCCCATCTGAATTTCACCCTCGTCATTATAACGCTCTAGGTCTCGAGGATTAAGAGGTTTCTTAGTATTAGTTATAAGCTCTTTATTCTGCGCTGACTTTTGTTCTGCATATGTTTCTTCTTTTACATTGGCATCTTCTATCAGACTGATTTCTTGTTTTTCTTCTACTTCAAAATTATTTTCAGTATCATTTTTATTATCATTTATTGACTGTTCATTTTGTTCTTGAGCTTGCACCTCTTTATTTTCATTTGCATTACTACAGCCTACCACTACTAACGCTAAAACTAAAATTGCCAGCAGAATAATTATCCTCTTTTTCATGCTTTTCATCCTCCATTAATTAAAATACTAATCCACATCTTTAGAGCAGTTCCGCTTATTAAAAATGCTAAAATAACTTTTAATAACTTAGCCGGTATGTGCTTACTTACTTTTCCTCCAAAATATGCCCCTGGTATAGCACCTATAACAATTGCAATGGCAAGATTCCATACAATCTGGTCTGTATAAACTTTACCTAGAAAGCCAGCTAAAGAAGAGAAAAAAACTATTGCCAATGAGCTTCCTACCGTTATTCTTAAGGGAATGTTTAGAATATAAAGCATTATAGGAACAAGGAGAAAAGCTCCCCCGGCTCCAATAATCCCTGCTAGTAATCCAACTATAAAAGTAAAAAATACAGCTAAACCTTTATTAAAATTAACCTCAATGTTTTCATTTTTCTCTTTTTTAGGTATAAACATCATAATTGCTGCTATAAGTGCAAGTACAGCAAATATTTGTTGCATTACAGATTCAGTGACAGATTTTGAGATTAACCCTCCAATAAATGAGGCTATTATTATTGTTGTTCCCATCCATTTTACTAACTCTTTGTTTATATAATTATTTGCCCTGTGTACAAGGGCAGCCGTTCCCGTGGCAATTAAGACCTGGACAATTGTCATTCCTGCTACAGTCTGCATACTTAATTGTTCAAATCCTAAAATAGGAGGAACAAAGTATAATAATGGAACCATTATTATTGCTCCACCAATCCCTGCCATTCCTGCAATAAAGGCACCTAGAAAGCCCAGTACTATTACTACCAGTACTATATTTATCAAACACTAATCACCCTCTCCCTTTCCGCCAATGTTTTACTGAATATATGAATTATATAGTGCTAATTTGTTTAAGCTTTGAATTAATTTTGTGTAAATTGTGAACTTATAAGCTAAATTTGTCCTAATTGGTAACAATTTGTGTAGAATTTGTGAAGTCTATTCCTTTTAATTTTTGTGTCTTGTAAAATGATAAACACTGAAACAAAAGTCAATATAAAAACACCACTAATTTAGATGGTGGCCACACAATTTGGAATCATGGGAGGTAAAACATGACGACACTGTTTTCTGTAGGTCCTTTTTCTATTCACTTCTTTGGGGTAATGATTGCGCTAGGGATACTAATTGGTTATTTTGTGGCCCTTAAGGAGGCTAAAAGAAAAGGATTAGATGAAGAAATATTGGCAAATTTAGTTCTCTACACCATACTAAGTGGAATTATTGGAGCAAGATTAGGCTATATTGCCTTTTATGATCCTTTATACTATTTAGCCAACCCGCTAGAAATCTTTTTTATTAATTCCGGGGGATTATCAATCCACGGTGGGATAATTGGAGGAGTTTTAACGGGAGTGCTTTATGCCAAAAATAAAAAGATTCAAATTTGGAAGGCTGCAGATGCAGTAGTTCCAGCCTTAATCTTGGGTCAGGCTATCGGAAGAATAGGATGTGATGTTTTTGGTGTACCAATGTCCGAGCCTTTCTTTTGGGGAATAAAGATTAATAACTCGGTTCTCCATCCTGCCCAGGTCTATGAATTTACACTGGATTATTTGCTTTTTGGTTACCTATGGCTAAGGCGGATGAATATTAAATATGACGGTCAGCTCTTAGTTAACTATTTATTGTTCTTCCCTGTAATAAGAAGTTTAGTAGAGCTGTTTAGGGATAATCCTACAGTATGGGGATTTTTGAGTGTATCCCACCTTCTAAGTATTGCACTTTTTGCTTCAGGCTTAATTCTAAGACAATATGTAATAAAGCATCAATCACTTGAAATTAATGCTGAAGAACCTATATCAATCAAAAAAATATCTCAAGTAGTTATAATAGTATTTTTATCCATAATGTCCTCTTTAGCAATATTCTATTTGGTTCAGGGGTAAAAGGAGGAACAATAAATTGAAAAAAACAATACTATTGGCTGTATTTCTGGTTTCATTATCCTTGTTCATGTTTGAAATAACTCTTACCCGGTTATTTTCAGCACTAATGTTTTACCACTTTGTTTTCCTGGCTGTATCCATTGCTATATTATCATTAGGATTAGGCGGTATCTGGGTCTATAAAATCAGAACTGGTAATAAAGAGATTTATGGCTTTAGTAAGGATAATATTTTGGAAAGAAGCTCATTATTATTTGGTTTTAGCACCATAATAGTAACTTTGATAATATATAAAACTCCATTTTTCTCAACAGCTTTTCTGATATATCTATTATTAGGTGCAGTTCCTTTTATTTTAGGTGGTATGTTTCTATCTGAGGCCTTTTATAGGTTCTCAGATGACAGTCTTCTAATATATTTTGCAGACCTAGTTGGCTCTGGCATTGGCAGCATATTGATTATTAAGCTGTTAGACAACTTTAGCCCTCTAACTTCAGTATTAGTTTTATCTATGATAGGTTTTACAGCTTTTCTTCTAGTTGCATCAAGAGATAAATTATTATTAAAAACTATTGGAATATTAACACTTATAGTTCTGACCATTATTTCCGGTCAATTTATTGATAATGTAATAGCTGACTTCACAGCATATTCCGGTGGTGCCAAAACTCTGAGCGCATTAAAAAATCCCAAGTCAGTATTTACTACTTGGAACTCCTTTGCCAGAACAGATGTAATTGAAACTACTGGTCGAAGAGAAAAATTAGTTTTAGTTGACGGCAGTGCAGTCTCTAAAATGATGCCCTTTAATGGTGATCCAAAAAGTTTAAATTATCTTAAACAAGAAATTGGCTATCTGGCATTTACCCAGGGTAATAATACCAATGCTCTTCTAATCGGGCCAGGCGGAGGAATGGATTTATTATTAGCCCGTTATGCAGGGATACAAGATATTACTGCCGTTGAAATCAATAAAGGCACTATTGAAGCCGCACGAAAGTATGCTGATTTTAATGGCAATATCTATGATTTACCGGGTACTAAGACCCTTGTCCAAGATGGAAGAAGCTTTATATCAACTGATACAAGTAAATATGACGTTATTTATCTTTCTATGGTCATGACTCAAGCCTCAGAAACCCTAGGTTATGCACTCTCTGAGAATTACATTTATACCAAGGAAGCCTTTAGTCAATACCTTAACCATTTAAAACCTAATGGTAAACTGGCACTTGTTCTTCATGGTAAAAATGATTTGCAAAAAGCAGTAATGACAATAATTAGTACTTTAGAGAAGAATGGATTATCTAGAGAAGATGCTATTAATTCAATAGCATATATAAGCAGTAATAGTGAAGATGTTGAACACCATTCAGGAGTTTATTATCCTCTTCTTATAGTAAAAAATGCCCCCTTTACTGAAGATGAATCTAGAGAATTGAAAGCTATGGCTGCTTTAGGCAAGCACGATATTCTTCATCTGCCCTATCTTCAGAGCGACCGTTCTTTACTGTTGAGAGACATAAGCGACTGGGTCGTTACAGATAATTCACCATTCTTTTATAATTCTATTGGTAAAAAGGTTCCGATTACAATATGGTTTGTATTTGCAACAGTCTTCTTTTTTGGCGGGAAGGCATTGCTTCCTTACCGTAAGAAGCTTTTAGATCAAAATAGTAAGCATTATTCTTACTATTTTATCCTACTAGGACTAGGTTTTATGTTAATTGAAATACCCCTTTTACAAAAATTTGTACTGTTTATCGGACACCCTACACTAACCTTTAGTATAATAATTACCATATTATTAACAAGTGGAGGAATTGGCAGCTTACTTGCTTCCCGTTTTAAAAAATTATCACCCATAATTCCAGCTAGTTTCGCAGCAGCATATTCACTAATAATCTCAACTATTCTACCCAAGGTATTTACTTACTGGCAGGGCAATCCACTTGAGATTAAAATACTAATTACTGTTATTACCTTAGCTCCACTTGGGCTAGCATTAGGAATCCCCTTTCCCTATGGTTTAAGATTGCTAGAAAATAACAACTATAAGGAGCTTATCCCATTAATGTGGGGAATAAACGGTTGGACATCTGTTTTGGGTTCTATTTTGGCCTTAATGATTGCAATGGTTTTTGGCTACAGTTGGGCTCTCTTATTTGGCAGCTTTATGTATCTATTGTTTATTATTAATTATTTAAATTTCACAAAAACTTCAAGCTTTAATAAAAGTTAAGACAAATTTCCTAGATATACTCTTTTTAAAAGGAGGTTTATATTATGGAATACTTAAATAATTTATTGCCGTTTCTCATAGTAGGTGGTCTGTTTTTCTTCATGATGAGAAATGGAGGGTGTTGTGGAGGACACAGCCATCACCAGGACAAAGATAAAGAAAAAGGTGAAAGTGAGAAGAAGAGTTGTCATTAGGGGCCATTTATTGGCCCTTTACTTTTTGAATAAAAAACTGGGAAATAAACACCTGTTAAAATTTTTTGTTCACAATTTAATCAAATTTTTTTAATATACTTACTGATGGGTGATGTTTTATGAAAAAAGGTGATTATTTAATACTATTTCTCCTTATCCTCTCGGGTTTATCATGGCTTCTTATAAATAACTTATGGAAAGATACAGATTTAAAGCAGATAGTTATTGAGGTTGATGGTGCCTACTACGATACAGTTGATTTAGAAAAAGAACAACTTTTCCAAATTAAATTTCCAGAAAACAGATATATTGAGCTTGCTATTAAAGATGGAGAGGTTTGGGTAAATGATGAAACTGTTATCTGCCCAAGAAAAATTTGTGTCCAAACAGGCAAAATAAATGCTGTTGGGCAAAGCATTGTCTGCCTGCCCAACAAAACTGTAATTTATATCACATCACAAGGTAATTCTTCAAAAGCTGAACCTATTATAGATGAAGTTGTTTTTTAAGGGGTTTTTATTTTAGTTTTAGTAACTGTGCATTAATAGCCACTATTATTGTGCTTAGCGACATTAATACCGCACCCACCGCAGGACTTAAAATAACCCCTGCCTTAAATAAAATACCGGCTGCTAAAGGTATTGTAATTATATTATAGCCTGCAGCCCACCATAGGTTTTGCACCATTTTTTTATAAGCTGCTTTGGAAAGCCTTATTATTGAAACTACATCCATAGGGTTGCTTCTAACTAATACTACATCGGCAGTTTCAACCGCAACATCTGTTCCAGCTCCTATAGCTATACCTAAATCAGCAGTTGCCAAGGCAGGTGCATCATTTACTCCATCCCCGGTCATGGCAACTTTATGACCCTGATATTTAACTTGGGAAATTTTCTCGACCTTTTCATGGGGTAAAACTTCGGCATAGACATTATCTAATCCTATCTGCTGTCCGACCCATAAGGCAACCTTATTATTATCACCGGTAAGCATCATGGAACTTATCCCCATATTTTTTAAGGCTGCTACAGCCTCTTTTGCACTCTCTCTGATTTTATCAGCTAAAGCAATTAAACCTGCCAATTTATTATTTATCAGTACGAATACAACAGTTTTGCCCTGTTCTGCCAACATACTATACTTTTCTTGAGGATAACTGATATTATTTTCCGACATATAACCCGGACTTACAATGTTAATTATATTGCCGTCAATTTTTCCCTGGAGCCCTTTACCAGTTATTGACTTGAATTCTTCAGGTTCTACTAAAGCTACCCCTCTTTTTAATGCTTCTTTTACTATACCCTTAGCAATTGGATGTTGGGACTGATTTTCTAGAGAAGCAGAAAAATGCAGCAATTCATCTTCCGAATAACTCTCGGTATTAATAATATCAGTAATCCCAAATTCCCCTTCCGTCAATGTTCCTGTTTTATCAAAAACTACTGCATCCAGTTTCCATGCATTTTCAAAGTTTACCCTATTACGTATTAGCAATCCTTGTTTGGCTGCTATTGATGTTGAAATAGAATTTACAAGGGGTACTGCTAAACCTAAGGCATGGGGACATGCAATAACCATCACCGTAACCATACGCTCTAAAGCAAAAGGAACTTGCGACCCTACAGATAACCATATAGAAAAGGTTAAGACTCCTGCAGCTAACGCAAAATAAAATAACCATTTGGCTGCCCTATTAGCCAAATCTTGTGCTTTAGATTTACTTTCCTGGGCCATTTTTACTAAATTAACGACCTGGGATAAGTAACTCTCATCACCCACTTTTTCAGTTTCAATTGTTAGTGTACCTTCTTCATTTATTGAACCGCCTATTACCTTATTACCGACCGACTTTTTAACAGGTATTGATTCACCGGTAAGCATTGACTCATTAACATATGATTGTCCTTTTACAATTACCCCATCGACAGGTATCTTTTCTCCTGGCTTAACTAACAATCGACTTCCCTTCTCTAATTCTGAAACAAGGACATCTTCTAATTCACCTTTATGGTTTATTAGATGGGCTTCCGAAGGCAATAATTTAACTAGCTCCTCTAATGCCCGGGAGGCCCCCATTACAGACCGCATTTCAATCCAGTGGCCCACAAGCATAATATCAATCAAAGTAGCCAGTTCCCAGAAAAAGCTTTTCCCAACTATGATGAATAGAGATAAACTGCTATAAAAATATGCTACTAAAATTGCCATTGAAATTAATGTCATCATACCGGGATTTCTATTATTTATCTCCTCAATACTACCTTTTAAAAACAGCCAGCCACCGTATATAAATATAATGGTTGAGATGCCAAAAAGAATGTATTTATCTCCAATAATACTTACCCTAAAACCTAGTATCTCTTGAATCATAGGTGAAAGTATTAAAACAGGTATAGTAAGTATGATATTTATAAAAAACCTTTTTTTGTACTCTATTATCATGTGCTCATGGTGATTATGACTTGAGGTATTTACATTGTTATTTTGTTTTTCTTTTCCTTGTAAGGTGCTATGACCTTTGTGGGAGGTATTGACACTGTGGTGAGTATGACTATTCATGCAACCTCACTCTCCTTTCTAATAATTTCTTACACAATTCTTTTATTTATAAAACATAATTTAGAAAAGACACAAAATTATCAAACTTTTATAAAAAAACTGTCACTAAATTTATGTAGTATTAAGGTAGAAATTGGAGGGGGATATAATGAAATTAATTCAAACTATTTTCTTTTCATTTATAAACCTTATTTCGAAACCGGCAAAGGACTATAAAGAAATTAACACTCATAAAAAAGTTGGTATTTATAAAGAAATAAGTGATATTCATTTGAAAACAAGAAACATTGCACTGGTGCTAGAAAGCTCTATTATTGACTTAGAATCTGATTATAAAGAATGCAATGAACAAATTAGGACTGCCCTGATCAAAGATAATGAAGCTGACGCCCGTTTATGGCTCCAAAAACAATCATTAATTAGAAATACATTACATAAATACAATACCATTTTCTTCACTATAAAAAATGAATTGGCCGCAATAGAAAATGATGTAAATCTCGTAAGTAATGCATATTCCAAATTACATAAAAACCAAATAAATGCTAATCGACAAATAGCATAACAGGAAGGAGATATTTATGGCTACTTTAAAGGAATTATTTTCTAACCTCATTCTCGGTGACACGCTTGAAGATAATAAATCTGACTATTATTCATTATTATCTAAAGTTAATCATCAACGAAATGCGACAAATAAATTGATATATGAAACTTCTGAACATATTAAAAAACTGAAGAAACAAAAACCCATTAATCTTACCAATGAATTTGACGATTATCAGATAAATCATCAAATTATCCGTCTGCAATCCAGGCTTGAAGAATTAAATCAGCAGCTTTCAGAATTAGATAAAATTGAACAAAAGATTAATACTGCTTTATTAGAAGATAAGATTCAAAAAACAACTATCAAGCACTACCAAATTGAGTTAGAGCTTAATCAATTTAAAAGCTAAAGAAAACTTGGTTTGCGCTAAAGCGAGACTAGGAGCAAAGCAACGTAGCGAGACTTATGCCTTTTGGCCAAGCCTTTAGCGACGGTGGAAGCCTTAGTTGCACTTATGCCACCCCAAACTTATACTTTCTTTAAGGCTAAATTGATAATCTTTGTTTTTAAATTTGGCAATTATATAATATTTTAGGGGATGATTCTTGTTAATCATCCCCTAATTACTTCAATTAAATTTAATAAAATCTAAAATACACTATTTGAAATCATGCCATTTATTAAAATTGGAAAGAACCCGGGTGCATCACATACAACATAGCTACTGTAGATACGATAAATATGCTAACATATAAAAACTTTTTCACGTTATCCCTCCTACTCTTATTATTACTACCAGCCTCCAGATGCGCCTCCGCCACCGGATGAACCCCCTCCCCCTCTTCTAGAGCCACCAGATCCACCCATACTTCCTCTAGATAATGTAAATATTAAGAACATTAGAATATCAGGATGAAAAATTGCTAAGTATATCAGTAGACCAATTCCTAATAATTGTGCCCACCAAGGGATATTAACAGATTTCTCTGATTGTGTTTCTTCTGAGTTGGTATTTGTGTATTCTTGACTGATTTCATTGGCCAAACTATTGAAGGCTACTGCTATACCGCTATCAAAATCTCCACTTTGGAAATATGGTGCAGTATTTCTTAAAATATCACCTGCTTTGGCATCATTGATTCTTCCCTCAAGCCCGTAACCTACTTCAATTCTAAATTTTCCTTCTGCTTTAGCGATTAAAAACAGTATCCCATTTTCTTTTTCTTTATCCCCTATACCCCATTTTCTAAAGAGTTCATTGCTGTAGCTCTCAATATCAGTGCCCTGCAAACTATCTATGGTAACAATGGAAATTTGGGCACCTGTATTATTCTCAATTTCCCTGGCCGCAGCTAATAATTTATATTCCATTTGAGAAGAAATAATTTGGGCAAAATCTTGAACATAAATGTCCCCTGAATAATTAGGAAGCTCTGGTGCGGCCCAGAGCGTTGAACTTAATGATAATAACAGTAATAAACTAAGGAGTAATACTTTTTTTGATAATTTCATTTATATAACCCCCTTAAAAGCTTACTTTGGGGGCTTTTTGAGCACTTTCCTCTGCTTCAAAATATGCTTTCTCAATAAAATTCAGCATTCCCGCAATTATATTATTAGGAAATCGCTTTATTAAGGTGTTAAAGCCTTGTACAGAATCATTATAATCCTTTCTTGATATTGCAATTCTATTTTCTGTCCCGGCTAGTTCATCCTGAAGCCTAATAAAATTTTCATTAGCTTTTAGCTCTGGATATTGCTCTACTATTACCATTAGCCTACTTAAAGCCGAAGTTAGTTCACTATTTGCTTCAGCTTGTTCTTTCACACTCGATGCACCAGCCGCTTTTGCCCTGGCTTCAGTTACTAAGGTGAAAGTCTCCTTCTCATGGGCTGCATAACCTTTTACTGTTTCTACTAGATTGGGAATTAGATCTAATCTACGCTGGAGTTGATTTTCCACCTGGGCCCATTTGCCATCAACATTTTCTTCGGCCGTTATCAAGTTATTATATACACCAATAAGCGGACTGACAGCTAAGAATAACACTAATAATATGACACCAATTATGACTAAACTTTTTTTCATACTGTATCTCCTCCAATATCTAATTTGTTTTTATTCCCTCGATAATCCGGCTAATATTAAAAATCTTACTAAAGTGGTTACTGCAACTAATGCGCCAGCAAGATATGTTAAAGCAGCAGCATTCAATACTTTACGAGCCGGCTCAATTTCCTGGCTGGTTAAATAGTTGCCATTAGCTAATATGGCTAAAGCCCTATTACTAGCATTAAACTCCACAGGTAAAGTAATTAATTGGAATAATACGACCATGGTAAAGGCGAGTATCCCAAACTTAAGTAATGAAGGTGCTGAGAATATTAAACCAATAAAAAATAAAGGCATCGCCAGTGTAGAACCTAATTGAGCCAAGGGGGTAAAGGACATTCTCAAATGCAATGGCAAATAACCTTTATCGTCCTGGATGGCATGGCCGGCTTCATGGGCTGCAACTCCTAAAGCAGCTAAGGAAGTACTGTTAAAGACCTTCGTAGACAACCTTAACTTTTTATTTTTAGGATCATAGTGGTCAGTTAAGTGCCCTTTCACTTCTTCTACTTCAATATTATCTAAATCAGCATTATTGAGGATCATTCTAGCAAGCTGTGCTCCAGTCAGATTATTCATGCTTCCTATTTTCGAATACTTTTCAAAGGTTGTTTGAACCTTACTTTGAGCATAAAAAGTAAATATCAATGCCGGTATCAATATTATGAAGGTAGGGTCAAAAAATGGGAAAAACATTTTATCACCTCTTTAAAATTTATATTTTTTATACTATCATTCTGTATCCATAACCCCAGACCGTTGTAATATAAGCCTTAGCAGAATTTTTCTCTATTTTTTTCCTTAGCTTTTTAATATGAGTATCTATTGTCCTAGGATTACCTTTATATCTCTCTTTCCATATTTCTTGTACTAATTCTTCTCGAGTAATGACTCTATCTGAATTAAATGCCAAAAACTTTAGTACCTCAAATTCTTTCTCCGTCAGGTCAATTTCTCTGTTATCGATTAACACCTTTCTTATCGAGGTATCAATAACCAAATTTTCTAGTACTATTTGTTCCATGCAAAAAATATTTTTACTTGTATTTAATTGCACTTGTAATCTACATAATACTTCCTCGATGCTATATGGTTTTTTTACAAAATCATTAATCAACTGATAGCCTAATAATTTTTGGCACTCTTCAATATCATTTGAAATAATAATTATCGGCTTTTCAGTTACTTTTCTAATATTTAGGGCAATATTCCATTCATTTGAACAATCCTCATCAAGGTCAATAATAATTAAGTCAAATGTTTTCTTATCCAATATTTTTGATAAATTCTTTAAATCTTGGCATTCTAAAACTTCATATTTTTGATCTAACAATGATGTAGATAATACATTTTTACTTTTTTTGTCATTACTCACTAATAAAACCCTGGGATTTAACAAAATCATCACCCCTTACTTTTAACAGCAGTATTTTAATTTTTCAATCAATACAATATTTCCATCGGAGGAAATATTAAATATTTTTAAAAGCCCATTTTTTAAAAACAATTCATGATTACAATTCTGACAATAATAACTCTTGGTAGATAACCGACCAATTAAGTTGCTTTCACATAGAGGACATTTATTAATTATACTTTTTGGTCTTGCCATAATTGGCTAGCCCCCTTTTAGCTTTTAGTATAGAATAATCGAAAAATTTGAAGTAATTATGATATATATTTGTCCAATTTGTGAAAAAACAGCAAAAAATAATTAGGTTGCCATTCCAACTTGGAATTGGCAACCTAACTACATAACTTACATCTATTTTTACCTAACCTTTTGGCAGTTAATAAGGCTTCATCACTTTTAATTAAAATATCCTGTAAATTATTACCATCCTCAGGATAGCTAGAAATACCCAGCGAAACTGTTATTTGAGGGTATGGCAAATTATCTAAATTTGAGATATCTTTTCTTACTCTCTCTCCAATCATATAAGCGCTTTCCTTATTACAACCTTTTAGAAAAATAACAATCTCTTCACCACCATATCTATAAACACAATCTTGTGGACGTACACTGCTTGTAATTAATTGAGCTACAATTATTAAAACTTGATCACCAATTCTATGACCATACTTATTATTAAAGTCTCTAAAATTATCTATATCTATAAATATTAATGCATAACTATCTTCTGTTGTTATTTTCCGGGCATCCTCATCAAATTTTCTTCTATTTAATAAACCTGTCAATTTATCTAAATGGGCTTGGTTTTTTAATTTTTTATTAGTTTCCTTTAATGAAATATAGCCGGTATAAAATCTCTTAACAACAAAAAAGTTTATTAAACCAAAAAAGATTCCCATAGCAATACAATGAATAAACAAATTAAGAAAACCATTCATAAATGCATAATGATAAATCTGGCTGCTTATTATACCAATCCCTATCATGCTTAATAATAATTTCCATTGGCTAAAATATTTCATACTGTTCCTCTGACCTCCTCTCTATAGTACCCTTGTAAAGAATAACATTCTCTTGACTTAGAAAAAGTCTTTAATTTATTGTTCTTTGATTATATCACATGCTTATGTAATTGCTGTGAAATATTGCGCATTTCATATTTTTCAAACTATGATAAAAATTTCATCACAATTTATGCACATTTTTTCTTTAATCTAGCTTTAGTAGATTTTAGAATAGTTTATAGAAAGGATTATGTCCTATGGAGTTGGTAATTTATCTAATCCACTTTTTATTTCTCTTTTTTATTTTTAAAATTCTTATTTCCATGTTTCAAAATAGTAAATCTACAGACTCTATTAACAAACCCCCGGAGTCATTAGAAAAAACAAAAACTCCCGTAATTGAAAAGATTTTTGTCAAGGATTTTGAATGCAATAAAGAAATTGATAAAAGTAAAGCTTATATAATAGTTAATGATGAGCAAGAGTATTATTTTTGCAGCTGGGATTGCAGAAATAAATTTCTCCTAAAGCATGGGCAAGCATAACCTAAAAAAGGATCACAACTGATCCTTTTTAGGTTATGCGCTTATATCAATCTTTTCACCTTCCACATTACCGCCTATATCTATATAGCCTTCAATCCCTTCCCTTAAAGTCCACGTTCTATAACCACAAGCATTTAGAAGAGATGAAATTTGAGCAGCTATTAGACCCTTTTTACTAATAATTATAACTTTCTCTTCCGTTGGCATTTCATCAATTTTCACCGATAGCTGGGAGTATGGTATGTTTACAGAACCCGGTATTCTTTCCTTTTGAAAATCGTCATGTTCTCTTACATCTAGTAAAAGGTATTCATTTATTTCACCAGAAATCATTAGCATTTCAAATTCCATTAAATCAATCCCATACTTATCACTTGGAATATTTTCAAAAAATCTTTCTGTTATTTGCATCATATTTTTTTTCATTTGTACTTCCTCCTAGCACTTTTATTTAGGTTAACTGTATTATAATTTTAAAAAATTATAAAAGTGTTAGAGAGATGTGTAAAAATTGATTAAACTTTATGAATATTTTATGATAAAATCGTTATCATTTAATCACAATCTTATCTATTTCATTTTTCTATCCACAAGAAATACAATCTTTATTTTTTTGTAATTTTATTTCATGGATTGTACTTGTTAGACCATCCCAAAAGATAACCCTTCCATTCAAGTTCTCCTCTATCCCCACTAAATACTTAATGGCTTCGCTAGCTTGAATGCTTCCTATAATTCCTGCAGTTGCCCCTAGCACACCTGCTTGGCTACAGGTTGGAGCTCTTTCTGGCATTTCAGGGTATAAGCATCTATAGCAAGGTCCTTCAGGCAGTATAAGTGTTGCCATTCCCATAAATCCAATAATGCCTGCTTCAATTAAAGGTTTTCTTAAATTAAGACAAGTATCATTAATTAAGTACCTGCTCTCGAAATTATCTACCCCATCGATTATTAAGTCATATTTACTAATGATTTGCTGGCAATTATCATTATTGATAAAAAAATCATATGTAGTCACTTCTACATCTTTATTTAAGCTTTCAATAAAATTTTTTGCCGATTGCACCTTTGAGATTCCTATATTCTCCGTTTTATGAATAGTTTGTCTCTGTAGATTTGACAGCTCAATTTTATCACCATCAACTATTCCAATATTACCCACACCTGCGGCAGCTAAATACATTAGCACCGGGGAACCTAGGCCTCCTGCGCCAATTACTAAAACCTTTGCCTTATTAATCTTGCGTTGCCCAGCTATCCCTATTTCATTTAACACCATATTTCTACTATAGCGCTCAATTTGCTCATTGCTAAATTCAGACATTTAGACCCTCCTTTTTCACCAATACTCGAAAAGCTTCATCTACCTTCTCAATATCTAATACTATATGTCCATCCAGTTCTAGGCTTCTTGGGACATTTTTTATGGGTATGCCATCATCAAGAAATATTTCCAGAATTTCTTGCTTCTTTAAATCCTCTAATGCAATTTTAGCTTTAATAAAATTAATTGGGCATAGCTCCCCAGTCAGATCAATAGTTTTAGAAATCTTCATCATCTTCCTCCTTTGTATTTTTGAATAAAAAGAAAGCAGAGCAATAAATATTGTACCCTGCTTTGTAAAGAGGTATATGATTTGTTTGAGAAAAAAACTTAGTTAATGTTGATGTAAATACTATAACTTATTAATGTGTATTTTTTGTAATAAAAACTTGATAATTATGTGACACATATGTGACCATTAAGTAGTTGACATCTCATCCTTAAAAATTCTAGGTTTCCATTGGCTTAAAACATCTTGGGGCACTACTATGTAGTCACCTTCTACAGAGTATATTAGCTCTTCCGGAGGATATTTTACACATCCCCCACTTAAACCAAATAAATCAGTATTCCGCCAACGGGTGAAGCAGGTCTGACATACAAGTTCTTTGTTTTCTAAAGTGAACTCAGTTCCATAGCATGGTTCACAAATTCCTGTGGCAACAATAAGTCTGCCTGCAGATGATATATATGCAATTATGGGTAAAACCTTCAAATTTCCATAATAAATCCTCTCTGTATTATCCTTATATTCGGAATATATTAACTTATTTTCTTCTACTATTGATAAAGGAAATTTAACCATACCGCCTTCCACTTTCAAATCAAATTTTGTCATTTCAATCTTTTGCCCAGAATAATCTGGAACGTTATCAAAAAAATAGTTGCCGCTGTTTGGATTCTCGTAACGACCACTGGTTTTCCAAATAAAAAAGCCTACACATAATAATGTAATGGTAAGAGTAATTCCCAACACTCTATTTCTTTTCCGCTTTTGTGCCTCTATATACTCTTGCGTAAATTGAGCTTTTCTTAACTCATCGTTTATCATAAAATCACCACCTTATTGCTAAGACCTTTTCAATTACTTGCAATCCTCTATCATTATTTCTTAATGCTACCCAAAAGTTTTTATTTTCTGTAGACCAGTAGTAATGAGTAAGATTCATACCATTAACAGTAACTATATTCTGATTATCAATTATTAGCTCTTGCCTATCAGAAAAAATTTTATTGTTAGGCATTTTAGAATCCATTATTTCGAATAGTTGTTTAGCAGCAATGTTATCCTTTGAAACTGTCAGCCATATTGTTGCTTCTAGTCCATCGGTATCTTTATATGTAAGAATGTAGCCATCATCTACATTCTGAATTGCAACACCATGTAGTTTGCCGATTTCATTAATTGCCTGTTGGCCTTTAATTTTACCAGTAAGCTTAAGTGAATCAATTTCTTGCGGAATTTCTACCATATTGGATTGAAAAAATAACTGCCAGGTTAGTATCCCTAATACTGATAAAAGAGCAATTAGATAGACAAGAATCAGTATCTTTTTCATTTAGTTAATCTCTCCAAAGTCATCTTTAACGATTCTAATTCCTTTTCTAAATTTGATTGCCTATTAACAATTATAAATACGTAAATTATTAAGATAATCCACAGGATTGAATAGGCTAAATAAAAATAAAACATTACTCCACCTCCGGCTTTATAGATTTCTAATAACATCTTTAATTTTATGTATCCTGTTATCTAGCTGATATAATTTAACTACCCTCGGCAATAGGAAAGCATATATTAGTGTAAATGCCATAACACTTAAGGATAAAGTTATACTCATCTTTGTGGTGATAGCCATTTTACCGCTTTCCATTAAATTAGGGTGGACAGTCCGCCACCATCTAACTGAAAACCAAACAATTGGTACATCAATAAACCCGATAATACCTAGAACCGCACAATACCTAGCCCTTCTCTCCTCTTGTGTTATGCCGGACCGTAACAATAAATAGGCAGCATAAATAAACCAGAGAATCAAGGAGGTGGTCAATCTAGGATCCCAGGTCCACCAGTGGCCCCAAAAAGCTCTTCCCCAAATAGAGCCGGTAACCAACACAATGCTCGTAAAAACAAATCCAATTTCTGCTGAAGCTGCACTATACCAATCCCACTTCTCATTAAAAGTTAGTAAATATTTAATACTTGAAATAAATACAATAAAAAACGCCAAAAATCCAACCCATGCCGCAGCCACATGAAAATAAAAGATTTTTTGAACAATGCCCATTACTTTTTCCGCAGGTACCCAAATAAATATCAAATAATTTGCCGCTATAAAAGCTAACAGTGTAATAATGCCTAATGCATAGCCCAATTTTTTACTCAATTACTACACCTCCATTAGAAAGTCAAACAAAAGTACCGGAACGAGAGTATAGAGAAAATCAAAGACTAATATTAAACCCAACCAGTGTCCCCATGATTCTAAAGGCGCTCCTTTTAATATCAAATTAGAGGCCTGAACCTCTGCTAACACCAATGGTATTAAAAGTGGAAACAAAACAATCGGTAATAATATTTCACTATTAGTATTAATCGTCAAAACAGAAAGAAATGTACCCAAGAAAACAAACCCCATTGTTCCCAGAAAATTAACTAATAAAAAAACAACAACATTCTGTGGCAACTTAATTGAAAACAATATAAAGAATAATGGTATAACAATTGTCTGTACTATACCTATAAAAGCCAAATTGCTTACTGCTTTACTAACTAGGACGATGCTTGATTCTCCTACGGCTAAATTGATTCCTAAATAAGAGTCATTAAGCCTTTCATTTATAAATGACCTATTTATTCCTAATACACCGGTGAACAGAAATACTATCCACATAAGTCCGGAGATGCTCTCAAACAAAATATCTTTATTAATATTTAGAGTAAAATTCATTATCACCACAATAAGTAAAGAGAAAAATAACATACTGCTTAATATTTCTTTACGCCTAAACTCCGCTTTAAAGTCCTTACAAAGCATGGCATAGATACTTTTAGTAAGCTTCACTCAAGGGTACCTCCTAGCTGCCTGGGAGATGTAAAGCTCCCTGGCTTTGGTAGGGCTAATCCTAACATGCTCATAATAAACCTGCTGCCCCTTTTTTAGAATTAGAAGTTTATCACATAATTCAAATAGATTATCAAAAAGATGGGTAACTACCACTATCCCCTTGCCTTCTTGTTTTAAAATACCTAATAGGTTATAAAGTACTTTTAGGGCATCTTGATCTAATCCGGTTTGTGGCTCGTCTAACAAGACACAGCTGGGGTCATGAATTAATGCTCGGGCGATAGCCAGCCTTTGCTGCATTCCTCTGGATAGTATATATACAGGCTCATGGATTACAAGCTCTAAATCCATTTTTGAAATAAGCTCATATATTCTATCTTTAAGTCTATTTAGGCCATATAACTGACCATAAAATTCTAAATTCTCATAAACCGTTAAGTTTTCATAAAGAAATGATTTATGGGCCAGGACACCTAGCCTGGATTTCACTTCGTTTGAGCTTTTGATTGCATCAATTCCATCAACTAAAATTGTTCCTGAACTTGGCTTTTCTAAGAGAGCCAAGATTTTGAGTAAAGTGCTTTTGCCTGCACCATTTTCCCCTACTACAACCGTTAACTCACCTGGATAAATGTGCAAATTCAAGTTATCTAATATCCTTTTTCCGGATGCAATCTTATTGATATTCGATACTTGGTACATAAGTTTAATTTTCCTCCAGGCTATTGATTCGTAGTTTTACCTTTATTAATAGCTGTTTGTACTGTTTTCGCAGTTCCTGATAAGTTTCTTCATTAATTTCTTCATTCTTTCTACTCAAGTCTAAATCCCGAATTTTACGAAGCAGCCTTTCTTCTTTAGCCATAAGATAAGAAATGTCTTGTGGTTTGCTAGATTCTTTTTTTCGTAGCAAAAATAAGGTAAATAAAATAAACCCTAAACCAAGCAGAACTAAAAATAAAAGCCAGAGATGGGGATTAGTATTTACTAAGGGTGAATTTGCCCAACGGGTTAGATGGGATGCACTATGAAAGCCTGTTGACCCCATATACTCTTTTGTTACCTTTTCACTATTAACTGTCGTAGAATTAATTTTTAATAAGAAACTTTCGTCCTTATCTAAACTGTGATTGCCAAATACCTGAAAATGCACTTCATCCAAAACTTCAATGCCTAAATTATGTAATAAATCACTTTCCATATTTAATCCCATGGGGACAAAGACGTAAAGTTTGTCAGTAAGATAATTTAATGTTCTCAAAGTATCAATATTTTCAATAGTGTAGAACACTAGCAGGGAAATACTTTGTCCAGCATTCAGATTCTCGTTTATTGTAATTATATTGCCCTTAACCGTATAATTCTTTGAATCCAGTTCTACAGTTTTCTCGTTATCACCTAAGTCTTGTTTGCTGATAAATAAGTTTTTAGCACCTTCTGGAATATTTATGATTAAGTCCTCTTGTATGGATTGATCTCCTTCATTACTAAATTGATACAATTCCTTAATTTCAAATTGTTCATCAACATGGTTAATTAATACTAATTGTTCTTTAACCTTTACATTCTCACTGGCCTCGGCCTTAAAAGCCTGTGTACTGCTGAAATTGATTATTACCAACAATATAAATAGCCACAATATTTTGCCCTTGTTAATATTCATCTACCCACCTCACCAGCCGACGAATTATCAAGGATTGCTAATTCGAAATCTATCTCCTTTTCGATTGCCATTATTAAATCATCTGCTTTGCTTGAATCCTGCTTGTCTTTTTCCTGAAGCAATTTAACGGCCATTGTCTTATACTGATTTTTCAAGTATAAATAGTCATCTTTAGCCAATTTACCCATTTGATAGTCAAATTCGATTTCATTAATCGTAGTAAGTATTGTGTCTCTACCGTTTATTTGTTCTTCCCTGTTAATATAAATTCCAGGACTTCTTCCTCCCTTTACTAGAGGCAGCCCTATTAACATCAATGTAGTTAATAATATTAATCCAAATACTATAAGAAAAAGAATTTCATCCATTTCTTACCACCCCCGAAACTAAATTCTCTACCAATACTTTTTTAGCTCCTGTTCTAATTTTTCTTCATATTCTTTCTGGATAACCTGTTCATTATTTGTTTTTAATTTATCCTCAGCCAAAGAATCAATATTAGATAAACGATTATGAAAAACCCATTTCTCTATAGCAAAATAAATAATTAAAGCTCCTAATATAACTGCTAGAAATGGTATAACGTATGCAGTAAGATTAAATCCTCGGGGTTTCGGTGCAGAAAGGACCTGCTCCCCATAGATGGATACAAAGTGCTGCAGAATTTCTTCTTTAGATTTGCCCTGGGCTATTTGCTCTGAAATTATCCCTCTCATATAAGCTGCTGTAGCATTATCGCATGCTGAGACCAGCATCCCGCAGTCATCCTGGCAGACTAGCATTTCTTCAACTTCTTTCTGAATTACGGTAACCTCAGCAGAATAAATAGGAACTACTATTAGATTAATAAGAAAAAGTAAAATTAATGCTGTATTAATTATCCTCTTACTAGGCTTCATTTTCCTCAACTCCTTCAAAAGAGTTGACTTGGTATTTAACATACTTACCGCCTACCCGGCTACCCCTCCCGGGCCATAACGCAAACAATGTGCCTACAACTATGTAATAGCCGCCTGCCCAAATCCATTTAACTAAAGGGTTTATAAGTATTTTAAAGGTAGCAGTTCCATCTAATTCCCAGCCGGCTAGAATTATATATAAATCCTCTATCCAGTTACTATTGATAACCACCTCAGTAGAAGGCTGTTTTTGAGTAGGATAGAAAATCTTATGGGGTGTCATTTTACCAATATTCCTATTCTCTTTTTTTATCTGAAGTTGTGCATATACAACTACATTTTTTCCATCCTTTGTTTGCTTTAAGTCCTGATAATCTATCTGATAACTCCCTATGTTAACACTGTCGCCGACCTTTACTGTGGCCTGCTTAACTACATCAAAACCCTGGGAGCCTATGATGCCGAAAACCATCATTAGAATCCCCAGGTGAATGATATAACCTCCATACCTTCTTCTGTTCCTTAGTAGAAGCCTTATGAAGGATAGCCCGTAACCCTCTCCGGTTATCCTTTTCCTGGTTCTAACCCCTTTGATTACATCCCATACTGTTGCTGAAAATGCAAAGAATGTTACAACAAACCCTAAAAGTATATATAACTTTCTCACACCATAAAAATATAGGATAAATCCTAAAATAATAGATAAAGCACCGGGAACAGTAAAGTTTTCAACAATGTTTTTGATATTTGCTTTTCGCCAGGCAATGAGAGGGCAAATTCCCATTAAAAGAACCAGAATAATGCCTAAGGGTGCGTTCACGGTATTGAAAAAGGGTATGGAAACTGTAATTTTGTTCCCCGTTACCGCCTCTGAAATCAGAGGAAATACTGTCCCCCAAAAGGTAGCAAAGGTCATTCCCAATAGAATTAGATTATTAAGTAAGAAGCTGCTTTCCTTAGAAATTAATGATTCAAATTCTCTATCACCCTTTAATAACTTGATTTTAAAGAGCATAAGTACAAAGGAAGCTACCAATACAAATAGAGTAAAGGCTAAAAAGTATTTTCCTAAGGCTGAACTCCCAAAAGCATGAACCGACTGCAATATGCCACTGCGAACCAAATATGTACCAAATAAAGTAAGAACATAGGTAATTATAATCAAAACTATATTCCAGATTTTCAACATATTTTTCCGTTCCTGAATCATTACCGAATGCAAAAAGGCACTTCCAGTTAACCAGGGCATAAAGGAGGCATTTTCTACAGGATCCCATGCCCAATAGCCGCCCCACCCCAGCTCTTCATAGGCCCATAAAGCACCATACAAGTTGCCAATGGTTAGAAATAACCAGGCTACTACTGTCCAGCCCCTTGTTACCTTTATCCATCTGTCATCACTCTGATTCAAGAATAGACTAGCCATGGAAAAAGCAAAAGGTACCGCAAAGCCTACATACCCTAAATAGGTAGCCAAAGGATGGATAATCATACCCGGACTTTGCAGCATGGGATTTAATCCTTTACCTTCTATCGGAATCATCATTAGCTTTTCAAAGGGATTTGTTAAGAATGCCATAACAAATAAGAAGAAAAAGCTGTTGATTAACAAAATAATTACGGCGACTGGTGTAGCATCCTTAATTTTATTCTGTTTCACTACTATTGCAGTGTAAATAATTAATAACCACAGCCAAAGCAGCAGGGAACCATCATTACCTGCCCATAAGGCTATCAGTCGATAAAACCAGGATAAATCAGAACTGGTATATTCATAAACATACTTAACGGTAAAATCACCTTTAAATAAGAGCCACAATAGGCTTACAATTGCTAAGCTGCTCAAAAGAAGCATTCCATAGACTGCACCGTTGCTGCTTTTTGAGAATTTTATGTTCCTTGTTTTTAGATATATTGCCGATGCGATAATGGCATAGATACTTAAGAGCAAGCTTAATACTATTGATAAATATCCTATATCTGCTATCATGTTTCTCCTCCGGTCTCAGTCTCTTCTTCGTACTTTGATGGACACTTAACTAATAGCTTATCTGCTAGAAACCTGCCATCCTCTAAAAACCTGCCTTCAACAATAATTGGGTATCCGGAATCAAAATTATCCGGCTTCACATCCTTGAAAATGACAGTAATATTATTCTTTTCATCTGTAATGTCAAAGGTTATAAGTGGTTTATTTGGTTCATAAGTAACAGTATCGTAATTAATTTGTCCTTCCATTTGTATAAAGGAAATGTTGCTGTCATATTTTTTTTGCAGCGCTTCCTCAAGGGTTAGAATCTGACCTACTCCCTGCTGCATCCCAAAGTAAATTAGATAACCTACCGCACCTATGATTATTAGAACTGCCAGTATAAGCCGAGCCCTGTTATTCACACTTTCACCTCTTTAAAGATACTCTTCTTCAAGGTCCTCAATAAGTTCCCGGTAAGTTTGCTCTGATATTTGACCCTTAGTTAGCATTTGCCTTAACTTTTTCTTTTCTTTAAGCAATTCCGAATTAGTGTTTTTTGATTTTGGATTCAATCTTTTCTTATCATTACTCTTGAGTAAGCCAAAAACTATAAAACCGCCCATTATAATAATGGAAGCACCTATAATTGTGTAAATTAGAGGGTTTTTCCAGGCGTTTGTTTTTTGGAGCCCAGTATCTTGAGTCTTTGCCTCACTTGTCTGCTGTGGCTGCTCCTTTTGTATAGAAGGCTCGTTATCATTTTTTATGTATTCTATCTTATAGTTTAGTTTTTCTTGGGCACTTATATCTGAATAGTTGAGCTTATTGTTAGAAAAACCTTTAGTATCTACATTGGTTGTAAGAGGTTGTGGGGTAACTTTAAAATCCTCAGCCCTTAAAGGCTGTTTAATATTGACTGTTATAGCTTGAATATCGTAATTTGAGATAAAGTCATAATTAAAGCTTTTTTGAGGCTCACTGCTAAAAGGCAGATAATAAAATTCTAAAAATACTGGGTACTCCTGGCCCGGCTTAATTACTCTGGTAGTCTTCCAGCTTAATTCAACATAATCACCCTTATCCTCTAGATTATAGGGCTGACAAGAATGATTGCCGCCGTTTACAATCTCACAAGCCATACTGATTTGGCCCTCTTTGGGGATTTCAAACTTAGGTATGTTGAATTTAACATAACCCTTAAAATCTGAATTGCCTGTATTAACAAATGTTCCTTGATAGATAACAAGAACTCTCGGATCATCATATTCAGGCCAAATATCAACAGAGAAATTCTTTAATTCCATGCCTTCTGCAGCCACAACAGCATTTGGAAATAGCAAGGCTGCAAACAATAGTACCAATATAACCTTTTTGGCTTTGCTCATTCTTTCCCCTCCGTCAGGTTACTACGTATCGTAGTAAATATGTATAAAAATAAGGAACCACTAATGTGATCCCTTATAGAATTTAACAAATATTATTGAACTTTTTTAGGTTAAATTGTGAACAATTTGTGTCCTTATGCAATTCTTAAGATATTATTTCGAGCATTTCTGCCTTCTTCCAAATAACCGTTTATACCATTCTCCAATATATATGTTTTTAATCCTATTGAGTTTAATAGTGATAAAGACTGAGCTGCCGTAAAGCCTGAGTTGCAGATTAATAATATCCTCTTATCAGAGGGGAGCTTTGTTAAATTTCTTCCTAATTCTTTAAAGGGGATGTTGATAGAATTGGGGAAACGGAACTTTTGAAATAATTCTCTTTCTCTAATGTCAAGTACCTTATAATCCTCGATTTCCCCAGTCATAATTATTCTTTCTAATTCCTCATTGTTAATAACACTTTTTGAGTCAGAGATTTCCATTAATTGTTTTATAATTTCTTTAGGTATAGTCATTTCTTATTCCTCCTTGTATATTTTATCTTTAACTATATAATACAAGGAAGTTTTGTCAGTTCTTTATCCATTATTTGAATGTTTTATAGATAAATATTGAAAGAACTGTGAATTGAAAAATTCAGCTATAAGTGGAACGGGGACACACTTCTATTTTGGGCATTATTTTAGGCTGAGGAATGTCCCCAAAATAGAGATAAGCCAACTTAATTACTATTTAAAATAATAAAGTTATCGTTAAGATTTTCTACTACCAGATCCGATATACTTTTTATGATTTCCTGCGAATCACTATTTATTAATACTAAATCATTATTCTCTGCCAAGCTTCCATAAATATATTTGCTGTTAGGTATTACCACTATATCCTTTAATGAATATTCTAGTTGAATTTCTCTTTTATTATTATCTTTGAGATCATATTCATTAATTATATTGCCTTCTTTATTTAATACTAAGATTGTTTCTAAAATAGGGTCGTAGCTATAGTCTCTGCTTAAATATATTTCTTTGATAACTTGTAAGTCATCAGCATTTAATATTTTTAAAGTGTTATCCTCGTCCCTAACAAAAAGATATTTGCCATCTGTACTTTTTTTTAAATCTATTATTTTTTGATCACTTAAAGGTTTACTTTTATCCAACATAAAGTTATCAAAGTTTATTATTTTTATTTCATCTTCTTCACTAACAAACAATTGGCTGCCTATCACCTCTATATTACTTGCAGACTTTATTAAATCCTTATAGGATAGAATTGTTTCTCCATTTTCTAAGTTTATTACCAAAATGTTATCCCCGTTCTCACTTATGGCAAATAACATTTTTTCTAATTCAAAGTACGCCATGTCTTTTAATGATGATAATGTTTTAATTGATTTTGAATTTATGTTAAAGTCTTCATTTAAAGTTATATTATCAATAACGCCATTTTCTTTGTCATAAATCAGCCAGTTGTTATTATTAATTTTTAGAATATTACTTATGGTAGCTGAATATCCTAATTTCTTTTCACCTTGGTTTGTTAATAACCATAAGTCTCCTTTATTATCGTTTACTATAATCCCCAATTGGGATGGAAATAAAAACTTATTTAGTTTATTTAATGACCAACTTATTTTCTCATTTTTACCGCCGGCTAACCCCGTTATATTTAAAGAGAGTTGTTTTCCTGTTTGTAGAGTCTCTTTATCTATCGTTGTTACTATCTCAACTATTGGATGATGGTCCGATTTACGAAGATAATTATACTCTACAAGTTCAAACTCTTCTCCATCTATATCAGGACTAATTATTTCTTTCCAGTTATTTTCTGTTAAATCTCCAGCATGGGTTGTAAAGGATAGTTCAATTATTAAATTATCATCTTGGTATTTTGTAGGAGTTGCCTTGATTTGAATATCCTTTATTGTAATTGTCTCTAAAAATTTAGGAACTAATATTTTTACTTGGTCCTGTGCACATCCGGTAATTAATAAAATTAATATTACCAGTATAAGCATTAGAATTTTTCTCATACTGTCACCTCTAAATGATGAAAAAGTTTGAAAATGGGACACACCTCGTTACAGGAAGCAGGAGGCCGAAGGCAAGATGCAGGAAAATATTTTATTTCTTGTCTCTTGTATCTTGTTTCTTGCCTCTTGGATATGGAGTGTCCACAACAAATGTTTATAGCAAAAAGAGTAGCTATGAAGCTACTCTTTTTAACTACCAACCCATCATTGGGCCGTATCCTGATCCACCCATCATGCCTCCAAAGCCTTGTGGGGCTGCACCGTTGCCATAATACCCATTCATCATACCATTTTGACCGTGACAGAAATTCCACATTTGCTGATAGAACTCTTGGTTTGGTCCATTAGGTACTGGAACTTGGGGTGCTGGGGCAGTTTCTGCAATAGCAGTTCCTGCGAAAGCGATAAGTAATAAACCTCCGATTAAAATTATTGTTGCTTTTTTCATAAATCAAAAACCTCCTTTATTTGGTATGATTTTATATTAACAGGAGATTTTGAACAATCTAGGGTAAAAGTTTGAACAATTTATGAACATTGGATTATTTTGAATTTAACAAATATATCTTGCCCCAATAAAAGCTATGCTTTTACGGGATATCCCTAAAAAGTAGGATTGTTTTATTTATTGTCCAGCCTGCATTTGCTGAATCGAATATTGGCATTCGGTAATACATAGATCCCAGTAAAAACCTCAATTCATTTATTTTCCTGTTGCAGCCTTACTTGAGCTATTAATTTCTATTAATTTATTTTACCTGCTTTCATCATCTGTTGTATTTCTTGTTGCAGTCTGGTAACGTTTTGCATTTTGGAATCCCGCATTTGTGTAAAGAGCTGGCGAATTTCTGGATTAGTTACATCCATCATATATTTGTTATACATAGACTGCATCATCATTTCACCCTGTAATACATCCTGTAACTTATCGATAGTGTTCAAATTCTGCACCCCCTTAAATAATAACTAATTATATATGCCAAGGTTGGTCATTTTTTGGGACAGGGTACCATAATTATTACGAGCAGCCATTTCATTTTCCCGTAACATTTGCTGTAACTTGGGTTCCGTTATATCTTTGTTTAGTTCTAAGTATTTACCGGCCATTCTCTCCTCATGAGATAACAGTTCTTTCATGGCATTATTTATTATTTCTTGTTCACTTAACATATTTTTCCTCCTAAACTATAGTTACCGTGGAATAGAAAAACTGACCCGAACCATCAAGACCGGCTAGGTAAATACTTTCAGGTTTAAATATCCCAACCTTCTCCAATTGGTCTCGTAGCCATGATTCATCAAGATTTATTTTTCGCAAATTCTCCTCAATTATCCGGCCGTCATTTATCAAAACAACAGGGGGCAGGGCTGTATCTTGAGTAAATATCTGCAAATCCTTGGGAGTTATCGGCTGAAAATCAGACTTTTTAAGAACGCTCACACTACCATTAGTCTCAAGAATTGCCGCTTCTACTTCGGTTATATTGGAAGCATCCATTTGGCGTAACTGCGAAAACAACATTTCCAACGGGAACAGGGCTTTCCTCATATTTTTTTTTATTACCTTTCCGCCCAAGACTAGCGGAATTGCTGTACCTCCAATAATACGGGCCATAGTGCGGTTCTTAACCATGATGTAGGATATAAGATAGTGCCAGGCATAAATGGTGGTTACGGAAACAAGTACATAAGCAAAACTGATCTTCGAATCAAAAAGAGGAGCAGCTACTAATCCCCCCATCATCCAGAAAAAAGCAAAATCATAACTAGAAAATTGCCCGCCTGATCTGCGAGGTAAAAAACGGCTCGCAAGGTACAGCAATACGGCCACTCCAATCACTCGCAAGAGATAACCTGCTGAACTTAGTTTCTCTACGGAGCCAAAAACAGAAAATACACCATTCTCCATTTTCTTAACTCCTCTCTATACACTGATATATATAGTGCCATCTGCCTGAAGGGCAGCAAGAAACACATCTTCGAAATGGGAAAAACCTTTTTCAGCCAGTTTGTTTCTCAACCAATTCAAATCAAGACCTAGCATATTTAAATTCTCTTCCTCCACCTTACCGTCAGAAATTAACAAGGTAGGCAGGGACGTAAACTTAGGCGGCATGTTAATCTGTATACGGCTGACAGGCAAAGTTGACGCTTTCTTTGTTACACTTATTTTTCCTGTTGGCTCAAGAACAGCATAGGATACTTCCGCCAGGTTATGTGCTCCCTTAAGTCGCAGCTGACCTAACAAATTATCTATTGTAACATGGCAATCCAACAAATTTTTTTTGTTTATCTGTCCATTCTCAATCAAAAGCACCGGCGACCTGTCTATCAACTTAGGCCATTTAAGGTCAAGGTATGAAAATAATACATTTACTAGAGCATACGCAAACACAATAATCAAGCCGGATACAAGAGAAGCCTCGGCATTAACCATCCGTACAGCTGCCACACTCATAATCCCTGCTGCTACTAAATAGTTATGTCCTGATAATATTCCTACTTGGCGATGTCCCATCCATCTTGTACCTATAATCAAAGCAAAATAGAGAAGGGTTGCCCGTATGGCAAAACCCCAAAGAGGTATTTCTCTACTGCCATTAAAGATAGCCTGCCATTCCATTCGCAGAGCCTCCTGTTAAATCTTCAAAATTATAAAGATGGCTGCAATTAAATATAGTATTTTAATTACCCATGTTATATTTTTTCTGTTTTGCTCAATTGTATTCAAATAATTGCATTACTCTAAACATAATTTTGTAGAGTAGGGGAATGAAATTTTCATTCCCCCCTCATCAAACCGTGCATGCGGTTTTCCCGCACACGGCTTTCCGATATTCTTCTTCCTTCAGCATTCATTAAGCCGCAAGTCGCTGTAATCCAT
>JBMOKT010000037.1:0-2678 GCA_049323895.1 Bacillota bacterium | reverse complement strand
GCTGAGTGAACCTGCCTGCCTGGGGATCATACCAGCGGAAGCCGAAGTCTATGAGACCGCTCTTGGCATCATAATCTTTACCGGTCAAGCCCATATGGTTATAGGGGGCCAGGGTTCCGGCATACATACTAAAAATGAGGCTGTTGACAAATTTTATCAACAACCTCCATCAGCTCTTATAAATACCCAAAATTTTAATTGTTATATTTCTTTTTATTTCTTTCAGCAAGATTTTTTATTCCACGCATATATAAAAGATATATTGGCAAATAAACCAGAATTGCCAAAATCCCATACCAGAAAAAAGGCAAACCTAATACCCAATTAATTAAAAGTATAAATAAAACTAAACCAACTACAGTTCCTATTTGTGTAGCACTTTTATAAGTATATGTTTTCTTACTTAAAATTTCAAAAATAATAGTACTTATAATAATAAATAATGTACTGACACCTAATATTATCATTCTTGTCAACATTAAATCGGGCTCATTCAATTGCATGTAAGACACCTTCACTTTCGTCTGTATTTGAACCAAGTGCATAAAAGGCTCCAGCTATGGACCAAGTCCTCCCAGCAATAAATGAATATCCTGAAAATCCTTCTTTTAAAGTTGAACCTATTTTCGTTAGATTACGAACAGCTCCACCTGCTATACCAAAACCAATACTTGGGATAGTAATCGCAGAAGAAATTAAAGCATCTTTGCGAGAAATATCACCCCTGGAATATTGAATTCCAGTAATAGCTAAACTACCTAAAGAAGCTCCAATTGAAATACTTCCTAAAATTCCAACTGTAATAGGTGCTATACTTGCTAAAGCTAATCCAAAAGCTATCCCAGAAGTAATCCCGGCAGTAACTGAAAGAACTGTATTAGTTGTTTTTAATAGCTTTTTAGTTGTTTCTTTAATTGTTTCAGAAGGTTTTCTAGTTTCATAATTATTTAATTTAGGATCATAATAATCGGGATTTACTATTGCTTTGGTATATGTGGTTATATTTTTAGCCGTTACCTTATTACCAACATTTTCAGCCTTAACAAATGTCGCCGGTTTGGCTGTCGCTATCTGGTTAAATTGTTCATGTTCTTGTTCCGGTGTTGGCGGGGGCGGGGTCCAATCGTCATCCTCATCATCATAACTGCCTCCACTGGAACCTCCACTGGAACTGTCATCATCATCATCACCAGGATAGTCTCCGTGGATTGAATCCATTAAATCGTTGTAATTATCCTCTAATTCTTCCCTTTCGTCTTTATCTCCCTCAAAGTCATCCCAGTCCGGATCATCGGACCAGTCATGTCCTGTGGGGTCGATATTGTTAATGGGGTTATTGCCTACATAGGCATAAAGGTCATAAGGTATCTACTACCTCATGACCCTTAATAACTCATTCTTTGTGAAGAAACCTTACTTTACTAAGCAAATACTTTTACTTTAGTTACTCAATATACCCCGCTTCTTTATACCAAAAGTTTGAGAAATCTTTTATTAAAAGCTCTTGAAGTCCATCTTCTGTAACATATGTAGCTTGGGATAGTCCAAATTGCTTTATCCTAAACATTTTTTCTCCATTCAATTCTGATTTTGGTATTATAATACCATCCATTTTAAACTCATATTCTTTTAGTTTACATTCAGGACAATCAGTTTCCAAATTTAATTTGGTTTTCTCAATAGAAAGATTTATAGTCACTTTTGGTATTAACCAGTTTAAATTCGGCCCCTGATATGGATAGGATACCATCTGCATCTTATTATTACGTTTGTGTGTAGAATTTTTTAAGACTTCCACTTTACCAAAATCACACTCAAACTTTTTAGAAATTAAGAAAGATTTAACTCTGTCAACAACTACTATACTATATCCACACCAAGAAAAATCACCTATAACATCACTTCCATATTCCCATTCAATTTGCAAAGGCTCTACAAGCTTTGTAGATGGTGTAGTACATTCATTACAAAAATCTCTAAATTTTTTCCAAGTTCCTATATGAGAAAATCTAGCGTAATCGTAGTTTTCCATATTTACTAATAAATAAACTTTTTTCAAGAAATCATCACCTACTCTATATTAAATATTTTTAAAAGTTTATCACGAATAGTTGTAACAACCTTGACTTTTATTCTACTATACCCACCACTTTTTAATATTTCCTGATCAAAAGACTTATTATATGCACCACCTCCGGGACCTTTATGAATTTCTTTCAAATGTCTTTCCGCTTCAACCGGTCTTCTATTTGGTAATCCTTTTCTTCCTTTTACATCAGGATGATTACGTACATCTTCAGGAAGCTTCTTTTGTATTTCCTTTGGTATTGAATGATGTTGGTGATACTTTGTAGAACTATCCGCCCCAGTAGAAGAAGATGATCCACTATAAGCTTTACTATATACATACCTATCCCTAGCCTTGTTTATCGCTGCGGAAGTCATAGCTGAGGTCGCATGGCCACTGCTGCTGATCCTGCAACTGCCCCTACTCCCGTAGGTGATGTAACAACTCCTCCGGCAGCCCCTAAAAATCCTTCTACCATAGATACTGCCGTTACTAGAGTATGTCCGAAATCCTTTCCTGAATAAAATGCACTCGGATTTCCATAAGTATTTGGTTTTATTGGAGTTGTACTCAAATTATATGTGTAATCTTCGACTATGGCTTGACTTGC
>JBMOKT010000036.1:0-40910 GCA_049323895.1 Bacillota bacterium | reverse complement strand
TTGCCGCTTCTTATACCAGCCTTCAAGCAATTGGACAATCAAATCTTCTTTTTGCTTTTCGGTAAAGTTCTTAGGAAAAAAACGGTCAATTCGTTCACGCTGGATATTGAATTTTTCCTTTTGGTTAGGTTTTTCTTCCGTAAGAATGGAAAAGATGACATCAATATTTAACCTGCCGTCCTGACTGAGCTTTTTCATCCGTTGTGCCTGAGCCAGAGACGGGGTGCAGTCCTCTGAGTGCATGGTGTTATATAGATCTTGTTGTTCGTTTTCGGCTAAGTAGGAAAGCTCCACAGCCGGATTAAAGGCAATTTGCTTTTCGTCCACCATTTCAAGAATGGATGGGATAAGTTCCGTTAAGCGAATATATCGTTGAATTTGATTACGGCTATCTCCGCTTTGTTCAGCTAATATTTGGTCTGAACGTTTTTGTGTCCCAACTTGGGACACATTTTCTTTGCTTGGCCTTCCTGCCTGTCGTTTCATGGCTTCCAGCTTCATCTTATATGCAAAGGCTTTTTCGCTCGACAGAATACTTTCCCGTTGCAGATTGCTGTCAACCATGATAATCGTGGCTTCATCGTCGTTCAACTCGCGGACAATGCAGGGCATAGTTTCCCGGCCCGCAAGCTCGCTTGCCTTTTTACGCCGGTGTCCGGCCACCATTTCATAGCCGCCGTCCGCTTTGGGGCGAACAAGGCCGGGCACTAAAACGCCGTATTGCTTTACGCTGTCCGCCATTTCCAGCATGGCTAAATCCGCTTCTACCTTAAAAGGATGATTGGGGAAATCACTGATTTCCGACAATGGAATATCCAGCACTTTTTCCCGCTGACTATCAACTCGGCTTTCTTCCGTTGAAAACAGTTCATCTACTGAGGCCAGCTTGATGCTGTCTCTTGCGCTGCTTTTCGCCAATTTCCAGCACCTCCTTTGTAAAGGCTTGATAGGCTTTAGCGGCTATTCCGTGTGGGTCGAACGCATAGATACTTTTTCCATGTGCGCTTGTTTCAGCTGCCCGGATGGACAGGGGGATTTCTGTTTGAAAAACTCGCAGTTTGTCGCCGTAGTCCCGCCGCAGGACAAAGGAAATATCCTTTGCAAAGTTGGTACGGTTATCCACCATTGTTAGCAGAACGCCTTCAATGGTCAGCTTGGGATTGATTTGCCGTCTTACTCTGGCAATGGTCTGTAAAAGTTGCGTCATACCTTTAGCGGGTAGATAATGGGCCTGAACGGGAATAATCACGCTGTCCGCAGCAGCAAGGGCATTGATGGTCATCATGCCAAGAGAGGGCATACAATCAATCAGCACATAATCATACCTGTCTTTGGCGGTATCGATGTAATTGCGCAGCACCGTTTCCCGGCTCATGGTGTTGACCAGTGATACCTCAATTGCGGACAGCTCAATGTTGCCTGGCATGAGATCAACGCCTTCCGCATGTTGAAGAATTCCTTGGTCGGCATCATACGGCTCCTCCATCATAGTTTTTGTCAGGATAGTGGCCAATGAAATAGGCAGATTGTCCGGCTCTTGATAACCTAATGAGTCCGTCAGATTACCCTGTGCGTCCGCGTCTACCAGCAACACCTTTTGCCCGTGTGCTGCAAGTCCGATACCAAGATTGACTGTTGTGGTCGTTTTACCAGTGCCACCTTTTTGGTTGGCAAGGGCTATTACTTTAGACATTTTTAATTTCCTCCTTTCACGCAAAAAAGCCGTATGCTTTATCGGGATAATAAAGCATACGGCTTCTTTTCTTGGTTATATATGAAAAGAGAACATCTGATAAAAAACCAAACATTCTCTTAATCATTTCGATTATTTGATAGTTGCTCCTTTATGCTTGATTGGGATGCTAATGTCGCTGGAAATCTTGATATTGCTGTGCCAGAAGTTGAATTCATCAAGTTTTTGTGTGACTTCATCATATACGCTTGCCTTGCCTGCTGGATCTCGAATAGTAAGAATTAAACACAGTTCTTGACTTAGTTGTACCGAATCCAAAGCCGCTTTTCTTTCAATATGATCTCTGAATAACCCACGAACATATAGATACCAGTGTTTATCTGGCGTCAAGTAATGCAATTTGTTTGCATCCGTTAGCTCTGATAAATCAACTGCGTATTTTTTAACAGGATAGTATTTATCGCCATATTGAATCAGCAAACGTTCCCTTAGCGCAAAATCATCCGTTTTATCCTTCATATGAGTTTTGCTATATAAATTACCACGGAATAAGTTCTGAGCTCCTTGCCGCCCAACTGGATTTAAGATATTGCGCTTGCTTACATCTCTTTCTGTTTTTTCGTCATATGACCCAAACTTCAAATCAATATTTGATTGACAATATTCAATGCCTTGTGTTGGATCAAGAATTGGATCATAGACTAGGGTAGCAATAACTTGTCCCGTAAAAAATCCATCTTTGATTAAGGATGTTGGCATTGGGAAATCCATAATGTCAATAAACTCACCTTTAGCAAGGCTATCTCTTAAAATAAGCGTAGCTTCGTATGGTGCATTATAAATAATATCAGTCACTCTTTGGGGGACTCCAAACCCAAGTTGCTTTGTTCTTTCTGTAAGTGGAACTTTTAAGTCTTTTGAGTAGGAAGCAGAATGAACGATTAGTGCTTTTAGAAGTAGTGGATCAAACCCTTCGTTTAGTTCCTGATATATACCAGCAGCAAGAGAGGTTACTCTTGGCGTAGAAAAACTTGTGCCAACGGAAATTGATAAGAAACCATCTTTAGAGAACGATTTCACACCCGTCGTCACTAGTTTTCCGGTGTTATCAATCCCTGCATTTCCACCATAATGGGATATTTCAGGTTTAATAATATACTCCGGTCCCGGACCAATACGTGAAAACGGGGAAGGGTTGCCGATTTTAGAAAAATCAAATTCCCCTTTTGCGTGAGCCACAGAGCCTACTACAAGTGATCGTATAGAATCCGCACCCTCATGAATTCTTCCTTTGGGCTTGCTTGATAAAAAGTTTGAACAGTTGCCAGCTGATTTGCAGATAAGTACATTATACTGGTCTTGTAGTGCATCTAAGGCAATTGCAAAATCCGAAAATTTGTTGTCACTTATGGGACGTGTGATGCTAATGGACAGATTCCATATTTTAACCTTCTCATGATTTGCACTTATGGCTTCTTTAATGTTTTCAATTAAATCGTCCTCATCAACACCTTCTTTATCAGTATCAGGAAATACTGTTGCATCAAACAACTTTATTCCCTGATGTCCAACCCAACCCTTTCCCTCACAAGTATCACCATACAAAGCAATACCAGCGACAAATGTGCCATGCGTTGGGTTAATACTTGATTCAGGATATACAGTCCATTTCTCGCTAGATATCCATGGAGCTAGGTGTGGAATAGGTGCAATGCCATTGTCGAGTATGCCAACAGTAACATATTCTTTATCGTCATTAGGCCGCATAATGCTAACAGTTTGTTCATCCCCTAAGGAATCCAAAGACAAAATGTACTTCGGCATGGGCTCAACAGAGAATAACGCTTCATATACATCACAGTCTTTTAAGTCGTCCAACGCTGCTTTATCCATTCGAGATAGCTTGTAGATGTAATACTGCTCGGAATAGTCTGTCTTGCTGAATAAAATTCCTTTGCTTGAAATCGTTCTTTCAAACAATCGTTGAATAGCGACGTTTTGCTCATAATCTTGAAAATCAACAAGTTTTACTTTATAACTGTCGACCTTTTCTCCTTCTATGATGATCGGCTCATATTCGGCAAAACTTTCCAGACAAGAAATAGCATAGTTGTTACGCTCGTAGTCCTTTAAGCGTGAGGATACAGTTTTCATTTCTGCAATGGAATCTAAGCGAACAATCAACTGATCAGCTTCTGATAATCCAATGACATTACTACGATCTGTAACTTGAAATAGGTTTGCAATATCTTTTCGCCTAGATTTTGCTGTAGAATCATCACACATTTTGGCAATAAAAATGAACGGAATCGGTGATGATTTGGCTTCCCTTTCAACAATCAAGGCTTCAAATTCATCGAAATCTGCAGATAATTGGATTGATCTTTGCTCCAATTCTTTGCCAGACAGTAACCACTTTGGTGGGTCTGAATTACCACCAGGCTCAACCCTTAATTCATCGACCTCTCTGGGTGCAAAAAACTTAATAGGTAATTTTTCGTTACTCATAGATTATCCCTCCTTTGCTTCATTTCTTGAAATGGTTTGAATCCTCCTTAAAGGGATTCCCAAACTCTCATTGATTTCTTTATGAGGTGCATTGTTTTGCAGTAGATAGCGAATCAGTTCATCCTCATCCTCAATGCTGTGTTTCTTATGAAAATATATCTCTCGAAGAACATCACACCCTGTGACTGTACCTTTTTCTCTGATAATTGAATTTCGGATAGCATTACTAATAACTGTTCTAATCTCCGAATGGCTAAAACCGTCAAAAGCAATTTCTAATTGTTCCATTCGCTTGTCGTTGCCTAAAATACTATTGTCAGAACCATCAAAATAGATTTTTAATAGTTTTCCGATTACCTCTTTCTGTGGTTTTTCCAACGTAATCACTTTTGAGAACCTTCTCCAAATTGCTGGATCAAGTAATTCGTGATGGTTTGTAGCAGCAATGAGGATACTATTGTTGTTTAAGCTATCAATATTCTGAATCAAGCTATTAACCACTCGCTTTAATTCTCCCAACTCATTCTTATCATCTCTTAGTTTGGCAATGACATCAAATTCATCCAAGAACAAAATGCATTCGCGTTTTGCAGCATAATCAAAAATCTTTCGTATGTTCTTTGCTGTACTTCCCAAAAGAGATGAAACCAATCCATCCAGTCTTGCAGTAACAAGAGGCAACTCCGTTATTGTAGAGATATATTGTGCCACTGTTGTTTTGCCGCATCCTGGAGGTCCGTAAAGCAATAAAGAGTTAGATAACTCCACTCCTGCTTTTAAAAGACTGTCACGACGTTTGTAACATTCAATAAATCCGCCTATTTCCTCCTCAATATATTTGCTCAACACAATTTGAGAATTTGATATTTGAGGCATGGTTATTTCAACAATTTCCATACGGCTTTCTGCATCTACTGGTTTTGTTGAAAAACTATCAAGTGATGTAAGCGTTCCTTTTTTATTTGTCAAAACTGAACGGATCTTTTTGGTAAGTGCAATTTCACCTTGTTTCTCCAGATTGTCTGCCAATACATTTGCATAATTCATGACTTTTTCCTTATCACCAACAAGACCGCCCTCTATTATCTTAACTATTTCAGTATACAATATAGCATCCGCTCCTTTCTGTTATCAGAATATAGTTTTTTTGCTAATTTGTCAATTAAAACGTTATTGGTTTTGCGTTTATTGTTATTGTATGCCGCAAATACGTTATTGCGAAATCCAATTGTGTTATCTGCATTAGTTCTACACTGAAAAACTGCCATAGAACCATCAGCTCCTTTTCTTACGGTTTTGGGCGAAAAGAAGACATTCACGAATGAAAGTCTGAAAAATCTATATAAATAGAGATTTTATTATGTTTTCTGTTGTCTACTATGACGAAACTGACACCAATGGCAAGTAAATTGCGTATGCTCAATTCCAGTTACGCATACAGCATAGCTTTTTATATGAAAAAGAGACCACAGGCACAATAACCTATGTTCTCTTATTAATTTGCTTGTTAATCGTTGTTAAACCTAAACCTTTAATTCTTCCCGGTATTTAGCATAGTGCTCACTTAATACATATTCGATAACCCAAACCTTTGGTATCATGTAAGTATGGCGAATGTAAAAATGTCTCACATGGTTTTCTTTCAAAAGTTTTCGTGCTGTACTATAACCTATACCGTCTAACATAGTTCTGAATTGCTCCAGCGTAACTACATCAGGATATGATTCATAAAGCTTTACGTAATATTTTTCATTTCTCACAGTCATCAACTCCAAAATTACTTGTCAGTGGCAGAGTGACTGTTACAAAATTAGATTTTGATTTTTTATTGCTACGTGGAAGATAAATTGTCTGCGTCCCTCCTCCACATCCCTCCAATATCCCTCCAACGTTCAAAATTTGTTCCAAAATCGGGTTTCATAGAAATCTTGAAACGGTGGGATTTTTCGAGGTTGAAATGCCGGGAACGCCAATTTTACAAGGATTTTTTGGTCTGTAGCTTCCGGTGAAGTACATTAAATTCCGGATAGTTCCAATGAAACTGTAAAACTCAAAATCCACCGCCCTCAAAAGCGTATCGGTTCGAGTCCGATCTTCGGCACCAATACCAAAGGACCCTTGAGAAATCAAGGGTCCTTTGGTATTGGCTCACAAAAGGCTCACATATGATAATTTATTTAAATATGAAATATTTACAATAATATAGACCAGGAAAACTCTGGTCTATATTATTGTAAGCTGTAGCTTTTATTCTTTAATAACACATCTACTAATTACATACAACAAGTTTTCCATTCTTTATTACCTTTTTAACCAAATTCGTACCATAATGATAAAAAATGTAATCTAAATCAAGGGCATCCCAAATTACTATATCTGCCTTTTTCCCAATCTCGATGCTGCCTATCGTAGATGCTCTATTAATAGCTGCAGCGGCATTTAAGGTAACCGCAGTTAATACTTCTTCGGGTAATAGTTTATATTTTAGGCATGCAATATTCATTGGTAATTGTAATGATTCATTAGGACTGGAGCCAGGATTAAAGTCACTGGCAACAGCCACAGGAATTCCTTTATCAATCATTGTTCTAGCTCTGGCAAAATTCTCATTCAGATAAAATGATGTCCCTGGGAGTAAAACTGCAATGGTACCTTCTTTAGCCATTTCATCTAACCCTGCATCAGTAGCCTGGATGAGATGATCGGCGGAAATTGCTTTTGTTTCAGCTGCTAGTCTTGCACCACCTAAAGGTGTAATCTCATCAGCATGTATTTTGGGAATCAGACCATGCTTTTTACCACATTCTAATATTAATCGTGATTCTTCGAGGTCAAAAACACCCTCTTCGCAAAAGACATCACAAAACTCAGCCAGTTTATTTTCACTTACAATAGGAATCATTACATCGATAATAAGTTTGATAAAACCCTCCTTATTATTCTTGTATTCCTCAGGTATAGCATGTGCACCAAGAAATGTCGGCACTAAATCAATAATACCCAGTTTATTTAATTCAGCTACAGTTTTTAATGATTTTATTTCATCTTCTAAGTTAAGACCGTATCCACTTTTTACCTCACATGTTGTTGTACCATGGGCTAGCATTTTTTTAAGTTTAATTATACCATTATCTATTAGTTCTTCTAAGGTTGCCTTTCTGGTATTTTTAACGGTATTTAAAATACCTCCGCCCATTTTTAAAATATCTAGATAAGACATACCTTTTAGTTTTAGCGGTAATTCCTTCTGCCTCCAGCCTGAAAAAACCAGATGAGTATGAGCATCAACTAAACCAGGGGTTACCAGGCTGCCCTGAGCATCTATTATGGTTATATCATCCATTTTTAAGTTCTGACTTGCTAGCTGTTTTTCTTCACCCACATCGACAATGTCTTGTCCCGAAATTAAGATATATGCATTCGTGATATACTGAATTTTCTTTTGGTCAGAGCCAGCTATACAACACCTGCCATGAGGAGTTGCCAATGAACGAATATTTTTTATCAGTAAATCTGGCTTATTATCCATTTTGCACCTCTTTCCTACTTGAAAACCATAATTAACTACTCAATAAATAGTTTTCTAGAACCTGTCTTTGCTCATCAAAATTTTCAAGCTTTAAGTAATACTTTGCTGTATCAATAAGGGCATTCATCGGTGTAATACCAACAATTTCACTGCCTATTACATTAACACCATATCTTTGCGCTTCAATTTTAATAAGTTCAAAAACTCTATATAAAGGTGTGCCTTCATAATTGGTCATATTTATTGATACTTGAGCAATGTTTCTATCTTCCAGCATTACCCCAATGGATTTAACATATTTTAGACCACCGTTACTTTCCCGAATCGTCTTAGCAATTTGTTTGGCAATATTTATGTCTGATGTATTTAAATTTACATTGTAAGCAACAAGAGGCATTCTTGCCCCAACAGCTGTCACACCTGAGGATGGATGTATGTTTTGTTCCCCAAAATCAGGCTTCCATTGTGGCTCTTTAATTTTTTCCGCCATACCTTCGAATTGACCTTTGCGGATATTGGCTAAATTCTTGCGTTCTGAATTTATAGCTGATTCCTCGTATAAAAAAACAGGAATAGAGAGCTTCGAAGCCATTCTTTCTCCTAGTTGTTTTGAAAAAAGAATACATTCTTCCATTGTTACATTTTTTATGGGAACAAAAGGTATTACATCAACTGCCCCCATACGAGGGTGTTCCCCGGTATGTATATTCATATCGATAAGCTCTGAAGCTTTTTTGGCAGATAAAAAAGCTGCCTCAATTACGGCCTCAGGTGTACCTACAAAAGTAAAAACACTCCTGTTATGACTTTGGTCCGAAGAATAGTCTAATAAAATTACATTGGGAACAGATTTTATCGTTTCTGCTAGCGCATCAATTACCTCTTTTCTCCGTCCTTCACTAAAATTAGGGATACATTCGATGAGTTTTGTCATTACTTTTAGCCTCTCTTTCACATCAGTAAATTAATTGCTTAATTTACTATGAACTGTTTTAAGTATTTCTTCCTGTAATAGCTTCCCTTCTTGGAGAATAGATTCTTTTTTATCGATTAATTCAGATACAAAACCTTCATCTTTAATTGAACCTAAGTTAATTTCTACATTGAGAATGGCGCCATGTAAACCTGCATAGGCCATCAGACCTGCAACACCTGCATCACTTAAAGCGTTAGGATTTCCTTTTTCTGCAACTAATTTAGCCAAATGCATAGACTGTAAACAATCTCTAGCTACTTCTAAAGGAAGTAAAGCGGCATTTTTCATTGCCTCTTGAATGGATTTAGTGCGAAATTCCTTTTCTTCATCATTATTTTTGGGTAATTTAAATGCATCCATAACTTTGTTAAATGCATCTGTATCCCGATCTATATAATCACACAGCCTGATTTTCAAACCTTCAACTTCTTGTAAAGCTACACTCAACTCTTCTTCAACTGCTTGAAATTTTTCTTTACCAACAGTTAAATTTATAACCATACATACTAAGGCACTGCTTACTGAACCGGCTAAAGCAGATACACTACCACCACCTGGTGCAGGTGAAGATGACGCCAACTCATCAATAAACTCATTTAATTTTAAATTCTTAAGCATTTTTTCACCCTCATTTAGATTATTTATTAAAGGCCTTAGAAACCAGTTGATTAATAAGTTCTTCATCAGGGATATAAGGTATTGTAATGTGCCCCGCACCGGCATAAGATTTATTGAAATTTATACTTGTTTCTATTGAATTTATATTTCTTGCCCAGGAACGACGGGCAACTCCGCCCATAACATCCCATAAAATAGCTGATTTTATAATGCTATCAACCCTTGTTGAGCCATCCAGGACTAAGCCGAAACCGCCATTAATTGCTTTGCCAATACCAACTCCCCCTCCATTATGAAGAGCTACTAAACTCATACCCCTTGCCGCATTGCCGGCAAAACATTGGACTGCCATGTCGGCCATTATGTTACTACCATCTTTGATATTAGCCGTTTCTCTAAAGGGTGAATCAGTACCACTTACATCATGATGGTCTCTCCCTAACATTACAGGAGCAATCTCGCCATTTCTAACCATCTCATTAAATTTTAGGGCAATTTTGACTCTTCCTTCTGCATCCTGATAAAGTATCCTTGCCTGGGTTCCGACAACCAGTTGATTATTTTCCGCATCTTTAATCCAATTATAATTATCTCTATCCTGAAATCTTCTATTTGGATCAATACACTCCATAGCTGCCTTATCTGTTTTAATTAAATCATCATGATTACCGCTTAAACAAACCCATCTGAATGGACCATAGCCAAAATCAAATAACTCCGGCCCCATAATGTCTTCAACATAGGAGGGGAAGATAAATCCGTCCTTTTCGTCAAAACCATTTTTAGAGATTTCTTTTACTCCGGCGTCATAAACTGCCTTCATAAAAGCATTACCATAATCAAAGAAGTATGTGCCCCTATCTGCTAAAATCCCAATTAGTTCAAAGTGTCTACGCAAACTTTTGTCAACAAGTTCTCTGAATTTTTTTCTGTCATGGACTAGAAGGTCTGTTCTCTCCTCAAAAGTTACTCCCTGCGGACAATAACCACCATCATATTGAACATGACAGGATGTTTGGTCAGAAAGCAAATCTACTTTAATATTGTTTTGGACAACATACTCAAGTAAATCAACAATATTTCCATAATAAGCAATTGAAATAGGCTCTTTCTTTATTTGATACTCATTAGCTATCTTAAATACTTCTTCCAAGTCAGATGAAACTTTGCTTACCCAACCCTGGTCATATCTGGTTTTAATCCTGGAATAATCTGTTTCAGCTATAATACCTACACCTTTTGCTATTTCAACTGCCTTAGGTTGGGCGCCGCTCATACCACCTAAACCTGAAGAAATAAATAATTTTCCCCTTAAATCTCCATCCGATGGGATACCTAGCATTTTTCTGCCTGCTATAAGCAGGGTATTATAAGTCCCGTGAACGATACCTTGGGGACCTATATACATCCAACCTCCAGCTGTCATCTGTCCGTAATTGGCAACCCCCATCTGCTCTGCAGTTTCCCAGTCTTCTTGGTTGTCAAACATACCAACCATTAGTGCATTAGTTATAATTACCCTCGGTGCCTCTGGTTTAGATGGAAACAGTCCTAATGGATGACCCGATTCAATTACCAGTGTTTGATTATTTGTCATCACTTCTAAATATTTTTTTATTAATCTATATTGTAGCCAGTTTTGACATACACTTCCAGTCTCGCCGTAGGTAACGAGTTCGTAAGGGTAGAGGGCCACATCAAAATCCAGATTATTATCAATCATTACTTGAAAGGCCTTACCTTCAAGACAATTCCCTTTGTAGTCATCTATGGCCTTTCCTAAAATTCTTCCATTTGGACGAAACCTATAAGCATAAATCCGTCCTAATGTTATTAGCTCATTTAAAAACTCTGGAGCTAATTGCTCATGAAATTCTTCAGGTACATAACGAAGTGCATTTTTTAAAGCAACTTCTGTTTGAGCTAACGTAAGCTTAAATCCTCTGTTTGGAGCTCTTCTTATACCTTCTACAAATTCGGGCATTTCAGGCAATTCAGAATCCAATTTGATTGTCATTGCTTTTCTAATATCATAATTAATCGTCATTATTATTTGCCTCCCTAAAACACCTTTATAAAATAATTATTTAAGGCAATAAATATCATCGTTTAAAAGTCATACCATCCGCTTCAAAAGGTAGAAATCTGGGGTTAGAACATTCATGAGGGTTTCCATAATACGCAATCCAAAAAGGTCGATAAAAAATAGACACTTCAGATTTATTGAATGAAGCTAATCCTCTGTATCGCCTGAAAAGAATTCTAGTGGCATAGTGTCGAGCACGCCCAATAGCATCGGCTTTGTCAATATTAAAGCATCCATTTGAAAATGTATTTCCCTTAACCTTTACCATTTTTACTTCTTCTGTTGATACAGCACAAGAACCAGACCTTCCATCTACAATCATTTCAATTATCCCTGATATCTTTTTCTTCCCAAATATGAATTTTCTTGTATCTAACTCATAATATAAAGTTATTTTGTAATATCCCCAATACTCTAATATAAAGTCATGCAAATCTTCCTTGACCATTAGTTTTCCCAGAAGACCTCCCTTATTCTGAGCTTGCTTTATAAATTTCTCTTTGGGAATTTGTAATGGAGTCGATAATAATTCCATGCAGTATCACCCTATCTTTTTTTAGAATGAAGGCATTCAGATTAAATCTGAATGCCTATTTACATGATAGTTATTTTTTCATAATCTTCTTGAAGCTTATTAGAGCTGTGACAGAAATATAAATTGCAAATATAGCAACAACAGTAGGTAAAAAATATCCTATAAAACTAATTTGCCGTGTTAAAGCAAAATATAGAACTATTGCCTCTACGATAATAAATACAGCTAAAAAATAATCCAAACTTGTATTTACATTTTTTTTCATTTAATTTCCTCCCTTAAGAACCATAGTTTTCGAAAGAACTACTCGTTCCACTTGTCAGGGGCTTGCCAAATTGGTTGCCAATTAGAAAGAATACAAACGAAATAGGAAGAGCTATTAACATTGGCTTCAGACCATATGGGTTCTTAAGCAGTTGCCAGATAAATGTTGTAACCATTCCTGCCAGCATGCTCATGAAGCCCCCTGCAACTGTTCTTCTTCCAGTCCAAAAAAGACCACCAATAACCGGAACTAAGGCTGAGGCTAAGTATAATCCACCTAGGAAGATAGCTGCATCTAATACCATTTTAAATTGGAAGGCAGCTGCACAACCAATTCCACCTATCAATATAACAAATATCCTAGTCATTTTTATTAAATCTGCATCTGTAGCATCTTTCTTGAACAATGGTTTATAGATATCATTAGCCAGGGTAGTTGCGCCAACTAAGAAGAAGGAGTCCATACTTGACATGATGGCTGAAAGAATAGAAGCAATCCATAAACCTGCAACAAATGGCGGCAAATTATTAATAGCTGCTGCTAAGAAAGCTTTAGCAGGTGCGACTTCTGGATATAATCCCCGTGCAGCAATACCTAATAAAGTCATAACTACGTCAAATGCTAACCAAACAATTAAACAAGTTAAATATGCTCTTTTTGCTGTATTTGCGGAATTTGCAGCACTAAAACGCTGATATGCTGCTGGATCAGCATATACCTGAAATCCTAAAAGGAAAAATACTAAAAGCCTTGAGAAAGGCATCCCACCTGTAGGTGTAAAGTGTCCTGCAGGCAAAACTGCTTGTAATCCCTCAAAACCACCTACTTTAATCCAAAGAATTGGTAATAATAACAAGGTGATTGTAGTCATTAATAAGAACTGCAGAACATCAGTCATTGCTACGGACCATAGCCCACCAAATAAGGTATAAATTAGAACTATTCCAACTATTATACTGCCAACAACCCAGTTTTCAATACCAGTAATGCTATTACCCATTATGCCTACTGAAACTATATCCTGTAATCTTGTACTAAACAATACGATAAGGATAGCTCCTAAAATAGCAACCGGTTTAGCGTATAATTGACCTAATAATGCAGGAATAGTAGTCCCTTCAATATTTCTTACTTTCGGCGCTACCCATAAAGCAAGGGGAATTCTGCCAAGGTGAGCAGGAATACACCATACTACAAATGCTGCAATACCAACACCAAAAGCTAATTCAGCTGTACCAAAAACTGCTCCTGAACCGTACCATGTGGCCATTATTGTACCCACCGCGATAGGGTAAGTTAATGCCCTACCCGCTACATAATAGTCATCACTACTTGTAACTTTCTTTGATACGTACCATCCAATTAAAACTAATGCCGCTAAATATAAGATAATTGCGAACCAGTCTAATGATGTCCATTGAATATTAACCATACAAATCCTCCTTGTTATTATTTTTTAACTCAAACATGACATTTAAAAAACTATCTCTGAGACAATCACCTTCTTTTCTAAAAGTTACCCTCTTCTAAAAGTACTTATTAAGTTCAGTGATAAATTTACCCGACAATAACAGTTCATGTACTTTATCTACATCAGTCGAAATAATTCGGTCTTCATCAAGAAAAGGTACTACGGAGCGCACCAGGTCATATGCAATCTTCGTTCCCTTTCCCAGAGTAGGTTTTTCTAATAGATCAACTGCTTGAGTAGCAAGCATAAATTCAACACCTATTAATATCCTTAAGTTTTTAATAAGTTTTTCGGTGTTAGATATTGTTAAAGGCGCCATAGTACTAATATCCTCAACATCCCTATTTAGAGGTAAATAATCCATACTAGTTGGATTTGCAAGATGTCTAATTTCACTATGTAGGTGACTAATGGTTTTTTGAAAAGTCGAATAACCACAACATATACCTGGGTTAGGAGAAAGAAATGCCGTTAAATCACTAAAAGTAGGATCAACTAAACGAAGAATCCTAGTACATAAGGTAGTAGATAGATTTGCTAAAGCAATTTTTAGAAAATCGAAACTCACTGCAATTTTAGTTATTTGGAATTGTCCGTGGGAAAGCATATCTCTCTTTTCTATTGAAATCATAGGATTATCACCCATAGAATTCATTTCAATTCTTATGGCATTCTCAACGAATTCAAGGGCTTCTCTACATGTACCGTGCACCTGGGTTGATGACCTGTAACTTATAGGATCTTGCACACTTCGAGCTGTATCAGGATTCCAGAGAAAGCTCCCCTCCAGTACGTTTCTAATTATGCTAGCACTTTCAATCTGACCTGGATGCGGTCTTAATTCATAGGAATCGGGATATAAAGGGCTAACATTACCCCTAAAGCCTTCTAGATTAAGCGCATATGAGACATCTACCAAATTTATTAGTTCTCTACAATCCCATAGAAGTAATGCTGCGTAACCAATACTTGCGGCATTGCTATTAATAATACCTATACCATCCTTAGCTCCTAAGTTGATAGTTTTTAGATTTTCCTTATCAAAAGCTTCTTTACTGCTGACTTTTCGACCTTGGTAGTAAACCTCTCCTAATCCAATTAATGGCAAAGTCAAATGGGATAAAGGACCTATATCAGAAGAACCCACTGTCCCCCTAGTTGGAACAATGGGATGAATTTTTCTATTTAACATTTCTTTTAGTAAATTTACAATCTGGGGTTGGACCCCTGCAGCTCCTTTAAGCATACCGTTTATACGGACTGCCATTATAGCCCGCACAATATGTTCGGGAAAATTAGGCTCCAATGCAATACAATGGCTAAGTATAATCCGTTTCTGAAAATCTTCCAAATCCTCTTTTGAAATACGTACATTTTTATTTGACCCAGTACCAGTATTTACAGCATAATAGAGCTTATCTGATTTAGCTATTTCTTCTACCACTTCTCTTGATTCGGAAACTTTCTGCATTGCTGCCTCACTTATTTCTACATCTACTTTGCTAACTGCAATCGCATAAACTTCCTCAATTGTTAGAGTTTCTCCAGTTAGTATAACTTTAGAAACCTTATCTGCTGCAAGCATGCACCACACCCCCTTGTATTTATCTATATTCAATCATTTGTCCAAGTCCCAAATTTTGAGCCTTTTCATATATTAGATTTCCTAAAGCAATATCATTTAATGACAATCCACGGTGCCAGAATAAAATTCTCTCTTCATCATTTTCCCTTCCAGTTTTCTTACCTGCCACTATTTCACCCAGCTCTGCATGAAGTGATTCCAATGACAATTTCCCTGTATCTACATGACGACGCAAACTGCCAAATTTACCACCTTTACATTGTCCCCAGTCATCAACAACCATTTTATCCATCACATCTGTCAAAGATAATTCGACAGCACTAATAGTTCCGTAAGGGACTACAAAATCCCCTGGTTTAATCCATTCAGTTTTCAACAGAACTTGAGGCTCAATAAGTCTTGTTGCTTCAACTATAATATCTGCACCTTTCAGACACTCTTCACTTGACGAAACAGCCTTTACCGGCTTGCCAAGATACTCACTTAAGCGCTTTGCAAAATCATTCATAGATTCAGGCCTTCTACTGTTAACCCTAATCTCTTCAAAATCAAATATACTGTCCAACATAACTACATTCCACCATGCAGTGCCTCTAGATCCGAGATGACCTAAGATTTTACTATCTTTTCTAGCCAGGTACTTAGCACCTAGTGCAGTTAATGCTCCAGTACGCATAGAGGTTATTTCTGTCGCATCTATAATGGCTAAAGGCATTCCCGTCCTTGGGTCATAAAGGTTAAGTAAGGCTAGTTCAGACGGTAAACCAAGTTTATAATTATTTACATAGTCACCCACTACCTTGACACCAGCTACGTTTAAAGGTTCAATATAGCCCCTTAAAATATTGAAGTGACCCTGAAATTCCGGATTTGGGATAAGGTGTTCCCGGGGTTCGATTACTACTTGACCATTTCCTTGGGCCTTCAAACTATCCTCAATAGAATCTAATATTTCTTTGTTAGTTAATTCCATTTTTTCAATATCCTTACCACTAATAAACATAAGTTCCATAGATTTCACTTCTCTCTCTCCTTTATGTTTTTAAATTTTATACACATGCCAGGTGCTAAAAATAAGTTAATAAATAAAAAGATATCCTGATTTTTCAGGATATCTTTATTTATTTCTACTAATTAGACACATTTTATTTAAGAAATACTTCAAAGAAAATAAAGAAAATTATATTTTAAACAATATTTGTATTTTTATTCAAATTTGATAAAAGATTTCTTAATAATTGCCTTCCTCGATAAATTCTAGTTTCTACAGTACGCACACTTATACCAGTCCGACTAGCAATTTGGCTATAACTTAAGTTATTAAAATAATGTAAAATTAAGACTTCTTTATATATATCCGTCAGATTTTCTAATGCTTTCCTTATTTCTAAAACATTCTCATAATTTAAATAAGTCTCTTCTGGAGTAATACCAACTTTACAGTCTATGCTTTCTTCGATAGGAACACTAATATATCTATTTTTACGTTTCCAGTTGCGATATCTATTAGTAGCAATTGTATAAAGCCAAGCTCTTATTTTAGAGGGTTCTTTTAACTTGTCCAGTGAAAAAAAAGCTTTTATAAAAACGCCTTGGGTAATACCTTTTGCATCCTCTGGATCAGAACCAATTTTACATAGATATAAATATATCTGTGTTTGGTATCTTTTTACTAATTCATCATAAGCATTCTTATTACCCATCAACGTCATATTTACAAGCTCAAGATCCGTCTTTTCCATACAGTTATCCCCCTTAAATGTCAAATCTCCATTAAGATGAATTTTTCTATTATTTTAAAATAATAGCCGTTTAGATAACTATATCTAGTAATAATATTGTACAGCAGTTTAATCTACTTATAAAGTAATTATTATTAAACTCGAACTAACGTTAAAAAATTTCATTATTAAATTGTTAAAGAGATTTTATTTATATAGCTTATTTACTAGAAGTTTCAGTTTGAAAAATTAATATTGTCACAGATAATATTATTATTGTAAGACAATCCGAACACTATAAGGGGTATGGAATATTAAATTTAACTAAAATACTATCTCGGCATCGATTTTTTCTTATAAAAAAATATCTAGGCATGCAGCACTAGATACTTAATTTCACCTTTAATATATAGACACACATTAAACCAAATTTACTTCAAAAAATTTATTAAAATTAATATCGTTTCAATATTTTTATAAATCTTTTCATTTTCTTCTAACATTTCATCCAACATTTTATCTATGTAAATATTTCATCTTCTTCATCTCCAAACACATATCAATATCCAAGATTTTTTAGTAATTTCTTCATTTTTTCTACCTGCTCTTCAGGTAGATATAAGCTCTGACCTGAAAACCCATTCAAGGTCTTAGTTGCATCAATCCCCATTTTAGAGGATCTGCTTAATTCATCACTCGAAGGATCAAGAGTACATCCCATCCCCTGGTGTTGAGGAATAATCAAAACATCCCGATCAGCTTGTACTCTAGTAGCAACGGCCCATAATACACTACTTTCATCATAAACATCTACATCTTCATCAACTACAATAACCAGCTTAAGATTATGGTCAACTGAAAGAGCTTTTAAAATGGCCTGCATTGGTTGACCTTCAGCAGATTTTTTCATAGAAATATAACAGTGGAAAAAACCACAGCCCGACATAGGGATATTTACTTTTTTAATATTTGGTAAACCTTCGTTTAATGATTTTAATACATCGCCCTCTCTTTGTACTGCCATTATGTTATTGTGTTCCGCAGACATACCACCCGTAATTGATTGGAACATACAATTATTCCTATAAGAAACTGCTTTTGGTATAAAAACATTTTCAGTGCTTCTATATGCAGCATAATTGGTGAACTCAGCAAATGGACCTTCCTTTTCCCTTTCATGTGCCATGATTTCACCTTCTATTATTATTTCAGACCAGTATGGAACTTGCACATCAATATTTGTACAATTAGCAAGCTCCATAGGTTCACCCATTAGCCCCCCTATTATATCATATTTGCTTTCATCTAATGGAGTAACCGCCATGGACCCTAAAGATATAAGAGGATGAACACCAAATACCACAGCCGCAGAGAGGTTTTTTCCCGCTTCCTCTGCTCTCCTGTAATAATCCCATAAACGTTTTCGGGAATGCAAACTAATGCCTAATTTATTTTTACCTTTTAACTGCATTCGATGATACCCACATGTAGAGACTCCCGTATCCGGGTCCCTGGCAATAACTAATCCTCCTGTAATATACGGACCAGCATCAACAGGATAATGTGTAAAAATAGGAAGATTATATAAATCTATTCGCTCGTTTGTTAGACAATTTTTGTTAAAGGGGGCACCCTCTAGCACCTTTGGACTAATCCTGTCTTTAACTCTTTTGGCATATTGTATAGCTAGATCTTCTTCTTTTATCCCTAATGAGAAAGCAATACTTTTACGAGAGGCCAGAACATTTGTTATAACTGGGATAATTGAACCCTTAACATTGTTAAAAATAACAATCGGATGCCTATTATGCTTATCAAGCTCCTTAATCAAAGCAGTAGGTTCATATTTACTATCTATTTCGTTATTAATTCTTAAGACTCCATCTGGAAAAGCAGATTCATATTTAGTTAAAAATTCACGTAAATCCTGTGACATGTTAATCCCTGCCTTCTTATTAACAATAAAAATAGATAACCCGGTTACTCATAACTAGATTATCTATCTTATTAATAAGACAGCTGTTTCTTTAGAATTACTTCAAATTATTTTTCTCCCCAGCGTTGAAAGAGGTCATGAGGGATATCAAGTATATCTAATACTTTTCCAACTGTTTGATTAATAATATCATCAATTGTTTTAGGCATATGATAAAAAGATGGCATCGGAGGTAGTATAGCTGCACCGGCGACTGTTAATTTTAACATATTATCTAAATGAATATAATTTAGAGGTGTTTCTCTTGGTACTATTACTAATTTACGTCTTTCTTTTAAGGCTATATCTGCAGCTCTATTAATTAAATTATCTGTATAACCGTGGGCTATAGATGATAAAGTTTTCATGCTGCATGGAACAATAACAGTTGCATATAAAGGAAAAGATCCACTTGCTATAGGTGCAGATAAGTCTTTATAATCATGCACCCTATTCGCTAAAGTGCTTATTTCTTCTAAAGTATAATTAGTTTCAATACTTATGTTTTTTTCTGCCCAGGGACTTATAACAAGATGGGTTTCGAAATTTTCTTTCGAAAGAAATTCCAATAAACGTATTCCATAAATAACTCCACTTGCACCAGTTAAGCAAACCACGATTCTTTTCATTACTTCCTCCAAGATAAAATAAATTGACAATATTAGAAACTATGATTAATATTCTCAGTTCCTTTAGGAAATCTATTTAAAACAGCGTGTTTTAAGGATTCAAATTTCACCACATTAGTAATTCCTACTAAAGCCGAGATAGCAATTATATTGGCAACAAAGACCTTACCTCTCCGATAGCTCTGGTTATTATGACGTGGCCGCAGCCGGGACACCAGAAATACCTCCATTATTATTAAGAATATTTTCCTTAAATCTAGAACTAGACTTTTAATTATGATATTTACAATTAAGTATACAACTCGTTATACTTTGAGATAGCGTATAAATCAAATTTATATTAACAACCATTTCAATAATATTTAAATATATTAAATAATTACGCCAGATGATTCTGTAAATCCCCTCCTTTTCTAAATTAAAAAACCAGTTAATTATAAGTCAATCATAATTAACTGGTTTTTGTATCCCTTTAATTAGACAAAAATTATTATAATTCTACTTCAAATAAGACATTTATTTTAAGTAAATTCTCCTCGCTTGCAAATGAATCGGTTTCCTACTTACATATCATCTTTTTAAGATTTAGTGCTAATCAAAAAAGCTATTGAATAGTCTATAGAGGAACAACTAGTCCACTGATTAGTATTTATTAATAGGCTATCTAGGCTAATCCTGACCATGTACGGCGCGGTCTAATGCGACCAATTTCATTTAACGTTTAAGGATTTAAGACGAAACTTCGTTTTGAGCGTAGCGACTTAAATCCTTTGTTCTCCGACGTTTCGGTTGAGATTTAACTTATATTTTGTTTTAAATTGTAACATATTGTGGTAAATTTTTACTAAATAATATTATTATTTATCTCTATTTAGGAATACTATGAAATATATAGTATTTTCTATATGGAGATGGTATAATATGGACAAGGTAAGACCCTTTAAAAAAATAATGAAGGGAGAAAGAAATATGTCAACTGCGGTTTTAAAAAAAGAAGAAACTTCATATGGCAATATGGCAGAGATAAAAAAATTAATTCAGACTTCTATGCAAGAAAATAAAATATCTTCTGTAGAGGCTCGTAAATCATTAGATATTAAAAGGTATGAAAAGTAGATTTAAACCTAAAGTAGTAATAGATACAAATATATTTATTAATTCTTGGTTTGATAATGAACCATATTGTGACCAAATTACCGCATTAGTTGATGATAATAAATTAAGATTAATGTTTTCTCAAGATATGATTGGTGAATTGTTTTATATTGCAAAAAAATATGCTATTAAACATATGAGTAGCGAAAAACCTAGATTGGCATTATTATATAACATATCAGATATAATTTATAAATCCGAATCAGTTAATACAATTAATACCATATGTGCTACTTTAGAAGATGTTTATGACGAAATGTTTTTAAAATGTGCTATTGAAGGAAAGGCTGATTTTTTAATATCAAATGATTTTAAAAGTGGATTACATAATACTAAAAATTTAAAAACTACAATAATAAATTCAAGCGATTTTATAAATTTATATAACACAATTACTTCTAAGACCTCATAGTGAGGTCTTTTCTTATTAAAGAATAAAATTATGAGTGATAATTTAAATAAATATATTTTAAATAATACAAAAATTAAATTCGATAATCCTGTTGGTTTTGTTCGGACATTAAACAAAAAAATAAATCCCATAAAGATAACAGTTGAATGCAAAAACCGCTTTAACCACCATTCATATAGCTGTTCCATTACTTCTGACATATGAAAATACTGTCAGGTATGAATTGAAAAACCAAACTAGCCCAGTTAGGGAAGTGTAATAGTAGAATGTACACATCACGTCATATTACAACAACCTTTTTTGCCTTATTCAATTTCATACTTAAATATTTTTACTTACTCTCCCTTCCAATTCATTAATGCTTTAAAAATTGGAGCTACTAAACAATAGTAGCTCCGTTCTGTTTTTTTATTAATGTTATTTCATTAAATATGGAATTGTAACACGCAGAGCCTCTTCAGGACATTCTACTTCACAAGGTAAACATGACCAGCAAGTTCTATGTTTACCAAACGGTTCTCCACAGGATAAGCAACGGCTAGCTTCAGTTCGAGCTGAAGTCTGACTATATGTTCGCTCTACTAAATTAAAACTACTAATTTCAGTAAGTTCCTCTCTTTCAGGATTAATTCTAGGTTGTAAAATAGCATCGGAATAATTAACTTCTGTTTCCACATTTGCAACTAAACTATCTTTTCTGCCAAATTCCAAAGGTTCATTTCTTAAAAATCTAACTATTGTTTCGGATACATTCTTTCCATCACCCATTGCCTTTACTACTGACATAGGTCCATTGATAAAATCACCAGCCACAAATATTTTTTCTATTGACGATTGTAAAGTTTCCTTATTTACTTTAAACTGTTCAATGTCCTCATCTCTAAAGATATCAAGGTTTGTCTCCTGTCCAATGGCTAGAATAACCATATCAAGGTTAATAGTGAACTCTGAATTTGGAACTTTCATGATACTTGGGCGACCTGAAATATCGAGTTCTCCCAACTTATTTTTTTGAAAAATAACCTTTGCTATTTCCCCTTGCTCATTTCCAATAAATTCTTTAGGTTCAGCAAGATAAATAAAATTTACTCCTTCAGCTTTCGCATTATCTATTTCCTCTTTATAAGCGGGCATTTCATTTTCCGTTCTCCTATAGACCAAATTACACTCTTTAGCACCTAAACGTATTGCTGTTCGGGCAGCATCTAGAGCAACATTACCTCCACCAATTATTGCCAACCTTTTACCCGATATCTTATCAAGGTTTTCACCAGAACTCACCTTTTTAAGAAATTCAATACCATTAATAATACCCGATATTTGAGCATTTGGTATACTTAATGTCTTAATCTTTGATGCCCCTGTAGCAATAAGAACAGCATCGTATTTATCAGTAATTTCAGATAAGCTATTTGAATCTATATCTTTGTTTAATTGTACGTTTATTCCTAAGTCATAAACTAATCCCAGCTCCCGTTTTACTATATTCGAAGGGAGCCTAAACTCTGGTATACAGATTGACAACATTCCTCCGATTTCAGATGAAGCTTCAAAAACATCAACTTGATAACCTTGTTTTCGAAGAAAACATGCAGCTGTTATACCGGCTGGTCCACCTCCAATTATTGCAACTTGTTGAGTAAGTTCTTGCTCTGGTAGCCAATTTTGGGAATAATCATTTTTCCAACTTTCTGTAAATTCTTCATCGCTTTTGATTACTTGATCAACAATGTATCTTTTTATATTCCTAATGGCTACACTTTCTCCATCAAATTCGCGTCGTGAACAACTATCTTCACATGGTGCATAACAAATATGTCCTAATATACCTGCAAAAGGTATGCTTTTATAAATTATCTCAAGAGCTTTCTTTTCTTCTCCTCTTGCAACTAATTGAATGTAACCCTGACAATTCAATCTTAAAGGACAGCTTTCACGGCAAGGTGAAGCTTTAAATCTCAAATTATCTAAAATGCATTTATTAACACATTCCTGACAAGATATACATTTAGATTTATCAATTAGAATATTATCACTTAATGATTCTAACCATTGAGCCATGGCTATCCTCTCCTTTCCGACAATCTGTTAACTGACACAGCAGTAGCAAGTATTTCATCTTCATTTTTTCCTTTAGATATTACAACATGTTTCTCCCAATCCGGACTTTTTTCAGGATAATCGGAACGGAAATGCCAAAATCCCCAACGACTTTCTTTTCTTTCAAGAGAAGCTCGAGCTGACAACATTGCACAAGTTATAATGTTTTCTACTTCCAAAGCCTTAAATAAATCATTTTTACTTTTAACTCTTACCTTCTCTTTAAGCTCTTTCTTTAAAAAGCCTAAAGTTTCCAATGCTCTATTTAACTTTATCTCGTTTTTCGGAGGTACAACATAGGCATTAATCATTCTTCTTACTTTGTACTCAAATTCATCTACTCCTATAGTACCCTCGTTATTTTCCCATGCCTGTACTTTGTTAATAAATTTTTCTGCTACTTTTATTACGTCACAATCAACATTAAAATTAATATCTGCCATTGCTGACTCAGCTGCAATTTCACCAAACACAAATGCACCAGTTAAGTGGCCTCTTGCCACATTTGAGGCATCCCCTGCAGCATATAAACCAGGAATGCTTGATGCAGCCTTTTCATCGACGGCAATACCAGTAATACCATGTCCTCCACAAAGTTGGAACTCAGTGGGAGCTAATTCAATGTCTCGTTCTCGGAAATTAATGCCTCTACCCTCAAAAAACCTTTTGATTACTGGTCTTTCGGTTGTGAAAAGAATTTCTTCAACTGATTTAATTTCTTCTTCAGAAAGATGACTTAATCTCATAAACAAAGGTGATCTTTCTTGTCTGTGTTCATTTATCATTGACTTAGTTGATGGGTGCCCCTGATCCAATCTCTGTCCTAAAGAATTTAATAAGTGAGCACCTCTAGTCAATGTAATATATAATAAAGGCGCATTTGCATCTCTAACTATGTAGCTGCACATTGTATATTCTAAACCGGTAAGATTTGCACCAGCTTTGTAACCAAGAGTATAGGCATCTCCAGAGTTGGCTGGACAGTCAAATATTCCATATAAATAACCATTGTCAGGTAACCCAAATCGTGCAGCACCACCTGCAGTGATAATTACAGATTTAGCCTTACATACCAACAACTCACCTGTACGTATATTAACACCTAGTGCACCAAGCACTCGTCCATCGTGTTCAATTAAATCAACTGCCATTGTTCTATTAAATACTGTACACCCTAAACCTGAAAGACGATCGGTTAAGATTACCTTTAATTTAGGTTCTTTCATTGTAACTGCAAATCTACCTTTGGGGTGTACTTTTAGTGCCTCATAATTCCCATCTTTATCTTTTGGGAAACATACACCCCATTTCTCAAGTTTTAATAAAAGTTCCCAACTACGTTCAGCCATTTTGTAACTGGTATTTTCATCAACAACATTATCACAAAATATTTTGGTCGCTTCCAAATAATCTTCAGGTGTATTTACTCCCGGCATTGCAACAATGTTTAAAGCATCCATGCCCATTGGAATAGAACCGCTATATTTTATATGTCCTTTTTCAAAAATTACTACTCGGGCATTAGGATTTAATTCTTTAGCTCGCAATGCCGCCATTACCCCTGCACTTCCACCACCGATTATAAGTATGTCCGTTTCCATCTGTTCAAAAAACAAATATATCACTCCTTACTGCTGTAATTACTCAATTGTCAGATATGAATGAAAATTGAATTATTTTATAATAAGCCCTTCTCCTTAAAGTATTTTTCTGCACCTGGGTGTAATGGAATTGGAACATCGGCAACCTCTTCTATTTGAACTCCTTTTGTAGATGGATGTATCTCATGAAATTCATCAATATGATCCATAAGTGCCTTAATCATGTTATAGGCAATCTCTTGATCGAGATCAGGTCTAACAATAAATAAAATCTTTTGGCCTATCGTACCTACATCTTCATTAACTCCTTTATATGTTCCCGCTTTAATTACTCCTTTTGAATATGAAGGGTCATCTTTTAACATTTTAGAAACAGCTTCGTCTTCTAATTTTACAAAGTACATCTTACTTGTTAAAGATAAGTCTGTTAAAGCTGCAGCAGGTACAGTTGTTCTTAATATGCTAGCATCCAAATGTCCATCCTTCATTTTTGTTGCCGACTCAGAAAAACTTAAAAACTCTGGTTTTAAATTATCATATGTTAGACCATGATATTCCAACAGTTGTTTTGCTGCAACTTCGCTACCGCTACCTACAGCACCAAGTGCTATTCGTTTGCCTTTCAAATCAGACACAGTCTTTATATCTGGGTTAAGTGTTACAATCTGAATACTTTGACTCCATAAGCCACCTAAAGCTTGAATTTCCATTTTCTTACCTTCAAAGGGAGCTTCACCTTTAATTGCCGCTAATGGAATTGATGATGCAGCCAAGCCTGTATCTGCCTGTTTTGTTCCAACTAAACTTGTATTTTCAGCAGCGCCACCTGTTGATTGAACAGAAACGTTAATGTTTTTAACATAGTTATTTATAATATTTGCCATTCCTGTCCCTATAGGATAAAAAGCACCAGAAGTCGTACCTGTACCCATTTTGATAAATACTTGCTTCTCTTCTTTCTTTGCATTATCTGGATTTTCATTTTCTTTAACCTTTTCTTGGGAACTACATCCAACAGAAACTAGAAGCGAAAAAAATATGACCAATGCCAATAATGTAAATAAACCTTTCTTTCTCATTAAATTTCCTCCTTTTATTTATTAATAGGATCTATCATTAGTAATTTTGGACCTTCCGGTTTTGAAATAGATCCCTAAAACACATAATCCCAGTAATACAACTCCAAATACATCTGTTTTTGATCCGGGTACAACCAGAAAAATAGCTGCTATTAAAAAACCCAGTCTCCATAAAAAAGATATTGGACGTTTAAACCAACCAGTTGCTGCAAAAGCAAAAGAAGCTGCACCTAATATTGATGTTAAAACTACAAACCCAACAGTTGTAACAGAACCTCTTCCTAATAAAGCTTCTCCCCCGTAAACCAAGGCAAAAGGTACAATAAAAGCAGGAAAACTATATTTAAAAGCAATCAATCCTGTTTCCATAGGCTTAGCTCCAGAAATACTTGAAGCTACATATGATGCCATACATACCGGAGGAGTAACAGGTGCTAATGATGAAAAGTAAAAGGCAAAGAAGTGAGCAACTATTGGGTCTAAACCCATTTTTATTAAAGCAGGAACTGCCATTACCGCTAAAATAATGTATGTTGCAGCAGCTGGAAGCCCCATACCTAAAATGAGAGCAGTCAACATTGTAAAGAAAAGCGCAATATAAAGATTACCACCAGAAGCTGTCATCGTTGCATATGTTACCCTGATTGCTAATGCAGTTAATGAAAGCATACCGACAACCATTCCTGCTGTCGCACAGGCCATTCCAAGTCCAATTGCACGTTTACCTGCAGCCTCAAGAGCATCAACTATTTTTTTAGGACCCATTCTTGTCTCCGCCTTAAACATTGTAAGTAGTATAGTTACCATTGTTGCCCAAAATGCTGCTTTCATAGGGGATGACTTAAGAACAACCAATAAATAAATAATTAAGAAGACTGGAATTAAGAAATGTCCTCCCTTTTTAAGAACAGTTATTAAATTTGGAACTTCTTCTTGTTTTAATATTCTGACTTTTGTTTTTACTGCTTCGATATCAACAACTAAAAATACGGTGATATAATATATTAAGGCTGGAATTATTGCAGCTGCTGCTACTTCTATATAAGGAATACCAATAAACTCGGCCATTAAGAACGCCGCTGACCCCATAATAGGCGGTGTAAATAAACCACCAGTAGATGCAACAGCTTCTATAGCTCCAGCTAAAGGAGCAGGATATCCAATTCTTTTCATAAGGGGTATTGTAAAAGTACCTGTTGTAGCAACATTGGCTTGAGAACTCCCAGAAATCATTCCCATCATAGCACTAGATACAACTGCAGCTTTTGCAGGCCCTCCTCTTAAACGACCAGTCAATGAAAGAGCTAAATCAACAAAAAAATTCCCAGCTCCAGAGTATTCAAGGAATGAGCCAAATATTATAAACGCAAAGACATATGTTGAAAACACATATAATGGAACTCCATAAATTCCTTCTGATGATATGTACAAATAAGCTATTATTCTTTCCAATCCAAAACCAGCATGAGCTAAGATGCCTGGCATCATTTGTCCAAATATGCCATATATAATTGCTAATAAACCGATAAGAGTAAGTGCGTTACCAACCGCTCTTCGACAACCCTCTAGTATAAGTATTATAAGCAAAAAACCCATAATTAAATCAGTCTGAGTTGGCCAAGAAATCCGATAGGCCATCTTTGAGCTATTAATTAGTCCATACAAAATAACGACTATTGCTGCAACTGCTAAAACTAAATCAATAATTTGTGTATTTTCTTTTTTTAATTTTTTGGATACAGGTAGAACTAAAAAAGCTAATGGCAATACAAAAAGTAAGTGTAAAGGTCTCTGAATAAGTGCCGGAAATACTCCAAACCCAGCTGTATACATTTGTATAAGCGTCACTGACACTGCTAATAAAGTTATTATCCTTCTAATAAAAGCATTCAAAAATTCTGCACCTCCTAAAGAATATTAAATAGATTATATTGAAAAGTATTCATATCTGCGGCATATTTCCTCATTTTTAGAAAGCATTTCCATTGCCCTCTTTTTATCTTTTATTGAAATTACAGAAATGAGATAATTGATTAAGGAAAATGGAGCAGATAGTGAGTTTTTAAACATCATTCCTTTAACTTTACAAGGTAGAACAATGTCAGCCACTTCGGAAATAGGAGACAAAGCATTATCAGAGATACCTATGATTATTACACCCCGTTCTTTAAGACACTTTGCAATCTCTATGGTGAGCTTAGTATAGCGCGGAAAAGAAAATGCAACACAAACATCTCCTGGTTTAGCATTAAGTATTTCCTCTTCAGGTTGAATTGCCCCGATAGAAAATAATAGCCTTACATTTTCTCTAATTTGCCCTAGTGTTGTGGTAAAGAAATATGCAAGACTAAAAGAGCTTCTAAGTCCTATACTAAAAACAGTATTAGCTTTAATTATTTGTTCTACTGTTTGCTCTATTTTGTCTTTATTTAATAATTCCAAAGTATTGTTTATGTTATCGATATCATTATTAAATGATTTTAGTAAGTATTCATCATGCTCAACTTCATTAGCTAGATTATCCAGTCGTTCAGGAAGACTTATTTTTGCTCTAACAATTTGGCGTATTTGTTCTTGAAGATTCGAAAACCCGTTATAACCAAGACTTCTTGCAAATCTAATTACTGTAGTTGTGCTGACACCAATTTCATCGGATAAATCCTCTAATGTTATAAATGCTACGTGTTCATAATTATTAATGATATATTTAGCAACCCGTTTTTGGGATTCTGGCAAATCTTCATACGTATCTTCTACTTCTTTCAAAAATGAATTCATCTAAATCCTCCTTTTGTACTAAATTATACTACCTGTAGTATATAATACTACAGGTAGTATAGTCAATAAGTTTTTGGGGAAGCACAGGGGCGGTTCTTCCGCTTTTAATTTAGACTTTAAATATAAGACTGGGGGGGAACCCCCTGGAATTCTTGCCGCTTGTCTATCGGTTAAACGTGCCCTTTCTTTAACTACATCGTCTAAGCAGCTATCATCATTTTCCAGTTCATTAAATTGCTTAAATCTCTCTAGTGCTGTATTCTTATCTTCGGAAAACATCCTCAATATAAAATCATTATCGAGTAATCCCTCTGGATATACCTTGATTTCTGACGTCGCTTTAATTTTATTCAAGGTTTCTAAAAATCTTAAGTTATCTTCTTCATCATCATGAAAAATCTCCTGTCTATTGGCACCTCTTATCATTATGTGGTATATTCATATCCTATTCCAAAACCAAGTTTATCTGTAATTTCTTTATAAGTAACTCTATCGTTTATTTGACTCCTTTAAATGTAATGTTTAAGTCACTAATATCAAGTGGTTTCAGTTCTTGGGAACCTTCCCTTATAAATACTCTTTTCCCACCATAAAATCTCCAATCAGGGTTAGTCCCTTCTTCTATTTGAGAATAAACGTTGACAATAATTTGATTATTAAGTAATTCTATTGTTCCATTTCCATGCGAACCCCATCCATCGTCATTAAATGTAAAACTACCAACTCCTTCCTTTGAGATTTTTACATCTGCCGCTATTGAAGCTATCCTACTTGAGGGAGGCGGGGCAATATCATATATTTCAATATCCATCATTCCATCGTTCTTATTCTTTATATACAATTCACTGCCAAACTTTGCTGTATATCCTTCCATCTGAACAAATTGATAGTTAGAACTAATCCATTTACCTTCATATTCTGAAGCATTTGAAGCTTTTGTTGTTTCTTGATTAATATTATATATTTGACTATCGCTAGGGGGTTTATCTGAACATTCATTTTGTCCATCATTAGAAGATTGAACCATCATATTATCTTGTTTATCCAAAGTTTCTGAACCGGTAACTGAACTTTGGCTCATAATATTTTGTTGCTTGGGTGTAGCTTTAGGATTACTTTTTACGTAAGAACAACTAGATAGAATATTTATAATTAATAAAGACAATAGCAGATTTTTCAAATTTAGAACCTTCATCTTCATTCCTCTTCTTCATATCACTTATTTTGTATGGTTTAATATTTTAGGTCGGAGGCCCTAGCCAAATTTGTCGTCTTATGTGCTGTAGCCAGTATGCAGAATTACACCGGAAAATCGACTCTTATATTATAAAACTAATAATTTGTTTATTTACAAACTCGGGATATTCTGTACTCATCATATGCCCGGTCCGTGGCATAACCTCTACTTTAACATTTTTAATTGCTGTAGTTGCACGGTCAATGTCCTTTATGTGATTTTTCATTTCCATTGCAAAAAAGTAGAAAAAATATACAACTAAAAAAAACATAAATGTTAGGCAAATGTTTAGCGTTTGGACGACAGCTCTGTTAGTTGGAGATACTTTTTGAAGTTGTTCGTTCCACTTTAATATCCTCCAAAAAAACAAGTGAAACAGACCAAAGGCAAAATTATAAAGTGCTAATAATTTGATTAGTAACATCCTTATTCTCCTATTTTCTCTTGTTTGAGTTTCTTATTTGTTGTTCTCCTCGCGATGTTCCTTTACCATACTTTTATATCTGGTAAATCTTCTGTAATAATATTATAAAAATTACTCTCTTTAATTATATCAATCACTTCTATTTTTCATTTCGGCCTTTAATAATATCAACCATTGTTTCTTGTGCTTGACATAAAACACTTTTAACTTCCTTTCTAAATTCATCATGTGTCACATGAGCTTGATGAGTCCCGATAATTATTTCAATATTGGGAAACTTCTCTTTTAGCAACTGCTCGTAATTTTTGCGAAAAGGACATAACGCTTCCATACAATATGTGAAATGGATAGTATCAATACGAAACTCTGTTAGTGCTCTAATTCGGCTAAGTAACTTTTCTGGACCAGCCAGTGTCGGACAACCTGAACAATTTATCATTCCGACTAAGTCCAGAGAATCTTCCTCTCTATATCTTTCAAATGCTCCCTCACGTTTTCTAAAATCACGTAAACAGCTCACCGAAGAACATCCTAAATCTTGCGTAGCGTTTGAACATGTTAATATTCCAATTCTAGCCATTTTATCCCTCCTAATATTTAGCCATGATATGGGAATTTTAACTAATATCCAGGGGTTAACGTGGGCTTGTCCCAAGATGACTTCTCCCGATGTTCGCTAAGCCTCAGTTAGATGTTTGATATATTAGATGTTTTTCCTCAAAATAAAACCCACGAAAATTAGTTTCTATGGGTCATTTTTCTGTCATCAGAGCCTGTATTCTTTCCTTATCTGCTTCTACTATATAGCTGTATTTGTTAAATTGAAACTCTTTTGTTAGTTCTGTTACTGCTTTTTGTGCCCCTACTTTTGGTCTATAGCCATAATTGCAATCTAGAAAGTCTTGTTCGTATATTGCTTCTACTATTCGGGTTGCTGCGCTTTGTACTATCTTATCTGACAGGCTGGTATTCCTAGGGGTCTGGTCTTTCCATTTCCCTTTTGAATTTCTACTCTTATAACCAGTTTTGCTCGATGTCTCTTCTTTTTCACATTACTCACTATTTCTTCTAAATTTTCTTCAAGATTTAGTGCATGTTTTTTGCCGTTACTTATAGTGAGCGATTTACGGGCTGTTATAAGATGCGGTGCCACATTACATCCCAATAGTTGAATTTTTATTAATACTAGTTTCTGCTTTCACTCCAAATAACCAACTAGCTACACTATTCCGTCTGATGAGCAGTTCGTAGATTCCAAAGCAGCTTATGAAAGACAGCAATGTAATAAGTAAAAATTTGAAACCAATACTTATATCAAAGGGTAATATTAAAAAGCCTATTATGAGTAAAACCGTTTGATGGAGTATATAAACGGGAAAAGCTGCTCGGTTCATGTAATTAAGCCAATTATTGCCAAAGGTTAAGAATCTTTTACCATACCCAAGTAATACTATTATTGTAAGCCATATAGCTAGATTTCGTATAAATGCTAATAAGATAGACTCCGGTGCGAAGTCTGGCAAACCTGCCCATTTCAATGCCAGGAATAGATAAACCGGAAAATTGATGAATAAAAACAACAATGCTTTAAATTTAAGCTTATTAATTACTACTTCAAAACATTTGTCGGCAGACGTAAAATACCCAGCGAAAAATAGAAAAAAGAAAAAAAATGGGTTTTTCCCACCAGGGGCAGGGAAAGCTTCAGTAACTGTAAGGATTATAAAAACCATGACATATATCCATGGGATACTGAGATACTGTGACATCCGCGCCACTACTCTTCTACCAGATTCTTTTTTTAATTTTAGTAACAATGGTAGTCCTCCTAAAGAAAAGATTAATAAGTATAAAATAAACCAAAGATGTGCTGGAGTAAATGTACCAAAGTAGCCACTTAAATCACTAAAATCAAAAAAATAAGCGGATAAGAACTCTAAGTAATTTTGATCATAACTAGGGTTGCTTATTTTTGATAAATATCCCTGTGGTGGGACAATAAATAATAATCCAAACACCAATGGTACAAAAAGCCTATTTATACGTTCCTTGAAATAATCATAACCCGTTCTAGACTCCAGCGCATACCAGCTCGCAGATCCTGCCAACCAGAACATTAGAGGCATAAACCAATAGCCTATTAATGCTATAAACCAGCTCAAACCCCAACTTAACTCAACACTTTTCACATAATTGGGTTCCCAGTAGTCAAATATTCTCGCTGTGTGAAAAGGAATTAACAAAATAATAATAAAGTTACGAAGCCAATCAATATCATATCTTCTCAATTGTCTACCACCTGCATTTTCATTTATTTTCTTATGTCCTCTTAAAATAACCGAATTCTCTCTAAATCTTTTTTCGCGCCGTTTCATATAACTTCGGTATATCCGACACAAATGTCGCAAAACTACTAATTTCCGTAGTATTCGCGAAGTTAGTGTCACAAATATATACTATCCTAGTTATTGAGAAAGTACCAAAAATACTTTATAAATCCAATTTTGTACAACTGAAGATTACATTTTATGTTGAAATTCCCTATAAATATGAAATTTCCTTCCCCAATATTGTCCGATAAATCGACAAAATAAGCCAGCAAGTAATTATGAACAATATTTGCATTTATGTTAAAATGAACGCCCAGTGTTACCGGAAGTAGAGTGAGTTTTAATGATGCCCCCGTATTTTTACCAACAAATTACACATACTAATAATGTGTAAAAATCTTTATATAATTGCTTCATATGGCTCACAAAAGGCTCACAATAACATAGAAAATCTATAACTTAAGAAAATTATTAAAATTATAAATATTTACAGGACCTTGAATTTCAGTACTTTCGAGACTTTCAGTATTAGATTTTCCATTATACCCCCACCACCTATACAATCCGATCTTCGGCACCATAGCTAAAGGACCCTTGAGAAATCAAGGGTCCTTTTTTATACTTATAAAAAAGTATAACTTTTACAAGGTAATAAGTATAAGAGCAACATCGGCTTCCGCAGACACCAAAGGCTCAGCGCAAGCCGTATTTTTCTAATATACTTATAAAAGGCTCACATAAAGTTAGTAATCAAAGTCAATTGCTGGAAGATTTTATACTAAATCCTTTAAGTTTCCTTTACTTCGATTTCATCTTTTCTTTTTAATACTGCTATCTTTAATATCACTGTCACCAAGTGGCGGGTTTTCCTTAATATCTATATTCTCCTGAGAGTCTTTATTCTCCATTTGTAAATTAGGCGGTTTTATAACAATCAATTGATTAGATAAAAATGTCCGCTTTACAATTATTCGATTTGAAGGTTTCATCCCTTTTTTAGGTCTAGGAGATTTGCCCAAAAAATTAAAGGGCTTCAAAAGGGAATCAATTTTAAGGGATTTTAATCCGGATATAATACTCTTTAGGAAATTATCTAGTTTTACCGGTTGGAACCTTAACTTTGGTCTAATAGTTTTAATACTTGTGTTACGTGGTTTAGGCTCCCTGTATAATAATTGTAATATGGGGGGAAGATTGCCTCTTAAAGCAGGCAATTCCATGGGATTTTTGCTTACACGTACAGACCTACTCGCTTTGATAGGTCTAGGGTGCAAATACAACATTTTTACTAAAGCAGGTGGATTATCTCTAGTAATTTTGAGTACAGGTTTTTTTATTCCGGCGGCATTTTTACTTTTCCCCAATACATTTGTTAACTTTTGTAAAGTTTGTCCTATATTATTTATAGATCGTACAAAACTGTAAAGGGAATCTACATCAAAGTTAGGTCTATTTCTTTTTTGGATGTTTTTTTTCGATTTTTCCAGATCAGACAAAATACATATCCTCCTCTCAATAACTATTCTCTTTAATAGTTTATGAAAAATTTTATAAAAAGTTATAGTTTCTTATAAGTACAAAAAAGAGTAAAGATTTTTCTTTACCCCAGTAGAACTAAGAAAAACTTATAATTTTCTAAAACCAAACAGCCATCTCAACAACCAAAATAATATAATAAGCATCAGGAGAGTTTCAAAGAATATTTCATTAGAAATCCCTCCCGCGGCAGAGACCTCGTAAGTGTTTGTTTTGTATTCAGGTATTTTTACCTTCTTAATATTATTCACTGGAGGGTTTTTTATTATTTTCTTTTTAGCTGCTGGACTGAAAAATAATTTTTTTAATTGATTAGAGAAACCTTTTAGGTTTTTGGCGATATTTTCTAAAGGGTTGCCTCTTTCCAGAGATACATCATTTAATATTTTATTTTGTTCTGCATCTTCTTCATTTTCATTTAAGATTCTCTCATCACTGACGATATCTTCGCTATTATCCAAAGAGTCATTTTCATTGGTTTGCTCCACCCTAATACCCCCCCTCAATAATAGTTAAATTAGGGCAAAGTTCTTAGAACTTTACCCTAAAAAAACTAAGTTAATTAATAGCCATAGTTAAATCCAAACAGCCACCTTAAGAGCCAAATTATTATGATAATCATCAAAAGTGTTTCGAAAAATGCCTCATTTGCAAAGATTCCTTTGCCGCCAAATAATCCACCGAATAAGCCTCCGCCCGTTGTTTCAGTCATAATATGTATTCCTCCTTCATAAAAATATAATTTGAGAATTTTCTCATAAGCAGTATATGAAGGAACTTTAAGAATGTTTACATTATCTGTAGAAAAATTAGGGCAGCTCATTTGCTTTACCCTTTTAAATATTAAAATCTTCACCCATAGCCAAATCCCATTTGTTACCATATTAACAGCCACAGTGACCTAACTTAAAACGTTGTGACTGCTATTAGTACTTTTATTATTTAAACTTAATTGTTAAGGACATTAATTTTATTTGTAGATATTCTACTTTTTGGGGATGCTAAAATCGAAAAATTTATTTAGGGGGTATATTTATGGAACAGTTAACACAAATGGAGTTTCTAAAAATTAATGAATTATTAGGAGCGGAAGAACTATCCATTAAAAAATATCAGAACTATTCCAATGAAGTAAAGGATGATGAGTTACATCCCTATATTCAGGAATCTATTAATTTACATCAGCAAAACCTATCCAATCTTTTAGAATTAATACGAAAAAATAATGGAAAGGATGAAAAACAAATATGAAAATGGAAGTAAAGGATATATTAAATGATATGCTCTCAACTGAAAAAAGCTTGGCTTCTTCTTACTGCCAAGCTGAATTAGAGTCTGCAAATAGATTATTAAGAGAACAACTGGGACAAATGCAGAGGCAGGTACAGCAAAATCATGCGAAAATATTTCACGAAATGCATCAAAGAGGATGGTATAAAACGCCGACAGCAGGACAGCAAGCTATTGAGAGTATGATTATTTCCTGGGAACAAAAATTTCAAAAGAACCCGGAATTAAACAATCAAACTACACACTAGGAGTTGATTTATTTGTTCAAGTGGCTTGCCCGTAAAATGATGAATGGTGTGATGGATACTATGATGGATCAGTATATGAACAGAATGATGCAGGATCCATATACCGAGAACCTTCTATCCTTCATTACAATAATGCAAAAACTCTCTCCTAGGGCTATATTTGAAGCAGGAATGAGAGCGGAAAGCGGAAAACCAATTGAAAGACCTTTGGGAACCTATCATGTTTTATCAGAATGGAATAAACTGTTACTAAATCCGGTACATTTAGTAAAATTACCAACCCAGGATGGAATCCAAATAAATACAGAAACAGTTATTGGTCCTCAAGCAAGAAAACCATTAAAGTTAGACATTCCCATTCTTATTACAGGTATGTCCTATGGCGGTGCCTTAAGTTTGAAGGCAAAGATTGCCTTAGCTAGAGCTGCCAGTATGGCGGGTACTGCAACTAATTCAGGTGAAGCACCTTTAGTGGAAGAGGAACGAAAAGAAGCAAAGTATTTTATCGGTCAATATAATCGCGGCGGATGGATGAATACCGATAAAGAGCTAAAACAGCTCAATGCAATAGAAATTCAGTTAGGGCAAGGAGCACAGGCAGCAGCACCAATGGGAATGAGTTCAACGCAAATAGGTGAAGACTTAAGAAAGGCAAAAAAACTTAAGCCAGGCGAAAATGCTGTAATTCATTCCCGTTTAATGGGTATAAACCAACCTGAAGACATCATTGGATTAGTTTCAAAGTTAAAGGAAAAATACGGTGTACCGGTAGGGATTAAAATATGTGCTACCCACTATATTGAACAGGAATTAGACATATGTATACAAGCGGGTATTGATTACTTCGTAGTGGATGGTGCAGAAGCAGGTACCCATGGTGGGCCAACCACTTTAGAGGACGATGTCGGTCTGCCAACCCTTTTTGCCTTAAATAGAACTGTTAATCACCTGAAATCCAGGGGTGTAAGGGAGCAGATTTCTGTTATTGCCAGCGGAGGCTTAACAACACCAGGTCACTTTTTAAAAGCTATGGCCTTAGGTGCTGATGCTGTTTACATTGGCTCAATTGCTCTAATGGCCTTATTGCAAACCCAGATGTCCAAAGCCTTGCCTAAGGAGACACCACCGCAGATACCATTATATCTCGGAAAATTTAAAGAAGACCTTAATGTTGAAGAAGGCGCTGAACATTTGGCTAAATTTCTAAAATCCTGTGTAGAAGAAATGAAGCTTGTCTGCTACGCTTTGGCCAAAACTGACTTAGCCCAGCTTAATCGTAATGACCTCGTTTCTATTGATCGTAATCTTGCAGAAGACTTAGGAATTGATTATGCAGGTTTACCCCCATCAAAAATCATTAACCAAAGTAATTTAGCTTGGATACCACCCCGGGATAAAAGTAAGCAGATAGAACAAGAGTTATATCATTAAGCAAGAATTTTTAGCTTAATAAAACTAAATTCGGGGCATATACATTGCGGAAAAACTTAAAAGCAGCAGCTGTATTTTACTAAATGCAGCTGTTTTTGTTTTCTTTTTTGGGCATTTTATTAAATTAAAAACAAAATAATTTTATATCTCATAGAATGATATTGAAGGGTAATATCCTAAAATTATTTTTAAGGAGGAATACAAATGGCAGATAAAGTAACAACTAATCAATATGGTTTCGGTGGCGGGACCATTTTCTTTAACGAAGCCTTTTTTGAAACATTATTAATGGTAATCATCATCATGTGGCTGTTAAGATGGCTGTTTGGTTTCGGATATGGTCTAGGCACCTGCTAGTAATTTTCACTTACTGGGTAAAGTGTGATACCATGCTTTACCCAGTAAAATATTTTGTTTGTTTAAAAAAACGGTAATTCTGGTACTTAGCCATTTTACCGTTTTTTTATTAGTTTAAGAAAATTATTAATTATATATACTGATCAAGATATTTTAACTTTGAGTACTCGATTAAATAAAGTATCACCGTATTTTACTTTTTTCATATTATGTAGTGTAAATTTTAAAATTACAATGTGAAAGGAGGCAAATACTTATGGTTGATAATGTAAGCGGGCAATATGGTGGAGGAGGATTGTTTTTTAATAACATATTCTTCGAAACACTCTTAATGTTAATTATTATTATCTGGCTCTTAAGATGGCTCTTCGGTTTCAACCACTATCAATGTTAATTTAGGTAAAAATATGAGGCAGGTTCCACCGAGGTCACTGAAAAACTCTAAAGTTTTTCAACCCTTATAAGGTTTCCTCAAAAAGAAAGGGCCATTTAGAACTACCAGTTCTAAATGGCCCTTTATCAATACTTAATTTTGCTTATTGTCCCGCTTTATTTATCCTAGCAATTTAATTATTCTTTTCATGTTTACTGCAAATATTGTTACAGCACCTTGCATCTCCATACCTAATAGACCTGATGATGATGCAACGTCATAACCATGTCTATGTTTTAATTCACTATTTTTAGCTTCTATCATATACCGGTCTTTCGATTTTTCTTTAAAATATTCTGATTCTTGAAATTCCACATGCTCCTTTTGTGTATTGGCTGTAATTGAAACAGAGTAAGTTTTAAATTTGGAACCTTCTTTATAACAACCTTCTTTGAAGGAACATTTTTTGCATTTTTCAATATCAAAATAATATGTCTCTGTTTGATTAGTTCCTATATTTTTCTTGCCTTGTCGGGCTTTTCGAATTGCCATATGCCCAGCTTTACATACATACATTTGAGCATCTTTGTTATATTCAAAAGCATTGTCTTCTTTGCGGTTTCCATGGGTTACAGTTTTACTTAATCTTGAAATTAGGTTTATATTTTGTTCTTTAGCATACTGAATATTCTCCTTTTCTGAATAAGCGGCATCCCCTATGATGTTTTTAATCTCAATTCCTGCTTCAATGCTTTTTTCAACTAAATCTTTTAATTGTTTCCCATCATGCTTTTCACCGGAGGTAACGGTAGTAGCAGTAATAATACGTTCTTCAGTCATTGCAATATGTGTCTTATATCCAAAAAACGAAGTATCATAGGTTTTATGACCAATCTTCGCATCCTCGTCTTTTGATAAAGCTAATCTTTCTATATCATCATTAACAATCTCTTCCAAAAGATTCAATTTTTCTTTCACATCTGGGAAAGATGATATTATTTCATTTCCTTTAACTACTTCTATTAATTTCTGACAGTATTTGATTTCGTCTTCTAATACACCATTATTTACTTTTGTAGGAAAAGAACGTTTTACACTTTCATCAACTTTATAAACTGACCGTCTTAACTTTTTTGAATAATCTAATAGAACTTCTCTAGGCGTTTTTTGATTATAACGGGCTTTCGTATGAGTGGAATCCACAATGATAGATTTACTCTTAATAATTCCTTTTTCAATAGCAATAGTTACCGTTTTATTAATTAGAATATCTAAAAGGTTTATATCCTTTAAACGCAATTTTCTAAATTTAGTCAATGAACTGGATTCTATAACTTTTTCTTCTGGAGCCATTTCTAGAAAATATTTAAAAGACATGTCATATTTAGAGCGTTCCACAACATCAACATCTGACAAGTCATATATAGCTTTTAACAGTAGGTATTTAAACATTCGAATGGGGCAAATTGCATTCCGACCATTATCCATACAATATTTGTCATGAAGTTCATCATAAACAAAAGAAAAATCTACTAGCTCATTGATTTTACGTAAAATATTATCTTTTGGAATAATTAAATCATAAATTTCACTGTAAGGGCTTAATATTAGCTCTTGTTGTTTCTTGATCATAGTATCACCTGCTTGTTTTGATACTATAATTATAGCAAAAATGCTTGAAAGACTGTATAAAACAGCGCTTTCAAGCATTTTATTTGAGGTTATGAGGTCACTTTTTCAGTGACCTCGGTTCCACCTGCCTCATATTTTTTATATGCTGTTGCATACATTATGCCAGTATTTTGCCCTAGTTTTATCGATATCAGCCTCACCCATGAACACATCCCCTACCCAATACTTATATAGCCATGCCATTGTCTGAGACAAATCATAACTTTCTGCCAGGCTAACAAGGTAAGGTATTTGGTGGTAATCATCTAATGATATTTTCCCTGAAAGTTCCGGGTTTATACGGTAAAACCTATCCTTTAAAATTTGATAACTAAAATATGAATCAGCCTCTATAGCTCCTTCGAACATTATTGTCTCTAATGGTAATGGTGGATTTTGGTTGAATAACCATTGTAAAAGTCCCCACCTGCTAGTGTCTCCTGTAATTTTGTGGGGGTTAAAGCCGGTACCAATGGACAATAGGTAAATATTATCAGTAATTTCATCTGCAAAGTATGGGTCTGAAGCTATAGAAATTGCTGCTGTACAAGGATTGTTTGCTATTAGACCTCCATCAATATGTTGTTTATAGGATGGAAAATATACCGGTGCAGCACTGCTAGACATTGCCGCATCAATTACAGTAACACCTTTTGTATTTGAATCAGGGAAATTGCTGAAAAATATTGGGCTCCAGCTTTTTGCCTGTGAACCATTTACTCTGAATGATGGGATTACAACATATTTATTTAAGTCTTTTAACCTAAGGTTCTTGGGAAATACCCTTAGAAGCACTTCTTTTAGCTTCCTATTACTATATTTGGGGCTTAATAAGCCTAAACCCTTTGGAGAAAAAATGTACCTTCCAGTTTCTATGGAATAAAAATCAGCTATTTCTTCGATTGTTAGACCATAAGCTAAACCTAGTGCTATTAATGATCCGGTTGAAGTTCCAGCAAATAGATTAGTGTCTGTTATTATTTTTGAATAATTACTATATATTCTTCTTAATAAGTTTATCGACAATGCTCCCCTAATTCCTCCGCCGTCAAAACTTAATATTCTAAATTTACTCATTAAAAGAATCATCCCCAACTTATTAATATATTCTCTAATATAATATGAGTAGTTGGAGATAGTAGTGAGCATAGTGTAGGTAAAAGTTAAATTGTCATACCCCTTTTCCAAAGCTGCAGTGCGGGAAAGTACATGGTTTACACTCTAAACAGAGTCCTCCATGACCTAATTCTATAAAATCGGCTTTATTGATTTTCTCCCCCGTTAAAACCCGGGGCAA
>JBMOKT010000035.1:0-3280 GCA_049323895.1 Bacillota bacterium | reverse complement strand
CCGTTTATTCACAGATTAAGACGATTGCAGAAAAAAGCGGATTTAATGGTCGTGGATTGCACGGCATGCGAAAAACCTTTGCTGTGCAACGGCACAAGGAATATGTAAGTAGAATAAATGAACTGGTCAAAGCCAAAGATTGGCAGAGACTGGCTGAGGAATTTTCAATATCAGAGCAAAAGGCCAGACGTATGTGCAAAGATCCTTTAAGTAAGGTGGTGGATGTTGTGGCCAGGCTCAGGTTAACTCGTGACCTTGGACATAACAGAGTGGAGGTTACTTACCGGTATGTTCCAAAGGAAAAAAAGAAATAGATTGAATAATAATGAGATGACTCCTCGGACTTTACTCCGGGGAGTCATCACTAATAACATTTAATTGATTGGCAAAAATTTTAATTGAAATTAACAAATTTGTTATAATCTTCAAGATAATGGTTGAGTAAAGAAAAAATATTTTTAAATTCTTTAACTAAATAAGGATCAAATTGTGTATCTGCACACCTTATTATTTCGGCTAAAGCATCTTCTTTTTTTCGGGTTGCTTGATATGTTCTATAGGATGTCATAGCATCAAATGCATCTGCAATACTAATTATCCTAGCACCTAAAGGTATTTCAAAATTTTGAAGGCCAAAATAACCTAACCCATCCCAATGTTCATGGTGGTACTGGATTATTGGTAAGATAGGAGAAATACCCTTGATATTTTTAACCATATTTACACCATATGTGCAATGCATTTTAATTTCTGTAAACTCAGCTTCAGTTAGCATGCCCTTTTTATAAAGTATGTTTGGTTGTATTACACTTTTACCGATATCATGTAATAATCCGCCCAAATATATATTTTTACATTCTTCTGCTGTTAAACCTATTTGTTTTGACAGAATATATCCTAATATGGCTACTCTTTTAGAATGAAATGTTAAATTTTTGGCATCTTACAAAGTATTCTTTTAATAGTAAGGAACAAAAAACATCCTCCTAACGTGGAAAGCACCGGAGGGGAATTTTTAATTCCTCCGCAGCCTGGCGATCATAGCATTGTGCCTTAGACCCATGGCTTTGCGTCCCGACCTTTCGATCAGTTTGCCCTTGTTATAATTTGCATTATACAACAATATGTTGTAATTATCAACAAAAAATTAACTGTGTGTTTTGGGGGCATTTTTAGTGTGTATAGCAAAAAAGTTTGGAAAAAACCTTAAAACAATTCGATTGAATAATAATCTTACACGCAAGGAGGCTGCTGCCTTAGTAGGTATATCTGAGGCATTTTGGGGTTATTTAGAAAGAGGAGAAAGAAATCCAGGTTTTGATGTTATTGATAAAATATCAAAAGCTTTTAACATAAGCCCTCATGTGTTATTTGTTGAGGGGGAATCTAAGATAAGTATTGAAATAAACGAGCGAATAGAAAAAATTATTTCTCTAGGGGAAGATCACAAACAATTTATAATCAAATTTTTAGACGCTTATCTTGAGGTTATAGATAAATAAGAACTACTTTTGGCATAGGGTTTCTGCAGGTCGTCGACTGTAATGTCGGCGATTTTTTCTAAAAAAAGCAATGCTCATTCCATTTAGTTTTCGATACACTGCCGCATAGGTAGCTTGTGACGACTACCCGGACTAAAGTCCGAAGATTTTCGGTCCATTAGGGCCTGCCGCAACCCGTCCCCGAAGTGAGTGATACCGTTTCAACCCAGAAATAACAAGGGATGAGAGGTTTTAGAACAACGAAAAGTGCTACCACATAAAATACCAAAAATGGGATAGCACCAAATAAAGAAAAATGGCCTTAACGCCTTGCAATAACTGGTTGGAGGCGGTGATACGTGGCTTGATTTTTGATTTTTGTAATTGTTTTGTAACTTGTGTGGTCTATAATAAAGCCACAAATTCAGTTACAGGAGGGACCACGCCATGAAAATCAACGTAATTGGCAATGTAAATAAGGAAGTAGTTGACTCTATAGTTAAGGAAGAAACCGAAAGGCTTGCAGCCAAAGGAAAAGAGGTTGCAACCATCGAAATAGTAGAAGTATCACCCAAAGAATTGGAGGTAAAGACCACTGCGAAATCTAACATAAAAAGAGTGCGGCGTATTACTGGTTACTTAAGCACAATAGATAAGTTCAATGACGCAAAACAGAATGAGTTAGCAGACCGTGTCGTTCACCAATTCTCGGCTTGCCGTTGCTAATACTAAATAACCATCCGTATGACAGGACTTTTACTTATTTTTCTCATGATGTGCGATAGAAGTGACCTGGGTACATTCATGGAGACCCGGAGGATTTACCTTTACGATAAATACGATGATGGTGGGTCTTGCGGAATCGGTAATTGATTCCCTGGATGATGTTTTGCTAAAATGTGCTGATATTGTGTTTAACTGCCAATGCAAGGATGGGTGTCCATCATGTATTCAGATTCCGCAATGCCCAACATTTAATGAAGAATTAGATAAGAACGGGGTTAAACAGTTATTGGCCCGATTATTAGGAAGGTCGGTAGAACCGGAAAAAGAAATGCCGAAATTCAATTATCAACTATTTATGGTATGATAGGATTGGGGGGAGATAGGGTGAGAAAATCCATTTTTTGGACGGGGATCGTCGGTTTATTGATTTTTTTGCAAGGGTGTAGTCTGTGGTCAAAACCGCCGGCGGAGCAGTCTGTTAAACTTGATAATGTGATCAGCAAAGTAAAGATTGAATCCCTTGTCTGCCGTCAGGAGACCAATTGGGTTCGAGTGACCGGAAATGTTAAAAACAACTCGGAATATCCGGTCACTGCCATCGAAGGGCAAGTAACCCTAACGGGTGACGGTAAGACCTTTGATTCCAGGCTCATTTCACTTTCCCTGGGAAAAAGATTGGAACCAGGGGAAACCTTAACCTTTGACAGTACCCTTGATTACGGCAATAAAGAGATTCCCCAAGTCTTGGCAGAAGCGAAAATTACCAAATTGCAAGTTTTATCCAAAACCCAGACATCAAATTAAAAATGCCATCCCGCGGGATGGCATTTTTTAAAGTCAGAGATAGCAGAATAAATATACAAAATAAACAAAAGCTTATACTCTGCCTGATGATAAGACTATGGCGGCCGCATTAGAGTAGGCAGAGATATAAAAAATGCGGAAGACCTTTGCTGTGCAACGGCACAAGGAATATGTAAGTAGAATAAATGAACTGGTTAAAGCCCGGGATTGGCAGAGATTGGCTGAGGAATTTTTAATATCAGAGCAAAAGGCCAGAAGTATATGCAAAG
>JBMOKT010000034.1:0-3290 GCA_049323895.1 Bacillota bacterium | reverse complement strand
AAACCCCCTCTGGTATTAGTGTCTCAACAACTCTATTATACCGGATTTTAGGGGGTTTTTCTTTGTTTTCCTACAATCTATACCCTATTTGCCAATTATTATGATATCTTTTTCAGTGGTCTCGGACGTTTCACCTGTCTCCCTTAAACAAAGTAAGCCAGAGTGATTGGCTCCGGCTTTAAATAGTTTTACACCCTAATAGAACTTCTTAGTATCCATAAACTCCTGCACATCCATCAAGGCTTCCCCAAAGCGCTGGAAGTGGACGACTTCCCTTTCCCGAAAGAAACGAAGTGGATCTTTAACACATGGATCATCATTTAAGTTAATTAGCCATTCATAGGTAACCCGGGCTTTTTGTTCTGCAGCCATATCCTCATGTAAGTCTGCAATAGGCTCACCTTTGGTCTGAATACCAATATCAGTCAATAAGCTTTAGATTTGCTGGCGGGCATGGTGTAACGCTGATTTAAGTATCTTAAAGCAGCCGCCAATTCACCGTCGGGTTCGCCAGTCTTCTTGTTTTATTAACTTTTTTTCTCCCGCCTAATCCTTAATTTAATACATAACATGTAAATTTAGCAACGCCAAATTTAAAGACGTTATAGACTAAAAGAAATATTAATATTTACAAGTAATACCTACCAAAGTATAATGTAAGTGCATACTTGCATAAGGAGGTGTGATATGTGGATAAAGTAGATACTTCTATCGAAATATTAAAAGCAGCCCGTGATTTGTTTTCTCAAAATGGATATAATGCCACTACTACAAAAGAAATAGCAAAAAAGGCTGGAGTTAACGAGGTCACTATTTTTAGAAAGTTTCAATCTAAGCAGAGGCTATTTGAAGCGGTATATGAACATTTCAACTATAACCAAAATATAAATATAGATATTAAAGATTTTAAAAATCAACCCAAACAATTTTTAATGCATTTAGGCCAATCTCTATATAATCTTCTTCATAGTAATTTACCGTTAATTCAAATTGAGCTAAGAAACCAAGCAATGTTAGACGGTTCAATCTTACCAATGCATAAATTCCCTAACAAAATTAAAGGTTTAATTAGTGATTACTTTATTAGTAATAATCTTATGAGTAAAGAAGAGGTTGAAGTATTCTCAATTAACTTCATGTGCTCAATATTCGGGTTATTTATAAATATAAATATTCTACAAATATTTGATCCGGCTCCAGACTTTAATAAATGTTTAGAAACATTAGTTAATAATTTATTAAAATAAATTTTTTAAGTTTATTGCAAGTAAGTAATTGCATGCAGATTTAATTTATTAATATTTAGGATTGGAGGAGTATTAATGAAATTATACAAAATGATGAGAAAACCACCATTCTTTCTTAGTGTTTCCCATTGGATTACCGATAAGGACCAGCCCATCAAAAGTGGCCCTAATTCAAGGAGGGCAGTAATAATACCTCTGTTAATTGCTCAATATGGCAGCCTTGCTGCAAAATTGAAAACTTTCGGGCAACTTAGAGATTACTTTACTACATCTTTAAAAGGGATGCGTGAAAGTGCAAAGAATATAAGGAAAAATCCTCATACGGGAAAGAAAACTATGGATGAAAAAACACTAAGGGAAATGGAAGCATATGCTAAAGAACTTGGAGTATCTAGTATAGGCTATACAAAAGTCAATCCAAATTTTATTTTCAAGGATTTTGAAATCTTATATGATAATGCAGTAATTTTCACTATGGAGATGAATAAAGAACTGATTGACACTAATCCAAGCATTGAATGTAGTAAAGAGATATTTAGAACTTATGCTAGTCTAGGTGTCGCAGTAAATAAAATAGCGGACTTTTTAAGAGAGCGAGGTTATAATTGTCATCCAAGTCCAGCTATTGGCGGTGATATTAATACATTACCAACAGCTCAAGATGCTAACTTAGGGTGTATTGGAAAGAATGGTATCTTGGTAACACCGGAATTTGGACCTTGTGCAAGACTGGCATCTGTTTTTATTGATGTCGATAATCTGCCAATAGCAAAAGAGAATGAACACATGTGGATTGCAGAGTTTTGTAATACCTGCAACAGATGTGTTAAAGCATGTCCCGGTGGTGCTATTTATGAAGAGCCTAAAGTATTAGAAGATGGATCAAAAATTTATATAGATTTAGAAAAGTGTGCTCCGGCATTTTCAGATGGTTGTTCAACCTGCATTAGCAGTTGTGTGTTTACTGGTGGACAATATAATAAAATAAAAGAAGCATTTATGAGAAGGAGGAATCTTAAAACAGATTGATTTTATCTACCACTAAATTGTTATTTACTAAATCCCATATGGAGGGATATAAAATGGATCTGAATGATATTGTCAGACCACAGGATGAAGCCTTAAAAGATAACGCCGCAATTGTTTCAAGTGAAAAATCAGCAACAAAACGGCTCTATCCTAAGGATAAAAGGTTTTCTTTTAGAGATATAATAAAGCTTCTAAAGAATTTCAATAAAATAAAGAGAACAATGCCTTCTTTGTATAGGACAATTAAATTGATAAAAAAAGGGCGAATTTCTGATAAAAGAGTAATGCAAAAAGAGGAATTTGCTGAACTGGATCAACTAATGAAGAAACTAGGAGTAGACTCCTATGGATGGCTTGAAGTTGATTCTGATAGAGTTTTTAAAGGGAAAGGGATCCCCTACAAAAATGCTATTATTATTACTATACGTATGGATAAGAATGAATTTAAGTATGCTCCTAGTATGGAAGGTCAAATTGAAGTTATGCGTGTATATGGTGAAACCGGTGTAGCTGCTAATGAAATAACAGAACTTTTACGTCAAAAGGGGTTTAATGCATCACCAAATCATTCTCTAGGTGGTTCCATAGACTACTGTAAAGCGGGTATGGATGCTGGCTTAGGTTATATAGGACGTCATGGAATGTTAATAACTCCAGAGAACGGAGCTTGCCATAGGTCTGCTGTTATTTATACAGACATTGAAAACCTTAGCGATTTTATTAGCTTTATAGATAATCATAAATGGATTGCAGATTTTTGTGCATCTTGTGGTAAATGCATCAAAAAATGCCCGACTGGGGCAATATATGAAACTACTAAAATTAATGAATATGGTCAAGTCACATCAATTGATTACGATAAATGCTGTAGCGGTTTTAAAAACTATCTCTATAGCCCCGTAACTAGATTTGAGTCATATCCCTTAATGAGTTAAACTTAAACATATAGCTGGAGGGGATATGAAATGCGAAGAAAAAGTTATCCAAAAGAATTTAAAGAGCAAATTATTCGAG
>JBMOKT010000033.1:0-42706 GCA_049323895.1 Bacillota bacterium | reverse complement strand
TCTTCAATGTTGTAATCATGGGTGCGGTAATTGAAGCAACCAAAGTAATCAGCCCCGAGAGCGCCAAAGAAGCCATAGAGAAAAAGCTGGGCTACAAATTCGAACAAGATCCTAAGCTGCGGGAGTTAAACTTCAAGGCGATAGATAAAGGGATTGAACTGGTTAAAAAGGCTAACCAATAGTAAATAAGGAGGAGATAAGAGGTGAGTACAGCCTTAAAATATGTTGCGAAAGAATGTGACAAAGCACAATTTACCCTTTTTACAGGATTGTGCAAAGGGTGCGGACTATGTATGGAAAAATGTCCTGTTAAGTGTCTGGAGTGGTCTAATGAATTAGGTGTATATGGTACACCAACGGTAATTCCTAAAGATACAGAAAGCTGTACCGGCTGCGGTATGTGCCAGTTGGTCTGTCCAGACTGTGCCATTGTTATTGAAAGAAAGAAGAAGTAATTTAAAAGACCTCCACGCTAAACAAGCGTAGAGGTCTTTTAAATTAGTAACCACGGGGTCCTGCGGATTACACGGATGCAAGTTGCCGTCCTTAGAATAGTGATTAGTGATTGGTGACTAGTAAAAGCAGTGGCTAGTTGTTAGTGGCTAGTGACTAGTAAATTGGCCAATGGTCGATAGTCGATAGCCGATAGTCAGTAGTTATTTTCTGTAGCCACTGTAGCCACTGTAGCCACTGTAGCTACTATTTTGTGACTAGTAAAAATAATTATTATGATATACTAAATTTAGAATTAATTATCTTAAGCTTAATTGGTAAAGGATTTTTATTTAAATGAGTAATATTAGGAAAGGACTATAGGCCATGGACAAAGGTAAAACTTTTGTAATAGTTTTAGTTTTCCTATTAATATTAATTTTAACACCAACAACATGGGCCAATGGAGGACCCTTTGTTACCTCGGGTACAGTTAACGGCAATATTATGTTTATAGACGAGCCCAGGGTTGAGGTAATAAGTGAAGATTTATGGCTGGATGTGGGAGCAGAAAAATACAGCTTTATTCACAATCCAATGGTTACTATGGATATTTTTGTAAAATATTATTTACGGAATAATTCACAGGAAATCATTACACTGCCAATAGCTTTCCCCCAGGAAGGAGAATCCGAGAATTGGCTGGTAAAGATCAATGGCAAGGAAATTGTTTTAGATGAAAGAGTTGAATTAACAGGCAGCCTCCCTCCGGAGGCTCAGGTGAAATTTGAATGGATTAATACCAGGACAGGCAAAAAGGAAACAGCAGAGTACTGGAATTGGAATAGTATACCAATTTATAACCTTTTTGCACAAACATTTCGTGTATCCTTGGTTCCAGGAGAAAATATGCTTGAGGTTAACTACCAAGCACGACCTGCCTATAATAAAAGGATTGGCTTAAACCCTACTTATCGTTTTATTTATCTACTGGCACCGGCTTCCAACTGGAACAGTTTTAAAGACCTTAATGTTACATTAAATATTCCTTTTCAGCATTTTTTACATAGCTCACTGCCCTTAAATAAAGTGAGTTCCAGCACCTGGCAAGGGAATTTTTCCAGCCTGCCCAATGAGAACTTATATCTTTATTTCACAGCTTCAGCGGGAACATGGGGAGGACTGGCAGACAGCCCTTTATATTCCTTTTTATTTTTGATGTTCTTTTTAATTTTATATAAGTTTTTAATACGGAAAACATTTAACAAGATATCTAAAATAACTTATATGTTATATTACATAATACTGTCGGCATCAGTTTTATGGATTAATTATATAACCTTTTCCAGGGAAATAATAAGTTATCCTTTTACCTTTTTTCAATACTTCCTCTATTGGGGAATTGTAAGCTGGGTAATATTGATTTGTTGGCGTAAATATAAGTACTTTGTTAGATAGGGAGGATGAAGGAATGGAATGTAGAGTGGGGTGTGGAGCATGCTGCATTGTTTGGACAATTTCATCCAGTATTCCCGGCATGCCCCACGGTAAGCCTGCAGGGGTGAGATGTATCCAGCTGACAAGTGATAATAAATGCCTTTTGTTTGGCAAACCTGAACGGCCCCGTGTTTGTTCCAGCTTAAAACCTTCCAATGAATTATGCGGCGATAGCAATGAAGAAGCATTCCGGAATATTTATTATTTAGAGCAGGCCACTAAACCGCCTCAGGAAGCTCAAAATTAGAGCCCCTGTTATTTGACAGGGGCTTTCCTTCTAAAGAAAATCGTTATTTACAGCAATTAATTTTTTCTCAATCTTTTCTTTCCAAATTGTTGAAACGATTCTTTTTTGTAGACTAGGTGTATTAAGGGAAACTATCGTATCATAATCCCCCTTAAGGTATTCAGGATTTCCTTCATGGGATATTACTTTATCAGCCTCAGTTAAATTAAGTTTATTAAGGGTTACACGGGAAAAAGGACCGGCCAGGGTAATTTTTATATTGTTATTTTTAAGAGCTTCAATGATTGGATTAACAAGCCCCAACCAAAAACCATCAACCGCTATAAGTACATTTTTCATCTCCTCCAAGGGCAGTGCAGGGAGTACCCTGTCGAAGGCTGTAATAGATATATTCATGCCTTTGTCTAAGATAAAACTGTACTTTAAAGGTATTTCATAATTTGTGTCATTAATTACAAAGGTAGCTAAATTTTTTTCGTAAACTATCTTAGCTGTTACAGCATTAAAGGTTAATTTTTTTTTGTTGCTTTCCAGGGACAATTTTACTCCTTGGAAGGGTTGCAGGGTGCTTAATATATCACAGGGTATATAGCAGATAATTTTAACACAATTGTCTAAAATTAATTTTTGTACAATTTCTATTTTTTCTGTAACCTTTTGAGAAACTATGGGACCAGCTTGCAGATAGTCTTGATAAATACAAACACCTTGCCACGAGTGGCTGCAGTCGCAATTGGTACCATAATTTAACACACTGCAGACGGGGCAGTCCTTTGTAATAGCCGCTTCACACGGGCATTTCTCAGTGGCGGCATCTAAACATTCTTTTTTTACAGGAAGCGTATTCATAACAAATCACCCTTTTTTTTAGATTGCAATTCATGATATGCCATAAAGGGCAAAAGGGTGACAAAAAGTTTTTACGGCATAAAAGGTGAATGAAATTTTTGGAAATACCCGGCTAAAAGCATTTTGCATTATTTGTACTTATGTTAGAATTTATTTATACAAAAATTATGCTAATTAAAAACAGGGGTAATATGCAATGAAATTATCAGTTTGTATATTAGGAAAGATTGAGTATCAAGAAGCCTTAACTATTCAGGAAAAACTATTAAAGCTAAGACAGGAAGACAAAATTGAAGATATTATGCTGCTTTTAGAACATCCTCCCACTTTAACAATGGGGTTGAGGACAAATCATGCTAACATTATTGTCCCTGTGGAGGCTTTAGAAATGCAAGGTGTGAATGTTTACCAGGTAAACCGTGGGGGTGATATAACCTATCATGGACCGGGGCAGATTGTAGGATATCCTATTATCAATCTCAAAAACCAGGAAAGGGATATTAATAAATTCTTTTTTAAGATAGAAGAAACATTTATACAGCTATTAAGAAATGAATATCAAATTATCGCCAATAGAATATCTAAATATCCCGGAGTATGGATAGATAACGAAAAGATTACAGCAATTGGGGTCGCTTTTAAAAAATGGGTAAGCATGCATGGCTTTGCTTTTAATGTTAATACCGATTTAAACCACTTCAAATGGATTAATCCATGCGGAATTACAGACAAGGGAATAACATCATTGCAAAAAATATTTGCTTGTCCACAGGATTTACAAAGGGTTAATGAAGAAATAATCGAGTATTTCTGTAAGGTATTTGCTTTTGAACCGGAAATCATTGATAAACAGATTTTAGAGGAAATAATAGGGAGAGATTAAAAATGCTAGAGCGGAAGCCGGACTGGCTGAAAATTAGGTTAAAGGATGCAGCTAAGCTGACGGAAGTTAAGAAGATGTTGGATAGTCTTGCTTTGCATACGGTTTGTGAAGAAGCCAATTGTCCAAATGTTATAGAATGTTTTGGCAGAAAGACAGCTACCTTTATGATTCTAGGAAGGCAATGTACGCGCAACTGTACTTTTTGCAACGTAACCAAGGGTCCGACGATGGCAGTGGATTCAGATGAGCCCAATAGGGTAGCTCAGGCTGTGAAAAAACTTCAGCTAAAGCATGTAGTTGTAACATCGGTAACTAGAGATGATTTGCCTGACGGAGGAGCAGGGCATTTTGCCCGGGTAATTGAGGCTATTAAAGAAATGGATGGAAAAATAACGATAGAAGTGCTTATACCTGATTTTAAAGGTGATTTTAAAGCACTGAAAACTGTAGTAGATGCTGGTCCGCAAATTCTAAACCATAACATAGAAACAGTGGCTAGACTTTATTCAACAGTTAGACCCCAGGCTGATTATAGACGCTCATTAGCACTATTAAAAGAGGCAAAGAAGATTGATAATAATATTTACACAAAATCGGGTATTATGGTAGGATTGGGCGAAAAAGAAGAAGAGGTCGCCATAGTAATGGAGGATTTACGTGTCGTGGGATGCGATTTATTGACCATAGGTCAGTATCTTGCACCTTCCAAAGAGCACCATCGGGTCATAGAATATATTCATCCTGAAGTTTTCCAGAAATATAAAGAGATAGGAGAAAAATTAGGCTTTAAATATGTCGCCTCTGCTCCCTTAGTGCGCAGTTCTTATCATGCCGATGAGTTTATAGGATAGAAGTTGTTAGTGGCTAGTTGTTAGTGGCTAGTAAATTAGTCAATAGCCGATAGTTGATAGTTGATTGTATAGTAGACTTGTGACGAAAAGGCGTGTCAACATGGAAGTCTAGCTTTCTTGACGTGTCACGATGAATGCCAATTTTACGGGATATGCTACCGTGACATCGACGGACCTGCAGTTTTTGCACAGGTAGTTTTTGTCTTTTACCAGTAGACTAGTAGACGAACAGACGATATGACGAATGGATGGGAAAAAGCCGCTTTAGGCGACTTTTTCCTATCTTAACAATACCTGTTTAGATATTCTCCTACCTGTTGCACACCAATAGGCAAAATGTTCACAGTTGTTAAATATGAAATTATACCCCCCGAAGTTACTGCCTACCTGACTTAAAGCCCTTAGTACAATTTCTTCTCGCGAGAAGGCAAAATTCACCCGATCTTCAACGAACAGTTCATTATCACCCGTAAAAGCCTTCATAGAAGTCCTTTGAATCCAAGCGGTGCTTTGCACTAAAAACCTATCGCCTCTGAAATGGATAGCAGTACCATCGCCGCAATCAATGCCGTAGTGGCGATAGGATGGGAAGCCATCCTCAAACTGCTGCCAAAAGATTCTTGCTTTACACTGTTGTACATGGAGGGATACCAGCTTTTGTTCCTGTTTTCCCAATAGCCGTACTACATAAATTATATCACCTTTCATCATAAGCTCTCCTCAAAAAAAACTACTATTAGAATATGAAGAAAGTAATATAATTGCTACCAACTAGATAAAATTCACTGCCAAGGGGAGGAGAGTTGATTTCGCTTAATGAACGTTTTAGTGATACTGTGGCAATAGTTGCGCTTAAATTATTACCCCTGTTTAATTTATTTTACAGCTTTTAGGATAGATACTTCTTCTTTAGTTTTGGCTATATCAGACACTTGATAATCTAATCTACTGTTTATCTTAGAAATATCACCCTTTATATAGTTCATATTTTCGCTAAGAGAAGATAGTTGAGCTGAATGTTCTTCTGTCCTATGCTCTATGGCTTTTAATATGTCACCCTGTTCATCAAGCCTACCTTTTACAACATCCATATCTTCACCGAGCTTTTTAATTTCCCATAATATTTCTTGCAAGATCTTCTCCATGCTTTTTTACCCCACATTTACTATTTTCAACAAAAATGAGAAAATACCTCTAAGTACATAACCCTAATTATCGAACAAAACAACTTTTCATCATAACTCACTCTGCTAGTGCAATATATATGTGTGAACTCAAAAATCCCAGAAACATTTAAAATTTATAGTTAGTGTTATCGATAATGTACAATTTCGTTGTTTTGCGTACTTTTAGTTAATAGCGGGTAGCTAAGATTTGCCCTTCAAGTTCAATAATTTCCCCGACCTGATTGTTATCCAGTTTTTCAAAAATAAGTTTTTTGTATTTTTTGCTTAATTCTCTTTTTTCTTTTAAATTGCTTTCCCGTACATCGATCCAGTTTAATTTTTTTCGTTTATAAAATACATCATAATCAACTATCCTCGTGCCGTCATCTAGATATTCTAAGCCTAATAATATCTTTTTAATGTAGAGGGGCTCATAAAAGGTGAAAAATCTTATTCGATAAATACCTACGGACATTAAAACAAATGCTGAATCCTGACCCCAGGATTCCCCCAAAATTATTCCCAATTCCAGGTATTCAATAATTTTCAGCAATCGCTGATAATGGAGCATATAGGCTTCATATTTATCGTATATTTTTATTTCTAATTCGTACCAATCCCTGTTATCTAATCCCTCATTAAGGTACTTTAATCCATGTATCCTAAGATTTTTTAGCAGCTTAGAATAGCTTTCTTCAATAAACAAAGTTGTTTTATATAAATCTTTGAGACCGAGTATCTTATTAAGGGGCTGTTCGGTCAAGGCAAGAATTGTGCCCTGATTGTTGTGGTTGTCAAAATTTTCGAAAAATGTGCCCGCGGCAACCTGGTAGTCCTTGGCAACTTCTTTTATCACTTTCTCAATATTTCCAAAAACCCTCATTATTATGATTCTTGGAGCAATTCTCATTTGGCTTACTAAGTTGCATTTCAGGTCATTATGCACCATACACAAAACTACATCAGATTCCTCTTGAATTAAATAAGCCATTTTTATATCGTTGATATGAATAATTTCTTTGTCTTTATCAACCAGAAAAAGGATAGTAAATTCTTCTGTTGATTTTTCAAATGCTTCATCGGGGGAGCATTCTTTAACAGAAAAACGCTGTTCAATATATTTCTGCAATTGGGGGATGTTTCTGGTCTCCATTATTAGGATTTTTGTACCACTTCTTATTAAGGATAACATGGCAATATTCCTCCGGATTTATATACCTATTTTAAATTTACCAAGACGGCTGTCGTTTGTCCCTAAGGGATAAGGCAAATAAAAAATTTCTTTTTTATCTAGTGTAATGACATTGATGTTTTTGATTCCATTGAGGAAAATACTGCCCGGCTTTTTATAGTTATTATAAATAATATCATGACCAAAGAGGTTGAATTGGCAAGTAGAGTCCATTATATTTTCAGCATAATGGCTAATTTTAAAGGAAGTATCTTCAATGGAAATGACCTCTGTATTTTCTATAATTATACTTCTATTTGCCATTTGGGAAGCAATACTAAAATTATCGTGATTTCCCAAGGTGATAAATATTTTTTCTGCTGGAGAATTTTCCAGGATATTTAGAAGTGAAAAAACTGCTTGAGCATACTCATTTTTTTTATTGGGCTTAAGTTCAAGTTTGATATTATCGGCCAAATCCCCGGTATGAATAATATATTGGGGCTTAAGCTTTTTTATCATTCTAAATAATGCGCCATAGAAAATGGTTGGAGTATCGGAAATGTGTAAAATTTTTTTTTCTGGATTATTTAGAAGCTTAGGGGGTAAATAAACCCCGCCCCAAATATAATAAAAATTTCTTTTTATTAATTCCATCTAGTTATCCCCAATAAAAGTTTTTTCCGGTGCAGCTTTATTATAAATAAAAAAAATGTAAAAAGACAGGGCGAGTCTAAATTAAGTAAAGTTATATTGCGTAATTAATTAAAACAAAGTTAATAAATATTACGTCTATTGATATAAATACAAGATTATTTTGGTTTACTTGAGGAGGAAAAAAATGAAGAAGTGGCGGCTTTATTGGATAATTGTTTTAGTTTGTCTAATTGTACTGACAGGGTGCACTGAGACTAATTTAGAAGAGAATAAAAAAGGAGAAGAATACGGGGACATTTTTGAGCAAATGTTTGCAGGTAAGGAGTTTTCCTATGTGGATTCCAGCACTATTAGGGTAAAGGTATCAGAGGAATATGGGGAGACTTACTATATTGGGAAAATAATCTTCGGTAATTTTTCCGGAGAGGGGAATGAGTATTTGGCAGTTATTGGTAGACCTTATGAAGAATTAGCTCATGCAGAGGGTTTTTATAATGGCTATACTGCTGTGTTTAACAAAGAAACGGGAAAAATGGTTTCTTCGGTTAAGCATTTTATAAGTGATGAGGGTGAAATTAAGGTCTACCAGGGCATTAATAAAGATTATATCTTTTTTGCCGGAAGTACTACCTTTCAAGGTTGGACGGAATGGAACGCCGGTTTATATGCCTTAAAGGGTCAGGAGTGGGAGCAAACTTGGCCTGTTGACCCGCAATTCTTAAAGGATAGAGGAATCCAAGGGGGCAGGGATAGAGTAATTGTTTATAAAAGAGAAGTAGACAAAAATAATCAGATAGGTACCATTCCCCCTTATAAAATGGTATTTGAGCATGAGCTATTATGGAATAAAGACAAAGAAACCTTTTTAAATAACAATCCCTAAGGTGCCGAAGCCTCCGTGGGTGCCTATTACGGGGCCAATCTGGGCCAGGATGATTTCCTGAGGGCTAAACTTGTTGTTAATTTCCTTAAGGAAATAATTTAATTCATCTTTGTCATAGGAAGAGTAGCCTATGCCTAAGGTTGATTTAGAAACATCCTTTTTTGTTTCCTCCACCAGTTGTAGGAGCCTGCTTAATGCACGTTTGCGACCCCTTACCTTTTCAGCGGGACTGATAGTGCCGTCTGTGAGAACCCGCATTACCGGTTTTATATTTAGGAGCTGTCCAATACCACCTTCCCAGGGTGAGAGCCTCCCCCCCTTGACTATGTTTTCTAGATTGTTCAATGTGAGAAATGTTGACATTCCATCCCGGTATGTTAAGATTTCTTTTTTTATTTCCCCAATAGAGGTTCCTTCTTCAGCTAAACGGCAGGCTTTAATTACCTGCATACCGATGCCAATACTTACATTCAAAGAGTCTATAACTTCAACCTCAAAGTCCACCATTTCTTTGGCTAATAATGCACTTTGGTAGGTCCCGCTCAGGCTTGAGGAGAGGGTTATGCAAAGGACAGGTCCTCTTTGGCGGGCCCGCTTAAATGCTTCGACAAAGGAATGGGGGGTGGGTTGTGAAGTTTTAGGGAGTTCTTTTGTCACCGACATTTTCTTATAGAAAGTGTTTGTATCCAATTCCACTTGGTCAATATAAGAACAATCGCCAAAAGTTATAATTAAGGGCACAATTTCAATATTATATTTCTCAACAAATTCCTTTGGAATATCAGATGCACTGTCAGTTACTAATTGAACTTTCATAATTACACCCCCGATAAAATTAAGGCTTAGGTAAGCTTCCAGGTTAGATTATGGGACAGGTAAAGCAAAAACCACTATTGCACCTAGCCACCAGCCACTAACAACTAGCCACTTCCAGTAATATTTGCTATTACTTTATTTTTTTCCTTCCAAGCATGAAAATTATTACAAGTTTAATGTGAAGTGTTATAATTGTATAAAAGTCTGTGGGAGGTTCTGTATATGGAAGTTATTCTTGACCATAAATTAAAAGAATACCTATTGAGCCAGGATAAGAAAAAAATTGTTGTTAATAATTTTAAAACCCGAATGTGCTGTGGAAACATGTATGTGCCTGTTGCTAAATTAGGTGAGCCTGATGAGACAAGGAACTATTTTTTATATAAGCTGGAAGATGGATTGCAAGTTTATGTCCAGCGAGGGATAGAGGCAAAAGATGATAAACTCTATTTGCGTTTGCGGGATTTTCTTTTATTTAAGGATATAGAAGTAGAGGGAAATAAAATGATTTAGTTAAAACCTGTTGGCGCAATTTAAATTCCGGCTTTGGAGGGCAAAGATGAATAATAAAATTAAGAAAAAGCTGCAGGCGGGTGAAGTAGTAGTAGGTTCCATCCTTTCCGTTAATTCACCCGATGTGGCGGAGGTTTTATCCCTGGCAGGCTTTGAGTTTGTTTTTATTGACATGGAACACGGTTCCATGGGTGTTGAATCTATAACAAATTTAATTCGTGCTGTAGAGCTTAGGGGTACAATTCCTTTAGTCAGAGTAACTGAAAATACACCAGCCCTAATTCTGCGGACCTTAGATGTAGGGGCTTATGGACTTCATGTTCCCCAGATAAATAATAAACAGGATGCTGAAAAAATGGTCCGGTCTGCAAAATATTCACCCTTGGGAGAAAGAGGTACTGCTTTGCCTCGATCTGCAGGTTACGGTACATACAGACTTGATGATTATCAATTAATGGCAAATGAGCAAACATTGCTGGTTCCTCATATTGAAAATATTAAGGGTGTGGAAAATCTGCAGGAAATAGTCAAGGTTCCAGGTATAGACGTCATATTCTTAGGACCCTATGACCTCTCCCAATCCATGGGTATTCCCGGGCAGTTTACTAATCCCAAGTTTGAACAGGTGATTCAGCAATGCTTGAATACAATTCTAGATGAAGGGCTGATTGCAGGCTATTTTGTCAATAGTGTGGAAGATGCCCAAAAAAGGATAGCCCAGGGATTTAAGTATATTGTGTATAGTATAGACATGGTCATGCTTTCTAAAATAGCCAAACAGGAATTGGAATTAATCAAAAAAATGTCATAAATTACCATAATAATTAATAAGTAGTCTGGACATTATAATAAATGAAGGGTACGTAATGGTTGAGCCAAGACTTATATATGCTCCTAAACTCTGGGGTATATATGGGTCGGCCGAAGGTTGCATGCAGGTCAATTCTGGCTTGTATGCACCCGGAGGGCAGATTCTATACGGTTAGGAAAGGTTCTGCCATAGTCGAATTGAAAAACATCTTGATTATGGTAGGATCCCAACTTATCGTATGGGGTCGAGCGAAGATCATACAGAGTGCCGCAGGTCATGGGTGTGATTGGACTAATGGTTATATGCAGTCGAGAGATTGCATATAGCTGTAAAGGTATTCTGTATGGTCGAACGACCGATTGGTATGGGTAATGAAGTGCTTGATTATGGTCGAAAGATTATAGTTAGGTATCAAGTTATTCATATCAGTCCAAGGTAGATCATTACGTGCTCTCTTTAAAAAAACTCAGCTAACGGCTGAGTTTTTTTAATTGAGAATTGACAATTGAAAATGGACAATGTTTATTTCTTTAGCACTATAGCTGCTGTAAGTAACTTTAAGTTCTCAAAAAACTAAGCTTGTTAGTTTTTTTGTTAAAATCACTACATATTGTGGATGGTCTAATGTAATTAAAAAAAATATACAACATCTAGAAGGGTTTTTTGCGTAATTATGGAAATATGTAATGTAGATTTATGTTGAAGAAGTGGAGGTATTAAGTTGGAACCTGCAAGAAAAGAGAGAAAAATAGAAAATTCATATTTCCAGCAACCTAAATTTGCTCCCAATGCTCTGAAAGTAATTGAAAAAAGATATTTACGCAGGGATGAAAAGGGCAGTGTTTGTGAAAATCTTCAGGAAATGCTGTTACGGGTAGCAACTGATATAGCTTTGGTGGACAAAAAGGTATATGGAAAAACTGAAGAAGAAGTAGAAAGACTTATTCTGGATTTTTACAACCTGATGGCAGAGGGTTATTTTTATCCCAACTCACCTACATTAATGAATGCCGGGACATCAGTGCAGCAGCTTTCAGCTTGTTTTGTCCTGCCTGTAGAAGACAACATGGAAGGTATTTTTGACAGTCTAAAGTGGACGGCCTTAGTACATAAATCCGGCGGGGGAACGGGTTTTAGCTTCAGCAGGTTAAGACCTAAGAACGACTATGTCTCAAGCACCGGCGGTGAGGCCTCAGGACCTATTTCATTTATGAATATCTTTAATTCCGCTACCGAAGAGGTCAAACAAGGCGGTAAACGCCGTGGAGCCAATATGGGTATAATGAGGATTGACCATCCTGATATTTTGGAATTTATTACCTGTAAAGATACAGAAGGGAAACTTAATAATTTTAATATCTCAGTAGCCATTACCGATGAGTTTATGATGGCACTTAAAGAAAAGAGAAACTATCAGCTATACAATCCTAAGGACGGGAGTCCGGCAGGCGAACTTTCGGCCGCTGAGGTTTTTCAAAAAATTGTTTACCAGGCTTGGAAAAATGGTGAACCAGGGGTTGTCTTCATTGATAAAATTAACCAGGACAACCCCACACCCCATATAGGTACCATAGAAAGCACCAACCCGTGTGGTGAACAACCGCTGCTGCCTTTTGAAAGCTGTAATTTGGGCAGCTTGAATTTGGAGAAATTTGTAGCAGAAGGGCAGTTTGATTATGAGCTTTTAGGTAGTGTGGTAGAGAAAAGCATTCATTTTCTTGATAATGTTATAGACGCCAACAAATACCCCATACCACAGATTGAGGAGATGACTAAAGGAAACCGTAAGGTTGGTTTAGGGGTAATGGGATGGGCAAATGCCCTTATTCTTTTGGGTATACCATACAATAGTCAAGAGGCAGTAGAGAAGGCCAATGAGGTCATGAAGTTTATTGACCAGAGAGCCAAAAAGGCTAGTAGGGAATTGACCAAGTCCAGAGGACCATTTCCCAATTTCATAGGGTCCTCTTATCAACTTAGGAAGGAAAAACCAATACGCAATGCAACTGTTACTACAATAGCACCGACTGGAAGCATATCCATGATTGCCAACACATCCAGCGGCATTGAACCATTATTCGGAGTAGTATATAAATCCAACCGGGCAGACACAGAGTTTGTCGAGGCCAATCCACTGTTTGAAGAAATGGCCAAAGCCAGGGGTTTTTGGAGTGAAGATCTGCCGCTGAAAATACTAGATGCCGGAACAGTGATAGGTATTGAACAGATTCCTGAAGATGTACAGCGACTTTTTGTTACTTCCGGGGAAATAGAGGCAGACTGGCATATAAAGATGCAGGCAGCTTTTCAAGAATACTGTGATAACGCTGTTTCTAAAACAATCAATTTCTCCTATGGGGCAGTTGAAGAGGAAATAGCTAAAGCATATTTATTAGCTTATGAATTAAATTGTAAAGGATTAACAGTCTATCGAGACGGTTCAAGGGAGGTTCAGGTTTTAAATAAGGGCAAAAGCCTTGCGGAGGAAAAAGCAGAAACAGTTATTTCTATTGAAGAAGGACTGGAAATACGCCCGAGAAAACGACCCAAAATAATGGCGGGTATAAGCTCGGGGTATGAATCTGCATGTTCAAAATTTTATGTTACCGTAAACGGTAATGGCGAACCTTTCGAAGTATTTTGCAACAGCATAGGGCAAGGGGGATGTCAGGCCCAAACTAACGCCATTGCAACCCTTGTTACCTTGCTGCTGCGCTGCGGGGTAGCTATAGATGAGGTTACCAGAAGGCTGCGCCGGATCCAATGCTCGGCGTGTATCAGACGGGAGGGGATAGATGTACTGTCCTGTCCTGCTGCCATCGGACAAGCCTTAGAATTATACATACAAAACAAAGCCCAAGGAATAAAAGTACATTCGGAGCAGCTTTTAATATCCTTTGAGGAAGGAATGAAACGAGAAAAGGCTAATTCTAAACCTGGGGATGGCATCAATACCTGCCCTGATTGCGGAAGTAAACTATTTTATCAGGAAGGCTGCCGGGGATGCACCAATCCCGGCTGTTCATTTCATAAATGCGGCTAGCAAGGGAGTTGCTATATGGAAGAAAAATACATTTTAAAGTGCAACCGATGTTTTGTAAATAATGAAGATATAGAAATAAGCCATGTTGACACCGATGGGAACTTGTTTTGCAAAAGGTGTGCAGCTTATATGAAAAAAGTTGGAGGATATGATTTAGTTCCCTTTAAAAAGGAGAAGTTTATAAAAGGACTGCCCTTTGTAAAATGATATGATCCCTGTCAATTAGACAGTAGAAAAATAAAAATCTCAGACACCAATCATTTAATTATGGTTGGTGTTTTATAAAAAAGGGTTACCCTTAGGTAACCCTTTTATCAGACTTACTATTTTTTTGAAAGCTTCTCGCCGGCTCTAGCTAACATTTTCCTGATGGGTAAATCATAAGGACATCTAGACTCACATTGACCGCAGTCTATACAATTATCCACCGATTTTGAACTGCTTTGGTAGCGCATGCGGGCGAAGTCCGGTAAGTTATATCGGTCAACATAACTTTCCCAAATAAAAATTTGAGGAATATTAATCTCCATGGGGCATGGCAGACAATATTCACACCTACGGCAAAATCCTGCCCCCAACTTGGCAATATCTTCATCAAGACTCTTCTGTTCTTCCTCTGTTAGGGTGGGATCTATTGTACCTACCTTGGCATTGAGCATGACTTGTTCAATAGAGTCCATTCCCGGAATGACAATACTGACCCTATGCTTAAGGATATATTTAAGAGCTGCGGTGGGATTACTAAAAGCACCGCCCCCTAAAGGCTTCATTACAATAACACCCGTATTTGTCTCTTCTGCTAAGTCAAGTAATTCCTCAATATCTTCACATTCTACAGCATTAAAGGGAACTTGAATAGTATCAACAAAACCCTGACTCATGGCCAAAAATAAAGTCTCTTTTCTGTGGCTGGAAATACCTATATGTTTAACTAGACCTCCCTTTTGGGCATCTTTTAAGGCTTCTAGAGCACCACCTGGTGCCAGTACCTTATCAAGATTTTCCATATCCTTTACATTATGTAATTGGTAGAGGTCTATGTAATCTGTCCCTAGCCGTTTAAGACTAATTTGAATATGTTCAGTCATACCTTTTCTGTCTCTAGACGGTGATTTAGTTGCAACGGTAATTCCTTCTCTACGACCTTTGAGAGCTAAACCGACCTTATACTCACTATCAGAATATCTAAATCCCGTATCTAAAAAGTTCATCCCTAGATCAAATGCCTTATGTAATACTTCCACCGCTGTTATTTCATCTATACGCTGAACCGGTAAAGCACCAAATCCAACTACGGAAACTTTAATTCCTGTTTTGCCTAGCACCCGATATTGCATTCAAGTCTCTCCTCTCAGCCATGCATTTTAAGTTATTCTTAAAATGCACATATTTATTTATCAATTATTTTTAATTATTGCACAAAATCATTTAAAAATTTAAGAAATTTAAGAATTAAACTTAAAATATAAACTTATACTTTAAGGTTTAAATAACAGGGGTTCTACCCCCAATGCCCCACTGGATTTAAAGAATACTTTTTTGATAGTTATAAAAAATAGTTATACTACACGAAGGAATGCCAAGTACTATGTCGAATAATAGAAAAAAATGGTTTCAAAGTATTTGGTTGGGAGGATTTTCAGATGCTGAAATGGATTAGAAAAAACATGAACCTATTTTTTTTAGTAGGAACAAGCGGCTTGGCCGTAACGGGTTTAGCCATACTTGGTGTTACTACTGATCTGTTATGGATGCGGATTGCATGTTTATTGGGAGTATTTTTTGTAGCGGTTTATAACTTCTATTTATACAAATTTCTCTTTCATCCTATAAAACAAATGACCTGTACCTTAGAAGAAGTTGAACAGGGTAACATTAAAACACGGAGTAATAATAAAAATTTAGTAAAGTGCTGGTTTGCTAAAAAATGCAATATAAAAGACTGCATAGCATATGAGAATGAAAATCTCAGGTGCTGGGAAATTCCAGGAACTAAATGTGAGGGGCAAATTCAAGGGTCAATTGTGGAAAAGCTTGGTAAATGCCGTAAATGTGAAGTATACGAAACATCTGCAAAAGGTGAAATTGGCAATATGGCAAGGCTTTTGGATAATATTCTGGCTATTACCGGCGGTGTGTTGGAACAAATAAAAGAATCCTCGGGACAGCTGGAAAATGTTAATCAGGTTCTTAATGAAAGCTCCCAGCAAACTTTAAAAGCCACTAAGGAAATAAATAGTTCCATGCAGGAAGCCTCCCTGATGACAACTAATCAAGTTAAAGCCGCAGAAGATATGCAGATTTTTGCAAATAATTTAAGCACAATAGTTAATAATCTTAATGCTAATTCCCAAGATATTACAGCATTTTGTTCGGAAACCAGCAAGGATAACGTCCAGGTGGCAGCATCAATAAATAATCTTTTGAATTATGCAGGAGAGACTAAAAAGCATGCAGACCATACTGTTGAAAAAATAAATGCCTTAAAAAATAAATCCAGTGCTATTAACTCTATTGTTTTAACTATAAATAATATTGCTGATCAAACTAATCTTCTGGCCTTAAATGCAAGCATCGAGGCAGCAAGGGCGGGGGAGCATGGCAGGGGGTTTGCTGTCGTTGCTGAAGAAATAAGAAAATTATCGGAAGAAACAGCTAAATCAGTAACTGAAATAAAAGAGATAGTGACGGGAATGGGTAATGAAATGGATGAGACTATTACCTCGGTAAATGCCACAATAAATATTTTGGATGGTCAAAATAATAAAATAGGTGAAACCAGTACCTTCTTCAAAGCAATGGAGTCTAAGGTGAATCAGGTTGTAGTTAATATTAATAGTTTGCGCAGCAGTATTGAAACCATTGAAAAAGAACAAAAGACCTTCTTAAATAAAATTGAAGAAGTGGTTTCGGTGACTGAGGAAATCACAGCGGCTACCCAGGAAATATCATCTAGTACCCAGAAACAGGAAGACAGTTTGAATGCGGTACAGGAACAAATTGATAAGCTAAATACCGTAATAAGTGAACTTTCCATTTATGCCCGTTTTTTTAAATAAGGGCACTTTGTTTCATGAGTCCTAAAAATCTTTAATGGAAAAATAACTTTTCCATTATTTTTTTAAGAATTACATTAGTTTATTATAATATATAGATTGACAACAAAAAGATGATATGATAAATTGATACTACCCCCCTGGGGTATACATTAATACAAATTCATATACCTCCCTTAGGCCTGATTAAAGCAGGTCTTTTTTTTATTCCTTTTCTTTGTTAAGCTATAAAAGATGAATGAAAAGTTTAAGGGATGCATCTGCTAGCAGGATATTCTGCATGATGCATCTCCTTACGGGTAAATACTGCATGATGCATCCGATGATTGTCATTTTTCTCGATGCATCCTTTAAGCTAGACTCTTGAACAGATGCGTCAACTTGAATTATTAGTTGGGGAGATTCCTCTGACCCCAAAGGAAACATCTAAGAGAGGTGTGTCCCCTTTCTAATTTGTGATGCATCCCAAAATTTAACCCTTAAGCAGATGCCATGTTTTTTCCTTAACCTTAACCTTTAAGAACGGGGTGTACCATGTTTATTATACAAGCAAAAGATTTAAGCAAAGCATATGGAGTTGAGACTATTTTTTCTGGAGTAAGTTTTGCCATAAAGGAAGGGGAAAAGGTGGGTTTAGTCGGTCCCAACGGTGCAGGAAAAACAACTCTTTTTCGTTGTTTGACAGGGGCAGAGCAACTGGATGCAGGTGAAATTACCTTTAGCAATAACTATACTATCGGATATTTAGAACAAATACATAACTTTGCAGATGATATTAATTTAATGGACTTTGTATTAGAAGGTTTCGTGGAAATTTTTAAAATGAGGGATAAACTGCGTCAATTAGAAAGGGAAATGGCTGACAAATCAGGGACACAATTAGATAAATTAATGGAACGTTATAGTTCATTAACTCAGGAATATGAGCTGGCAAATGGTTTTGGCTGTGAAGCGCAAACCAGGAAAGTAATCAAAGGTTTGGGTTTTAGTGATGGAGACTTGCTGCGGGAGGTCCGTAACTTTAGCGGTGGGGAGAAAACCAGGGCAGGATTAGCCCGGCTTTTGGTGAAAGAACCGGATTTATTGCTTTTAGATGAACCGACTAACCATCTGGATCTTAAAGCTGTGGAATGGTTGGAATGGTATTTGAAAGGCTACAAAGGGGCAGTTTTCTTCATCTCCCACGACCGCTATTTCTTAAATAGTATTGTAAGCAGTATACTGGAATTAGATAATCATAGGCTGGAGTTATATCCGGGTGATTATACAAAATATCTTGTTCTAAAAAAAGAGCGGGAGTTGGCTCAAGCCAGGGCATATGATAAACAGCAAAAAGAGATTGCGAAAATCGAGGAATATATTTTACGTTATAAGGCGGGCATTAAATCCAAACAGGCAAGGGGAAGGGCCAGCCAATTACAGCGGCTGGAACGGTTGGAGAATGTAAAAGGCGAAGAAAGAATAAAGCTTAACTATGTAAACAGCGGTACTACAGGTGATATTGTCTTAAGGGTCAATAATCTATGCATGTCTTTTAATGAACGCAGCCTATTTACAGAGCTGAGCTTTACAATTTACCATGGGGAAAAAGTTGCCTTAATCGGTGAAAATGGCACCGGTAAGTCAAGTATCTTAAAAATCCTGACAGGGGAGCTGCAGGTCATAGCTGGCGAGGTAAATTTGGGTGCCAGGGTTAAGATAGGCTACTTTGATCAGGAACATAAAAACCTAAATCAAGGCTATCGAATTATGGATGAACTAATCTATAATTTCAATTTTACTGAAAATGAGGCAAGAGCAAAATTGGCCCAGATATTATTCCGAGGGGATGACGTATACAAACAGGTTTCTGACTTAAGTGGAGGGGAGAGGGGTAGGCTGTCCCTTCTGAAAACTATCTTACAAAAGCCTAATTTTTTAATACTTGACGAGCCTACCAATCATTTGGATATTCCTTCAAGAGAGATTGTGGAGGAATTTTTAGAAGAATTCAATGGTACCATGCTTATAGTTTCTCATGATAGATTCTTACTGGACAGCATAACAGATCGGACATTGGAATTGGAAAATAATAAACTGTACAATTACCTGGGTAACTATTCTTACTATAAGGAAAAGAAGGAAGAATTGGCTAGACAAAAAGAGTCTTTGGAAAAGCCAATTTCTAAAACCTCAGCCAAAGAGGCAGGGAAAAATAAAATAAATAAGGCTAAGCTAAGGGAAGAGATTGCTTTACTAGAACAAAAAATACAGCAAACAGAAATCAATCTTGAAGAAATTAGTTCACAGCTTGCTTGCCCTGAAACATATCAAGATGAGGAGACAAGTAAAGCAAGGGTGGCTAAATATAAGGAATTGGAGCAAGAACTCCCAGCATTATATGAAAAATGGGAAGAACTTACTTCAACCCTGGAGAAAAATATGTAAAAACGGTAAAAAAATTTTCAATTAAATAACAGGGAAAATTTCGGGCAGCAGGAATAAAGTAAGGAAAGGATAATTGGTGAAAGGAGTAGAAAAATGATCAAGTGGAAAGAGGAATATAGAATCGGAGTGGACCTTATTGATGAACAACATCAAAAACTCTTTGAAATAGCTAATAATGTTTATGAATTGTTAAAGAACGACCTTTACATTGATAAGTATGACAAAGTTGTAGAAATATTGGAAGAATTAAAGGATTATACAGTCTTTCATTTTAAGTCTGAAGAGGCTTATATGATGCAGGAAGGCTACAAAAAGATTTTCTCTCACAAAATGGAACACGATGACTTTATTGCCAAAATAAACGATATTAATCTGGAAGAGCTGGATGAAAACCAGGATCAGCATATAATGGAAATATTGGATTTTGTGGTTAAATGGATTGATAAGCATATTTTGGAAAGAGATAAATTAATTGTTCAAGGTTAATTGATACCCCCCCATATAAAAGGTCTGCTAAAAAGCAGACCTTTTATATGGGGGGCTGATAGTCAATGGTCAATAGCTAATGGAAAAATAAAATTGTTATCGTGAGGCACGAAGCGATCTCCGACCTGGCAATGTGACTATACAAGTTAAGCTCATTCGTAATGAAAGGGTAGACATGCCGCCACTTAGTATATCCCTTTAGCCGTAATGCCGACCCAAAATGAAACCCTTTAGACGACATACTCTTTGCCTTGTTTAACTGGCTGCTCGCTCACTCGCCCACTGACCAGATTTTTTAACCAAAAAGTATTACACTAAAAGAACTGAGCAAATTGCTCAGTTCTTTTCTACCGGCTTCAATTTTGCTGTAAAATGGCGGAGTATTTTAGGCTCATAGGTAAATTCCATACCCCGCAACTGATCTCTGCGTTTATATATCTCTATTAAAGCATCAGCTACAACGTCCATATGGGCATAAGTGTAAACCCTTCTTGGAATGGTAAGCCTTAATAACTCTAATGGTGATTCCAACTGTTCTCCTGTTTCCGGATCTCTGCCTAAAAGGAAAGAACCAATCTCTACCCCTCTGACTCCCGCTTCCAGGTAAAGCTCATTTGCCAATGATTGGGCAGGGAACTGATGCCCTGGAATATGGGGCAGGAACTTCTTAGCATCAATAAATACTGCATGTCCGCCAGTAGGTGTTTGAATAGGAATACCTGCATCTACCAGGCGCTGGCCTAAATATGCTACTTGACCGATACGATATGCTAAATAATCTTCATTAATACCTTCTTTTAATCCTCTTGCCAATGCTTCCATATCCCTGCCTGCCAATCCCCCATAGGTAGGGAATCCTTCCCAGGGAACAACCATTGACTGGGCCTGTTTAAACAGCTCTTCATCCTCCTTAAAGGATAGTAGTCCACCGATGTTAACTAAGGCATCTTTCTTAGCACTCATGGTAAAACCTTCTGCACAGGCGAACTGTTCCGCAATAATTTCTTTAATTGTTTTATCTTTGAATTTGGATTCTCTTTGCTTAATGAAATAGGCATTTTCGGCAAAGCGGGCGGCATCTATAAATACCCTGATTCCAAATTTATCGGCTATTTGTTTAACTTTTTGCATATTATCCAAGGAAACGGGCTGACCTCCGGCACTATTGCAGGTGATAGTGATTAAAATAAAGGCTATATTTTCAGTCCATTTTTCATTAATAAAGTTTTCCAGCTTGGCTAAATCAAAATCACCTTTAAAAGGATAAGGAGTAGTAGTATCAAAGGCCTTTTCGGTTACAAAGTTTACGGCCCGGCCTCCTGCAAGCTCAATATGGGCTTTTGTTGTATCAAAATGCATATTGCCCAGGACATATTGCCCCTGTCTAATCAGAAGGGGAAATAAAACCTGCTCTGCTCCCCGTCCCTGGTGGGTAGGAATGGTGTAATCATAATTAAAGATTTCCTTAACTGTTTCCTTAAGGTGAAAGTAATTCCTGCTGCCGGCATAGGATTCGTCGCCCTGCATCATACCGGCCCATTGATAGTCACTCATTGCTCCAGTGCCGCTGTCTGTTAAAAGGTCTATGTATACATCTTCAGCTCTTAATAAAAAGGGGTTATAGCCTGCTTCTACAAGGGCCTTTTCCCTTTCTTCCCGGGAAATAATCCTTAATGGTTCTACCATCTTAATCTTAAAAGGTTCTGCCTGGTACTTCATGGTAGTCCTCCTTACTTTTTTTCTTAATTTTAGCATGCAAAACTAAGATAATAAAGTATACTGTATACACTTCTTGTAATTAATTTAAATAAATGAAATTAATAAAAAATTAAAGGAAAAACCCCGCTTAGTTAGAATATTTACAGTATAATAAACAAAGGTTCTGCATACTGAACCGAGGGGAGGTTTAATTATGGGTGGCAAATATTTTGATGAATTCGTAATTGGCGAAGAGTTTATTACTCCCACCAGGACTATGACCGAAACTGATGTAGTAATGTTTGCAGCAATGAGTGGGGACTATAATGAGCTGCATACAAGTCAAGAGTTCGGAAAGGCTACACCTTTTGGTCAGCCAATAGTCCATGGACTACTAGGCCTTGCTGTATCCCACGGACTTATCTTTAGGCTGGGCATTCTGGAAGGGACTGCCATTGCTTTTTTAAGTGTTGATTCCTGGCAGTTTAAAGCACCTATTTTTTTTGGTGACACGATTCATGTCAAGGTAAAAATAGCGGACAAAAAGGCAAGCAGTTCAAAACCTGACAGAGGTGTTGTGAAATTTGAACTTCAAATTGTCAAGCAGGATGGAACAGTATGCCAGGAGGGTGTTAAAACCCTGATGATGAAGAGAAAAGTGGACTGAAATACGACAGAATGTGGTGAAAAAGATGGTCACGCAAAAAAAATATCAAGTACCGGCTCTGGAAAAAACCCTGGATATTTTGGAGTATTTGAAAAACAACAATCCTTCTTCTCTAACGCAAATCCATCAGAGCTTAGGGTTGCCTAAAAGCAGCACCTACGGAATTTTGCAGACATTAGAAAAGCGAGGATATATCCGTAAAGATGCCACGGGAGGTTTCAATTTAGGGTTAAAGCTCTATGAACTGGGAATGGTTTCGGTGGAGGGGACAGACCTTACCAAAGAAGCACTGCCTGCAATGGAGGAGTTAGCCTATAAGACCGGTTTTATATGCAACCTTGGTGTCCTTGAGGGTGATTTTGGCGTTTATATTGAAAAGGTTGAGCCTGCCAGTCCCATAAGGTTAAATTCATGGAAAGGCAAGGCAATTCCCCTCCATTGTACATCTTTAGGCAAGGTACTGCTGGCTTATAAGGAACCTGATGAGATAAAAGCTGTACTTAACAGGGTTAACCTCACAAAAAATACAGTAAAAACCTTAGTGGACAAGGAACTGCTCCTGCAGGAAATTATGAAGGTTCAAGAGGTTGGCTATGCCGTTGATGATGAAGAACATGAACCCGATATTACCTGTCATGCTGCACCGGTTTTTAACCACAAAGGGGAGGTGGTAGCTGCTGTGAGCCTTTCAGGTTTAACTACCTGGCAGACTGCCGAAAAAAAAGAAGTCTTGATAAAGGATTTACTGTCAGCTGCGGCAGCAATTTCCCAACGATTAGGCTATTCTATTAATTATTAAGGAAGGTGAAATGTTTTGGAGATTAGCTTAGCAGTAATGAACCCTAATGATAATGTAGCCACTGCAGTTAGAGATATCTCGGCAAATGAAACTGTGAAAGATGATAATGGCCAGGAAATAACAGTTATAGATCCCATACCCTTTGGTCATAAAGCAGCAATTTCTAAAATTCCGGCCGGTGCTGAAGTTATAAAATATGGTGAACCGATAGGTATTGCTGTGACTGAAATAAAGGTCGGCTGTCATGTCCATGTTCATAATGTTGAAGGCGCAAGGGGCCGGGGAGATAAAAGGGGGTAATTTAATGAAAGAATTGCAAGGATTTTGGCGTCCTGATGGTCGAGTGGGGATTAGAAACCATCTATTAGTATTATCGTCTGTGGTATGTGCCAATAGGGCTTCAGAGTTGATTGCTGCCAGTGTACCTGGCGCAGTAGCCATTACTCACCAGCACGGCTGTGCCCAAATTGGTGCCGATAAGGATATGGTTTATAGGACCTTGGAAGGAACTGCTACAAACCCCAATGTGGCTGCTGTTCTTGTTTTAGGACTTGGCTGTGAGGGAATACCTGCTGTAGATTTAGCCCAATCCATAGCTAAATCGGGCAAAATTGTTGATTATGTCTCTATTCAGAAAGCCGGAGGTACAATGAAGGCTGTGCAGGAAGGCGTTAAAAAAGCAACCCAGATGACTGCTCTTTTAGGAAATATGAAAAAGGAACCATTTGGCTGGGAACATTTGATTTTTGCCACCGAATGCGGTGGGTCTGATACGACTTCGGGTATTGCAGCAAATCCTGTTACAGGGGGAGTCTCCGACCGCATCGCAAAATTAGGTGGTACTGTTATCCTCTCTGAAACTCCCGAGATAATTGGAGCCGAGCATCTGGTTGCTCGCCGGGCAGCTACTCCAGAATTAGGACAGGACATTTTGAACCTTATTAAGAGGGTTGAAGAAAGGTATTTATCTATGGGTGTAGATTTCCGCGGGGGGAACCCCTCGCCGGGCAATATTGCCGGCGGGTTGACTACCCTTGAAGAAAAATCCCTGGGTGCCATACACAAAGCTGGACACAGCACTGTCTATGAAATACTGGAATATGCCCAGCGGCCTAATAAAAAAGGCTTGGTAATAATGGACACTCCCGGACACGACGTAGAATCTTTAGTAGGAATGATGGCCGGGGGAGCTCAAGTAGCTGTCTTTACTACCGGACAGGGTACTCCTACGGGTCATCCCATTGCCCCGGTAATTAAAATTACAGGCAATCCCAAAACCTGGGCCATGATGGAGGATGACATTGATATTAATGCCGGAACCATTATTGAGGGCAAGGAAAAGCTGACTGATGTGGAAGAAAAGCTTTTCCAATATTTAGTAAATGTTATCAATGGACAGATGTCAAAAGCCGAGATTATGGGACACAGGGAGTTCGGAATTTCTAGATTGTCAATGTCGCTGTAAAAGTTAATAGTCGGTAGACTATTAACTTTTAGGTAGGCTATGAGGTTATTTAACAGGTCAGGTAAGCTAAAGAGCTATACTGCATGACAGGTAAAGGTAAAGAAAAAGAAGTATTACGCTGTGCTAGATTATTAATTACCATTAAAGATTCCGCTAACGCTAGATTAGATGTCAAGGTAAATTATAGTGTAGAAAAAATGGATAATTCGTAGGGAGCGACCTCTGTGTCGTTCCGCAAGCCCAAAATCTAGAACGTGCGGACATGAATGTTGAGGTTTCCTGACGTGACATCGTGACATCGTGTCAACGTAACACTGATAGATTATTTAGGTAGTACTGTAGCTACTAACCTTATACTATTTCTAGAGAGAAGGGAATTATCGTGAAGGAAAACTTACTGAAAAGTAAACTTAAAGCAGGCAAGGTTTGTCTTGGAACCTTTGGTCGCATGGGACCTGCTGCTGTGGAAATATTAGGACATACGGGATGGGATTTTGTAGTTATCGATATGGAGCACGGTGGCTTTGAAATCCCCCAAGTAGAGCATTTGCTGAGGGCAGCACGGGGGGCTGGCATTACAGGTTTAGTGAGGGTAGCTGAACCAAGGTCTTCCTACATAATGCGGGCCCTTGATGCCGGTGCCGAAGGTGTACAAATTCCCCAGGTGGAGACAGGGGAACAGGCTGAAATAGTAACCAGGGCAGCCAGATACTTCCCTGAAGGCAACAGGGGTCTGTGCAGTTTTGTGAGAGCTTCGGGCTACCGCTCTATAGAGCCTGATGTTCATATTCCTACCTCCAATCAAGAGGTGCTGACTGTTGTTCATATTGAAGGAGAATTAGCTGCCAAAAATGCTGAGCAGCTGCTGGATGCCCCGGGGCTGGATGTGCTTTTTTTAGGACCATGGGATTTATCCCAGTCCTTGGGTGTACCCGGTCAAACCGACCATCCCAAGGTTATAAAGGTAATGGAGGATGTTATAGAGCTCTGCCGCAAAAAAGGTAAATGGGTAGGGACCTTTATTACCAAGCCTGAGGATGCCCTAAAATGGGCACAGAAAGGTGTGCAATATTTGATGTACTCCACTGATGTGGGAATGATGGTCCAGGTTTCCAGAGAAAGGTTCAAATCCATAAATGAAGTCCTAAAAGACTTTTCATGAATAATACATTTTAAGGAGGCTGCAATGGTGCAAAAGCGTAAGTTTATAATGGGCGACGATGCCATGGCCCATGGCGCAATCGAGGCTGGTGTAAAGGTTGTTACGGGTTACCCCGGTACACCTGCCACAGAAATTCTAGAAGTAATTGCCAAAGAAAGACCTGATTTATATGTAGAATGGTCCAGTAATGAGAAGGTTGCAACTGAGGTGGCAATGGGTTCCTCCCTTGCCAATATGCGTACCCTGGCTGTAATGAAGCATAATGGTACCAATGTTGCTACAGATATGATTATGCACTTTGCCTTTACAGGTGTAAAAGGTGCATATGTCCTAGTATCTGCTGATGACCCAGGGGCTAATTCATCCCAGAATGAAGAAGATACAAGGATTTTACTTCATACCTATGGTCACTTGCCAATTCTTGACCCTGCTTCGCCTGAGGAAGCCAAAGCAATGATGAAAATGGCTTTTGATTTATCCGAGGAAACTGGTTCAGCATATGTACTTCGTCCTGTAATGCGGGTCTGTCATGCCAGGGCAATCATTGAAGATGGCGAGAGCACCGCTCCTGACAGAGAGCCCAGCTTTGAACCTGACCGCTCTAGGTTTGTTATGAGTGCTGTTAGTGAACCCAAGGCTGGCGGTAAAATGCGCCCCTTGTGGCGTCATGAACTTCTCAACGCCAAGCAGGAAGAGTATAAGGCAATTTCCGAAAAAAGTCCTTTTAACTGGATAGAAGAAGGACAGGGTACAACCGGATTTATTGGGTGTGGCATTGGCTACACTTACATAAAAGAAGCTTTTGAAATTTTGGATATTAATTTACCTATTTTAAAACTAGGAACACTTCCCCTACCCCCTCAAAAAATACGTGAGTTTCTTGGCAAGGTTGACAGGGTAGTTGTTGTAGAGGAAATCGAACCGGTGGCAGCTAAATTAATTAAAGAAATATGCTATGAGGAAGGTTTAAAGGTTGAGGTTTTAGGCAGGGATAATTTCTTGCCAGCTGAGGGTGAATTAAATACCCAAATAGTAATGGATGCAATAAGTAAATTAGAAATTATAGAATTACCTGAAGATTTGAAACCCTTTGCCAGACCTAAGATGCCTATCAGAACCCGTACCCAGTGTGTAGGATGCAGCCATAGAAGTCTATTAAATGCCATGAAGGAAGTTACCAGAAAATATAAAGGTATTGTTACCGGTGACATAGGCTGCCATGACGCAGGAAGTTTCCCGCCCATTGAACTTCAGTCCACTATATATTGCATGGGTGCATCTATCCCCATGGCAGCCGGTCTTGCCAGCACAGGTTTAGGTCGCCCAACAGTTGCTATGATTGGTGACTCCACCTTCTTCCACATGGGTCTGCCAGGCTTGGTAAGTGCTTCATATAACGGTGCAAATATTACTGTTGTTATTGGTGAAAACGGAACAACAGCCATGACCGGCTTCCAGCCCCATGCCGGTTCCGGGGTAGATTTGAGGGATAAAGACGCAGCTAAAATTAGCATAGAAGCCATTTGCAAAGCTGTTGGAGCAACAGTAAGAACTGTTAATCCATATAACATAGCTGAAACAAAACAAGCCCTGGAAGAAGCAATTAAAGAAGAAGGAGTTTCTGTGGTGATAGCTAAGGCGCCATGTTTCCTGCGTAATACTAAGAGTGAACAGCAGTTCTTTACACCACGGGCTGTGGATGTTGATGCTGAGCGTTGCAACGGCTGTAAGATTTGTATAAATGACTTCGGCTGTCCTTCACTCCGTTATAAAGACGGCAAGGTTTCAATAGATAAAGCAACCTGTGTAATGTGTGGAATGTGTGCAGACGTATGTAAGAGAGGAGCGATAGTATGAAGCTGGATATCATAGTCGCGGGGGTTGGTGGTCAGGGTAATTTGCTCGCTTCCGTAGCCCTTGCCAACTACGCAATGAATAAAGGTTTAGAGGTTTTTGGCACGGAAACTATCGGTGCGGCCCAAAGGGGAGGCTCTGTCGTATCCCATATGAGAATATCTGATAAAAAAATATATTCACCTTTGGTACCCCAGGGAAAGGCTGATATTTTAATGGGTTTTGAGCCTATTGAAGCCGTAAGGAATATTCAATTTTTAAGTCCCAAAGGTAAGTTCATCATTAATAACTATCCAGTACCAACAATCTTATGCAATATGGGTATGGACCAGTATCCTACAGAGGAAGAAATACTAAATCACCTCCGTTCCCGCTGCCCACAAGGCTATGTCATCGATGCCAGTAAGAAGGCTACTGAAATGGGGTCATTAATGATGACAAATGTTATTATGCTGGGAGCCTTAGCGGCTGTAGAACCTTTCTTTGATAAACTAGAACTGCAAAGGATAATAGCTGAGTTGTTACCTAAGAAGGTGCTGGAACAGAACCTACAGGCATATGAGGAAGGATATAAGATGGTAACAGCATATGCAGCCGAAGGCTGCGTATGCTGAGGTAAGCTCTTAGGCTATACAGCACGTCAGGTAGAGGTTTGGGTAGGCATCTGATGAAAGTGAACATTTAGGGATGCATCTGCTAACAAGCAATACTGCATGATGCATCCGATGATTGCCAAGTTATATTGATGCATCCCTTAAGCTAGACCTGTGAGTAGATGCGTCAGCCTGATTTAGCATTCATGTGATGCATCCCAGGATCTAACCCTCAAGCAGATGCCAATTTTTACTTTACCTTAAAATGCCAGTCACTAGTCACTTATACAATGAAGGAGGTTGAGTGAAGTTAATGAAAACAGCCCAGGAATATATAGAAAGTATAAAGAAGCTGAAATTTAATGCCTACATTCTTGGTGAAAAGGTAGATAATCCTGCCGATCATCCCTTGGTAAAACCCTCCCTGAATGCTGTTGCAGCAACATATGAAGCCGCCGCTGACCCACAGCACCAAGACTTGGTAACAGTAGTATCCAATCTAACCGGTAAACGGGTAAACAGATTTACCCATACCCACCGGAGCAATGAGGATTTAGTAAACAAGGTTAAGATGCAAAGGCTTTTAGGACAAAAAACTGCAACCTGTTTCCAGCGCTGCGTAGGCATGGACGCCATTAATGCATTGTCCATTACAACCTATGAAATGGATCAGGATTTAGGTACCCAATATAATAAAAGATTTAACGATTTCCTTATTTATGTTCAGGAAAATGACCTGGTATGCGACGGGGCCATGACCGACCCGAAAGGTGACCGGGGTAAAAGACCTCACCAGCAAGAAGAAAAAGATGTATTTGTCCATATAGTAGAAGAAAAGGATGATGGGATTATTGTACGGGGTGCTAAATGTCATCAGACAGGTGCCTTAAACTCCCATGAAATTATTGTCATGCCGACAATGGCTATGAAGGCAGAAGATGCCGATTTTGCTGTATCCTTTGCAGTACCTAGTGATACGGAAGGAATAACTTATATCCTTGGTCGTCAGCCCTCTGATACCAGAAAACTGGAGGGAACCTTCGATGTAGGCAATATAAATTATGGCGGACAGGAGTGCCTGGTAATTTTTGAGAATGTATTTGTTCCCTGGAACCGGGTTTTCATGTACAAGGAATATAAATATTCAGGACAATTGGTAGAAAGGTTTGCTTCCTATCACCGTCAGAGCTACGGCGGATGTAAGTGCGGGGTAACCGATGTCTTAATCGGTGCTGCTGCCAATTTGGCTGAATATCATGGGGTAGAGAGTGCTTCCCATATCAAGGATAAGCTGGTAGAAATGATTCATCTCAATGAAACTATGCACGCCTGCGGACTGGCATGCTCAACAGAAGGCAAAGTTACTCCCTCAGGCACATACTTTGTTGATTCCTTACTGGCCAATGTATGTAAATTAAACGTAACCAGACATCCCTATGAGATAGCCCGTATTGCTGAGGATATTGCCGGAGGATTGCTGGTCACCATGCCCTCAGCTAAGGACTTTGAGCATCCTGTAGTGGGTGAATATATGAAAAAACTATATAGGGGTATTAACGGGATTTCTACCGAATGCCGTTTGAGAATGCTGCGTTTAGTGGAGAACTTAACAGTCGGTGCAGGCGCAGTTGCCTATAGAACCGAGTCCATGCATGGGGCAGGTCCCCCTCAAGCCATGAAAATTATGATTGCCCGCCAGGCAAATATGGAACAGAAGAAGGAATTAGCGAAGAAGATAGCGGGAGTGGAATAATTAAATTCTGTAGATACAGAATTTTAGGTAAAGGTAAGCTTTAAAGTGATTTTTTCCGTCAGGTAAAGGTAAAGTATTAGATTTAGGGAACATTCTTGGATGCATCTGCTCAAAGGTTACTCTGCATGATGCATCCGATGATTGACATTAGTTGGGGATATTCCTCTGATCCCAAAGGAAACATCTGAAGAGAGGTGTGTCCCCTTTCTAATTTATTGATGCATCCCAAAATTAAAACCCCATAGCAGATGCAATGTCTCTTGTCCTTAACCTTTACCTGTCATGCAGATTTTCCCGTAAGCTTACCTTAACCTTAGTTATACTAGCCACTAACAACTAGCCACTTATAAAAGGAGGGTTAACCAATGAATTTTCAATTAACTGAAGAGCAGGAATTAATTAAACAGATGGTTCGCGAGTTCGCCGAAACTGAAGTAAAGCCAATTGCTGCCGAGATAGATAAAAATCACCGTTTCCCGGTGGAGACCATGGCAAAGCTCAAGGACTTAAGCCTGATGGGTGTGGTAATTCCTGAAGAATACGGAGGAAGCGGGGCGGATGCAGTATCTTACATGATAGTAATTGAAGAGCTGTCCAGGGCATGTGCATCAACAGGAATTATTGTAGCAACCCATACTTCCCTTTGCTGTTTCCCCATCCTTAAATTTGGAACAGAAGAGCAAAAACAAAAATATTTAGTTCCTCTAGCCAGCGGAGAAAAATTAGGGGCATTCTGTTTGACTGAACCGGGGGCAGGAACCGATGCCGCTTCCCAGCAAACAACTGCAGTATTGGATGGAGATTATTACATCTTAAACGGCTCCAAGTGCTTCATAACTAACGGGGGCTATGCCGATACCTATATTGTTATGGCAATGACTGACAAGAGCAAGGGTACAAAAGGTATCTCCGCTTTCATTGTTGACAAGGACTTCCCGGGCTTTATAGTAGGTCAAAGTGAAGATAAGCTGGGAATCAAAGGCTCCAGTACCACGGAAATTATATTTAAAGACTGCAAAGTTCCCAAAGAAAACCTAATAGGTCAGGAAGGTCAAGGCTTTAAAATTGCCATGCAAAGCCTTGATGTGGGCAGGGTTGGAGTGGGTGCCCAAGCCCTGGGTATTGCTCAAGCTTGCTTAGATGAGTCGGTAAAATACTCTAAGGAAAGAGTACAGTTTGGAAAACCCATTGCTTCATTACAGGCAATCCAGTGGATGCTGGCCGATATGGCAACCAAAGTCCAATGTGCCCGTCACCTTGTGTATCATGCAGCCTGGTTGTATGAAAACAAAATACCATTCTCCGCAGAGGCTGCTATGGCTAAGCTTTATGCATCTGAAACAGCTATGGAGGCCAGTATCAAGGCTGTGCAAATTCATGGAGGTCATGGTTATACCACAAATTACCCTGTGGAGCGCTTTATGCGAGATGCAAAAATTACTGAGATATATGAAGGTACATCCGAAGTAATGAGGATGGTTATCGCAGGTAATTTATTAAGATAAGGAGGCTCACTATGAAAAAAATAGTTGCCTGTTATAAATGGGTGGCAGATGAAGCAGATATCAGAATTGAAGGAACAGACAGAAAGCTGAATATGGAGCGGGCTAAGTATAAAATCAGCGAATATGACCGCAACGCCATTGAAGCAGGTGCAGTACTGAATGAAGAAAAAGGCTGCCAGTATATTGGTGTAACCTGTGGGTCCAAGGTTGAAGCCTCTCTCAAGGATGTATTATCCCGGGGACCGGAAAGCATCAGCTTTGTAGAGGATGAGTGTCTGGCTGCAGCTGACAGTGCTGTTACAGCCAAGGTACTTGCAGGAGTAATTAATAAAATAGGTAATGTGGATTTGGTTATCTGCGGCGAGGGATCCAGTGATGATTACGCACAGCAAGTGGGTCCAAGACTGGCGGCTTTGTTAAATTATTCATCTATAACCTTTGTTAATAAATTTGAGTTGAATGAGCAGGGGATAAAAGCCGAAAGGAAGCTGGAGGACGGAGTTGAAGTTGTTGAAGTAGAAGGTCCTGCGGTAATAACTGTCCTGCCGGATATAAACAAGCCTAGAATTCCCAGCCTCAAGCAAATCTTAGCTGCCAAGAAAAAACCAACGGAGAAAATAGAATTAGCACATATCAGCTTAAGCCAGGAAGACTGCCGGTCCAAGCTGAATACCCTAAATGTTGCAGGTACAGTGATGATCAGAAAGAATATCCATGTAAATGCAGATGGTCTCTCTGTCCAGGAGGCAGCAGCCAAACTACTAAAACAGCTAAAAGCTGATGGTTCTTTAGCTTAGGGGGGATGGAAATGAGCAAAATAATGATTATTTCTGAAATAGCTGAAACTGCCTATGAAATGCTGGCTAAGGCCAGAGAGCTGGCTGCCGGTGATGAAAAAATTGCAGTTTTTGTTTTAGGTGACGAGGAAATCGGTCAGGAAGCAGTAAGCTATGGGGCCGACACAGTTAAATTGATGACATTGCCTGAAGGTACTGTTTGGGAAGCTTATGTCCCTGAAATATGCAAAGAAGCAGCAACAATTCAGCCGGAGCTAATCATGGTAGGGGCTACCCGCAGGGGGAAAGACCTGGCTGCTCAGGTTGCCGCCAAATTGGATGCAGCCTGTGTAACAGAATGCAAGAATTTTGAGTATTCGGCAGGCAAAATTGTAATGAAGAGAATTATTTATGGCGGTTTGGCAGAGAAGACCTTAGAGTGTACCCAATTCCCTGTGGTAGCTACTGTAGCAGCCAAGACATTTAGCAAATGGGATACCCCAGATACCAATAGGCAGGGCAGCGTAGCAAAATTAGAAGTTCCCGCAGAGGTTAAGGTTAAGGTTGTAGAAAGAAGACCTAAACCCGAGGAAAAGGTAAATATTAAAGAAGCTAAAATAGTAGTGGGTGTTGGTAGGGGTTTTGCAGAGCAGAGGGAAATTATTATTGCGGAGGAACTGGCGGAAAGTTTAAAGGGTGTAGTTGCCTGTTCCCGTCCCATAGCAGAAGATTTGCACTGGCTGCCCGAGGAGCGATACATCGGAATATCCGGGCAGGTAATAAAACCCAGTGTTTATGTAGCTGCCGGTATCTCAGGTCAGGTGCAGCACGTTTATGGCATCAGGGACGCTAAAACCATAGTGGCTGTGGATAAAAACGAGAATGCTCCCATATTCCAAGTTGCCGATTACTATATTGTAGGCGACCTAAAAGAAGTACTGCCTGCTATAACTAAAGCGGCACAAGAAGCGCAAGGCAGCTAAGGGGTGACTATATGTCTGAGGAAAAATTTGATGTAATAATAGTAGGTGCTGGTCCGGCCGGCAGTACAGCAGGCTATATCCTGGCAAATGCCGGCCTGGAGGTTCTGATAATAGAAAGGGGAGATTTTCCCGGCAGTAAAAACATGACCGGGGGTAGACTATACAGCCATAGTCTGGAGAAAATTATCCCCGGGTTTAGCACTGAGGCACCCCTTGAGCGGAAAGTAGTTAAGGAAACTGTTACCATGCTGACTGAGGATAGTGCAGTTTCTTTAGATTTCCAGTCGCCCTTGCTAGGTGAAGAACAAAAGGATTCCTATACAGTATTAAGGGCAGATTTTGATCAGTGGCTGGCTGCTAAGGCTGAAGAAGCCGGTGCTGTTCTCGCTCCCGGTGTCAGGGTAGATGATTTGTTAATCCGGGACGGCAGGATAGCTGGGGTTATTGCCGGTGAAGATGAGATGGAAGCTGATGTGGTTATCCTAGCCGATGGTGTAAATTCATTATTAGCCCAAAAGGCAGGTTTGAAATCAGAGCTTAAACCAAATCAAGTGGCGGTAGGGGTAAAGGAAATAATTGAATTGCCTGCCTCTGTTATCGAAGATAGGTTTAATTTAAATGAAGGCGAAGGGGCAGCAAGGCTTTTTGTGGGAGCATGCACCAAAGGGCGTGTAGGGGGAGGATTTTTATATACCAATAAAAATAGCATCTCCCTGGGTCTAGTGCTAACATTGGCTGATTTAACAGGCTCATCCCATACAGTCCCAGAAATGCTGGAAGAATTTAAAAAACATCCTGCAATAAAGCCCCTCATTAAGGGAGGCAAGCTTGTTGAGTATTCGGGGCACCTAGTTCCTGAAGCCGGGTTAGGTATGGTGCCGCAGCTTTATGGCGACAATGTGCTGGTAATAGGTGATGCAGCAGGTTTGGTAATTAACGTTGGTTATACGGTAAGGGGTATGGATTTAGCTATAGCCTCCGCAGAAGCGGCAGCCCAGGCAGTTCTTGCAGCTAAAGCCAAAGCTGACTTTTCTAAAGTAACATTAGCTACATATAAAAACCTGCTAGAGGATAGTTTTGTCCTCAAGGATTTAAAACAGTATCACAAATTCCCGGAATTTATGGAAAACCATAGGTTGTTCAGGCAATATCCCCAGTTGGCAGTAGATGTGCTTAAAGATATGTATGTAATTGACGGAAAACAAAGCAAGCCCTTGCTGAAAAAAGTATTAAGCCGCACACAAAGGGTAGGAGTCCTTAATATACTGAAAGACAGCTGGAAGGGGGTAAGAGCCCTATGAAGCCCATGGGGGTTGAAGAAAAACTTGGTGTCAATAAATTTAATATAGATGAAGGTAATCCCCATATTGTAATACAAAAAGACACCTTGAGCATGGAAGCAATTAAAAAGTGTGTTATAGCCTGTCCGGCGGGATTGTATTCCATTAAAGAGGACGGCAGCATTAGTTTTGATTTTGCAGGTTGTCTGGAGTGCGGAACCTGCAGGGTAATATGTGCAGGCACTAAGACCTTAGATTGGAATTATCCCCAAGGGACTTTCGGCGTGGAGTTTCGCTATGGATAAACAGCCACACATATCCAACTAAAGGGGGAGATGTTTTTATGAAGGTTATGATTTGTGGTGCAGGAACAATGGGGTCAGGGATTGCCCAGGTAATTGCCGAAGCTGGTCATGAGGTATTTCTGAGGGACATAAGTGATGAATTCGTCACCAAAGGCATAAAAACCATTGGTAAAAACCTGAGCCGTAAGGTTGAAAAGGGAAAGATGACGGAAGATGAAAGACAGCAGGTAATGTCACTAATAAAGGGGACTACCGAACTGTCAGCTGCGCAGAATGCTGAATTAATTATTGAGGCTATCGTAGAATATATGGAGCCCAAAAAAACCTTGTGGCAGCAGTTGGATGAGATATGCCCGCCAAATACCATTTTTGCCACCAATACTTCTGCCTTGAGCATAAGTGAATTAGCGGCGGCAACTAAAAGACCGGAAAAGTTTATCGGCATGCATTTCTTTAACCCTGCCCCTATCATGAAGCTGGTAGAAGTTATCAAGGGAGCGGGAACAAATGATGAAACATACAGCTTCATCAAGGAATTTACCCTTTCCCTGGATAAAACACCGGTTACAGTAGAGGAAGCCCCTGGCTTTGTAGTAAACCGTATACTGGTACCAATGATTAATGAAGCAGCATTTATTCTCATGGAAGGTATTGCTTCAGCAGAGGATATAGATGCAGGGATGAAGCTGGGTGCCAACCATCCTATCGGACCATTAGCTTTAGGGGATTTGGTAGGGCTGGATGTCTGCTTGTCAATCATGGAAACTCTCCATATGGAAACAGGGGATGACAAATACCGGCCTTGCCCGCTTTTAAAGAAAATGGTAAGGGCAGGTTTTTTAGGGCGCAAAACAGGAAAGGGATTTTTTGCGTACTAAAAGGCGAGTGAATAGTAAGTTAAGTGTGAGAGTGTGATAGTATGATAGTGGAAAGAGGGGGGAAAATGATGAAAGAAGTAGTAATCCTTAGTGCTGTAAGAACTGCAATTGGCACCATGGGAGGTTCCTTAGCCAATGTTTCCGCTGTACAATTAGGAAGCATAGTAATTAAAGAGGCTTTGCAAAGGGCTAATGTTTCTGCTGACAAAGTGGACGAAGTAATTATGGGTTGTGTACTGCAAGCAGGTTTAGGGCAGAATGTTGCTCGGCAAGCTGCTATCGAAGCAGGTTTGCCGGTTAATGTACCTGCATTGACTATTAATAAAGTATGCGGCTCCGGGCTGAAGTCAGTAATGATGGCTGCTCAGGCTGTGGCTTTAGGAGATAGTGAAATAATTGTTGCCGGCGGTACAGAGAATATGTCCCAGGCACCACACCTTCTCCCTAAAGCCCGTTTTGGTTATCGGATGGGTAATGGAGAGTTAGTGGACTCTATGATTAAAGACGGTCTGTGGTGCGCCTTCTCCGATTACCATATGGGTATTACAGCAGAAAACATTGCTGAAAGGTGGGGTATTTCCCGGCAGGAGCAGGATGAGTTTGCAGCAGCCAGTCAGAACAAAGCTGAAAAAGCCATCCGGGAAAACCGTTTTGCGGAGGAAATAGTCCCGGTACAAATCTCCGGCAAAAGGGAAACTATTGAATTTAAGGCAGATGAGTTCCCCAGGGCAGGGGTGACAGTTGAGGGATTGGCAAAACTGAAACCAGCCTTTAAAAAGGATGGTACCGTTACTGCTGCCAATGCCTCGGGCATAAATGATGGTGCAGCTGCTTTAGTAATTACTACGGCGGAAAAGGCCAAAGAGTTAGGGGTTAAGCCTTTAGCCAGGATAGCAGGTTATGGCTCATCGGGGGTTGAACCCGAAGTAATGGGTATTGGTCCAGTCACTGCTACCCATAAAGCTTTAGCGAGGACAGGCTGGCAGATTGCCGATCTGGAACTGGTTGAGGCTAATGAGGCCTTTGCTGTTCAATCACTGGCAGTCATGAAAGATCTGGGTCTTAATCCTGCTATTACTAATGTTAATGGTGGGGCTATTGCCTTAGGACATCCCATAGGAGCCAGCGGTGCCAGAATATTAGTTACCCTGCTGCATGAAATGGCAAAAAGGGAGGCCCAAAAAGGTTTGGCTACCCTTTGTATAGGGGGCGGTCAGGGAGTTGCCTTGTTGGTTGAAAGGTAAATATGATTTAGTATAAATACCCTTGCATCAGGCAAGGGTATTTTTTTCATTCTTAATTAAATGTTTTAAATATTATGAAAAAAATGAAATCAAGTAGCTAATTAAAGCAATTTAATAGGCGCTGCATGAGAAATGTCGAATCTTTAATTTAGTTGCAATATAAAAAATAATTAATTCATTTCAAGAGAGGAGTTAAGACAAGATGCTGATTAACAAAGAAACTTGTATCGATTGTGGTCTTTGTGTAAACAGATGTCCAGTATCTGCCATCAAGGAAGATGCTGAAGGGATTCAAATTAATTTAGATGACTGCGTGGAATGTGGTGTATGTAAGAGATGGAATATCTGTCCAACAGATTCTATTTACCAGCAAGAGCTAGTATATCCTCGTACAGTCCGTCATTTAATGAGTGACGTTTTAACAATAGCTCCCGAATCAGGCATTTCCGGTCGTGGTACTGAAGAAATGAAGACAAATGAGGTAACAGGTCGCTTTAAGCCAGGTTTTATTGGAATTGCCTTAGAATTTGGTCGCCCTGGCGTTGTCACTACTTTAGCTGATGTAGAAAAAATGGCCATGGCTGTAGTTAAGGAAGGGGTAGAGTTTGAGAAAGATAACCCCATCACCAGTATGATGGCTGATAAAAAAACGGGCAAGTTTAAAGAAGAATTATTAAACGAAAAATGTCTCTCAGCGATTATTGAGTTTGCTATTGAAGCTGAAAAAGCACCCAAAATGTTAGAAATAATTAAAGAAACTTCAAAAGAAATAGATACAGTATTTAGCTGGTGTATTGCCTCCAAGGCAAATACCGATGGCACAATTCCCCATGTAAAAGTGGTAGAGGACATGGGCTTATGGATTTCACCAAATGGCAAACACAATCTTGGTTTAGGCAAACCAGCTTACAAATTTGATTAGAGGAGGATAATAACATGACACATACACTGCATAGAGTTGGAACTGTAGATAATTTAGACGGCGATTACGTATTTCTCTGTATGCCCAGTAAAGACATCAACCACGTTGGTTCCGGACCAAAGCTGCGCCGTTTCTTTGAAATAGCTTTAAAAAATAACCCCGTAAAAATCGGTGATGCCCGCTTAGGAAATGAGTATCACCAAGGCGGAGTAGATAAAATCTTGGAAAATGTTGAAGACAGAGCTGTTATTCAGGCTGTTTTCAATAACAAAGAAGCAGTAATCCAAATGATGAAGGACTTAAAAGAAGCAGACTTAGGTCTGTCAGTAGTACTTTCCGGCTTAGGGGATCATGTCCGTGAGTGCTGCTCCCATGCTGGTCTGCAGGTGCACACTGTCAACCAATCCCTTGGCAGATGGGGAAAAACCGAAAAACTTCCACCCCAGCACATTTTAGAGATAACTACCATGTGCGGTCATGCTATGATCGCAGTCAACTTCATTCAAGAAATGATTGATGAAGTGAAAAAAGGACGTAAAACTGCAGAAGAAGCTGCTGAAGAATTATTTAAACCTTGCATGTGCGGAATCTTTAATACTGACCGTGCTGCAAAATTAATAAAGACAATTGTAGCTGAAGGTAAATAGTTATTTTTTGAGGGGGGGATTATTTAATTTTTGTTTTTATGAATTTTAAGATTTAACTAAAAAAAGGGGTGTGTAAAAGTGAAAAAAGGTTTATTAATTGGATTAATACTTATTCTAGCTTTAAGCCTTGTGACAGTAGGTTGTGGACAGAAACAAGAAGCTCCGAAAAAGGAAGCAGAGGCTCCCAAAGGTTTTAAGCCTGAAAAGCCAATTGAATTTGTAGTTCCATACAGTGCCGGCGGCGGTAGTGATATTTATGCCCGTATTACAGCAGATATTATCCAGAAAAAAGGTTGGTCTTCCCAACCATTGATGGTTGTAAACAAGCCAGGCGGGTCCGGTGCAGTGGGTAATAACTACACCTACGCTAAAAAAGGTGACACCCATACTATTATGACATTTGTTTCCGGCCAGGTAGCCAGTGCTAGGGCTGCTAAAGCTGAAGTAACACCAGATAAACTTACCTTAATTGCTAATATGGCGCTGGATGAATACCTTTTAGTTGTTAAAAAAGGAAGTTTCGCAAATTTAGATGAATTTATTGCAAAAGCAAAAGAAAAGCCCGACACAATTTCCATAGGTGGTTCCGGAACAGCTAACGAGGACCATATGTCTTATGGTTTAATGAACAAGTATACAGGTGCTAAACTGAAGTATGTTTCCTTTAATGGTTCCGGTGATGTTATGACAGCCCTGCTAGGCGGACACCTTGATGCAGGTATCTTCAACCCTAACGAATTCCTTGGTCAGTTTAAAGCAGGCGAAGTAATTCCATTAGCTACCTGGTCTACACAAAGATTGGGCGGCGAGTTAAAGGATGTACCGACCTTTGTTGAGTTAGGACATAAGAATGTAGTTTTCCAACAATTCCGTGGTATTGCCGGTCCTCCCGATATGCCTAAGGAAGCTGTAGAATTCTACGCAAATGTAATTAAGCAGGTTGTTGAATCTGAAGAGTTCAAAAATGACTACTGGCAAAAGAACTTCTTAACCCCTAAATTCTTAGCAGGAGAAGATCTCAAGAAATTTATTGATGCCGAAGATAAAAAATATACTGATCTTCTCACAGAACTTGGCTTAATAAAATAAGATACTTTTCCCCCTCCAAAAAGCATAAAGAAGGTTTCTAGTTCAGACTAGAAACCTTCTATTATGCTAAAGCATTAATTGCATTAATTTAATTTGTTTCAATTAAATTTAATTTTAGTGGGAAGGTAGTGAAACGATGAAACCTATCTTAGGAATTTTATTAGGGGACGCAACGGGAATAGGACCTGAACTTATTGCCAAAATGTGTGCTGAGGATAAATTTTCTCCACACTGCCGACCCATAATTATAGGCGATATCAGGGTACTGGAAATGGGAAAAAAAATTGCTGGTGTAGATTTCCCTACTCAAATTATTGAAACAACATCTGGTGCAACCTGGGATGGTCCAATTCCGGTACTTGACCAAAAGAACATTGACCCCTCTACATTAACTTTAGGGAAGGTGGATGCTAATTCGGGTCGAGTTACCGGGCAAGACTGCATTACAGCCATTGAGCTGTGCAAAAAGGGTGAAATCCAGGGAATTATGTACGCCCCCTTTAATAAAGCAGCATTAATATTGGGAGGCTACAGATATGAGTGTGAACATCATCTTTTTGCCCATCACTTTGGTACCCAGGGTACATTTGGTGAAATGAATGTCCTTAATAAGTTATGGACATCCCGGGTAACCAGCCATATACCCTTAAAAGATGTGGCAGCTAATTTGAGCAAGGAAAAAGTTTTAGCCGCTATTAAGCTGGCTCATGATACCCTGACTAAGGCAGGATATCAGTCACCCCGCATTGCTGTGGCGGCCATCAACCCTCACGGAGGGGAAAGCGGTCTTTGCGGCCGTGAGGAGATTGACATTATTGGACCTGGTGTGGAACTTGCCAGGGAACAAGGAATTAATGCCATGGGACCCTATCCATCAGATACACTTTTTATCAATGCTTTTAAGGGTGATTATGATGCAGTAGTTACCATGTACCATGATCAAGGGCAGATTGCCATTAAATTGATGGGCTTCCAGTTCGGAGTGACTGTTGCGGCGGGACAGCCTTATCCGGTTACAACTCCAGCCCATGGCACTGCTTTTGACATAGTTGGGAAAGGTTTAGCTAAAATAAGTGCGACAGAACAAGCATTAATTTTAGCTTCCAAAATGGCAGGCAATCATTAAAAATTAGGGGGGAAAAATTATGCCAAAGATAAGATATGTACCGACAATATCCATATTATTTGGAATATACTGGTTAGTTTTGGGTGTAACCAAGTATGGTTTATGGCAAGGTACTTCACCAGGTGCAGGTTTCTTACCTGCAATAGTTGGAGCGATGTTAATTGGCTTTAGTATTTGGATTTTGACTACCCCGGCTGTATATAAGGCTGGTTCTATGCAGAGGAAGGCCTTTTTTCCAGTTTTACTTTCTGTAGCTGCTTTAGCGGCAGTATATGTTATAGGAATGATATTGGCAATGGGTGCCTATGTAATATTTTGGTTAAGACATATAGAAAAATTATCCGTAAAAAAATCAGTGGTAATCGGTCTTAGTGCTACCATATTCATTTATTATGTTTTCAGAGTATGGTTAATGGTACCTTTCCCTAAAGGCTTATTGGGACTAATCTAACAAGAGGGGGGATAATTAATGGAAAACTTTCAATTCTTAATGGATGGCTTTGGTACGGCACTTACCTTTAAAAATGTTTTTGCTGCCCTTTTTGGAGCAATAATGGGTTTAATCGTTGGTGCTATGCCGGGTTTAGGTTCTTTAACAGGGGTTGCTTTACTTTTGCCACTAACCTTTAAAATGGATCCTACTACGGGAATAATCATGCTGGCTGCTATTTACTATGCCAACATGTTCGGAGGTTCCTTTAGTGCAATATTATTAAACATACCCGGTGATTCTCCGGCCGTTATGACAGCTATTGACGGTTACGAACTTACCCAAAAAGGCAAAGCGGGCAAAGCATTATTTGCCGCCAATATGTCATCCTTTATCGGGGGGACAATAGGCATAATTCTATTGACCCTTGTGGGACCAGCCTTGGCAAGAGTAGGATTAGCCTTTGGACCTGCAGAACAGGCTGCGTTAATTCTTTTCGCTTTAACCTCTATCGGCTGGCTTTTAGGTGATGATCCATTAAAGGGCTTATTAACAACAACCTTTGGCATTATGCTGGCAACAGTGGGGGTAGACCAACAGGTAGGCTCTATCCGCTTTACCTTTGGCTCCATAAACCTTCTCAGCGGGATTTCCTTTATACCTTTAGTAATAGGAATGTTTGGTTTTTCCCAGGTTATGGATATGATGGTCAATAGACCTGATTCTGGAAGTATTGCAGCCACCAAATTAACTATTAGGGAAAGTTTGCTTACCAGAAAGGAAATGGTAAGTATCTTACCTACTATATTCAGGGGTGGTTTTTTAGGGAACTTTGTAGGTTTGCTGCCAGGTGCAGGTGCAACTACCGCTTCCTTTTTCTCCTATATTTTAGAAAAAAAAGTAGGAAAAGACAAGGATATGCTTGGTAAGGGTTCACTTCATGGTGTGGCAGCGGCGGAAACAGCCAATAACTCTGCAGCAGCTGGAGCTTTTGCGCCATTGCTTGCCCTGGGTATCCCCGGTTCAGGTACAGCAGCGGTATTGCTTGGTGGTTTGATGATGTGGGGCTTAAGACCAGGTCCTCTTCTCTTTAAGGAAGCACCGGATTTTGTTTGGGGTTTAATAGCTTCCATGTATGTGGGCAACATAATGACCATTATTATGGCTTTGGCAATAATACCATTTGTAGTTAATATCTTAAGGATCCCTGTTGCTATATTGACTCCTTTGGTTGCCTTAGTATGTATTGTAGGGTCATATAGTGTTAACAACAGTATGTTTGATGTGTGGTTTATGATTGGTGCCGGTGTAATTTCCTACTTGTTTAATTGCTATAATTACCCTGTTGCACCTCTGCTATTAGCTTTTGTATTGACGCCAAGGTTAGAACAGTCAACCAGGCAGGCCTTTGATTTATCCAATGGAAGTGTAGATATTTTCTTTAAGAGTCCCATTGCAGTAGCTTTTTTGTTGGGTATAGTACTGTTTACAATAGTACCTGTAGTTTATAAAAAGTTTGGCAAAAAGAAGAATGCAGCAATAAATGGATAAAAATTTTCAAGCTTCACCTCCTCATTAGGAGCCTTTTGCCAGCTGGCAAAAGGCTTTTTTTTGACGTGCGTCCAGCGAAGCTGGACCACACTTGCCAGTGAAAGTCTGGCACGGGTAATTGCCAAGAAGCCCGTTAGCTAATCCCAGTGCGTCGCAGTAATGCGGGGTGCCAAGCGGGAGGATAAAGTACC
>JBMOKT010000032.1:0-188272 GCA_049323895.1 Bacillota bacterium | reverse complement strand
GCAAGTCAAGCCATAGTCGAAGATTACACATATAATTTGAGTACAACTCCAATAAAACCAAATACTTATGGAAATCCGAGTGCATTTTATTCAGGAAAGGATTTCGGACATACTCTAGTAACGGCAGAACGTGGAAAAAATTTAGAGATTTTTGTAATGAATGTACTACACCATCTACAAAGCTTGTAGAGCCTTTGCAAATTGAATGGGAATATGGAAGTGATGTTATAGGTGATTTTTCTTGGTGTGGATATAGTATAGTAGTTGTTGACAGAGTTAAATCTTTCTTAATTTCTAAAAAGTTTGAGTGTGATTTTGGTAAAGTGGAAGTCTTAAAAAATTCTACACACAAACGTAATAATAAGATGCAGATGGTATCCTATCCATATCAGGGGCCGAATTTAAACTGGTTAATACCAAAAGTGACTATAAATCTTTCTATTGAGAAAACCAAATTAAATTTGGAAACTGATTGTCCTGAATGTAAACTAAAAGAATATGAGTTTAAAATGGATGGTATTATAATACCAAAATCAGAATTGAATGGAGAAAAAATGTTTAGGATAAAGCAATTTGGACTATCCCAAGCTACATATGTTACAGAAGATGGACTTCAAGAGCTTTTAATAAAAGATTTCTCAAACTTTTGGTATAAAGAAGCGGGGTATATTGAGTAACTAAAGTAAAAGTATTTGCTTAGTAAAGTAAGGTTTCTTCACAAAGAATGAGTTATTAAGGGTCATGAGGTAGTAGATACCTTATGACCCTTATGCCTATGTAGGCAATAACCCCATCAACAATATTGACCCCACGGGACATGACTGGTCCGATGATCTGGACTGGGGCGACTGGGACGGGACCGATGAAGAAAGACAAGAGCTGGAAGATAACTGGAATGATTATATGGACAGCATCAATGGCGGAGGATCAGATGACGATGGTTCCGGTGGAGGAAGCTCAGGAGGGGGAGGCAGTTATGATGATGACGATGACGATTGGACCCCGCCCCCGCCAACACCGGAACAAGAACATGAACAATTTAACCAGATAGCAACAGCCAAACCAGCAACATTTATTAAGGCTGAAAATGTTGCCAATAAGGTGACGGCTAATAATGTAACCAAGACAACACATACCGAAGTTACACCAAAACCAGAGCAGTATGAGAGCAGGAAAACAAATACTAATACTTTAAAAAGTAAGATTGGAAGCATTGCACGTAAGATTTCTAATTATACTTCTATTGCCGCTGGAGTAACCGCAATGGCGGCAGTATTTACAGCAGGCACGGGAATTGGTGCTGCATTTTCACCAGTTTTAGCAGGTATATCTGGTGCATTATCTTTAGGTAGTCTAGTAGCCTCAGGTATTGCCACATATACTGGAGTACAATCAAAAAAGGATTTTGTAGTATCGGCTGGACTAACCGTTGTTGGCGGTGCGCTGGGTAAATTAGCAGGACCTCTTGTGTTCCTATCAGTATTACGATATTTGTAGGTTGGATATTCGGCTTATGGTTAGTAGGAGTTATTGCCGGTTTTCTAGGTTATTTATGGTATAAGTTTTTTATGGTTGGATTAACTGACATGAATAATCAACGGTTGGAACGAGAAAAGAAACGGGAAGAAAAAGAAGATAAAAGGAAGTAGCCTTACCCTTATTATGAAAAGCTTTTCATAATAAGGGTAAAGACGAGAGCAACAAGCAGGGAAACCGCGAGTTGCACGGCTTATTTTACTTCCTTGCTGTAACAATGGTGTCTGTTTCAACCAAAGGAAAGCCTTACAACCCCATTTCCGAGCCTATTTCCTTCGCAAGATCAGCGAGGGCAAGACTAAATCGCAAGCCTTGGTCTGTGTAATGCGGAGACTGGTGAATATCGTTTACGGTATGATGAAAAATAAGACGGAATACATTGCTCCAACGATAGAAGAACAGTGATTTTTTGTATAAACGCAGAGTGAACCTGTGCTATACGTGGGATTTCACATCCGTTTTGTGATAAAATAAAAGCATACAGAGAATAGTTGAGGAGGGTGATACAATGCCTTTAATCTCACAATTTTATGGGATTTTGATAAGAATGTTTTTTAATGACCAGGAGCAGCACTATTTGCCACATTTTCATGCGGTGTATGGTGAATACTCAGGTTCTTTCACACTGGATGGTGAGCTTATAACCGGAGATATTCCAAAGAAGCAGCAAAAGCTTGTTGCTGCCCTGGGCTACCATTCATCAGGAGGAACTCGAAGCACTTTGGAGGACTATTCAAGAGACTGGTGAATACTTTACAATAAAGGGACTGGAGTGATGTATATGGTGCCAAGACCGAAGCAAGTTAAGACCTTGGAAAACTACTGTCTGCAAGTGTTTTTTGAAAACGGTGAAACAAAGATATATGATATGTCGGCATTACTTGAAATGCCTTTTTACAGCAAGTTGAAGAATAAAAGCTTGTTTAATACCGTCAAGGTAAAGGATATAACTTTGGAGTGGGCTACAGGTCAGGATATATGCCCAGATGAGCTTTATAATAACAGCAGAAGCTTTTAAAAAACTTAATATTAAAATCGGATTGATATAAGCAAAGAAGACTCCACCTGAGGGCGCGGGTGAGGTTATTGGTAAGAAGCCAATTGTTATCGGTGAAAACATACAGCGAGTTAAACAATATGCTGATGAAATTGGAGGCCATGCCTATAAACCATGGAAGAATGACCCCTTCGACTTTGATTTGGGTATGAAGCGGAACCAAAGATGGATTAATGACATGAAGAAAGAGGGTAGAGAAGTAATTGATATTGGTCCAGATTTCTCAAGGAGAAGTCTTGAAAGAGAACCAAGCTCCATTTATATCTTTATTAATACTATTTATAAAATTCGGAATTTAATATTCGTATAAGGGAACCTATATTGGTTCCCTTTTGTCATTTCTTACCTAAAGCCGCGAAGGAAGTATGTCAATAGAATAGAGTGGCAGGAAAATAAGCAAATAGTGCCAAATTATGTGACCAATTATCCAACTGGTGCAAGCCAAGCCATAGTCGAAGATTACACATATGATCTGAGTACTACTCCAATAAAACCAAATACTTATGGAAATCCTAGTGCATTTTATTCAGGAAAAGATTTTCGGACATACTCTAGTAACGACCGTATCTATGCTCGAAGGATTTTTAGGGGCTGCCGGAGGAGTTGTTACGTCACCTACAGGAGCAGGGGCAGTTGCAGGATCAGCAGCAGTGGCACATGCGGGCTCTGCTATGACTTCCGCAGCGATAAACAAGGCTAGGGATAGGTATGTAATTCACGACTTCATTAACGCTCCGACCTAACTTTTAGCTGTCATGATTTTTGCGTAAGGGGTCAGGATAAGCTAGGCAAAAATAACGCCAGATAAAAGTACGTGAATGCCAGAGTGTGTTTCTTAAGTTCACAATTACAAAATACACATTTCATTATTAATCGCCCCTCAGTATTAATTATAGAAAACACATTTCGGTGAGTTAAAGCCATGTGTCCAGAACAACTCAATTAGCAGAAGTGAATCAATTGCTGCTTTCACCTCATCTGTTGGAGAAATAAGTGCCGAAGACCAAAAAGAACTTGATAGAGTTTAAAGCAAGTTGAAGAAGTAACATTCAGAAGCAGTTCGGTTTTATTTGGAATCATCTGGTTGTATTACCTAGTTTATTATATTAGTATATATATTGTAAAAATTTTTAAAGGAAAATGGATATTTAGCTAGGAACAAAAGTATATATATTTTATATATGTTGCATTTGTTATGTAAATACTAAAACAGCATAACAACTAGGATACAAAAAAATTAGGTGGTGGCAGATTAGTGGAGAATGGGAAAAGACTTATAAAAGGATTTTTTACAGTTTTAATTCTCATAAGTTTTACCGTGACAGCCTTGCTCGGCGGTCTTCTTATAACTAATTATGATAATATTAGTCAGCTTATTCAAGTGACTGCCTTGGTTAGGTCGGAATTTTTATGGCCTGTTGAGACTGGGCAGTTAATTGAAGGTGCAATAGAAGGCATGGTAAATTCTTTGGGTGATGAATATTCCGCCTATATGAACGCCGAAAAGTTTCAGGAACTACAGTCTCATATTCAAGGAGCATTTGGCGGAATTGGTATTTATGTGGGTATAAGGGAAAATAAAATTACTGTTATAGCACCAATCGAAGGAACTCCGGGATTTAAGGCTGGTATTAAGGCCGGTGATGTGATAGCTAAAATTAACGACAGGGCTACAGAGAATATGGATATTGACGAGGCAGTGGGTCTGATGAAGGGTGAACCTGGAACAAATGTTAAAGTAAGCATCGCTCGCCCAGGTGTAGATAAACTTTTAGAATTTGATATTACCAGGGAAGAAATTAACGTTCCTACTGTAGAAGGGGAAATTTTAGAGGAAAATCCTGATATTGCCTATTTAAGGATTGCCATGTTTGCCAGCAATACCGATGAAGCGTTGAATGCTGAAATGGAAGAACTATCCAAGCATGATTATAAAGCATTAATTATAGATTTACGGGATAATCCAGGCGGGGATCTCCATACTGTAGTAAATATTGCAAATCACTTTATTCCAGCAGGACCTGTGGTACATATTGTAAATAATGATAATCGTACTGAAACCCTCTCTGCAATGGGGCAGAATATCAAAGTGCCAATCGTTGTTTTAATTAATGGCGGAAGCGCCAGTGCATCGGAAATTTTAGCAGGTGCGATAAAGGATACCGGCGTAGGGACTTTAGTCGGTACAACTACCTTTGGCAAAGGCATAGTCCAGTCTATTTTTTTCCTTAATGAAGGTGCAGGCTTAAAACTAACTACTGCCAAATATTTAACACCAAACAAAAACGATATACATCTCAAGGGAATCAAGCCTGATATTTTGGTGGAACTTCCGGAATTTGTACCCGGGCAGAGGGAAATTCCTGAGGATACTCAAAAGCTAAAGGCTATTGAGGTCCTGAAAGCAAAAATAAAAAGCTGACTATCAGTTGACATTCGGTATTAACTGTTAAGCTAAGCTTGAGAGGAGCACCTTCTATTGGTTTTTATAAAACTTATTCCTCTAATTGTATATAATTTGGTGTCCCTTTTCGGGCAGCCTATTTTCTGGTTGGTAATGCTTATCATCTGGTTTCAGTTTAAAAGAATGGCGAAGCTGAAAAGCGAATTTTTTAATGTGCCCGAGGAAAGTGTTGTCCGTCCTACTATTACAGCAACTGCTTATGGGGTAGCAGGAGGGATGCTGGGAAGCTTTATTTTAGTCCTGGTAGGCATTTCTGTCATTGAGGTTGGCGTACAATATTTATGGATCCTGGCCATCGCTATGATGTTTATTAATCAGCGGTTTATGTGTTTCGCCTATGCCGGTGGTGCTATTTCTATAGTAAAATATTTTTTTGGTTATCCCCAGATAAGTATTCCTCAGGTTATGGGGTTGGTGGCAGTTCTTCATTTGGTAGAATCAGTATTAATACTATTCAGTGGCCATCTAGGAGCAGTGCCGGTGTATGTAAAAGGAAAAAATGGCCGCTTAATTGGAGGCTTTAATTTACAAAAGTTTTGGCCCCTGCCTATTGTGGCTATGGTAGCAGCAGTTATTCCAAATACCGAAAATTTACCTGAAATAATCAAGATGCCCGATTGGTGGCCATTAATAAAAGCTGAATTTCTTAATGAAAGTGAAAATATTGTTTATTTAATGGTTCCGGTTATTGCGGGATTGGGTTATGGCGATATCGCCTTAACTGCACGACCTAGGGAAAAAACCAAATACTCGGCCTTCCTTTTGTCTATATTTAGTCTGATATTATTGCTGCTGGCCATATTGGCAGCCAATTTTCCTCCATTGGCAATTATTGCTGCCTTATTTGCACCCATTGGGCATGAGATTGTTATTTTTTTAGGAAGAAAACGGGAGTTCTCTGGTGAACCGCTGTTTGTCAATCCAGAGCAAGGCGTAATGATTTTAGATCTCCTGGAATCTTCCCCATTGAATGCTAATGGATTGCAATCGGGTGATATTATACTTACAGTCAACGGCATTCCAATAAATAACAGTGGTGACTTAGATTATGCTTTACAATATGCGGGCTCCGTATTTGAAATAGAATTTTTGGCGGGCAGAAAAAAAGTATTTAAAAGGAAACTTATCAAAGGCAGGCTTCCGGGGCAGCCCTTGGGACTGATCATTGTGCCTGATAGCTACGGTCCTGGTTATGTAGATTTTTCCGGAGGAGAAAACTTCTTTAGGAAAATGATTAAAAAATTTCGAAGAAAGAGTTAAAGTGACCAGTTGTAATAAGCTTGTCACTTTATTTTTTATGCACTTTTAACCTGTACCCCTAATAGGATATAAGGCGACAAATAAAAGGGGTGAGCATATTGGTTTTGCGTGTGGGGGAAACAAAGGGATATTTTCTTTCAAGTCAATCGGGGCAAGGGTATTATTCCTTTTTAAAAAATTCAGTACATAACCTCCAGAAGAAAATAGTTTTAAGGGGTGGAACCAATCAGCTTAGGTCCAGGATAATGCGGAATATTTCTTTTTCTCTGGTTGATAGGGGATTTAATATGGAAGCTGTTTACGGTACAATTAATCCTATTAATCTGGAGGCAGTTATAATGCCGCAACTGGATTTATGTATTTTGGGTACTGAAGGCTTGGATATTAGTAAGGTAAATGCCAGTAAAACAATAGACATTGGTGAGTATTGTTTTAGAGACTATTACTTAGTTTATAAATCTAAAATAAAGGATTTAGAGGAGCAGGCTCGGGTAAGTTTAGAGCTGGCCCAAGAGGAATTATGTGGACTTAAAAATATATTATCAAGCAATAGCGGCAAAATAGACCAAAAGGATGAACTCCAGGCTTTATATATTACAGAAAAGTTATTAAGAAAACTATTTTCCCTCGATCAAGGGAAGATAGTCAATAGGTTTGCCCAGTGCATAACCGGGAAAGGCGTTATTGACTGTTATTCCAGTTTATTGACAAAGATTAAGAATAGACACTATTTGAATGGTATAGATATAGTTAATGGCGGATGGATATTGAAATTAGTAGCTCGGGAAGCAGTTACTAAAGGATTATCAGTTGAAGTTTACCACAACTGTTTAGAGCCGGCACTTATAGAACTGCTAATTATTCCTGATTTAAACCTGGCAATAGGTATCCGTGATTTTAGCGGTGACTTTCAAAAGTTAATCAGTTATAAGCAAGGAGAAAAGGAAATTACTAATAAAACTATTTATGATTTGGATTTAGATAAGGGGATAAAATTTTTAGAACAGGTTGATGAGCTAAATGATGAAGTTTGTATTTTGTTTAATGAGACCATAGATTTTCATGAGATTGAGAAATTAGAAAAAAAATTATTAACAGAGATAATTGAAGATATCCGTTAAAATTGTTACTAAGGTACCCGTAAGTTAATTATTATAAAACTGAGCTTTCCTATTTTTTGCCGGGTTTGTTTTAATTATCTCGGAATTTGGTATAAAATAGCTGCGGGATAATTATTTATTTGGCATGCCAATATTTACATTATAATATTGCTTTGTTATTGCACTGCCTGTGTAGGAAAGATTTTTTATTGTATGATATAATCATTTGATAGATATTTATTAAGTTTTTGCAACCCTTCGAGATTAATTACTAATTGCCTATGGTTGATAGTACTGGTATTAAAGGACTATTAGCTATTGAGTATTGGCGATTAGCTCTTGTTTTATTTGCAATAGTAAAATTGAGGGTGGTGTTTAGATGTCAGATGTATTTAAGCTTGTGGCCGAGTATAAGCCTAAAGGGGACCAACCCAAGGCAATTGCTGAGCTTGTTGATGGTCTTTACTGCGGACTGCCCAAGCAGACCCTCTTAGGGGTAACGGGTTCAGGCAAAACATATACTATGGCAAATATCATTGCGGAAGTAAATAGACCCACCTTGGTCATTGCCCACAATAAAACCCTTGCTGCCCAGTTGTGCAGTGAATTTAAGGAATTTTTTCCTGATAATGCGGTAGAGTATTTTGTGAGTTATTATGATTATTATCAGCCGGAGGCCTACATCGCCCATACCGATACCTATATTGAAAAAGATGCTCAAATTAATGAAGAAATAGAAAAGCTGAGACATTCGGCTACTTCCTCCCTCTTTGAACGCAGGGATGTGATAATTGTCGCAAGTGTATCCTGTATATATGGTTTAGGTTCACCGGAGTCCTATAAGAATCAGACCCTTTCTTTAAGGGTGGGGCAGCTTTATGACCGTGATGCAATCCTGCGAAAACTTGTTGATATCCAGTATGAAAGGAACGATGTTAATTTTGTAAGGGGTACTTTTCGTGTGCGGGGAGATGTAGTGGAGGTTCTCCCTGCCTCATTGTCGGAGAAAGCCATCCGGATTGAGATGTTTGGTGATGAAATTGAGAGAATCTTGGAAATAGACATCCTAACTGGGGAAATACTGGGGCAGAGAAAGCATGTCAGTATATTTCCGGCGACCCACTATATAACAGACCCAGAATATATAGAAACTGCACTGCAAAATATTGAATTGGAACTTGAACAGCGGTTGCTTGAACTGCGAAGTAAGGACAAGCTTCTTGAGGCACAGCGCTTGGAACAACGAACTCGCTATGATTTAGAAATGATAAGGGAAGTAGGATTTTGCACAGGAATAGAAAATTATTCCCGTCATCTTACGGGAAGGAATCCGGGGGATACCCCTTATACTTTGCTGGATTTCTTTCCGGATGATTTTTTGATAATGATTGATGAATCCCATGTAACTATTCCCCAGATAGGGGGAATGTATGAAGGGGACAAGTCACGCAAAACCAGTTTAGTTGAGCATGGCTTTCGCCTGCCTTCGGCAATTGATAATAGACCTTTGCGCTTTGAGGAATTCGAACAAAAAATGGGACAGGCTATTTTCGTCTCTGCCACACCTGGTCCCTATGAGCAAACAAACAGCCAGAAAATAGTTGAACAAATTATCCGCCCTACCGGGCTGGTTGACCCGGAAATTGAGGTTCGCCCTGTGAAGGGACAGATTGATGACTTATTGGATGAAATCCGGCTGAGGGTGGAGAAAAATGAAAGGGTGCTGATAACAACCCTAACCAAAAAAATGGCTGAGGACTTGACCGACTATTTTAAGGAAGTAGGGCTTAAGGTTCGTTACCTGCATTCGGAGATAAAAACAATAGAACGGATGGAAATACTAAGGGACTTAAGGCTGGGAGTTTTTGATGTCTTAGTGGGAATTAACCTCTTGCGGGAAGGGTTGGATCTGCCGGAGGTTTCTTTAGTAGCTATCCTGGATGCCGATAAGGAAGGCTTCCTTCGTTCTGACCGGTCTTTAATCCAGACTATCGGTCGGGCGGCACGTAATGTAAACGGAAGGGTTATCATGTATGCCGATGTACAGACAGGGTCCATGAAGAGAGCCATTGATGAAACAAACCGTCGCCGCCAGATGCAGTTGGAATATAATCAGAAGTACCATATCGTGCCCCAATCTATTAAGAAATCGGTACGGGGTGTTATTGAGGCTACCATGGTTGCCGAAAAGCAGCCTGAATATCTGGTAGCTCATGATAAAATTAATAAAATGTCTAAGGAAGAAATAAAGAAACTTATTAAGACCCTTGAGAAGGATATGCAGGCAGCGGCTAAGGCGTTGGAATTTGAAAACGCAGCAATCATCCGTGACCTTGTAATTGAGTTAAAAGGAAAACTGTAGCTACTAATGTCAGTTGCAGGCTAACGGGCTATACACATAAGCCAAATTGGAGGAATACAAATGTCTAAGGATAAAATTATTGTTAAAGGAGCAAGGGTTCATAACCTGAAAAATATAGATGTAGAAATACCCCGGGATAAATTTGTGGTAATAACGGGGTTAAGCGGATCTGGCAAATCATCCCTAGCCTTTGACACCATTTATGCTGAAGGGCAGAGGAGGTATGTGGAGTCATTATCTGCCTATGCACGCCAGTTTTTAGGGCAAATGGACAAACCTGATGTTGACTATATTGAAGGTTTATCCCCTGCCATTTCTATAGACCAGAAGACTACCAGCCGCAACCCCCGTTCTACGGTAGGAACGGTTACAGAGATTTACGATTATCTAAGGCTGCTTTTTGCCAGAATAGGGACTCCCCATTGTCCTCAATGCGGCAGACAGATTACCCAGCAGACGGTGCAGCAGATAGTTGACCACCTGCTGACTTTCCCGGAGCGTACTAAAATGCAGATTCTTGCACCTGTGGTTCGGGGAAGAAAGGGTGAACATCAAAAGGTAATCGAGGAGCTAAAAAAGAGCGGTTATGTGCGGATAATGGTTAATGGTGAGATGCGGGAAGTCAGTGAGGAAATAAACTTAGAAAAGAATAAAAAACATGATATTGCTGTTGTTGTAGATAGGGTTGTAATGAAGGAAGGCATTGAAAGCAGGTTGGCAGACTCTCTGGAAACAGCGCTAAACTTGGCAAATGGATTAGTTTATGTAGATGTTATAGATGGGGAACAATTAGTTTTCAGTCAGAATTTTGCATGTGTAGACTGTGGTATAAGCTTTTCGGAAATAACCCCTCGCATGTTTTCTTTTAACAGCCCCTTTGGGGCTTGCCAGGAGTGTGATGGCTTGGGCTCTAAAATGGAAATAGACCCAGAGATGGTTATCCCCGATAGATCTCTTAGCCTTGCCGAGGGTGCTATAGTACCTTGGAGCAGGAATACTAACGGTTATTACGCACAGCTTCTGGAGTCTATTGCCGCTCACTATAACTTTAGTATGGATACACCCGTTGCCAAACTCAAGCCCGAGCACCTGCAGGCTGTACTATATGGCTCAGGAAATGAAAAAATTAGGTTTAAGTATAAAAATATGTATGACGAGGCCCGCATTTATGATACTAACTTTGAAGGGGTAATTCCTAATCTGCAGCGCAGATATCTGGAAACCCAATCAGACTATTCCCGGGGTGATATCGAGCAGTATATGAGCAGCAATCCCTGTCCTAAATGCCAGGGTGCCCGCCTCAAACCAGAGGTTTTGGCAGTAAAAATTGCCGGCAGGAATATTAATGAAGTAACCAATATGTCGGTTTTAGAAATTAAGAAATTTTTTGACGGCTTAGAGCTTTCCAAGCGGGAAATGCTTATTGCCCGCCAGGTTCTCAAAGAAATTAAAGAACGGATTAGTTTTTTAGTTAACGTTGGCTTAGATTACCTGACCCTAGCCAGAGCCGCTGGGACTTTATCCGGTGGCGAAGCACAAAGGATCAGGCTGGCTACCCAAATTGGCTCTGGTTTGGTGGGGGTGCTTTATATTCTTGATGAGCCCAGTATTGGTCTTCACCAAAGGGATAATGCCCGCTTAATTAAAACATTGGAGCACTTGAAGGAACTTGGCAATACTTTGATAGTTGTTGAACATGATGAAGAAACCATGCTGGCTGCTGACCATATTATAGATATTGGACCTGGGGCAGGGGTGCAGGGGGGGGAAGTAATTGCCCAGGGTACTGCTGAGGAAATAAAACAGATAGAAGAATCCATAACAGGACAATATCTGGCAGGTATCAAAAAAATTCTTGTGCCACCAGTTCGCCGTAAGCCTAACGGCAAATGGATTAAGATAAAAGGTGCAAGGGAAAATAACCTGCAGAATCTTAATGCAGATATTCCCTTAGGGGTTTTCACGGCTGTTACAGGTGTTTCAGGCTCGGGTAAAAGTACTCTTGTTAATGAGATACTTTATAAAGCTTTAATGCAAAAGCTTTATAAAGGAACAAAACTTAAGCCGGGAGAGCATGATGCAATAGAAGGAGTTGAATACTTAGATAAAATAATAGATATAGACCAATCTCCCATTGGGCGGACTCCCCGTTCCAATCCTGCCACCTATACATCAGTTTTTGATGCTATCAGGGATGTATTTTCCCAGACCCCTGATGCCAGGATGAGAGGGTACAAACCGGGCAGATTCAGCTTTAATGTTAAAGGCGGCAGATGTGAAGCCTGTCGGGGTGATGGCATCATAAAAATAGAAATGCACTTTTTGCCTGATGTCTATGTTCCATGTGAAGTGTGTAAAGGAAAGCGCTATAACAGAGAAACCCTTGATATTAAATATAAAGGCAAGAATATTGCTCAGACCCTGGATATGACTGTAGACCAAGCAACGGAATTTTTCCAGAACATACCCAAAATTTATCGCAAACTAAAAACTATGCAGGATGTGGGGTTGGGCTATATCCGGCTGGGTCAGCCTGCAACCACCCTTTCGGGAGGGGAAGCCCAGAGGGTTAAGCTGGCTGCGGAACTTTCCAGAAGAAGCAATGGTAAGACCCTGTATATTCTGGACGAACCAACAACAGGACTGCATATTGCCGATATCCATAAGCTTCTGGGTGTTTTGAGCCGACTTGTGGAGGCAGGTGATACTGTATTGGTTATTGAGCATAACCTGGATGTTATCAAATCAGCTGATTATATCATCGATCTAGGACCAGAGGGGGGCAACAAGGGCGGACAAATTATTACCGCAGGAACCCCTGAGGAAGTTTGTGAAGCTGAAGCTTCTTATACTGGACAGTATTTGAGTAGAGTGCTAAAGGGTGGAGATTGCTAGTCTGAATTGCTGCTGGGTTAAGATTGCTAGTCGGACATGCTTTTGGGTGAATATTGTTAGTCTGAATTGCTGCTGGGTTAAGATTGCTAGTCTGATTATACTTCTGGGTTAACATTGTTAGTCTGACATTAGAACATGCAGTGTTCGCCTTAAAATGCTTGTGTCAGACGCAAGAGCTAGACCCATAAGCACATCCGACCACAACGCATATCCCTCAAGGAAGGTGATAGCATGCATTTGCAGGAAAAAGTTAAGTCTTTACCAAATAAGCCCGGTGTATATCTAATGAAGAATAATCTAGAGGAAATAATTTATGTGGGTAAGGCAGTCTCCTTGAAAAATAGGGTAAAATCCTATTTCCAGGCTAAACATCATGATTCTGCCAAAACAAGGGCTTTGGTGAAAAACATTGCTGATATCGACTATATATTGACCGATACTGAGCTGGAAGCACTTATGCTGGAATGCAATTTGATAAAGGAACACCGTCCTAAATATAACATTAATCTTAAAGATGATAAAACCTATCCATATTTAAAAATTACCCAGGAAGACTACCCACAAATACTTGTTACCCGCAAAGTTGAGCGTGACGGAGCCAAGTATTATGGTCCTTATACAAGTGCTACCAATTTACGGGAGACCTTGGAGATGTTAAAAAGACTGTTTCCTTTCCGAAGCTGTAAACAGGCAGTTTTTTCAAACCAGAGACCCTGTCTTAATGCTCATATCAACAAATGTTTGGCTCCTTGTATTGGACGGATAAGCAAGGGAGATTATAATCAGATTATAAAGCAGGTAGTTTTGTTTCTAGAGGGTAAACAGGAGGTTTTAATTACCCAGTTGGAAAAACAAATGGCCATATTTGCCGAGAATCTGGACTTTGAACGGGCAGCCCAGCTTAGGGACCAAATCCAGGGCGTTAAGCAGGTCATCGAGAAACAGAAAATTGTCCTAGGGGATGGGGATTATGATGTGCTGGCCATGGCCAGGGGCTTTGACGAAGCCTGTGTACAAGTTTTCTTTATCAGGGGCGGTAAATTAATAGGCAGGGAAAACTTTTTCCTGCGGGGAACAGATGATATAGAACGAAGTGAGGTCCTGGAAGGCTTTATAAAGCAATACTACATGCAGCAGGACTTTGTACCAAAGGAAATACTTGTCGAAACCCAGTTATCTGAAGCAAAGGTTCTTGAACAGTGGCTTAGTGAAAAACAAGGCAGAAGGGTGTATATAAAAGTGCCCCAAAAGGGTGAACGGAAGGAATTAATTGAGCTGGTAGGGAAAAACGCCTTGGAAGCTATTGAGAAGGTGGAACTGGAAAAACAGCAGAAAAAGGCTATGACTGAAGGGGCGGTAATTGAGCTGCAGCAGGAGTTAAGGCTGGCTAAACCACCTTTGAGAATCGAGTGTTTTGATATTTCAAATATACAGGGTACGGAAACAGTGGCATCCATGGTGGTCTTTGAAGGGGGCAGACCTAAAAAAGATCAATACCGGCGTTTTAAAATCAAGACGGTTGAAGGACCCAATGATTTTGCCAGTATGCATGAAGTTATCACCAGGAGGTTTAAAAGGGCAAATGAAGAGCTGGCAAGTACAAATGGGAAAGATAAGTTTTCCACTTTGCCCGATCTAATAATAATTGATGGCGGAAAGGGTCAGCTTAGTGCCGCCAGGGAGGCAATGGGGGCACAGGGGTTCTCCCATATCCCTACCTTTGGACTTGCTAAGAAAGAGGAGTGGTTGTTTGTTGAGAATAACCCCGAGCCAATAATACTCCCCCGCTCTTCTAAGGCCTTGTACTTATTACAGCGCATTAGGGATGAGGCACACCGCTTTGCTATAACATATCACCGCAGCTTGCGGGGCAAAAAAAATCTTGCTTCCATCCTTGATGATATTCCGGGGGTTGGTGAAAAAAGAAGGAATAGTTTGTTAAAACATTTTGGTTCCTTTAAGGGAATTCAGGAGGCAAGTGTAGAAGAATTGCTTAAAGCTGATGGTATGAATACAAAAGTTGCAGAGGCTATTTATGATTATCTTCATACCCATCAAGACCTTCTTTTAAGGACTAAGCACAAAAAAGTTTGATTTTGCATAAAATAGAGAGACAATTTAGCATCCACTAGCCACTAGTCACCAGTCACCAGTCACCAGTCACTAATTAAAAAGGGAGGTATGTATAATGAAAGGTTGGGTTGTTCGCTGGGTTCTTAACGGAATAGCGCTTCTTTTGACCTCTGCTTTGATAAGCGGCATAGTTGTTGATGGTTTTTTAGCCGCATTGTTTGCGGCCCTTGTTCTGGGGATTGTAAACGCTATTATTAGACCGATCATTTTATTCCTAACCTTACCAATAAACTTAATCACATTAGGTCTTTTTACCCTAATAATTAATGGTTTTATGCTTAAAATAACCAGTACAGTTGTTAACGGGTTTGATGTTTATGGCTTTTGGGCCGCTACCTTTGGTGCTATAATTTTATCATTAATTAGTTCAATTCTTAATGCACTGGTTGAAGACTAGTTTTATATCTTTACTGATTTGTATTGGAGGAAATTATGGGTTACCGACTTATTGCAATTGATTTGGATGATACTCTACTAAGAAACGATTTAACTATTTCCGAAAGGGCTAAGAAGGCAATTAGGAGAAGCATGGAGCGAGGAGTAATAGTTACCTTTGCTACGGGAAGGATGTACCGTTCTGCTCTTCCCTATGCCCTCGACTTGTGTTTGGACGTGCCGTTAATCACCTATCAGGGTGCACTTGTTAAATACGCTGATGGGAGAATGGTTTACCACAGACCTGTTCAACTGGAGACTGCTCATGAGGTGATTGACTTCATAAAACCCTTGGGACTGCATATTAATGCTTATATAGATGATGAGTTATATATGGAAGAGGAGACTCAATGGGGTCAAAAATATGTAGGAGTAGCTAAAGTTCCAGTGAAATACATAAAGTTTCCCCATGAAATTAAAAAGGATCCTACCAAGATATTAATTATTGGAGAAAGTGATGAGTTGGACCGAGCCGCTCTTGCCCTGGGAAATCGGTTTGGTTCGAGAATAAACATTACTAAGTCCAAAAGCTTTTTCCTTGAAATCTCCCATCCCTTAGCCACCAAAGGCAATGCTTTAAGAGAGTTAGCTGAATCTTTACATATACCATCTGAAAAGGTAATTGCTATAGGGGATAATATGAACGATTTGGATATGATAGAGTATGCAGGCTGTGGTGTGGCAATGGGTAATGGGGTGGATGCCCTAAAAAAGGTTGCCGATATTGTAACCCAGAATAATGATGATGATGGGGTAGCAGAAATTATAGAAAGACTTGTAATAAATGTAATATAATGTAAAATAATCGAAGAATTTTTAACTAAAATGTAATTTTTTTGTAAAAAATATTAAAAATGTAAACATTTGCAGCAGGATTTTTTATAAAAAAGTCGAAAAAAGGATGCAAAGTCGGTTTTTACTCGGAGGTTACAAATGACAGAGGTCTCTATTGTTGAACTAAGAAAAGAAATGGAAAAAGTACGGGGACGTCTTCATGCTGTAGTTCAGGGTGATACTAATTTATTGTTGGATCAGGAAGCTTACAAAATTAGTGTCGAATTGGACAACCTTATTGTACGTTTAATGAAAAAAGAAAAAATTGAAAGAGAAGCATAAGTCTTTACTCTTTTGAATTTTTTATATCTAGGGATTTCATAAGAGTATAAGATGAAAAAATACCTTTTAGATTTATGTAACGCCTGGAGGCGTTTTTTCTTTAGTCTCCATTTTCGCCAAAGGCTTGGTGCAAGCCTGGTTTTTAGCTCATTTTTATCTATAATGTTAAACTGGAGGGTTAACATTGAATTTTTTTAAAGTAGACCTGCATACCCACACTATTGCCAGCGGACATGCCTACAGCACCCTGCATGAAAATTTTATGCAAGCTAAAGAGAAAGGAATAACTATGTTAGCCGTAACAGACCATGGACCCCAAATGCCTGGAGGGCCCCATCTCTATTATTTCGGCAATCTTCGTGTTTTACCAATGGAATATTTGGGTGTTGAGTTACTAAGGGGAGCGGAGGCCAACATCATAGGCTTTCAAGGACAACTTGATATACCGGACGGTATTTTAAAACGGTTGGATATAGTTTTGGCGGGATTTCATACAGGATGCTTTCCCGGTGGAGATGTTGAGGAAAACACCCAGGCGTTAATTAATGCTATGAAACATCCTTATGTAGACGTGATTGTACATCCGGGGAACCCCGAATTTACTATAAATCCTGTAAAACTTGTAGAAGCATCTAAGGAACTGGGGGTCGCCTTAGAAATTAATAACAGTTCCCTTACTACAAGCCGTAAAGGCAGCCTGGAGAACTGCCGCGTTATAGCAAAAATCGCGGCCCAAAAGGGTTCCATAATTTCATTGGGAAGTGATGCCCACTGGGCACCACTAATCGGGGATTTTTCAAAAGCCTTAACTATAGTTAAAGAATCCGGCTTAAAGGAAGGGCAGATACTAAACAGCAATCCGGATCTGGTGCGGGAATACCTGCGCAAAAAGAAAAGACCCAGCCCAATACAGATCTCGTATCCCTCTGTCTAATTCCGTGCTTATCTGTGTATGACAAAAGTCACCCGTGGTTAATTTTATTATTGACTGAGTCTGCTTAGTTTTTTCATTTTCATTAAATCCTGTTTATTGTAAAGAATAATTATAAATATTTTTTTAATTGTGGCTCATATTCAGTTAAGGGAGTGTTACCGTGGAATTTACAGGTGATTATCATATGCATACAAAGTATAGTGATGGCAGAGCTGAAATGGCTGAAATGGCAGAGGCAGCCCATTTAAAGAAGTTATCGGAAATAGGAATTGCCGATCACGGTCCCGGCAATATTGGAACAGGTGTAGCAACAAGTAATACTTATCTGGAAATTAAAAAAGAGGCAGAACTTTTGGCTCAGGATTTTCCGCAGCTTAAAATACTAGTTGGAGCTGAGGCTGATATTGTTGGGCTCAATGGACAATTAGATATTAATAAGCAGGTAGTAAAACAGCTGGATTATCTGCTGGTAGGTCTTCATCCCTACGTTGTTCCCAATGACTGGGGAACGGCCTGGAACTATGTATTGGGTAACCAGCTGGTAAAAATCAATAAAGGACTAAAAGAAAAAATAAAGAATATAAATACTAAAACGCTGTTAGCATCAATAGAAAAAAATGATGTGTTGGCAGTGACACACCCTGGGTTGAAAATGGATATTGATTATTATGAGCTATCCCGGACCTGTTTAAAAACAGATACAGCTTTTGAAATAAACACTGGACATACATTTCCTAATTTAGAGGCAGTTTTAAAGGTAGCCGATTCCGGCATCAAATTTATTGTTAATAGTGATGCCCATTTCCCTGAATCTGTAGGGGAGTTTGATTATGGCGCATATGTATTGGAAAAAGCTGGGATACCGGCTGAAAGGGTAGTCAATGCTTTTCAGCATTAGACGGAGGAGAAGAATATGAGCAGTGTAAAGGTTTTAATAATTACTGGCCTTTCTGGAGCTGGTAAAACTCAGGCTGTTAGAAGCCTGGAAGACTTAGGGTATTTTTGTGTAGACAATCTGCCTCCATCCCTAATTCCTAAATTCGCTGAACTGTGCTCCCAGTCCAAAGGGGAGGTTACCAAAGTTGCCCTTGTCATTGATATCAGAGGAGGGCAGTTTTTTGACGACCTTTTCGCCGCACTAGAAGAATTGAAAACGATGGGTATTATTTACGAGATTCTTTTTTTGGAGGCATCAGAGGAGATACTGGTTAACAGATTTAAAGAAACCAGAAGGCGGCACCCGCTAAACCCTCAAGGGGGAATAATTTACGGTATTAACTTAGAAAGGGAAAGGCTGCAGGAATTAAGGGGAAGAGCAAATAAGATTATAGATACTTCCGATTTAAAGCCATCACAACTTAAGGAAGAAATTCAAAATTTATGGGGTTTGAACGGTAAACAGAAAATACTTTCTGTCACGGTAATGTCATTCGGTTACAAATACGGGATACCTTTAGATACAGACCTTTTAGTAGATGTGCGCTTCCTGCCTAATCCCTATTATATTCCTGAGTTAAAAGAACTTACCGGTAGTGAAAAGCAGGTTCAAGATTATATTTTCAAGTCGCCTGTCAGTCATGAATTTTTGGAAAAATATTATAAACTGCTGTCTTTTTTGATCCCCAATTATATCTCAGAGGGTAAAACCCATTTAGTAATCGCAATTGGCTGTACAGGCGGCAGACATAGGTCTGTTGCCATTGCCAACAGTTTAGGGCAGCTTTTGCAGAATGAAGATTACCAGGTTACAGTAAAACATCGTGATATTGAAAAATAAGGAGTAAAAAGTTAATGGATTTTCTTAGATGGCTGTATCCCGGACTGGGTATAAAAAGGTGGTTAGGTCTAGGAGTACTTGGTTTTACCCTGGTTAGTGTAGGCATGGCAATAATCAGTAATACTCCCATTTTGGGAATAATAGAATTGCGGATTAAAGAACTTGTAATTAATTTGCTGGGCGAGCATATTTTTTGGGGGGGATTGCTGGTTCTGGCAGTGGGATGCCTTCTCTTAATTAAAAGTTTTAGAGAAGTTGTCAGGGCTTTTATTAAAGCAGTTTTTCCTGAATTTGCCCGCAGTCAGGTTCGACCAATCCATCAAGAAAAGTTTTTGAGAAGGGGTCCCAAAATTGTTGTAATTGGCGGGGGCACCGGATTATCTGTACTATTGCGAGGTCTTAAGGAATATACCAGCAATATTACCGCTATTGTTTCTGTCGCTGATGATGGAGGCAGTTCAGGTCGCCTTCGGAATCAGTTGGGAATTTTACCCCCTGGTGATGTGCGCAACTGCATGATTGCACTGGCAGACAAGGAAGCCCTTATGGATGAAGTTCTAAATTACAGGTTTAAACAAGGGGCGGAATTAAACGGACATAATCTGGGAAACCTTTTTTTAGCAGCTATGTCGGACATCTACGGAAATTTCGAGGAAGCAGTAAGGCAAATGGGCAGGGTACTGGCCATCCGTGGAAGAGTTATACCATCAACCCTAGAACATGTTGTTTTAAAGGCTGAACTGGCAGATGGTACAATTATCAAAGGCGAAAGCAGTATTGCGGGGGCAAATCAACCAATTAAAAGTATCAGCCTGGAACCAGATTCCGTGGACCCGTTAGATGAAACCTTGGAGGCAATAAATGAAGCAGATGCAGTGGTCTTAGGACCCGGGAGCCTTTACACCAGTGTAATTCCTAATTTGTTGGTGAAAGGTATTCCTGAAGCCATAAAAGCCAGTGCGGCTATAAAATTATATATTTGTAATGTAATGACCCAACCTGGTGAAACTATAGATTATTCAGCCGGTGACCATTTAGAAGCTGTATTCACTCATACAGGCATCAATCTGGTTGATTATGTTGTTGTAAATGACCAACCAATTTCAGATAGAGAATTATTAAAAAAATATTTTTCCGATGGGGCTCAACAGGTTGAAATTGATTATGATAAACTGAACGGGATGGGGGTTAAGGTTATTTCACGCCCTATATTAGATGAAACAAAATTAGTACGCCACAACTCCCAACTGCTTGCTTCAGTAATAATAGAGATGATTTTAGAGAAGAAAAGATATGGTGCGGGGATTAATTTCATAGATCGGCTAATTTTGTTGGAAAAAACAAAGAATTAGGCGGGGAGCTTAAAAGATGTCATTTTCTGAAAAAACAAAAAATGAATTAGCTCGGGTGATACCAGAAAGCCGTTGCTGCCAACTGGCGGAACTTGCCGGGTTGGTGCGCATGGATGGTACAATCTTAATTAGTACAAACAACCAAATAGGTTTGGAATTAAATACCGAAAATGCAGCCGTAGCCCGTAAGGTGCTCAAGCTTGCTAAATTAGTATTTAATGTAGAAACGGAAATCCGGGTGAAGCGAAAGAACAGGTTGAAAAAAAATAACATTTATCTAATTCGTATTCCTCCCCATAACAAGGTCAGGGAAATACTAAATACTCTTGGTATAGCACAGGAAGGATTATTGATAAATCCTCAAGTAAGTGCAATTGTGACTAAGAAAAAGTGCTGCCGCAGAAGTTATATCCGGGGAGTATTTTTAGGTGCGGGGTCCGTTAACGACCCGGAAAACGCCTATCATCTAGAGATTATTACCTCCTCTTTAGAATATGCTGAGTCATTGGTTAACCTTATCGGGAAATTTGATTTGGAGCCTAAAATCAGTTTCAGGAAAAATTGGTATGTGGTATACCTTAAGGAAAGTGAACAAATTGTTACTTTTTTAAACATAATTGAAGCCCATACCGCTTTGCTAAACTTTGAAAGCACTCGTATCCAAAAGGATTTGCGCAACAAAGTAAATCGCCTGGTAAATTGTGAAACAGCAAATTTGAATAAAACAATTAATGCCGCCTTTCGCCAGAAGGAGAGTATAGAACTTATTGCGTCAACCCTTGGATTAAGGCAGCTTCCACCGGCGTTGAGGCAGGTTGCAGAACTTCGCCTGGAGCACCCCGACATTAGTCTTAAGGAGTTGGGGGAGATGATGGAACCTAAACTTGGAAAGTCTGGTATAAACCACAGAATAAGAAAGCTTGAAAAATTAGCAGATAGCATAAGAAGCCAAAGTCAGAAAAAATAGTTCAAAAATAAAAGGAGTTTTTCTTTGGTTGTAGAATTAGTTAGCATTAGTTTTTTGAGGAGGTGTCATGAAATGGCTCATAAGATTACTGATGAATGTTTAGCTTGCGGATCATGTCTTGATGAATGTCCAGTTGGTGCCATCAGCGAAGGTGATATCTATGTAATTGATGCAGATCTATGTACAGATTGTGGTGCATGTTCTGATGCTTGTCCAACAGGAGCAATTGTTGAAGAGTAATAATACCTACAGGGCTGTGCTAACAAAGCACAGCCCTTTTTCATTTATTAACAGAAACCACGGGGTCCCATTTTTAATTGATGCTTCCTTTAAGCTAAACCTAAAAGCAGATGCGTCAGTCAGATTTAATATTCATGTGATGCGTCATCTCGATTTCGCATGCATGTGATGCATCCCAAGATTTTGGCTCCAAAGCAAATCTTATTCCAAAATTTTACTCCTCGTCCTTACTAGATATTATGTAATGAGGACTAGTGTTATTTGAATAGAATAAAATAACAGCAGGAATTAAACAATCTATCACGAATTTTTAAGAAAGATGGTAATAAAGTTTAGGGGGAAGGTTTATGAAGTTAGGATACCAGCTCAATTTAGCCCAGACCCAAAAATTAATAATGACTCCTGAACTGAGGCAGGCCATCAGTGTTTTGCAGTTATCGACCTTGGAATTAAACACTTTTATTCAGGAACAGCTTTTAGAAAACCCGCTTTTAGAAGTAGTTGATGATGTTAGTCAAGTAAACAGTGAACAACCTGAAAATGTTGAAAAAGTTGATGTTGAATGGGAAGAGTACTTTCAGGATGGAGGGGATCTTGGCTACCGGGGTGAAGCAAAGGAGCATCTCCCCTTTGAACAATATATTTACCAGAAAACACCCAGTATGCAGGAATACTTGGAGGAACAGTTAAGATACCAAAAGCTGACGGAAGAGGACTTCGCCCTTGCCCAGTTCATCATTGGAAATCTGGACCAGTCCGGTTATTTTACCCTTTCTATCAAGGATACTGCTGATGACTTAGAAATAAAGCACCAGAAACTCGAAGAGGCCCTGCAGCTTATCCAATCTTTAGAACCTGACGGTATTGGGGCTAGAGATTTGTCGGAATGCCTGTTGATACAACTGCGCAAAAAAAATATGATAACTCCACTTCTGGAAAAACTAATATCTAAACATTTGCCTGATATCGGGCAGGGGAAAATAGTTAAAGTGGGCAATTCCCTTGGGTTATCAGTTGAGGAAATTCAGGCACAAGTTGACATTCTAAAAACATTAAATCCCAAACCGGGTGCGGCCTTTGGCTCAAATTTAGAGACCAGGTTTATTACACCTGACCTTATGATAGAGAAAATTGACAATGAATATATTGTTTTGGTAAATGATTCCTTTACCCCCAGATTAATAGTCAGTGAACTCTATAAAGAAATAATAAACAATAAAAATGCAGATGAATTAACCAGGAATTTTATTGAAGGAAAGCTGCATGGTGCTGTATGGTTAATTAAAAGCATTGAGCAGCGGAGGATAACCCTTTATAAAATCGCCAATGCTTTAATTGAAAAACAAAAGGAGTTTTTAGATAAGGGCAACGGCTATTTAGCACCCCTTACCCTAAAAGATATTGCCGAACGGGTTGAAGTACATGAATCAACTGTCAGCAGGGCAATTGCCAATAAATATGTGCAAACACCCAGGGGATTATTCCCCTTAAAATTCTTTTTTTGTAACGGTCTCAGCAATCACTCTGGCAGGAAGGTTTCCTCCCAGGTTATTAAAACTCTGGTTGCAGAGTTAATATCACAAGAAGACCCAAAGGAACCTCTAAGCGACCAAATGCTATGTAATCTGCTCCAGGAGAAAGGCTTGAAGATTGCCCGCAGGACTGTAGGTAAGTACCGGGAAGAGCTGGGCATTTTATCTGCCAGCCTGCGCAAACGTTATTAAACTATGTATAAAACAAAAACCCCAATCCGGGGTTTTTGTTTTAGTTCTCGTTTACCAATGAAACTGTCATCGCGAGGTACGAAGCGATCTCAGACCCGAAATATTAACTAGTAAGGATAAGATTCCGCTTCATTAGAATTTGATTGAGAATATAGATTTTATTAACCCAGACTATTATTATTGGGACAAAAGAATTGACGAGTAGACGAAAGACGAGATAACGATTAGACGACTAGACGATAAGACAAACTGACGATAACAAATTGCCTTCAAGCAATTTGTGATTTCCCTTGATATGGGAAAAAAATAGTAGTATAATTTTACTGGGACAAAAATGACCATAGCGGGACAAAAATGTCGGAGGGATATTATGGCTGAACAGGCATTTTTTTTAGGTAAATTAGCGCCGGAGCTTATAGAAGTAGTGCAAAGAAGGTACAATATTCTACGAACTATCGGTTATATGCAGCCAATCGGGCGCAGGGTGCTGGCCGAAAAACTTAACCTTCCCGAAAGGACTGTGCGTAATGATGTAGAGACCTTGAGGGAACAAGAGTTAATACAGGCTGAGCCTAAAGGGATGAATATTACTCCCCTGGGTGAAAAACTTTTAGAAGAGTTAGGTGCTCTGGTTCATGGATTAAGGGGTCTGGACAGCCTGGAAAAACTCCTTAGCAAGAAATTAGGTGTAGATAAAATAATTATTGTACCTGGTGATATCGATAGTGAACCTCTGGCAAAGGAAGAGCTGGGAAGGGTATCTGCCTATTATTTTAATGAAATAAGCAAGAATGCCCAAAGGGTGGCAGTGGCCGGCGGTACAACTTTAGCTGAACTGTCTAAACACATTATACCCCAAAAAAGGAAAGATTTATTAATACTTCCTGCCAGGGGGGGGTTGGGCGAACAGGTTGAAATTCAGGCTAATACTATTACTGCCAAAATTGCCCAGAGCCTGGGTGCCAATTACAAGCTCCTCCATGTCCCGGATTATATGAGTAAAACATCCGCAGAACAATTAATTAACGACCCATATATTGCACCAATTATTCAGTTGATTCGCAGTACCGATATTTTAATACATGGAATTGGTGATGCTTTAGAAATGGCAAAGAGAAGGGGGGTAAGCTGGGAGGAATTAGAACTTCTGCAAGAAAAAAACGCAAAAGGGGAAGCTTTTGGCTATTACTTTGACCATAATGGTTCAATTATTTATTCGACACCAAGTATTGGTTTGAAACTTGATGACCTGGGTAAGATAAATACTGTTATTGCTATTGCCGGCGGGAAAAGTAAGGCTGCTGCCATTGAATCAGTTACCAAAGCAGGTCATATACACTGGTTGATTATAGACGAGGGTGCAGCTTGGCAGATAGCCAAGGATATTAATATTGAAGGTCAAGTATTTTAATAAATATTTATTAATTAAAAGGAGGTTATTATATGAGTTTAAAAGTTGGAATTAATGGTTTTGGAAGAATAGGCAGGAATGTGTTCAGGGCTGCATTAGGACAGGAGGGTATAGATATTGTTGCAGTTAACGACCTTACCGATGCAAAAACGCTGGCCCATTTATTAAAATACGATTCAGTCCACGGAACCTTTCCCGGTAAAGTTGAGGCAAAGGAAAATTCAATCGTTGTAGATGGTAAAGAAATAAAAGTTTTTGCTGAAAAAGACCCGGCAGCACTACCCTGGGGAAGCCTGGGAGTACAGGTTGTGGTGGAATCAACCGGGCGTTTTACAAATGGAAAAGATGCCAAGAAGCATTTGCAGGCTGGAGCTAAAAAAGTTATCATTTCTGCTCCGGCAAAAGAGGAGGACATAACAATTGTTATGGGGGTTAATGAAGATAAGTATGACCCGGCAAACCATCATATCCTTTCAAATGCATCTTGTACAACCAATTGCCTGGCACCTGTGGCAAAAGTACTTAACGACAAATTTGGCATCAAAAGAGGACTTATGACAACAGTCCATTCTTATACCAATGACCAACAAATTTTAGACCTGCCCCACAAAGATTTGAGAAGGGCCAGGGCAGCTGCTATGTCAATTATCCCAACAACTACCGGTGCTGCCAAGGCTGTAGCACTAGTCCTGCCTGAACTAAAAGGTAAATTGAATGGTTTTGCTATGCGGGTTCCTACTCCTAATGTTTCTGTAGTGGATTTAGTAGCGGAATTGGAAAAGGACACAAGCGTCGAAGAAGTAAATCAAGCCTTAAAAGAAGCCAGTTCGGGCACAATGGAAGGAATACTGGGTTATTCAGAAGAACCTCTGGTTTCTAAAGATTATAACGGAGACCCCAGATCCTCAATTGTCGATGCTTTATCAACAATGCTTATCGAAGGAAACATGGTTAAAGTAATTTCCTGGTATGATAATGAGTGGGGATATTCCTGCCGGGTAGTTGATTTAGCAAAATTTATCGGGAAAAGCCTCGGCTAATGAATTGGAGGTTGGATCATGAATAAAAAAACTATTAAGGACATTGATTTAGGAAACAAAAGGGTACTGGTTCGGGTTGACTTTAATGTACCAAGGGATAAAGAAGGGAATATAACAGATGACACCAGAATAAAGGCCGCCCTTCCCACTATAAAATATCTTATTAATAATAATGCCAAGGTTATTCTTACCTCCCATCTGGGCAGGCCAAAGGGAGAGGTTGACGAAAAATACCGTTTGGCTCAGGTGGCCCAAAGGTTATCGGAACTTTTAGGCAGGAATGTAATTAAAACCAGTCAAACTGTAGGGTCTGAGGTAGAAGAGGCAGTAGGCAATATGCTTCCCGGGGACGTTGTGCTATTGGAAAACGTAAGGTTTAACCCTGGTGAAACCAAAAATGACCCGGCATTTGCAAAAGAGTTAGCCGCTTTAGCTGATGTTTATGTAAATGACGCCTTTGGAGCTGCCCACCGGGCCCATGCTTCTACGGAAGGAGTGGCTAAATACCTCCCTGCTGTAGCCGGATTTCTTATGGAAAAAGAACTGGCAGCCTTAGGCAGTGCACTAGACAGCCCCGTTAAACCTTTCGTTGCAATTATTGGCGGTGCAAAAGTCTCTGATAAGATTGGGGTCATAGAAAACCTTCTGAACAAAGTGGATTCATTAATTATTGGTGGTGGAATGGCTAATACATTTCTCAAAGGGATTGGATATAAACTAGGAAAATCGTTAGTTGAAGATGATAAGGTTGAATTAGCTGCATCCCTTTTAAACCAGGCTGAACAAAAAGGAATCAAGCTTCTTTTGCCTGTGGATTTAGTGGTTGCCGATTCTATTGATGTCCCCGGCAATGTGTTAACGGTTAAGGCGGGAGAGATACCTGAAGACAAAATGGCATTAGATATTGGACCGGAAACTGCAGAACTGTATACCCGGGCTTTAGATAATGCAAAAACTGTGGTCTGGAATGGACCCATGGGAGTTTTTGAGGTGGATAGATTTGCCCAAGGAACAAATAAAATAGCCCTTGCAGTTGCCAAATCGGGAGCTAATTCTATTGTTGGCGGTGGTGATTCGGCAGCAGCAGTGGAAAAGGCGGGTTTAGCAGAGCAAATCAGCCATATCTCTACCGGTGGAGGAGCTTCCTTGGAATTTTTAGAAGGAAAAGAGCTTCCCGGGGTTACTGCTTTAAATGAAAAATAGGAGGAGAGAGTTTTGCGCAAACCTATTATAGCTGCAAACTGGAAAATGCATAAGACAATAAAAGAAGCAGAGGATTTTGTGAACCAATTAAATAACTATCTGTCCAATACAGCCGTAGATATTGTTCTGTGTGTACCATTTACTGCCCTGGCTTCCGTGTCCAAGAAAGTGCAAAATAGTGGGCTTAGTTTAGGGGCACAAAATTTCTATCCCGAGCACAAGGGCGCTTTTACAGGGGAGATCTCACCGGATATGCTTCTTGACCTGGGTGTGAAATATGTTATAGTCGGGCACTCCGAGCGCAGGGAGATTTTTGGTGAAACAGATGAATTCATTAAGGCCAAGATAAAAAAGGCTCTAGAGGTCGGGCTTACACCTATCTTCTGCCTGGGGGAAACCCTGGAAGAAAGGGAAAAAGGTTTTACCGAAGCAAAATGCAGAAAACAGGTTGAAGCAGCCCTTAAGGGGTTACCGAAGGAAGATGTCCAGAAAATTGTTATAGCTTACGAGCCAATCTGGGCGATTGGTACCGGTCGTACCGCATCTAGTGAGGATGCTGAGCAGACAATAGCCTATATCCGAGGTCTGGTTGCAGACTTCTTCGACGAGGAAACTGGTGAGAAAGTTCGAATCCAATATGGCGGCAGTGTAAAGGTCAATAATATTAAGGATTTAATGTCCCGGCCCAATATTGACGGAGCTTTGGTAGGGGGAGCAAGTCTGGAGGCAGAATCCTTTGCACAAATAGTAAACTTTAAGGAGTAGAAAAAATGGCAAAACCAACAGTACTAGTTATTTTAGACGGATGGGGCGAAGCGAAAAAAGGACAAGGGAATGCCATTACCTTAGCAAATAAGCCTAACTATGACTATTTACTGGCTAATTATCCCCATACTAATCTCGAATCCTCAGGAGAAGCAGTAGGCTTGCCTGAGGGACAGATGGGCAACTCTGAGGTAGGTCATCTAAATATAGGGTCGGGCAGGGTTGTTTACCAGGAGTTAACAAGAATACATAAAGCTGTTAGGGAAGGCGCAATAAAGGAGAATCCTCCCTTAGTAAAAGCCATGTCTTATGCTAAGGAAAATGGCAAGTCCCTGCATTTTATGGGCTTATTATCAGATGGTGGAGTACATAGCCATATTAATCATTTATATGCCCTCTTGGAAATGGCAAAACAAATGGATATAAGCAAAGTGTATGTACATGTTTTTCTTGATGGGAGAGATGTCCCGCCGGACAATGCACTAGATTATGTACTGCCTTTAGAGGATAAATTAAAAACGTTAGGAATAGGAAAAATTGCTACCGTAACGGGGCGGTATTATGCTATGGATAGGGATACCCGGTGGGAAAGGACCGCATTGGCATACAAAGCAATGGTTGACGGGGAAGGGATAAAGGCGACCATGGCCCAAATGGCAGTGCAGCAATCCTATGACAAACGGGTTACCGATGAGTTTGTGGAACCTACTGTAATAATTGACCAACAGGGCAACCCTGTTGGACAGGTAAACCCTGGAGATACTGTTATTTTTTACAACTTCCGTGCTGATAGAGCCCGCCAGATTACACGGGCATTTACCGATAGCAATTTTAAAGGTTTCATAAGGGCTAAGGGTTTATTAAATGTAAATTATGTGTGCATGACCCAGTATGATGCGGAAATTGATACCCCCATTGCATTTCCTCCGCAGAATTTAGAGAATACACTGGGAGAGGTTATAAGTCGTGCGGGAATGAAGCAGCTGCGTATCGCAGAAACGGAAAAATATGCCCATGTTACCTTTTTCTTTAATGGCGGAATTGAGGAACCTTCTCCAGGTGAGGAGCGGATATTAGTCCCTTCACCTCAGGTAGCAACCTATAATTTGATGCCGGAGATGAATGCTTTTAAGGTCACCCAAGAGGTCACTGAAAAAATTCTTAGGGGGAACTATGATTTTGTGTTGGTTAACTATGCTAATCCCGATATGGTTGGACACACAGGTTTTACCGATGCAACCATCAAAGCAATTGAGGCGGTTGACCAGTGTGTTGGTTCTATCTTTAATGCCGTAAGGCAGGTAGGAGGAAGCTTAATAATTACCTCCGATCATGGTAATGCGGAATTAATGGAAGACCAAGATGGCAAACCCCTAACAGCCCATTCCTCCAATCCGGTACCCTTTATACTTATTGATGAAGAATATAAAAGTGCACAATTAAAGGACCATGGTTCCTTGCGGGACATTGCGCCAACAGTCCTAGCCTTATTAGGCTTACAAAGTCCGGAAGAAATGACCGGAAGCAGCTTAATAAGAGTTCCACTGTTACACCTTTAAAATCCCACGCCATGCTTCGGGTTTATCTTTACGTTAAGAAAATATATAACTATAATATAACAATAGAAAATCTAGTGACTAGTCACCAGTCACTAGTCACTAGCTATAGGAGGTCAATTAAATGAGTATTATTACAGATGTATATGCCAGAGAGATTTTGGATTCCCGGGGAAATCCCACTGTTGAAGTAGATGTGTACCTAGAAGATGGAAGTTTTGGCCGGGCAGCTGTCCCCTCTGGTGCATCTACTGGTGCTTTTGAGGCTGTTGAATTGAGGGACGAAGACAATGCAAGATACTTAGGCAAGGGTGTTTTGAATGCCGTAGATAATGTAAATACGGTGATTGCTCCGTCTATTGTAGGTTTAGACGCCTTTGACCAGGTTGGCTTGGACCAACTGATGATTCAAATGGATGGAACTGAAAACAAGTCCAAGTTGGGAGCTAATGCAATCCTGGGCGTTTCCATGGCAGTAGCAAAGGCAGCTGCAGATAGTTTAGGCATGCCTTTATACAGATACATAGGAGGAACCAACACCAAGACATTGCCTGTACCTATGATGAACATTTTAAATGGCGGAAAACATGCCGATAATAACGTGGATGTGCAGGAATTTATGGTAATGCCTATGGGAGCATTATCCTTTGCAGAAGCATTAAGAATTGGGACAGAGATATTCCATAATTTGAAGAAAGTCTTAAAGGGCAGGGGTTACAATACTGCTGTAGGGGATGAAGGTGGCTTCGCTCCTAACCTTTCCTCTAATGAAGAGGCTTTGGATGTTATTGTTGAGGCTATACATAAGGCAGGATATAAACCTGGGGAGGATGTCTACCTAGCCCTTGACGTTGCTGCAACAGAGCTTTTTAAAGATGGAGCATATCATTTTGAAGGGCAGGGATTAGTTCGCAGTTCCCAGCAAATGGTAGAGTATTATGAAGGGTTAGTTGCCAAGTACCCCATAATCTCCATCGAGGATGGTCTGGCGGAAGACGATTGGGAAGGCTGGAAACTATTAACTGACAAGCTTGGGAAAAAAGTTCAAATAGTTGGCGATGACTTATTTGTTACCAATACCCAACGGTTGTCCAAGGGAATAAGCACAGGAACAGCAAATAGCATTTTAGTTAAAGTAAATCAGATAGGGACACTGACAGAAACCCTGGATGCAATTGAAATGGCGAAGCGTGCCGGATATACAGCAGTAATATCCCATCGTTCCGGTGAAACCGAAGATTCTACCATAGCCGATATAGCTGTGGCTACCAATGCCGGACAAATAAAGACCGGTGCACCTTCTCGTACCGATAGGGTTGCTAAATACAATCAGCTTTTAAGGATAGAAGAAGAACTTGACGAAACTGCAGTTTACAAAGGAATAAAAACTTTATATAATCTTAAAGGGTAATATAAAAGGTTTAGGATAGCATCTATCCTAAACCTTTTATATTACAAAATATATATTATTTATTTGATAATAAATTCATATGGAATTTATTTTTACTTTGATACACCGGGCTCTGTTTCCATCTTGTTATCCTGTTCTTGTTTTGTTAAAATATAAATTATGGACTAATAAAGATACTATGAATAGTAGTTCGCAATCACTAATTCATGTAGGGAGGTGTATGGCTTGAAAATATTTTTAATTATTCTCCAGATTGTTGCTTCTCTAGGTTTGATTTCCACTGTTTTACTGCAATCAGGGAAGAGTGCCGGGATGTCTGGTGCTATCGCCGGTGGCGCTGAAACAATATTTGGCAAGAAAAAAGGGATGGATAATTTATTAAGTAAGCTTTCAACTATTTTTGCAATTGGTTTTATGATTTTAACATTACTTATTTCTTTAGTGTAATTAGGCAATGAAAATAGGGAGAATTGAAAAGGGTTTAAGGAGGATGAATTAGATAATGAATTTTTTTTCCATATGGGCACCTATCGCAGGAATTTTGGCCCTGTTATTCGCATTTTACCTTACTTCTAAAATTAACAAAGTAAGTCCTGGAAATAAAACCATGCAGGAAATTGCCGCAGCTATTCACGAAGGTGCAATGGCATTTTTATTTAGACAATATAAAACCTTAGTAGTTTTTGTAATTATTATGGCAGGTGTTATATTTGCAGCCGGTGCTATGACAGAAGGTCAGGAAAGTTTGCAGCCTGAGACTGCTATTGCCTTTATAATTGGTGCAGTTTGTTCTTCATTAGCTGGTTATATTGGTATGAATGTTGCTACAAAAGCTAATGTTCGTACTGCAAATGCTGCACAAGAGAGTGCCAACAAAGCTCTGGGTGTAGCCTTTTCAGGCGGAGCAGTTATGGGTATGTCGGTTGTAGGTTTAGGATTAATAGGTTTAGGTATCGTTACTTTTCTATTTGACAATCCCAATACAGTAAATGGTTTTGCTTTAGGAGCAAGTTCTATTGCTTTGTTTGGTCGGGTGGGCGGCGGTATTTACACTAAAGCTGCTGACGTTGGCGCTGACTTAGTTGGAAAAGTAGAGGCGGGTATTCCTGAAGATGACCCCCGTAACCCTGCCGTAATCGCTGATAACGTAGGGGATAATGTTGGAGACGTTGCGGGAATGGGTGCCGATTTATTTGAATCTTATGTTGGTTCCATTATTGCCGGTATGGCTCTAGCAGTAGCTTTAAACCTTGGACAAGGTGGAATTATACTGCCAATTATGATTGCTGCTGCAGGTATCGTTGCTTCCATTATTGGCACCTTTTTTGTTAAAACCGGTGAAGATGCAAATGCATCAAAGGCGTTAACTATGGGTGAAGTAGTTGCCATGTTAATATCTTTAGTTGCCACTTATTTCCTAGCGACCAGCATGCTTCCCGCCGAAGGTGAAGTAAATGGCATGGGTGTATTTATCGCGACAATTGCCGGATTAATTGCCGGTTTTGGTATTGGAAAAATTACTGAATACTATACTTCAGGGGATTATCAACCTGTAAAAGATATTGCTAAAGCATCACAAACTGGTGCTGCTACTAATATTATTTCTGGTATTGGTGTTGGGATGTTAAGTACCATGCTGCCAATCATTGTCATAGTTATTGCTATTCTTATAGCTTTCAAATTTGCCGGATTATATGGTATAGCTTTAGCGGCTGTGGGTATGCTTTCTACTACCGGTATGGTTGTTGCTGTTGATGCCTATGGACCTATTGCGGATAATGCCGGTGGTATTGCGGAAATGTCCCACTTAGACCCGAAAGTACGTAAAATTACTGATGGCTTAGATGCAGTAGGTAATACTACAGCTGCTATTGGTAAAGGTTTTGCCATTGGTTCTGCAGCTTTAACGGCTCTTGCATTATTTAGTGCCTATACAAAAGCAGCAGGCATAAGCACTATTGATATTTTGAATCCTTCTGTTGTTGCCGGTTTATTTATAGGCGGAATGCTGCCCTACTTATTCTCAGCTCTTACTATGAATGCTGTTGGTAGAGCCGCAGGGGATATGATTGAGGAAGTAAGAAGACAATTCAGAGAGATTCCTGGCATAATGGAAGGAAAAGCTAAGCCTGAATATGCAAAATGTGTAAGCATCAGTACAGCTGCTGCTTTAAGAGAAATGATTATTCCCGGATTGTTAGCAGTTGTGGTGCCTATAGCTGTAGGTTTACTCCCAGGCTTAGGCAAGGAAGCTTTAGGTGGTCTTTTGGCAGGAGCATTAGTATCCGGTTTCTTATTGGCGATTATGATGGCTAATGCCGGCGGAGCCTGGGATAATGCTAAGAAATACATTGAAGGCGGCGAATATGGGGGTAAAGGTTCAGAAGCCCACGCAGCTGCCGTTACTGGTGATACTGTAGGTGACCCCTTTAAGGATACATCAGGTCCTTCAATAAATATCTTAATTAAATTAATGACAATAGTTTCACTGGTGTTTGCACCGTTATTTATGTAAAAATTCCAATACCCCTATCAATCGATAGGGGTATTTTTCTAGTACTTGTTCTACAAAGGTTGTTGACATAAAGATAAAATTCCTTTATCCTAGATTTGATGAAAGAATTTAGCGAAAACTTTTATCTTTGGTACTTTTTTAAAATATAATAATATAAATCATTCAATTTCAATTGAGTTAGCATATTTATAATGGTAGCGATTCCTCGTTTACTAACTTATAGATATAACCTAACTTACAGAAGATTTTTATGTCTTTTGTGGGTTAGGTTTTTTATTTATACTTATAAAAAAATATAACTTTTACAAGGTAATAAGTATAAGAGCAACATCGGTTTCCGCAGTCGCCAAAGGCTCGGGCGTAAGCCGTGTTTTATAAATAAACAAATTAAGGAGTGTGGGAGTTATGCAATTCGGATTTATTGGTTTAGGTCAAATGGGTGGGGGATTAGCTCGTAATTTAATTAGAGCTGGAAAAACAGTTAAGGTATTTGATTTAAATCCCGAAGCTGTTGCCAAAACATTAGCTGCAGGGACAACCGGTACTGCCGCTAATGACAAATATGAGCTGGCAGATGCAGACGTACTTTTTACCAGCTTACCGCTGCCAAAGCATTTAGAGGAAGTAATGCTGGGAGAAGATGGCTTGCTTAATAAAATGAAAAAGGGTGCTACATATATTGAGGTCAGTACTATCGACCCACAAATGGCACGCAAGTTATCTAATGAAGCTGAAAGCAGAGGCATAAAATATTTGCAATGTCCACTAGGACTAACTCCAAAGCAAGCCGAAGAGGGTACTTGCCCAATTTACGTTGGCGGTAGAAAAGAAACTTACGAAGAAATGAAAGAAGTGCTGGAAATTATTGGCGGACAAATTAATTATATGGGAGAAGTTGAGGCTTCTGCTGCATTTAAGATTATAAGCAATATGATAGGTATGACTAATTTAGCAGTCCTTTCCGAAGGTATTAGAATAGGCGAAAAAGCCGGAATTGATAGCGAAATGTTAATTAACCTATTATCAGAAACAGGAGCATTCAGCTTCCAAATGAAGGTGCGTGGTCCCTGGATTGTAAATAAAGATTTTGCAAATAGGTTTGGCTTAGATCTGGCCTTCAAGGATGTTAGATTGGGTTGTGAAATGGCTGATGCCTGGGAAAATGATGCTAAGGCTATGCGGGTAGCATTGGAATATTTCAGAGAAGCCAGTGCACAAGGTTATGGCAAAGAAGACTGTTGTGCAATTTATAAAGTAATTAAGTAGTTAAACATTACTTAAAGGCAGTAAAACATATTATTTACAAGAATAAAAATACTGCGTTCATGTATATGAACGCAGTACACCTTTAACTTAACCTTTTGATATCAGAAATTTACCCATATAGTCTTTCCATTACATAAAAGGTATTCATGCAAAGGAAAAGGAGGTATTGCTTTGGATAACAGTAAGGCAAAATCCCTAGAGGAGAAAAGCCGATATATAAGAAGCCTAATTGTCGAAGCGATTGGTAATCTAGGGGTTGGGCATATTGGAGGATGTTTATCCGTTGTTGAAGCCCTGGTTGTTTTATACTATGAGCATATGAATATTGATCCTGGTAACCCCCAAATGGAAGGAAGAGACCGATTTATTATGTCCAAAGGGCATGCGGGACCCGCCTTATATGCTGTTTTAGCTGACAAAGGATTTTTTTCAACGTGTGAATTGGATACTCTAAACAAACCCGAGACTAACCTGCCAAGCCATTGTGACATGCTAAGAACCAGAGGAGTAGATATGACCGCAGGCTCTTTGGGACAAGGGATTTCCTGTGCAGCTGGAATGGCAAAAGCCGCTAAAATAAATCAGGACAATGCCTATATTTATTGTATGATTGGCGATGGTGAAAGTCAGGAAGGGCAGGTATGGGAAGCCGCAATGGCAGCTGCCCATTTCAAACTAAACAACCTAATTGTTTTCACTGACTACAACAAACTTCAAATTGATGGAACTATAGAAGAAGTGATGGGTTTAGCTCCTTTGGACAAAAAATGGGAAGCTTTTGGCTGGAATGTCATAAATGTTCCAGACGGGCATAGTGTCATAGAAATTTCTGATGCAGTTATTAAGGCTAAAACCTCTCAAAATAAGCCGACTATGATATTGTTAAATACCGTTAAAGGAAAAGGCGTTTCTTTTGCAGAAGCCTTAGGCGTCAAAAACCATAACACCCCAATCACAAAGGACCAAATGTACCAAGCTTTAGAAGAGTTAAGGCAGGGGGGCATGTAATATGTATGAAAATATGGAAATGCGCCAGGTATTTTGTGATACCCTGGATAAAATAATGCAGGAAAACCAAAGGGTTGTAGTTATTGATGCTGATTTAGCAAGGGGACATGGAACTTTAGGCTTAAGGGACAAATATCCTGACAGGGCTTTTGATGTGGGAATTGCGGAACAAAATATGGCAGCACTTGCAGCTGGGATGGCAGCTTATGGAAGCATTCCTTTTATTTTAACATTTACCCCATTTGCCACCCGTAGAATTTGCGACCAAATAGCAATTTCTATTGCCTATGCTAAACGCAACGTAAAAATTGTTGGTTCTGACCCAGGAATATCTGCTGAACTTAATGGGGGAACCCATATGAGTGTGGAAGACATAGGGGTTTTAAGGAGTATCCCTGGAATAACAATTTTTGAGCCTGCTGATGCTGTTCAATTAGCATATGCGCTGCCTCAAATTATTGCTTATGATGGACCTGTCTATATTCGATTATTTAGAAAAAAAGCACCTGTTATATTTGATGAAAATTATACATTCGACCTGTTCAAGGCTGATTTGCTAAAGCAAGGTAAGGATGTAAGTATCTTTTCTACAGGTATTATGGTTGAAGAGTCCATTAAGGCGGCGGAAATTTTACAGTCCCAGGGGATAGATGCAGAAATAATTAATGTACATACTATCAAACCCCTTGATAAAGATAAAATTCTTAAATCTGTTGGAAAAACAGGGTGTGTGGTTACCTGTGAAAACCATAATGTTATTGGTGGTTTAGCCAGTGCAGTTGCCGAGCTATTAGTACAAGAACTGCCAGTACCTCTTAAAGCTGTGGGCATTCAGGATCATTTTGGGGAAGTTGGCACAATAGATTTCTTAAAGAAGAAATATAAAATGACAGCAGAAGAGATTGTCCAGGCGGCGAAAGATGTATTTGACAAAAAATAATTAATATAGCTGAAAAAGTTTATTTGCGGTATAATATATTTACCAAAAAAATCATAATTCTGAGGGAATGTATAAAATATTTTTTTCTTGTATATCTAAATTAACACCGTTATAATAATATTATGAAGTATATGAATAATCTGACACAACAATCTTTTTCAACAAGAGGTGACGGGGGTTGGAAAGAAATAAAATTATTTATGTTTGCGGCAACTCTCGCTGTCCCGACAATTCTTCCATCGGAAGCGTCTACGACACCTTTGCCGTAGAAATGACAATAGACTTAGTAACAGAGAGGATTGTCGATGCAACGTGTCTTTTACTGACTGATGTGGGCAGAAACTTTATCAAATCCTTGCTGGTAGGCAGGCATTTTATTAATGAGTTTAACGAAATTTTAGAAGATGTGGAGCTTTATTATCAGGCTGTACCCCAGAAAGCATTGATTTGTGCCTTAAAAGTTGCTCAGAACCGGTACAAGCAAAGCAGGGAAAAATTAGTACATAAGATTCCCCAATTAAAAGAAAAATGTGTTTAAAATTTATTTGTTTTAGGTTAGCGTATTTAATTTGGAGTTGGGAGATTCCATCCAGTTCCGTCCGTTAAATACAACCTAGCTTACAAAGGGTTATCGTGCCGTTTGTTTGTTGGGTTGTATTTTTATTTACGGTAATAATTAATAACTCTGGAAAGGAGGAAAGTTTTTTCTTAAACTAATCTTCAAATTATTATAATAAGGGGGAAGTTTAATTATGAAGAAAAAGTTTTTTGTTTATTGTTTAGTACTAATTTTGAGTCTTAGTTTAGTTGTAACCGGCTGCGGTGGCGCAAAAAAAGAGGAACCTAAGCAGGGAGAGGCACCAAAAGAAGAACCTAAAAAAGAAAAGATTATTATTAAATACACCCACGGTGTTGATACTAACAGCCCTCACCATCAAACTGGTGAAAAATTTAAAGAACTAGTTGAGAAGTATACCAACGGACAGGTTGAAGTTCAAATATTCCCCAATGGTCAGCTAGGAAGTGAAGACCGTGGATTCCAGGATGTACAAAATAATGTTGTACAAGCAACTTCCATGGCTGTAAACAATGTCACTCCTTTCTCTCCAAGCATGGGATTCTTTGATTTACCATACATTTTTTCTACCAGAGAAGAATTCACTAAAGTTATCGATACCCTTTGGGATGACATTAACACCAAGATGATTGCTGAATCAGGCAACAGAGCTATTATTTGGTTTGACCAGGATTTCCGGGTTTTAACAACTGCCAAAAAACCAGTTAAGAAAATTGATGACTTAAAAGGTTTGAAAATCCGTGTTCCTCAGAATCCATTAATGTTAGGTGCATTTAAAGCATGGGGTTCTGATGCTACTCCTATTGCCTGGGACGAAACCTTCAATGCTTTACAGCAAGGCGTTGTTGATGGACAGGAAAATCCCCACTCTGTAAACTTAGCTTCGTCTTTCCAGGAAGTTCAAAAATATATTACCGAAATTCACTACAAAATGTGGATTGGACCAGTTGTTATGAATGAAAAATGGTTGCAAAGCCAGCCTGCTGACGTCAGAGACGCTATCATCAAAGCCGGTAAAGAAGCTATGATGTGGGAACGTCAATATATAGCTGAAAAATCTGCTGCTGACTTAAAAGCTCTTACAGATGCAGGAATGGAATTCTTAGGTGTTCCTGAAGATGAGGCAGTATGGCAGGAAAAAGCCATGGCTATCTGGCCGCAATTTTATCAAACAATTGGTGGAACTGAAATGTTAGAGAAAGTTATGAAAGTATTAGGACGTGAAATGCCTAAATAAGGTGTAGTTTATGACAGCTTAGAAGGTCATAAGTGGTGTATGGGAGGAAACTACATTGAGAAAAAAGTTAGTTTGGTTTTACAATAATTTTGAAGAAGTTTCCAGTGCTTTTTTGTTGACATGTGTTATAGTATTTCTCTTTATCCAGGTGTTTTTCAGGTATTTTGTAGGCAAATCAATACCCTGGACAGAAGAGCTTTCCCGGTTCTGTTTTTTGTGGATGGTTTACTTGTGCACCAGTCTAGTTGCTAAGGATGGGAAACATATCAGGGTAACTGCACAATTTAAAATGTTTTCCCATAAAGTTCAGAGCTTTATGGTTATACTCGCTGACCTGATATGGATAGCATTTAACGTAGTGGTAGTAATAGAAGGTTTCAAATTATATCAACAGATGACAGAATTCCCCTTAATATCCTCTGTTCTCGGCTGGAATATAAAGTATATAGTATTGATCATACCAGTAGCATTTGTAATGCAGATATTCAGAACAATTGAACGTTATTATAGATGGGTAAAGGCCGGTGCTAAAGAAAGGCTCATCCAGTACGAAGAAGAAGGGATTGAGGTAAAAAATGTCACTTGAATGGATGATATGGTTGTTGTTGTTCGGAGCGTTGTTGCTGGGTGTTCCTATATATGCCGCCTTAGGTATGGCAACAACTATCGCTTTATTACTTTCGGATATACCTCTTTCCATAATACCCTTGGATTTGTATAAAATCTCAGCCATGTTTCCGCTAATTGCTGTTCCGGCCTTTGTTTTCGCCGGGGCATTAATGGAAAGAGGGGGGATGGCCCAACAGATTGTCGATGTGGCATCAGTTGCAGTTGGCCGAGTGAGAGGCGGACTGGCTTTAGTTACCATCATAGGTTGCATGTTTTTTGCGGCTATGATAGGTTCCGGACCCGGAACCGTTGCAGCTATGGGTGCACTAATGATACCCTCTATGGTGAGGCATGGTTATTCCAAAGACTATGCAGCAGGTGTAAGTGCTACCGGGGGGACTATCGGAATTTTGATTCCTCCTAGTAACCCTATGATTATCTATGGGGTAGTAGGGAATGTTTCTATCTCCACTCTTTTTATGGCTGGCTTTATTCCCGGGTTTATGGTGGGCGGTTCTCTAATGTTAACATCCTATATAATTGCCCGTAAAAAGGGTTATAGAGGCTCCGCAGAAAAGTACTCCTTTGGCGATTTTTTGCGCATTGTCAAGAGAAGCTTCTGGTCCTTAATGGCTCCGGTAATAATCTTAGGCGGAATATACGCAGGAATATTTACACCGGTAGAAGCATCAGTTATTGCAGTTATTTACGCATTTCTTGTGGGGGCTTTTATCACCAAAAAGCTTCGTTGGCAAGAAATATGGGACAGTTTTAGATTGACAAACTTGACTACTGGTACGGTTATAATTGTTGTTGGAGTCTCTCTGCTGTTTGGAAGATTTGTAACAATGTATCAGGTCCCTCAAAAATTAGCAGAAGTAATTTTAGGTATAAGCACCGATCCACAGGTCGTTTTAATAATGATTACACTTTTCTTATTCTTCCTGGGGATGTTTATGGAAACACTGGCTACGGTAGTAATCTTGACACCTGTTGTTCTACCTTTGCTTAAGCAGATTGGCGTAGACCCTGTGCACTTTGGAATCTTGCTAGTTATGACTAACGAAGTAGCAATGTTGACGCCTCCATTAGGTGTTAATCTATTCGTTGCCATGGGATTAACGGGCTTGCCGTTGGAAAGGATGGCGAAAGCATCCTTACCCTTTATGTTGGCGGTAATTGTTTGTGTATTCCTTGTTTTGTTCTTCCCGGAGATTCCTTTGTTCTTGCCAAAACTGCTTGGCGGATATGGTCAGTAAATTAAGAGAAGGTGGTCAAACCACCTTCTCATAAATTTATACACATCCGCTTCCGCAGTCGCCAAAGGCTCGGCGTAAGCCGTGTTTTCTGACTAGAATGAAAAAGTATCTTCATAATAGTTCCTGGGGATGGTTTGGGTGATACTTGGGGATACGTTATCCATTAATTTATATGGACTAAAGAAACTTAAAGCGAGGTAGAATTATATTATGAAGATTGCTATAGGTTCAGATAAATCAGGCTATAGGTTATATTCTGTTATCAAGGAATATCTGCAACAAAATAATTATGAAGTATTAGATTATGGTCCTCCTGCGGAGGAGAAAGGAGAACCTTATTTCCAAGTGGCAGCTAAGGTTGCTCCTTTAGTTGCAGTTGGGCAAGCAGATAAAGCTGTTCTTATTTGCGGTACAGGAATGGGTATGGCAATAGTATCAAATAAATTTAAGGGCGTATATGCCGCTGTTGTAGAGGATGTCTACTCTGCTAAAATGTGTAAAGTTATTAATAACGCAAATATCCTGACCATGGGTGGTTGGATAGTTGGACCCAATAAAGCGCTTGAGATGGTGAAGGTGTGGTTAAATACAGAATTTACAGAAGGATTTCCTGCAGACCGGCAAACTTTTTTAAAAAATGGCTATGCCCATGTCCAGGAAATAGAAAAAAATAATTAACTTTATTTAGACCTTATAGGTGAGGTGTTAATTTTGAAAGCAATACAAATGGCAGCCCCCAAACAGCTGGAACTGGTAAATACGGAAAAACCTGCTATTGCTGCTGATGAAGTGTTAATAAAGGTTGCTTATGGCGGTATTTGCGGAAGTGATATTCATATCTACCATGGAAATAATGAACGTGTCAAATATCCCTTAATTGCCTGCCATGAATTTTCAGGGGAGATTGTTGAAATTGGGAAGGAATGCAGCTCCCAATGGGAAATCGGTGACAAAGTTGTTGTCAACCCCCTTATATCCTGTGGGGTATGTGATCCATGTGTACGGGGCAATGTCCATGTATGTAAAAAATTAGGATTAATAGGGATTGATATAGACGGGGCATTTGCAGAGTATGTAAAAGCAAAACCATATCAGTTGATAAAAGTACCAGAGGGAATACCCCTGGATACTGCTGCCCTTGCAGAGCCCCTAGCTGTCGGCATTCATGCTGTTACTACATCTGGTTTAAAAATTGGGGATAAAGTTGTTATTCTTGGTGGTGGTCCTATCGGATTAATGGTTGCTTTTGCCGCCAAGGCGGCGGGGGCTGGCTTGGTTGTTATAAGTGAAGTTAGCCAATTCCGTTTAGAAATGGCTAAAGAGATGGGGTTTGAGGTTATAAACGCCGCCGATGATGTAAAACAAAAAGTGTTGGAATTAACCGATGGTGTTGGAGCTGATATTGTTTTTGAGGCTGCCGCTGCACCTGCCACTTCGGCTCAAATGACAGGGCTCCTAAGGATATCAGGAACGGCAGTTATGGTAGGTGTACATCGGGATTTAGCTGGTGTCAACTTAAGGGAAGTAAATTTAAGGGAACTAAAAATAATTGGTGCCCGGGTTTATACCCAAAATAATTTTGTAACGGCGGTAAAATTACTGCCTGAGCTAAAAGAGCTTTCTAAAGTAATTACCCATCGTTTATCGTTTGAAGAGCATGCAAAAGCCTTTGCAGCTATGATGGATGCGCGAGACTCACTTAAAATCTTACTGCATCCCTAGTATCAAGGATCTTTACCAATACATTAAATAGGATTGATGATAATGCATAGCCCTTTATTACAGGATTTTAGAAAGTCATTCATTTTTTCTGTTCCTACTAAAATTATCTTTGGCATAGGGACGATTGATAAAATTGCTGAAGAAATCATGGAATTGAAGATTGCTAAGCCTTTAATAGTAACAGACCAAGGAATTGTTTCTTCCGGATTATTAGAAATTCTCGAAGGAATACTTAAAGGGAATAACATTAATTATGAGATTTTTTCCCAAGTGAAGTCAAATCCAACTTCACAGACAATAACCAAAGGTACTCATAAATATTTAAATAGTTTATGTAATGGCTTAATAGCCCTAGGCGGAGGAAGTACAATTGATGCTGCCAAAGCTATTGGTATTCAGGCTAGGCATAATAAACCCGTTTGTTATTTTTCAGGTATAAATAAAGTAGAAAAGGAGACTCCTCCTCTTATAGCTATCCCGACTACTGTTGGAACTGGAGCGGAAATTAGTTTTCAGGCTATTTTGCTCAACAACAATACTAACTGCAAAATTGTAATTTCCAGTCCCAAAATTGCACCCGATGCAGCAATTTATGACCCCCAGCTTTTAGCCACGCTGCCTATAAGTGTTGCAGCTGCGACAGGAATTGACTCCCTGGCAAGAGCTATTGAATCCTATGTATCCAAAGAAGCCACATTACTTACCGATGTAATAAATATTGAAGCTATAAGGCTGACTGGGTCCAGCTTGAGGCAGTTTGTTGCCGACCCCAGCAATTTGGACTATGGAGTCAAAATACAGCTGGCGTCCATTTTATCAGCAGTAGGTTCTATAAATTCCGAAAATGGGATTGTAAGCTCGATGGCTAAACCTTTGGAAGGATATTTAAATATCCATCATGGAATTGCTTGCGGTGTAATGCTGCCTCATGTAATGCAGTGGAATTTAATAGCTAATCCCGACAAGTATGCTCTAATAGCTGAATTACTTGGTGAAGAAGTAAGTGGTTTTTCAGTTATAGATAGGTCTGCAAAAGCAGTATCCTCTGTTCAAAAATTAGTTTATGATATTGGGCTGCCGACAACCTTGACGGAAATAGGATTTAAATATGAATTAATTGAGGACATGGCCCAGGATATTATTAATAGCTACAACGCTAATAGTAACCCCAGAAGAACCACAAAAGAGGATATAATTAATCTATATAATCAAGCTATATAATCAAAAGTATAAAGGTAATATTCCGGAGGTGTAGTTAAGGATGAGTAAAGTATTAGTAGCTGATGCCAATAAGTGTGTTGGCTGCAGAATTTGTGAACAATGGTGCAGCATGAGTCATTTCCAAGTTGGAAATCCAAGGAAATCAAGAATAACAATTACCAGAAGCCATGAGGATTATATGGATTATCCTGCTGTATGTCAACAATGTGTTGATACTCCATGCATTAACGCATGTCCTACCAAAGCAAGTGCTTTAAGTAAGGATGAAGCTACAGGTGCCGTAAAGGTAAATGAAGAAAAATGTACCCTTTGTAAAATGTGTATTAAGGCATGTCCCTATAATGCTATTAAGGTTCATCCAACTGAAAAATATGTTCTAATTTGTGACCTATGTGGTGGAGAACCCCAATGTGTCAAATACTGTCCGGAGAGTGCCCTTTCTTATGTTGAAAGGGAAGAAGCCGAGAAGTTGATTGCCGCTGCAAAGGAGGATCAATAAGATGACAAAGAATGGTATTGCCGGTCAACTATTAAGAGTAAATTTAAGCGATAAAACAATTACTAAAGAAGACCTGTCTCTGGAAATGTTTATTGAGTATTTAGGGGGCAGGGGTTTGGGAGCCTACTATCTTAACAAAGAGGTTAATCCCAAAATAGATGGTCTTAGTCCTGAAAACAAACTTATTTTCTTCAATGGTCCCTTCGCTGGCACAATGGTTCCAGGCAATAATAAGATTAATGTTGCCTTTAAATCTCCCTTAACTAATACCTATTCCTACTCCTTATGTGGTGGTCATTTTGGACCGGAGTTAAAATTTGCAGGTTATGATGGATTGATAATCGAAGGGCAATCGCCAGAACCCGTATACCTATGGATTGATAATGACAAAGTAGAAATCAAACCTGCTGATAAGCTATGGGGCAAAAAAATTGCCGATACAGATCACCTAATTAAAGAAGAACTAAAAGATGAAAAAATTCATGTTGCCTGTATTGGACCCGCAGGAGAAAACCAAGTTAAAATAGCATGTATAACCAGTGATGTGTTTCGCGAATTTGGTCGGGGCGGTTGTGGAGCGGTAATGGGAGCCAAGAATCTAAAGGCAATAGCTGTTAGAGGTTCTCAAGATGTTCAGGTAGCTGATCAGGAAGGTCTAATGGAATTAGTTGCAGGACTTTATCCTAACTTCAAGAAAAGCCCAAAGGCTCAAATCCGCAGAATAGAGGGTACCAATGAGCTAGTAGATGATATAAATAATGCAGGATTTATGTGTACTAAAAATTTCAGTGAAGGCACATCAGATGCAAACAAGGAATTTGAAGGACCTGTATTTAGAGAAAAGGCAGTTTATAACGATGTTTCCTGTTATGCCTGCCCAATTGCCTGTGGCAAGAACAGCGCCATAGTATCAACTAAATATGGTGATGTAAAATTGGAAGGTCCTGAATTTGAAACTCTGGGTCTTTTAGGAACAAACTGTGGTTTGACAAACTGGGATGATGTCTTGTATGTTTCCGCAGTTTGTGATGCACTAGGTTTAGATTCCATTTCAGCTGGCGGTTGTATATCTTTGGCGATGGAGTGTTTCGAGAAAGGCATCTTAACCTTAGATGACACCAGTGGGCTTGAATTAAGATTTGGTAATGGTGAAGCGGAAGCTAAACTGTTAGAGATGATTGCAAATAAAGAAGGTATAGGCGCAGACTTAGCACAAGGACCTGCATATGCAGCCGAAAAATGGGGTGCCCCTGATTTAGCTATTCATTCCAAAGGTATGACCTTTGCAGTTTATGATCCCAGGGGAGCAAAAGGAATGGCGTTAACCTATGCAACATCGCCTAAGGGTGCTCACCATATGGTTGCTCCAGTTTTTGGCGGGGAGATGGCAGCCGGCAACCGTTTTGAGGAAAAAGGAAAAGAAACTTTAGTGAGAAATACCCAATTAAACTTTGTTTCTGTTGATTCTTTAGGCATTTGTGCCACCTGCCAAAATGGTTTTGCCAGACCCGACCAGCTTAAAGCCTTTAAGTTGGTAACAGGTTATGAACTGACAGAAGAGAAATTGCTTTTTAATGCCGAGAGAGTTTTTAATATGGAAAGAATGTATAATGTTAATAATGGTTTTACAAGAAAAGATGATACACTGCCTAAACGTTTTACTGAAGAACCTATGAGCTTTGGAGCTAGTCAAGGGCAGGTAGTTGATTTAAAAACTTTGCTTGATAACTATTATGCAGCTATGGGCTGGAATAATGATGGCATACCCACAACAGAAAAGCTGAAAGCATTAGGTTTATAAGATTTATGTAGCCCAAGGCTCGGCGTAAGCCGTGTTTTCTAACGCATCTATTTTGAATATCTCCTGAAAAGTTTAAGTTAAACTATTTTGTTTAATAGGGGAATCGAGATAGGTGCGTTTGTTTTATTTAAAAATATCCACAAAAGTGGAATAAATATTTCTTTGTCCGGGATATATTTAAGAAAAAAAATCACCTCCTCTTGTGTTAAAAATCACTAATAATATTGACAAAGGTTTTTTCACTAGTTATGCTTATAATATAAGCGAAATATATATTCCACTCTACGGGATAGAGGAGTGCGGTTATGAAAGAACAAATACAGTCTATTTTGAGGGCCTTGGACATCTTAGAAATTCTCAATGAGTTGCAAAATGAAGCAGGTGTTACGGAGATAGCCAAACAGGCAGGATTGCCTTCCAGCACAGCCCACCGTATTTTAAATACCCTGGAAACAAGAGGATATGTTTCTCAGGACCAGGCAACTGCCAAATATAAACTTGGACCCAAGTTTTTGGACTACTTCAATAATCAACCGAACAATCTTGGGTTAAAGGATATTGCTTACCCCTTTTTAGAGCAACTTGCAGCCTTTACTAAAGAAAATATCGCATTAGGGATTCTTGACAAGACTGAAACCTTGCATTTAGCAAGAATTGAAAGCTCCGAGGCCTTAAAGGCCGATATTAAAGGTTTTCGTTTACCAGCTACATGCACTGCTATAGGTAAATTTCTACTCTCCCAACTATCGGAAGAGGAACTGGATAGCTTGCTTCCCCAAACATTTCCAAAGTTGACGGAGAACACTATCACAAATCTTGCAGATTTAAGAAAAGAATTAGCAGTTATCAGGCAAAATAACTACTCCATTGATAATGAAGAAATTTTTGAAGGAATAAGGTGTATGGCGACAGGCATTTGGGATTATAATCGTAAGGTTATTGCCGGATTAAGTATAACAGCGCCTGCCTTCCGTTTTCCCGATGTCAAAATTCCTGTTTATGAAGAACTGCTTAAAGAAACAGCTGCAAAAATATCAAAACAGATTCAATTTAACAAAAACATTACGAATTTTCTAAAGTAAGAAGATAGATGGAGGTGATATTTTTCAATGATTACATTGAAGGGGAAGACTGCAATAGTTACCGGCGGTTCTGGAGGCATAGGTCAAGCCATAGTAACTGCCTTAGCTCAGTGTGATGCAAAGGTTGTAGTATTAGATGTGCAACTGGATTCAGCACAGGTGATACTAGAGGAAATTAAGCGGTCAGGCGGGCAGGCAGTGGCCTTAAAGGCTGATATTACTAACAGATCTCAGGTGGAGGATTGTTTTAAAAAAGTTGTAGCCACTTTTGGCAGCATTGATTTTTTAGTCAACAATGCCGGAGTCTTAAGTAATAAAAGTTTTTTAAATATTACAAAAGATGACTGGGATAAAGTTATAAAAGTGAATATGGAGGGACCTTTTATTACCTCCCAGGCAGTATTGCCTATTATGATAAGACAAAAATTTGGACGCATTATTAACATTTCTTCTGTGGCAGCTAAAAAAGGTCCAGGTTATTTGGCTGATACCTTATATGTTGCCTCCAAGGCAGGGCTTATCGGTCTAACCAAAGGGCTGGCCCAAGAGAGTGCCCCTTATGGAATAAATGTGAATGCTATTTGCCCCGGACCTACCGATACGGATATGGTAAAAGATTTTATTGAGCAAAGCAGGGACAAAATTAAAGCAGGGATACCAATGGGGCGGCTGGGTACAGGGCAGGATATTGCCAATGCGGTTGTGTTTTTAGCTTCTGACTTAGCTCAATACATAACAGGTGAAATAATGGATGTCAACGGCGGATTATATATGGATTAATTGTTTAAGGGTGTAACAAGGAGAAGTTAAAAGGAGGTTAAATGATGAATTTGGAAAACAAGGAAATGTTATTAAATATGTATGAAATGATGCTAAAAATAAGACTTTTTGAAGAGGCAACAATCGATGTTTACCAAAAAGGTCAGATGCCGGGGCTAGCCCATCCATATTTAGGAGAAGAGGCCATAGCTGTAGGGGCATGTATGGCTTTAGAAAAGGATGATTACATAACAAGTACCCATAGAGGTCATGGTCATCTCATGGCTAAGGGTGGGGATATGAAAAAAATGATGGCGGAAATTATGGGCAAGAAAACGGGTTATTGTAAAGGAAAAGGTGGCTCTATGCATATTGCCGATGTTAGTTTAGGAATCTTAGGTGCCAACGGAATTGTTGGTGCCGGTCTGCCTATTGCCGTTGGGTCAGCCCTATCCGCAAAGAGAAAGAATAATAAGAAGGTAACGGTTTGTTTCTTTGGGGATGGTGCTTCCAATCAGGGGACTTTTCATGAAGCATTAAATATGGCTGGTATCTGGAAATTACCTGTTGTTTTTGTATGCGAAAATAACCAGTACGGTTACTCGACAGCCGTTAGTAAGCATATTGCAATAGATAACATTTCTGAGCGAGCACAAGGATATGGATTCCCAGGGGTAACCGTTGACGGCAATGATGCAGAAGAGGTGTACAAGGCTGTAAATAGCGCTGTCCATAGGGCAAGAAGGGGAGAAGGTCCTACATTGATTGAATGTAAAAGTTACCGCTGGACAGGTCATTCCGTAGGTGATCCGGGAACGGCTTACCGCACCAGGGAAGAGGTAATGGAGAATAAGGCGAACTGTCCTATTGCTAAGCTGGAAAAGAAGCTGTTGGCGGAAGGCTTAGCTAGTGAAGAGGAAATAAATAAAATCAAAGCCGCAGTACAGGGCATGGTAAAGGAAGCAGTTGAATACGCTCTTGAAAGCCCGCTGCCTGACGAAAGTGAAATATATCAGGACCTATATGCTTAGACCGTTAAAGGAGGAGAGAAGGAAATGAGGAAAATCAGGTATGTTGATGCTCTGATAGAGGCACTGAGGGAAGAGATGAAAAGAGATGAAGATATATTTGTAATAGGTGAGGATATTGGTCCTTTTGGGGGAGCTTTTAAAACAACTCTGGGCTTATACGATGAATTTGGTCCGGAGAGGATTATTGATACACCTATTTCAGAGTCGGGAATCATCGGTTCGGCTGTTGGTGCAGCAGCAACGGGCTCAAGACCTGTAGCTGAATTAATGTTTGGAGATTTTCTTACAGTGGCCATGGATCCCATCGTCAACCAGGCAGCCAAGATGAGATATATGTTTGGTGGAAAATTGAAGCTTCCGTTGGTAATAAAAACAAATTACGGCTCCGGGCGTTCAGCTGCCGCGCAGCACTCCCAGAGTTTATATGGATGGATTGCCAACGTACCGGGTCTTAAGGTGGTCCTGCCCTCTACCCCTTATGATGCCAAAGGTCTTTTAAAAACGGCAATTAGGGATGACAACCCCGTTGTGTTTTTTGAACATAAGCTTCTCTATACAGTGGTAGGTGAAGTACCTGAAGAAGAATATACTATCCCCTTTGGTGCAGCAGATATTAAAAGAACCGGTAAGGATGTTACCATTGTCGCTACCGGCTTAATGGTAACCAAAAGCTTGCAGGCAGCGGAGGAACTGGCAAGGGAAGGAATAGAGGCGGAGGTTATTGACCCCAGGACCCTAGTACCCCTGGATAAGTCGACAATAATTGAGTCAGTGAAAAAGACAGGACGTTTAGTTATTGTTGACGAAGGTCATAAAACAGGGGGTATAACTGGTGAATTAACTGCAATTGTTGTTGAAGAGGCCTTTGATTATTTGGATGCGCCTATTCAACGTCTGGGCTCCTTAGATGTTCCCGTTCCCTTCAGCCCCTCATTGGAAAAAATATTTGCACCATCAGAACAGGGTATTTTAGCGGCTGTCAAAAAAATCTGTTAAAGGGAGGGAATTTTTGTGGCAACAGAAGTTATTATGCCAAAATTAGGGCTAACCATGACAGAAGGTACCATTGTCAAGTGGATAAAACGGGAAGGGGAAAAAGTTGAAGCTGGTGAACCTTTAGTAGAAATCCTTTCCGACAAAAGCAGCTTTGATCTGGAAGCTCCTGAGACCGGAGTTTTATTAAAAATAGTATATCAAGATGGGGCTGTTGTGCCTGTAGTAGAGGTTATTGGATATTTAGGGCAACCTGGAGAAAAGTTGGAAGTGGATACTTTAGAAGCAGCTATTTCCGCCTTTGGTAAGGAAGAGGAAAAGCAAGCTGTTAGTTTTCAAACCATGGAAGAAGCAGTAGTCAATAACACAAGGGTAAAAATTTCGCCACGGGCAAAAAAGCTGGCCCTGGAACATGGGTTGGATTTTCAAACAATAACTGCCTCAGGTCCTGATAGACGTATTATTGAGCGGGATGTGAAAAACCATTTAGAGAATTTAAACAAGGTAAGAACAACCCCTCTTGCCCGCAAGGTAGCGGAGGATGCGGGTATTTCTTTAGGTCAGGTTACAGGGTCTGGTGTTAGCGGGCGTATTTATAAAGAAGATGTTCTAAATTCCTTAAAAGAGATTCCTGCCCGACAGGAGGATACGTTAGCAGAAATTGCCTATACCGGCATCAGGAAGCTTGTGGGGGACCGCTTATCGTCCAGTAAATTTTCCTCACCCCATGTTTATTTTACTGTAGATGTTGATATGACAAAAATCTTGGATGCCAGGGAAAAACTAAAGAATCTAGGTCTGAAAACCTCCTTGACAGATTTTATTGTGCTTGCTTCTGCCAGGGCATTAACTAAATATCCGAATTTTAATGCCTCATTATTGGAAGATAAAATTGTTTACCATAGGCAAATAAATATTGGGGTTGCTGTTGCTACGGATTATGGGTTGATTGTACCTGTTGTCAAAGATGTACAGCTTAAAAATCTGGGGCAAATAGCGGCTGAAAGTTTGGATTTAATAGCTCGGGCTCGAAACAATAGGCTTGAAACCAGGGAGTATAAGGGCGGAACCTTCACCATTTCCAACCTTGGCATGGCAGGCATAGACCAATTTACAGCTATTATCAATCCGCCGGAAGCGGCCATCCTGGCAGTAGGCAGAGTACAAAAAAAGCCTGTTTTTGATGAGGAAAGTGGACTCTTTACTGCCAAAGCCATGATGACAATAACTTTATCTGCAGACCATAGAATAAATGATGGTTGGGACGCAGCCCAATTTGTTACCGCCATACAGAAGCATTTGGAGGAGCCCTTAAGCTTGCTTTAGATCTTAATCTACAAATACAGATTATGGGGGTACTATTATGGAACAATTCAATGTTGCCGTTTTAGGTGGTGGACCTGGAGGATACGTTGCCGCAATTAAAGCAGCACAATTGGGAATGAAGGTTTTAATTTGTGAGCAGGAACACTTCGGTGGTGTTTGTTTGAATAAAGGTTGTATTCCCACTAAGTCCTTGCTTAAATCTCTGAAAATTTATAAGGATGTAAAAAATGCAGCTAAATTCGGGATAGAAGGTGTTGATCTCGCAGCTTTAAAACTGAATTTATCCTTGGTCCAGCAGAGAAAAAGACAGGTAGTTGAGCGGCTTGTCCAAGGGGTGCAAGCCTTGCTAAAAGGCAATAAGGTACATATGGTGATTGGCAGAGGGGAGATAATCAATCCTAATCTCATTAAGGTAAACGGATTGGAATATCATACGGAAAATATTATTATTGCTACAGGTTCTGTACCACTTCTTCCGCCAATCCCCGGCATTGATAATGGAAATGTAATAACCTCCAACGAGGCTTTGGATTTAGAGGAATTCCCTGAAAGTATAGCCATAGTTGGGGGTGGGATTATTGGCATGGAATTTGCACAAATATTTGCTGAGGCAGGAGTCAAGGTGAGTATTTTTGAGATGCAGCCATTTATACTTCCTACAGTTGACGAAGAGGTTGGGCAGGTACTCCGCAGGGAATTGGAACAAAGAGGTGTAAAATTTTATGTAAATGCTAAAGTAAAAGAGATTTTACCCTCAGGAATTGTTGCTGAATTAAATGGTACTGAAACAAAGTTTGATGCCGAAAAAGTATTGATTGCAATTGGACGTAAGCCAAGCTTAACCGGAATAAATCCTCAACTGCTGGGTGTGCGCACTGACAGGGGCGCAATAGTAACTGATAATACAATGGCTACCAATATCCCCCATATCTATGCCATTGGTGATGTTAACGGCAAGTCGATGCTGGCCCATACTGCTTCTATGGAAGGCATTGTTGCTGCCGAAAATATAGCAGGGCATAATTCCAGGATGGATTATAGCATTATTCCCCAGTGTATTTACACCTTTCCAGAAGCAAGCTCAGTAGGAATGAGCGAAAAAGCAGCCAGGGAGAAGCACACGGATATTTTAGTTAAGAAGTTTTATTTCAAGGGTAATGGCAAAGCTCTTATTGAAGACCAACAGGCAGGTTTTGTGAAAGTTATTGCTGAGCCTAAGTACAAGGAAATACTAGGTGTGCATATTGTAGGTCCGCAAGCCACAGAGTTAATAGCCGAGGCAGTAGTAGCGATGACATTAGAAGCAACCGCCGATGAATTGGCTCAATGCATTCATCCCCATCCCACAGTTTCCGAGAGTATGCAAGAAGCTTTTCATACAGTAGTAGATAAGGCTATACATTCATTATAATAAAAAATAAGAAAGAGGTGTTTTCATTGGCAACACTTTGTATTCCAGGTCGGTTAGAAACAGGTGCGGGAAGTCTGGGTAAATTGGCTGGGCTTGTAGCAGCCGAAGGAGCAAGTAAAGTCTTAATTATCATGGATTCTATTTTGGCCAAAGATCCCCTAAATGTTCACCAGAAGGTTGGCAACATTCTGAAAGAGGGTAATATTGAATTCGATTTATTTTCAGATTGTACAGGTGAACCTACAACACTTGATGTAAACAATGCAGTACAAAAAGCTCAAGAGGTAAATGCCGAATGTATTGTTGCTGTAGGCGGTGGAAGTGCCCTTGATATTGCTAAAGCCGTTTCCTTATTTGCGATTAATCCTGATGTAAAATGGGGCGAGATTGTCCAAAAGGAACATTTAAAATGTGTTCCTATAATCGCAATACCAACTACGGCCGGTACTGGTTCGGAAGCTACAAAAATAATGGTTATTACCAATGCTGAAACAAATTCCAAAATGAATCCAGGTCACCCCGCTTTGACTCCTAAGGTGGCTATTTTGGACCCAGAGCTTTCAGTCAGCCTGCCTAAGAACTTTACTGCCTTTACTGGAATGGATGCTCTTACTCACGCAATCGAAGGCTATGTTTCAACCCGGGCCACAGAATTATCGGACTTTTTCGCCATAGAGTCAATTAAACTATGTGGGCAGGCCCTGGAAGCAGTCTATGATAACGGAGCAGATTTAGATGCAAGGCAAAAAATGCTTCTGGCCAGTTATTATGCTGGGGTAGCCTTTTCTAATGCTTCTACCAACTTGGCCCATGCTGCAGGAAGGGCATTAGGGGCCAAATTTCATATACCCCACGGTTTAAGCGTTACTGTATTATTACCCTTTGTTATGACCTTGGGTCTGGATGCCGCCCAAGAAAGGTACGCCAATGTTGCCAGGGCTTTAGGGGCTGATAGCTCCTTAGGGGAATCAGATTTAGCAAAAGAAGCAGTACGGATGGTGGAAGAGTATAATAATAAGTTTATGATTTGGGATGGAGCAAAGAAATTCATTAAGGATACTAAGGAGTTTAGAAACTCTATACCAGCCTTAGTAGAGGATGCTATGATAGGTGTTAAATTAAATCCTAAGGGTAATAATGGTATCATTACAAACAGAAGAATCCCCACCGCTGATGATATTAAGTTTATGTTCGAAAAACTTGCTGATATGATCGATGGGGTAAAATAAGAAGCAAAACAAAAATAAAGGGTTTCACCGATTGGTGAAACCCTTTATTTTACCTTTTAGTTTTTTTCTGTCATTTTACTAGCCAACTAGCAACTAGCAACTAGCCACTAAACGCCGCAGGTGTTTTTTATGGTTTTATATATGCATACCCTTCTTTCTGTTTAACAACGAGGTGAGTAATGGCACCGGGTACTATATTGACAAATGTTGGCAGCTGGGATTTTTCTATAGAGTTGGCTTGCAATGCATTGGCGCATGCCACAAAGGATATGCCGCGGGAGTTTAGTATTTCCATTTCTTTTACTAAGTCGGAGGACGCAATATATGCCTTAACTGCATTGGCATTTGCTACTATTTCAATCTTTGCTATATTATCTCCGACATCTTTTAAGTAATTCTTTAGATTGGATAATGCTTTAGGCCAAATTTCATTATCAGAAATATGAAATACTGTATTGAGGTTAATCATAATGTCTTAACACCTCTCTACAAGAGTATTTTTAACCAGTTCTTTTAAGGAACTCATCTTTTCTTCATCAAGCCTCGTATCACCCAAGGAGTACTCTTGACCGATATATTCATATTTTGGTGTACCTAGTCTATGATAAGGCAATAGTTCGTATTTTACATTTGGCTTATCCTTTAAAAATTCAAGTATTGCTTTAATATCAGCTTCATTATCATTAAAACCAGGTATTACAGGGGTCCGTACCAATTTTGGCAGGTTGGGGTATTTCTCACATACCTTTTTAAAATTCTCAAGAATTAATTCATTGGAGGCATTTGTGAATTCCTTATGTTTACTAGGATCCATTGACTTAATATCAAAAATCAATAAATTTAGATATTGGCATGCTTCATCGAGACTTTGCCAATCTGTATAGCCACATGTTTCCATAGCAGTATCAATCCTGCGTCGTTTTGCTTCCTTCAGCAAGCCGACAGCAAACTGGGGCTGCACCAAAGGCTCTCCGCCGCTAAGACTAATGCCGCCGCCTGATCTGGCGTAGAAAACACTGTCTTTTTCTACTATTTTTAATACTTGATCAATTGATTTAAGCTCACCATAAACATTTAAAGCTTTAGAGGGACAAGCATCAACACAAAGCATACAGTTAGTGCATAATTCTCTTTCTACCTTAATTTTATTGTCACTGCCGGTAGTTATTGCGCCGGCTGTGCACACTTCTATACACCTGATGCATTTATTGGCGCCAAGGCATTTATTGCTGTTAAAGCCCAGTTCAGGAAGGTGTTTTTGGGACTCGGGGTTACTGCACCACCTGCACTGCAGTGGGCAACCTTTAAGAAAAACAAGGGTTCTAATACCAGGACCATCATGTATGGAGAATTGTTGAATATTAAAAACATATCCATACTTACTCTTATCATAATTTAAGTTTAAGGACATAATTGGCCTCCTGATGATGAAGATAAAGGGAGGTCCTGCCTTGCAGCAGGACCTATTAAAATATATAAAGGGGGTGAAATTCCTTAAATATTACTATGCTCAGTTCTTTCAATGATGTCGTTTTGTAAATCTGGAGACAGGTCACAGAAGTAAGCACTATATCCGGCAACCCTTACCAGTAAGTTACGGTAGTTATCGGGATCCTTTTGCGCTTTTAATAAGGTTTCTTTGTTAATAACGTTAAATTGTAAATGCCATAGTCTTAAGTCACAAGCAGTTCTAATGTAAGATACCAGGTTGCGTAAACCTTCTTCACCGGCAAGAGTTGCTGGGCTCAACTTAATATTTAACAGTCTGGCAGCTCTTTCCCTGAAGTTATAGTTCTTAGTGTTGAAGTTTGATAATAAAACTGCAGTCGGACCATTTGCGTCGGCACCATGGGAAGCGGAAGAACCGTCAGCAAGTGGTGTCCAAGCTTTTCTGCCGTTGGGTGTAGCACTCACAACTTTACCAAAAGGAACATGGGATGTAAAGGGAACATATCTTAGGTCGAGGTGAACGCCTAACTCATTAGAATATTTCTTTGTAAATTCTAAGGCTGTTTTATCAATATCTCTGCCGATAGTATCGGCATACTCATCATTATTGCCGTATTTTGGTGCGTTTTTCAGCATTTCTTTAATGTCTTCTCTGCCTTCAAAGTTGCATTCGAGGGCTTCAAAGAGTTCATTCATTGTCAACTTCTTATCTTCAAATACTAATTTTTTGATAGCGGCCAGGGAGTCAATCACTGTACCGTAACCTATACATTCAAAGTAACCAAAGTTAATACCGCCAGGAATCACGGGCTGGTGCAAGTCTATACAATGCTCCATACACAGGTCATGCAGAGCTGAACCTAAGGGGAAAGCAAAGTGTTGAGCTCTTAGTCTGATAATATTATGCTGTTGGATAAAGGCATGTTTGATAAAGTTTGTCTGATGTGTCAAATATGCATTCCATAATTCATCCCAGGTTTTAAATTCTCTTGCATCCCCGGTTGGAACACTTAATTGTTCTTCACCATAAATTTTCATTTTACCACCGTAGAGGGCCATCTCTAAAGCCGCTGCAAAGTTGATATAAGCACAACCGCTGGTATAAGTATCTCTGTTTGGCATCCGGTGTTCTGCACAGCCTGATACTGCGTAGTCAAAGGCTTCTTCAAAGTTTGCACCTTTGGAAAGTGCTAAAGGAATTACCTCTTCGTCATTTATTAATTTGGGGAAGCCGGAACCTTCCTTGATTGTTTCAGCTACCTCATAGAGGAATCTTTCTGGGGAACGGGCATGGATTCTGGCTGCCAGGTCAGGATAATTTAAGGGGAATTCCCTTTTTGACCTTAAGAATAAATAGCTCAACTCATTAGTGGCATCTCTGCCGTCAGGAGTTTGACCACCAATTGTTACTGCCTCCCAGTGAGCATAACCTTCGTTGATAGCTCCACCAGCGGGGGAAACATATAAATCAATGAACTGGGACATAGATACCCACATGCATTCCAATAGCTCCAAAGCTTTCTCCTCGGTAATGCGTCCCTCTTCCAGATCTTTGATATAAAATGGATAGAAATACTGATCCATACGTCCATTGGAAACAATTGTACCTGTTTTTTGTTCCATACGGGAGAACATTTGGGTAAACCACTGAGATTGAACTGCTTCATAAAAATTACGGGCAGGATTTTCAGGCACCCATTCACAAATATCCGCAATAGTTTTTAATTCTTGTTTTCTTTGGGGGTCAGTTTCTTTTTCAGCCATCTCTGCCGCCAATTTGGCATGTCTTTTTGCCCAAAGTGTAATAGCGTCACATTCGATAATGATTGCTTCTAAATACGGACGTTTTTCCATGTTGTCTACTGGGCTTAGAGGATCTAATGCCTCTAACTGTTTTTGTGCGACTTCTTTAATTCCTTTGAAACCTTTTTTGATAACCTTTTCAAAATCATGTACCCATTGTAAGGCAGAACGGAAAGAAGAAGTTTCGTTAACAATAAATCTTGATTTTAATACATCTTCTGGATCATATGTCAGCTTTAAGGTTTCTTCTGGTAAAGCTTTAGCTAATGCTTCATGATAGGTTTTGCCTTTCCAGTAGGGAGCAATTTCATTGACAACCAGCTGCGCATCTTCCTCTGAAATATTGAAAGGAGACTCAACCCTTTTTGGTAGTTCCTTAACTGCTAAGTCCAGGAAATCACCGTCTAACTCAGGATACAGAATGCCATATCGACCTGGAGCACCAGCTCTACCCACCAATAGATTATCTTTATCAATGTAAACTGAAATGTTTTCGGCAATATGCTTCATAGCCTTAGCCCATCTTAAAACCAAGGGCTGACCTTCAGTTTGTATCATTGATTCAGTAAAATATTTGGCTCTTTCCACATCAATAATAGGACGGCGCTGTGTTTGGACTTCTTTTAAAATTTTATATGGTCTCTCTCTGCCATACAGTTTTTGTATCCCTTTCTGCTCTTCTTCCAGTCTTACCTCTTGTGGTGACAGTACACAACAACTACTCATAATGCTTTTCCTCCTTAAATCAAAGTTTGTAAATTTTTCTCCATCTATTAATAAAAAATAATTAATATAGGCACTAGCTAAGTTGTTAAAATATTTACTAATCTTAAATAAAAATAATTAAATACTAAATTTGTTTATCTTATTAAATTTATTTTCAATTTTTACATTAGTGATGGCAGCCATAAGGAAATCTGTGGAACATAGGTGACTAACAATAAAATGGCTATCATAACCAATAACAATGGTATTACCTTGGCTGTTATTTCCTCAATTCTCAATTTAGATATACCTGAGGCCACAAACAGGTTTACACCTACAGGAGGGGTTATAAAGCCAATGGCCAAGTTAACCACTATTATGACACCGAAATGTACCGGGTCTACTCCAAGCTTTAACATCATGGGCAGAAGGATAGGTGTCAAAATAACAATAGCAGCTAAACATTCCAAAATGGTTCCCACGAAAAGCAAGAAGATGTTGATAAGCATTAAAACTATAATCTTATTTGTACTGATGCTTAAGACAAAAGCTGCTACAGCTTCGGCAACTCTTTCAATAGTTATTAAGCGACCAAAAATTGTTGCCATTGCGATTAAGATAATAATAATTGATTGGGTGACCCCAGATTCGACTAAACTGTCATATACATCTTTAAATTTAATATCTCTATACACCCATAGACCAATAATTAAACCGTAGGCTACTGACACGGCGGATGCCTCCGTGGGTGTCATGATGCCTCCGTAGATGCCTCCTAAGATGATAACCGGAACCATGAGGGCCAGTTTGGCATCCCAGGCAGCTTTGAAAACATTTTGCAAATTAATTCTGTCTTTATCACCCCTCCAGCCGTTTTTCTTGGAGATAACAAAGGCAACAGAGCATAAAGCAATCCCTATTAATAATCCAGGAACTACACCTGCAATAAAAAGTTTACCAATGGATTGACTTCCTACTACACCATAAATAACAAAAGGATTACTTGGAGGTATAATTACACCGATGGAACCTGCGGCAGCCACACAAGCGGCAGCAAAACCGGGATGGTAACCCTGTCTAATCATAGCAGGAATCATCATAGTTCCAACGGCAGCAACAGTTGCCGGACCTGAACCACTGATAGCAGCAAAAAACATGCATGTTACAATTGTTACCAGGGCTAAACCTCCGGGAAAAAATCCAACCAGTTCGTTTGCCAGGTTTAATAATCTTTTTAGCAAACCACCCGCGCCCATAATTACTCCAGCAGCAACAAAGAATGGAATAGCCATTATTGGGAAGTTATCAATTCCCGTAAATGCTGCTTGGGCAAAAAATGATAAAGGAATTGCATCGGTAGCAATTGTAGTAATTAAAGTTGCTGCACCTAAAGCAAATGCAATTGGCATGCCAATCAAGATTAATAAGGCAAAATAAAAGAAAAGTATCACAGCTGCTTTAGCATTGGCCAGGATAAAGGCAGGGGCCATTAGAGCAAGTGCCAAAGCTATAGAAAATAGAATTTGCTTCAAAGACATTTCTTTCATGTCTGCAAGCATGACCTGAAAGGTCCTGATAGTCATCAGGGCAATTCCAAAAGGTACTGCAAAATAAGGTATATAGGTTGGAATAAATAATGCCGGTGTTACTTGACCTCTAATTAGCTGGGTGTAACAGTTTTCCAATCCGCCCTTAATTAGAATATAAAATAAACCAAAAGACAATAAAATTGTAGCCAACTCTAATGATTTCTTAATGTTATCTGGTAATAAGCGGGTTAGGGCATCAACGCTAATATTTGAACGTTTTTTAATAGCTAAAGCAGCTCCGATGTAGGAAATATAAATAAAGAAATAACGGGCTACCTCTTCAGTCCAGGTTGTAATATTGGCAATTTCTACGAAGGAAAGCATATACCTATTTACTACCTGTAAATTAATAAGAATAGTAAAAACTAAAAAGCCAAATACAATAGCATATTCCTCAAATTTATTATTTATTTTTGAAAGTAATGACGGTTTTTTAGTCTCTAAGGCTAAATCAACATTTGTTGTCATAAAATTGCGACCTCCTAATAAAGGAATAAGACCGGAGTAAGTATATAACTGGGAATTATATAGTGTAGTGCCCAAAATGGGCACTACACATAATTAGGACTATTTAATTGAAAATGTCTTCCTTTGTTTTGCCAATAGTTTTTAAAATTAAATCAACGTATTCCGGTTCTGCTTTGCCGGGAGTCACAAACTCATCCCAAACTGGCTTAACAATTTTCTTCCATTCTTTCATTTCGTCAGCGGTTGGTTTATAAACTTTAATGCCAAAATCAATAAATTGTTTTTCGGCTTCAGCTTCTCTTTCGTTGGCTCTGTTACGCTGCCAAGCCACAGCTTCCTTGCCGGCGTCAAGAAGCAGTTGTTGGTCTGCAGGGTCTAAGCTGTCAAATAAAGCCTTGTTCATCACTAGGATATCAGCACTGTAGTTGTAATTAACTTCAGTAGCATACTTTAACACTTCTTGGTGTTTTGTATCCCAAAGTAAGGAATAGGAGTTTCCTTCACCTTGAACTGTACCTTGTTGCAAGGCTGTATAAACTTCACCCCAAGCAATTGGAGTAGGATTTGCACCATAGGCTTTGTAATCAGCTATCTCAATTGGTGAGTTAGTAGTTCTTACTTTCATGCCTTTAATGTCAGCAGGTAATTTTATCTCCTTCTGATTGTTTACGATTTGACGGAAACCATAGTCAGGGAAGAAGATCACCTTAAATCCGTGTTTTTCCATTTCTTTTGCGGCTAAAGCACCTGGTTGTCCGTCAATAACTTTGTAAACTTCGTCTTTACTTTCAAATATATATGGTAAGTCCCAAGCAGTAAAAAGGTTTGTAAAGCTAGACATGTTGGGAGTAGAAGAACCAGCAAATTCTAGAGTTCCTGCTTGTGCTCCTTCGATACATTCGCGGTCACTGCCTAAAAGTGCATCGTTGAAAACATCAATTTTAATTCTTCCGTTGGATTTTTCGGCTACGATATCAGCAAATTTATTGTAGCCTTGTGAAACTGGGTGTTGGCTAGCTTTTGATTGAGCAAGACGCCATTTGTACTCTTTCTTGGCAGGTTCTTTGGGTTGTTCAGCGGCTTTCCCATCATCTTTCTTTTCGGGTTCGGCTTTTTGACCGCCGCAGCCTGCAGCTAAACCAATAACAAATACCAATACTAAAAGATAAACAAAAAATTTCTTCACAACGAATCCTCCTTTTTACATAAAAAACTTTGCCCCCGGTCTAAAAAACTTACTTCTATGTATCCTTTATAGTTTTTCAGAACACCTCCCTAATGTTTTTTACAGCCTGTCAGCTTGCATTTATATATTAATGCAAAATAAATGCCAAATATTAAAAACGGATAATGGGTGTAATTAATTATTTTTATAATAAATAGGTGTTGCATTTGCGCAACGTTAAATTGTGAAAAAAGTAGCTAATTAGTTTTGGACAAAGGAATTAAAATAGCGTTGCAAAAACGCAACCAAGTTGCTGTTTTGCAACGCTATTAGTAATAGATATATAGTGTTTATGAAGCTAAAAGTTCTTTAGTACTTATTTTAGAAAGTATAACTTTTATAAAGTAATAAGTATAAGTGCAACATCGGCTTCCACAGTCGCCAAAGGGTCGGTGCAAGCCGTATTTTCTAACTTAATTTTTTTAGTTTTCGAAATATAGTTGATCTATCAATTTGTAGATATTTAGCGGCGGCGGTAACTGAACCAAATTCATTAATAGCCTGCTCCAATATGTCTTTTTCAATTTCGTCCATTATTTCACTCAATCCTTTACCGTTGGCAACCGCAGAAGAAATTAAAGAATTATTATTAAGGCAGTTTTCATCTTTCAGCATATTACCGGGCAGGTCACAAACTTCAATCAGTTCTTTATCTCTGGTAACTACCAGGCTTTGAATCAAATTTTCCATCTCTCTGACATTTCCAGGCCAATTGTAGCGCAGAAAAACATTTTGGGTTTCTGCATTCAAGTTCATTTCTTTTTTGTATTTAGAGCCGTACTTTTCTAAGAAATACTTGGCTAAAGGCAGGATGTCATCTTGCCTTTCCCGCAAGGGGGGGATATCAATAACTGCAACCCGTAACCGATAGTACAAGTCACTTCTAAACTTCCCATCTTTAACATCCTGCAAAAGGTCACGGTTAGTGGCTGCGATAATCCTTACATCAACTTTTTTCACTTTAGTTGACCCCACGCCCATTAACTCTTGATCCTGCAAAACTCTTAGCAGCTTAGACTGCATTGGCAAAGGGATTTCCCCTATTTCATCCAGGAACAAAGTGCCTTTCTCAGCTAATTCAAAGAAGCCAGGCTTGCCTTTTGTGTTGGCACCGGAAAAGGCCCCGGGAGCATAACCGAACAGCTCTGATTCAATTAAATTTTCCGGTATAGAAGCACAGTCTACTTTAAAGAACGATTCATTTACTCTGGGGCTGTTTTTGTGAATCATTCTTGCCACCACATCTTTTCCCACACCGGTTTCCCCCAATAATAAAACTGAAGCGTCTGTTTTGGCTACCCTTTTAATCACGTTTAATAGAGCAAGCATTTTAGGACTTTCAGCTATTACTGAGGAGGTTTTATTTTTTTCGTAATATTTGAACTTATGGTGGTATTTTTCTATGAGTTCTTGTTGGGATTCTATTTGTTCATGTAGCTGTGAAAGCATTGTGATATCTCTTGCAAAGGTAACTACTAAGGCCACGTTACCCTGCTCGTCAAAAATTGGGTTTCCATTTAAAATAATTTTCCGGCCCTTCTTATTAATTTGTATACATGTTTTACATTTTCCGGTTTTGACTATTTCCGGATTTAAGGCAGTATCAAATACACCTTCTTTAACTAAGTCCTGGACAAGTTTTCCTCTGATTTCTTCTTCTTTGATACCGCTTTGACGTTCATAGGCCTGGTTTACCTTTAAGGTTTTTCCGGTATAGTCGGTTATGTAAATACCGTCGCTAAACAAATCTAATATATTCTCAAAATAGTCTGCAACTTGGTTAAGGAGCTTTTCTGCAGCCATTCTTTCACCCCCTGTTTATAATAAATATAATTTTTATTTATGATTCAATTTAATTTTAATCATAAGTTTACAACAAGTCAATAAAAATGTTGCAATTTTGCAACCATTGGTGCGAAATTGCATTAAACCAGTCAAAGCTAATAATATGCTTATGTACAAAAATTTTAAAACAATTAAATGTTGCAGTTGTGCAACGAGGCATTAAACTATAGATGTTTCACTGAAATAAACCTTTGAACCATAAAGTTGGTATAAATTTTGCATTAATAAAATTTATAAAAAACATTGTGATTTGGGCAGGTAATGCCATAATTTAACTTTAATAAGAGGAGGATAAACATGAAAATTATTGACTTCAGGTTTAGGCCAAACACAGCCGAAACCCTATCAGGAATCGCCAACAGCAAAATGTTTAAAGGCTTATGTGCAACAATTGATTTCAACAAGATGAAACCCCAAACCGTGGCTGAGGTTGTGGCAGACTTAGACAAGCATAATGTATATAAGGCTGTTGTTACCGGAAGAGACTGCGAAACTACCTATTCCGCAAAATCAAACAATCCCAGCGTGGTAGAGTTTGTAAATATGTTTCCTGACAAGTTTATTGGATTTGCCGGTATGGACCCCCATAAGGGAATGCGTGCCATCGAGGAATTAAAAGATTACGTCCTGAATAAAGGGTTAAAGGGTGCTTCTATTGACCCTTACTTAGCGCAAATTTATGTCAACGATGCAAAATATTATCCTATTTATGCTAAATGCTGTGAACTAAACATTCCTTTGGTCATTACTACAGGTCCTGCAACATTGGTGCCTAATGCCGTTATAGACCACGTTGCGCCTAGATACATTGATTTTGTGGCACGGGATTTTCCTGAATTAAAGATTATCATAAGCCATGGCGGATATCCCTGGGTCAATGAAATGATAATTGTGGCCCAGAGAAATGAAAATGTATTCCTGGAGCTTTCGGAATACGAATTTTTCCCTCAATCGGAAGCCTATATGCAAGCAGTAAATACAATTATCAGTGATAAGGTGCTTTATGCAAGTGCCCATCCTTTTGTTGACTTTAGAGACGCCTTGGAAAACTATAAAAAACTTCCATTAAAAGAGGAAGTACGCGAAAAAGTAATGTTTAAAAATGCAGCTAGAATTTTAGGAATTGATGTAAAACCAGAAGTAAAAACCGATGCTCAAGATATGGAAAAGTTGATTATTGAAACTGTAATTAAGGAACTGGCTAAAAAAGGTATGATCGCAGGCTAAGATAATCAAGGAGATTACTATGGAAAATTTAAAAGCAGCGGATAATTTAATAAAAGAATTTGAACAAAAAATAACAGCCCCTAGTAAAGATGAAGCCATTAAAGGTAAAAAGCTGTTTACTGGAGTAGATTTAGGAACTGCTTATATTGTACTGGCTGTAGTTGATGAAGACGGCAATCCGGTGGCAGGCGCAATGAGGTTTGCCCAGGTTGTGAAGGATGGCTTAGTTGTAGATTATATTGGAGCAATTGATATTGTAAGAACCCTGAAAAAGCAAATTGAGGATCAGCTGGGCGTAGAACTTTTGGAAGCGGGAGTGGCATATCCGCCAGGTACATATAAGAATGACCGTAAGGCAATTGTCAATGTCGCCCAGGCTGCAGGGTTTGAAGTTTTCTTGGAAATTGATGAGCCTACTGCAGCTAACAAAGTACTTGGTGTTACTGATGGGGCAGTTGTTGATATAGGCGGGGGAACAACGGGTATTGCTGTTTTTAATGACGGAAAAGTTATCTATGTAGCCGATGAGCCTACCGGCGGAACTCATTTTAGCTTGGTTATTGCCGGTGCTTATAAAACTACCTTTGAGCAGGCAGAGGAAAAAAAGAAAAATATTCAGAACCACCAGGAAATATTACCCGTAGTAAAGCCTGTAGTACAAAAGGTTGCCAGTATAGTCCATCGGCACATTAAACAGCATGCAGTGGAAAGGGTATTCCTAGTTGGCGGAACCTGTTGCCTGCAAAATATTGAGAAAATTATGGAAGATGAGTTGAAAACACCAGTTGTAAAACCGGCTAATCCCTTTTTAGTAACTCCTTTGGGAATAGCACTTGCCGTTTTAGAAACCCATCAAGAGAGGGTGAAAAGATGAAAATTGGAAGAGTAATTGATAATATTTGGGCAACCCGCAAGGATGAGGCATTAGTAGGAGTCAAGTTAATGATAGTCCAACTGCTGGACAGGACTAGAGAAGAAGAGGGTCGGATTATTATAGCGGCAGACATAATCGGGGCGGGGATTGGCGAAAGAGTAATAGTTACCGAAGGCAGCTCCGCCAGATTTATGGGCAATTTAGCTGAGTCGCCTATTGATGCAATTATCATTGGGATTATCGACGAGGAAGGTAAACAACGCTGATGAGGTGTTAAATATGAGTGATATGATTACGAAAGTAAGGGATGCAGGTGTAGTGGGTGCAGGCGGAGCAGGTTTCCCCACCCATGTAAAAATCTCTGCAGCAGCCAAAACAATTGTTGTTAATGGAGCTGAGTGTGAGCCCTTGCTAAGGGTTGATCAACAGCTATTAGCACAAATGGCTGCCAAGGTTGTAAAAGGGTTGGAAATAGTAATTCAAGCTACCGGTGCTGAGGAAGGCATAATTGCATTGAAAGGGAAATATAAGGATGCCATCCAAAGCTTAGAAAAGGTAATCCCAGGAAAACCAATCAAGCTGCACATCTTAGGGGATTTCTATCCTGCAGGTGATGAGCATGTAACTGTCAATCAGGCTACTGGAAAGCTGGTTCCCCAAGGGGGCATACCCCTCAAGGTTGATTGTGTTGTTGTTAATGTTGAAACATTGGTTAATATTGCTGAGGCTGCGGAAGGAACTCCCGTTACCCATACCTATCTTACCGTAACGGGTGAAATACCTGAACCTGTCACTTTAAAGCTGCCTATTGGCACCAGTATAGCCGAGGTATTCAGAATTGCAGGGGTTACTGATTTCAGAGGGAAAATGGTAATCGAAGGCGGTCCCATGATGGGTAAAATTGTAGAGGATTTAAACCAGCCTATTACAAAAACCACCAAGGGTTTAATAATCTTGCCTGAAGAGCATCCCTTGATCAAGAGAAGAACCCTGCCTGTTGAAAAAATAGTAAGGCAATCCAAAGCTGCCTGTATTCAATGCAGGTATTGCACTGACCTTTGTCCCCGTTATCTGTTGGGACATAAGCTTGAACCTCATAAGATAATGAGGGCCTTAAAACACATAAATGGGCAAGAGGTTTCAATGAAAATGGCACTAGCTTGTTCTGAATGCGGAGTATGCGAGCAATATGCTTGTGTAATGGGACTATCGCCCAGAAGAGTAAATGCTGAAATAAAGAAAGAGCTTTTGAAAAATGGCATTAGACCTGACGGTCCGCCAGAAAATCAAATCCCACATAACTTACAGGAACATAGAAAAATACCAATTAAAAGGTTAATTTCCAGGCTGGGGTTAGCCAAATATGATAAAAGTGCTCCCTTAAAAGACAAGGAATACTGCGTAAACCATGTTAACATTAAGCTTCAGCAGCATGTAGGGGCGCCTTGCAAGCCTTTGGTAACACCAGGGCAAAAGGTAAACAAAGGAGACTTGATTGGTGAAATACCAGAAAAGTCACTAGGAGCAAATATCCATGCCAGCATATCAGGCGTGGTTACTCAAGTATCTGATACCATCGCCATTACATCGGCGGAAGGAAGTGAGATTGTATGATACAGGCAATCGGCTTAGTTGAATTTTCCAGTATTGCTAAAGGCATTGAAGGTGCAGACGCCATGCTTAAGTCTGCCCAGGTTGATCTTTTAGAAGCCAAGCCAATCTGCCCAGGAAAATATATTGTCCTAATCTGCGGGGATGTAGCGGCGGTTCAAAATGCTGTTGATACAGGGAAAGCTGTAGGTGAGGATATGGTAATAGATGATTTCCTATTGCCCAATGTTCACCCCCAGGTTATCCAGGCAATTTCTCTGGCAACGGTAATAAATGAAATAAAAGCCCTTGGCATTATCGAAACATTTTCAATTGCTTCACTAATTGTTGCTGCAGACGCTGCTGCTAAAGCAGGGGACGTAGATTTAATTGAAATTCGGATTGGCATGGGTATAGGAGGCAAATCATTTGTTACTTTAACAGGAGATGTGTCATCTGTTAAATCTTCTGTAGAAGCAGGAACAGCACTGGCTTCTGAAAAAGGAATGCTGGTAAATATGGTAGTAATTCCTTCGCCCCATACAAATTTGAAAAAATGCCTTTTATAATTTAAAGATATCTAATTTTTTATTAAGGAGGTGAACCATTCAAATTGAAAAAGCTAATAACCGCTGCCGATGTGAAAAGGTATGCAGAGCAACAAGAAGCTACCATACGTGTTGGAGCTAAATCTATTATTACTCCAGCGGCAAGGGATGCAGCAAATGAATATAACATACAATTTGTAGTTTGTGGGGAGCAGGAACAGGCAAAAGGCAGTACACAATATTCCCGAGAGCAAATTCAACAGGTTGTTAAAAGTATTGACATCACCAATCTCTCCCCTAATATTAACCCTGACTTTATAGAAAAAATTGTAGCCGAAGTGATGGCAACTGTGGGAAAGTGCCAAAAGCCTCCAGAAATGGTGAAGAAAGCTGATCCCTGCGGCCTTAGACTTGTTAGCGGTAACAGCGTTTATCTGGAGAGCTTCAATACAGGGAAACCCCAGGATAAAGTTAGAATAAGAGAACTTTTTAATCTAAAGGAAAGTCCTAATATGAGTACCGGTTTTATGGAAATAGAAAACACCACATTTGAATGTGACACTAAAGGTGATGAGATTTGTTATATTATCCAAGGTACTCTCGAATGTACAGTAAATGGCAACAGCTATATAGGGCAGGCAGGGGATGTCTTATATCTACCTGCCAATGTCAAAATCAGGTATTCAGCCCGGGATAAGGCAAAATATTTTTATGTAACTTATCCGGCAGGTTCTAAAAAATAATTTTCAAAAATTTTAAAGGAGGATATGACATGAATAATGCATTAGGCATGGTAGAAACAAAAGGTTTAATTGGTGCAATCGAAGCGGCAGATGCCATGGTAAAGGCGGCAAATGTACATTTAATTGGTAAGGTTTTAGTTGGCGGCGGTCTTGTTACCGTAATGGTGAGAGGAGACGTTGGTGCTGTTAAGGCTGCCACAGATGCCGGTGGTGCAGCAGCTAAAAGAGTGGGCGAGTTAATTTCCGTCCATGTTATCCCAAGACCCCACTCCGATGTTGAAATGATTTTACCATCTGTTAAGTAAAGAAATATAAAAAATATACTAAATTATTAGGAGGCGTTCATTATGCAAGAAGCATTAGGAATGGTTGAAACAAAAGGTTTAATAGGAGCAATTGAAGCGGCAGATGCCATGGTTAAAGCAGCAAACGTAACTTTAGTTGGTAAAGAGCTTGTTGGCGGAGGTTTAGTGGCTGTAATGGTAAGAGGAGATGTAGGAGCTGTTAAAGCAGCAACTGATGCAGGTGCAGCAGCAGCCGAACGCGTTGGTGAATTGATTTCCGTTCATGTTATTCCACGTCCCCATTCTGAAGTTGAAATGATTCTTCCCGCAAGCAAATAAAAAGAAAAGTTTATACTTAGGGGTTGAGGAAATGCTGCAACAGGCTTTAGGAATGGTAGAAACTAAAGGTCTTAATGCATCCATTGAAGCAGTTGACGCTATGGTAAAGACTGCTAGCGTTGTACTGCTGGGAAAAGAGCATATCGGGGCCGGACTTGTTACGGTAATGGTTCAAGGTGATGTAGCATCAGTAAAAGCAGCAATTGATGCCGGAGCTAGTGCCGCGGAGCGTGTAGGGGAATTAATCTCTGTACATGTAATTCCAAGACCGGATAACCAATTGGAAAAAATACTTCCTAAAGATGCTTTCTTCAAAAGCTTTGAGGATACCGATGACAAAAAAGTGAATGATGAACCCCAGGGTAGTAAATACCCTGGCGGCAAATTCACCAAAGAGCAGCTTCAAATGCTCTCGGTCACAGAACTGCGGAAAATTGCCAGGAATATAGAAGAAATGGCTATAAAGGGAAGGGAAATTTCCAGAGCAAACAAAATTCAGTTAATCCAGGAAATAATAAAAGCAGACGAGTCATCTTTGTCCTGATACCTCAGAAAGGAATGATTTTAATTGGTGGCATTAGATTATGATTTGAGTTCTATACAAGAAGCCCGGGATTTAGCTCGTAAAGCCAAAGAAGCCCATAAAAAGTATGCAAAATTTACTGAGCAGGAAATCGACAGGATATTAGCTGCCATTGTCAAAGCTGTGGGAGATAATGCCCAGTGGCTGGCCCGCATGGTGGTTGATGAAACAGGGTATGGAGTATTTGAACATAAAGTAATTAAAAATATGTTTGCATCGAGAGATGTATATAATTATATAAAAAATATCAAGACAACAGGTGTAATCAGAGAAGATAAGGAATTAAAGGTGACTGAGGTAGCAGTGCCCATGGGAGTTATTATGGGAATTATACCAACCACAAATCCCACTTCCACAATAATCCATAATGCATTATGTGCATTAAAAGCGGGCAATGCGATAGTTTTTTCACCCCATCCCAATGCGGTAAAATGCAGCAATGCCGTAACCCAGTTGATTCATGAAGCAGCAATAAAAGCTGGTGCGCCTGAAAATATTGTTGGCTGTATTTCTAAGACTTCTATGCAGGCCACACAAGAACTAATGCACCATCCTGATATCTCAGTAATAATTGCAACAGGCGGGTCGGCAATGGTTAAGGCTGCCTATAGTGCAGGCAAGCCTGCTTTTGGGGTTGGACCCGGTAATGTTCCGGTATTTATTGAAAGAAGTGCCAATGTTAAAAATGCAGTACGGGATATTATTGCCAGTAAAACCTTTGATAATGGTATGATTTGTGCTTCTGAACAAGCAATAATTGCTGATGAACCAATAAAGGATTTAGTAATTGCTGAATTAAAAAGTCAAGGGGCTTATATTCTTAATACAGATGAAGCTGATAAAGTTGCTCGAATAGTTGTGACACCCAAGGGAGGAATGAATCCTAAGTTTGTAGGACAGCTTCCCAAGACAATAGCTCAGGCAGCAGGGATAAGCGTACCTGAAGAAACCAAGCTGCTTATTGCACCCTTGGATGGTTATGGTCCTGGCTATCCCTTATCCTACGAAAAACTTACTACTGTTCTAGGGTTTTATACTGTTAAGGATTGGGAAGAAGCCTGCCATTTAAGTATTGAATTACTAAACCTAGGCGGAATAGGTCATAGCTTTTCTATTCACTCCCAGAATGAAAGTGTAATTATGGAATTTATTAGAAAACCCGTTTTCCGCATTCTTGTTAACACACCGTCAGCGGTTGGAGCTATTGGATATACTACAGGTCTTATCCCTTCCATGACCCTAGGCTGCGGAACATGGGGAGGAAGCAGTATATCCGATAACTTAGGACCACAGCATTTGATAAATGTTAAGAAGCTGGCCTATGGCATTAAAGATTTGCATTCTGATTCGCCCAAAAACACATGTGCCCCCTGTGAGATTAAGACTGATGATATAGCCGGTGTTGTGAGACAAGTACTAAAGCAGCTGCAATTACAGTAGCAAAAGGTGGGAGATTTAGTGGATACTCATGAGTTAGTTAAAACTGTAACAGAGGTTGTTTTAAAACAACTGCAATCCAATGGTAAATGCAGCCAGGGTCAAGCTTCCCCTCTTAATATGGGGAACCGTATTCAGGTCGGAGTATCAAATCGTCATGTTCACCTTTCAGCAGAAGATTTATCTAAACTCTTTGGAGCCACTGCTGCTTTAACTAACTTTAAAGATTTGTCTCAGCCTGGACAGTATGCCTGTGAAGAAAAGGTGATACTGGTAGGTCCTAAGGGAGTAATTGAAAATGTTAGGATTTTAGGTCCGACTCGTAATAAAACCCAAGTGGAACTAGCCCTTTCCGATTGTGTCAAACTGGGAATCAAAGCACCCATTAGGGATTCGGGAGATTTGCAAGGGTCAGCAGCCTTGACTCTGGTAGGTCCCAAGGGAGCAGTAACCATCAGTGAAGGGGCCATTGTAGCAGCTAGGCATATTCATATGCATACCGTGGACGCAGAAAGATTTTGTGTAAAAGATGGTGAGCGCCTTAGTGTTAAAGTTCCCGGTCCCAGGGGTCTAGTTTTCAATGAAGTGCTTATTCGGGTCAGCGATAAATATAAATTAGAAATGCACATTGATTTTGATGAAGCAAATGCAGCAGGTATTACAAATAGTACTACTGTTGAAATCATCACCCCCTCACTATAAAAAAGCACTGCAAAATAAGCCCGGATTTTCCTGGCTTATTTTGTTATGTACAACTGCAGGTGAGGCTGACCCGTATCAGAGTTTGGCAAAGCCAAATTTTGTATTTTTAAAGTATTACTTAAAGAAAGGGAGTATGTAAAATGCAGTCACAAACCCAAAAAAATCTGTCATATGAACAAGCACTTCTACTGACAGAAAAGGCTGTTGCAAGAGCTAAAGAACTGGGGATTAATATATCGGTAGCTTTGGTATGCAGGGGTGGCTATCTCGTGGCTTTTCAACGTATGGATAAGGCTAAAATATTCAGTATTGATTTGGCAATTAAGAAAGCATATACTGCTGCAATTACTCAAGTGGATACCCACAATTGGGAAGAATGGGCTAAAACAAGATCATTATTTGGTATTGAAAGTGATAATAGGTTAGTCCTATTTTCCGGAGGAATTAAAATTGTGGAGGGTAATGAGGTCATTGGGGGTATCGGGGTTAGTGGAGGAACCCCTGAACAAGATCGAATTTGTAGTGAAGCAGCAGTTAATGCTTTATCCGAAAAACGTTAAATGCTATGAATAAGAAAACAAAAATTTTGTTAATTATGGCTGTTTCAATGTTTTTAGGGTATCTGCCCTGGTATAATTTTTCCGCTGTGTTAAATTATATTGCTAAAGATTTTGGCTTGACAGCGGCACAAATCGGCTATATTTTAGCCTCCATCCAGGTCGGATATGTAATAGTAGTAATTACTACCGGTTGGCTTTCTGATAAAATAGGTGAAATAAAGGTAGTAGCATGGGCCACGCTGCTCACAGGAATATTTTCAACAATGTTTGCCTGGTTGGCACGGGATTTTTATAGCATTTTAGCCTTGCGATTGCTGACAGGTTTATCAGCTGGTGCTATCTATGTCCCGGGCATTTCCTATTTATCTCGGTGGTTTAAGTCAAACGAAAGGGGGAAAGCTATCGGCATTTATACCGGAGCCTTAACCGCTTCTTATGCCGGAGGTTATTTTGTGGCCTCACCACTGGCCAGCAAATACGGCTGGCAGTCGGGTATAATTTGGACTTCTCTGCCCGTTTTTGTGGCAGCGCTGCTGTTGTTCATAATTATTAAAGAAACCCCACCCGAAGACATGGAAGACAGTATCTTGCAGCAAAGTAATGTGGATAGTGACAGCAGGGTGAAGCCTGCACCTGAAGGAGGGTATGGGGGACCAGCACTTATTACTGCCTCCTATATGGGGCACATGTGGGAGCTCTATGCCTTTTGGGGTTGGATTGGACCCTTCCTCATGGCAAGTACAATTGCTGTTGGATATGAAGAAAATTTAGCAGTAGCATTAGGCGGCAAGCTGGCTGCTGGGGTGATACTAGTTGGTGTGCCTGCAGTATCCCTCTGGGGAATAGTGGCTGATAAATATGGACGGACTAAGACCATTATCGTTGCGGCTTTATGCAGTTTAGCAGCAGAATTATTTTTAGGGTATTTATACGGTCATTCCTTAATAATAATAGTTCTCCTTGCCTTCTGGATTGGTTTCTGGGTAATTGCAGATTCCCCTATTTATAAAGCTGGTTTGACAGAAATGGTTTCGAGAAACATAAGGTCTACTGCTCTGGGATTACAATCTGCCATTGGCTATATCATGACTATCATATCTCCTATAGTTTTTGGTATGGTTTTGGAATATCAGAACGGTAAAGTAAATCCCATTTATGCCCAGCAGTGGGGTGCCTCCTTTTTACTATTGGGAGTAGGTGCATTGGTTGCTCCTTTGGCGGCTGTTATTCTAAGGCGGCTGCCCCAAGCAAGGCTTATGGCTAAAGGAAAGATGTAATAGAACCCCCGCAAATTCGGAAGCATTTGCTTCTTAATTTTGGAATTTCAAGAGGAATATCCATTAAGACATAGAAACTATATTTATTACCAGAATCGCGGGAGGGATACAAATGCTGTTATCAAAGGAAAATATACAGATTGGATTTATTGGCACAGGTGTAATGGGCAGAGGCATGGTAAACAATCTGCTTAAAGCAGGTTATCAGGTTAATGTGTATACCCGTACCAAAAGTAAAGCCCAGGAACTAATAGAAAACGGAGCCCAATGGGTTGATACTGTAGCTCAGATTTCTGCAAAATCTAATGTTATTATTACTATTGTGGGCTATCCCAAGGATGTAGAAGAGGTTTACATAGGTGAAAATGGGATAATAAATAATGCTGCTCAAGGCAGCTATGTAATTGACATGACAACATCTTCGCCTCTGCTGGCTCAAAGAATCTATGAAGAAGCCGCGAAAAAAGGGATTTTCGCACTAGATGCACCGGTTTCCGGGGGAGATGTGGGGGCAAGGGAAGGACGCTTATCAATTATGGTTGGCGGGGACCAAGAAGCATTTGCAACAGTTAAGCCAATTTTTGAAGCTATGGGTAAAAACATTGTATTACAGGGCAATGCTGGTTCGGGGCAGCATACCAAGATGTGCAACCAGATAGCCATTGCTTCTAATATGGTAGGTGTTTGCGAAGCTATTGCATATGCTAAAAAAGCGGGGCTTGATGCAACTACAGTCCTAAAAAGTATTGAAACAGGGGCTGCAGGAAGCTGGTCCTTAAGTAATTTAGCTCCTCGGATGATTGCCGGCAATTTCGCACCGGGATTTTACGTCAAGCATTTCATAAAGGATATGACCATAGCCCTTGATTCGGCAAAGGAAATGGGACTGTGGACACCAGGATTGGAACTGGCTAAATCCCTGTATGAAAAGCTGGCTGAATCAGGAGAAGAAGAAAGCGGAACACATGCCTTGTATAAACTATTAGATAAATAATATTTTTAAACCTAGCGGGTCCAATGGACCCGCTTTAATTATTCTATCTATAAATTTTAATAATTTTCAAAGATAGTATAAATTACAGACAAATTTGCTATAGAAATTGCAAGTAAGATTAAAATTTAATATTAAGGCTATTAGCTTTATTTATGCTAGAATTTAAGCAAATAAAGTCAAAAAAATTAACTTAGTTGCAATATTTAAGAAATTTATATTTGGGAGGTTTGAACAATGGCTATAAACATTAAAGACAATTACCCGGAAGATTTTTTCAGCTACGATGCAGCGGAAATAATAAAGCAGGATAAAGAAAATATGTGGCATCATATAATGCAGCATAAAGTATTTGAGACCGTTGACCCCATGGTAGTTGTAGAGGGAAATGGATTAAGGATTAAAGATATTAAGGGCAGGGAATTTTTGGACGCAGTTTCCGGGGGCGTTTGGTGTGTGAATGTTGGTTACGGCAGAGAAAGTATAGCAGAAGCAGTCTATCAACAGTTAAAGGTTATGCCTTACTATGCGGGGACAGCTGGAAATATTCCTGGGATTAAGTATGCTCAAAAGCTGGCATCCTTCTTACCCAAATTACCAAAAGCATACTTCTCCAGCAGCGGTTCGGAAGCAAATGAAAAAGCCTTTAAAATGGTAAGACAATCCTTTAGATTAAAGTATCCGGGTAAGGAGAAAATAAAGATTCTTTATCGCAATAAGGATTATCATGGAACTACTTTAGCCGCCCTGAGTGCAACTGGGCAGGAGGAAAGAAAAGCCGATTTTGGACCTTTTGTTCCTGGTTTTATCGAGTTTCCCCATGCTTGCTGTTATAGATGCCACTATGGCAAGACATATCCTGGTTGTAATATTGATTGTGCGAGAGCAGTAGAAGATGTAATTTTACAAGAGGGACCAGATACAGTTGGTGCAGTTATTGTAGAGCCAATTACGGCAGGTGGGGGAATCATTCCGCCTGTACCAGAATATTACCCGATTCTACAAGAAATTTGCAAGAAATATGATGTATTAATAATTATGGATGAAGTTGTTTGTGGTTTTGGCAGGACAGGGAAAATGTTTGGACACCAACATTATGAAGTGGATCCTGATATTGTGACAATGGCAAAAGGTACAGCCAGTTCCTATATGCCCCTTTCCGTAACAATGACTAAAAAAGAACTGTTTGATGCCTTTGTAAATGAGCCAAGTGATAAACTGGCATACTTTAGGGATATTAGCACTTATGGTGGTTGTGCAGGTGCCTATGCTGCCGGTCTTGAAAATATCAGAATAATTGAAGACGAAAAGCTCTGTGAAAATAGTACCAAGATGGGTAGTTACCTAATAGAAGGGTTAAAGGAATTTTACGAATTTTCCATTGTTGGAGACGTCAGAGGACAAGGATTGTTTGCAGGGATAGAATTAGTTGAAGACAAAGCAACGAAGGTTCCGTTAGGCGAAGAACTAGTCGGAAAAGTAATAGGGACCATAAATGCCGAAGGAGTTTTAGTTGGCAAAACAAACCGAAGCTTTACCAATCAAAATAATATTATAAATTTAGCACCAGCACTTGTAGCTACTAAGTCTGATATTGATCAAATCCTCCGGGCTATTAAGATTGCCTTAGAAAAGTTTAGTAAATAGTTGAGTTTCCATTAGCAAGTCAAGAAAGGAGAATTTTAATGTCCAGCATTCAAAAGTTAAAATATTTTACAAATGGTGAATGGAAGGAATCAAAAACAAATAAATATATGCCCGTAACAGATTCGAGTACGGGAAAAATTATTGCCGAAACTCCTTGCTGTACTGAGGATGAGGTTAATGAGGCAATTGAAAGTGCAAAAGCTGCTTTTCCGCAGTGGGCAGGCATACCTATTACTGAACGTGTTCAAATTATGTATAAATTTAAGACGCTAATTCAACAAAATCTTGATGAGTTAGCTAAACTGATTGCCACCGAACAAGGAAAAGCAATGCGTGAGGCAAGAGGAGAGGTGCTTTCCACCATTGGAGATATAGAATATGCTATTGGCAGTCCCTGGTTGGTACATGGTGATTTTGCCATGAATGTTTCCAGGGGTCATGATATTACATTGATGCGTGAGCCAATAGGTGTATTTGCTGGAGTATCACCATCAAACTTTCCTTCCATGATACCATTTGGCTGGATGTTGCCTCTTTGTATTACTCTTGGAAATACATTTGTTTTAAAGGCTGCAAGTCTTGTTCCTTTAACAGGTGTGCGTATGATTGAGTTGTTACAAGAGGCTGGATTACCAAAGGGTGTGGTAAACTTTTTAACTTGCAGCCGCAAGGAAGCAGAGATTGTCTTAAAGCATCCGGATATTAAAGGGGTAAGCTATGTAGGCTCAACTAAGGTAGGGATGCATATTTATTCAACCGCAGCATCCCATGGCAAAAGAGTTCAAGCTCTCTGTGAGGCTAAAAACCATGCACTGGTCTTGAAAGATTGCGAGTTGGAATTAACAGCCCATAGAATCGTCACATCTGCCTTTGGAGCAGCAGGACAAAGGTGTATGGCTCTACCGGTAGTGTGTGTGGAAGAAGAAATTGCAGATGAACTTGTACAGCATATGATAGGATTTGCTAAGGAATTAAAGCTAGGTCCCGCCTATAAAGATTGTACTACACTAGGTCCGGTTATATCAGCGGAGCAAAAAAAGTTTATAACTGACTGGATAGATAAGGGAGTTGCAGAAGGTGCAAAGCTTGTTCTAGATGGAAGAAGTTCAGTTGTCGAAGGTTTTGAAGACGGTTACTTTGTAGGTCCTACTATTTTTGATTATGTAAGGCCTGGGATGTCGGTAGGGGATGAAGAAATATTTGGCCCGGTACTATGTGTAAAAAGAATTAAGGACTTTGAAGAAGGTTTGACAATAGCAAATGAAAACAAGCTTGCTAATGGTTCTGTTATTTTTACACAAAATGGATATTATGCCAGAGAGTTTATAACAAGAACCCATGGCGGAATGGTTGGTGTTAATGTTGGAATACCCGCAGTTGCGCCAGGCTTCCCCTTTTCAGGGCACAAGGATTCCTTCTTTGGCGATCTGCATGCCAAGGGTAAAGATGGAATAGCATTTTACACACAAGTTAAGTGCGTGACTACAAAGTGGTTTAGTGATGAAGACAAAAAAGCCCTTAATGAAGTTAAAACTGTAGCAAAATGCGGTGAGTAAAAAAGTAATTTGAAAAAGTAATTGCCCCCCCTGTTATTGCCCCTCTATTTAAATAGATGGAGGGGTTTTTATTTTTTGGAAATAATCTTAATATTTGATACAATAGCAGTATATATTTGTTCCTTGTGAATCTTTGGTTATACTTTTTTTATTATTACTGAGAAGGTGAGATACCAATGGCTATTTTTAATTATGAAATAGGTAATGCCATTAATAAAATTGATTTTGATAATCTTCTTAGAGTTACACAGCAACTAGTGCAAATACCTAGCATTAACCCACCGGGTAATGAAAGTAAAGTGGGTAGATATGTGAAATATTACATGGAGTCTAATGGTATACAAACTTCCATTCAAAAAGTATTCTCTGGAAGATATAATGTCATAGCCCGGCTTGCAGGCAGTGGTGAGGCTCCGGCAATACTTTTTTCAAGCCATATGGACGTTGTCCCTGTGAGTTCCTATGAGGCAAAACGTTGGGACGTGGAGCCCTTTTCCGGTACTATCAGTAATGGTTACTTGTATGGGAGGGGAGCCGCTGATGCAAAAGGTGGATTGGCTGCTGTCATGTCAGCAATGGCTACTCTGTCAAGGAATAATATAAAACCTAAAGGTGATATTATTCTGGCAGCTACTGTGGATGAGGAAAATTTGATGTCGGGAGCAAAAAAACTAATTGGTACACCCTTTATTGCAGAAGCGCAAAGAGTAATTTGCTGTGAGCCTACTAATCTTGAAATTCAAATATGCAGCAAGGGTAGGATGTGGGCAGAGGTTACTGTTTTTGGACAAACAGGTCATGCTTCTGTAAGGGGTGCTGGCGTAAATGCAATTCATAGAGCATTAAAACTAATGAATAAAATGGAAACCCATACTATTTCCCATCAAGAACATTCCTGCTTGGGGGAGTCATTTTGGCAGACAACAATGATTCAGGGTGGAGATGCCAAAGGAATTATTCCCGATAACTGTACATTAAATGTTGATGTAAGGCTAGTACCTGGTCAAACACCGGATCATATTTGGAAAGAAATGCATGACATTTTTAAAGAAATAAAAAATGAGATACCAGATTTCCGTGCAGAAATACGAGAGTTAGAAAGAAGAGAAGCTTGGGAAATCAGCAAAGAAGATAAATTAGTTAATATTTTGGCTAAGTCATGTGAAGCGGCAGGTATTGCCCCCATATATTCTGGTTATCTTGCAACAGCGGAATGTACAATTTATAAAAGGGCTGGAATTGATGGAGTAATTTTTGGACCTGGGAATCTCCAAGGAAGTGCATACAAGGAGAACGAAAGAATATCCATCGAAGAACTTATAAAGGCTGCACAGGTCTACTTGGCAGTAATGCTAAACTGGCTTTGATGTCTAAAGACTTCTTCATTTAATCAACTGGGGTGTTGTTATGAAAGATAGGCCGGAACTACTCAACTATATAGAAAATGATAAGATGCTGCAGATCATTAAAAGTTTTAATAAGGCTACGGGTATTACCATTGACATTAATGACAATTTAGGGTTTCCACTGGTAGAGCATGACTACTATACTGGTTTTTGCAGGCATATTCGTTCAACTGAAATCGGGTTAAAACGCTGCATTGAATCTAATGCATCTATCGGTTTTCACTCCGCTAATAAGGGTCAAGTAGCCATATCACCATGCCATACAGGAGCATTACTGATGGCAATGCCTATCATTTTAGATGATTTGTTTTTAGGATCTATAACATGCTGCCAGATTCATTTACAACCGCCGGATGATAAAGCTATTGATAAAATGCTAAGGGCTACTAAGGATTTAGATTTCGAACCAATTCAACTTGTAAAAACCTTTAAAAGCATTAACGTTATCAGTCCTGAAAAATGCACTGCGATATCCAATCTTATACAGCTCATAGTAAATTATATTACTGAGCTGAATTTTAGGGCTAAAAAACAAGAAGGAAAATTCCGCAAGAAAATGGATACTATAATAGAAGCAAAGAACAGGACTGAATTAGAAAATAACTTACGACAGGCTCAGCTTGTCAATCTGCAAATGCAGATTCAACCACATTTCCTATTCAATACCTTAAATACACTGTCAGTTTTAATACTGTTCAATAGAAATAAAGAAGCCCTAGATGTTGTTTATTCAATATCGGAAATTCTTAGATATAATCTTGATAGAACTGGGGAACTTGTGACCCTAGAAGAAGAACTGCGTAATGTAGAAAACTACTTGCATATTAAAAAGGTAAGATTTGGGGAGAAGATTAGCTATAAGCTTGAATTCCAGGAAGATTTGTTGAGTATTGAACTGCCTTATTTAAGCTTGCAGCCTTTAGTAGAAAATGCATGCATCCATGGAATTGAGCCAATGCAAGATAAGGGACATATTGCCATTTGTGGGAAATCATTTTCAGATAGGGTTGAAATTACCATAGAAGATAACGGTCTAGGTATACCCGCAAAATTAATTAAAAATTTCCCCGCGTGTACTGAGGAAATGAAAAAGAAAAACAGCATAGGTCTGCTCAATGTCCATAATAGACTACAGCTATGTTTTGGTAGTTCTTATGGTTTAAAACTGTCAAGAAATGGAACAAAAACCCAAGTTAAATTGGTTTTGCCACCTAAAAGGGAAGACCGTATAGAAATCATTTGACCTTTGAATACAATCTGCGATATGTAGATGGAGTAACCCCCACACTTTTCTTAAATAAATATGTGATATAGCTGTTGTTGCTTAAACCTACTATACTGGCAATATCATCAATGGATTTGTCTGTTTCAACCAAAAGCTTAGCGGCTTCCTTTATGCGGATGCTGGTTATGTAATCGTTAATACCTAAGCCGGTAATTTTTTTAAATAAACTGCTTATATAAGAAGGGTTATAGTGAACAATCTGAGCTAAGTCATCCAGGGTAATCTTATTTTTGTAATTTTTTGCAATATATTCTTTAAGCTGACTCACTAAAAAATTCTCATCCAACTGTGCCTCAGGCGGAAGGTCCTGCAGCTTTTTAGTGGAAAACTTGCTGGCATTTTTTTCTTCAAGAAATTGTATAGCTTTTCTAATGCTTTGGTACAATTCTTCTGGTTTTACTGGTTTAAGCAAATAATCGGAAGGTCTAAGTTTAATTGCTTGTTTTGCATAGGAAAAGTAACTGTAAGCTGAAATAAATATTATTTCAACACCGCTGTTTTGCTGCTTGATAATCTCTGCTGTTTGCAGCCCATCTAACTCAGGCATTTTAATATCCATCAGAATAATATCCGGATTAGTCTTTTGGTACACAGCAATCGCTTCCCGACCGCTTGATGCTTCTCCTACGATTTTTATTTGCAGGGAAGGATCTTTTTCTATATGATGCCTTAAGACCATTCTTTCAAGATATTCATCATCTACTATTAACAGCCTTAACATATATAATCCTCCTTCATTGTAGGAAGAATTAGAGAAACCCGTGTTATTCCATCTAAAGACATTAACCTAACGCCAAAATCCTTTCCAAAGCAAAGCTGCAGCCGAGCATGTACATTTGCTAATCCCATACAATCATTGCTTTTGTTTTGATTCTGCAAATTAGGGAACTCCTCTATTAAGCTTTTGGGTAAACCGACTCCATTATCCTCTACGGCAATTTCTATATGATTCCGTTCTATATTACCATAAATAAAGATATAGCCTTTTTCTTTTTTGGGTTCCAATCCGTGGACAAAGGAGTTTTCAATAAGAGGCTGCAGACTTAAATAGGGCAGATTAATATTTAATAGGCAGGGGTCAATGTTAAAGCTATAGTTGATTTTATCATCAAATCTAGCTTTTTTAATTTTAAGATAATTTTCGGCGTTAATAATCTCTTCCCGCAATGTCACAAGGTCACCTGCACGGTCTAAATTATATCTAAGTATTTCAGAAAAGGAGTAAACTACTTCCAGGGCACTATTATTCTTATCTAAGGTTAATAAACTGGTTAGGGTATTAAGTGTATTAAAAAGAAAATGGGGTTGAATCTGTGATTGAAGATTTTTTAGCCTAGCTAGGCGAAGTCTGGTTTCAAGCTCTGTTCTTGCTTTGGCTTCAATAATACTGCTAATTTTTTCTTGAAATTGTCCTTCCTGTCTTTTCTCCCGGTACACTAGTTCCGCTATATTGTTAATTACAAGCTGCATCAAATTTGATACGGCAAGACATTTCTCATAGTTAATAATATTAATAATTTTAAATAAGGAGGCCATTGTGTTCCACTCCAAATGTAGGGGAGCAGTTACTTTATGCAATTTTTCCAGCATTTTATTCGTTGGAGGCTGTAAATGGAGTTGACAACAAGTGATAGAACCTAAATATGATTTTTCAACCATAATAGGTAATGCCATTAAGCCAACCCCAGCGTAACAAGTTGAAATTGCTAATTGACCATTACTTGCTGACTGGTATCCTATGTTTGCATTAGACTCAATGCACTGTCGCAGACCTTGAGGACAATTTCTGATTGCCTGGCAAAAGCCGCTGAAGCAACTATGTTCAACAAGAGGAAAACCTAGTTTATCATTAATATTCATTGCTATTCCTGTTGCATTACTAAAGCTTTCAATAATTTCCAACATTTTTTCTTGTTCAATATATTCTAACAAATCAATATCTTGATAAGGCATTACCTCATCCCCATAAATAGAATTAATTGCAATACCTTTAAAGCGGTCATTATTTTATATTCAGTATAACATATGGCAATAAATTTACAACGAGCGGCAGCAGGCGGCTTGCTAAAATAAAAACTAAAAGCTGCTTACAACCAACTAATTAGGTTAGCTGTAAGCAGCTTATCACCTGTTTATAAAGCTGAATTTTTAGCTCTGAACAATTTTATTAGGACTCTCTTTACCTATGCTAAACACTGTATGTATATCAATTACTAGCTTTTTTGTTGCAACCAGCAAGACGCAAAAGGCGCCAACGGGTATGATCGCTTTTAGATGGTAAAGGGGTATTGGGACTGCAGTTGGTGTAACCTGTTTTGTAGCAAAGGATGCCTGTGCAGCCTGTACTCCTTTAAATATCAATACATACAAATACATGAAAGTAAGGGCATAGGTAGCAATATCACAGATTGCTTTAGTCCTGGGAGAAAAGTTAGCATAAAAAACGTCCAGTTTGACAAAAGCATCATTTTTAAGGGCGTATGCTCCTGATACGCAGGCTAATAAAACCATAGCATACTGGATGGTTACTCCAATCCATAAAGAGGGACTATTAAAGAAGTATCTCATTATAACATCATATAATCCAAAGGACATACAATATATAACCAGCAGCCAACCCACTTTGCCCAAAGATTCAGCCATAAAATCAATTAATTGTCCAACCTTGCTCCAGAACTTCATTTTAAGTAATAGCCCCCTTTGCAGTGGTTATTTTATTTTACCTTTGTCCTTTAAAAATTGTATCCATAAATCAACACCCTTAGCTGTAGCTTCGGATTTCGCTGCTAGCTTAGGCCATACTTCTTCTACAGATTTAATACGCATTCTCTCAACTTCTGCATCGGAGAGAGTGATAACTTCTCCACCGCTTTTAACTAAAATGTCTAATGCCTCTTCAACACCATCGGCATGCAGTTGGCTTGTTTCAAAATAGCTGGACTTAAAGATTCCATCAATTTGTTTTCTTTGCCAATCAGTAAGGGCGTTCCATTTATCCAAATTAATATATATTTCCTGATGCTGAGCAGGTGCCCAGCCCGGCATTATAGCGTATTTAATAACTTCCTGGAATTTCATATCATCTATACCGCCGGTATCCCAGAAAGTACCGTCAATAGTACCCAACCTTATTGACATGTATATCTCGGAACCAGGGAGAGAAACAGGTGCGCCACCCATGGCTTCAAAAAATAAGGCTTGTGGACCGCCAGCTCTCATTTTGTGTCCGGCAAAGTCTTCCAACTTGTTAACTGGGAATTTAGTAAAGGCAGCATTTGGTCCTTGGTTAGTCCAGCCAGCCCAGTGCAGATTACGGTCATGGGCTGCTTTTTGAACTATATCACCTATACGGTATTTAGGATCTCCCCACATAGCTTCCCAGGCTTCTTCGTGGTTGTCGGCACCCATTGCCATTCCAAAAGCCAACATACCTTCGGGCATTTCTCCACCATAGACTGTTGCCCAACCAGCATATACGTCTATCATCCCGGCAGCTGCGGCACCAAATGCTTCATCTCCGCTTGTTATTGAACCAGCTGGAAGCAGCTCGATTTTTACTGTACCTTGGGTAGCTTCTTCCACTGCTTTAATCCATGGGACTACGCCAAGACCCCAACCGGCATCTGATGAGTCAAAGCATGGCTGCATTACCCATTTAGTTACTTCGGACGGAGGACCATCTTGCTGTGCTGGTTTTTCCTCAGCTTTTGGTTGTTCTTTTGGTTGTTCAGCAGGCTTTCCGGAGCAACCAGCCACCGCAAATATGCTAAAAACCAAAAGCAATGCAAGGATCAATAATGAATATTTTTTCATTTAACATACCTCCCTTTTTCTTTTCATTTTTGCATAGCATAATTTGTTAAATTCTCAAAACACCTCCTATACAATTGAGTTATCAAGCACCGCTTCGTTAAATAGCTAATCCAAAATTTACCTTACCAGTGAGCTTCGTTTTCTATTTTAAAGCAGCTTGAGGCAGCCAAGTAGCTATAGCTGGGAAAAGCATAATCAAAATCAAACCAATAATTTGGAGAACAATAAAGGGCAAGACGGAACGGTATACCATACCCATATTGACATCTTTCGGCAGAATGCTCTTAATCCAGAATAGAACAAAGCCAAAGGGAGGAGAAAGATAGGCAATTTGGATATTTACAACAAATAAAACACCAAACCACAGTTTATCAAAGCCCAGTTCAGTAATTATAGGGATAAATAAAGGTGTGCAGAGCATTATAATAGCCCAGTCATCCATCATCATACCTAGTACCATGATAATAATCATCATCATAGAGAGGACACCCCATCTACCTCCTGGCATAGCTAAAGCAGTTGAGGTTATTACTTCTTGGCAGCCCAGGGCACTAAAAACGTTGGTAAATAAGTTGGCACCAATAAGAATCCATAATCCCATGGCTGTAAGTTGAACCGTTGATTCTAAAGAGACTTTAAGTATTTGCCAGGTTAGCCTGCGGTATATAAGGTTAATTATCAAGGCGCCACCTGCCCCAAAAGCAGCTGCTTCTTGGGGAGTTGCTATCCCTAGCCATATTACACCCAATACCAGGAAGATCAAAACGATAAAGGGCCAAATACTAATGAGGGCAGTAATTTTTTCTTTAGTGGAAAACTGCTCTTCGGCAGGTGTGGGAGGTCCCATATGGGGTTGTAGTTTACATCTAATCCCTATATAAAGAACATAAAATGTAGCTAACATTACCCCCGGCAGAACTCCACCTAAAAACAGGGCCCCAATTGATTCCTTAGCCAGGAGACCGTAGAAAATAAAGGGAACACTTGGTGGAATAAGAGCGCCTAGTGCACCACCTGCTCCAATTGCTCCTATGGCTATGCCATTGTGGTATTTGTATTTCATCATAGAGGGATATGCTATCTGTCCCATGGTAACGGTGGCCGGAGGTGTTATCCCTGTAATAGCCGCAAAGAGAGTACAAATGACAACTGTTCCCATTGCTAAACCGCCCGATACATGTCCAATTAATTTGTAGGCAGCGTCATAGGCTGCATCAGCAATACCGGAGTAGCGGATTAAATTCCCCATAAATAGGAATAGAGGGATTGTTACTAAAACATATTGCCACGGAGTGTAAAAAAAGGCACTGGGGGCGGCTAACAGAGTATGGGGACTCATTAAAACAGCAAATAAAATGGCAGTCCCTCCTAAACCGAGAGCAACAGGCAACCCCAAAAACAATGAAACAAAGAGACAAGCAAACATTAATAAGGTTATTAGCTCGACACTCAATTTATCCTCTCCTCTCTAATTCTTATGATGCCAAGCCGGGCTTAAAAGGTGAACGCGGACACTGGCGCCAAATTTTTCGGAATCTTCAAAACTTACCTCTTAAACCAAACTAGAAAAACAGGATAATGACAGGACCGCATAAAAAAAGCTTATACATAGGATTATTTATTTTGACTATTTAATTGTACCATGCAAAGGATTATGGTATTAATAAAATCATTAAATATGATTAACATAATTTTTATAAAAATATTGCTAAAATATTAATATCTTTAGAAATTAACAGAATTTCTAGGTTCTATTTGAAAACAATAAATAAACAAAAATGACGCTATTTCCACAAAGTCAATTGCTGCTTTGGGTTAATATAGCGTCATTGCTAGAAGTAATTTATTTGTAATAAGCTAACTATGTAAGATTAACTTATGTTGGAATTATAAAATACTGATATTTTAAAGTCAATTAGCAGCAGGAAATAATTATGTATACATTACCAATAGATAACTTTTGAATATAGTTATACCTTTTTTGCTTTTAGGAACAATAGGATTTATATTTGCCGCTTTGGATTTTTCTTTTCCATTAACTCTTTGGGCGGGTATAATATTAATACTAATGCTTACAGCAAACAGCATTAGTGACTTTAAGTGATTCCTTGGCATCCGATATTGCAAAGCATCATTTATCAATCGGCATTATGACTATTTATACTATTGCATTAGATGTTGGTGCGGCTTTAGGACCATTTTTAAGCTATCAGCTAATAGTTTTAGAATCTGGCTTTTTCTATACATATTTGTTAGGAGCTGTACTTTTAGTGTTAACAATAATGTTATGGATAGTGCCGCTTAACTTTAGAAAAATTACATTGTCTCAATAATAAAGGATATTGCTAATTTATCAAGAATATCGAAAATAAGTCAGCTAATTATATAGGAGTAGTTATGCAAATTAGAGCAAGAGACGTAGAGGCCTTTGAATTTAAGGGAAATGAAATAGGCTGCTTGCTGGTACACGGCTTCACAGGTTCACCCGGTGAAATGAGACCACTAGGTGAGTATCTCCACACCAAGGGCTATACCATCAAAGGGGCGCTGCTGCCTGGGCACGGTACCAAGGTGGAAGATTTAGCCGCTACCGACTGGCAGGATTGGTATGGTGCCGTAGAGAAATCCTACCATGAGTTAAGTGCAAAATGCAGACAGGTTTTTCCCATTGGTTTATCTATGGGCGGAGCTCTGATTCTCCACCTTGCCGCCAATAATACTGTTATTGGCGGGATCATTCCAATTTGCGCCCCTATCTTTTTAGCAAAGAAAAAGGCCTATTTGTCCCCAATTTTACAGTATTTTATGAAATATTCCCGTAAGAAAAGTTATGCAAATAGCAACTATGAGTCCTTTTGGTATGATCAATATCCCTTAAGTGGTACAGCAAGCTTGGTTAAAAACCTTCCTATTATAAAGAGCGAACTTAGGAGGATTAATAATCCCGCCTTGATTATACAGTCCACCTTGGATAAAACTGTGGCACCTCAAAGCGCCCAATTCATTTTTGATAATCTAGGCAGTAAAGCTAAGGAATTGTACTGGTTAAACAACTCAGGTCATATAGCAACCTTGGATACCGAACGGCTAAAGGTATTCAAATTGGTAGAAGAGTTTATCCAGCGTAATGTAAAGGAGGTTTTTTGAAATGGAATTTTATTATGACCATATGTGTTTTGCCTGTGGTGAAAAAAATCCCATAGGTCTTCATTTGAAATTTACAGTCGAGGGGGATAAAGTAAAAACCACTTTTACCCCTCAAAACCAGCATGAGGGGTATCCCGGTATTATGCATGGGGGACTGATTTCAACTATTTTAGACGAGGTTATGGCTAGGAATGTTAACACCTTGGGTCTCCATGGCGTAACGGCCAGGATGGAAATTAGATTTCGAGAGCCTGCTCCTACAGGAGAAGAACTGACTTTTGAAGCCAAAATAGTTAATGCTCGAAAATCTGTTGTTGATTTAGAAGCCAAAGCATCTTTGGCAAGCGGCAAAACTGTCGCGGAAGCATTAGCCAGGTTTATGATTATGGGTAAAATGGATGATGGGAAAAATCCTGGGGAGTGAAATGTAGAAGGTAAAGTAACTGGTTACTACTTTATGGCAAAATCTTGGGATGCATCATGCAGTATATCTTATAAGCGGATGCATCCCCATATTTTACATTTATATAAAATGGGAGGAAACATAAGAAATGGAGAGGCAAGAGGCGATTGAATTTATTAAAAAGAATGTAAAAAACAAGAACCTATTAAAGCATATGCTGGCTTGTGAAGCAGTTATGGCAGCCTTAGCTAAACATTTTGGCGAGGATGAACAAAGCTGGGCGCTGGCTGGGCTTTTGCACGACATTGATTACGATCAGACTAAGGACGAGCCCCAGAGGCACAGCCTAGTGGGCGGTGAAATGCTGGAAGCCGCAGGGATACACAAGGACATTGTTTATGCAGTTAAATGCCATAATGAGGTTCATGGTTTAGAACGTAAAGGTAAAATGGATATGGCTTTATTTTGTACCGATCCCTTAACTGGATTAATTGCTGCAGGTGCGCTTATTAAACCCGAAAAAAGCCTAAATGCTATTGACGTAGAATTTTTAATGAATAGATTTGAAGAAAAGGGCTTTGCCCGAGGTGCCAGCAGGATACAAATTGCAGCCTGCCGTGAGCTAGGCCTAAGCCTGGAAGAATTCTTTGCCATTGGATTAAAGGCAATGCAGGGGATTCATGAGGAATTAGGTTTATAGAATCACTAATTAGGGGTAGACTAATATAAATGGTCTATCTTTTTTGTTAAGTGGCTAGTTGTTAGTGGCTAGTGGCTAGTTAGAAAAGTGAGCGAGTGACATAAGAGGTAAAGGTAAGCTTATGTGTTACTCTGCATGTCAGGTAAAGGTAGAGATTAAAATAACAATAACTTACTAGTAAAAACTTTAATTAATCCGATGCATGCAATAGACTAGTTGACGAATAGACGAGAAGACGAATCGACGAGCTGACGAGCTGACGAATAGACGAAATAACCGATTGGAGGATATTATGGAAAGAACGCAAGAAATTTTAGAATTTATGGCTACCAAAGCATACAGGCCTTTGACAATGGAAGAATTAATTGAACATTTTAAAATTGAAGAAGTCGAGGAAATAAAGGATTTTTCTGCGGCTCTAAATGAGATGGAACAAAAGGGACAAGTAATCCTTACAAGGAAAATGCGCTATGGTCTGCCCCGGCAGATGAATCTGGTGGCAGGGCGTATTCAACGCCACGGTAAGGGTTTTGCCTTTTTAATTCCTGATGATGTGAACCAGCGGGATGTTTTTATTAAAGGTGACGATCTCAACGGTGCTATGCATAATGACCGAGTAATAGTAAGATTGCACCGCCAGCTTAACATTAAGAAAAAACAGGAAGGGGAAGTTATTAGGATTCTGACCCGGGCTAACCAGCGGTTGGTGGGGACATTTGAGAGCAGCCGGGCTTTTGGTTTTGTTATCCCCGACGACTCCCGTATTGGTATGGACTTTTTTATAAGCAAAGATGAATTTAACGGGGCAGTTGATGGGGATAAAGTAGTAATTGAAGTGACCAAATGGCCTGATAAAAGAAGGAGCCCCGAAGGTAAAGTTGTAGAGGTCATAGGCAAAAAAGGCGACCCTGGTGTGGATGTAGTTTCCATTGTAAGAAAGTACCAACTTCCGGAGGAATTTCCCCAGGAAGTCCTTAAAGCTTCTGAAGATATTCCTTTGACGATTTCTGCGGAAGAAATCAAAGGACGCCGGGATTTACGAGATTTACCCATGGTTACCATAGATGGTGAGGACGCAAAAGATCTGGATGATGCAGTTTCATTAGAAATGCTGCCCAACGGCTTATATAGGTTAGGTGTACATATTGCTGATGTAGGCAACTACGTCCCTGAAGGCTCAGTTCTCGACAGGGAGGCAATAGCTAGGGCTACCAGTGTTTATTTGGTGGACAGGGTTATTCCAATGCTGCCCCAGCGCCTTTCCAACGGCATCTGCAGTTTAAATGCCGGGGAAGACCGTCTTGCTATGACCTGTTTTATGGAAATAAATAAAAAAGGTGAAGTAGAGAACCATGAAATCTGTGAATCAATTATCCATGTCAACCATAGAATGACCTACAAAAATGTTACTAAGATTTTAGTTGATAGAGATTCTGAACTAATTGCCAAATACAGTGAATTTGTAGAAACCTTTGAAAAAATGAGTGAACTTTGTGCCATCCTTAAGAAAAAGAGATTATTAAGGGGCTCTATAGATTTTGATTTTCCCGAAAGCAAAGTAATTCTAGACGATGCAGGAAAACCGGTAGAAATCTCTTGGCGGGAGAGAACATTGGCAGACCAAATTATTGAAGAGTTTATGATAAGTGCCAATGAAACCGTTGCCGAAAATTACTTCTGGATGGAGGTTCCCTTCCTGTATAGGGTTCATGAAGAACCTGATTTGGAAGATGTCGAAGAACTAAATGATTTCCTTGGAATCTTCGGTTTTTATATCAAAGGAATAGGGGAAAAGGTGCATCCTAAGGCCTACCAAAACGTTGTCGAAAAAGTTGCAGGCAGACCTGAAGAAAGGGCAATAACTACGGTGATGCTCAGGTCCATGAAACACGCCCGTTATGCGGTAGAGGCACTGGGACACTTTGGATTGGCATCCAAATACTACTCCCATTTTACTTCACCTATTAGAAGATACCCGGATTTAGCCATCCACAGAGTTATCAAGGAAGTTCTAAGAAAGGGAGAAAAGCTGGATGGTAAACGCCTGGAACAGCTCAAGGTGAAGATGGCGGAATATGCAGAGCAGTCATCTTTAAGGGAACGAATTGCTGAGGAAGCAGAGCGGGAAAGCGTTGACCTGAAGATAGTAGAATATATGAAGCAGTTTGAGGGGCAGGTCTTTAAAGGTGTAATCAGCAGTGTTACTTCCTTCGGTCTCTTTATAGAATTAGGAAATTCAGCGGAAGGACTGGTGCATGTATCAACCATGACCGATGATTTCTATAACTTTGTTCAAAAAAATCTTAGCTTATTAGGAGAGAATACTAAGAAACAGTACCAGCTTGGTCAGGAGGTAACTGTGCAAATTACTAAGGTCAATATTGACGAGCGGCAGATTGATATGGAATTGGTAGAGGAATAACTGTGACCAGGGGGGCTGGGCATAGTTAAGGTAAAGGCTAAGGTAAAGATTTGCTCCATTTTATTTCGCTAGACTTCACTGCGTTAGATTTCACTCCGTTAGATTTCGCTGACGCTAGATTACATTATCCTTGATTATCTACCTTGTGTGGTAAGTCGAGGCAAGTGCTTTGTCACACAGAGTACCTTGTCCCCTTGACTTTTTGTAAGAATCTGTTATAATTTATTTACAATATAAAAATATTGCATTCCTTCTATCTTTTGTGTTAAAATATTACCCTGACTGTTTTCGGACCAGGGTTTTATTTTGGTCTGAGGTTGGTGTTATTATGACAAATGTCAAAGTAGTAACTGAAAACAGAAAAGCCAGGCATGACTATCACATCTTAGAAACCTTTGAGGCCGGCATGGAGCTGAAAGGGACTGAGGTTAAGTCCCTGCGCAAGGGGCAGGCCAACCTGAAAGACAGCTATGCCCAGGTTGATAATGGTGAACTATTTCTTTTAAGTATGCATATCAGTCCCTATGAACAGGGCAACAGGTTTAATGTTGACCCGGTCAGGAAACGCAAACTTCTGATGCATAAGAAAGAAATCATGCGGCTTCTGGGTAAAACCAAAGAAAAAGGTTTAACACTGGTTCCTTTGAAAGTATACTTTTCCCGGGGTAAGGCTAAGATAGAACTGGCCTTGGCACAAGGTAAAAAGGTATTCGATAAGCGGGAGGCTGCAGCAGAAAAGTCAGCCCAACGTGATATCGAAAAAGCGATGAAGGAGCGGATGAGGTAATTACGTATTTACGTTTATCCGTGAGCGCGTGAAAAACATGAGTTCGTGTGGTGGCTTACAGGTTTATCTGTATGTCCGTGCCATCGTGCTACCGTGCCGCCGACTCTAGGTCAATTCTGCGGTTTCTAATAATATTCGTAGCACAATCACACTGTACCACGTCTTTAAAACTTATCATTCATTGTCACACGATTTTTTATAGTCACTAATCACCAGTAACTTTTCAGACTTCCGAGTTCTGATTTCTGACATCTTTTATCATGGGGGTGTACTGGTTTCGACGGGGGATTGCGGTGGCTTGAGAAGCGAGTCGAGGTCGCACTAGCTCGATAAACGGTGCAAAACAAGTAAACGCTAACGAAAATTACGCTTTAGCTGCTTAATTGCAGCCGTACCCTCTACTCTCCTTCGCCTACGTGGAGGGATAGGGGGCCAAAGAGTAGGCTACCCTTTTGTAAGTGCTGTGTAGCATAAGGGAAAATTAACATGGCTGGCCAAGGGAAATCCTGTTTGTGGGAGTTTCGGAGGCGAGATCTAAAACACAAACTACACTCGTAGAAGCTTAAGTGGCTGGTCCTTCGGACAGGGGTTCGATTCCCCTCACCTCCACCAAAAATTACAAACACTTAACAAAGTGAATTTGTTAAGTGTTTTTGATTGATAAATCAATATGTGGCGACATAGCCAAGTGGTAAGGCAAAGGACCGCAAGTCCTTGATCCCCTTGTTCAAATCAGGGTGTCGCCTCCAACGAACCAAAAGTCCAAGTCTACTTATGTAAAAGTAAACTTGGGCTTTTTGTTTCTCTAAATGCCAATATTGTGAAAAGGTCTTTCAGGGTCTTATTTTTGTCGATTTATAGGGGAATTTTGGGGAAGGAAAGTTAATTTTTGTAGGGAATTTTAACATAAAAGGTAATCTTTTGTAGCAGTGAAAATTACATAGAAAAGTTGAATTTTATCTAAAGTAAATATTCCCGAAATACGGAAACACCCCAATTTTTTAGGTGTTCCCGAAACAGTAATTCGTAAACACATACATTTTGGAGGAATTCCCGAAATAGAAAAAATTGTTCGATTCCGGGGTTATCGGAAAGATTAGGCGAGGCCGCCGCGTCCTGCGGCGGAAAATTGAAAAGAGGTAGTTCTTAATGAGATTTCAGCCTTTGCGGCCATGGATTACTGGTCATAATAGTGTAACTCCTGAAATTTTCTATGGGATGAAAGATCCTGATTTAACAAAAGAGGCTTTTATTGGATTAGATATATGTGTTGATTTACATGATTCAAATGAAGTTGATACGGGGAATCTACAGGATTCTTGGACAGAAAATAGAGAGTATATCGAACGAGCATTAGAACTAGTAAGTATTAACTTAAATGAATGTGGCAGTGATTTAGATCACGAGGAAAGAATAAGGATTCAGCAAGAGCTTGGAGAACCACCATATAGCAGTTATAATCTATATTTTATTACAATTTACAAAGAGGAAGTTAATCAAGGCCAAAGTAAAATTATTGAAGAAAGAATTGTCTATATTGGGAAAACAGATTCTAAAAATAGTCGATTTGTAAATGGCCATCTAGTTGCGTTAAAACTTCATCATCCAAAATATCAGGATTTTAAGAAAAGAGTTTATTTTGGAACTGTAACATTTCTGACTGAAGAAGATGATTATTTACCGTTAGAGTTTATATATCAACTTACAAAAGCTAAAGAGTTATTAAATAATACTGAGGCACTTTTAATTTCTTGGTTTAATCCAGAATTAAATATTAGAACTGAAGACATGGGTAATATGAGATGTTGTTCAATTTGTATTGAAAATTGGAGTGAAAAATCAAATTTTTTGCATGGGTATTTTGTTGAAGGATATGAAAAATAATCAGATACATAAAGGGTGCGACGTCCTGTCGCACTCTGGCTTCGGTAGGCCTCATCCTTCCGATAAGAGGGGAGTTCCAAAACTTAGAATAGATGAATGTAGTATGACGCTTCGGAACTCCCCAGTACGTTAAATGAAATTTGTCGCAAAGACCGCGCCGTCCTAGCGCGGAATAAGAAATATTTCTTTGGGAGGATTTAAAGTGAAAGAGTATCAAGACCTTATAGAAAAATATTTAACTCGTGACACACTGGAAACTCTACATAAAAACTTTGTTTGTGATACTATACCATTTCTTGAAAGCCTATTTACAAAGCTAAAATATGCTGTAATTGAGTTAAATTCAATAGATTTTGTTATAAAAAGTATGGAGCAAGATTGAGAAAATTGGTTTCAAGAACTATATAAAAATAAAACTGCTGGATTACTGGAGACCAATGCTATATCTTATTTCGGTCAAGGTTTAGATACCGATGTGGCTATTGAGAAAATAGTTTTTAGTTTTTTCAATTACCTTCACTCGGTTTATGATATTTCAGCGCATTTGATAAATACTGCTCTTCTTACAAATGAAAAGAAAAAGATAGATAAAATCACTTTTAAAACCATATCAGAAACGATTAGAAATTATTCCGAATATATTGACGTTAAGACTTTAATTGACTCTACACAAGCAAATAATCCATTTAGTTATATTGATGATTTTAACAATATCAATAAACATCAATACAACATGGATTTACACGTAATACTGGATATATCTTATGGAGAAGTAGAAACAAAAATCGGAGGATTTGAAAAGAAAGGCACACCTCACCCTGAAGTTAATATGAAACAGCATATGGTGAGTTGTTTAAGTGGAACCCTTTTTTATATTGATAACCTTTTAGGATCAATTATTAATTACTTAAATAATAATACTCACAAATATAATCAGAATCGTTACCATAGTATAAATGCTTGGTTTCAAAAGTGTAAAAATGATAGTAGTCAAGATGGAGGATATTTGTATCTCATTACTCAAGCTGACTTAAGTGTCGGTGATGTATTCAAGATATTATATGTATATAAAGACAGTGAAGGAAGGTTCACTTATAAGAACATCCATTCAGAAGAGATTTTCCTGAAGAATCAAAAAGACGAGTTTTATGGAAAGGCTGAATATGTAAAAAGTGCTTATGAAGATATAAACTCAATATTTGAACTACTAGAATATAAAGAATATAAAGTTACAAAAGTTGGAGATGTCACTAGTGATTTAGCCATTGGGACATGGAAGCCAAAACTGATATTCGGCGATAAAGTACACATAGTGGAATTTCAATTGAATTGAGGGCGGACGTCCTGTCGGCCTCTGAATCTGGGGGTGACCAACTTCACTTAACAGCGTATTTTCGACACTTTGTCAATATGAATGCTATTGAGACGCGTTGCAAACACGCGAGCCGTTAGTACGCCAAGCGAAGCTTGGTACTTCTTACAGGGTGAAAGTCCCTGTTGGACAAGGCTTAACCAGCCACCCATATCGAGTGTTGCGCCGAAACTGGTAACAGCTAGGTGAAGTGTAGTGTACACAGAGCACCATATAAGCCATAGGGGAGACCGTAATCCCTGAAGCATATTGCGCCCCGTAAATCGCACACTCTGGAAATAGAGAAAATGCAGATGACGACGTGTTTAACGTCACGGAAGTCAATACAAAGAAATCGTTAGTGGTGAGATTTCGGAGGATCTGTCGGGGTCCGAGAACGTGGCATGTATGGAGAGAAGTAGCAGGAACTTGGGAGCTCCTGCAGGTTCCAGTAAATCTAGCTGGTAGGGAAGTATACAATCGAAAAAGAGGCTGACCGAAGACTTGCAGGAAGTCGGATTAACCCATAGTACTCCGAGGTCGGGAGAACCGGCTACATGGGGAAGGGATTAACGGGAATACGTAATTTGCAAAGGAAACACCTACCGGACATGCAGGACTGGATAAATGGTGCCAACCTCACTGCAGAAACACCAAGAGGCTATTATTTATAGCTAATTACGAAAGGGAGTATTCTCGGAGGAGCCCGGTGCGGGAATTCTGCACGCCGGGAACTGTGCGGGGGGTGCCGGGTAACCGGCACTACCTACCGTGACGGCGAAATTTATAAATAGGAGGATTATTATGACTGTTATAGGAGTTAGGTGTTTAAAGGATGAAGTTTTTGTTGCGGTTTTAGAAGGTACGAGAATAAAGCCAATTATTACAGATAAGGCAAGAGTTGAGATTATATTAAAAGCTCCAAAAACTGCTGTAACAAGAGCCGAAAAGCTAAATTATTTAAAACGTGAATTTCTACAGTTGATTGATAAATACAAGCCGAATGCTGTATCTATTAAAAATCACGAGAGTAGTCCACATCGGGTGAATATACACTCAACAGCCCAACGTGGTGAAATAGAAGGTATAATACAAGATTTATGCTATGAGGCAAGAATTCCTGTTGAAGGACTGCTTTATACTCAAATAAAAACAAAACTTAAATTTACTGATAAGTCTAAAAAATTTCAGATGGAAAAAGTTGAGGAAAATTTTGAATTAGGTAAACTTGATGATAATTCAAAGGATGCGATACTTTGTGCTTGGGCGGTGTTAGAGTGAACGATCTTTTGGACAAATATGACAATATGGGTCAGATTGGTAGTGGTAATTTTGGAACGGTGTATAAGGCCTATAATAAATTGCTTGATAGAATTGAAGCTATCAAGGTGATTAATAATGTTAGTCAATTTGATGATGAAGAAACCCTTGAAGCTAAAGTACAACATAAACTTAAGCATAATAATGTTACGGAAATTTATGATGCTTTTATCAGAAATGGAAAGTTATATATATTAATGGAGTTTCTTGACGGCGGGTCAATTCAGTCAATACTAAAAAAAGGAAAGTTATCTGTAAAAGACACAATAAAATATGGAATTGATGTGTTGTATGGTATGCAGTTAATTCATAACAGCGGTTATATCCATAGAGATATTAAACCAAGCAATATTTTGCTTGATAAAAAAAGGATGGCAAAATTATCGGATTTTGGACTAATATCTAAACTTGATGCTGCAGGTAAGTATAGTTCAGGATTTGCTTATGTAAAACATAAAGCACCAGAAGTATTGCTCAAAAATGAAAATAGTCGTGTATCTGATATTTATTCACTGGGGTTAACGTTATTTAGAATGTTAAATGGTGATGACACGTTAATTCAGTACCAGCTGAGAGAAATACCTGATCTAATAATAAAAGGTAAGTTTCCGCCAAGAGATACTTATTCTCCAGATGTTCCCAAAAAACTTATGAATATCATTAACCGGGCCTTGGACATAAATCCCGATTCAAGATATCCTAATGCACATGAAATGAGAAGTGCACTAAGTCAGATCCAAGTTCCTATTGATTGGAATTTGATACGAAATTCAGATAGAAAACAGACATGGTTTGGTAATAATTCAGGCTTAAAATACGAAGTAGAGTTTACTCGGAGTCTTGTTGTAAATAAATATACTATTGAAGTTAAGAAAGGGTTTAAAGAGCTACGTAAAATTAATAAGTATTGTTTTAACGGTATTCCTGAAAAGGAAGCAAAAAAGCGCATAGCTAAAATACTAACCATGAAGTTCTAATTTAAAACTTCGCCTAAACCAGCTAATCGATGTCAAGAGTTAATTACAAATAAATTTTATGAGTATAAAAAAGGCTTAGGAAAGTGAGCTTACATAGGTAGACTAAAAAAAAGTATTTTAAAAACCTTTAATTAGTTTTAAATGGTTGCCCACTTTTTAATATCCCATAAATCATGCGTAACAGTTTGTTACAGCTAGCGATAATAGCAATTTTAGAAGCCTTGCCTTCATTAAGTTTCTTGGAATAAAATGCTGATAGAATAGGATTTAGAGGCCCACAACTGCGTTTTGCAATACCAGCTTACAGTAGCTTGATATAAAGCCTTACGCAAATAAGTAGATCCTCGCTTAGAAATCTTGTTAATAGAAACCGTAAATTTTCCTGATTGATAAACACTTGGGTCTAGGCCTGCGAAAGCTACCAATTGTTTTAGGTGTTGGGAAGTTTGAAATATCACCAATTTCAGCAAGAATAGTGGTCGCTGTTAAATCTCCTACACAACAATTGATAGGAGAAGCTCATAATGAGGGGAGAGCTTAGCCCAAGAATTCATTTGATTCCGTACATCACCCATAATATTTTGTAGGGTATTAAGCAAGCCGATATTATGCTTAAGAACCCTAATATTAAATTGTTGGGACGAAGTATCGGGCAAACTCTCCCTAGCAGCGGCTAAAAGCTTATCAACTTTTCTTTCACTCCATTGGCTAGATTGTCTAGCAGGCTTTAAAGGTTTAAGCAAATCTTCTCTTGTAGCTGATAAAACAGCTTGAGGAGAAGGAAATAAATTAATGACATGCAAAGATGTTTTGCACCGAATAGAACGTAATTCAAGCAAGTAAGAAGGCAAACTATTTTGAGGTTTAAGATTATTCATATAATAAATTTGGGCAATACGATTAGTATCAACAGGATCAGTCTTAATTTTTCTGATAGATTCACTTTTCTGGGCATGAGTAGCTAAAGGATTTAAAACAATAACTTGATAGCCTTCATTTTTAAAAAACTTACTAATAGGCTTAGAATAATTGCCTGTAGCTTCAAGGACAACATTAGGTTTAATACCAGTATCATTTTCTACTTTTAGAAGGGAAGCTAAAAGAGACCTAATACTATCAGGGGTATGGGGAAAGGAAATAGGCTTTTGATAAACTTTATCATGGGATAAAAAGAGAGCAGTATAGCTTTTAGATTAGACACATCAATACATAAAACAGGATTTAACATATAAAACCTCCTTTAAACTCCGGGTACCATAACAGACCACTCTTCCCAGGTTCGCACGGTGATTCGGGCTCAAGGTCTAACCAGCTCAATCGAGATATGAATGATTGCTAGGGCTTTAACAGTTTATGCGACGAGATAACCCAGGTGATATTTAAAGTATAAATGAAAAGGTTCATATCCAGACAAGCCGGTTATGAACCTAGTATACGAATACAGCACTCAGCGCAAGGGTGCAGAAGCAATGTATTAGGTAATTCAGCACTACACCTGCGGGCCTAAGCTAAAAGCTAGCTAAGGCTCTCGGCGTCGCGAGTGCAAAACGTTATCAAACATATAAATTTTTTATTTTTGAATGGTAAGAAGGTAATGCAATGGTTTTGGCGAATAAAAATAGTAAAATTTGTAATATCTTAAAAAATAGCTTTTGGGAGTAGGAGGAGAATAATGGGGTTTGTTTACAATGAAAACTATTTTATGGACTTAGAGCCGAACATTTATGGGAATGAAAATTTGCGCGAGCCACAAATTCAAGGTTACTATCATATATATGACCATTTTATTGTTAAGGGTAAGGCTTCCCATGCAGTTATTGTTTTACCAACGGGTGTTGGCAAGACTGGGCTTATGGCCCTGCTACCATATAATATTTCTAATGGTAGGGTTCTTATAATAACTCCTCAGATTATTATAAAAGATACAGTTGTAGATGCTTTAAACCCTGACCTCCCAGAAAATTTTTGGTTAAAAAGAAAAGTTTTTACTAAGCCAAGAGAACTTCCATCACTTGTAGAGTTTGAAGGAAATAAGACTCCCAAGCAAGTTCTTGAAGCTGCTAATATTGTTATACTAAATATTCAAAAACTACAAAGTAGACTTGACTCATCTCCTTTAAATTTTCTTCCGTCAGATTTTTTTGATATGATTATAATAGATGAAGCGCATCATTCAACCGCACGAACATGGGTTGAAACAACGCAGTATTTTTCAACTGCAAAAGTAGTTAAGGTTACGGGTACACCTCTTCGGACAGATAAACAAGAGATTGCCGGTGAATTAGCGTACAAATACAAATTAAGCCAAGCGATGGCAAACGAATATGTAAAAAGTTTAGAGAACTTAACTTACATACCAGAAAAACTATTACTCACTGTTGATGGGGATAATTCACGGTTACTCACAGTAGAAGAAATATACGATATGGGAATTAAAGATGAAGATTGGGTTAGTAGGTCGGTGGCTTATTCTCCTGAATGTTCCGTAAAAGTCGTTGATAAAAGTATAGATTTACTTGAAGCAAAATTAGCAAATAATAATCCTGTTCCTCATAAGATAATTGCTGTAGCTTCAAGTATTGAACACGCCAAACAAATTCAAGCTCTGTATCAGGAAAGGAATTATCCAACTGCAATAGTTCATAGTGATTTATCAAGTGATTTAAAAGAAAAAGCTATAAATGATATTAAGAACCATAGGGTGAAAGTTGTTGTTAATGTATCCATGCTTGGTGAAGGTTATGACCATCCATATTTATCTGTTGCCGCCATTTTTCGCCCCTTCAGAAATCCATTACCTTATGCTCAATTTGTAGGTAGGATTTTAAGAACGATACCAATAGAAGAAGCATTAAGGGCAGAAGATAATATTGGTCAAATTGTCTCTCACAAGCATTTAGGGCTCGAAAATTTATGGGAAGTTTATAAGAAGGAAATCCAGGAAAGTGAAATTATAAAACATCTGAAAGAAGTAGACTTCATTGAAGAAGGTGATGAACCAACTACAGGTGAAGCAAGCAATACTAGGATAACTGATGTTGGAAAAGCAAAAGAATATGGTACAGGTAAATTAGTTGGAGATGTGTATCTAACTACTGAATTAATAAAACGCAAAAAGGAAGAAGATAGTAAAAGGGAACAAAAAATTCTTGAAATACAAAAAATACTTAAGGTTAATCGTGAAGAGGCGGCCAAAATTATCGATCAAGTAAATAGTGAAGAATCTGACATCAAACGCCCAGACAAGTATTTTGCAAGTAAAAAGAAAGATATTGATGTAACAATTAAGGAAAATATTGTTCCCGGAATCATATCCAAATATAATATTGACCAACACGCGGATAATTTAAAAAATTCAGGCCTTTTTAGAAATAAGTTTTCATGGATTGCAAAGAATTTAAAAGACAACGGCGGAATGTTAGCTGTTTACTTCATTCAGTATTTAAATAACGAAATTGGGACAAAAAAAGAGTATTGGACGATAGATGATTATGACATAGCTTTTGCAAAATTACCTCAATGTGTTGAATATGTAGAAAAGGTTATAGAAGACTATTTAAATATATAATGAGTTATTCTATAATATGTTAAGGGAGGTGTTTATTCTGGACAGGTATGTAAAAAAGATATATGATTTACTGTATTCTCCAATTGTTACCCCCTATAATTTATTAGAGAATGCTAAACTACAAAATTATTCCTACGTTAATTTTTATAAAGGTCAAGAAGGCTTGGTAGCTGAGATGAAATGCTTGATGGAAGACTTGGAGGAAGCAATATTTTATTATCATTTCGATACTGAGGATAAATTACTTAAGATATTTATGGAAAAAGAAGGGTTCTGTAAAGCTTTAATGTTTGATAGGATTCAGGAACTAGAAAAAACTAAAAAAGATTATTTGACGGGAAACAAAAAAGATATTGCTGTATAGATTAAGAAGCCTTGTGATTAATAACGTTCACAAGGCTTTTACTTATTTTAGATTATTGTGTCAGAATTTATGTCCGACAATAACACATTGAGGCAAGGCCTCATAATGTGATATTTAAGGTAAATTTGGTACTCCCTCAGCCTAAGCTCAGTGCGCTTGGTCGCTTCATAGCGGACAATATGGTCTATATGACTTATCAGAAGAATTACGAGAGAGTCCTTATGATTTTCACAGACATATAGATGAACAAAAGAAGTGATAATAATTATTATCTCCTTTTGTTATAATTGAAACTAAAAAAACATAAATTTACATCTAGGATGATTTATGATGGAAAACATTAATAATGGAAACAATTATTTTAAAAAGTTAGTTAGAAGCAAATACAGGAAATTATACTATAATAATATCCAACTGCTGGTGGCCAGTTCCCTTAAACAACATAAAAAGGGGAAGGGCAAAAGATTTAAGATTACTAATGAAATTATAAGTTCACTAAAGGGATAAATATATGAACTATAGGGAATTCAAAAAAGAAATTATCATAAGAAAGAAGCATTTAACTCAAAATAATTTATCTTTTGATAAATATTTTGAGGCCAGCAAAACAAATGGCAGATTGAGAAACAACTTTGTCTATTATGTATTAACTAGCAGAATACTAATTATTAAGTTTTTCAAGTTAGCTAAAGCTGATAAAGATGCTAATGAAATGTATCATAATCTGCTTACAGCATTATTCCTAGCAAGAGAAGAAAAAGGAGATGTAAAAAAAATTTCCAAAATACTCATAAAAAAATATTTCCATAGAGCTATGCCAAAAACCTTAGAGGAAGGCCAAGTTGCCTATGAGATGAAAAAATATTTAAAAACCATTGTTAACCAATATATTTTCGAACAAAATGTTACAGATGAAGATAAAGAATACTTCAAAAAGCTAATGAATGGAAAAAATGTTGATGAATTAATTAAAAGAAAATAGCAGTTTATCTTAAAAAGTGCCTAGAAATGGGCATTTTTTAATTTGTAATTAAGAAGTTAATTGAATAGTTAGCATTAAAACAATATATATGTTGTATAAAACTTAAAAAAAGTGGTTATAATAATTAATTTGGGAAAAAATGTATAAAACGAATGTTTGCTGGAAATAAATAACAATGGATGTTCGGATTTTAACTTTGCAAGAGTAGAAAGGAGGTTAATAAATGGTAAGGCTTTATGATATTCTTAACAACTTTGAAGCACAGAACAAAGATGTATACATACCAGAGGCTTTCGATCTATACATGTTAGTCATTAAAAACTTTCTTGAATTTACGTTAAAGAATATTAATGAAATCACAATTGCTGATATTCACAGATGGGATGACTACTTGGATAGACAATATACCAATATTCTTACTAGACCATTTAGAATGGCAGTGTTATCTTCTTTTTTCGATTATTGTATAGAAAATCAATTAATCGAGAAAAAGCAGCTAAAGTTGAAGCATGCAAAAGCAAGTTAAGGTTAAAGAGATGTGAATAAGAAAAACTAATTTACCAAAATTAGAAAGGGGAAATAAAAATGAAAAAAGATTTCTTTAAAAACTATAATGTTCATCCGGAAAATCAGAAAATTCTTCTCCAAGTACTAGAACATATGAGACTTGATGGAAAGTCAGAGACTTCTATAGAAAGATATGGAGAAGTAGGGCGGCTTTTCCTGGATAATCAGAAACTAATTGCTGATATCACTTATGATGATGTGTTGAATTGGCTAGAGGAAAAATGTGGAAATAAAAGCGCGGCCTATTACCGAAATAATCAAGCTATCTTAAAAAGCATTTTCACAAGATGCTATCGCTTAGGTCATATTAAAGAAGTACCTGTAAAACCTTGGTGGGGCCCTAAAGTAGGATATTCATTACCAAAGTATCTTACAGATAAAGAAATAGCTGAGGTCAAAATGATTGCAGAGACCTTATCGGAAAGAGACAGAACGCTGGTTGAGATATACTTTGGAACTGGCGGCCGTTTATCGGAAATATGCAACTTAGATATTAAAGATGTTGACTTGAACAAAGGTCAGATAAAAATTAAAGGTAAAGGGCATAAGGAACGATTAGTGGACATTAATTCCGATAGTGCATTTCTACTAAAAAGACACTATGAAAACCATGATGGAGAAAGTGAAGCGTTATTTGTATCAAAATATGGCAAGAGATTATGCACAAGAAGGGTACAACTAATTTTTAAGATGATTGGTACAAAACTCTCTATCCCTAGAAATCTTACTCCACATATGGCCAGACACTCCTATGCAACCCAACGTGTAAAAAGAGGAGACAGTGTAGAAGAAATAAAAGGGCCTATGGGGCATAGTGATATCTCAACTACTGGAATTTATGCATACATACCTAATGAGGATTTTAAAAAGAAATACCATATGATTGCGGGGTGAAAAAATGGAAGATGAAAGTATTGATGTTGGTATTCGAAAAACCGAGAAAATGATCGGAGGTTTTAAAAAAGACTTATGCAGAAGATTCAACCCCCTTTCTTTTAAGTTTTACCTTGAGGTTATTAATGAATGTGCCGATTTTTTTAATCGGAACCTTACTAGCTTATCTTACGTTGACTTAAGAGAATGGCATCAGCATCTATTAAAGAAAGGGCATAAACTTTCCAGAGTCAAATATAAATTTGACGTTATGAAAACATTTTTCAAATATTGTGTTGTGGAAAAATATGTAGGTGATAACCAGTTTGCTGATTACGATTCCTTTACTCTTGCTAAAAAACTACCTACATACTTAACCAGCGCTGAACTATTCAGACTAAGGGAAGTTACCAAGCTGGATATTCTTTATAGGACAATAATTGAAGTCTTGTTCTATATGGGACTGAGGATAAGTGAACTAATTAATATGGAACTAAAGCATATTGATTGGGAACAAAAGATTATCTGGATTCCTAGTGCTAACAGCAAAAATAGGCAAGAAGCTTATGTTCCTTTTTCAGCAACTTGTGAAGCATGGTTGAAGAAATATCTACAAAGCCGAAGTTGCGATAGTAAGTATGTGTTTGTAAACGAAAAAGGGGATCAACTTTGTCGGCACACCGTTTTTCATAAGTTGGAAAAATACGGACTTGAGGCAAATATCCCTCTTAAAGTGGGACCTCATTTACTTCGGAGAACTTGTGCAACCTTTTTTGCTGCTAAAGGAGCAAAACGTGAGTTTATCAGGCAGTTATTAAGACATAGGAATTATTGGAGTCAAGAATACTATGCTAATCTGACTAAATTGGCAAAGAATGACTTCTAGAAAACTAGTTTTTTTCTAACATGTAATTTACATAATAAGAGTCCTTTTATGCTTACAAAGGGCTCTTATTATGTTTTTAATATATAAATTAGGTGAGATTTTGATTTGCCAGATCGATGTTAAAACATCCGTCATATTGGATTTTTGCTGTATCTATAAAGAAGGAAATTAATTTAGGTTAGACGAATTACTGTAGTATTATCAATTGCTTTGAGGTTAATGTTTACCATGAATCAAGAAAAAATATATAAGGCAGGTTTATATTTTAAAATTTATACATTGGGTGTATCAATAGGATTCATGTTTTCGCCATTCATTGTAGCTCTTATCATGTTTATTACAGGCGAACTTATTATTTGGCTAATAGGGGGTACCTTTATTCTTTTTTTCCTGGGTTTAAAGGATTTAAAGAAAACCATTTCCGAAACAGTGACAAGCATAACTTTAGCAGGTGATAAATTAATCATTTCTTATTTTTCCCTGGAGAAACATATAGAAAAAATGGATATTGAAGCCGTTAATAATGAGGGAAATGCAGTGATAATACAATTAAAAAATGGAAGTAAAATCTGGGTTAGTACATTTTTCTTGTCACGTGAAAGACAAGCTCAACTTTGCAATATACTTAAAAAGTTTATTGCATAATTTTTTTAGGCATATTCCCTTTAATTACCAAAATGTTATTTATATTTTGATATATCCTATTAATAGGTATATCAATTAATAAAATAGGCACATTTACAAAATATATAAATTGTGAATTCGTAATATTATGACAATGGCTCTATCCCTTATACCATAAGAGGTAGAGCCTTATCTATTACCCCTAAGAGGGTCAATAAATGCCAATATTGTGAAAAGGTCAATTTGAGGTCAATTTTTATCGAAATAATCTGGAAATTTGGGAAGGAAATTAGAGATTAATAAGGAATACTTAACTATTATGTAATAATTTGGTGATCGATCTGAATGCAGGAAAATGTACTTTTTTCAATCAAAAAGAATAAATCAACTAAAATAAATATTCCCGAACCCCGGAAAGACATCGGGAATCCTATAGTTAGCTGAAATTTTATAAGGGAGGGATTAGTATAAGTTTAAACAGGGAACTCAATAAGGAAATATACTTCTACGCAATTACTAAGCTGGAGCATAAACTTGACGCCAATAAACATATTGAAAATAAAAGCATATTATTATTGCAAGCTACAGCAGTCTTTATAACATTATTTATATTTTTTATCGATAAAAGCTATAATTATAAAGTTTGCACTGAAATAATTACTTTCTTAAAACTATCATTTTATATATCATTATCTGCAACGTGTATTATTATTTTTGTTTTACTAAGTCATGGTATCTTTGGTAAAAGTAAAAGGAATTATATGGATACTTTGTTACCTAGTCAAATTTTAGAACAAAATATTTCTAACCTAGAAGACCATTATGAAAAATTAATATATGATTTTTCGGAATCTATAAACAGTGTTCAAAAGAAAAATGAGTTTATGGCACAGCTATTAAATTGGGCTTTAAGAATGTTTATTATTTCAATTTTAATTTTAATTATATTGGGAATATTATTGTTATTTGGGGGTTAGATAAATGAATGAAAATGGAAAGTTGTATACTGTCAATGAATTACTAGAAGAACTAAAAAGTCATGATGGGAGTGAAAAAGTTACTGTATTTTTCCATAATAATATATCTGGACGTGGATATGGTACTACTCAAACAATGGTATACGGAGCCAGAAACTTTACTTTGTTTTTCAATTCTGTAGGATATGTTAAAGATGGTGAAGCTAAACAACTTGATATAGCTCCATTTGTGAAAGATGGACAGGGGTATGCTTCTTTATATACTATTGAAGATATTTTTAATATAAACATAACTCATATCCCAATGAAAAATATTATTATAATAAATAATTCTGGTGTTCTAATAATATTTGAACTAAATTCTAACTTGGTATTATTGGATGGGATAACAGAAAAAAGAATTAAGGGTATGCCCATTTTAAAAGAAGAGAAGGTTTTCCTTCCTTTAGAGTATATTTTCGAATTATTAGAAATGGAATTTGAATATATTCTGGCAGCTGATGGGAGTATTGCGGCAATTACTATTTTTTAAACTTCAGCTAACAAAATATTGCCAGCTTCACTTTGTTACGCTAAACCCCCAAGCCTAAGATAAGAGCTATCTAAAGGTTTGGGGCCTTCGGCAATACGGAAGATGACAGGGGACGGAGATGACAGGGGACGGTTCCCTGTCACGAATTAATGTGATAGAATAAGCATGAGGTGATGGATAAATATGGCAAGAATAAGGAGACAAATAAGTCGGACCGGATTTTATCATATCATGATGCGTGGTAATGAGAAAAAAGATATATTTCTTGATGATGAGGACAGGAAAAAAATATTATGGATAATTAGTGATAAGAAAAAAGAAGAAGGCTTTCAATTATATGCTTATTGTCTAATGGATAACCACGTTCACTTGTTACTAAAGACCGAGAACATTTCTAAAGTAATGAAAAGAATAAATACCAGTTATGTGTACTATTTCAATAAGAAATACAACCGCGTCGGGCACTTATTCCAAGATAGATATAAGAGTGAGACAATTGATGACGAAAGACATCTTCTAGCTGTTATAAGATATATACATAATAATCCTTATGAAGCAGGAATAGTAGGAAATATATTAGAATACCCCTGGAGCAGCTATGCTGATTACTTTGGCAAAAGAAATGACAAGCCTAAGGGATTAGTAGATACAGAAGAAATCCTTGCACAATTTTCCCAGGAACATTATAAAGCCACAGAATATTTTGAAGAATTTTCCAAGAAGGAGAACGATGACAAATTTATAGAAGTTTCTGAAGATGATGAAGATGGTTTATACTCTCAGGCGGAGGCCCGTGCATTTCTAGAGAAATACTTAAGAGAAAAGGGAGTATCAATAATTGACCTAAAAAGTGAAGAAAACAGGCATTATTTGAATGAAATAATACCAACATTAAAGACCAAATCTTGTTTATCAGTACGGGAGATCGCAGCTTTTTTAGATATAAACAGAGGAGTTGTACAACGAATGGCGTGTCAAAGAACCGTCCCCTGACATCCCTGATATCTGGTTTTTCAGTTATTTTTATAGTTAACAAAGGAATATTTCTATGTTTTGCAGAATTCCACATGGTAGTAAGATTAGCTTAAGGTGGTATAAATATGCGCATAGAACAGTTGTTTTATTTGGTAGAAGTAGCTAAATCAAAATCAATAACACTTGCTTCTGAAAATAATTATGTTACTCAACCTAGTATTAGTCATGCAATTAAAGTACTTGAAAAAGAGTTGGATATTACAATTTTTGAACGTACTAATAAAGGCGTAGCTCTTACAGAAATTGGTAGTAAAGTTGTTCAAAAGGCGGAAGAGATATTAAAAAACATAGAAGAACTAAAATTAGAAGTAGAAATTTATAAAAGTGATATGAAACAAGAATTATCTGGAGATTTAACAGTTTCTGCTCAGCCTATAGTATGTAATATTTTATTACCAGAGGTAATTAGTGCATTTCACAAGGAGCACCCTAATGTAAATATAAAAATTCATGAAACAGGATATTACGATTTAGTAAAAAATATTAAATTTGGTAAATCTGATATTGGTCTCATTATTGGAGTAAATGAGCATTTCAAACAACTTAAAAGTGATAATAAAATTTATTATGAAGAGCTAATGGTAGATAAGTTTTTTGCTTATGCAAAAAATACTTTATCTATATCTAATATGGAAGAAATTTCTTTTGATGAATTACTTAAATGGCCTTTAATCTTGTGTGGTCAAGAGCAATATGGAGGGCGAGGATTATTAGATTTAATGGGCAAATATGGTAATCCCAAGAAGATATTAAGTACAAATAGTGTTGCCATTTTTCAAAAAGCAGTTTTGGATGGGGTAGGGGTTGGGATCATCGGTAAGTTATTTGCAAAAAATCTTAAAGAATGTAAAACAAGCATGCTTATCCCTTTAAATGATAATATAAATATTTTCATAGGGTGGATAAAATTAAGTAATACTAAAGTTTCGAAAATTGAACAGGAATTTATTAATACTTTAAAGTCTACCGTAGCAAACGATTTTAGACATTCTCTGTAAAACCTTTGCTTATAGTCTCTATAATAATTCAGTAGTAGCAATATGCTTAATAGGTTTGTAGCTCATATCACTCTGTTGGACACTGAAGATTTCTTTTGTACAATGGTTTCAATAATTTTCTTTTTCATTCAAGGTACCGGTTAAAGTCTTCTAAAAAGACTCTGACCAGTACCTTCTTTATTTTATTTATATACTTTAACATTTGGTCCTTATTATCAGTATTGGCATAGAAGCTATCTATAATGGACATGTAAATGAACTATTTCACTAATTGTATTTATGCAAGTTATAATACTATTAAATATTGGATAGATAAGCTGCGAATTTTCTGAATATTACGTTTTTAAGCTAATATGATGCGGGTTGAGATTAAAGTAGAAAAGGGGGGATATTTTATTTTTTAGGGGTTTTTAAACACTTGCTTTATTTTAAATGTATTTAGAAGTTAAGTAAAATTAACAAATTTTTCACCCATTTCAAAAATACTAAGGAGGTCAAAAAAATGTTTAAAAGCAAAAAAAGTTTAATCCTGCTAATTGTTTGTTTATTTGTTATAAGCACTCTTATTGCTGCTTGTGGTCAAAAAGTCCAGTCTACCCCAGAACAAAATAATGTTGTAGAAAAGAAAGATGCCTATCCATCAAAACCAGTGCAACTAATTGTTCCTTACGGTGCTGGTGGGGCCGCGGATTTAATAGGTAGAGCTGCTGCTAGTTCAATTGAAACTTACTTAGGTCAACCTATGATTGTATCTATCAAAGCTGGAGCTGCGGGTGCAATTGGTAGTAAATATGTTATAGATTCTAAACCAGATGGTTACACGCTTTTGCTAGGTGCTCCAGGAGCACAAAGTATTAAACCCCAAGTATCTGATGTTGGTTATGGTGTTAATGATTTAATACCTATTGCTCAATTAAACGCAGATGAAATTTTATTGGCTGTGAAAGCAGATAGCCCTATTAAAAATATTGAAGATTTTATTAAGTATGCTAAAGAGAATCCTGGCAAAGTCACTGTTGGAAATGCGGGTGCAGGCAGTCTTCAGCATCTTGCCGCTGAAGCATTTGCAGATAGTGCTGGAATAAAAATAAAATCTATACCATTTGAAGGTGCTGGGCAAGCAACGATTAGTGTACTTGGAGGTAAAATTGATGCTCAGATAGGACATCCTGCACAGCTGGTGCAAAATATTAAAGATGGTCAAATTAGAGCATTAGTAGTATTTGAACCAGAGAGAATTGAAGCTCTTAAAGATGTTCCTACTGCAAAAGAACTAGGATATGATGTTGAACTGGCTTCTTGGAAAACAGTTTTTGCTCCAGCGGGAACTCCACAAGAAGTAGTAGATAAATTAAGAGAAGCACATAATAAATTAATAGAAGATCCAACATTTAAAACTCTTCTTGGAAAAATGGGAGCAACAATAAAATACATAGATGGTCCGAAATTTCAGGAATATTGGAAACTTGAATACAAAAAAATGGGTACTTTAATAGAAAGATTAGGTTTAAAAGATAAATAAATTCCTATGAAAGGAATTGGTTTCCCAATGGGTAAATATAGAAGAAATCAAATAATATTTGCTTTGGTATGGATTACTCTTGCGATGATTATCATACTAATAATTCCAACGGAGGTTAAGGGTAAAAGCGGCAATTTTTTGGAGGGAATGTCAGCAGAATTTTTTCCTTACTTTAGCAGCTTTGCACTACTACTTTTGAGTCTGATGTTAATTATAAGATTATTTAAAACTAAGCCGCTTAAGGCAAATGAAATCAAAGAAAAAGAGGTATTAAAAAAAGAAACTTCCATTTTCCAAGACTATGGTAGGCAGATAGTTATTATATTTGCAACAATTGCTTATATATTTCTGTTAAACATATGGGGGTACTTAATAAGTACTATTTTATTACTAGGTATTTTATTTTTGATATTTAGTTCACTTTCCAAAATAAAATGGGTCTATTTTTTCATCTATGTAACCTTTTTCCCGTTTGTATTGTACTACTTTTTTGAAAAATTAATGATGGTACCTCTTCCTTAATCAATTAAACTCCATAAAGAAAAATGAAAATCCTGTAATGTAATCATGTCATAAAAACAACTCTAATTATGTGAGGAGGTATGAGGGTTTGGCTGGTATCGAGGGAAGTTTTGACTGGATAAGCTTAATCTATATGATTGTAGGAACTTGCATAGGTATAATTGTTGGAGCTTTACCAGGATTAGGTGCGGCTTTAGCAATAAGTATATGTCTTCCGTTTACTTTTACTATGCCGCCTGTTCCATCTATTTTATTTCTTTTCGCAATTTATGTTGGTTCGACTTATGGTGGGAGTATTGCAGCTATTTTAATTCACACTCCAGGGACTCCCTCTGCTGCAGCAACAGTTTTAGATGGTTACCCATTGGCACAAAACGGTTTTCCAAAGAAAGCCTTAAGTGCAGCTTTATATAGCTCAGTTTTTGGTACTTTTGCAGGTGTTATAACCCTTATAATTTTTGCACCAGCTATTGCTAAAATTGCGATAAATTTTGGACCAGTGGAATATACTTCTTTAATGTTTTTCTCACTTTCCATGGTAGCTATAAGTTCGGGTAATGAAATATTAAAGGGATTAATAACTGCTAGTTTTGGTTTGTTTTTAGCCACCATTGGACCTGACCCAATTCTAGGGACTTCTCGTTTTGCTTTTGGAACTACTGATTTACAAGGTGGTCTTGAAGTTATTCCAATACTAATCGGACTATTTGCAGTATCTGAAACATTAATTCAAGCTGAAAAATTAAGGCGAGGAGAAACACAGGATTTAAAGTCTTCCATTACCTTGAATAAAAATAATCAGGACAGCAATTTATCTATAAAGGAATTTTTCTCTAAGTGGAAGACTCTTCTCAAAAGTTCCGTTATAGGTACTGGTTTAGGAGCTCTCCCAGCTCTAGGTGGAGCGGTAGCTTGCTTTGTAGCCTATAATGAAGCCAGACGCACTTCAAAAAATCCTGAAAAATTTGGTACTGGTTGTGTCGAGGGTATTGTTTCAGCGGAGTCAGCCAATAATGCTACATGTGGTTCTGCTTTAATTCCGCTTTTAACATTTGGCGTTCCTGGCGATGTAGTAACTGCGGTATTATTAGGGGCTTTAATGATTCAGGGTTTACGTCCGGGACCGATGCTTTTTCAAGAACATGGGGATATTATTGTAGGTTTATTTGTAGGTTTTTTAATATGCAGCATACTTCTCTTACTCATAGCAAGTTTTTTTATGCCGTTATTTTCGAAAATAATACATATTAAAGATATTTATTTATACCCCGGGGTTATGATTCTTTCTTTAACTGGCTCCTATAGTATGAATAACAATATTTTTGACGTAAAGGTTACAGTCCTGTTTGGAATTATTGGATATATTCTACGCAAATGGAGATATCCAATTCCTCCGCTTATTATTGCATTTATATTAGGAAGCATTTTCGAAACGAATTTACGGCAGGCTCTAAATATATCTGATATTGGTATGTTGACACTAATAACCAGTCCAATAGCTGTATTCTTTTACCTTGCAACTATAATCAGCCTATTTAAAACATTCCAAATGTACAAAAAAAATGAGCAAACTACCGATGAATTTTATGAATGATTCATAATCGGGTTTACTATTAATGTGTGTAAAACGGCTTTAACTCCCTTTAGATTAAGAAAATATAAAGGAAATATCAAGGAGGAATTTTTATATTATGAGGAAAAAGTTAACAGAAAAGATTCTTGTGCTTGGTGTCGATGGACTAGATCCTTCCTTAACTAAAAAATTTATGAATCAAGGTAAATTGCCAAATATTAAAAAATTTGTTGATAGAGGTGCTCAAAGGGAAGATTTAGTTTTCCTAGGAGCAGTTCCTACTATTACGCCCCCTATTTGGACTACTTTATCCACCGGTGCATATCCAAATACCCATGGTATTACTTGTTTTTGGAATCAGAGCCATGAGAATTTAGATGAAATCGTATACGCATTAAGCTCTAAAATGAGTAAAGCAGAGCCATTATGGAATATATTTGCAGAAGCAGGGAAAAAGACCTTAGTTTGGCACTGGCCCGGTTCTGCTTGGCCCCCAACCTCAGATAGTATAAATTTAAGTGTCGTTGATGGTACTCAACCAGCTGCCATTAACAATGGAGTAGCCGGAATAGATTGGGATAAAATAATTATAGCTTCTTCTGAATTCGAAAGTGTTAGATTTAAGCCCCATGCAAGTACCGACTCAGGTGCTGGTTGTATACTAACGGATCAAGATGTTGATGAGGTTTCAGAAGAGGAAGATTATAGAACAGCAATGGCTAGTGGGAAGAATTTGAAAAACATTATTTCAGAAGAAGAAGATTGTGAATTACATGTGTTAGGCGCCGTTGCTTTTGATATTGTGAATTCCCCAATCAAAGATGCTCAAGGATGGAAGGATGCTCCTTTAAATGCCAAAGAGTTTACAATCCTAACTTCAGAGGGTTTAGTAAGAAGACCAGCCTTGATATTGCAAAATGAAAATGGAGAATATGACAGTATAGCTATTTATAAATCTAAAAAAGAAGAAGAACCTTTATTGGTATTAAAGAAGGATGAGTTTGTAAGTACTTGGCTGGACGAAGTGAAGAAAAATGATAAGGATTTACTAGGAGTAAGGCATCTACGAGCTTTGGAAATTGCTCCCGATGGCTCCAAAGTAAAGTTGTGGATGGGTAGAGCATTAGACGTTAATAACAATGCTGTTTGGCATCCTAAACAGTTACATGAAGACATCATGAAAAACGTAGGATTTATACCTCCTTGTGGTATAGTTGGAGGGGGAGACCCAACTCTAGTTGAAAAAGCATTATTACCAGCTTGGGATGTTTATTGTAAATGGCAAGCAGATAGTTTAATCCATTTAATGGATAACAAAGGTTATGATGTGATTTTCTCCCATCTTCATAATGTTGATAATATTGGGCATCAAATTTGGCATTATGCTAAAGGACAAAAATACTGGGATACTGATCCAAAAGTATATCAAGGTTTTCTTGAGTATACTTACAAGCAAACCGATGATTATATAGGTAGATTTTTACCATATTTGGACGAAGGTTGGACTATTTTTATAGTTTCTGACCATGGTCTAATTACTACAGAAGATCACCCACCAATTATTGGAGAGTTTCCTGGTGTCAATATTAGGGTGATGCAAGAATTGGGGTATACAGAACTTAAAAAAGATGAAAATGGAAAAGAAGTTAAGGAAATAGATTGGGAGAATACAAAAGCAGTTGCTACCCGCGGAAATCATATCTGGATTAACTTAAAAGGTAGAAATAGCACTGGGATAGTTAATCCTGAGGATAAGTATAAATTAGAAGACGAAATAATCTCGGCATTATATAACTATCGAGATAAACAAACTGGCCGTAGAGTAATTTCGATGGCGGTGAGAAATAAAGATGCTGCAATTTTAGGGTTAGATGGCCCTGAATCCGGTGATATAATATACTTCCTAGAAGAAGGTTTTAATAGAATTCATGGTGATGGCCTCCCAACTCACAACGGCTATTTTGATACTTCGGTCTCTCCTATTTTTATTGCTGCAGGTAAAGGACTAAAAGGAAATTGTACTACTGAGAGAGTTATCAGGCAAGTAGATCTAGCTCCTACAATTGCAGTTTTAGGTGGTGTTAGAATGCCCAAACAATGTGAAGGAGCACCAATATATCAAATTCTAGCAGAAGAGTTTTAGTATAATATGTTTACTACTGGGCTGTGAAATGTTACAGTCCCAGTAGTAAATTTAAAATATTATGAAAAGCATTTAGATTATTTTAAAATTCTAGCTTTCTTATTATTAATAAAAGGTCTAATACTAAGATAATAGGTAGCAAAAAATAATATTATTATAATTTCCCAGGGAGTGAAGAAAGGTGACCTTACAAAAATTAAATCCGAAAAATTTTGAGGAAATAATCTATGATAACGAAGAGAATTGTTTGGTTGTATTTTCAAGAAAAAGCTGTCATGTATGCCAAGATGTAGTTCCTCTTCTAGAGGAATTAAAGCCTAAATATCAAGGGAAAATTAGTTTTTATTATGTTGATGTTGAAGAACAACAATCTTTATTTGAGAGATTTTCTTTAAAAGGAGTTCCCCAGATACTCTTCTTTAAAGATGGTGAGTATCAAGGGAAAATGGCTGGAAAAGTTGAGGATGAACAAATAGAGGAAAAAATTATGGAAATGCTTGAATAGTTATAAAAGAAGGCTGTGAGTAACGTGGCAAACACCTATGATTTATTAATAATTGGTGGAGGACCAGCTGGTCTTTCCTCTGCTATTTATGCGGGAAGGGCTAAGCTAAAAACAATGGTTATCAACAAAGGTACCATTGGCGGATTAGTTAATACAACTAGAGAATTGGTAAATTATCCTGGTTATGTTCATGTAACTGGGCCGGACTTAATGAAAGATTTTAAAAAGCATGCCGAAACTTTTGGTGTAGAGTTTCTAAAAGATGAGGTTATAAGTGTAGATTTTTCTCAAGAAGAAAAGAATATTAAAACAAAAAAAGGCAAAGAATTCTTATCTAAAGCTGTTATTATCGCTTGTGGTAGTGAGCCAAGACTCCTTAATATACCTGGAGAAAAAAGACTAAGGGGCAGTGGAGTAGCTTATTGTGCTACATGTGATGCAGAGTTTTTTGAAGGTGAAGATGTAGTTGTAGTTGGTAGTGGTGACCAGGCAATCGAAGAGGGTATGTACATTACTAAGTTTGCCCGTAAAGTTACGGTAATTGTATTACATGATGAGGGAATTTTAGACTGTAATAAAGTAAGTGCTGAAAAAGCATTTAATAATAATAAAATGGAGTTTATCTGGAATTCGACTATTGAGGAAGTTTTAGGAGAGGAAAATGTTGAAGGTGTAACAGTTAAGAATATAAAAACTGGCAAATCTTCAAAGCTAGACTGTCAAGGTGTATTTTTCTTTGTTGGTATGATTCCGGCAACAAATTTTCTAAAAGATAGTGGGCTGGAGATGGATATAAGAGGATATATACCAGTAAATGAGTTGATGGAAACAAATATTCAAGGTGTTTATGCAATTGGTGACAATCGAGTAAAATATTTAAGGCAGGTTGTCTCCGCAGCTGGTGATGGTGCTATTGCAGCAGTGGTAGCAGAAAGATATGTAGAAGAGATGAAACTTTTTAGAAACGACGTAGTAAATAATGAACTACCTGTCATACTTTCATTTTTTAATCCATTGATAGAAGAAAGCTTGAATTTTAATACTCTTTTAGAACAACTGGTAAGTGAGTGTGAAGTTAAATATAAAATAGTTAAAGTAGATATCTCGAGGAAAAAAATTTTAGCTGAGAAATATAATGTGATGGACGTACCTACATGTATTGTTTTGAATAAAGGCAAAATTGAGAAACGAATTAATTACTTAATAAAGTATGATGAATTAAAATCTCGATTGATTTCACCTTGACACCCCCTCTATATAAAATAAGTCTTCATATCCTCCCCTTTTATAGACCCACAAGTGGATTATTTATCTTGTGGGCTTTTAATTCTATAAACAAACATCTTCCCTTAATTTAATAAAATATATTAATAATTAAAGAGGGTGAATGAATATATGGAAATCAAATTAACCATTATTATTTATTCTAGCTTAGAACAAACGATTAAAAAAGATTTCATTTATCCTACTTATGTAACACTAAAACAAGTACTTTTGGATCTTGCAATTATTGAAGAACACCAAAATGAAAGTTCATATTTAGCTATTTCTAGAGGTAGGGTTTTAACCTGCAGTGATATTATCGAGCAGTCATCTAAGATTAATTTAATATCTCCTTATTGTAATGTGTGTTGAAATTTTGATTTTCTGAAAAGTATAATAAAGACAACTCATAATTGAATAATTCAATCTGGATGTTTATGGTGCCAATCTGAAAGATTTGCTAGAAAAGTAGACAATGACCAGCGATAGTTCTCACGAACATCATAAGGCCATAGAATATTTCAAAGAATTTTCTGACAAGGAAAGCGATTACAAATTTATAGATGTTTCCGAAGATTATGCAGATGGGTTATACTCTCAGGCGGAAGTCCGTGCATTTTTAGAGAAATACTTAAGGGAAAAGGGATTATCAATAATTGACCTAAAAAGTGAAGGCAATAGGCATAATTTGCACGAAATCATAGTAACATTAAAGACAGATCCTATTTATCTGTACGGGAGATAGCTGCTGTGTTAGATATAAACAGAGGAGTTGTGCAAAGAATAGCGTGTCAGAGAACCGTCCCATGACACGTCCCATGACACGCCCTGACACGATAGTACCCCAAATTAATAGTAAAGGAGCTACATTATGAATTTGTCGGAAATTAGATCTTTAATGGATAATTTCATCAAGGAGAGCAGCTTAAATATAGTTCCTGAGCTCAGTAATATGGAAATATTTGCGGCACCCATTGTCGGGATTGCCGCTGCGAAAGACCCTTTATTTACTAAGTTAAAGGAGGAGGATGTTGTTGGTCCTCACCATCTCCTCCCCGAGGAATGGCTTCCCAGCGCCGAGTCGATAATATCCTATTTCTTACCCTTTACAAATCAGGTGAGAGAGGCTAATCGGAAGGACGGTGAAATGCCGGCCAGTGAATGGCTTTATGCTAGAATTGAAGGAGAAGCCTGCAGTGAGGCATTGAGAAGATATTTGGCTGAAGAAATAAAGAAAAGGGGAGCTAATGTTGTTATACCAACCCTTGAGCCTAGATTTAAGGTGATTAACAAAAGGAGTAATTGGTCCGAAAGGCATATAGCTTTCATTGCTGGTCTAGGTACCTTTAATCTAAGCAAGTCCTTTATCACTGAGAAGGGCTGTGCTGGTCGCTTTGGCAGCCTCATTGTCAACTTTAAAATTGAAGCGACACCACGGCAATATGAGGATATTTATGAGTATTGCAACAACTGCGGTATCTGTATTAAACGCTGCCCCGTTAACGCTATTGATTTGGAAAAGGGAAAAAGCCACCAAATCTGCTCAGATTTCCTTGACAACGTGATTAAGCCTAAATATAAGCCTCGCTATGGCTGCGGCAAATGCCAGACTGGTGTACCCTGTGAGAGCACTATTCCCATTAAAAATAATCCTGTGTAAGCTTAATTTTATTAAGCCGTATACTACTTCAAAGAATTTTCTAAGAAGGAAAACGAAAAAAAATGATGTTTCTGAAGATGAAGCAGATGGCTTACTCCCAGGCGGGGACCCGTGCTTTTTAGAGAAATACTTAAGAGAAAAGGGATTATCAATAATTGACCTAAAAAGTGAAGGCAACAGGGATTATTTGCACGAAATCACTAGTAAACATTAAAGACCAATCTTGTTTATCAGTACGGGTAATAGCTGATTTTTAGATATAAACAGAGGAGTTGCACAAAGAATAGCGTGTCATAGAAGAACCCGTCCCTACTGCTTGTCTCACCCTGTAATTTGTTGTTTTGTGGTGATTCAATTATATTACAGTCGGCTCCACTATGGATTTTATTTAGTTCAATTTCATTTTACAATGAATCACTGTTAGTAAAAATATAAAAATACCTTGACAGGACAAAGAATCACTGCTTATAATACAGTAAAACAATAAAGCAAAAGCAATGCGTGGGATTAGTAGCATACTGCAGGCACTTCAGAGAGCCGGAGATGGTGGGATTTCGGCGTGTACCGGGTAGGGTGAATGGACCCATAAGCTGTAGGACGAAATCGCCTATTGGTGAGAGTAGCAGCCTGCCGGAGACCTTTACCGTTAAAAGAAGGCGGGTATCGGACATATTGTCCCGTACTTATAGTGAGTGGGCTTTTATTAGCCAATGAGGTTGGTACCACGGAAGTTAACCTTTCGTCCTTAGCGGATGAAAGGTTTTTGTTTTTACAAGGGTATCAAGGCACCGCTGTAAGTTAATAGAAAAGGGCATGATCAATACTGTTCCCGTACCCGTTAGGAGCGGCCCGAAAGGGCAAATAGAGTGGTACCGCGAAAAAGTCTGAAGCTTTTCGTCTCTAATTTTAGAGATGAAGGGCTTTTTTTATACTTATTAGAAAAAATAACTTTTAAAAGGTAATAAGTATAAGAGCAACATCGGCTTCCGCAGTCGCCAAAGCCTCGACGTAAAGCCGTGTTTTTAATTCACCAAAAGGAGGGAAAGGGTATGTTTCCGGATTGTAAAGAAAAATTTATTAAACTAGCTCAACAAGCAAATTTAATCCCAGTGTTTCAAGAGTATTCTGCTGCGTTAGAGACACCTTTATCTGTTTTTCTAAAATTAAATAAGGGCTCCTATACTTTTATCCTGGAAAGTGTAGAAAAAGGGACCCAGGTAGGAAGGTATTCATTTGTTGGTTTTAAGCCTTCCTTAGTTTTTAAAGCAAAAGACGGTAGAGTTTCCATAACCGATAGAGAACAAACTATTATGTTTGAGACTATTGACCCGTTATTGGAGCTAAAAAAAATTTTTCAAAGATATCAGACCTTAGAAGCACCTGGATTACCTGGATTCAGTGGAGGGGCTGTAGGATATTTAGGTTATGACATGATACGTTACTGGGAAAAGCTGCCTAAGGAACTTAATAAAAATACCGAATATCCCGATTGCTTCTTTATGTTTCCGGAGAATTTAATCATTTTTGACCATGTCAAGCAAACTATGACCATTGTGATTAATGTATCGGTAACTAAAAGCCCGGAAGAAGATTACTTTAAAGCTCTTAAAGAAGTTGAAAAAATAAATCTTGAACTGCAAAAACCTTTATATCAACTCCCTGTAGAAAATTCTGATTCTGAAAAATATACAGATTATTTTTTCAATACTTCTCCCAATGAATTCCAGGAAATGGTAAAAAGGGCCAAGGATTACATTTTGAACGGCGACATTTTTCAGGTAGTGCTGTCCCGTAAAACAGGGTTCCTATTTAAAACAGATCCTTTAGTAGTTTATAGAAATTTACGATCACTAAACCCTTCACCATATATGTTTTATTTATCTTTTGATGATATTACATTAATCGGCTCTTCTCCCGAAGTAATGGTAAAGGTTGAAAATAAAATGGCAGAATTGCGGCCGATAGCAGGTACCAGAGCAAGGGGGCGGACTAGAGAGGAGGATCAGTACTTAACTCAAGAGCTGCTGGCAGATGAAAAAGAAAAAGCGGAGCATTTAATGCTTGTGGATCTGGGAAGAAATGATTTAGGCAAGGTCAGTGAGTATGGCACTGTACAGGTTGAGGATTTTATGCAAGTGGAAAATTATTCACATGTTAAACATATTGTTTCAAAAGTCACAGGAAAAATCAAAGAAGGTTATGACTGTTTTGATTTACTTAGGGCAGCATTTCCGGCAGGAACAGTTTCCGGTGCTCCTAAAATAAGGGCCATGGAGATAATAGATGAATTAGAATTTGACGGTCGAGGGCCCTATGCCGGAGCAGTTGGCTATATCAGTTATACAGGAAATATGGATACTTGTATTACCATTCGCACCTTAATTGCTAAAGGCAGTAAAGGATTTATTCAAGCCGGCGCAGGTATTGTCGCCGATTCGGATCCTTTAAAAGAGTATCAGGAAGTCTCCAATAAGGCTAAAGCACTTTTAACCGCTTTAGAAATGGCAGAAAGGGGGGGATTTAGTGCTATTGGTGATAGATAATTATGATTCTTTTGTCTATAACTTAGTTCAGTATTTTGGCAAATTGGGCGAGGAAATTAAAGTAATTCGCAATGACCAAGCTTCCTTAGAAACTATAGCAGGGATGAAGCCTAAAAAAATAGTTATTTCTCCAGGTCCGGGGAGACCGGAAAATGCCGGTGTTTGTTTAGACGTAATCAAGTATTTTAGAGATAAAGTCCCCATTTTAGGTGTTTGTTTAGGTCATCAATGTATTGGTTTTGCATATGGGGCCAAAGTAGTGAGGGCTAATGAAATTATCCATGGCAAAACTTCTGTTATTACCCATATAGGGCAAGGAATTTTTGCCAACATGCCCCCAAGTATTGCTGTAACACGCTACCACTCATTAATCATAAAGAAAGAAAGTATACCCCAAGAATTAATTGTTACAGCGTTAACCGAAGACGGTAAGGTTATGGCTATAAGACATGCAGAATATCCGACTTTTGGGGTGCAGTTTCACCCCGAATCAATTGCCAGCCAATATGGTTTGGAAATGCTAGAAAACTTCTTAGAGTATTAATATCAGTATTAAGAGGTAAGAAGAAAGAGACAAGAAGCGAGAAAGAAAATTAGTTAGTTGAGAGGAGACGAGTTTAGCTATGATTAGAGAGGCAATTAGTAAAGTGATCACGGGGGAAAATCTTACGCAAGAAGAGGCCAATGGGGTAATGAATGAGATCATGGAAGGTAAGACAACCGATGCCCAGATAGGCAGTTTTTTAACGGCATTAAAGATGAAGGGGGAAACACCAGAGGAAATTACCGGCTGTGCCCAGGTAATGCGGGAAAAAGCATTGCCCCTAAAAAGCAGGCATTCTGTTCTGGTGGATACCTGCGGCACCGGCGGTGATGGAACCGGCACCTTTAATATTTCTACAACGGTAGCCTTTGTGGCAGCAGGGGCAGGGCTAGCCGTAGCCAAACACGGTAATGGCTCGGTATCAAGTCAAAGCGGCAGTGCCGATGTCTTGGAGGCTTTAGGGGTGAAAATAGATTTAGCTCCTAATGAGGTAGAACAGGTGCTGGACCAAATCGGTATTGGTTTTTTATATGCCCCCAAGTTCCATAAAGCCATGAAGTATGCTGTGGGTCCCCGGAAAGAAATTGGTATCAGAAGTATTTTTAACGTCCTGGGGCCGCTGACCAATCCTGCTCAGGCCCGCTATCAGGTAGTAGGGGTATATGATGCCAAGCTTACGGAGGTAGTAGCCCAAGGGCTGGAAAGATTAGGTGTAGAGGCAGCTTTTGTGGTTCACGGGGCTGGAGGATTAGATGAACTTTCCACTCTGGGACCCAGTAAAATTACCCAATTAAATAAAGGAAGTTTGAAAACCTTTGAGATTTCCCCTGAGGATTTCGGTTTGCCAAAAAGCCGGTTTAACAGCCTCAAAGGTGGTAATGCCCACGTTAATGCGGAAATTACCAGACGAGTACTTTCGGGGGAAAAAGGCGCCCACCGGGATATAGTAGTTTTAAATGCGGCAGCAGTATTCTCTATCACCGGACTCACAGGGAGTCTAACGGAAGGGGTAAAATTAGCCCAGGATACTATTGATTCAGGCAAAGCCCTGGTAAAATTGGAAGAATTGAAAAGAGTCAGCAACCACTATAACTAATGGAGAATTGAGAATTTGAATCTTCATATTTCGTGCCATAACTGTAAGCGAAAGGGATGATTGAATCTATGATTTTAGAACAGATTATTGCCCATAAGAAAAAAGAGGTAGAGGAAAGTAAAATTAAGCTGCCTTTGAGATATTTGGAACAAGAAATAGTTACCTATAAGGAAAACAGGTTTCAAAAAGCTTTGCTGGAGCCGGGTATGAGCTTAATAGCTGAGGTAAAAAAAGCCTCCCCGTCCAAAGGACTATTAAAAGAAGATTTTGACCCGGTAGAATTAGCTCTTAGTTATGAAAAGGCAGGGGCTAGGGCTATATCAGTACTTACCGATAATGAATTTTTTCAAGGCAGCTTGGAGGATTTAAAAAGGGTTAAGGAAGTGGTAAAGCTGCCTGTTTTACGCAAAGATTTTATTATTGACCCCTATCAGCTATACGAAGCATCTAGAGCCCAGACCGATGCTGTGCTTTTAATAGCAGGAATCCTCACGGAGAAAGAATTAAAAGATTTTCTCAAATTAGCGGAACAATTAAAGCTGGCTGCCCTGGTAGAAGTTCATACTCGGGAAGATTTAGCGAAAGCACTAAGGTCTGACGCTCAAATCATTGGTATCAATAACCGGGATTTAAATACCTTTCAAACCGATATTGCCACAACTTTGCAGTTAGCCCGATTTGTACCCCAAAATACTATATTGGTAAGTGAAAGCGGGATTTCCTCCTTCCATGATGTTGAGAAGCTGGCCCAAGCGGGGGTTGATGCTATTTTGGTAGGAGAGGCCCTGGTGACCAGTACTGAACCGGGGGCAAAAATAAGTGAGCTCTTAAGAGGTGAGCGTTCCCGTGTGGATTAAGATTTGCGGCCTAACCAACCTTGAGGATGCCAAACTGGCTGTTTCCCTAGGTGCCGATGCATTAGGTTTTATCTTTGCCCCTAGTAAACGTCAAATTAGCCCGGAAAGGGTTTGCGAAATCATTACTAATCTTCCACCGGGGGGAGAAAAGATAGGCGTATTTGTCGATGAGGAAAAAGAAAAAGTACAGCAAATTGCAGAATTTTGCGGTCTCACAGGCTTACAGTTTCATGGTAGTGAATCACCCGAATATTGCCGGGAATTTAAAGAAAACATTCAGGTTATTAAAGCTTTTAGAGTAGATGAAAAAAGGGGTTGGGATGAGGTAATACCCTATATAAAACAGAAGTCTGTGAATAAAATTTTACTGGATACTTTTGTTTTAGGTTTGCATGGTGGTACCGGTAAAGCCTTTCCCTGGCATTTAGTACCGGAAGCAAGGAAAAACTGGGGTGAAATCCCTGTTATCATAGCCGGCGGCCTCAAACTTGATAATGTCCATCAGGCCATTAGAGATGGAAACCCTTTTGGCATAGATGTATCAAGCGGCGTCGAAAAGGAACTGAGGGTAAAGGATAGGGAAAAAATGAGGATGTTTATGGCAAAGGCTAAACAATCTAGTCGATAAGTAGGCGAGTGAGCGAGTTGGCGGGAAAAATTAAGTGAAACACAGGAGGAGATTTTTGTGAATAAAAAAGGTTATTTTGGTGAGTTTGGCGGGCAGTTTGTTCCGGAAACATTGATGCCTGCTTTGGATGAATTGGAAAAAGCTTACGAGAAGTATAAAGAAGATCAAGAATTTCAAGAAGAGTTTCGCTATTATCTTCAATACTATGTAGGGCGATCTACACCTCTTTATTATGCAGAGAAGCTGACTCAGCATCTTGGGGGAGCCAAGATTTATTTAAAAAGGGAAGATTTAAACCATACAGGTGCCCACAAGATTAATAATACTTTGGGACAGGTGCTTTTGGCCAAAAGAATGGGCAAGAAAAGGATAATAGCTGAGACAGGGGCCGGTCAGCATGGAGTGGCTACAGCAACTATAGCTGCTTTAATGGGGCTTGAGTGTGAGATTTTTATGGGAGCAGAGGATGTAAGAAGGCAGGCTTTGAATGTCTTTAGGATGAAACTTTTGGGTGCCAAAGTTAGAGAGGTAGGGTCAGGCAGTAAAACTTTAAAAGATGCCACCAATGAAGCTTTGCGCAATTGGGTATCTACGGTAGAAAATACCCATTATGTGATAGGCTCTGTGGTAGGGCCCCACCCCTACCCGATGATTGTTAGGGATTTCCAGAGTGTAATTGGTGAAGAAACGAAAGTGCAAATTATGGAACAGGAAGGTCATTTGCCGGAGTTTTTAATAGCCTGTGTTGGCGGGGGCAGTAATTCTATGGGGATGTTTTACCCCTTTAAGGATTTACAAGAAGTGCAAATGATAGGGGTAGAAGCGGCAGGAAGCGGTATTGAGAGCGGAAAACATGCCGCTGTATTAACGGCAGGCACCAAAGGGGTGTTGCACGGAGCTTTAAGTTATCTTTTGCAGGATGCTGACGGACAGATTTTACCGGCCCATTCTGTGTCCGCTGGTCTTGATTACCCAGGAGTAGGACCGGAGCACAGCTGCTTTAAAGAAACCAATAGGGCTCAATACCAGCCTATAACAGACCAGGAAGCTTTGGAAGGATTTCAATTATTATCGAGATTAGAAGGAATTATCCCGGCTTTGGAAAGTGCCCATGCAATTGCTTATGCTGCGAAGCTTGCACCCACTTTGGCCAAGGAGAAAGTTATTGTCATTTGTCTTTCCGGCAGGGGTGATAAAGATGTCACAGAGGTCGCACATTTACTAAAGGGGGAAGTAAAATGAATAGGATTGAGAATATTTTCAATAAATTAAAAAAGGAAAATATAAAAGCCTTAATTCCCTATGTATGCTGTGGTTATCCTAACTTGGAATTTACAGAGAAACTAGTATTAAGGCTTGCCGAGAGTGGTGCCGACCTAATTGAACTAGGAGTACCTTATTCTGATCCCGTTGCCGATGGTCCAACAATCCAGAGAGCTGCTGTCGGCGCTTTAGAAAACGGGGTCACTTTGGAACAGATTCTCTCTATGGCTTGCAGGTTAAGGGAAAGAACAGAGATTCCCTTGATTGTGATGACCTATTTTAATACTGTTTATGTAAAAGGCATTGAACAATTTATAAAGATGGCTGCTGCCTCAGGGATAGATGGTTTAATAATTCCTGATCTACCATTGGAAGAATCCGAGGAATTAAAAACTATGGCCAATAAATATGGACTAGACTTAATACTTTTGATTGCTCCTACCAGCACGCCGGAAAGAATTAAAAAAATAAGTGAAGCCTCTCGAGGTTTTATCTATTGTGTTAGTGTTTCCGGTGTCACCGGTGCGAGAACCAATGTCCTAGCTAATTTGGGGGAATTTCTTACAACTATCCGTCAAGAGACAGGACTGCCGTTAGCAGTAGGTTTTGGTATTTCCAACCCGGAAACGGCCCGCCTGGCTGCATGCGAAGCCGATGGAGTCATTGTGGGCAGTGCCTTAATAGAGAAAATTGAAGAAAGTATGGGGGAAGAAAAAAGTGCCGAAAAGGCACTGGAAGCTGCCGGATATTTTGTTCTTAAATTAAAGAAGGCGATAACAGGTTAAAAAGGGGCAGTTCACGGGTAAGGCACTGAAAAAGTGGGACAATTAGTCATCGGATAATCTAATTACAACACATAGTTTGCATTATTTGTATCAACATATCGTGCCTTTTTATAGTAATTTTGTTTAAGGACATCGTTAACACTTTGCAAAAATTCTTCTCTTAATTATCAGATTTGAGATGTGCAGATATTTTCTATGATAGCTTAATATTTTGGTATAATATGGCTAAAATTACCTTTGGGGAGGGTAAGCATGAAAAATAAAGTAACTGTACTATGTGAAAATACTGTATACAGTAACATAGGTGCCATGGCAGAGCATGGTTGGTCTGTATTTATTGAAACAGTTCATGGTAATTTTCTTTTTGATACGGGGCAAGGATTGGCGCTTATCAATAATGCCCGCGTATTTAAAAAAGATTTATCCAGTGTAGAGGGAATAATTATAAGTCATCATCATATTGATCATACGGCAGGGCTACTAAACGCATTAGCTGTTACTGGACCTAAAAATGTTTACACACATCCGGACCTATTTAAAGAAAGCTACAATCTTCGGGATAATATAACTAGATACATTGGCATTCCTTTCAGTAAGCCTGCCTTGGAATCAATGGGTGCTAACTTTATCTATAACAAAGATTTCAAGGAAATTTCACCAGGAATGTATTTAACTGGAGAGGTTCCACGAATTAATGACTTTGAGACTGGGGACAAAGATCAGGTTGTTTTGGCAGGGGGTAGTTTTAAAGCTGATCCCCTTCTAGATGACCAATCACTTATTATTGAAACTGATAAAGGATTAGCAATTATTTTGGGATGTTCCCATGCAGGTATAATTAATGTACTAAATTATGCAATTGAAAAGACTGGACAAAATAGGATTAATACAATTATTGGTGGAACTCACTTAGGGCCAGTATCTGAATATCAGAGGGAGAAAAGTATAGAAAAATTAAAAGCTTTCGAAATTGAGAGGCTTGGTGTCTCCCATTGTACCGGTCCTAAGGCCTCTATGTATCTTGCACAAGAATTTAAAGATAGATTTTTTCTTTGTAATGTTGGGACAGTTATTGAGTTTTGATTTAGAACTCCGGGTCCCGGGGTCTTTAATAATTTGTGTTACTAAAACCGTAAGGCGGTTCGCGGGTTTGGAGAGACCACTGCTGGATATAAGTGGCTGATTAATGAAGGTATTATAGGAATTGAAAAAGCCATAAATAAGAGGAAAGCTAAGCTAGATATAACAGTACCAGGCGATTATGAAAAGGATTACTATCTAAAATCTTTATTGATTGTAACAGAAGGCATAAAAATCTTAAACAAAACGTTGTTCCTGCAAATCCAGCACGGACATTTAGGGAAGCGATACAATCATTTTATTTCTATCAAATTTGTATATTTATGGAACAAAACGCTGCAAGCTATAATCCAGGACGAATGGATCAATATCTTTGGCCATATTATAAGGCTGATATTGAAGAGGGGCGTATAACTCCTGAGGAAGAAAATGGTATAATACAATTGAAAAAATGCTCCCTTGGTTAAATGCCCTATATGTTGATATCAAGCATATGGATAAGGAGTACCATAAGCAGTGGGTTGGTGTTGATAACTATCGAAGAGAAGGTCGTGAGAATAAAAGCCGTTCAAAATGATTTATATAAATGGGAGCGTGCTGACACTGAAATGCACATGGAAATTATTAGTATATATGAAAATGAGCGAATTAATCGCATCTACAGAAGTAATCAGGACGAATTAATTAGAATTGGTCTTATGAGCCAAAAGGGGAGTTGCATGTTAAGCAGGTTATCGCGGGATTGTATCAGTTTGTGGAAGCAATTCGTGAAGTCCGTTTCCAGGAAGCTATGGAAATTCTTTGCAGAGATCATCTTGAGGCTGGACAGGAAATGGCACTAAAGAAAATCCCTTAATTTATAACAAGTAAAAAATTTTCAAAAAAAATTCAAAATAAAAGAATGAAAATAGCTCATTTTTCTGAATCCCAAAATAATAATCCAAAAACATTGCAAAAAATTTTAATATTTACTAAAATAAATTTATATTCGGAAAAATGGGGTTATTATGATGGATGAACTTTTAGGAGAAAGAATAAAAAAAATTAGAAAACAACGTAATATGACCTTGCAAGACTTGTCGGACGTATCAGGACTATCTATTGCATTTATTAGTAAGGTTGAGCGTGGATTAACAAGTCCTACATTCAGCGCTCTTTTAGAAATTTCTAAATCCCTTGAAGTTGATTTGGTTGAATTAGTTGATTTGGTCCAAACCTCAGAGGAAAAACCTGTGATAAAGAAAAATGAGCGTATTCAAATGTGCCCCACGGCAGATGGTCACTTAAGACTCGAACTTGGAACGCAAGGATCGAGAAAGATGAAAGGTCTGTGGATAACATTACAACCAGGTGCCACAGATATCTCTATAGGTCATCCGGAAGAGGAGGTAGGGGCTATTATACGAGGTAGGTTACAGGTCACTATCGGAAAAGACACCTATGTTTTGGAAGAAGGAGATACTTTGTATATAGGTGCTCATGTCCAACATAGTTTGACAAATATAGGGGATTGTGAGTGCGTATGCTTTTTTGCTATAAATTAAGTTTTGTTGTATTATAAAGTGCATGTATAAAAAGGAAGATGTCCCGACTACAAGTTGGGGCATCTTCCTTTTAATAAAATCCGTATTCATTTATAAAAAAACTACTCTAGGGAAAAATTTTTTTATTATTGTTAAAATATGTGCAGGAATTTTTCCCCCCGTAAAGAATATTATCCAATACGAAAAAAGGTGTTAAGTTGTCTGCAAAAGGCTTAGTCATTTTAGTTATTTGCAGTCCAGACATGGACAGTATTTATAACATGCCCCCGGGAACTGAGATATTGGAAAATTTGTACAATTCCTTTAATGGAACAAAATAAAGCCAAAAGGGAGGAAGAAGGATGAGGTGCAAGGTCTTGGCCTGTTATACCATGGCAGATGAAATAAAAAAGATTATACCTCTTGGTATGGAATTGGAGCTGTTGCCCTACGCCCTGCATAAAACCCCTGATAAGCTGAGAGTACAATTGCAGGAACGTATTGATGCTGATGTAGAGCATGACGTCTTGTTATTTGCCTATGGTCTGTGTTCCAATGGTGTAGCAAATCTGCATTCAGAGCGACACACTTTAGTCATACCGCGGGTCCATGACTGTATAAGCATATTGATGGGCTCCCGTAAAATCTATGATGAAGAATTTGCTAGAGCACCTGCCTCCTATTATCTGAGCAAAGGTTGGATTGACCAAGGAGCCGAGCCTTATGCCGAGTTTCAGGTCAATAGTGAAAAGTTCGGTGTTGAAGATGCTAAATGGATGAACAACGTCCTATATCAACATTACCAACGAATAGTTTTTATTCATACCGGCGTTGGTGACTCGGAGCACTATACTTGTTATGGGCGAAAAGTAGCTGAATTCATTTCTGTTCCCTTTGAGGAAAGGGAGGGGTCCCTTCGCTTATTGACCAAGTTAGTTAAGGGTGAGTGGGACCAAGAATTTGTAGTGATTCCACCGGGAGGAATCATTAGCCAAGAAGATTTTCGCTAACAAAATAACTCTTTAATGTCATGTATCTTTAAAATTGCAAATGGGGAAAATTTTATCGATAGTTTTCTGTTTATTAAGAAGATTTTTAAATACATGGAAATGCATAAAAACGCTTAGAAAAATCTGTTTATTCTAAAATTTTTCAAAAATTTACATGACTTAATTATAGTGTATAGGATCTGTTCTTTCAAAGTCTGCCTGCATTATTAACTGTTAATAAGTAAGGAACATTTTTGATTACAAAAGGGACGTTTTATTAAACAGGTCTAACTAAGGGGGTAACTTAATGGTAATTGTTGATTTGTTAATTGGAGCCATATTAAGGGGAGGTATTTATGTTTCGATGGCAATGGGTCTTTCCTTAGTATTTGGTGTAATGAAAATTCCAAGTTTTGCTCACGGAGAGTTTTACATGTTAGGTGCTTACTTTATGTATTTTGCTAGCGTATTGTTGGGTCTGCCCCCGATTTTATGCATAATTGTTGCGGCAATAGGAGGTTTTGTGGCAGGTGTCATTACAGAAAAACTTACTTTACGCCCTTTGAGAAAGAGGTCCAAGGGTGATTGGATTGTAAACAGCTTTTTGCTTACAGCTGGTATATCCATCATTATGCAAAATCTGGCTCAAGCTTTAATAGGTGTTAACTATAGAGGAGTAACCGAGATCTGGCATGGAAGTGTAGGAGTTCTTGGTACAAACATTACTTTTGACAAGCTGTTTGGGTTTTTAATTGCTATGGGTACTGTCGGCTTTTTCTGGCTGTTTTTGAAAAAGACAAAGACCGGCAATGCAATCCTGGCTGTTTCGGAACATGAAACCGGCGCAATGCTTGTGGGGATAGATCTCAATAAAATACATACCTTAACTTTTGCCCTGAGCAGTATGTTGGCAGCTATCGCAGGAGCCGTATTACTCTCGCTCATTCCTGCTTATCCGTTCATGGGTATAACGCCATTATATAAATCATGGTTTGTAGTAATTTTGGTAGGTTTAGGAAACGTTCAAGCAACTATTGTCGGCGGATTTATGGTAGCCATTATTGAAACGCTAGCCGCTTATTCTTTGGGTACTGCCTGGCAGGATGTAGTCAGCCTTTCAATAATTATTTTAGTATTGTTGTTCAAACCTACCGGCATATTCGGAAAAAGTTTAAAAGTATAGGCGAGGTGATATAATCATGAAACTTTCCGGAATGAATACTAAACTGCTGCATAGTGCTGATGCGTTTCTAAATAAGATGGGGCTGTCTTTGCTTAGTCTGGTTATGTTTGCATTACTGGCAACTGCTCCATACATCATTGAACAAGAGTACATCCTGCATTTATTAGTTGTAAGTCTCATGTTCGGTACTTTAGCTATGGGATTCGATTTATCTGCCGGTTTTATCGGCGTTGCAAATTGGGGATATGCAGGACTTATGGGTTTGGGAGCTTATACATCAGCGCTGCTTTTAACAAAACTCGGCATTTCTCCATGGATAGGAATAATAGCAGGTGCCTTAATGGCAGCCATGGTCGGAATGATTATCGGAATGCTCACCCTTCGTATGGACGGTTTGTTTGCGGCCATCCTAGCTTGGTTTGTCGGATTAGTACTTATGGCAACCACCACTTCGCTTCAAGAATTTACCCGAGGTGCGCTGGGACTCAATGTTGATTTGTTTTTTGAAACAGCCTGGTCAAAACCTTATTTCTACGTGATATTTGTCATTAGCATTTTATGTTTCATGATTTTGAGACTGGTTACCAAATCCAACCTAGGCTTAGCGTTTAAAGCACTGGGGCAAGACCCCGAAGCAGCCCGTGCTTCGGGGGTAAATCCACTAAAATACAAGGTAATTAACTTTACCATATCCAGTGCCATCGCAGGCTTAATTGGGGGTTTTTATGCACATTTTACAGGCATTCTGACTCCAGACGTAATGCATACTTCAAAAACATTAGAGATACTGGTAATAGCTTATATTGGCGGCAGAGGAAGTATTTGGGGTCCGTTATTTGCTGCGTTTATAATACTACCTGTTTTTTCCTATCTAAATAGTTTAATGGAGTGGAAACTTGTTATCTATGGTCTATTGCTTATTCTAGTAATGATTTATTTCCCAGGTGGAATTGCTGGTCTTGTACGAAAAGTTCAAAGTTCATTCCAAGAAACGAAATTAAAAAAGCAATTAGTTGAGTGATTTCTCTTTGGGAAATCAATAAACACCAACGCTGTTTTAATGTAAAAGAAATGGGGGTGAAAAAAACTATTCTATTTTAAAAAAGGAACGAAATTTCAGTTGAGAGTTTAACTCAATTCAATCCTAAAAGGGAGGGTAAAAAATGAAGAAGCGTTTCAACAAATTAACCTGTTTTGTCTTGGTGGGATTCATTTTGATGGCGTCACTGTTAACCGGATGCTCTGGAGATTCTAGCAAAAGCAGTGGAGATAAGTCTAAAACTCTGACTATTGGTGTCGATCTCCCGCTTACGGGACCTTATTCTAAGGTTGGTATTGAATTTAAAAACGCAGCTCAAATGGCTTTTGATGAAGTCGGTAACAAGATTGGCGACTATGAAGTAAAGCTGATTTGGATTGATGACCAATCAGACCCGGTAAAAGGGGTTAGTGCCTATGAGCAAGCAATTCAACGGGAAAAAATACAAGTTGGATTGTTAAACTGGAATAGCTCCGTTGCAGTTGCCCTCATGGATGTAGTTGCTAAATATCAGATCCCTCATTTTTTTGGCTTGGGCGGATCAGATGCAATTAATGAAAAATGGCTTTCCAATGAAAAATACAGATTTTGGATTTCTAAGGGCTGGGCACAAACTAGTAAGATGACTGTGGCCTATACCGAAACTGTTAAGAATGCCATTAATAAAGGTGAATTCAAGCCCAGAAATATGAAAATGGCTATATATGGAGAAGAAACTGACTGGGCCAGAAGCCTTGGAAAAAGCATCGCTAAGGAATTTCAGGCTGCTGGTTGGGAGGTAGTGGATGAGCAGTTCTTTAAGTTAGGTGAAACTGATTTCAATTCAATCTTGACCAAATTTAAGAGTAAAGACGTTTCCCTCATTGCAGGTACAATAGGTTCTCCGCCTTCTATGGCAGCATTCTTAAAGCAGGCCAGTGAACAAAACTTAAATAGCTTAATAATTGCTGACGCATTGAGCGAAAACGGTGATTTTTACAGTTTAACAGGCAGTGCATCGGATTATGTTTTAGATAATCGTCCATTGTTTGTTACGGACAAGGCAAAGAAGTTTGCAGCCGATTTTAAGGCTAAATATAACTCTGAGCCTTCCGCGGCAGCTTCTGGGCAAGTTTACGATTATACACGTTTCTTTATTCAAATAGCTAACAATACCTTAAAACAATACGGTGAACTAAACAGTGAAAATCTCATGAAATATGCTAAGGAAAAATTATGGACTGGACAAGAGAAATTCACAGATGGTATCTTATTCGAATCAATAGAATATAACGAACAATCTCTTCCTGATCCAGTAGTCGGAGAGGGAAAATATATTTTCCCTGTCTTTCAGTATTCTCAAGGTCAACCGCAAGTGGTTTGGCCTGATACTCAAAAGCAAGCTCCACTTAAAACTAAGTGATTTGAGAAATTCAATATTTGGGTGCCCGAAAACCACCGGGCACCCAAATAAACATGTAGCTTAGGTCAGATGGGAAAGTAGGTGTTTCTATGATATTGACAACGGAGGGTGTAGAAAAACGCTTCGGTGGTTTAGTTGCAGTCAACAACGTATCGTTATCGGTAAAACAGGGAGAAATTTTCGGCATTATTGGACCAAACGGCGCAGGCAAAACTACTTTTCTGAATTGCATATCAGGCTTTTACAAGCCGGAAAAAGGTACGGTAATTTTTAAAGGTCAGAACATTGTAGGAATGTCTTCGCATCAGCTTTGTCATAAAGGAATGGCAAGGACATTTCAAATTGTTAGGTCATTTCCCAAACTAAGTGCTGAAGATAATGTTAAAGTCGCTTCAATATTTGGGGGGGGACAGCACCGAAGACCTCAAAAAAGTGCGCAAGAACTATTAGATTTTGTAGGCTTTACTATGCCCAAGGATATTTTAGCTGAGAATTTAAACACAATGCAATTGAAACGATTGGAGTTGGCTCGGGCACTGGCGACTAATTGCGAACTTTTACTTCTTGATGAGGTAGCTGCTGGTTTAACGCCGTCTGAATTACCTGAATTTATCCAGCTAATAAAACGGATTAGAGATGGTGGAGTAACCATAATTTGTATTGAGCATGTTATGAAGTTTATCATGGAATGTTGTGACAGAATTGCGGTTCTTCACTTTGGTAAGAAAATAGCAGAAGGAACTACGAATGAGATTAAAAATGATCCCAAAGTCACAGAAGCTTACTTGGGAGAGGAACTAGTTCATTAATAGGTTAGGTTGTTTTTGGAGTATTATTTCTGAGGATGTTGTACTAACCTGGTGGTAGGAGTGGATTAAATGCTGAAATTAAGCAATATTGATGCCGGGTACGGTAAATTGGGAGTATTGTGGGATATTTCCCTTTCTGTAAATCAAGGTGAGTTTGTTGCATTGATAGGTCCGAATGGTGTGGGAAAAACAACAACCTTACGTACAATTGCGGGTCTTGTTAAGCCAACTGCAGGGGAAATAGCGTTTATGGAAAAAAGAATTGACCAAAAACCGACTCAAGAGATAACTAGGCTGGGAATCAGTTTCATTACTGATGATGGCTGCCTTTTTTCGGGTATGACCGTTTACGAAAATCTCCTTTTGGGCGCATATAGCATTCGTGACAAAGAAAAAGTAAAAGTTCTTCTTAAAGACGTTTTAGAACTGTTTCCCAGGTTAGCTGAACGTAAGAAACAATTTGCAGGAACTCTAAGTGGAGGGGAGCGAAAGATGCTTGCTATCGCTCGGGGTTTAATGTCTGACCCCAAACTTATGTTAGTTGATGAACCATCTTTAGGGCTTGCTCCAATGTTGGTATTAGCAGTGTTTGAAACGTTGAAAAAGTTAACCACAAGGGGAGTTACAGTATTGCTGGTTGAGCAAAACGTAAACACAACTTTGAAGTTTGTTGATAGAGCTTATGTACTGGAACAAGGACAAATTGTCCTAGAAGGCTCGAGCTCTAAGTTATCGGAAAATGAACATGTCAGGAAATCTTATCTTGGGATTGTTTAAATACCTCTTCAGGATAGTTGTTTTTCGTGTATTCTTAGTTAAAAAAATGCGTGAGTTGGGGGTATGACCCATGGACGAGCAGTTAAGGAAAATCCATGAAGCATCGATGAATCTATTAGAAAATGTAGGAGTTAAATTTCATTGTTCTGACATACTTAATCTGCTGGAAAGTAAAGGCATCAAAATCTCTGGCAGTACAGCCTTTTTCACTCGAGGGCAGATATTAGAATGGATTTCAAAGGCACCAAGCAGCTTTCAAATCCATGCCAGAAACGATAAATTCAACATGTTAATTGGTGGAGACCATAGTGAGTACATATCTGCCAACTCAGGGTTTCCACTGATTGCTGATGCCCACGGCAACAGCAGATTGGCAATGTACGATGATTATCTTAATTTTTTAAAACTGGTCCATGAGTCGCAGTTTTTTAAAATTAACGGCGGTGTTATGGTAATTCCCGCTGATTTAAAACCAAATGAAATGTATCCTTTAATGCTTTACACTACGCTTATCCACTCAGATAAATGTATTTTTGGAGGCTTAGGTGGGTTTGATGAAACAAATTTAATTATGGATATATTAGGATTGGCTTTTGGAGGAAAGGAAAGACTCCAAGAAGCTCCTCGGATTATAACTATCATCAGTCCCTTGTCACCGTTGCAATTTGACAAGACGATGCTTGACACATTAAAGATTTATGCCCAGAATCGTCAGCCGATAATTGTCGCACCTGCTGTTATGGCGGGGAGCACGGGTCCGGTGACACTGGCTGGAACAATTGCCCTTGCAAACGCTGAATGTTTAGCGGGTATTGCAGTGGCACAGATGGTACAGGAGGGAACTCCCGTAGTCTATGGTTCTGCCAGCTCTGGAGTTGACATGCGTTCAGGTGGATTTACAATTGGTACCCCTGATTCGGCGTTATGTGTAGCATTTTGTGCACGTCTGGCAAGAGCATACGGATTGCCCAGCCGGGGTGGGGGGACATTGAATGACGCTAAATCTATATCTGTGCAGGCGGGCTATGAAAGCATGATGGTAATGCTAACTTCCGGTCAAGAAAAGATAAATTTTATTTTGCATAGTGCAGGAAGTTTAGATAGTTACCGTGCTATGTCCTATGAAAAGTTCATTGTTGATTTAGAGATTATAAGTATGGTAGACCGTTATGTTAAGGGTCTAAAAATTGATGAAGAGACGTTGGCTATAGATGTTATTAAACAAGTTGGACCAGGTGGTGAGTTTCTAACCCACGAGCATACCTTCGAACATTTTCGCGAGGGACTTTGGGCTTCGGAAATAAGTCTTCAAGGAGTTGTAAAAGGGGAGGATCCCAATGAAAAGCTGCTGTCCAATATCAGACAAAAGAGGGATGCTATGCTACAAAAATACAAACGTCCACAATTCCCCGAACACTCAAGAAAGCAGATTAGTTCCTTGTTAAGGGATCGAGGCTTTAATGTAAATCTAATAGAGTCTTTAATTTAAATTGCAGCAATATTTCAAAGGTACTATTGGTAGTTAACGATAATGCAAGTGAAAAAAAGATTAAAGCAAAAAAATTAGCAGGAATATAAAAAAGAACGACGAATATTTCTGTATGGAAAATTAATTTTATATTTGGAAAATTGCTAAATCAGCAGGTACTTTGGAAACAAACCAATGGGGTAAGTACTCTTGGATATAACTGGCACCTAGGGTAAGGGGGAGACCGTATAGAGGATTACTCTGGTGGTCTAAATAAAAAATACAAACTAAGGAGAGGTCGAAATGAGATCAAATTTCACTCAATTTACTACACCTCAAATGCGTGTACTGTCTGATGATCAGATCAGAACAATCTATCTAGCTGCGCTGGAAATTATGGAAAGGACCGGAATGCATGTTGACAGTAAGGAAACACTCCAGTTCCTTGCAGACCACGGCGCCCTTGTGGGACCTAAAAACAAGGTAAGAATTCCTTCTTTTCTTGTAGAACGTGCTCTGAAAACAGTACCTCCCCGGGTTGTACTTTGTAACAGGGATGGAGAAAGAAAGTTATTTTTAGAAGATAATAATGTGTATTTTGGATGTAATCCGGATAATCCAGACTATCTCGACCCATATACCGGAGAAAGGCGTCCTTTCACCAGTAAAGACGGTAAAGATATGGCAACAGTTATTGACTATTGCAAAAATATAGAATTTGTTTTGAATGCATGCTTCAGTGCTGATGTACCAAGGGATGTGGCTGACCGGGTAATTGTCAGACAGATGATGCTTTATATGAGAAAGCCCATAGGCTTTAGTTGTACAAATGCCGATTCTTTATTGGATATTATTGATATGGCGGCAATTGTGGCTGGTGGGTATGAAGAATTAAAAATGAACCCGTATATCTTCCACATTCAGGAACCTATAAGCCCTCTGTCCCATGATGGCAATACCATGAAAGAAGTACAAATTTGTGCAGAAAAAGGAATTCCCTTGGTCTATTATCCAATGCCAATGGCCGGAGCGACTGCCCCTGCAACTCTAGCCGGCATGATTGCTCAAAATTTAGCCGAGGCTTTCACTGGTATGGTAGTTCACCAGCTAACCAAGCCTGGAGCTCCTTTCATCACTGGCGGCGTAGCCTCCATTATGGATATGAAGACAACCCGTTTCTCCTATGGAGCGCCGGAAATGAGTCTCAGTGTAGCAGCCCTCACCGATATCCTGCATTATCTTAAAATTCCTATTTGGGGCACAGCAGGTTGTGTGGATGCCAAGGCTGTTGACCAACAGGCAGCAGCAGAAATTGCTATATCCTGCCTAATGTCCGGTTTGAGCGGAGCTAATCTTGTTCATGACACTGGATTGATGGACCAAGCAACGGTTACAGCGCCTGAAGTCCTCCTTCTGGCTGATGAAATTCAAGGAATGGTTAAAAAGATTCTGGGTGGGATTAACGTAAGTGATGAAACCCTTGCCCTTGATGTAATAGACGAGATTGGAAAAGGCGAAAGCTATATTACTCATGAGCATACTTATAATCATTTCAGAGAGTTTTGGGTACCCACCTTATTTGATCGTTCTGTACTACAGAAAGGACAGAAACTTCCTTCTTTAACCGAGAGATTAAACGAGAAGGCCCGTTATGTAATTGAAAATCATGAGGTTCCCCCTCTACCTGCAGATAAATTAAAGGATCTCTTAGAATTAGAAAAGAAATGGTTAAAAGATTAACAAAATCAATATAGAATTTTACCTAGTTAAATATTCTATGCTTTCGGAGGTGACAGGATTTGACAAAGAAAATGAAGCTTGGTTTACACACATATACTCTTCACTTATGGGGGTTAGGGGAAAATTACGCCAATTATAACGAGTACCGCCCTAAAAAGATGACATTGATGCAACTAATGGATAATGCCGTTGAATGGGGTTTAGACGGACTTCATATCACTGGTTGTGATCTGGAAAGCAAGGATGATGGGCGTCTTAGAGAAGTCAGAGACGCTATGAAGGATCATAACTTGTATGTGGAATATAATTTTTCTCTGAACTCCGAATTTGATTCCAGAATCAATGATAGCATCGAAGAAGGAATCAACATAGCTTCAAAGCTGGGAGCAGATATTGCCAAGGTAAGTCTGGATGTTGTTCGTCCTCGGCCTCTCTACGGCAGTTGCTTTCATCCGCAAGTAATGAAACAATTGGCAGATATTTATGAAGAGATTAAAGCAGCACTGCCGCTTCTTGAAAGCAAAGGGATTAAACTAGCAGTAGAAAACCACACCGATACTTATGCAGATGAAGTTATTTGGCTGATTAAACAAATTAACCATCCTTTGGTTGGTGCCTGTGTGGATACGGTTAATTCCATGTGTGTTCTTGAGGACCCGTTGAGCGCTGTTGAAAAACTTGCACCGTATGCCTTTGTTAACCATTTCTGTGACCATAAGCTTGACAGAGATGAGTACGGAATAAGATTTCATGGAGTAGCATTGGGAGATGGCGACATTGATTGTGTTAAGGTTTATAACACCATTAAAGAAGTATCGCCAACTGACCGCATTACCTTTGAAATTGAATGGGATATGGGAGGTGACTCTCTCGAAGTCGCTCAACAGAAACAACTTGAGGCCTGCCTAAAGAGTATTAAATATGCCCGGGAAGTTCTCGGTATCGGCAAATAGCGTATAAATATTGTTCAATAGTTAAAGGAGGAAAAAGTATAATGGCAAATTTTGAACCATTAAATCAGAGTGTTATTTCTGGAAGACTAGCACAGGTAAAAGAACAGACTCAAGCACTGGTAGACGCAGGGGTAGACCCCCTTGGCATCATCAATAAGGGATTAATCGCCGGAATGAATGTAGTAGGTGCTCGTTTTAAAAATGGGGATATGTTCGTTCCTGAGGTACTTATGTGTGCTAAATCAATGGCAGCCGGAATTGAAATCGTAAAACCTCTTATTGGTGACAAAGATATGCCCAATAAAGGTACTGTATTGTTGGGAACCGTTAAAGGTGACCTCCATGATATCGGCAAAAATTTGGTTGGTATGATGTTGGAAAGCAGCGGCTTTAAAGTAATCAACTTAGGAGTTGACGTTCCCGCTGAAAGGTTTGTGGAGGGCATCAAAGAGCATAATCCTGATATTATTGCAATGTCTGCTCTTCTTACTACTACTATGATGCACATGAAAGATACCATTGATTTAATTAAAGAAGAAGGCTTAAAAGTAAAATGCATCATTGGTGGGGCGCCTATTTCCCAGGACTTTGCCGATGAAATCGGGGCAGACGGATTTGCTCCTGACGCAGCTTCCGCAGCAGACGTTTGCCTAGAGCTTCTTGCGTAATAGTGGGTTTTCCCCTAAAACCTAATGTTATTTATTCATATTTGAATGATATGAAAGGAGTGCCCATTTTTTCCAATGGGCTAAGGCTGGAACGATGAAAATTCGCAGAACTTTTCAAACCATAGATACTCATACCGGTGGTGAACCGACCAGGACCGTCGTCGGCGGCGTGCCGGTAATTCCCGGCTCCACAATGGAAGAAAAATTTGTTTATATGCAGACCCATAATGACTGGATGCGTAAAGTATTGAGTCTGGAACCTCGTGGTAATGAAGTTATGTCTGGCGCGTTTTTGACGCCGCCATGTACTCCCGGTACGGATATTGGTGTACTTTATTATGAAACTGGGGGCTGGCTCCCCATGTGCGGACATGACACAATTGGAGTTGCTACGGCTTTGGTGGAAACTGGTATGGTGGAAGTAAAGGAACCCTTTACTGAGATTGTTTTGGATACACCCAGCGGGGTTGTTAAAACCCTTGTAGAAGTACAGGACCAAAGAGCCAAGAATGTGACCTTTGTCAATGCTCCTGCCTTTGTGATTGGTCATGACTATTACGTCGACACGCCTGAATTTGGTCGTGTTACCTTTGATGTAGCCTATGGCGGAAACATGTATGCAATCCTGTCAGCTTCAGCTGTAGGTTTGGAAATTGTGCCGGAAAGATCTAGAGAGATTGTTGCAAAGGGCGTTTTGCTCAGGAAGTACATCAATGAGCAGATTCAGGTCAGTCATCCCTTGCTTCCCTTTGTGGATAAGGTAACCCATATCGAGTTCTCAGCTCCCTCCGATACACCTGGGGTTTCTGCCAGGAACGCTGTCATCATTACTTCAGCAGCCATTGACAGATCTCCCTGCGGTACTGGTACCTCTGCTAAAATGGCACTGTTGCATGCCAAAGGCGAATTGAAGCTTAATGAGACCTTTGTTCATGAGAGCATAATCGGAAGCACATTTACCTGTCGCATTATTGAAGAGACGGAAATAGCAGGTATGCCGGCGATTGTACCGGAAATCAGCGGACGCGCCTTTCTTACAGGCATGAGTACGTTTATGATGGATCCGGACGACCCTTTGGCGGAAGGCTTTGAACTCGGTTGATCTTTTTTGGGATGTAAGATGTTTTAATCATTTTTCTAACTAAGGCTTCGTCTTAGCTGAGGCTTGGCGAAGCCAAGTTTTCATTATTTCAATTCTTTCTTAAGGGGACATTGCCTTGAAAACTGCGCTGGTCAGTAACATCCAGAAGTATTCAATTCATGATGGTCCGGGCATACGCAGCACCGTCTTTTTGAAAGGCTGCCCCCTGCGTTGCGCATGGTGCCATAACCCGGAAACCCAAGTTTTCCATACGGAGATTGTGTGGTCCGGCAAAAAATGTATCGGCTGTAAGTCCTGTACCGATGTCTGTCCCCAGCAGACCCTGGAAGCTACAGAACTGGGAATGGTCATAGATGCAGGGCGTTGCACCTGCTGCGGACAATGTGTCGATGCTTGCCCTACGCTATCTATGGAAAGATTGGGGAAGGAAATGAGCGTGGAACAGGTGCTGACAGAGGTTGAAAAGGATCAGGTATTTTATGAGCAGAGCAACGGCGGTGTGACCCTGAGCGGCGGTGAACCCCTTTGTCAAACGGAGTTTGCTGTTGAATTCCTGAAACGCTGCAAGAAACGGGGCTATCACACCACGGTAGATACCAGCGGCTATGTGCCCGAGAGCGCCTTTGACGCGGTGTTGCCTTATGTGGACCTGTTTCTCTATGATATCAAACACTTAGATGATAATGTGCATCGTGAATACACTAAGGCGCCGGTCATGCCCATTCTATCCAATTTGCGCCATATCGTGGATAAAGGCGCCAATGTGTGGATTCGTGTCCCCTTGGTGCCTGGTGTTAACGATGATCCTGAACATATACTTCGCATCAGCGCTCTTATGCTGGCTCTGGGTTTGAAAAAAATCTATCTGCTTCCTTATCATAAAATGGCAGAAGCCAAGTATCATCGCCTGAACCTGCCCTACACTGTCTCCCACATTGGGGAGCCTACGGCTGAGCACATGCAGGAAATGGCGGAAATTCTAACCAAGCAGGGTATCAATGTTCATATAGGAGGTTAAGTGCATGAATGAACGTATCCAGAAATTACGCCAGCAGAGCGTAAGCACTGTGCCCACTATCTCCATTGAGCGCGCCGTTCTGATGACGGAAGCGTATCAGAAATACCAGGGTAAGGTCTCCATCCCGATGCTGCGGGCGCTGGCTTTCAAACATCTTTGCGAAAACAAGACTGTGGTAATTCTTGATGGAGAATTGATTGTGGGCGAACGCGGACCTAAACCCCAGGCAGCACCTACTTATCCTGAACTGTGCTGCCATAGTGTCGAAGACTTTGAGGTCATGGACAAGCGGGACAAAATATTTTTCAAGGTTAGCGATGAAATTAAGAAGATTCAGGAAGAGACCATTATCCCCTTCTGGAAGGGTAAAGCAATCCGTGACTTAATAATGGATCAGATGAAGCCGGAATGGCATGCTTGCTATCAAGCAGGTATCTTTACCGAATTTATGGAACAACGTTCCCCGGGTCATACGGTTTGTGATGACAAAATCTATCGCAAGGGTATGCTTAATTTTAAAGCTGAAATCAAGGAACAGCTTGACAAGCTTGACTTTGTCAACGACTTCGAAGCTTATGATAAGCAGGAACAACTTAAGGCTATGGATATTGCCTGCGATGCACTGATGATCTTTGCCAAGCGCTATGGGGAGAAGGCTCGTGAAATGGCTGCTGAATGCAAAGATGAAAAGCGGAAAGAAGAGCTGATCCAGATCTCGGAAAACTGCTACTGGGTTCCGGCTAACGCGCCCCGTACTTTCCATGAAGCGTTGCAGATGTATTGGTTTGTCCATCTAGGCGTTATCACCGAGCTTAACACATGGGATGCTTATTGCCCCGGTCATCTGGACCAGCATCTGAATCCCTTCTATCAGAAAGAAACCGCCGTCGGCACTCTTACCCGGGAAAGAGCTATGGAGCTCCTGGAAAGCTTTTGGGTAAAGTTTAACAACCAACCTGCGCCGCCTAAAGTGGGTATTACCCTAAAGGAAAGCGCTACGTATACAGATTTTTGCAATATAAACATTGGTGGGATGAAAGCTGATGGTACAGACGGAGTGTGCGACGTCTCCTACCTCCTGCTGGATGTAATTAAGGATATGCGCATATTGCAACCATCCACCAATGTACAGATCAGCAAAAAGAACCCGGACAAATTCGTCATTGAAGCCTGCCGAGTAATTCGGGAAGGCATGGGCTTCCCTTCTGTGTTCAACCATGACGCTGTTGTGAAGGAACTGCTTAACCAGGGCAAGAGCCTGGAAGACGCTCGCAAAGGCGGTACTTCCGGCTGTGTGGAAGTGGGGGCCTTTGGAAAGGAAGCCTATATTCTCACTGGTTATTTCAATATGGTGAAAGTGCTGGAAATTACCCTGCACAATGGCATTGATCCACAGAGCGGCCGAAAAATTGGACTGGAGACAGGCAATCCCCGGCACTTCCAGAGCATGGATGACTTAATGGAAGCTTTTAAGAAACAGCTAGCCTACTTCATTGACGTGAAAATCCGAGGCAACAATGTCATCGAAAAACTCTATGCAGAATACATGCCTGCTCCCTTCCTGAGTGTTGTCACCGAAGACTGCATCACCAAGGGTAAGGACTACAACGCCGGCGGTGCCCGCTATAATAGCCGCTACATCCAGTTTGTAGGTCTGGGCTCTATCACCGACTGTCTCAGCTCCATTAAGAAGCATATTTTCGACGATCAGACCCTGACTATGGATAAGATGTTAACCGTTCTAAATGCGGACTTTAAAGGCTTCGAGAAGGAACGCCAGATTTTCTTGAACAAGACTCCAAAATACGGTAACGACGACGACCAAGCGGATAGCCTGATCATGGATATGTTTGAAATCATCTACGGATTGGTCAACGGCAGACCAACCCCTAACGGCGGTCAATACAGGGTGGAAATGCTGCCCACCACTTGTCATGTATACTTCGGTTCCGTTATCGGCGCTACCCCGGACGGCCGGAAAGCGGGTGTAGCCCTTTCCGAAGGAATCTCTCCGGTGCAGGGGGCGGATAAATGCGGACCCACCGCGGTCATCAAATCCGCTGCTAAGTTGGATCAGCTTCGCACCGGCGGTGCGCTTTTGAATCAGAAGTTTACCCCCCATGTACTGGAAGGCGAGAACGCTCTGGAAAACTTGAAGGACTTGATTCGTGCGTATTTCCGCATGGACGGCCATCATATACAGTTCAACGTAGTGGACAGCAATATGCTTCGGGATGCCCAGAGTCATCCGGACAATTACAATGACCTCATTGTCCGGGTGGCCGGTTACAGTGACTACTTCAACAACCTTACCGCTGAGCTGCAGGACGAGATTATTCTACGTACCGAGCAGCAAGGATTCTGATGACGGGGCCCCCAACCCCCTGGGGCCCCCGTTCTTGATTAGTGGGAGGACTTAGCTTTTTACCCAAAACCACAAATTTAGGAGGATAAAAAAATGCTTATAATCGGTGAACTTATTAATACAAGCAGGAAAGCAATTAAACCGGCTGTTGAACAAAGGGATGCTGCTTTTATTCAGGATTTGGCGAAAAAACAGGTCGAAGCTGGGGCTCATTATGTAGATGTTAACTGCGGAACCATGGTTCATAATGAGGTGGAAGCAATGGAATGGCTTGTCAACACCATTCAAGAGGCGGTACAAGCGCCCCTTTGTATTGATACGCCTAGGGCTGAAGCTATGGAAGCAGGACTGGCGGCGGTCAAAAACGGCCAGCCGATGATTAATTCAATTTCTGCGGAAAAAGAGCGCTTTGCCAGCATTTTACCAATGGTTCTAAAATACAAAGCCAAAGTAATAGCTTTGTGTATGGGCGATAATGGTATTCCAGGCTCGGCTGAAGAACGCATAATTATAGTTAAGAATTTAGTAAAGGATTTGACCGATGCAGGGGTTCCGGAAGACGATATTTACCTGGATCCTTTGATTACCCCGGTCAGCACGGGGGATAAGTTCGGTCTTGATGTCCTCGAGACTGTACGGTTTATTCGCCGTGAGTATCCCAAGGTTCATGCCGCATGCGGCTTAAGTAATGTTTCCTACGGATTACCTAACCGGAAAATTCTTAATCAAGCATTTATGATTCAGACCATGGCTGCCGGAATGGATGCCTACATCTTGGATCCTCTAGATAAAGCTATGATGGGATTCATCTATGCCTCACAAGCTTTGCTAGGGCAAGATCCTTTCTGTATGGAATATCTAACTGCCCACCGTAACGGATTGTACGAATAGACTAATGCAGCAGAGTGGCGCTCCATACCGCCACTCTGCTTGTCATTCTCAATGAAAAGCTGTATTTGACCATAATAAAATTTGGCAAGTACATTAGAGATTTTATATAAGCGGGTGATTAAACATGAAAAGACTGGCTGTAAAACCGGAACTTTGTACAGGATGCCGCCGTTGCGAAGAAGTATGTTCCGTAACCTGGCGTAAAGCAAAAAATGCCCAGAAAAGTGCTGTCAAAATTAGCGGAAACGGGGAACAAGGCTATAACATTAACGTATGCAACCAATGTGGAATTTGTATAACTGTTTGCCAAGCTAAGTCCATCAGCCGTGATAAAAACGGCGTTGTTAAAATAAAAAACACCGACTGTGTCGGCTGCCTTACCTGTGTGGGAAACTGTCCCACAGAAACCATGTTTTACCATGATGAGTTGCTTGAACCCTTTAAGTGCACCGCCTGCGGAATATGTACCCGGGAATGCCCGACACAAGCTTTAAAAATAGAAGATTATTAAATCTATGGAGGAGCAGAAAGATGGAAAATAAAATGCAGGAAAGGCATCATCTGTTGGCGGAGTACCACTATGAGCTGAGAACCATTGATAAAGGTTATACCAATAGGACTTTGTATATTAACGTGGGAGACCAAACTATTAAAGAAAAACCTGTCACTAATTTTATGAAAGATACCTTTATCGGCGGCAGAGGCTTTGGTCTCTGGTATTTGTGGAATGCAGTTAAGCCAGAAACTAAATGGAATGATCCCGAAAACGAGATTGTGGTTGGGACAGGACCAGTCTGCGGTATCACTCAATACCCGGGGACGGGTAAGTCATTGGTTGTAAGTCTGTCCCCCTTGACCAATTTGCCCTTTGACAGTAACGTTGGGGGCTATTTTGGACCGCTGTTAAAGTTTTCAGGTTTTGATGCACTGGAGCTCCAAGGAAAAGCAGAAAAAGATGTAATTATTGTTATTGATGGTAACAACGGAGTTGTCACTATTGAAAAAGCACCTGAAGAAGCTGTTGATGGACATCTATTAGCAGAATTACTCACCGAAATGTATGCAGAATCAGAAGATGACAAGTGCAATGTATCGGTTATTACCGCAGGTGCTGGAGCAGAGAACACTTTAATTGGGTGTTTAAACTTTACTTTCTATGATAAGAGACGAAAGACAGTCCGACTTAAACAGGCTGGAAGAGGGGGCTTGGGCACGGTTTTTCGTGATAAAAAAATAAAAGGTATAGTAGTACATTTTACAGGAGTCAAAGGCAACCTTAACAATGTAGACAATATAGCTTTAATAAATCAAACCGGTGTAAAGCTCCATAAAGAAATCGCCCAATACGACCAGGTTCAAAATCGTATGCGTCAGATTGGGACGGCAAATATTATTGAAGTGATGGACAATTATGATTTGCTTCCGGTGCATAACTATAAGTTTGGTTCCCATCCTGATACCAATAAAATAGCGTCTAACGTATTTATTGAAAAATATATTACCCAGAATCTTCCCGACGGCTGCTGGTATGGGTGCAGCTTATCCTGTGCAAAAGCGGCAGACGGTTTTGCAATAAAGACCGGACCTTATAAAGGAAATAAAGTGTGTGTGGACGGACCGGAATATGAAAATGCCGCGGGATTAGGTTCAAACTGCGGAATCTTCGATCCCGAGTATATTCTGGAAGCCAACTTTTATTGTGACACTTATGGTATAGATACCATCTCTGTAGGCACGATTATTGCTTTTGTCATGGACTGCTATACAAGAGGATTCATTAACAAAGAAATCACCGGAGGTTTGGAGTTGGATTTTGGCAACGCCGACGCGGCAATGGAACTAATTCACCAGATGGCTCGTGGCGAAGGTTTTGGAAAAATTGCCGGGCAAGGTGTACACAGGATGAAGAAGATTTTTGCCGAAGAATTTGGAGCAGACCCTGTGCTTCTCCAAGATATTGGTATGGAGCAAAAAGGTCTGGAATATTCGGAATATTTAATGAAAGAATCCTTGGCACAGCAAGGAGGATATGGTCTGTGCAACAAAGGTCCTCAACATGATGAAGCCTGGCTGATCTTTATGGACATGGTAAACAATCAAATCCCAACCTTTGAAGATAAAGCGGAAGCGCTGCATTATTTCCCCATGTTCCGAACTTGGTTCGGTCTATTGGGTCTCTGCAAACTGCCCTGGAACGACATAATACCTCCTAACAATAAATACACAAGTGAACCGGCCAAGATTCCGGAACACGTTCAGAACTATTTTGATCTGTATGAAGGGGTGACAGGAATTAAGCTGGATGAATCGGTCATGATTCGCCAATCAGAGAAGGTCTATAACTTTCAAAGAGTATTCAATCTCAGAATGGGTTCCGGTAAAAGAGTAAACGACCAAGTCCCTTATCGTTCTCTAGGACCTGCTACTGCGGAAGAATATGAATCGCGTATGGAAAGGTATGATAAGCAGTTAACGGAACTGGTTGGATTTGATACCAAGGATAAAACTACGCAAGAAAAATTAACAGTGATGAGGAAGTACCGCCAAGACCAATATGAACAGCTTGTTGACGCCGTTTATAAGCGAAGAGGCTGGACCAACGATGGCGTTCCAAGCATAGAGAAACTACAAGAGCTCGGTATTGATTTTCCGGAAGTTGTAGAAGTGATAAAAAACCATCTGTCGTAACAGCTTGGGGTCCTGACTTTTCTATGATAGCTGAGAGGAGGAGTTAATGTCATGAACAGTGACTTGATGACCAGGGACTTAGAAGAATTGCATGCTGCCAGCATGAAGATTTTAGAGGAGGTCGGTGTTCAGTTTCATCACCCCGAGGTCTTAGAAATAATTAGGAAAAAGGGAATTTTGGTTAAGGAACAGACCGCCTTCTTTACACAGGAACAAATAATGGAGTGGATTGATAAAGCCCCCAAGAACTTCAACCTCTATGCCAGAAATCCCAGATACGACATGCATATTGGCGGTGAACGGGTAGAATATGCCCCCGGATATGGAGCTCCAACCGTTAGTGAAATAGATGGAACAAAAAGACCAGCTTTATTAAGTGATTACATAAAATTTTTAAAGCTTAGTCATCAATGTGAGTTCTTCAATTGCAACGGTGGTGTACTGGTCCAGCCGAAAGATATAAATGTCCTGGAAGCGGGTCCCCTAATGACATATGCCACTATCCTTTTTTCTGACAAGTGTTTAATCGGTGTTCCTTCGGGAATTGGTCCAGACGGACATGAAATGATTATGGAGATGTTAGGGATTGTTTTTGATGGTAAAGAACAGTTAATTGAAAAACCTAGAATCATAGCCATTGCCAATACTACCAGTCCCTTAATGTTTGATAAACTGACGCTTGATATCATGCTAACTTATGGAAAATACGGTCAACCTGTTATGATTTCACCGGCTACTATGGCCGGTACAACTGGTCCGGTTACCTTAGCAGGTACCATTGCTCTTGCTAATGCGGAAGTTCTTGCTGGTGTTGCCGTTATGCAAATGATTAGAAATGAAACACCGGTGGTGTACGGATGGCAAACAACTTCGGCTGACATGAAATCTGGAGCAATAGCCATGGGCTCTGCGGAAAGAACCTTGATTATTTCTTTCGGTGCAAGACTTGCTAAACTATATGAGCTTCCGGTACGGGGCGGTGGAACTGACACCGACGCTAAATGTGTATCTGTACAAAGTGGGTATGAAAGCATGATGACCTTATTTGTCACCGCCAGGGAAAAAATGAATTTAGTAATCCACAGTGCAGGTATTTTAGATGGTTTTAATTCAATGTCCTATGAGCAGTTTATGGTTGATTTGGAGATTATTGCAATGGTCGAACGATTTAATAGGGGCGTAGAAATTAACGCTGAAACTTTAGCCTTAGATGTCATCAAACAAGTTGGTCCCAGCGGGGAGTATTTGACTCAAGAGCATACCTGCAGGTTTTGTCGTACAGAACATTTTTCACCTGACATAAGCTTTAGAGGTTATATAGAGGGCAAGCCCCATGATATAATATTCAATCGAATAAGAAACAAAATAGATAAAATGTTAAGCAACTACCACAGACCTGAACTTCCTCCTTCAATAAGACAAAGACTTTTTGATTACCTTGTTTCCAGAGGAATAGATCAAACAAAATTGATGGAGATCGAAAAAGAAGCTTGAAAATATATTCCCATATTTCGTCGCTAGGTTTACAATTAGGATAGTGAAAGAGGTGGTATAAATGACCTATAAAGTAACCTTTTTACCCTATAACATCTCTATTATGGTTGACTACGGAACTACCATCAAAGAAGCAGCCATCCAAGCCTCAGTTGAATTGGAAGGTCCCTGTGGTGGAAAGGGCACTTGCGGTAAGTGTCTGGTTCATATTCCAGGCTCAGAACACAGTCAATGGACTCTCGCCTGTAAAACAATTGTAGAAAAGGATATAGAGGTTGAAATTCCTCAACTTGAAGTTGCTGTACACCGTAAAAGTACATTAACTGCTGCCGAAGAAAATGTGGAACTAGATTCCCCTGTACGTAAAGTAGCAGTGAAATTACCGCCAGAGTCTTTGGCAAATCAAGTTTCTGATGCTTCCCGGCTCTTAGATTGTCTAGGGGATGGGGTTGTGAGTTTGAAATTAGCAGCGATTCAGGCTCTCCCCAGGGTCATTAGACAGAATAAAGGACTTGTCACGGCAATTATAAGGAATAAACAAGTTTTAATGGTGGAAGCGGGTGATACTACCAATAACCTTGTTGGAATGGCGGTGGATATTGGTACGACTACAGTTGTTGTCTCCCTGGTTAACTTATCTACGGGAGAAACATTAAACACGGGATCTGCAACTAACATTCAGAATGTATTCGGAGCCGATGTTATTGCCCGGATTGAATACGTTATTCAGCAACCGACAGGATTGATGCAGCTGCAACGCAGGGTAGTTCAGGTAATTAACCGTTTGGCAAGGGAACTTAGTGAATCCATCGGGATTTTACCTGAGCAAATCTATCAGGTATCAGTTGCGGGCAACACTACCATGAGTCACCTATTTTTGGGAGTTGATCCAAGACACCTGGCACCCGCTCCTTTTATTCCGGCCTTTACTCAAGGTGTTGAGGTAGAAGCCAAAGAGGTTGGTCTGGCTGTCTCTCCCCATGCAATGATCTCCATGCTTCCCAATGTGGCAGGGTATGTAGGTGGGGACACAGTAGGCGTCATTCTCTCCACAGGAATTTATTACAAATCAGGAATTTACCTGGCAGTAGACATTGGAACCAATGGAGAAATTGTTCTTGCAGTTAACGGAGAAATGTTCGCTTGCTCTACTGCGGCGGGACCGGCTTTTGAAGGGGCACAGATCAAATGTGGTATGAGGGCAGCAGCGGGAGCAATAGAGGCCCTTGAAATTGAAGGAGATGTCCAACTTAGAGTAATCGGGGATATGCCGCCTAAGGGTATTTGCGGTTCAGGTCTTATAGACGCTATAGCTGAATTGGTGGAAATCGGAATCGTAGATACAAGTGGCCGGATGATTACCTACGATGAGGGGACATGGCTGCCGGACAAACTGCGTCAGCGGCTGGGCTCTGACGCAAGTAGCAATTACTTCGTTTTAGCCGACCCAAGTCAAACTGGAGATGCACAGGTAGTTTTAACCCAAAAAGATGTACGGGAACTGCAATTAGCCAAGGCAGCAATGCGTGCCGGTATTGAAACTTTGCTTATACAGGCCGGTGTAACTGCCGAGACTATTGACAAGGTTCTTTTGGCTGGTGCATTTGGCAGTTATATCAAGACATCCAGTGCATTGCGAATCGGCTTACTCCCGGCAATTCCAGCTGAAAAGGTAACTCCTGTCGGAAATGCAGCTGGGGCGGGGGCAAAGCTGGCTCTAATTTCTCAGCAGATTAATCGGCGGGCAGCCGAGATTGCAGCTAAAGTCAAGCATGTTGAACTTTCGGCTAGACCAGACTTTCAGGACCGGTTTGTCGATGCTTTAACTTTTGAATAAACTTTTTTCATTAATCAATGACGGTTTTAAATAAAGGAGATATAGTGCAAATATAGAAGTTACACTATTATGTTGTGATAGTGAGGGTGCTGTAAATGGTTGAATGCTCCGGTATAAGCTATGGAATAGAATTAATACCCAAGCATAAGTCTGAGTTCACTGAAAATTTGGAACTATATTCCTGCCCTATCCTGGGTATAGCTAAAACTAAAAATCCCCTAACCCTGTATCCTGACCAACATACCCATGATAGTTATGAATTTCTAATTCCATATGTTAACATGCCATCTGTAAAACTTGGAACAGGTGTTATAAATGCAGAAAAGAATAAGGTGTTGCCCATTAATTCCGGTGTTCCCCATGGTCCTGGTAAAGTGATGTCGGGCATACACTTTCTGGCCCTTGAATTTGAGAAAAACTTTATGGAGGAGATGGCCTACTTGCTTCTTGGCAGCAAGGAACTCTATTACGCTCCCAAAAGTATTCCCTTTAGTACAGAACTACAGCTGTTATGCAGCATGTTTATGAAAGAGAATCGTAAACGTCAAACGGGATATCACCTGACACTAGATAACATCAGCAGACTAATTGCTGTCACCCTCCTGCGAGCCAGTCAGATAAAAAAAGAAGCCGGCAATAGTAGATACTCTCCTGAAAAGCGGGAGGTACTCAAAGTCATAGAATATATAAACGAGCGCTACGATTCTTTTTTTACACTGGAAGAACTGGCGGTCCATGCCGGTTTCCATCCTAGCTATCTGGTAAGGGCCTTTAAGCTGCAGACCGGAAAGACCCCCTATGAGTATCTGCAGGACGTACGCATTGAGCACGCCAAGGATTTGCTGAAACGCCAAGATTTAAAGATTACAGATGTCTGCTATCAGGTTGGATTTAATAACCAGAGTCATTTTGCTACATTATTTAAAAACAAGGTGGGTATTTCACCATCTTATTATAGAAAGATTGTATCTCAAACCCCGTAAGGGGTTTTTATCGTTTGCCAGGAAAAAATAAATTTTTAGTTGTGGACAACTGTCCGCTAGCCACTAAACGCCGCAGGCGGTTTTTTAGTTTCAGGTAAATTAGAAGAAAAGAAGGTCAATGTAACGAAAGACCGCAACCAAAAAATGGAATATTATGATGGTAAGATTAATTGCGGGAGGTAAGAAAATGGAAAGTAAAAAATTAACGCTTTTGATGGGAATGTTAGTGCTTGTCTGTTTCATATTTACACTTATCCCCCTGCACAGTGCAGGAGCGGTTCCTAACATTCAGAGTGGGACAAGCCTCCCTGGGGTTCCCGCGGGAATTCCCCAAATAGGCAATAATGGATCAGGGGAGGCGGAGCAGGATGTTAAACCGGTTCTTGCTGTCCAGTGGGAAAAGACTTTTGGAGATGGAAAAAGGAATTATCAAGGTGCAGTTGTTCGTCAAACCAAAGATGGAGGATATATCTTGGCTGGTTCGGCAAATGATCAAAGGAGCGTTACCAGTGCATCGGTTTTTGGATCTCACAGTTATATAGAGGACTGGTCCCTAGCCTATATTTTCAAAACTGATGCCGCGGGCAACAAGCTTTGGGATAAATACTTCGGTCAGGAAAAAAACAACTTTTATACCAGGGCTTCTGATCTCAGGGAGACGGCTGATGGGGGCTTCATCGTTACGGGACAATATACTACCTCAGTCGATAGTTTTGGAACAGAAAACCCGAAGGTGAGCGCGTTTCTTTTAAAGCTGGATGCCGCTGGTAATACTCAATGGGAGCAGTACTATGTATATGAAAACCAAAATGCCGATTCCTCAACATTAGGAAATAAGCTTCAGATAACAGCTGATGGAGGGTATCTTATTGCCGGAACATATTCCACGACCAGTAGTGACTTCTTTGGACAGGAATCTGAAACCACAAGCAAAGCTGTCCTTATAAAAACCGATGATAAGGGTAACCAGCAGTGGATTAAGGGTTATAGTTCCGATAAGGAAAAAAACGCAGGTTATGCTGTCCTTCAGGTTTCCGACGGCGGTTATATCCTTTTGGGCTCGGCATACAGTTCTACTGTCACATATTCATCATCTTCTGGTTTTGGAGGTTTTGGTAATCCATATCCTGGAGGGTCAACAGGTAGCAGCCAGAAGCAACTCTACGGAATCTACCTGGTAAAAACTGATTCTGACGGAAATAAACTATGGGAGAAGATAATCTCCCAGCAGGATACTGATTTAGATGGATATGATCTTCAGAGCACTTTCGATGGAGGTTACGTTGTGGTCGGCTCAGGGGGAGTTTCTCCTAATACCATTTACCTTCTTAAGACTGATGCCCATGGAAATAAACAATGGGACAAACTCCTTGCCGGAGATTCAGCGCGCTCTTTTGCAGCAACTCCTGACAAAGGCTATATAATTGCGGGAAACAATTCGGATTTTATAGGCCTCAAATTGCTATTAGTTAAGACCGATGCTCGTGGTAACGAGGAATGGAGTTCAACCATAGGTAAGGATCCCGGCCATGGTTGGACTGCTGATTACTATAAACCCTCATCGGTACTTGTAACCCCTAAGGGTGATTATGTAACGGCCGGGACTAAAGACAAATACATTTACCTAAACAGCCTAGGAACTTCTTATGCTGTCTCTGGGCGAATTACTACAGCCGATGGAAAGCCGCTCTCCGGTGCAACCATCACCTTCAGCCGGGCACGTATAAAGGATACAGGGGCTATTCCCCAGCAAGTTACAACAGATGCCGATGGTAATTGGCGTCAGACGGGTTTTGAGCCTGGTAATTTGTATAAAGCAACCCCTAAGAAGTCAGCCTACGTCTTCAGCAAAGAAAATGTGGATTTTGATTCGGGCAACTTAGCCTTAGACTTTACTGCAATTGCCTGCTATAGCGTTTCAGGAAAGGTTACTACCTCAAGCGGTGCGCCGGTTGCAGGAGTTACAATTACCTTTGCACCTGCCAATGGACAGGGACAAATCCCAGAACCAGTTAAAACCGATGCCAGCGGCAAATGGATTCAAACCAATCTTGTTCCCGGGAGCTCCTATACCATAACACCAGCTAAGCTTAATCAAGCTTTCAGCCCTGCTTATGCTCTGGTAAATGGTACAAGAACAGAACTGAATTTTACTGCGGCTGCGGGCTATATGGTTTCTGGTCGTGTAGTTGGACCTAACGGAAACGGAGTATATAATGCCACTTTAACCTTTAGCAAAGTGAACGGCAGTGGCACCATTCCGCAAAAGGCTACTACCGATGCCAACGGGTTTTGGAAACAGCATGGGTTTAGTGTAGGAACTACTTATCGGGTCACACCCGAAAGTATTGGTCATGCTTTTGCCGTACCTTATCTCGATTTTTACCGAACCAGCAATACTATAAATTTTACCGGTTCCCCTGGGTTTACAGCAGGAGGAACAGTAATGATGCAGACCAGATACGGACAGTACCCTTTGCAGGGGGTAGAGATAACATTTAACAGCACGTCCAATCAGGGTCAGATTCCCCAGCCTGTTAAGACCAATGCCCAGGGGAAATGGAGTCAAGCCGGCTTCTTTAGCGGCACAACCTACCAGGCCATGCCTGTCATTCCTGCCGATGCTGTCTATACACCCCTTGAAGCAGGGGGTAACGCCCAGGTTAAAGTAGGACAGGGCGCTCAGGCCATCGTTCCCAGCTATGGGGAGTTCAACAACGAAGGCACAGCAGTTAATTTCACTGTAACCAAAGGCTACAGTGTTTCGGGTAAGGTCAACGGAGCTGATGGTAAGCCCCTGGCAGGGGTAACCATGACTTTTAGCCAGGTCAGCGGAAATGGTACAATTCCCCTGCCTGTAATCACTGATGCTGAGGGCAGATGGAGCTGTTTCGGTTTCGAAGCAGGAACAACTTATAAAGTTACTCCCAGTAAAAATGATGCCGTTTTCAATCCTGGCAACCTGGATTTTAAAGCCTCCAACGTAAATCTCGATTTCACAGCCGGTTCAGCATACAGTGTTGCCGGGCGGGTAACAGCCGAGAATGGTACTCCCCTGGCCGGAGTAATTCTCAATTTTAGCCGTACCAACGGTTCCGACAGTGCACCGAGCTCAGTAGTAACGGGGGCCGATGGCAGCTGGAAGCAGACCGGCTTTGCCTCAGGAGTTTCCTATAAGGTTACTCCCCAGCGGCAGGGATATATCTTCACTCCCGGCAGCTCGAATTTTACGGGAGGGGAGTATAGTTATAATTTCACGGGACGGACTAATTGGGCAGGAACCTGGGAGACCAACTGGGGCATGGTAAACTTCACCCAGAGCGGTGCGCAGGTAACAGGATCTTACCCAGGATGGAGCGGTACAGTTACCGCAGCGGTTTCGGGTGAAAGGCTCTCAGGACGCTGGTCCGAGAGCAACTTTACCAAAGACTTTGAAATCACCTTGACACCTGATGGCAACAGCTTTTTGGGCCAGTGGTCAGCCTCCCATGGAAATAGGGGCAATTGGACCATCTTCTATGGCAGAAGAATCAGCGGCAGCCAGGGTCCAGGATTGGTAACCCCATAATGTCTGCAGAGAAAATTTCAATTGATATGGGGGTGGATTAATGAAAAAAGTACGAGTTTGCTTAACTATCGTTCTTCTGGTGGCGTCCCTTCTCCTACCGCCGTCGGGGTTAGAGCCTAAGGTCTACGGGCAGTCCCCTGGGTCAGGGGTCAACGGTGAATTTGCAGTTAGCATCTATACCCCAGAGGGCTGGCAGGAAGCAGGGAGTTTGGTCTTTGGTCATAGCATAACGGAAGAGAGTCTCGATTTAAGCCGGTATATTAATGGCTCCGCAGCACCAGTGCAAATTCGCCTTGCCCAGAAAAGCGGCGGGGCAGCTCACCTGGATAGGGTTTTCCTGGGGGGGGTATTACCTTCTGTCATCAGGGGCGGGAGCCCGGACATTCAAAAGAAGCTCCAGCTTAATGATTATGACGTTACTCCCATGGCGCCCGAGGGCTTGGAGCTAACATTTAATTCTATGGGATCTGGGAGTGTCCTAAGGGTCGCAGCACGAATCGAGGGGGAACGGATCAGTCAAGTACCCTTCCAATTCCCCTATGAAAACGCCTATAGAACTATCACAAAGGACTCCTCCTTTTACAGCTATAAATTGGATTCCCAAAGAACCAGCATTAGAGTTGATGGAAGTATTGAAGAGGTGGCCCAGATAGCACCTTTTATGAAGGAATACGTTGTAACAGGGTCCGGTCATCCCTCTGGATACATATATGCATGGGTTACCAATGATGACCATAATCTGTATGTCATCTTTGATACCACTCCGGACAACACCATGGACGGGGACAAAGACTATGCCAAGGTCTATGTAAAAACCCGAGAAGGAGTTAAGGAGTTTAAAGTCTCTGTCCCCGAGCAGAGGTGGGGTCAGCCAAGCTTTACTTATACTAATCGTGTTAGTTATCAGCATAAGATCTATGAGTTTGCTATTCCTTTAAGCGAGTTAGGTGGAAGTAATCCTCTGGATGAGAATACAGTCCATTTAGCCTTTGCTGCTTATGGTACTATGGCCGCTTTTCCTGGAAACTTCCAGCCTTCCATTGCCTATGACAGCTCAGGGGAGCGCTTTTTAGCAGTATATGAGAAGCGCGATATCAATTGGAACAAGTGGATTTACGGTCAGTTTGTTACAAAGGATGGGGTCTTAACAGGGACTGAACTAAACATCTCCGGTGCATATGATTATTCATCCAATGCAGCTGTAGCTTATGGCTATGATGGGTGGAACTCTCATTATTTGGTGGTCTGGGAATATAGGGAAAACTTCTGGGATAATCCTGTAATCGTAGGTAGGATAGCGTCTCCTGACGGTACATTGAACAATATTATTTTTCAAATCACAGAAGGAGATTTTAAAGGTTTTTCCCCTGCAGTTGCCTATGATTCGGTTAATAAACGTTTTATGGTGGTATGGCGGGACAGTCGCAATGGCATCGGGGACATTTATGGGCAGCTGATTGACCTGAATGGAAATCTGGTGGGGGGTAATTTCCCTGTTTGCACTCAAGGATCTGAACAATACAAACCTCAAATAGCTTACGATAGTGCCAATCGGAGATTCTTGGTTGTTTGGGAAGATGAGCGGACTGCAATGAAAAACATATATGGTCAGATACTCTATCAGAACGGCAATAACTTCGGACCTGCCAAAGATACCAATATGGCAATCTCCGTGGGAGAAAATCAAAGGAGTTCCCCTTCTCTTACTTATGATGGCGTTAACGGTCAATTTTTGGTGGTTTGGGAGGATAGGCGTAATAGTAATGTCTCCGGGTTTAATATCTACGGGCAGCGCATAGATGCCAACACAGGGTCCTTGCTTCAAGACAACTTTCTAATCAGTAATGGCATGGATAGTCAAGAATGGCCTAAGACAGCATTTAACCCTATAGCCAAGAAATTCCTAGTTGTGTGGCAGGACCGCCGTAATGATAAGATTCATGTCTATGGTCAGCAGGTAAACAGTGATGGGACCCTTGCTGGGCCCGGTGATGCAAACACCAATTTTGAGGTCAAGGTTGATGCCGACATGCTTCATTACCCCATGCCCCTGTTCAATCCAGCCAGGCAAAATTTTCTAGTCGCCGTAGAAAGCGAAACCCAAAGCTACGATGTTCAGGCCCAGATAAGCTATGTAATTGTAGGAACTCAGCTCCAGCAGAATCCGCCAGCGGCTGATACCGGGGGTCCCTATGTCATAAACTACGGTGACAGTCTTCAGTTGGACGGCAGCCAATCCAGTGATCCCGATGGGGATATCCTCACGGCTTATAACTGGGATATGAATGATGACGGTAATTATTTTGATTTTGATGGACCAAATCGTAATGTCGGCTGGTCAACGCTTTTAAATGAAGTGGGTGTAAAGATTGCGGATCCGGTTACAGGCCTGCCTAAGAATACCATAAGACTCCGCGTTACAGATGCTACAGGTCTAATAAGTATAGATGAGACTACGTTAACGGTTCTCGGAGACTTAGCACCTGGTGGTGACAATGAAGCGCCCACCTGGCCAGGGGGTAGTACGCTAACCGCTTCAGACCTTACTCAAACCTCCCTTACCCTCACATGGTCCAATGCTCAGGATAATGTGGGTGTAGCGGGGTATCGGGTGTACAAGGATGATGTACTTCTTGATACATTAGGAAATGTAAACACATATAATGTTACAGGTTTAAGCCAAGGAACAGGCTATACCTTCAGAGTCGAGGCAGGAGATGCCGCTGGTAACTGGAGTGGAACTGGACCTACTGCTGATGCCACCACTGCTGCAGGGACCCGCCGGAGAACCACCGGAACAATCTCAGGTCGCTTGACGGAGCGCGGCGACAGCGGCGGTGAAGGAGGGGTATTTGGGGCCTATGTCTGTTTATTTCCCCTTTCCGGTTTTGGTGATCCCATTGAAACCATAACCGATTATTACGGTGATTATAGTTTTAGCGACTTAGCGCCGGGTGAGTATATGATCGAATTTGCTCCTGAAAAATCCAGCCCCGGCAATTACCTCCCCGAGTGGTACGACAATCAGCGTTCCTGGCGGAGTGCGCAGATCGTCCTATTAGGAGAAGGAGACGATAAGGTTGCTAATGCGGTCTTGGATAGTTCCGTTGTTACATCTTCTCCACAGAATTCCTATTATGCACAAATCAAGGGTCGAGTGAAAGGGTCTTATGGGGAATACCTTGCAGGTATAAGTGTCTATGCATATCCCCAGCCCATAGATTTTAATACAGCGCCACTTGGCACTATTACCGAATCTGACGGGAGCTATGCAATAACAAATATTACCCCTGGCAACTACGTTTTGGAGTTTGCTCCGGAAACCCATGGTAAATACCTGCCCGAATGGCATGGCAATAAAAGAAGCTGGCGTGAAGCAGAGGTAATTACCCTACTGCCCAGCGGATTGCTAAATATTGATGCCGCCATGGAACTTACTCCAACACCTGTAAACGACAGTATAACAGGGACCGTTAAAGGGAAGTTGACTAATGCCAGCGGACTGCCTCTCCAAGGATTAAGCGTTTTTGCCTTCCTGCTATCGGATCATTTATACAGCATACCTACCGGGGCTGAGAGTAAGGTCGATGGATCTTTTGAAATAAGCGGACTGGCACCGGGGGGCTATAAGCTTGAATTTGCCCCTGAGGAAAGCAGTTCCGGCAGAGCTAAGTCAGAATGGTTCAACAATGCCAGATCCTGGCGCGAAGCCGAGCACGTTCTTGTTCTGCCAGGAAGGAGTATTACAATAAATGTAGTAATGGACTAAGAGCAGGATTTAAACAAAGGGATACTAAATAGAAACCCGCTTTTATGCCTATCGGTATAAAAAGCGGGTTTGTCTTCAATCTGGACTCTAATGGTCATAGACTAGCGTCCTTTTTAATGACCATCAAGAAGATACTACCGTTTTAATAGGTAATTAGTAAAAAAATCAAATAAAAGAACAGAGTAAAATAAAAACCAGGTTATTAGCCGGAGTTTTCAATGGAATTAATTTTTAGTTATACATCATCAAATTGGTATATAATAATTATTAATAAATACTACGCGGAAAGGTAATTGAGTAAACTCAAAACAAAACGAGGGCTTATTCAGCCTTACCCACTTAGTAAAAATACCGGAGAGGAAGGGAGTAAATGATTAATAGCAAATTAACTAAATTTGAAAATCCCGCGAGAATTGCGGAGCTTAACCCCGAGGCTACATTAATACGGGCGGGGTTTAAGCAGAACATGGTAATGTGTGATATTGGTGCCGGTAGTGGTGTTTTTTCTTTTCCTGCTGCCCAAATAAGCAGCAATGATATCTTTGCCCTTGAGATATCAGATAGTATGATTGAATTATTAGAGAAGAGAGCCGCGGAGAGAAATATTCTGAACCTTAAAATCAAAAAAGTGGATTCGCAAGTCTTGCCGTTAAAAAGCGGCACTTGTGATATGGTCATAATGGTAACGGTTTTACATGAGATTCAAGACAAACAGTTTATGTTGAAAGAAATAAAGCGAATATTAAAGGAAAAGGGGAAGCTTTTAATAATCGAATTCCATAAAAGAACCACACCAATGGGTCCCCCCGTTGACCATAGAATATCTGAGGAAAATATAGGAAAAATATGCCAGGACATTAGCTTAATTAATATAGATAAATTTTCTTTAGGTGAAAATTTCTATGGTATTTTGTTTGAAAAATAATTAAAGGAGAGTTTGGCATGCCCCATATTAGAGTTAGAGGAATGGAAAGAATTCAATTAGCAAATATAAGTAAAGAATTAATTGGTTGTTTAGAAGAGGTAATAGGCTGCCCAAGGGATCATTTTACATTAGATAATATTGAAAAAAATAAATACTATGAAAATGGCTGCCATTTTTAATTTAGGGGGAGCAATTAATATAGGGATAAATAAAAATGGTGGTTAAAAAGCCTAAGTTGTAAAAACTTAGGCTTTTTACTTAATTTCGTGTTTTATTTAGCTATTTTGTGTGGCAGCACTCCGGTTATCTTCAGATTGCACAAAGTTAAATAAATTAATCCCCATGAATTTTAAGTATCCAGATAATCCTAAGAGTTCCGCATGTTTTGCGAAATTCATAATTGCTACGTTGGTCCAAATATAACCAAAGTTGTTGAATGACGCGCCGGCCATAAACTGTGTATTCATGAACATGGCAACTAAGGCAGACCAGAATAGACCGAAACCAAAAATCATAGATAAACCAACTCCAATTTCGAATACAACGACCAAGGCATCAGTAAGTCCTGGCATACCTAGAAAGATGTTTTGGGCAATTGAAGCAAAAATTTTGTTAATCATAAGTGGGTCAAATCGAGTAACTTCAGGACCGGCAATATTAGTAATCATAGCTTGAATCTTTCCAGCTGAGTTTAGTTTTCCATCACTTAACCACGCTAATTTTCCCCATCCCGACTTCAACCATGACCATCCGTAAATTACCCTTGCTACGGTAAAGACAATTACTAAAGCTGCAATTCTCCAATCCTTCAACTGTTCCTTTACTGCGTTAACATAAGAATTCATTCACATAACCTCCTAGAAGATAATATTTTATTAATGCATGTATCTTTATAGCAATTCTCATGCCATGCCTAAATGCATTGATTTAAGCGGGTTTAAGCATTAGGGTGTTAACTTATTTTATAAGATTAGTTAACGGTGCTTTATCATTTTTAGAAAGCTTCTATGCTTAATGCAAAGCTAACAAAATTTTAATATACAGTAAATCTATAGGAATACTTGATTATAAAGCATTAATTTCTGTATAATAACTAATAAGCTTTAGGTGTAAGATAGTGTGAACCATAACTGTTAACTTTGGAAACCAAGTTAACAGGGAGAGGGGTGAACTTGAATGAATTTAGAGTTATTAAATAAATTTTATAAATTCCTTAGATTAGATTCACATTGTAATATTGAATATACATGGGGCATAAACGACTGCATGCAGAAAGTTATTCAGAATAGCCTTCATGACAAGAAGTTGACATTAGATAAAAGCTTAGCAGTTCAAGAGGGTACCTTGAAGCTTTATCAGGTTCCTGGCAGTTCAAAGCATTTAGTTATTCTTCACAAAGGTTATACCCAACTCTTTCCTGAGGAGAGTTTGACAAATTACGCCACGACACCTCAGGCTATTATTGATATTATTGTGGATTGGGTGAGGAAATCCGTCCATTTCGAACGTTTTGACCTTGTCAGAATTCATCAACCGTTACGAAGGTTTACTTTTGAGTATTCCATTGGAGTAGATATAGAGGGAGTCATAAGATCGGCGTATAAAGAGGTTTCCGATTCGGCCTTAGGTTGGTTGTTCAATAATCAGCAACCATATCTTGCTGAGAACTTTACTCTGGAAACATTTCGATTCAGTGAAGATCCGTTTCTTTACCAAACAGGATTTAGATCTGTACTCCGTGTCCCAATAATCTTTAATCATGGGTTAATCGGCGCAATCCTGCTTGCAAGTATGGATGCTGAAAGTTATCAGCCAGAAGATGCTATTCTTATTCAGGAATTGGCTCAATTAGCTGCCCATGGATTTTTTCTTGCAGGGGTGCAGCAGGAAAAGGAGTATAATACTTTGGCTACCTCAACTTTGCTGCAGACCATAACAAGTATGGAGCAGTTGAGGGCAAGTACTGAATTTTTTGATTCTTATTGCCAGAGTCTATGCCAATTGGCTAAAACTGACAGAGTAGGTCTTTTCCTTGTTAACCAGCAGGAGGGTAAGTACTGCTGTATAGCTGAAGCTGGGAAAAAACTTGCAACTTTGCAGCAATGGCTTCCTATCGGGAATCTACCTTTTTCTGAAATGTCCAGAACTAAGGGTATTTTGGCGTTTAACCTTGCCGATACTCGATATAAACCTATGGGTCAGCTATTGGGTCAGGGTCTTACGGCAGTTTTGTATGCACCCATTATGGATACACAAGGAAATATAATCGCATGCCTAGGAACTGCTACTTCTGACGAAAGTGCTATGTCTAAGGGGATAGCGGGTTTGTTTAAAGTGGCATCTGAACAACTGGGGTTTATCATGTCTCAGAGCACTCCTGTTGCAGGTACTGATAAGAAAAAACACCCTGATACACTGCCAAATTTGCAAAAAGCAGCCAAACCTTTGGGTTTTGAGGAGATTATCGGATCTTCCAGAACAATTAGCGATACCATAGAGAAAGCTGTTGCAGTGGCGCAGTATGAATTTCCAATTCTAATTTTAGGAGAAACAGGAACGGGGAAAGAACTTTTCGCTAAAGCTATACATCGTTCGAGTCCGGTATCCAAGGGTCCCTTCATTGTAGTTAACTCTGCAGCCATACCTGATAACTTACTTGAATCTGAGCTATTCGGTTATAAAGAAGGTGCTTTTACTGGAGGATTAAAGGGTGGCAAAACAGGAAAAATACTGCTTGCTAATGGGGGAACTCTTTTTCTCGATGAGATAGGAGAGTTATCCTTAGATTTACAGGCTAAACTCCTGCGAGTAATTCAAGAAAAAGAAGTTGAACCCATAGGTTCGGAAAAACCTATCCCTATCCAAGTCAGAATTATTTCGGCAACTCACAGAAATTTGAAGGAAATGGTTAAGAGCCAGCAGTTTAGGGAGGACCTATATTACCGATTGAACAGCATAGAAATAAAAATTCCTGCTCTTAGGGACCGGGGAGAAGATATTATCGAGCTTGCGGAAAGTATGCTGGAAGAACTGGCAAGGCGGAGCGGAAAGCCTATGAAGCGATTATCTGAGGGAGCTAGGCAGGCTCTTCTCAATTATAATTATCCGGGAAATGTTCGTGAGCTTCAGAACATCATTAACTGGGCATTTGTTTTCGCCAACGATGAGATAATAAAATTTGAAGATCTGCAACCTGTGGTTCAGAAAAATTCTGCAAATGATCCGGAAATTTCAGAGAAAGAGGAAATCAGCAGACTTTTGAAGGAGTTTAACGGAAACAAAACAGCTCTAGCCAAACATTTAAAAATCACCAGGACAGGTTTGTGGAAAAAGCTTAAGCGGCTAGGGTTACAATAGGAAGTAAAAAGCATTACAAGTCTAAGGAGGTTACAAGGTGAAGCATTTCAAGCTAAATTGTGGTAGGCGGATTATGTGCAAGTTTGCTTTCTAATTTTCCTTGAACTATCCTAATAATTTTTTCTTTTGAGGCTTCGGTCTGCAAGTAAAGGGATTCCTTTTCCTTAGTAATTCTAGCAACTAATTCTTGATCATCAATATTAAGCAAATTTATATCTACATTTAATAAAGCACCTTTCAATGCCGCATCACATATATAAGCTGCCACCCCGGCTTCACTGATGGCTTCCTTGTATCCTATGGCGGATATTTCCTCGGCTATTTTTAAAGCAGCCAGACAAGTTTTAGCAACCTCTAATGGCACCTTTGCTGCAAATATATAGGCTCTTTGCATTTCTTCATTAAATAATGTGTTCCCCCCGTCTGTTTTGTAAGACATTTCATGCAAATCTATGATTCTCTGAAAGGCAGCCATATCTTTAACGGTAAGGTTTTCTAAAGATGTCATCAGTTCATGTGCTTTCTTTATTATAGCCGCTGCTTCATCATGCACATCACTATAATTTTCATTACTGTTAGTTAAATTACTAATCATTGCTACCATGGCTGTCCCCAAGCAGGCTGTCATGGCAGATACGCTCCCGCCCCCTGGTGTTGGTTCAACTGAGGCGGCTTTCTCAACTATCTGGCGAAAAGTCCAATCATAGACGTTGCTCATTTTAACCTCCTACTGTATTTCGAAGAGTATCCCTCTAATCTGCGGCTTTAAAATTATTAATCACGCCGCAGGTGGTTTTTTAAGATTTACGAGTAATTAAGGTTATTAATTACCCTTTGGGGCTACTTAGCTTTTCCACCTTTAATTAATACTTTAGTCTAATTCAATTTACATACTATTCAAAATTATATATTATGTAGTATAATTTGTAAAAAATAGTTTATTTGTGGCAAAAAAGCCGTTTTTGAAGATTATTGTTGTGGTGATAAATATGATATTTATTTTGATAGGTTGTCTTGCCTTTTTTTTTCTATACATATTCGATATTAATAAAGTGCTATTACTGCATAAAAATCTTAATATCTTATTTGCAGTAGGCGTTTTATTATTAGCCTTTGCTACTATAGGGGTTTTATTATCCTACTCTGCTGATTTTCAGTTAAATATTGTTTTGAGAGTATTTTTCTACTTATTATCACTTTTTTCACTAATTTTAATTCCCTATTCTTTATTTTTTTCTCTGCCATTTAGAAAGACGTATTTTGAAATAGCAAAGGAAAACACTGTTGTTGATACTGGGATGTATGCTCTTTGTCGTCACCCCGGTGTACTTTGGTTTTTTTTCTTTTATCTCTTTTTGTGGCTGGCCTCTGGTAAAATTATGGTGATGTGGGCAGGGCTAGTATGGACTATTATGGATATTATCCACGTTTATGTACAAGACCGATGGCTTTTTCCTAAAACCTTGATAGGCTATGAAAGGTATAAGGATAAGGTTCCATTTCTAATACCTAGTCTTTGCAGTGTTAAGAAGTGTATTATTACTATCAAATAGGAGGCCATCATGGACTTGGATAGGAAATTCCGAGAAAAGAAATATGATGAAATCTGGCAGGAATACTGTGGTTTTTTAGATCTTACACTTTCAGATTACATGCAGATTCAAAACCGACTAATGCTGGAACAGATAAAACTATATAATAATTGTGAACTAGGCAGACATATCATGAAGGGACACAAACCAGCAACTGTAGATGAATTTAGAAAGCTGGTGCCCCTTACCAAATATGAAGACTATGCAGATTTCTTATTGCCGAAAATGGAGTCGGTACTGCCGGCAAAGCCTGTAATGTGGATTGAAACAACATGGGAAGGCGGTAAAAACCCGGTTAAAGTTGCACCTTATACCGACAGCATGATTAACTGCCTCAAAGCCTATTCCATATCTATAATAATTCTTGCTACCAGCAGCAAGAAAGGTGAGTTTACCCTAAGAGGAGGGGAAAATTTCCTCTACGGCATGGCACCTCTTCCTTACCTTACAGGCTTGGTGCCTCATCTTATTGCCAATAGTATGGCGGTTAATTTCCTGCCTTCAATTGAAGAAGCAGAGAAAATGAGTTTTGGCCAACGAAATAAGATTGGCTTCCAACTGGGCTTACAAAAAGGCATAGACTTATTTTTTGGTTTGAGCAGTATAATAGTCAAAATAGGTGATTCTTTTGCAGCGGGTGGGGGTTCGGGCAAGAAATTTTCCGTTCTGAAGAATTCAATTGCAATGAATTACCGCTTGCTCAAAGCTTGGATAAAAAGTAAAGAAACTAAGACTCCCATCTTACCAAAGGATATCTGGAAGCTCAAAGGTCTTGTCTGTTCCGGAACAGATTCGTCCAATCTAAAAAAGAAGATGGAATATTATTGGGGGGTTAAGCCTCTGGAGATTTTCGGCGGGACAGAGTCTACCTGCATAGCCACTGAAGCATGGGACAAAAAAGGTCTGGTTTTTTTTCCGGATATATGTTTCTATGAGTTTATTCCGTATTCAGAGATGGAAAAAAATCTGGAGAATCCACTGTACACTCCTAAAACATATCTGCTAGATGAAATACGACCCGGGATTGAATATGAGCTGGTTATTTCCAATTTTAAAGGGGGAGCCTTTGCCCGCTATAGGACCGGTGACATATTTAAATGCCTTTCCTTCAATGATGAAGAAGATGATATTCAGCTTCCTCTGTTTACATATGTTGACCGGGATCCTAGGTTTATTGATATTGCCGGTTTTACCCGTATTTCAGAAGCTACTATAAGTCAGGCTATTGAACTTTCTAAACTTGATATAAATGACTGGTTTGCAGTTAAGGAATTTGATGAACACAAGAGATCCTTATTGCATCTATATGTGGAAGCCGGAGCACATGGTGCCTTGACTAAGGATATTATAAAAGAACATCTGGCTATTTATTTCCGTTATGTTGATACCGATTTTAACAATTTGAAGTCTCTGTTGGGGATGGACCCCCTTAAGGTAACAATTATTCCTACAGGAACAATCAGTCGCTTTTCTGAGTCCTTGGGCAGAAGTATTAGAAAGCTGAACCCGTCCCATTTTGATTTGGTAGAGGTTTTGAAAATAGTCCGTGGAGAGTAGAAACGAGGTGAATTAATGCCTTTTACACAAATATTTTTTTGGGTAGTTCCTATAGTTGCATTGACAACCTATTGTTTACTAATGCTCTTTTTCATTGTTTCGCAGAAGGATAAACTTATTAGGATGTTTATGCCGGTTTTAGCCGCATTAATTCTTTGGACTGCATCGTCGTTATTTATGAAGTTGCAACTGTCTCCCGGGGTACTCTTTTGGAACAGATTAATGGTTGCCGGGACTATTGCTGTACCGTTTTTACTTTATTGCTTTGTTTCAGTCTTTACTAATTCTTTAAAGATATTTAATACAATTATCTGGGGATCTTTAGCGGTTGCAAGTCTGATAATAAATTTTTTAGGTTATGTTGTAACCGATGCTAATGTAATTACTACTACAATAGTTTATAACTCTCAGCAAATTCGAACCGTTGAATTTGAATATTCACTGGGTTATATGGCTTATCCTATGTTTTTATTAATGTTTTCCATGATTTTTGCAATCATCTTGAAAACAAGGAAAGAGGTAAACAAAGGGGATGCCACCTATGGTCAGCTGGGATTAATTACTACCGGGGTAGTGATAATGTTCATAGGGTCCCTTCTGAATGTTATTCCGGCTATCGGAAAGTATCCCGTAGACATTTTAGCCTGTTTTGTAAATGCACTTTTTATCATAATTGCAATTTATAAATACCGTATGCTGGAGCTGCGTTTTATCTTGACTAAAGGTATTGTTTACTGGGGATTGACCTTGCTCATTACAGCTTTTTACGTTTATGTTGTTTTTACATTCCAGCAGCAATTAGGGAACTATAATCTGGTACCCTATGCTACAATACTTTTAGCCTTGATTATTGCTTTGCTTTTCCAACCCTTGTATAGGTCTACAGGTCGGCTGGTGGACAGAATTTTCTATAAGTCCGAGTATACGCAGCGGCAGGCTTTAAGAAACTTTAGCACAAGCATTTCAAATAACCTGGATTTAAATAATATTGCCAAAGAGCTGACTGAGGCTATTCAGCTTGCCATTCCCGTAAAAGATGTTTTTGTGCTTTTGAAACATGAAGAAAAAGAACATTATTATGTGTTTTACTCATCTTCTAAATTACATAAAACCGATTTTCTGATTTCTCTGGGCAACCCGATTACTAAGTGGTTTATAAATAATAACGCCAGTCTTTCCAGGAGGGAATTATTTTATCTTCCCCATTTTAAATCAATGTGGGAGTCGGAAAAGAAAGAGATAAATGAATTAGGTATTGAAGTTATTACCCCCATCAGGAGTAGAAATGATCTAATTGGCATGATAATGCTTACCAAAAAGAAAAATAATACCGCCTATTTACTGGATGACTTGGATTTGCTTACTTATTTAGGGACATCAAGTGCTGTTGCCATTGATAATGCCAGGCTTTTTGCCCGTGCCCAGCTGGAATCGATTACCGACAGCCTTACCAAGCTATATAACCACGGTTATTTCTGCCGAACACTTTCAGAGCAGATAGAAAGAATTAGACCTGGGGAGATCTCCCTACTGATGCTGGACTTAGATTTATTTAAATTGTTTAATGATCTATATGGACATTTTGAAGGGGATAAAGCACTAAAGACAGTTTCCTCCATCATAAAGCGGGTTGTTGGCGAAAAAGGAATTATATGCAGATATGGTGGTGAGGAATTTACCATACTGCTACCTTATCATGATTCCAAAAAGGCTTTTGAAATAGCAGAAAAAATTAGGCTTGAAATTCAGAATACCTTTATTAATAGTGCTGATGTAACCCAGCGGTTCTTAACAGCTAGCATAGGAGTTTGTACCTTCCCCCATGCTGCCCCCAATGCTGAGGAACTTTTAAAACGGGCTGATTGGGCTATGTATAATGCCAAAAACAATGGAAAAAATCAAACGGTTATCTATACTCCAAATGCTGAAGCCTCTGGTAATAAAGAGAAAATCGAGGAAAGAATCAATAAGCCCTCTTATATAGCTACGGTATATGCCCTTACAGCAGCTATTGATGCCAAGGACCATTATACCTTCGGTCATTCCCAAAGGGTTGCAGAATATACTACAATCTTGGCAAAAGCCGTTGGTTTAGATAAATCACATCTGGAAATAGTTAAGGAAGCTGCTCTCTTACACGATATAGGAAAAATAGGAATTCCTGAAAACATCTTAACCAAGACCGGCAAACTAACCGGTGAGGAATACAATGTGGTTAAAGGGCACGTAGAAATGTCTATAACTATAATTAAACATTTACCTTCTTTGAATCATGTAATACCGGCGGTTATTGGACATCATGAAAAATGGGATGGAAGCGGATATCCCAGAGGTCTGAAGGGAGAGAATATTCCCTTAGTAGCAAGATGTTTAGCTATTACAGATACCTTTGATGCCATGACTTCAGACCGACCATATCGAAAAGCACTTAGTATCAATGCTGCCCTTAATGAAATAAAAAATAGTATTGGAACCCAATTTGACCCTGTAATGGCAAATTTATTTATTAATTTGGTTCTTGACGGCACTATTGACATTAGTAGAACTATTAATAAATGCATGGCAGTCTAAAAAGGGTAAATAAGAGGCAGAAAGAATACCGGCACACCATAATGTGCCGGTTTGTAATTTTGCAGGATATTGTTTAGATAATAATAATTAATCTTTTTCAAGTATAGGTTAATTTGAGGAGGAAGGCAGATGAAAAATTCTTGTGGCATGACTCATGCCAATATTCTTGAGCAAAAAGAGGTCAATGGAATTACAGTTTATTTTGGGACAGGAGTAAATCCTGTTAACTCCCCTGCCCAGTTTTTTGTAGCCTGGGGAAAAGAGATAATAAAGAATGGTTTAATACACACTTTTAACAGTGAGATGTCCACTGAAGGCATCCAATGGTTTATTGATGAAGAAGAAGCGGAAGCTAGATATAACTCAATAAATTCTAACGAAAGGTAGTAATTTCATGAACATCCAAGGGTATCACCGTTTACTGGGAGCTTTGGCGGTAAGCATCCGACAATTAGCTGGATTAGAGTATGTATCGGCAGTAAATCATAAAACCCCCGGATAAAAAATCCGAGGGTTACTATTAGGTATTTGCATTAATTACTTTGATAATTCCATACTACAAAGATAACATCATTATCCCTTTTTTGTGCTTTTGCTAATTCACAATGCCTGAGGACGGCAAATTCTTTGCGCAATTCTGTTTCGGAAATCTTAAACTCCTGCAGCATTTCCTGTAATGTTGCGCCATTTTTACTTTCTAAATAGTTGAAAATAGCTTTTTGCCTTTCTGTAAGACCTTCTGTGCCTTGTTGTCCTAATTGCTTACTACCACATACACTGCACACAGGCATTTTAATTACCTCCTACGACTACTACTTATTGAAGATTATATTTTTCTTTTATAATATCCCTTACTTCTGCAGTAGTTTTATAAACTAAAACAGCCAATTCTTCTGTCAAACTTCCCGTACCACAGCTTGGTGTGATAAGTATTTGTTTTAAAAGGGTCTCTTTGTTGATGCCTTTTTGTACTAAGATAGTTAGCTGTTCTTCGAATAACTTAACCAAACTGGCTGGAGTTTCTTGTAAAAGCTTTTCCGATGTTGGGATAAGCCCAAAGGATAAGGTTTTGCCCTTTGCCAAAAACTCACTAATTTCTTTCGGGTAAACACTCATTGAAGGAAAATATTCGTATGCATCAAAATTTACTACTGCCAGGTCCAGGGAAAATAATAGAGGCCATTCGGTACCTGAACAAGTATGGCTCCCCACAAGTCCACCCGTTGAACTTATAGCCTCAATAACCTCATTCAGTTCTTTGGTGATTCCTTCTTTTGTTATAGTAATATGTGTAGAAAGACCTAAAGAATAAAGCCCCGGGTCATCAATAAAGATTATTACCGGCAAACCTAATTCCAGAAGTTTTTTGCTTTGCCATTTTCCCGCCAAGGCAAGGGTTTTTGTCAAGACATCACGCAATTGGTCATCGTAAAAACTTGCTTTCCTATTACTATCTGTTACTTGTAAACCCAGAGTAATAGGACCGCTGACCTGACCCTTTAAAATTCCAGCCCCGGCATAGAAGCCTTCCTGCGCCTTTTTCAAGAAGGAGTAAAAACCTTGAGCAGAGCCCTCAGCAAAACCAAAACGGTTTAGGGAGGCTTCATTGTCTTCTATTGCTTCCAAATAAAGTGTGTAAAACTCTGTCAGCAAATCGGTAAAATCTGCTCTGTCTGTGTCAAAGTAGGGATTTTTGCCCTTTTCTACCTTAATTAAACCCATATTTATTAATGGGGTTAAATATTGGTTAATAAAACCCTCTGTTTCACCTAGTCTGGGTAATTGGGGCCAATGGGGAATTAGAGGGAAGGTTTTTTTTATTAAATCATGACTTGACGAAATTTCATCCAGTGGCAGACTGCCAATTCCGGTGGTATTACAACTTCCTAAAAGGTTCATTATGCCAGCTCCTTAGTACTTTAATTATTATTATTTAAATATTATCATATTGAATATCTAAAGGGCAAAAATAAAAAAGAGTGAAATGAAAACAAAATAAAAAGCAAGCTAAGATAGCTTGCCGCAATTTATAGGTAAGAGGTTTATAAACTAAGGGTTTCAAGCGGGTAAGTAAATATGTGCAGTTCCCAACCAGTACTATTTTTTTCTTTTTCTGTAACGTATTGTTCTGCTTCTTGTTTATCATAAAAAACTTTATCTGGAGAAACCACACCATTAGTATCCACAAGCTTTACAACAAATGCATACATTTTTATCACCCCTTTGATTATATTATACATTAATTCTAAGAAAAAATGTCAGAAAAATCAGTTAATTATCTTAAAAAATTGTTATATATAAGATAAGAAAAGTTTATTCCTATTATAGCACTCTTATTCATTAGTTATACCCATTATCCGGACATTTTTCTCTAAAACCCTTAATAGAGGCACCAAGACTTATTTATATTGCATTTCCTACACTGGGGAAACCTAAATGTTTTAAAATACTATATAAGTCTTCTAACTTATAGGGTTTCTTAAGAAAAGCCTTGAATCCGTATTTGCCATAATCAGATAAAAGCCGGTCTTCAGAATAACCGCTGGTAACAATGGATAATAACCCTGGATTTATGGCTAGCAATTTTTTATTGGTTTCATAACCGCCTAATCCACCAGGGATAGTCAGATCCAAAATTACTAAATCAAAAGCTGAACCGGAATCTGTTGCATTTTGATATGATGTGATAGCTTCGTCGCCATTTTTTGCATAGGAAACTTGGTAACCTAAATAAATCAACATATTTCCTAAAGATTTCCTTATAAGTTCCTCATCATCCATTACGAGTATTTTACCAATAAAAGTTTTAGCTAAAATACTGGTATTAGCTTTTGTGTTATGATTCTTAATTTTTTCGGTAGATATGGGTAGATAAATATAAAAGACTGTTCCTTCTCCAAGTTGTGAGTCCAATGTTATGTACCCGTCATGTTTCTCAAGTATGGAATAAACTGTAGTCAAACCGAGACCGTGCCCATCATTTTTAGTTGTAAAAAATGGGTCAAAGATTTGTTCCGTCTGTTCCTTTGTCATTCCCACTCCTTCATCCCGTATTGCAATTTGTACATATCTGCCTTCCTTTAAAGGTATCCCGCTTTTTGAATCTATAAATAAAGTGTCAAAGCTAACATAAATCTTACCACCATCGGGCATAGCCTGTATGGAGTTAATCACTAAATTATTAATTACCTGCTTAAACTGACCGGAATCTACATCCACATATATATCCTCTGCAGGGGATAAAAACTCACTTTTTATATTTGATCCTGACATCACAAAGGATAGGCTTTCTCTTGTTAAATTGCCTATGTCAACAACTTCTTTAATCGGTGCTCCGCCTTTGGAGTAGGTTAATAACTGCCTGGCTAAATCCTTAGCTTGATTGGATGCTTCTTCGATTTCCAACAGCCTGTCGTAAATTTTTTTATCAACTGTAATATACCTTTTTGCCAGAGAGGCATTTCCCATAATAATAGTAAGGATATTATTAAAATCATGAGCAATTCCACTTGCTAAATTACCAATTGACTGCAGCCTTGAAATCTTTTGCAGTTCATGTTCTGTCTTAGACTTAATTTCTAATGCTTTATTTTTTTCCAGAATTTCTTGTCTTAACTTCTCGCTTAACAACTGAAGCTGTTCATATGGCTCCTCCAATTTTACTTTGATCAAGGCTTTATAAATATAGATATATGAAATCAATTTGAATAAATGACCAATCATATTTGATATGCCATAGACAGAAATATAGAATGTAAAAGATAACTCGGCAATAAATGTAGTAATACAGGCTAAGAGGAGATAACGGGATAAATTAGTGTTTAGCTGACTTTTATGTTTATAAATTAATATCCCTGATACGATGAAAATAATGGAGATTAAATATTCGCTGATTATTTTAAAAGGGGTAAGACCAGTTATCGGGTCGTAGCAGATAGGAAATAAACCCGAAAATACAGAAAATAGCAGGAAAGAGGAGGCAACGGTATAAAGAGCAATAATTTTAGCTGTATTAACTGTTCTGTACATATAAAGTGTTGCCAAAAAAAAGGCGGAACTTTCCATGTATCTGGCAGTAATCCAAAGCTGTGTTGCCAGATTTGCCGTATTACCTGTAAATACACCCATTCCTTGATAAGCCAAGGTATGAAGCAAGTCGAAAATGGCAATAAAAAAATAAGCTATGCCAAATAAACTTAATAGATCATCATTTCGTGCCATATAGTTTAGGTGGAAAGCAATAGCAGTTATACCAAAGGCAATCAATATGCGTACCAGTTCTATAATAGTATGGAATAAAAGATAGTTTATAAAGCTGAGGATAAAAATCAGCAAAAAAAATAGAATAAAACAAGTGACTTTTCCAGAATTATGTTTAAGACAAAATAATGGTTGCATTAATTCTAGCAGAACCCCTTCCTGCAAAATTAGAAATAACTTCCCTCTTTATTAGATACATTTCATCATTTTTCCTTTGGGGAATTTGATTTTTTTTGTCGAAACCTTAATTTATTATTTAATTTATAAGGACCCAATTATAAATAAAATTTATAGAACAAAAGAGCAGATTCGGGCACGTTATATATTACCTCCGCTGAGTATACAAAACAGGGACACTACTGTATGCTTAATAAAAGGATATTTATAAGATAAGATAAGGGATGAGAGAGGTTTGTCAAATTTTTTTAGTTCATTAAAAAATTACACAACTCAGATTATTTTTGTTTTAATATTAATTTTATTCCAATCCCTTTCCCAGCTTTATTTACCAACTCTAATGGGTGATATCGTAAATATTGGCGTTATCCAAGGTGATACACAGTATATATTAAGGGTAGGAAAGTATATGTTACTGGTTGCTTTCGCGGGTATGGTTTGTACTGTTGCAGCCAGCTACTTTTCATCAAGGGTGGCAATGGGCTTTAGTAAAAATCTACGGGATAGGGTCTTTAGCAAAGTTGAAAACTTTTCCTTCCGGGAATTCGACAGGCTCGGCACCGCTTCTTTAATAACCAGAACAACAAATGACATTATACAAATTGAACGTGTTTTAATGGTTACATTACGGATGATGGTAAGTGCCCCGTTGATGTTTATAGGTGGAATTATAATGGCTGTTTCAAAGGATGCTGTCTTGTCATTAGTTATTGTTCTTGTGACACCGGTACTCGCAATTACGACCTTCATCCTGGCCCGCAAAGGACTTCCCCTCTTTAAACAGATACAACTGAGGTTGGATAGGCTGAATCTTGTTTCCAGGGAAGGCTTAAATGGCGTTAGGGTAATTCGAGCCTTTAACCGTGAGGAGTATGAGAAAAAACGCTTTTATAATGCCAATCAGGACTTAACCCATATTTCAATAAAAGTAAATCAAATTATGGCGGTTTTGATGCCAACTATCATGCTGGTAATGAATTTTACAACAATTGCTGTAATTTGGTTTGGGGGTATTCGAATTGAAAATGGATATATGCAAATAGGGGATATGATGGCGTTTATCCAATATGTAATGTTGATTATGTTTTCTTTGATTATGGTTTCCATGATGTTCATAATGATTCCCCGTGCAGCTGTTTCAGCTGCGAGAATTAACGAGGTCCTATCTTCAACCAGTGAAATAAAAAACCCTGAGAAGGTGTCACACCCAGTTAAATTAATAGGGACAATAGAGTTTAAGAATGTTACCTTCAGCTACCCGGGAGCGGAAGAACCAATTTTAAATAATATTTCATTTTTTGCTAAACCGGGTCAGACTACAGCAATAATAGGAGGAACCGGCGTAGGGAAATCAACATTAATCAACCTTATACCCCGCTTTTACGATGTAGATCAAGGGAGTATCTTAATTGACGGAATAGATATTAGGGAACTCTCCCAGGCAGAACTCAGATCACAGATTGGATTCGTTCCGCAAAAAGCAGTGCTTTTTTCCGGGACCATAACAGATAATATTCGATATGGCAGGGAAGACTCCTCAGATGGGGAGGTAAAAGCAGCGGCTAAAACCGCCCAGGCCTTGGAATTTATTAAACAACTGCCAGATGGTTTTGATTCAATTATAGCCCAAGGCGGCAATAACTTATCAGGAGGGCAGAAACAACGTTTATCTATTGCACGAGCACTGGTCAAAAGACCTAAAATATTTATATTTGATGACAGCTTTTCTGCCCTTGACTATAAAACAGATGCAAAGCTAAGGGAGGCTTTAAAAGAAGCGACAAAGGATTCCACAATGATTCTGGTTGCTCAAAGGATTAGTACTGTTTGGGATGCAGAAAAAATTATAGTTTTAGACAAAGGGAAAATTGTAGGAGTTGGCACCCATTGTGAGTTATTGAAAACCTCCAATATATATAGGGAAATAGTAACCTCCCAACTAACTGAGGAGGAATTGGCATGAACCATGAACGCAAAAATTATAGAGTAGGTAAAAGGCTGGGGATTGGGTCTTTGGCTGGTCCACGCAGTTTATCAATGCCTGTAGAAAAGGCAAAGAATTTTAACGGGACATTAAAGAGGCTGGTGCTTTATCTAAGACCCTATAGATACAGGATGTTATTTGTCATATTGATGGCTGTTCTAAGTACGGCTTTTAGCATTCTCAGCCCCAAAATAATGGGTCTAGCAACCACAAAAATTTATGAAGGAGTCCTCCAGAAGATAAACAAAGTACCGGGTGCAAGCATAGATTTTAATTATATATACCGTATCATTTTAATTTTAGCTTTGCTGTATTTTTGCAGTGCATTTTTTAGCTTTATCCAACAATATATAATGGCTGGTGTGGCACAAACTGCAGTTTTTGATATGCGCAATGCCATTAACCAAAAATTATCACGAATTCCCTTGAAGTTTTTTGATACCCATACCCACGGTGAAATATTAAGCAGGATAACTAATGATGTAGATAATATCGCATCCACTTTGCAGCAAAGTATGGTTCAATTTATCGCCTCGGTTGCTACCCTGCTTGGAATAGTTTTAATGATGTTTTCAATTAGTCCAGTTATGACATTAATTTTAGTTGCCACCTTACCCTTTTACATTATTTTTACTAAAATGGTTGCTGCCCGTTCTCAAAAGCATTTTGCCCAACAACAAAAACTCTTAGGGGATTTAAATGGTTATGTGGAGGAAATGTATACGGGACATACCATAGTGAAAGCTTTTGGTCATGAAGAAAAAACCGTCCTAAAATTTAATCAAATTAATAACCAGCTTTATGAAGCTAGTTGGAGGGCTCAGTTTATTTCGGGCATTATTATGCCGTTAATGAATTTTATTAATAATATTGGATATGTATTAATTAGTGTTGTTGGAGGAATTTTTATAACTCAACAACGGATTGCCATAGGTGATGTTCAGGCTTTTATTCAGTACTCACGGCAGTTTACCCAGCCAATAACTCAGGTAGCAAATATAGCAAATATTCTCCAATCTACAATTGCTTCAGCTGAGCGGGTATTTGAGTTGTTGGATGGAGAGGAAGAGGAAGGGGATTCTTTCAAAAAGGTAATTGAATTGCCCCGGGGTGAGGTTACCTTTAGGGATGTAAGTTTTAGCTATAAAAAGAATGTGCCTCTGATTGAAGGTATGAATATTGATGTTCAGCCAGGACAAACTGTGGCTATTGTTGGACCAACCGGTGCCGGGAAAACTACCCTTGTTAATTTATTGATGGGTTTTTATGAAGTAAATGGTGGCAGGATAACAATTGATGGGGTTAATCTTGCAGAATTACAGCGTCAAAATCTAAGAAGTTTCCTCGGGATGGTTCTTCAGGATGCTTGGCTGTTTAATGGAAGTATCAGGGATAACATAGGTTATGGTAAGGAAGATGCAACAGAAGAAGAAATTATTAAAGCCGCTAAAGCTTCCCATGCTGACTATTTTATCAGGACCTTGCCAGAGGGGTATGATACTATTATCAATGAAGAGGCAAGCAATATATCCCAAGGTCAAAAACAGCTTATAACCATTGCCCGTGCCATGCTAAAAGACCCCTCCATCCTTATCCTGGACGAGGCAACCAGCAGTGTGGATACCCGGACAGAAGTACATATCCAAAAGGCAATGACAGAATTGATGAAAGGAAGAACAAGTTTCGTCATTGCCCACAGGCTGTCAACTATTCGTCATGCAGATTTAATTCTTGTTATGAATAATGGGAAGGTTGTTGAACAAGGAAATCATCAGGAACTATTGAAGAAAAAAGGCTTCTATGCAGAATTGTATAATAGTCAATTCGCGGGGACCTGTACAACATATACAGGATAGGATATCAAAAAAAGCAAGTCAAGAACCGTCCCCGAATTTGACTTGCTTTTTTATTATATATTTAAATTCTCTACTGGGTAAGTAAATATTTGCAGTTCCCACCCCGTACTACTTTTTTCTTTTTCCGTGACATAGTTTTCCGCTTCGACTTTATCATAAAAAACCTTATCGGGAGAAACGACGCCGTTAGTATCCACAAGCTTTACATGAAATGCATACATACTTATCACCCCTTTTAAAATCATTATACCCCATTTTGGGAAAAAAGTTTCAGAAAAATCAGTTATTTTTTTAAATAATTGTTATATAAATAATAAGAAAGGTTTATTTCTATTATATAATACATTCGTTTCCGAGGATTTCGCCTGTCAGTCAATATAAAAGTTTTAGTTAAAAAACAGCTGATTGAAGCAGTGCAACTTCAATCAGCTGTTTAATTTACTCTACCTTTATTTCAATTTTTCCGGCTTTGTCATCACCGGGAGATTGGGCCCAGGGGTCACCAACTATGGCAAACATCTGGTCGTTTCTAACGGCTTCTGTGCGCACTCGTACGGTGTCTTTATGGTTAAGGACATCGTCCCTCATATTAATTCCCAAGCCTGGTCTATCACTTAGATATAAGTAGCCGTCACGTATATCCACCTTGGCATCGGTGATAGTGTCACTATAAGTTTTATAAAGTGACCGTACTGTCTCTATTAGGGTTGCATTTGGACAACTGGCTAGAAGATGGGCGCAAACCATTGTCAATACAGGGCTGCCGCAGTTATGTGTGGAGACGGGCAGGTGGTAGGCATCGGCCATGGCCGCAATTTTTTTACCTTCAGTAATCCCACCCACATAACTGACGTCAAACATTACTATATCACAAGCTTTCTGCTCTAGTAGACTGCGGAATTGAAACTTTGTAACTAAACGTTCACTAGCCAGAATTGGCAGATTAATGTTCTCCTTGAGATATCTGTAGCTGCTGACATCATCAACAAGGATTGGGTCTTCAAACCAGATAGGGTCATACTGTTCCAACTCCTGGGCTACACGGATAGCCATGGGAACATTCCAGCAGGAATGTCCTTCAAAGGCAATTTCCATTTTGCTCCCCACAACTTCACGAATTTTTTTGAAGGACTCAAGACCCTTTCTGATAGCATCACGGGAAATATATTGACCATTGTACTTTTCGCTTAATGCGTCAAGGGGCCAAATCTTCATAGCTGTAATACCTTCAGCCAGGAGTGACTGGGCCAGTTCTCCTGCATCGCTTAAGAATAGCTCTCTGTCCCGAATATTTCCGTAGCTTATACAGGTATTATAGACCTTTAAGCTTTCCTGGTTTTTCCCGCCTAGAAGGTTATAAACAGGCATATTGGCAGCTTTACCCTTAATATCCCAAAGGGCCATATCAATCATGCCCATAGCCCTCATTTCAGCTCCCATATAGCCTGTATAGTTGGCACTGTTATACATGGTCTGCCAGAGCTGCTCATTCCTTAAAGGGTCTTTGCCTAGAATAATTTCGGCACAAAAATTATGTATTGCTGTTTTTGTCAGTTCAGGCTTATCAGTCCCTTCGCCTATGCCTGTAATGCCTTCGTCTGTGTGCACCAGCACCCAGATATGCCGTGGATGTTGTGGCAGTTGTACAGTTTCAACGGCAGTAATCTTCATAAAATTCACCCTGCTTTCTTAGAATTATTTTATTAAAAGTAGTTATATTAGGAGTAGTATGTAGCATACTACTCTTGTTAGGCAGAAAATTACTCTTTTATAGCGTTGCTGGATAGGATACATTTTTGGGCATTTAAAAAATGAGTTTGTGCTGCATTATAGGCGTTTATATCGTCACCATTTTTGATATAAAAAAGAATATTCTTGTGTTCTTTAAGAGCATCATTCATACGACCTTGCTTATATAGGGTTTTAATACCAATCTGGTTTATTCTCGAGCGGAGATTGCTCATAATACTTATAAATTGGCTGTTTTCAGTAAATTGGACAATATTCAGGTGGAAATTTGTATCCGTATCCATGTACTCAAGGGGCTTCCCATTGGAAAGAAATATTTTTTCCTCATCTCCAATATTTTGTTCAAGGACTTGCAAAAGCTCAATACCTTTTTCTGTGTTAATATTTTCTGCGGCAAATTTACAACAGTAACCCTCTATAGCTGTTCTAAGCTGAAACATCTGTTTGATTTCTAATTCAGATACCTGCCTGATCGTGATGCCGCGGTTAGGCAGAATATCAACAAAACCCTCCTGGGCAAGCTGCAGAATTGACTCTCTGACAGGAGTCCGTGAAATGTTAAGGAGGTCGGCAAAATACTGCTCTGAATAAATGATGTCTAGCTTAAATTCATCATTTAAGATTGCATTTTTCAGAAAATCGTAGGCTTGGGTTTTTAGTGTGGTTCTTTTAAGCATATTTTCCCACCTCTCTGCCTGGTATGTAGCATACTACATAAAACCTGAATTGTCAATATTCTGAAAAATTATTAATTGCAGGGGGAAATAATTTTCTATCGAATATATGTTTATAAAAACTTTAACTAACCAAATTAGCGAGGTAATACTTATGAAATCAATTAAAAACATCTATTGTGTAGGAAGAAATTATGTACTTCATGCCCAGGAATTAAAAAATGCAGTACCTACTTCTCCCTTTTTCTTTATGAAGCCTAGCCATGCACTAGTAGAGGCAAAAGGGCAGGAAATAGTCCTTCCAGGAAATCAGGGGACAATTCATTATGAGACAGAATTGGTAATTAGAATAAACCGGTCCTATGAAAAGGGAATTAAAGTAGACGAGATTGTTGACTCTATGGCTTTGGGCTTAGATCTTACCCTTCGGGATGTACAGGAGGATTTAAAGAAGAAGGGATACCCCTGGCTATTGGCAAAAGGCTTTCCAAATTCTGCTGTAATCAGTGAATTTATTGATTTCCCAGGGGTTGAACAGTGTAAGAAAACAGATTTTTTCCTATTAAAGAATGGAATCCAGGTGCAGGCTGGAAATATTAAAAACATGATTTTTGATTTGCAGACACTGCTGGATTTTAATGCTCAGCATTTGGGAATTGGAGAAGGTGACATAATTTTTACCGGTACTCCAGAGGGTGTTGGTCCAGTTAATGATGGTGACAGCTACACCCTTATGTTTGGAGAGAACGTCCTAGGAAAGTGTTCATTAAAATTATTATAACTGAGTGAAAAGACAATAAGAGAAAATATAGTACAAGGAGCTTAGGGGACAAACCTCTAAGCTTTTTGTATAATTGTTGGTGTACAGGGAATATTCCCACCTATAGATAAGCCGCAGGGAGGTTTTTGTATGAGTAAGATTGCAGGTATTGGATGTGACCTTTTAATACCACTTGGTGAAAGAAAACCTGGCAAAGAAATTGAGAGAAGCATAATTACTAAGTTCAGATATCCTATCTGGTCTAAATTTATCAAGGCCATTAGAGATTATGAACTAGTTAATGAAGGTGATAAAGTTGCGGTAGCAGTATCGGGAGGGAAAGACAGCCTTTTAATGGCTAAGCTTTTTCAGGAACTGCACCGACACGGTCCTGTGAAATTTGAAGTGGAGTATATTGCTATGGATCCGGGGTATCATCAACGGGTCAAAGAACTGTTAATCAGCAACTGTGAATTCTTAGACCTTCCCATAATTATATTTAATTCCGATATTTTTAAGATTGTAGATGATATTGCCAATGATTACCCCTGTTATATGTGTGCCAAGATGCGCAGGGGGGCATTATATTCCAAAGCCCTTGAACTGGGGTGCAATAAGCTTGCCCTGGGACACCACTTTAATGATGTCATTGAAACAACTATGTTAAATTTACTTTGTGCCGGCAGCTTCAAGACAATGATGCCCAAGCTGAAATCTCAGAACTTCAAGGGTTTAGAGCTTATAAGACCTATGTACTATATTCATGAAAACGACATTGAAAAGTTTATCATGGAGAGTGGAATCAGCCCTATGAATTGTTCTTGTATGGTAGCTGCTGAAAAGACTGGCAATAAGCGGTATGAAATAAAAAGTTTAATAAAGGATTTGAACATTAATTTTGCCCAGGTTGAAAAATCTATTTTTAGAGCAACACAAAATGTCCAGATGGATTGTATATTAGGCTGGAAGAAGGAAGGTCAGACTTATTCCTTTTTGGATGATTATAATGAAGAGTAGCCACTTTGACTACTAAAAAAGACATTCATTAGGCGGAATGTTTACAAAGGCTTCGATACTGGGTTGGCGCAAGGCTTTATCCGGTGTCCATTCGGCAAATTTAACCTTTACGGTAAGCTGGGGATTTACCCAGAAAGAATTGGGATGGATAGTCGTATAGTTAACGAATGGGGAAGATTCTATTTGGTTGAGTTGGAGGATTTGGGTGAGCATCCTCCACTCCTCCTGGGTTATCCTCCCGGTCCCGGCGTGACCAATATACCAAAGCCTGCCTTGCTGGTCGTAAAGTCCTAAAAGAAGAGCATTGGCAGCAGGTCCATTAACGGTATATCCGCCAACTACCGCTACTACATCCTGGTAATTTTTTATTTTTAACCAATAATCCTTTTTTTCTCCAATTAGATAGGGAGAATCTTTTTTTTTCAGCACGATACCTTCCATACCATACTCTTTTATTGTTGAAAATAATGATTTGCCATCGTCATGGGAGGTTACCAGCTGAATGTGCTGTTGAGGTTTGATGATATCCCATAATATTCTATTACGCTCATTAAGTGGTTGGTTGTTAATCCATTCCCCGTTATAATATAGCACATCAAAAATCATATAGGTGACAGGTACGGATTTTTTGGCCTTCTCAACCTTTTCTTCATTTCGGATACTATCTCTTTTCATTACCTCATGGAAGGAAGGTTTACCGTCCTTCCCCAAAGCTATTATTTCTCCATCCAGAATAACTGAGGAAGCCTGCAAATATGTTTTTGTCTCCAAAAGCTCGGGATAATTGAGAGTTCTTTCATTTATCTTACGGTTAAAAAGTTTAACATTTTTACCATCAACATAAGTTAAGATACGTACTCCATCCCACTTTACCTGGGTCAGCCATTCCGTTGAAGCGGGAATTTGATTAGGTTCTTTACTTTTTGGTTCCATAGGGATTATTGGTCTTAGCATAGCTTCCTCCTTTTTTCATTAGCTAGTTTTTACTCAAAAATAAAATTTTATCAAGAAGAAGGGGAACATTCCTACGCTATTTTCGTCTAAAGTATTGTGCTATACTAGCAAGACAAATAATAAAAGAAGAGATGATGGAGATGAGTGTTATGGTTTCAGTTTTAGTTATCCCATTTTTAGTTGCAGCTGTCTTGGTATTTGTAGTTGCAGGAATTAAACAGGTTCCGGAAAAAGGAGGGCAAGAGATGATGAAAAGCGTGTATATATATTTAGTGTTATTTGCTACTTTAATGATGACAATTGGTGGAAGTGTAGCAGGTTTTATGGCATTGGCAGATATTATAGCCCCTGTCCCCTATCACCAATCATATGAGGATTTTCGGCGCTGGGGTTATCCTGGTGACAAGGAGCAAATAGAAGGCGAAAAACTCACCGAGGAAGAGCTGCAGGTTAGATACGAGGCATTAGTTAAGGCGGAAAAAGAAAGGCAAATTAACCGGGCAAAAAACAATCTGGTTAAAAGCCTAGGCTGGATTGTAATTCCCTTGCCTGTTTTTATAACCTTCCAAAGGCGCCTGGCTAATAGAGAAACAGAAATTAGTTAAAATCAAAAATAAATTAAAAGTCAAAAAAGTATGCCAGTTGGCATACTTTTCTTATTGTCCTAAAGGCAGTTTTTTAAAGTGTTGCTTTAAATTCCTTTAAATTAATTTATTATTTATTTCATTTATTTTTAAAGGTTGTACCTGAAAACGGTAGAAATCTTCAAGCAAGTAAAGAAGAAAGGTAGGAGGTAATAAAGTGAAGATTAATAAGGATTTATGTATTGATTGCGGCAACTGTATTATTTATTGTCCTGTTGAAGCCATTCAAGAAAAAGAGGGAGTAGTGGAAATTGACTTTGCTGAATGTGTTGAATGCGGGAACTGCTTACGCAGAAGTGAGTGCCCCACCGAGGCTATATATCAACAAGAAATGGAATACCCAAGAATTATAAGGGCTGTCATGAGTGACCCTTATGTGGTTGCACCCAATACCGGTATTCCTGGCAGGGGGACTGCAGAGATAAAAACTAATGATGTAACAGGTCGATTTAAGAGGGGCTGGATTGGCATGGCAGTTGAACTTGGACGACCAATAACTGGTGTATGGATTTATGATGCTGAAAAAGTAGCAATGGTCTTGGCAAAACATGGACTGGAATTTGAACATATTAATCCTGTGACAGCCATGATGGTTGATTCGAAGGTCGGAAAATTTAAAGAAGAGCTTCTCAATGAGAAAGTACTCTCTGCTATTTTGGAATTCGCCATTTTGCCTGAAAAGGTTCCTGCTGTCTTAAAAACATTACAAGAGATACAAAAAGAGGTAAATTGCATCTTTAGCGTAGATATCGCAAGCAGATGTAATCCCGATTTGAGCGTTCCCCATGAGAAAATTATCAAGGATTTTGGTGTATGGATGTCCCTAAATGCCAAGACAAACCTGGGTCTAGGGCGCCCATTAGTAAAGGAGGACTAAACAATGACACATACTTTGCACCGTGTAGGACCTTTGGAAAGTCTTAAAAAGGATTTTATAGTCTTCATTATGGCCGAGCGGGGTTACAATTTAGAAGGCTCGAAAGAAAAGTACCAAGAGTTTGTAAAAAAAGCTCAGGAATTAGGTGCTATTAAAATTGGTGATGCTCTGCATGGCAATGTATTGTCTCAAAATGGTCTAAAGAACCTATTGGAAAACATTACCGACCAGGCGGCACCCCTCCATGCCGTTTTTAATAGTGAAGAAAAGTTGAAGGAAATATTAAAATGGCTGAAAGAGCGAGATTTGGGACTGTCTGCAGTAGTATCAGGACTGGCCGATCATGTCCACCAATGCTGCCAGGAGGTTGGAATCAACCGCCATACCGTGGAACATTCTTTAGGAAGATGGGGTAAAGTTGAGAAGCTTCCTCCCGATGGAATTTTGCAAATTCATACCATGTGTGGACACCAAATGGTCACTGTGGGAATGATTAACAAAGCTGTTGAGGATATTAAACTTCGCCGCAAAACCCCCCAGCAGGCTGCAGATGAATTATATGTAAGCTGTGCTTGTGGCGTATTTAATACCGAAAGAACTGCTAATATATTAGAGAATTTGGCCACTTAAAATAGAGGTAATACAAAGACGGCTGGAAAGTCACCTGATATTCCTTGCCGTCTTTTTTATACTTATCTTAGATAGTATAATTTTTACAAGGTAATATGTATACAAGAGCAACATCGGCTTCCGCAGTCGCCAAAGGCTCGGCGCAAGCCGTCTTTTCTAAGTTCTAGTTTTTGAATTTTTTATCCTATCTTCAAAACTAACTACCGAGTCCTCAATTTCTTTAATTTCTTTTAACAATAGGTTTAAAAGAATACTATCTAGCTCATAATGCTTATTTAACTCAAGAAAACCTTTAATAGTTGTCAAGGGGTTTAATATACGGTCAGAAATTTCCCCTGCCTGGATATTTGTGGTAGTGACTTTATTATCTTTTTTTGGTTTTTTTGTTCTGATGGTCCGGTTATTCATAGTATCCCTCCTTATAAAGCAGGGTCTATTTTATTTATATAATATTTACTCTGCTCTTCAAAATTCTAAACAAACTTTCATACAAGAATTAAGGAAACTTCTTTGACAATAGGCTATTTACCCACCCCCCCAAAAGAAGTGAAGTCCTGGACTAAATGTGAAGCAGACCGATAGTAAGCAAAAGTTATGAGAATAAATCTTATTCTGGGGAACCTTTGCTACTAAAAATCGTCATTAATTGAGAGGCAGTTGCGAATATTATGTATAAAGGGAAAGGGTGTGAATTTTATGCAGTTAAGGTTCAAGCTCCGAAACATCGTAATAGGTGCTGTAGTTTATTTGATATTTACTTTAATATTAGCAGCCCCTATCCCAGGGTATACCGCAGAAAACGTTAAATTGGTCATTGACGGAAAAACCATTGAGACATCGCCATCTCCTATTCTTGATAGTGGACGGACATTGGTTCCTGTGCGCTTAGTATCTGAGCAATTGGGAGCCGTTGTACAGTGGGATAGTACTGCAGAGACCGTACATATTCAAAAAGGAAGCAAATCAGTATTATTAAGAATCAGCAATCGGTTTGTTGACTTTCAGGGGGGGAGCCCTGCATACAGCTTAGTAGATGTGGCCCCTAAGATTATTGAGGGGAGAACTTTTGTGCCGTTAAGGCTGGTTAGTAATGCTTTGGGGGTAGCTATTAATTGGGATGGGGGCAAAAGAACAGTTTCTATCGATTCAAGTCTGCCCGTTGAGTTCTCCCCATTTTTTGATATGACTCTGCCCTCTGTCCAACCGGGACAAACTGTTCAAGGGCTTAATTATTTGCAGGTTCATTCGGTTAATGGGTTGCCGGCAGAGGCTGCAGAGGTTCGTTTCCAGCTTCTTAATCCTCAAACGGGAAAGGGACCGGTAATAGCCAGGGGGAATAATGTCAAGGGTGTATATTCCTGGCTTCCCGACCCCGCCAGTAATGGACAGCGTGTTTTAGCGGCAGGGATTTATGACCAAAAGGGCAATATCTTGTCAGGAACGGTTGTACCTATTCAATTGGCTGTAAACCCACAGGTTACTCTAACAGGTATCAATCCGGAGCAAGTAATTAATAATACTGTTTCACTGGGTATTGCTACAAACTTTTTAGCCCAATTTGTTAAATATGAAATCACTTATTTAGATACAGGCAAGGTAGTTACTACTGAGGAAATGGATCCTCAAGGGACTTATGCCTGGACTCCCCAGTTAACAGATGTGGGTAATATTTCTTTTCGCGCATTGGTTTATGACCGGTTAGGGCAGGTTCATGCCAGTCTGCCCATTAAAGCTAAGGCTCAAGTTGAGAGAAAGCTGGAGCTTCGAGGTGCAGCTGCCGGGAAAGCTATTGAGAAACCAGTTACTTTATGGGTGTGGAGAAATTTCTTGATTACTTCTGCCGATTATCTGCTGAAAAATGTTAACACCGGGGAAGAAAGGGTTTTGGCACAATTCCCAAGTTATTCAAGTTTTTCGTGGTTTCCTGGACCGGAATATGCCGGGACCTGGGAGGTTACAGCACGCATTAAGGATACTGTAGGAAATCCCTATACTACAGCTCCGGTTTTAGTACAGGTACCGAGCACTGCCAAATTACTTATACAAACATTAGCCCCTAACCAGGTATTGACAGAGCCGGTGAAACTCAAGTCTATTGCCAATGTACCGCTGAACGCTATCGAATATAGGCTGCTTACTATCGATAATAAAGTAAGAAATATAATAGCAGGAGGTAATGATAGTACTGCTGAGTATATCTGGGCTCCCGAAAATAAAGATGTGGGGTCATGGAAAATTCAAGGGGTAGGCACTACCCTAAGCGGTCAGAAAATTTATGGTGAGGCAATTCCTATAAGGGTATATTTGGGGACTATCCATAAACCCCAGCCCATTATTGAGAAGGATAAATTTCTGGGATTTGCATCAAATTTAGCTGTCCTTTCCCAGGAAAAAACAGGGATGTCTGCTGCATTGCAAACTGCTCAGGCTATTTTAGAAACTGGCTGGGGTCAACAAACCCCCGCTGATAAGTATTCAGGACAGCGTTCCAATAATCTCTTCGGCATAAAAGGGAAAGGACCGGCGGGCTCAGTAACGTCCAATACGTGGGAGGAATACAACGGTAATACCTTCCGGGTGGATGCCCAGTTTAGAGCATATTCCAACCCGGAAGAAAGCTGGCAGGACCATAAGAACCTTTTACTGACCTCGGCCAGATACCAGCCCTACCGGGATGTGATGCATAACAGCACACAAGGGGCCTGGGCCTTAAAAAGAACAGGTTATGCTACCGATTCTAAATATCCTCTCAAGCTCATGGATATTATTAAACGCTATAATCTTCACCTTTTAGATGAAAAAGGAATATAACAAAACAAAAATTGTAAGGGATTTCGCCCTTACAATTTTTTTCTGATATTTATCTTAAATTGATATTTTGGTTGGACAATCTTTGCATTGCAGATTGATAGGTACTGGGGTCCATTGTTGCTAAACTAGCAAAGGTTTGACCGGTAGTTAAGCTTGGGGTTTGCATGCTAATACCAGTGGAAGAACCGGTTTGCAACTGACCGCCAAGGGAAGACCCTTGGTAATTGCTTCTGGCAATATTTTGATTTTGGTTAAATTGACCTTGGAAGCCACCAATCATATTTTGCAGCATGTTTTGGCTTTCCCGTAACATACCTTGCAGGTTTTGGATTTGCTGTACAGCATTTGCTTCCCTTTGCTCAAGTTCGCGAAGCATTTGACGGTTGCTTTCTTCCATTTGTCTCATTTGCTCGGACATTTGATACATTCTGTTGAAAGTCTGTGATACTTGGTTGATTTGATTGTGAATCATATAGTATCCTCCTTATAGTAGAATTCAACTATATTCTTCTACCTAATAAATTTTTTATACTTATATACAAGTATAACTTTTACAAGTGTAACATCGCCTTCCGCAGTCGCCAAAGGCGGTGCAAGCCGTGTTTTCTAACACTACAATATAAGGAATTTTCCTATTTTAATTCATTTGTATTTTATTATCGGCAAAAGGTAAGAATAAAACTGTTGCGTGAAAATGGAGGATGGTTATATGTCAAAGAAAATCTTTTTTGGTATATTAGTTTTTATTTTTTTAGCTTCCATACCCTTCTGGTTTAATGTCTTAAGCAGACCTAAAAAACCGGAAATTAGCCTTGATACGCCTAAAATACGCTCTTTAGAGGTAAAAAAATGTATAGAAGATACGGAATATATGCGTTCACAGCATATGGAACTCCTTGCAGACTGGAAAGTTGAAGTAGTAAGGGAAGGCAATAGGATTTATGTAGCAAAAGACGGACGGGAATTTGTCATGTGTATTGAGGAGACCTGCCTTGACTGCCATTCTAATAAAGAAGAGTTCTGTGATGCCTGCCATCAATATTCAGGGGTAGAGCCCAACTGTTGGGACTGTCATGCGGAGACGGACCGCTTGCGGAGTAAGTAAAAATTATAGTGCCAGTGACTGGAATAAGGTAAAGGTTAAGAAAAAAGTATTAAAAGGAGTGTAAGGGACGGTGGATTTGATACTAGAAGACATGGGGGGGACGCTTCACTTCTTACAAAGAAATGGCAACGATAAGAAGACGCTTATTCTTCTCAAACGAGACAAGATAAACGTCCCCTCGTCTTGCCCTAACGTCCCCTCGTCTTGCCCTCGTCTTGAAAGAAAAATTGTTTACAGAAGTTATATATAATATTATTATCATAATAAGCAGATACTTCATTAGGTATCTGCTTTAATTATCTTTTGCATTACTATCGTAAAATCCAAAGGATAAATGTTTTTCAAGGTGGAGTATAAATGAAAGATATTTTGCAGAAGCAAATATTGCAGATTAAAAGTATTTATCCTGTGTCAGCGGTTATACTTGTCGGGAGTGTAGTTGATGTCTGGCAAGGAGAAAAGGATAATACAAAACTAAATGATATAGACCTTTTTATTCTAACCAATAGAATTGGAGTATTTGAGAGGGAGATCAAGGAGGAGCAGGGTTTTAAGTGGGATATTTCCTATATTCCTATTAATGTTCTAACAAAGGGGCTGGAGGAAAAGTGGTCCTTTCTAGTATGTTCTTTAGTAAAGGGACAAGTCATTGAGTGCTGCAATGCAAATATCTTGGAGTTATTGGAAAAAGCCAAATTAATTTTTGAACAAGGACCTAAAGAACTTTCCCCTGTGGAAATACGATACATCCGTTTTAATCTCTACGATAGACTGCAAGATATTCAGAACAGAAAAAATGATGAAGTGGCGGCTAAGTTTTTAGTATATGCTCTCTTAAAAGATGTTTTAATTGAGTATTTTCGTTTAAATAATAGATGGCTTCCCAAGGACAAAAAATTTTTAGGAATGTTAAAGGAAGAGGATAAGGATTTGTACCGAAAATGCATCCAATTATT
>JBMOKT010000031.1:56745-222641 GCA_049323895.1 Bacillota bacterium | reverse complement strand
ATTAAATTAATGCGGTTGCATTACAAAGGGTAAAAAAATAAGGGTTTACGGAAACCCGCAAACCCTTATATGGTGGGACTAAGTGGGCTCGAACCACCGACCCCTACGATGTCAACGTAGTACTCTAACCAACTGAGCTATAGTCCCATAAATAATGTCTAATGTATATTATACGAGTCCGGTTCGGATTTGTCAAAGTTAAAATATAACTTTAAATTTTGCTTAAAAGAAATAGAAAATTTAAAAAGTTTTTTAAAGTTAAGGAAAAGTAGGATTTTAATCCTAAAACAACCAATTGCCATTATCCCCGAATCTTGTTATAATTAGGACAAGGTTAGAAAAAAGGGAATAGTGGTGAAAAGGCATCACACAGGTTCGTGGCGCCTGAGATGCGGGTTCGAATCCCGTCTGTTTCCTTGCGTAAACGCACTCCATAGGGTGCGTTATTTTTTTTTGCTCAAAAAACCGCAATTATTTCATACCATAAAGGAAATGTTATGACAAATATAATTAGAAGCACCGTCGAAAAGATGTCATTATAACTAGTATTCATAGTCCATTTCCCCTTTTTTATTCTATATACCAATAAATATGCTTCCGTAAACAATAAAATAATTTACATTTATTGGGAGGTATTTGGCAACTTTTGGTAAATAGTATATTTGGGAGGGATGGATATGTTTTCAAAGAAGTTATCCAAGATTTTTTTAAGTTTATTTTTCTTACAGGTATTCTTAGCGACAAACAATATACTTTGGGCATATTCTTTGCCTAATCTTATCTATAAAGACAGCTTAGGGGAAGAATTAATTGTTAACTTTGTAGATATCTCTGAGGGTATTATTGAAGAATTAAGGCTTGAAAAGCTGCTTGGAGAAAATGACATTATACTTTCTAGCATACAAAAACAGGCAAACCTTTGCGGAAAGCAAATACATATATTTAACGGGAAAGTTGAAGACTATAAAATAAGTTCAAATTTACAGCATCTAGCTTTTTATTCTTCCCAGGAAGGCTGCCTGTCTATTATTGATTTGAAAACCGGAGCCCTATTATGGAAAGAGAAGATGCAACATCCTCTTTTCCAATGGCATCCTTTAAAGCAACTGCTGACAATAGGTGAAGCAAATGAGTCCAGAACCTTAATCTATAATATTGATTTAATAAGTAAAAAAATGTTTCCTATCATAGAATTGGAAAATACATTTCTCCATCAAATACAATGGTCTCCGAATGGGGAATTATTAGGCATAATAAAGCTGCAGGGAATGCCAGAAAGTCAAAGTTATTCCCAACTAGAGATTTATAATCAAAAAGGAAATATACTTGATATTAATAATATTCCTGATATTAATTACATGAATTGGTCGCCCAATAATTTAGAAATCGTTTTCAGCCAGTATGGTGAAGTCTATTCTTCAAGTAAAGTTGGTTTTTTTGATATACCTAGCAATACTGTTACTTATCTTCCTCAAAATTTTGAAAAAACAATTAATCCTATTTATAGCAATGATGCAAATTCGATCTATTTCTCAGTAATTGAAGGTTTTTCCCAGAAGGTTGTTTCATATGATATAAACAAAAAGGAATTTACAATATTTTGTGAAGAGCCTAGATATGTAAGTGATTTGGCATTATTAAACAATCACTTATTGTTTACTTTCGGTTCCTTTCCACAAATAAAAATTATTGAAGATTATAAAGAAGCCAGTGTGATTGATGGTCTCTCTCCACAGGTTGTACAGAACATATTGTTTTATGTCAAAAATGAAAATGATAATAGCACGTTACTTATGGAATATAAAATTGACTTACAGGCGAATTAACTATCGGCAGACCACAAACTGCCTCGCTAATCCTGTCTAAGACCTGTAAGTCTATTAGTATTTTGTGTAGTTAATTAAAAATTATGAGAAGAATTTTAAGACAATTTTGGTTGTTTTTTTACCTAATGATTTTCTTTAGTATTTTTTTAACTTTATAGACCAATATAGATAAATCTGAATAGATATCTTCTCCTTTTGCCCAGCGGAAACCCAAATACATACCGAATAAAATAGAAAATATGATAACTATAAAAGTGCTTATTATCATTTTTGCATTCTCTCCCTCATCCATTACTTAGATATCATATGAGGAAAATACAAAAATGTTAAACTGAATTTCGCATTTCAAAAACTTGCAATTAGATTGGCAGCAAATTTAAATAATAAAAACATAAGTGAAATTCCTACAATCAAAAAAATCCAGTCTTGTACTTTCTTTCTCTCCAATTTTTCCCACCACCTGAAATTGTTTTTTCTCCAATCATAGTTTTTTTAATATTCTCCATTACTTAAAAAATACCTACTTCAATATTGTATACAACCAATTATGACTTTTTTTTATTTTTATTGTATAATAAATATTATATCCTAAATTTGTATATTTCATCTTTATGGATAACGCTGTTGGAGGTGTGTTGAATTGTCACCAGTTAAACTTCACCAATTAATGGTAATTGCTTTAGTACGTAAATTTAATGAAGATGGTTTCACATTAAAGGGTGCAACATATTTCAGGGACATTGAACTGCCCCCTAAGTTAGGACGGCATAGTCCTGATATTTTGGCAATAGACCCTGATGGTACTTATCATATCGCTGAAGCAAAGTTGGAAGAAAATTTATTTACCCAGAAATCCCTTGAACAGTTCACAGATTTTTTAAGTACCAAGAGTCCCAGCGGCAAACCATCCCAACTGCATATTATAGTTCTAGCTCAGGTAGAGGATAAATTGAAAGAACTTCTAAGCAAATGGAATTTAGCCGATAATGAAAACATTCATATTTGGACCTATTAATGAATGGGGACACACCTCCTTTTTATCTGGTTTAGTCTAGGGAGAAGGAATGTCCCCAATAAAAACTTATAAGTGGATAGTTGTTAGTGAGTTAAAAATTCAAAAGCGTGTCATTGGACACGCTTTTTTGACCTTAAAGAGAGTATAAGTTTGAGGTGGCATAAGTGAAAACATCGGCTTCCGCAGTTGACAAAGGCTCAGCGCAAGCCGTGTTTTCTAATGTTTATTTGATTAAAAATTCTGCCTGAACCATTAGGACATATTCTGCATCCTTGGGCATAATCGGCGTTTCAGCCTTTTCTTTCATATCAGCTGCCCTCGCCTCTAAATAAATTGGTGCTCCTCCCGTATTTTTAACCACCTGTATTTTTTTAACACCACTTATACTCACGCCTGCGGCTTTAGCAGCGGCATCAGCTTGTTTTCTGGCATCTTTTATTGCTGCTTCGATAGCCTTATCCATCATTTCCTCCTTAGCCTGGTCTGACAGATCAAAGGCAAGGTTGCCAACCTGCTGGGCACCTTCAGCAACGGCAGTATCAATAATCTGCCCTACTTTATCCAGTTTGGTAGTTTTTACTTTTATAGTATTTTCCGCACGATAGCCTTTTATTATTTCCCCTTCTTTTTCTGTCCAATGTCTTAAAGGATAAAAGTTTACATACTCTGTCTCAATTTCTTTCTTGTCAAGACCCAGCTTTATCAGAGCATCTATTACCTTCTGTGTCTTCGCCGCATTTTGTTCCTGAACCTTGCTGTCTGTACCTTCCGAAGAAATAGTTACCCTAATTTCTACGGTATCAGGCTCAGCAATAATCTTTCCTGTGCCTTGCACACTAATTGCCGGTGTTTCCGAAGTTCCCTGGTAAATTTGTTGTGAACCACAAGCGCTAAACAGGAATAAACTAAGTACAAGCAGAGATAAAACCATTATTTTTTTCATCATCTTTCAACCCCTCCTTTTATCTTAATAGACGATTTACCCATATTTTTGTTCCCATAAAGACTAAGCTGTAAAAATTTGAAATTATTCATAACCCTACTTTAGGATAGTAAAAAACCCTACTTTAGGGAGGGTACATAATTGTCTAAAAGGTTTATAAATAAGGTATAACTACCTTATTTTATTTTGGAGGAAATTGTAATGTTTGCTTTGTCATTGTCAATTTATATTAGAAGAACCCTGGCAGCCTTAGTCTTAGTTATTTTGGTAATGTCTATATATTTTCTGTGGGCGCGACCTTACCAACTCAGTTGGGGTGCCACAGAACAGGAAATAAAACAGGATATGCCTGGAGACCATTTGGATTCCCAGCCGGAGTTTTTTGCTACCAGGGCAATTACTATCGAAGGTACACCGGAGGAAATCTGGCCATGGCTTCTACAGATGGGATATGGTCGGGCAGGATATTACGGTTATGATGTAATCGAGAACCTAGGGAGCCCGAGAGGAATCCACAGTGCTGACCGCATCTTGCCGGAATTGCAACAATTTAAGGTTGGAGATGAAGTTCCCATCAGTTCGGTAGCCCGTATGGTTTTTTATGCTATTGAACCAAATCGTTATCTTATTTGGACCGGTTTAGACCAAAAGGGTAGTTTTCTTTGGGCTTTATACCCTTTAGATGAAAACAATACCCGTTTGGTCAGCCGCATCCGTTGGTCATTCCATTGGACAGAGCCTAGTTTGCTTTCTCTAGACTTATTTACAGAATTCACCGACTATCTTGCTGTACGTGAAATTTTACACGGTATAAAAGGACGGGTAGAGAATGAAATACAACCCATGGTCGTTCAAAACATCAAGGCATCAATATATGCATTAACAATTTTATTTTTTATTGCCACCCTATTCCTTCTGCTTATCCGCCCCCTTAGTTGGACGAGATGGTTAACGGGACTAGCAGCAGGGGTAGTCTGGTTAGTAACCTGGTTTTCACCATTGTCAATCTGGGTAGGATTGGTCTTAGAACTTTTGTTTTTTGGAGTGCTTATCCGGAAAAGGTTAATAAATAAAGTCTCTATAGGAGGTTGAGAACAGATGGAGCATTACGAAATCATAATCAAAGGTCACCTGGACTCGCGCAGGGCAGAGTGGTTTGCAGGACTTGTAATAACTCAACTTCCCGGCGGGATATGCCGCCTGGAAGGAAATATTGCAGATCAGGCTGCTTTACATGGCATTTTAAACAGGGTGAGGGATATGGGATTACAGTTATTGTCGGTAAAACGGCAAGACTAACAGCATAACGGCAATAACTCAAAATTAATTTTAAATATTGGAGGATAAAAAAATGAAAATTATTACAACCTTAATGTCACTACTATCTAGTTTCTTACTATTATCTGTTTTAATTTGCGGTCTCTGGATAAAAACCAAGAAAGCCACCCTGGCAATCCCCGAAGACGCAATTAATTTTCACGTTAACCTAGGAGTAGCTACGGTAATTATAACAGTTGTGACCATCGGGTTACTCTTCTTTAAATTTGTTAGAGGTTAAAATTAATAATATCGGTTGCAGCTGTCCAAATGGACAGCTTTTTTCTTGTACTTAGTTAGAAAGTATAACTTTTACAAGGTAATAAGTATAAATGCAACATATTTTATAACTATAATAAAGGAAAAAGCGATTCCTGTAAGAATATTAATTAAAAAACACGGCTTGCGCCGAGCCTTTAGCGACTGCGGAAGCATAAGTATAAGTAAAAGGGGGCAATGATATGGCAAGGGTATTGCTTAAAACTAAAATTCATGTACCACAACCCCGACCGGGTTTGGTGGATCGTATCAGGTTGTTAGAACTTCTTAATGAAGGTTTATTGAACGATAAACCCTTATCCTTAATTTCCGCTCCCGCGGGGTATGGGAAAACAACCTTAATTACAAGCTGGTTTGAGGGAATAGACCGAGCCAAAACCTGGGTATCATTAGATGAGCATGACAATGACCCGACAAGGTTTTTTTCCTACTTGATAGCTGCCTTACAGACAGTTGACATGAATATAGGGCGAGATGCCGCCAGGCTATTAACCGAATCAGGCATGATTCCAGCACAAGCCGTTGTAGTTACGCTAATCAATGAGATGCTGGCAACACCTCGACCATTTATTCTTGTTTTGGACGATTTTCATATGATTCAAAACCAAACTATTTTTGAAGCAGTCCAGTCTTTATTGGATCAGCATCCGCCCTGCCTGCACTTGGTGATAATAACCCGGGAAGATCCTCCACTTTCCTTACCACGTTTAAGGGTTCGCAACCAGATGACAGAAATCCGTATGGATAACCTGCGCTTCAATCTGTCTGAAACTTTAGATTTTTTCTCAACTTCTACCGATGTAAGACTGAAGGATGAGGAGATTGCAGTACTTGAAGCCCGTACTGAGGGCTGGATTGCCGGCCTGCAATTAGCTGCCCTTTCAATAAAGGGATGGTCAAAAGAACAGGTTGACGAATTTATTAAAGCTTTCAGCGGTAATCACCGCTATATTATTGATTATTTAATGGAAGAGGTTATTAAACGTACCGACCCTGAGATACGGGTGTTTCTTACCCATACTGCTGTCGTAGAAAGATTCAATGCAGAACTAGCCAATGAGTTAACGGGTGAAAATAACGCCAAAAGAATTATTGCTCAATTGGAACAGGCTAACCTTTTTCTTATTCCTTTGGACAATGAGTGCCGGTGGTACAGGTATCATCACCTTTTTGCCCAGTTCCTCCGTACGGAATTAACTAAAACAGAACAAATCCTCTTTCAGCAACGGGCAGCACATTGGTTTGCCGACAATGGACTGCCTGAAGAGGGCATAAAATATGCTCTGGCTGCTGGAGCTTACCATTTGGCAGGGAATTTAATAAAGAACCTAGCATCTCAAGTATTTCAAAGAGGAGAAATGGTTACTCTTTTAGATTGGCTTAATTTGCTCCCTGCTGAACTGGTGGATACTAGCGGCGAATTAGCCGGTTACAAGGCTTGGTCCTTATTTCTACTGGGTAAAAGCGAAAAGGCAGTGCTTTATTTGCAAAAAACTCAGCAAATCAAGCCGAAAAACACTGATTCCTTATCACAAGGAAGATTATTAGCACTGCAGGGCTGGATAGCTAACTATCGGGAAGACCCGCGGACCAAAGAGATTGCCTTATTAGCTATAGAGAAATTGGGTAACCAGGACCCTTTTTTCCAAGAAGTTTCACTTATTTCCCTAGGTCATGCCCAAAGAAAAAATGACCCCATGCCGGAATCCACAGCAACTCTATACAAGGCTTATGAAACAGCCAATTCCGCCGGGCATATGTTTACCAGCTTGGGTGCATTGCTGGATATAACCATGAATTTAGTTATTCAGGGTCGCCGCAGAGAGTCAATGGATTTATGCAACCGGACCCTGCAGCAATATGTAGACAATAAGGGCAAACCTCTTCCCATGGCTGAATTGTTATATATCCCTTTAGGCATTCTCCATTATGAAGGCAACAATCTAGAGCAAGCCCGTGATTACCTGGAACTGGGGATAAGAGCCAGCCACAGTGTAGGATTAAACAGAATATTGGGGGGCGATGCTGAGCAGACCCTTGCCCTCGTCTATTGGGCGTTAGATAATGCTGAAAAGGCATGGGACATATTGAAGAAAGCTAAGTCAAATACAGATGCCAAAGCTTTCCCAATCATTTGGGATAGATACAAGGCCTTTGAGGCACACCTTTTGCTAAAACAGGGGGATATAGAAGGAGCTCTGGTTTGGGTCCAGGCTTCAGGCTTAAATTCCGAGGACAACATCACCTCTCTTAAAGAGGTGCCCTATATGGTTATGGCCAGAACATTATACAAAACGGGACAATACCATCTAGCCTGGCAGTTGTTGAATAAAATAAGTCAATTTGACCGGGAAAGAGAAAGATACGGCAGGTTGGTTTATGTTAACATTGTTTCTGCTTTGGTTTTAAAGGCTTTGAATCAACAAGAGGAAGCAATTAGAACTATGGAAGACGCAGTAAGTTTTGCCACTGCTGAAGGATACGTACGCCCCTTTCTTAGTGAAGGTTCTGAGGTTAAAGAGTTACTCCTTGCTATTAAGGCTACAAAGCCGGAGCTCCTAACCCCTCTTAAAGGTTTATTGTCTCAGCAGCCGGAAAATACAGACTTAAGGGCAATTTCATCCTTACATAGTCCTGGTATAAAAGAAGAATTATTAAGCCTGCGGGAGCTGGAGATTTTAAGTTTGATGGCGGAAGGTCTTTCCAACGAAGAAATCGGCAATAGATTATTTATATCCCTTGGTACAGTAAAATGGCACGTCAAAAACATATTTAGCAAGTTAGGTGTAAGAAGCCGTACTCAAGCGGTGGCCAAAGCTCAGCGGTTTAAACTGTTAAATGGAAGCTAAAAAGCTATCGGAGTTATTACTCTGATAGCTTTTCTGAAGTTTTTATTTTTTTACTTAGATTTTTGCATTATCTGTCGTTTTTTTATTAGTAATTTTTAATACCATAAGCAAAGTAAAAACGGTCAGAATTAAACCTGCTAGTAAAGCAAAGTATTGTCCCAGTTTAAAAAAGGAAAGATCCAAACTTTGCACTATACCTGTGGAAGTTTTATAAAAAAGTCCGATAAAAATCGAATCTATTCCTGGCAGGAAATGCAATTGGTAGATTATGTGTCCAGCAATTACTATTGGGATTAAGGAAAAAACAATTTTTATCCGTTTAGAGGCGGCCTTAGTTTCAAATGGGCGAGCTGCCGTCTTTGTTATCAATCCTGCTAAAACCGCTGCACCCCAGTAATATAAGCTAAACCATAAATTCCAATTCCCAAAGGTCCATGAATCGCGAACTGACTCAAAATAATTGATGGGAAACAGTATGGCTAAAGATACCCCGATAAAAATTACAAATCCTTGATTAACCCTTAGCAAATTCCAAACTTCCCGACCAGGAATCCTTAAGTTAAACTTTACGGCATTATTGGGACAATTGCGTGCACAGTTAAAGCATAACTTACAGTCTAAGTTATTATCCACGAAAGGGGCATGCTGTGACATAGGACAGCCTGGTGCTATTGAATTCCCTTTGTAGCAATCATAGGTTGTACATTTGTTTAAACATATTGTAGCATCAGCCCTGACCTCCAGCATAGCTCCGATAGAAGCCATACCTACAAATCCTCCAAGGGGACACATGTGGTGACACCAAGTATGCCTTGTATAAATGACTCCAACAAAGATGGCTAATCCTAAGATAATACCCAGTAGTATAGACGTAGATACTGGGTTTGTACGCATATCCAAGATAATCTCTAGCCATAAAATAAAAATAAATAAAAATGTCACAAGTAGATAATCATATTTTTTTATTAAGTCAGGAACTGGTCTGCTCCAATGTAACTTATTTTGTACTATCTCCATGACATAGGCAAAGGGGCAGACTGTACACCAAACCCTGCCGAAAAGAGGGGAAATGATGGCTAAGAAGGGCCACCATAAGCCCCAAACTAATACAAATAACCCAATTTTAATCGATGCCTGGGGAACTATAAACATAAGAATCATAATGGATATAAAGATAACTGCCGTAATGCGCCGCAACCACAGGAGAAAAGAACTATTCTTTATTATCCTTTTTACTAGGGGAAATGATAAAAGGTCAAAAGTTCCTCCACCTTTTTTAGCTGTGGGACCAAAGAAGACATGTTCCAGCCTGATTACATCATCTTCAGCCAGAAAGAAAGCCCTCTCTATAACTTGAATAAATTCTGTCACATTTCCTTGACGATAATTATGGGAAAGTAAAAGCTTTGTAGCTTCATGGTCTAAAACAGGAGTCTTGCGGCCATGCTGTTGAGAAAGTTTTTCTAATATTCCTTGAGCTAAAAAAGGTATATCCCTTTTCCTCTCCCGCAAAGACCTTATTTTAAATTGTTCAGTAAACAACTCCAGCAGTTCAGGTATAACTCCGTTTTGCAAGAGCTCCACATCTTCAAGTAAACTACCTACTAATAAACAATCCTTTCCATAATAACGCAGGTTTTCCGCCAGCTTTAGCTGTGCTCTTGCAGAGAGCTGATTTATATCTTCAATATATAAAGTGCCACCAGTTGCAAATTCCAGCAAGCTGCTTTTATTTCCGCAGGAATCTGAACTACCCGTTTCAAAAATATGATTTCCTAATTGATTTTCTAAATCCCGTCCGTCTAGTGATACAAATGGAGCAGATTCACCAAACCTGCATTTATGCAGATACCAAGCCATCATTTGTCGGCCTGTACCTCGTTCGCCGATTACAAGCAGATGATCTCTACTTTGGGTCAACTGTCCAATTTTTTCTTCGATTAGTTTAGTTGTTTTCGGGCTGCCCCAATAACCATAAAATTTATTTACATACTGGCTGTGTTGTAAAATTATGCGTAAAAATTCCTTATTGCGAGCTTCCCACAATCCGTCACTTACTTGGTCTAAATTACGAGACATTCTGGAAATTAATTTTCTATATAATTGTGGCCAGCGGTTTAACATTCGCGCAAATTGTTCCTCGGAGGTAAGCAGTACCCTGCATTTAGTTATGCAGCGTACGGTAAATGGAGCAGGTCCACCGGTCAGCAAGGACCTGGCACCAAAAGCATCACCTGAGTGAAAGGTATTAACCCTTAACAAACCCCCATCTTTATTGCTATCCAATACTTCCGCATTTCCTTCCACAAGGATAAAATACCCTTTAGCTTTTTGACCTTGGGTTAACATATCATTTCCTTGGGCATACTCCTCCCAAAAGAAGTCTGCCGCAAGTTCATTTAATTCATGGTTATTTAGCTCAGACAGTTCCTCCACTTTAGCTAGAAAATTAACTTTTTCAGCAGACATGATACTCCCCCCCATAAAAAACTAATTTAGTGTATAGAAAAATTATGAATAGTCGTAAATTATATAATAACAGAGATAATTGGTTTTTGTCCAACTTTTTACCCTAGTAAAAAAAGGAAGGCTCAATAGAGCCTTCCGGAAAAGTGTTTATAATCCTTCTTTTGATAAAAGACCGAGGAACTCTTGTACTTCCTCTTCCTTCATCTTATATGTATGTTCTCCGTCAATGGGGAATTTTTGTTCTTTTACTTCCTGGTGATACTGTTTAAAAGCATTAGTGATGATTTCATTTACATTTGCATATTGTCTAACAAACTTAGGTGTAAAGTTATCGAATAAGCCTACCATATCAGCATATATCAGCAATTGACCATGGGTATAAGGTCCGGCACCAATACCTAAAATGGGAATATTGGCTCTATCGGTAATGGCTTTTCCTACAGCTGAAGGGACAGCCTCAACAAGGATACTGAACGCTCCGGCTTCTTCAATTCTTTTAGCTTCTTTTACTATATTTACAGCAGCCTGGGAATTTCTCCCCTGTGCTTTATAACCACCCTGTTGTCCCATAGACTGAGGAGTTAGACCAATATGACCCATTACTAAAATACCCGATTCAGTAATTGCTTTGATTCTGCTGGCCATACGGGGTCCGCCGCCTTCGAGCTTAACTGCATCACAACCACCTTCTTTTACCATACGACCGGCGCTTTCTACGGCCTGTTCATCTGATACTTGATAGGACATATAAGTCATATCGCCAACAATAAAGGTGTTTGGTGCTCCCCTGCGTACAGCTTGGCAGTGGCGAATCATGTCTTCAAGGGTAACAGGAAGTGTTGTTTCGTAACCCAATTGAACCATTCCTAAAGAGTCCCCAACCAAAATCATTTCTACCCCTGCTTTTTCTACCATTTTAGCCGTAAGGTAGTCGTATGAGGTAAGATAAGTTATTTTTTCCCCTTCTGCCATCATTTTTTGAAAATCAAGAATCGTCTTTTTTGCCATTCCTTAACACTCCTTAATTTTATTATTTTAGCTTTAGAAGCATTACTTGTAGAATTTTTCCAAAGCCATTTTTGCAGCTAATCTATAGGCAGCTTCCATGCTTGCAGCAGAAGCCCTGCCTTCTCCGGCTTTACCAAAAGCAGTACCATGGTCAACCGAGGTACGGATAATTGGCAGTCCTAGAGTTACATTTACCCCATCCTCAAAGTTTATAACTTTCACGGGTATATGCCCTTGATCATGGTACATAACTATAATTACTTTAAATTGACCTTTCATAGCTCTGTAAAAAATACTGTCAGGCGGAACAGGTCCTGTTATCTTAATTCCTTTATTCTGAGCCTCTTCAATTGCTGGTATAATTTCTTTAATTTCCTCATCCCCAAAAGCTCCCCCTTCACCGCAATGGGGATTTAAACCAGCAACCGCAATTAGAGGATTTTCAATTGAATAAGTCTTAACCATATCATGGGCAAGTTCTATAACCTTACCGACCCGCTCTTTAGTCGCTTTATCACAGGCCTGTCTCAGTGAACAGTGGGTGCTGACATGAATGACATAGTATCCATCGGTATAGAGCATCATGGCATAGTCTTTGGTATTAGTTTTTTCCGCAAAAATTTCCGTATGACCCGGGTAATTTTTATAACCAGCTAAATGCATAGATTCTTTGTTAATAGGTCCAGTTACAACAGCATCAACTTCCCGGTTATTCGCCATCTCGATTGATTTGAAAATATAGCTGACAGCAGCTTTTCCAGCAGTGGCATTTATTTCTCCATATGGTACCTTGTCTACACCATCTATCTCAATGTGAAGAACATCAATAATCCCAAAAGTAAATTTTGCTTCTTCTAAACTTTCAATGGCATTAATCTCTAATTTTTCTTTGGAAAATTTCAAACTCTCTTCCATTCTCTTTTTATCACCGATTACAAAGGGGCGTGCAAAATCGTAGTAATCTTTATTGCTTAATGTTTTAACCGCAATTTCTGACCCAACACCTGCCGGGTCACCCATAGTAATGTCCAAAATTGGCTTTTGCATCATTAAATATTTCTCTCCTTTTGTTTGAGTATTTCTGCTCCATTACAAAATACATTTCTGGAGCCAAACCCACCTGCTTTTGTAATTATTCTTAAATCATTTATTTTTCCGCCTACAATTTTCCCCAAAGGAACACCAGGCTCAATCTCTTCAATAACCTCTATTCCCTCGGCATCCATAACCTCTAACAACTGTAGTGCAGTTGCACCTCCAGTGACCATTAACCCTGATAATTTAGTATTTACTAAAATTCCAGCCATAAACTTTTTTAAGCCTTCAGCAATATTATTTGCAATTTCTTTACCGCTGAGTCCAATACTACTACCTTCGGCTTGGGCTAATTCTACGTCATTTGCATTACGGGAGGTACGAATTACTATATCCTCTCCGGAATTCAAGGTGTTTAAAGCTTCCAAAGTAAAACCCTTAAGAGCTCCTTCGGAGTAGTTAAGCAAATTTTGCCAGGGGATATATACTTCTTTAACGCCTAATTTTTTTATCATTTCATCAACCTGTAAATTGCTGTTAGGATGTACACTTCCTATGACCGTCAAAACAGGCAGTGTCAGGGTCAATTTCTTTTCCTGCACTTTATCTTTCCTTAAAATTGCCGCCGATAAACCTGCTGAACCCACAAAAATATGGGGGGGGACTTTAGACTCATTTAACTGGGCTAAGATATCCAAATGACCTTCTTCAATGGCATCAGCAATAAACAGGCAAGGACCGTCATTTAATTTTTCAAGTATGAAATCTTCAATTGCTTCAATTCCTTGTTCAATTAACTGCAGACATAGCAATTGCACAGGCAGACTCGTTTGGCTGCGCAAGAGATCTGGTAGAAATCCCTGTTTTATTGGTGAACCAGGATCTTTAGCCATAGGTGTATGGTGCAAAAGCTGTCCATCAACCAGCAGGTACCCACCTATACCAGTTCGTTTATTCTTAGGGTAGGCAGAACATACTATAGCAAAATTCAAATTCAATTCCTGCAGCATTACTTCTAACTCCACCCCAATGTTTCCCCGCCAAGTAGAATCTATTTTCTTATAAACTGAGGCACCTTTAAGATTTTTTAGAAACCCGCAGGTTTCCTGGATTTTAACTCCCGCATCTAAAACAGGTAAATCACGGGAATTAGTAGTTACGGCCACAGCAGTGAATTGTGATGTAAGGAAATTTAGATTATCCAGTTTATTTAAAACAATTGTTTTATGACCGAAGTTGCTGAATTGAACAGCCGTATCACAAGCCCCGCTCAAATCATCAGCAACTATTACATATTTAAGCAGACAAATACCCCCTATCAGTCAGGTCTGTTTTTAATTATTGCTCCCTTATCGGCTGACTCGGCAAGTCTACTGTAAACATATAGATATCCTTCAGTAACCCTTACAGGTGGTGCCTGCCATTTATTCCTTCTTCTTTCTAACTCCTCGTTGTCCACAATTAAATCCAGTTTCCTGGCTGGTATATCAATTTCAATTATATCCCCGTTTTGTACAAATGCAATTGGTCCGCCTTCCTGAGCTTCGGGAGATATATGACCTACAAAACAGCCGTTATTTGTTCCTGAAAATCTGCCATCGGTTACTAGTGCAACTTTGTCTGCTAAGCCCAGTCCATAAAGTAATTTCATGGCTTTAAACATTTCGGGCATTCCTGGACCACCTTTAGGTCCCTCATACCGAATAACAACTACTTCACCGGCTTTTACCTCATTAGCTAGGATGGCATTATTTGCTTCATCCTCTGAATCAAATACATGGGCCGGTCCTTTAAAGGTAAACATTTTGGGATTTATTGCAGCTGGTTTAGTGACTGCTGAGTTAGGAGCTAAACTTCCATAAAGAACTGCCAATCCCCCGGTGGAACTGAAGGGCTCAGAAATAGTTTTTACCACTTCATTATTAGGAGACTTGCAATTTGCAATGTTTTCACCAATAGTTTTACCATTCACTGTAATAACATTAAGGTTTAACAGTGAAGATATTTCATTCATGACAACAGGTACCCCCCCTGATTCATAGAAGTCAATAACGTTAGATGAAGCAGCGGGATTCATTTTAGCAATCAATGGGGTAGTTCTGCTGAAATTATCAAAAATATCCATGTCAAAAGGAACTTTGGCTTCGTAAGCTATAGCAGGCATGTGTAATGCTGAGTTGGTGGAGCCGCCAATTGCAGAATTTAATCTGACAGCGTTCTCTATCGATGCTTTATTAATAATCTGACGGGCAGTAATACCCGTTTTAACCAGTTGTACTACCGCTTTCCCCGAGTCCTGGGCAGCTTTTAACCTGTCATTGTAAACAGCAGGGATCATTGCTGTACCAGTTAGGGACATCCCTAGAGCCTCAGCAATACAACACATGGTATTTGCAGTCCCTAAGAAGGAGCATGAACCACAGGTTGGAGTACAAATATCCTCCATTTTTACTAATTCTTCCTCTGTAATTTCTCCCTTTTTAAGTCTGCCTACTCCCTCTATAATTGAAGTTGAATCCGCTTTCCTACCATGGATAACAGGTCCACCCAGCATGGGTCCACCGTTGACAAAAATCGCAGGCAAATCCAATCTGGCCGCCGCCATTAGCATCCCTGGTACAATTTTATCGCAGGAACCAAGTAAAACAATGCCATCATACTGATGTGCTTGGACCATTAGCTCAATGCTATTGGCTATGATATCCCTGGTAGGAAGAATGTATCTCATTCCCTCGTGCCCTTCGGCAATACCATCACAAGCACCTATTACACCAAATTCTACAGGTGTGCCTCCTGCTTCCCTAATACCTTCCTTTACTGCATCAGAAACCTGTCGCAGGTTATAATGTCCTGGCACAGTAGTACTCCAGGCATTTGCAATTCCGATTATTGGTTTCTCCAAATCGGCATCAGTATAACCCATTGATTTATAATAAGCTCTATTTATGCTCCATTCAGGACGTTTTAGAATTCTTTCACTTCTCAAAACCATTTAAACCACTCCTTTGTACATTAATGCCGAACAGTGATTTTTATTGCTGAATATTTGATTCTATTTTTTTATCAATATTCCTTTTTAAAAAGGTAAAAAAAAAAGAAAAAAATAGACAATAGGGTTTAATTCAATTAAGAATTAAACCCTATTTTTTAGTGCGCCAATGCTTCTTTTACACTAAAAACATCTATCCGCCTGTGGAGAACAATCAAAATAATATTCATGACTGTAACATTAATAACAAAGGAAATTAATCTTGGCAGAAAGATTACTTGATATGGGATACCAAAAAGCATATTTAGGAAATAGGGTACTATTGCCATGCCAATTACCAGCTGGGTAACTAGAACAACGAAAAATATCCTGTATGGGTTTAATTTTTCCTTTTTGCCTATAAGCAAGGCTGGTAAAACCCCGTTTAAAGCAGAGGTAACAGTAAAGTGAGGCATGTATGCTCCGCCGGGACTTAAAAAATAACCTATAATGTCGGCCAAAGCCCCTACCCTTGCACCTTGCATTACACCACTGCGCAAGCCTGCCAGTATTATGGGCATAACACCCAAACCTATTCTTACACCATCTACTCCGCCTATAGAAACCTTAATGCTAAAAAACCGGGTTAGTATAACGCTTAGTGCAATTAATAGCGCTCCTTCTACCAATACCTTCCTATTTTTCAAAACAGCCACCTCTATTCGGGTAATTTCAATGCGTCTATCATAAATGATAGACGCATTTCCTTTTTAGAACAAGCCGGAAATTTTTCCAGAATTGTCAATGTCAATTTTCTCTGCAGAAGGCACCTTTGGCAGACCAGGCATTGTCATTATATCGCCTGTCAGAACTACAATAAAGCCAGCTCCTGCAGATACTTTTACTTTACTTATACTTACCTTGAATTCTGATGGCGCACCCAATTTTGAAGGGTCATCGGAGAAAGAGTACTGGGTTTTAGCCATACAAATCGGAAGTTTGCCATATCCTAATTCTTCTAGTTGTGCAATCTCATTAGCAGCATTTTTAGTGTAATCTACACCGTTACCGCCATATATTTTTGTAACAATAGCTTCAATTTTGCCTTTTATGCTTAAATCTTCGGAATAACTAAAGGTGAAATTGTTTGTTCCTTCCTCAGCTAGACGGATAACTTCTTTAGCTAATTCCATACCACCGGCTCCACCTTTGCCCCAAACCTCTGATAAAGCAACATTAACGCCCAGTTCTTTACATTTTGTATAAACCAATTCTAATTCCTTTTCGGTATCGGTGGGGAATCTGTTAATGGCAACTACAGCAGGCAAACCGAATACCTTAGTTATGTTTTGAATATGCTTCAACAGGTTGGGAAGACCTTTTTCCAATGCCGCTAAGTTTTCATTTCCTAATTCAGCTTTTGGAGTTCCACCATGATGCTTTAAGGCTCTAATGGAAGCAACTATAACAACTACATCGGGCTTTAATCCAGCCATTCTGCACTTAATATCCAGGAATTTCTCTGCCCCAAGGTCAGCTCCGAAACCGGCCTCAGTAACAGTATAATCACCTAACTTAAGAGCCATTCTAGTTGCCATTACACTATTACAACCGTGGGCGATGTTAGCAAATGGACCACCATGGATAAATGCTGGTGTTTGCTCTAATGTTTGTACAAGGTTAGGTTTTAAAGCTTCTTTCAATAAAGCGGCCAAAGCACCTTGTGCATTGAGTTCTTTTGCGGTAACTGGCTTGTTGTCATAGGTATATCCAATTACTATTCGGGAAATTCTTTCTTTCAAATCCTCAATATCCTTGGATAGGCAAAGGATTGCCATAATTTCTGAAGCCACAGTAATGTCAAAGCCGTCTTCTCTGGGAACACCATTAGCTTTACCATTAAGACCACTGACTATATATCTTAACTGTCTGTCATTCATGTCAAGAGCCCGTTTCCAGGTAATTCTCCTGGTATCGATACCTAATTTGTTGCCTTGATGGATATGGTTGTCAATAAGGGCTGCTAAAAGGTTGTTTGCCGTACCAATTGCATGCAGATCTCCGGTAAAATGAAGGTTAATATCTTCCATAGGAACAACTTGAGCATAACCACCGCCTGCAGCTCCACCTTTAACCCCGAATACAGGACCTAAGGAAGGTTCTCTCAAAGCAATAACTGTCTTTTTGCCCGACTTGCTTAATGCATCTCCTAAACCTACGGTTGTAGTAGTTTTACCTTCACCAGCAGGTGTGGGGTTGATTGCAGTTACAAGAATAAGTTTGCCATTTGGCTTATCCTTTAGATCTTCTAGAAGTTTGTAGTCTATCTTTGCTTTATATTTTCCGTAGTTTTCTACATAATCGTCAGGTACCCCTAGTTTTTCTGCAATTTCATTAACAACTGCAAGCTTACATTCCTGGGCAATTTCAATGTCACTTTTGAATGTCATAATTTTCCTCCTTTGATAAATTAAGTATATTAAAAGGTATTACTACCTTTATAACCTAAATTGCGTGATATCTTGAGAGCAGTGTCTTTGACAGCCTCTATAATTTCAGTCAATTTTTCACTGCTTACCCTTGTTGACGGTGCCGAACAACTGAAGGCACCAATAATTTCGCCTGTATAATTTCTGATGGGAACTCCAATACACCTGATACCTAACTCTATTTCCTCCATATCTAAAGCATACCCTTTCTCCCGCACCTTACCCAAATGTTCCCGCAGCTTCTCGGGACAAGTTATTGTATAAGGAGTGTACCTGTGCAACGGGAGTGAAAGTTCGGCTTCCTGAAACTCCTTCGGCATATAAGCTAAAATTGCCTTTCCTACCGAAGATGCATGAAAGGAAACCTTTTTGCCAACTTGAGTTATATTTACAATACTCCTGGCACTTTCTACTTTGTCCACATAGTAAGCTTCAGAACGGTTAAAAAGAACCAGATGGATAGTTTCCTCATATTTTCCACAAAGCTCTTCTAATAATGGACGGGCAATATTTCTTATATCTAACCTGTTTTGTACGTATTGTCCTAGTTCTAAAAGTTTTAGACCCAGGCAGTATTTTCCATTAGGACGTTTGTCAATATAACCCTTTTCGTATAATGTACTAAGCAAACCATATGTAGTACTTTTATTAAGGTCAATTCGTTTGCTTATCTCTGTTACACCTAGTTCATCATTACCATCAAAGACTTCAAGTATAGTTAAAGCTCGATCAACAGACTGAACTATTACTTTGTTGTTTTTAAGCACTAAATTCACCTCTTTTTTACATTGCCGAACAGGGTTTTTCAATGCTGAATATAATTAGTTTATTCTTTGAAAACCGAAAAAATCCTTTTTTTGTTTTCTAATTAAATAAAAAAATTTAGTTAAGAAAATTATAAATAATATTAATAATTCAGTCTATTCCCCACATTAAATAAATCGCTTTTTCAGCGATTTATTTGATTGTGTAGTCAATACCCAATATAGTATATCAAATTTTTAAACTTTATGCTTAAAAAATATTTTTAATATTTGCAAGAGCCAATTTTAAAAAACCATGGTTTTGCTCAAAGATGTCTTCTAAAGCAGCTACAAGTTTATCCAAATGTGCATATTCCATATTAAGGGGAGGCTCAATCCTAATAACATTAGGGTTATTCAAGGTATACGCAGTAATAATACTATAATCATTTAAAAGCTTACCTGCTACCAGGGAAGCAAAATATTCATAAGCTAGACTTTCAACCCTGCCCCCTGATATTCTATTTAGTATATTACTGCTAGTCCCCTGCAGCTCAAGTCCAATCATTAATCCTTTGCCCCTTACATCCTTAATAATTGAATATTTATTCTTCAGCTTATTAAGCTTTCCTATGAGGTATTCACCCTTTTCCCAAGCTTGTTGGGGTAATTTCTCACTTAAAATAACCTGGAGGGAGGCAATTCCCGCTGCTGCCGCAAAGGTGTTCCCACCAAAGGTAGAGGTATGCAGCAGGGAGTTATCCATACCGCTATATGCTTTATTATATATTTTTTCTGTTGTTATGTAAGCACCTAAAGGAAAAACTCCTCCTCCTAAAGATTTTGCCAAACACATTATATCTGGCTGTACTCCCTCATGTTCACAGGCAAACATTTTGCCTGTCCTTCCCAAGCCTGTTTGTATCTCATCGATAATTAACAAGGTATTGTATTTAGTGCAAAGCTCCCTTGCCTCTTTTAGATAACCGTGGGGGGGAACATTTATTCCACCCTCACCTTGTATACATTCCATAATAAATGCTGCAGCATCCTGCTTTTTTAACCTTTTTTCCAATTCTTGCGAATCTCCAAAGCCAACTTGTTCGCAGTTTGCAAGCAGGGGTTGGAATGGTTTTCTATATTTTTCTCTGCCAGTAACTGAGAGTGCTCCAAAAGTTTTGCCATGAAAGGACCCTTCGCAAAAAATAATTTTTTCCCTTTTTGATGCAGCCCGAGACAGCTTTAAGGCTCCCTCCACTGCTTCAGCCCCACTATTGCAAAAAAAGCTTCTGGTTAGTTCCCCAGGGGCAATCTCAGCTAAGTTTTTGGCTAAAGCTGCGCTAAAAACCCCCAAAGAGGCCTGCAGAATATTAGGGTAGCTTTTAACTTTTTCAATTGCCTGCAGCACAACAGGATGGTTATGTCCTAAATTGAGCGCTCCGTATCCACCTAAAAAATCTATGAATTCCTTTCCTTCTTTGTCAAAAACAATGCTTCCCGATGCACCTGTATAAATCCTGTCAAAGTTAATCAAACCCATAATGGATACCAAACCAGGATTTAAATATTTCTTATGCATTTCTTTGACTTCTTTATCCTGCAGATTAATGGCTTCCTCCAAAGATAACAGACTCATAATTTCCTCCATATGGCATTAATGTAAAATTAATGATATTATACTATACCCTTTATCACTTTTCAATTTTAGAAAACACGGTTTACGCCGAGCCTTTGGCGATTGCGGAATAAGTACCAAACAGCCAAGGTCAGAGACCTTGGCTGTGCAATTTATTTCAACAATCCTTTTTCAGTTAGAAAATCTTTAGCAATTACTTCCGGGTCACCGCCTTCATCAAAAATATAATTCAGACCCGCCATTGTTTCTTCATCAATTTGACCGCTTACTTTTTCAATGATTTCTAAAACTTTAGGATATTTCTCTAAGGTATCCATGCGAACTACATAGGCAGCGCTGTAATCCGGGAAAAACTCTTTATCATCTTCCAGCATTACTAGATCAAGTTTTTTGATACGAGAGTCAGTGGAATAGGCACAAATAACATCTAGTTGTTTATTGGCAATTGCATGGTACATAAGGGAATATTCCATAGGTGTTACATCTTTAAATTTAATGCCATAAGCCTCAGCCCAGCCGGGATAAGCATCTGGACGGGTATCAAAGTTGTTATCGCCTCCTAATACCCAGTTGGGAGCTTGTTCCTTTAAATCAGATGCTTTTTCAAGGTTATGTTTTTCAGCAGTATCCCTTCTCACTGTCATTACATAAGTATTATTGAAGCCTAAGGGTTTGGCCCAGGTAAATTTAAATTTTTCTTCAAAACCTTCCTTAACCATTCTATAAGACTCTTCCTTGCTTAAATTGGGTCCTTCATAGCGTAATATTCCTGTTAGTTGTGTACCTGTCCAGGTTGGATAAATATCTAATTCTTTTTCCACCATTGCCTGATGTAATACCGAAGAACCGGCAAATTCAGTGCTTGTTTCTACCTCTAAGCCAGTATATTCTTCAACTAAAAGTTTAGCAATATGGGCTAAAATAATGGACTCATTTACAGTTTGTGCACCAATACTAATTTTCCCCTTGTAATTCATAGGATCATTGTTTTCTTCGGCGTTTTGCGGGGCATTTTCCTTGGGTGGTTCAGCCTTTTGTCCACAACCAAAAACCCCAAAAATAAGTACTAAAGTCATAATTAAAATAATTAAATACCTGCTGTCTCTTGACATTCTTCCCTCTCCTCTCTTTTTATATTTTCTAAGCTGTCCATTTTCCTAGCCAGCCTTTGGGCTCTACGTTTTGGGCTATAATATTCCTGCAGTATTTTTAGCCCCTGGTCAGTAAGCAGGGCTAATATTGTAGCGGGAAAAGCACCGGCAAATACCACTTCATTACGCATGGAAGCTAAACCTGAAAAAATAAGTTTGCCCAAACCTCCTCCCCCTATGGCAGCAGCCAAGGTTGCAGTTCCAATAATCCATACCGTTGCTACACGTATCCCTGCTATAAGAACCGGTCTGGCTAAGGGAAGCTGTACCTTAAGCAGTATCTGCATTTCTGTCATGCCCATCCCTCTTGCAGCCTGGACAAAGGATGGTGGTACGTTTTTAATACCGGTATATGTATTTTGCAAAACTGGAAGAGCAGCATACAATACCAGGGCACAAATTGCATTTTTGTTACCAATACCTAAGGGGAAAATTAAAAATGCCAGCAAAGCTAAACTGGGAATAGTTTCAAAAATATTTGCCAAACCAATGGCATAAGGAGTCAACCGTTCATTTTTAGTCAGATAGATGCCCAAGGGAACACAAATTATTAATGTAATAAACAAAGCAATTAAGGAGATATAGATATGCTGCCAAGTAAGCAGTAAAATTCTGTCGTAGTTTTTAGCAACAAATTTAACAAGATAATTAAAAAAACCAGGGTCATTGACCATTAGTATTCACTCCTTTTTTTCGGAGACTTTTAACCTGTTTTTCTTGTCAGCCTGCTGATGGTTAGCCTGGCAATGCCATTATGGGTAATCACACCTAAGAAATTATGTTTGATGTCAATTATTGGGACAGGCAAATTCCTATCGGCAAGCATTTCAGCAGCATCCCTAAGGGTAGCTTCTTCTATATACAGTTTACGTTCCAGCCTTATTGCCTCTTTAACATTCCCTCCTGCCCTAGAAACTTTTTTTAAGTCTGGTAAAACAGCCATTCCAAGCCATTTCCCTTTTTTATCTACAACTTGAGCCGACTCCCGCCCGATATCCTCTAAATCACTTAAAACCTGCGCGGCTTTTATATCAGGAAGAACCTTTAGACCTGCTTCCTCCAGGATAATATCTACGGGGGCCTCGGGTGATATTTGGGATAATCTATCCTCCCCTATAAATGCCTTAACAAAATCATTTGCAGGAGTGTTTTGCAGTTCATGGGGAGTACCTATTTGTTCAACCTTCCCCTGCCTCATAACTACAATACGGTCAGCCAGCTTTAAAGCCTCATCGATGTCATGGGTAACAAAGATAATTGTTTTCTTTAATTTCCTTTGCAGTTCCAACAGTTCGTTTTGCAACCTGTCCCTACTAATTGGATCCAAGGCTCCAAATGGTTCATCCATTAAAACCACTCGGGGCTCTACTGCTAAGGCTCTTAATACCCCAATACGCTGCTGCTGTCCACCGCTCAATTGATCCGGAAGGCGATTCTTATATTGAATTGGATTAAGACCAGCCATTTCAAGCAACTCATTAACCCTTTTGTTTATCCTATCCTTCTCCCATTTATGCAGTCTGGGGACAATACCAATGTTTTCAGCCACTGACATATGGGGCATAAGTCCTATCTGCTGTATTACATAACCAATCCCTCTGCGCAAACTGACAACATCAATTGAGGTAATATCCTTGCCATCAATGTAAATATTCCCGGTTGTACATTCCTCCAGCCTGTTAATCATTTTCAAAGTAGTAGTTTTGCCGCATCCACTTGGTCCTATTAAAACAATAAATTCCCCCTGCTCTATTTTTAGGCTAAGATTATCTACCGCGACTGTTCCATCATCATAAACCTTTGTGACATTTTCAAATATTACCATTTCCTACCCCCCTTTTTTCGAATTTATTGCATGTGCATTTAACTATCTTCAGTTAATCCACAGTAATCTGCTAAAATATTTTTTAAAGTTGCCAAAAATTTATTGCATTCTTCTGTTGTCCCGACAGTAACTCGTATACCATTTTCTAAACCCCAGCCATTACATGGTCTGACAATTACACCGTTTTGCAGCAAAATTTCAGTTAATGTCGTGCTTTTTAGGGGCGTATAAAAATAAACAAAGTTAGTGTGAGAAGCAACTACCCCACAGCCCATTTTTTGCAGTGCCTCTTCCAACCTTTTCCTGTCGGAAATTATTGTTTCTAATGACTGCAGGTATTGTTTCCGGTCATACTTAAGGGCGGCAGTAGCACCTGCTAATCCTACCCTGTTAGCATTAAAAGGCTCACTTACTGTATCGATGATGTTTATCATTTTTGGACTGGCCATGGCATAACCAATTCTAGCTCCCGCCAATCCGAATGCTTTAGAAAAGGTCCTAACCATAATTATTTTTTTGTTGTTTTTGATAAAATCAACTGTATCAGGCAACTTATTCTTTTCTGCAAATTCTGCATATGCCTCATCTAAAACCACCCATGTACTTCGAGGTAAATTTCCCAGAAGGTATTCCAAGTCTTCCTTGGGGAAAATAGTCCCGGTGGGGTTATTAGGATTACACAGCCAGACCAGTTTAGTTTTTTCCGTGAGGGCATCCATTATAGAATTGATATTAATTACTAGTTTATTTGTTAGTGATGTCTCGATAACCTTGGCACCCATTAACTTTGAAATTTCATGATATAGGCTATAGGTAACCTTAGGTATAATGACTTCGTCTTCATTTTCCAAAAAGCACTTCCCCAGTGTCTGCAGCATTCCTTCGGCACCATGGGATATGGCAAAGTTTTCTGATGTTAGGTTAAATCGTTCGGCAAGAAGCCGTTTAATTTCCTTGAAAGTTACATCAGGATAACAATTTAAAGCTTTAAGCTCATTTCGCATAGCCGTAAAGGAATTATTAAAAGGAGCATATGGGTTTTCATTAGAGCCTAATTTTATGACATCAGTCAAACCTAACTCCCTTTTGACTTCCTCTATGGTTTTTCCGGGAACATAAGGTAAAACATCCCTTACCCCCCGCCTTAATCCAATTATCTCCACAGTCTCACTCACCTTCCGCACCTTACTTCAATTATGACCGGATGTTGCTGCAGAAATGCTTCCCTAAGGGCATTAGCTAGTTCTGAAGGGGTATTAACTCGTGTTCCTTTAATCCCATATGCTTCAGCAAGTTTTATGAAGTCGGGATTAAGGTGATCCACAGCTATCCTTTGCCCAGGGTGGCGCCGTTCCTGATGCCGCCTTATTTCGCCAAAGCCGTTATCATTCCAGATGATGATGGGTAAAGTTAATTTTTCTTGACAGGCAACGGCTAACTCCTGACAAGTAAATTGAAATCCTCCGTCGCCGACCAGGACACATATTTTTTTATCCCTCTTAGTAATTTTTGCCCCTATTGCCGCAGGCAAAGCATATCCCAACGTTCCAAAACCTACAGGATGTATAAAGGTTTTAGGTTGGTTGCACGAGTAAGAGCTAAGAGCAATATAGGCAGGAGTGGTCATATCTGTGAAAATTATACCATCATGGGGAAGAAATTTACGAACTTCACTGAGCATAGAAGAAATATGTTCTAAACCTTCTGAAATACCTGTTGTTTCCGATAGTTCGGTTTGGGTTAACTCAATTATCTCTTTGAGTTCCTCTTCACGGGCATTATTGCGCTTTTTCTTGGAAACTGAAGTTAATAGTAAATTAAGAATTCTCTCTGCATCGCCTTTAAGTCCTATGTGAGCACGGAAATTACGATTAAAATTAGCAGCATCAACATCTATTTGTATCATCTCTCCGTCTAGCTGCAATGGTACTTCCCATAAATCAGTTGGAGAAAGTTCCGTGCCCACAGCTATTACTAAATCTGCCGTTTTTAAGAATTGACGAACAGCCTGAAAATGAATTCTGGTGCCTAAACATAATGGATGTTCTTCATCTACTACTCCCTTTCCAGCACAAGTTTGAACAACTGCACCATTTATCCTTTCGGCTAGTTGTTTAATTTGCATATGGGCTTTACACCCGCCTCCGCCTACTATAATAACCGGTTTGCTTGATTTATTTATTTTGTTTATGGATAATTCCAATAATCTAGGATCAATATTGATTATCTTAGAGAAAGAGGGTGTCCTATTTTCTTTATTAGCATAGCTTTCCTCAGCAGCATCCCTTAGGATATCCATGGGTATCTCTACATGAACTGGTCCAGGACGACCGGAAAGGGAAAGATAATATGCCTCTTTTAAATATATCCCGATATCTCCAACCTTGGAAACCATTCGGCTGTCCTTGGCAACAGATTTAGTCAGTATAGTGGAGTTTTTCAGTTCATGTAAAAATCCAACTCTTTGATCTAAAGCCCAGGTAGGTACTTGGCTGGAGATAACAACCATGGGAATGGAATCATGAAAAGCTTGCCCCATAGGGGTGATAATATTAGTTAACCCAGGTCCTGTAATAACTAAGGCTATGCCAGGTTTGCCGGTAATTCTGGCATAGCCATCCGCCATATAACCGGCACCTTGCTCATGACGAGCTGTTACGTGTTTAATCTTGCTATTTATAAGGGCATCATAAATATCTAGATTATGTATCCCTGGAATCCCAAAAATACTTTCAACATTTAGGCTTTCTAGAGTATCTACTACTATCTTTCCGCCATTTATTTGTCCCATTGCATCACCTATTCCTAATTTCTTACTTTATATTAAAAGCATATACTAGCCGACAACTTTATGTCAAACAGAGATTTGTCTGTAATTTACCAGAATTGGGAAATATGATGCATATACACCTGCCAGAGAAAATTAACTTCTTTATACGGTAAATAACTTACAGATACTTAGATATACTACCAAATATTTACTTGTTTAAACTATAAACTAATTAAGGAGATGTCTAGCATTAGAAAAAGACAGCAGATTTCTCCACTGTCCTTCATTTTATATACCTAGTTCCCTACGCTTTTTATTTATATGTTCTTCAATACCTTCCGCTACTTTAGCGGGGTCATCCCCTAATGCTACTTTACCACCTGTTAGACCTTCTAAATCCTCTGTCAGCAATTTAGCTAGCTCAGCCCCTCCTGTCACCGGCGGAATGGGTGATAAATGGGTATATAAACCGTATGCTAAAGCAAAAAGACCGTCAATTGTCGCCTTTTGCTCCATCCATTCCGGAGCGCTGACTGCCACAGGCAATTTGGATGGGTCTACTCCTAATGCATCTGCAATTGCGGTAACCAGCATGGATATTCTACCTGTATCGGTACAGGTACCAAAGGGTAAAACAGGAGGAATTCCTAATCCTTCACAAACTTCTTTTAAACCATTACCGGCATCCTTTATTGCATCTAGATTGCACATGCCTGCAACTTCCAATCCGTGGCATCCACAGCCTCCTGCTATAACCAAAATATCCCTTTTAATCAACTCTTTGGCAAGATTTACCGTCATCCAATCCTGTGGTCCATTCTTTAACGTAGAACAGTTGACAATGGCCACGACACCTTTAATTTTCCCTGCCTTAATTACATCCAGAAAAGGATCAAGAGATCCTCCCAGAGCTTTTAAAACAGCTTCTGTAGAGAAACCCGCGATTGCTTTAGTCTTCTTTTGGGGAACATAGGGCTTAATATTTTCTTTTCTTACTGTAAAGTTGGCAAGTCCCCATTCAATAAGTTTCTTTGCCATCTCCTCCGCCTCGGGAGGCTTATAATCAAGGTTTTTATCAACTAAGGGAATACGGACCAAATCATTTACTGAAACCAAGGTAACCTTATATTTCTCTGCATATGGTGCAATATATGGTGGTGAACAGTTCTCATCCATGGCAAACACATCGACAGCTCCTGTTGCCAACATGGGCTCAATGGCAAGCCAATTGCCGATATGGCCCACAAAAACATCATCCATTTCAAAACGCTGCAAAATTTCTTGACCTGTCTCAATGGAGCCAATAACACGGATTCCTTTAGCCCCAATCTGTTTTGCTTTCTGCTGCCATTCCGGTTTTTTAGCTTCATAAATTGTTGCAATACCCATCCATGGTTCATGACCGTTAAAGACAATATTTATATACTCAGGGTCTAAAACACCTAAATCCATGTCGACTTCATGGGGCATGGGAGTACCAAAAAGTATATCCTGACACATTTCCAAAGGAAGCTGGGCACCGTAAATACATGCTATACCCAGCCTTAGAGCCTTTCTGGCCAGTGATATAAAATCCCCATCTACATTAGTAAGGCAGCTGGCTGTGGCATCCTTAATCTCATGTAATACACCAGCGGGGAAAATAGCTAAATCCTGCCAAACTTTTTGTCGTTCTTTAGGAGCAAAAGCATTAATTACCTTGCTTGGCTCCCTATAATCATGGGAAAGTTCATTAATAAAAAAGTCGGCTAATAACTTTGCATCTTCACTGGGTACGCCGGAAGTAATTAAGTCTAATTTTTCACACATGTAATATAGTTTTTCTTTGTCTGTAATCTTAAAAGGTGTTTTACCCTCAGCTGTTGATTTTAAGGTACTAAAGGCCTCAAAAGCATGATGGGTATATGTAGAAGTACCCATAACATTCCTTAAGAGCATATCCCTCATAGCCATAGCATCTGCAGTAATACCACAAACCCCTAAATTAGCGCCAGCCTTGTCCGATATCCGGCAGGGACCATTACTGCAAAGCTGACAGCTCACACCTGCTTCACAAAAATTGCACCGTATTTTGTCCTGGGGGTCAAAACGGTCAAAAACATTACTCATTCCGTCAGGAACTAGTCTTTTTTCATACATCTCCTGCACTGAATCATGGTAACTGATACGTCCACCAACCCTGTGGGGAACCTGTTTTGTCATTACTTTTCCTCCCTTTTTACAATTAGTTCCATAATATTATTCCGCTTTTACCAAAATTAATACATTGATTTACAGGGAGATAATCGAAAAAAGAAGCCACTGGCTACAAGGTCCCGTGGCTTAGAGTTCCCTTTCTTATTTCTATCTCTCCGCTAAAAAAGATGTGATGAGGGTAATAATGGCTAAAACAATAGTCCCGTAAATCCATGGCTTATAATTTTCAACTGGACAGACACCGACAGGAAGCTTTTTGTATAAAAAATATATTTTGCTACTTACTACAAAAGATACAGCTATTGTCAGCCCAAAGAAAATGTTGCTGATAACAAGAATTGTCTTTTTGTTCAATTTAATCAAAACCACCTAAAAACGTAACAAAGAAGTTAGTTTCAGAAATTATAACTCTATTCTTCGACTTAAAATTATAATTTCCTCCCCAATCAAGAAAAAAGTAGAATATAAGGTTAAAAATGTAAATTACTTAAGATAAAATAAAACAACCCTAACATAATGTTTTGGGTTGTCAAATATTTAATTTAAACTACTTTGATTACATTATATCCTGCCTTATTTAGTTCACTAATTATTTCCTGGACATGTTTATGACCGTTTGTTTCTACGGTAACTTCCAACTGAACCTGCATAAACCTATCTAAGGTCTTAAATTGGTTATGTTCAAGTTTTATTACATTAGCATTCATTTTTGCCAGTACTTCAGAAATATTTAAAAGCTGACCAGGAATATCGGGCAATTCCACCGAAAAACAAAAAATCCTTCCGCGTGAAACAAGTCCCCGGCTAATCATTGAAGAAATAGTCAGAACATCTATGTTGCCCCCGCTGACTATGCAGGCAATATTTTTGTTAACTGCTTTAAGCTTTTTTAGGGCTGCCAAAGATAATACTCCTGCGTTCTCACCAATAAGTTTTTCTTTTTCTAAAAGTAATAAGAACGCCTCCATTACTTCAAAGTCGGAAACTGTAATTATATCATCTACATAATCCTTAATTAAGGGAAAGGTTATATCACCAGGTTTTTTTACTGCTACCCCTTCAGCAATTGTAGTTACCTTATCAAGGTTTATTATCTTATTCATCTCTAAAGAGGCTTTCATTGAATTAGCACCATCAGGTTCTACACCGATAATTTTTATCCCAGGCTTTAGCATTTTAGCAGCCAAGGCAATGCCGCTAATTAGACCTCCCCCTCCAATAGGTACAATTATGTAATCTACATCATCCAGTTGTTGAATAATCTCTAAAGCAATTGTACCCTGCCCGGTGATTATGTCAAAATCATTAAAGGGATGAACAAAGGTATAGCCTTTTTCCTCCTCTAAACTACGGGCTTTATCAAAAGCGTCATCGTAACAATCGCCATATAACAGTACAGTAGCTCCATATTTTTTGGTAGCTTCTACTTTTATTAAAGGAGTTGTCTTTGGCATAACTATTGTTGCTGAAATACCTAGTTTGTGTGCAGCATAAGCAACTCCCTGAGCATGATTGCCTGCAGAAGATGCAATTAACCCTTTAGCTTGATCATAAGCTGTTAGTTTCTTAAGTTTAAAATAAGCACCCCTTATTTTAAATGCTCCAGTGGTTTGAAGATTTTCTGGTTTAATATAAATCTTATTTTCATATTCGTTACTAAAAAATTTACTATAGATGAGATTCGTATTTTGAATAACTTCTTTCAAATCTCTTTGAGCATGAAAAAAATCAGATAAACTTGGTTTGAAGTTATCATGCGACAAAGAATCGTTTGCTAAATTAGTCATTTGGCTCTCCTCCTAAACATACAAAACTAATTAATCAGATGGACTAGTAAATGTAGTGGCTTAGGAGTGTCAATCCTAGCTTTGGCAAGAAGTGTACTATAACAAATTAATTATATTTATTTTGTAGTATAATAGCATCCCCTGGTTAACGTCAAGATACAAAATACAATATACCGTTAAATATTTCTCGGTTGGCTAATATAATTTTACAAAAAATTCCTGACAGGAAGATAATCAGAATATATATGAAAACAACCCAGTACGTAATGTACTGGGTTGTTCTTGGTGCCGGGGACCGGAATCGAACCGGTACGGGCTTTAAGGCCCGCAGGATTTTAAGTCCTGTGCGTCTGCCAGTTCCGCCACCCCGGCAGGTCCTTTTAGGGTTTACTTTGATAGTATAGCAGGTTGATGTTGTAACTGCAAGAGTAATTTATTTCTAATAGAAAATAAATTTTTCAGCCAATAAGGCTGAAAAAATGGTGCCGGGGACCGGAATCGAACCGGTACGGGCTTTAAGGCCCGCAGGATTTTAAGTCCTGTGCGTCTGCCAGTTCCGCCACCCCGGCAGGTATATGGAGGCGACACCCGGATTTGAACCGGGGAGTAAAGGATTTGCAGTCCTCTGCCTTACCGCTTGGCTATGTCGCCATATTTTATTATTCTCTTGCTGCGACAAAACTTATTTTATCATGCAATCTTCATCATGTCAATCCACCAAATAATGCAAATTATTAATTTATGATTTCTTTAATTTGGTTAAACAACACTTTATTTCCCGCTGCAATAATATTAAAACGAATATCATTTAAAAGGTTTTGATTCCCAATACATTCCAGAAGAAAGTTTCGTTCAAATAGCTGCCCTTTATAAAAAGGAATAACCTCCATCATTCCACCGGCTTCCTTAAGCAAGGCATAAGGCTGACATACATCTGTCACTTTTAACCTGCGACCAGTGCTGATATATGCATCATACTGCCCGGCAGCTACCTGGCAAATATCTAGGATAGTAGAGCCCAATCGCCTCACAATTATTTTGTGAGAAATCAATTCTATTAAGTTAGACTCAACGTTACCCCGTTTATCCAAGTCCACTCCAATAATGGGAGAATCTTGTAAAACTATGGTATTGGCAGTAGAAAGTTTATGTTCAAATTTTTGATTTGTAAAAAAGGTTCCCTTTTTAGCAATTGAATAATAGGTATTAGGAGAAAATATCTCCTTGACTATGCTAATATCGATTGAATCAAGAGATTGTTTTTCTAATTCAGATAATAAACCGAGCCCCATAGATATAACTAGACTGGGATAAGGGGTAAACCAAGGACGCACATTGTTTGAGCCATCAATAGGATCCAAAAGCAAATAAAACCGAGGATTATCAGTAAGCTTTATTATACCTGTTTCTTCACTGATAATTATCGCTGGAATGCCAGCTGCTTTAATTAAGTCAATAATTTTATTGTTTACTATATCATCAATACCCTTTTGCAAATCACCGGAAACATTAGTATAGTCATACTGTTTTAAGAACTTAACCTGGTTCTGATAATAGTTTTCTTGTATAAAAGCACTAACTTCATTAGCAATTCCTATTAATAGCTTTAATTCCTGCATAAATACTCCCCCGAAAAAGTACAGAAAGTCTTTTTTAAAGTATCAAAAAGACTGGCATAAACCAGTCTCGTTGGAGCGGAAGACGAGATTCGAACTCGCGACCCTCGCCTTGGCAAGGCGATGCTCTACCACTGAGCTACTTCCGCAAAAATATAGATGGTGCCTCGAGGCGGAATCGAACCACCGACACGAGGATTTTCAGTCCTCTGCTCTACCGACTGAGCTATCGAGGCAAAATGGCGGAGCTGACGGGAATCGAACCCGCGGTCTTCGGCGTGACAGGCCGACATGTTAACCGCTACACCACAGCTCCATATAATAGATGTCTGAGGTCTGATGCCAGAGGTCAAAAAAAAATTATTCCGACTTCCCATTTCAGACTACCGACTTCTGTTCTTGGTGGGCGATGACGGGATCGAACCGCCGACCCCCTGCTTGTAAGGCAGGTGCTCTCCCAGCTGAGCTAATCGCCCTTGTCTCTTACCGACAAAATTTATTATACAAAATTTCAACCCACTTGTCAAAATGATTTTTTTGGCAAATTAATTTTCAGAAAATGAACAATTAATAATTAAATATTAAGGAGGATCGGTGATGCCGACCCTCCCTGCTGTTATGATTAGTATAACCTAGGTAAGTCCTCGTCTGCCATAGTAAAACAATGGGAAGCTTGGGGGTATTCCCCGCTTCTAGTTTCATTAGTAAAAGCATTGAAAGCTTCAACAATAGGGGTAGAAAGTTTGGCATACTGCTTGACAAACTTTGGTACAAACTTATCGAACAAGCCAAGTATATCATAGCCATTTAAGTTCTGTCCGTCACAATCGGGTCCACCACCACAACTTATTGTAGTAGCTTTAACCTTTTCAGTGATTAGCTTAGTTAAGGGGTTAGGTATGCATTCCAAAACCATTGCGAAGGCACCAGCTTCATCTATAGCAAGGGCTTCCTTCAATAACCTCTCTGCATCCTCTTTACTTTTGCCTTGTACCTTAAAACCACCTAAGGCACTGGCACTTTGAGGGGTTAATCCGATATGACCTACAACAGGTATACCTGCTTCAACTATTGCTTTAATTTTTGGTACAACCGGCAATCCACCTTCTAATTTTACACAGTCGGCACCGCCCTCTTTGACTAGGCGTCCTGCATTTCTAACGGCATCTTCAACGCTGGCCTGGAATGACATAAATGGCATATCACCGACCACAACAGTATTTTTTGCTCCTCTTTTAACAGCCTTTAGGTGGTGGATAACTTCATCAACAGTAACAGGTACTGTATCCTCATATCCTAATACAACCATGCCTAGTGAATCACCAACGAGAATCATTTCTGCTTCCGATTGGTCAACCAATGAGGCAAAAGGATAATCATAGACTGTAATCATAGTTACCTTTTTGCCCTCTTTTTTGTAATCTTTAAACTTAGGTATTGCCAATTTAGTTTTAGCCAAAATATCCACCTGCTTTCAGTATAACTATAATTATTTTTCTCCAAGTGCCTCTAATAATTTAGCTAATTCTTCTTCTTTTATTTTGTAGCAATGTTCTGGACCAGGGAAAATCACTTGTTCTACTTCTTCTTTATATTTAGTTAAGGCTTCCTCAATGGTTTGGTTCATATTAGCATATTGTTTAACAAACTTTGCAACATGACCGCCAAAGAAACCAAGAGCATCATGTACAACTAATACCTGTCCATCACAATATGGACCACCGCCTATGCTAAGGGTTGGAACTTTTACTCGTTCAGTAATAATTTTCCCTACCTCAGCAGGTATTGCTTCTAAAAGCATGGCAAAACAGCCGGCTTCTTCTAAAGCCTTAGCATCTTCGACTAGTTTAAGGGCTGCAGAAACATCCCTTCCTTGAGCCTTAAATCCACCCAGCATAGAAACTGATTGGGGAGTTAATCCAATATGACCCATAACAGGAATACCAGCTTTAGTAATGGCCTTAATGGTATCCACCATTTCTACTCCGCCTTCTAGCTTAACGCCGTCAACACCAGCTTCCTGCATTAATCTACCGGCGTTAGCAACAGCCTGTTCAATAGAGATTTGATAAGACATATAAGGCATGTCCCCAATTACAAAACAATTTGGAGCACCCTTTCTTACTGCCTTTGAATGATTTACCATCATATCCATAGTTACAGGAAGTGTACTGTCAAAACCATACACACACATCCCTAATGAGTCACCAACCAGAATAAGGTCTATACCAACTTTATCTTCAATAACAGCAGTTGGATAATCATAGGCTGTTAAAAAGGTAATTTTCTCACCTTTTGCCTTTTTCTCAAACAGGGTATGAATTGTTACTTTTTTTCTTGCTGAAGCTTCTTTCGCAGGTGCTTCCCACTTGCTCATACTTATTCCTCCTTAAATTTTATTTGCTTAATATATAGGATACCCAATAAGGAAAGATAAATAGCAACTAATGCTAAAGTTGCTAGTGATATGTATCTAGGGACAGCCACCCGGCACTTAATTAGCTAAATGCCTTTCTCGGTTCTTTATTAAGCGCCGGGCTACCAAGCAGTCAATCTCTATTTATTCTTTAAAATGGGGAATGTGTTTGCGCCCTGAGGCATTACTGTAATTTTGGGATTAGCTGTTCCACATTTCTCGTAAGCAATCTTCAAAGCATCTTCCATATTAGAAACTGGTATCAGCTTTGCTTTTCTGGCAAATTCGAAATTTTCTTCCTTAGTTAACAGTATAAATGTACCTTTTTCACTGCACTCAACTTCCTTAAATGCAACCCATCCTGGAATAGTAAAGTTTTCTCGTAAGGCCTTTTCTAATTCAAAAAAGGTCTCGTGCTTAAACCATTCTGTAAACTCCTGAGGTTCCATAATATCTGGACATTCAGAAAGAATTATGGAAACTCCGCCTTTTTTCATGGCATAATAGGCATTATCCATAGTTTTACCTGTTTGGTATAAGTTAATATCCTTTGGATAGCCTCCAGCTGTAGCAATAACAATGTCAGCTTCCTCTTCAACCTCGATACCATAAATTTTATCTACTAAATTACAGCCTTCCAACCAGGCAGAAACCCAGTTCCCTGCAAAAACACCTGATATCTCCCCTTGAGGATTGGGTACGATGTTTACGAGAAAATCAGGTTTAGCAAAAGCTGCGATTTCCATCATATCATCATGACACTCATTACCTTTTGTATATTTGGAAGCAGAACGGGGATTGGAGCCCGAACCTAATTCGGGTCCTAAGGCCCACAAATGGTTTTGCTGAATTGTTTTAATGGAGGATACTCCAGGAAGAATACTCTTTCTTCCACCACCATAACCAACCATATAGTGATAAATAATACCACCTGTTAGGATAAGTTTATCTGCCTCAGCTACAATTCTGTTTAGATAAACTTCTGTCCCCCTGCTGGTTTTTCCATAGTAAACCATATTTTCTGTATCCCAAGCATTGTGGTTGACAATTTTTACCCTTTTAAATACCTCTTCACTGCACAGTTCTATAAATTCCTTCTCAGTATTAGGTCTATGACCGCCTACAGCAATAATAATAGTAATGTTTTCATCGGGTACTCCAGCCTCATTCAAATTATTAATGAGAACAGGCAGAGTTAAACAATTTTTTTGCCAAGCTCTGGTTATATCACTTACAGTGATAGCAACCTTATCACCTTTTTTGACTACTTCCCTTAATGGTGGGCAATCAATAGGGTGATCTAATGCATATTGATAGGCTTCCTTTAAATCGGTTAATCCAGGGTAAGTTTTTCCCAAAACTTCTTGGAGCAAATGCTCTTCCGGAATGGAAAAAGTAACTGTACCTTTTGCATATTTAAGTTCGAACTGGCGCATAGACATAAGATTCACTCCTTTTAGAATTTGTAATTTATATTAGTTTTTTTTAGAATAAGCTTCAGCCAACAGTTCAACAGGATGCATAACTACACCTGGCATTTCGTGAATCTTCATGCCGAAAGATAATTGCATTGTACAAGCAGGGCAAGAAGTAGCCAAAACATGGGTATTAGTTTTAAGGTAATTATCCATTTTCCTCGCCAGTATTTTTCTGGACATACCAGAGTTGAAAATTCCGTATGAGCCGGCACCACCACAACACATATCAGCTTCTTTCATTTCAACCAGCTCAATTCCTGGTATGCTTTTCAGGATTTCTCTGGGAGCATCCTTGACTTTTAAGAATCTTACCCCGTGACATGGGTCGTGGTAAGTTACTTTTTTGTTAATGGTTCCCATTTCTTTATTTAAACCTATTCTTAGGAGAAAAGAACTAACATCCTCTATTTTTTCCGCTACCCGGTTTGCTGCTGCCAGCAGTGACGGCTCATCTTTAAATAATTGCTGGTATTCTTTTATAATCGAACCGCATGTTGAACAGTCAATGATAATCGCCTCAACCGCTAATCCATCTAATTGCTTTAAATTAGCTGCCGCCAGGCGGTAAGCCTCTTCTTTGTCACCTGCGCTCTGATGAGGTGCACCACAGCAATTTACCAAAGGAACTATAACTTCACAATTATTTTTTTGAAGAACTTTTATTGTAGCAACACCAATGTTACTGAAAAAATTATTAACTGAACAACCTAGAAAATAGGCAACTTTGTATTGAGGTTTATCAATCTTTTTCAATAGATTTGGCAGTTGTGACCTTACATCAGATTTTGGTAACTGGGGAAGCATCTCATCAGCTTTGTTAAATAAACCAGTTAACTTAACCAGCTTGTTTATCCCGGTTTTTTGATAAAACTTAGCCAAATTTCGGACTAGGCTAATCCTATTATTATTAGAAAATACTCCCCTGTACATAATTTTCTTAGCAAGGGGGAGCCCCTTTGTGCTTGTATAATGCTCCCGGATATAGGAGATTATCTCCGGTGTGGGCACACTAGAAGGACAGTTTACCTCGCAGGCTTTGCAGAGAAGGCATTCATTAATAATCTGTTCAATTTCCGGTTCATTATCAAGGTTCAGTTCATCTTCTAGGGCCATCCTCACTAGTCTATTCCTGCCCCGGGCTACGTTGGCTTCAACACCTGAAACCTTGTAGGTAGGGCATACTTCCTGGCATAACCCACAGCGATTACAATTCATTATTATTTCTAATAGTTGATCTTTTTTCATAGCCTACTCCTTCACCGCCTTACTGGTGGGAACTAATACATTGTTAGGATCAACTGCTTCTTTTACTTTTTTAAGCAATGCATAATAACCTGTTCCCCTGTTAAGTTCTGTTAATCTTTGCCCCTTAAAGTTTAGTGACCCGTCCAACAGGTTTATCTGTTCTACCAAGGTTTGTAGTGAATCAATTCCTTCAGCCAGTACCATTTTAAAAACACCATTGGTCAGGTTTCCAGAAAATACATCAATATTTTGTTCTTCTAAAAGGTTCAACCCTTTAACCAGGTTATATGCCGGAATTGAAATTATTGTATTTGTATCCGGGATTTGCTCACTGAGTAGTTGTTGAGAAACTACAATCCCATAATCCTTTTGCAGCTTTTTCTTTTGACTTTCTAAGGTCTCTGCAAAACCTTCTAATTCCACCTGCAGCAAATACTTGTTGTTTTCCTTTTTCATGACTAGAGATGCTAAGCTAATCTCTTCTTTATACATTAAATTACTAACCAATGATATAAGCTTATTGAAATCACTAACCGTTGTGCTTAATAGCATACTTTTTTGGGGGAGGGGTTTTAACCTTAGTGTTATTTGGGTAATAACACCGAAATTTCCCCATGAACCTGCCAGCAGTTGGTTAACATCATAGCTGCTAACATTTTTAATAGTCCGCCCGCCTACTCTGACCACTTCACCTTTAGGTGAGACAAATTCCATACCCATTACATAAAATCTAGCTGACTTATACATATATTTCTTTCTTCCATACCCATTTGCAGCAACTATGCCACCAATTGTTGTAGTAGAACTGGTACTGTCCATGGGGAAGAAAATATTGTCATTAGCTAAAAACTCCTGAAGAGAAGATAATGTCATCCCCGCTTCTACTTCAATGCTCATATTATCTGGTCTGTATTCAATAACCTTATTAAGTTTTTTTAAGGATAAGAGAAAACCATTTTGGAAAGAATCCATGCCCTGGGTAAACCGAAACCCGCTTCCAATAGGATAAATACTTTTCTTTTCGGCATTGGCCAGCTTAATAATTTTTACTATTTGCTCCGTATTATGGGGATAAATGATTCCTTCGGGATTGAATTGGCTGCCAAGATTTATACCTAGGCTACTGTTCTCTAAACCTATTTCCAAATCTGGGATTTCTGTTTGTAATATTGTTAAAAATTTATTATCCTGCAACTTAATTACCCCCTCAATCCCTATCTATCTGAGGCAAAAGCTTACCTGGGTTGCATAAATTTTCAGGGTCAAATGCATTTTTTATATCCTGCATATACTGTAGGCTAGCCTTTGAAAATGCCAAAGGCATGTATTTTAGTTTTTCAATACCGATTCCATGCTCTCCAGAAATGGTGCCACCTTCAGCGATAGTTTCTTTGATTATCTCATCACAAGCTTCTTCCACTTTATGCGTCTCTGTTTCATCCCGGTGGTCATAATAAAGGGTAGGATGCAAATTGCCATCCCCGGCGTGGGCAACCTGTCCGATTATTATGCCGTATTTTTTGCCCATCTGGGCTACCTTTTCCAGCATAATAGCAAGCCTGTCCCTAGGAACCACGATATCATGTACTATATTGGCAGGTTTAAGCTTACCTAATGCACCGTTTACGGAACGTCTTGCCTTCCATAAATCCTGGCGTTCCTGTTCATTATTAGCAATTTTGTGACTAATGGCATTGTTGTTGGCAAATGCCTTAAGGATGCTTTCCGTTTGAATACTTACATCTGACGCAAAGCCATCTACTTCCACAAGAAGAAGGGCCTCGGCGCTTCTGGGGAAACCAAGTTTCAGGTAATCATCAACAGCTTTAATTACAGTATTATCCATTATTTCCATGGTGGTAGGAACAACACCCTTGGCAATTATTTCAGCAACACAGGAGCCTGCATCCTGCAGACCATTAAAGGTGGCAGTCATTGTTTTTACCACCGGGTTAAGAGGCGATAATGCCAACCAGGCTTTGGTAACTATACCTAATGTCCCTTCAGAACCGCAAAAATAATAAGTCATGTCAACCTCAGGTCCTATCTGGGAATTTATACTACCTGTTTTTACTACCTCACCTGAAGGGAGAACTACCTCTAATCCCAAGACATGGTCTTTAGTAGAGCCGTATTTTACACCACGAATTCCACCAGCATTTTCAGCAATGTTTCCCCCTATTGTAGAGATGCTTTGACTGGCAGGATCAGGTGCAAAAATTAGACCATAAGGCTCAACTTCCAATTGAACCTGTTTATTAGTAATTCCCGGCTCAACTACAGCTACACGGCTTAATTTATCCACCGACAACACCTTATTCATTTTGGTTAAAGAGATTACTATACTGCCATCAGCGGCAACTGCACCACCACTAAGACATGACCCTGCCCCCCTTGGCATAAGAGGTATTTTATTCTGCCTGGCAAAGTTAACCAACCCTATAACCATTTCTGTGGTTTGGGGGAAAACCACAACATCCGGTTTTCCCCGGTAAGGGGAGGCATCATACCCATAGGAAGCAAGGGATATCTTACTGGTTAGGATATTTTCTGTACCAACAATTTCTGTTAATTGTGCAATCATTTTTTTATTCAACATATAAATTCACCTTTTTAAAAGTACTTTATTTTAGCAGCATATTTGGCAGCCATAAAGTCAAAGCTGGGAAATAAGTGATTATAAATAAGGCTATAATAGAGACAATCAGATACCACCAGTTAGCCTGTACCAGTTTCTCTATTGACATTTTACGCATACTTGAAGCTACAAAGAGGTTAACACCCAACGGAGGCGTTATCATACCGATTGCTAAGTTAACAACCATGATTATACCAAAATGTAAAGGATCTATACCTACTTTAACTATTGCAGGATATAAAATCGGTGCAAGAATAATTATGGCTGCGTTTGTTTCCATGAATGTACCTACGATAAGCAGCATTACATTCAGAATCATCAGTAGGATTATCGGATCTGAAGTAATACCGATTAACATATTCGCTACTTTAACAGGTATCATTTCCCTGGTTAAGATTAAGCCAAAAGCAGAGGCAGTTGCAACAATCATAAGTACCAGTGAAGTACTGATAGCTGATTGTCTAATTAGTGCAGGAAGTTCATTGAGCTTTAACTCTTTATATACGAAAAAACCGACTATTAAACCATAGACAACGGCTACGTTAGCCGCTTCAGTGGGAGTAAATACTCCACCGTAAATACCACCTAGTATAATGACAGGCATTAGTATGGCCCAAATAGCATCCTTAAAAGAAGTCCAAACCTCTTTTAAGGATGGTCTTTCCTCAAGACCGCGGTAATTATTCTTTTTAGCAGTAACAAAGGCTACAATACCCAAAGATATACCTATTACGATACCAGGAATAAATCCACCCATAAACAGTCCGCCGATAGATACTCCTGTAACAACCCCATAGGTAATCATAGGAATACTTGGCGGAATTATTACTCCGATGTAACCAGCACTGGCTTGCGTTGCAGTTGCAAACTCTTCTTTGTAACCATTTTTCACCATGGCAGGAATCATTATTGCACCTATGGCTGCAACTGTAGCAGGAGATGAACCGGAAATAGCAGCAAAAAACATGGAGGCTAAAATTGTAACTAAAGCCAAACCTCCCGGCAGGGTCCCGATAAGAGAATTGGCAAATCTTATTAAGCGCTTGGATATCCCACCCCGTTCCATGATTGCACCGGCAATCATAAAAAAGGGAACCGCCATTAAGGGGAAAGAGTCTACCGCAGTAAACATTTTTTGTGAAACAACCTGCAGCTTAACAACATTAGTAAAAAAGATTGCAAAAACTGTGGCTAAACCTAGAGACATAGCAATAGGAACACTAAAAACTACTAATATGGCAAAAATCCCAAAAAGTAATCCTGCTAACATGTTTACTGCCCCCTTCCTTCCTTAAATTTCATTAATGTAACCTGACAAAATCTAATGCTCATGAGAACAGCGCCAAAAAGAACTGAACCATATGCAATCCACATAGGTATCATCATTGCAGGGGTTTTTTGACCGGTTTTCATTAAAAACTGTATTATTAGTACAGATAGATATACTAAAATTATTGAAAACAAGAAGGAAAGTGCCATGGCTATGACTCTGAAATAGTTTTCAAGTTTTTTAGGCATACGTGCTACTATGGAATCTATGCCAATATGGGCCCCTTCCCGAGCTGCAATACTTGCTCCAATAAAAACAGCCCAGGCCATAATATATCTTGCTAACTCCTCGGACCAAGGCAGAGATGCCTTAATTAGAAAACGGAATACTACCTGGAGCATGATTACTACAATCATAATCAAATAAAGGATAGTTACGGAGTAATCTTCGAATTTATCCAGAAAAGAAAAAAAGGAACTCTGTTTTTTAGTGTCCATTTATACTCCTCCATCAAGAAAAATAAAAATCCTCACTTACCAATTAAAGGATATTATTTATTTGAGCAGGGAGTTAACCCTGCTCAAATAATTTTATTATCTAATTAGTTACCTGCAGCTTTAACCTTTTCGATTAAGTCTTTGCCAATTTTGTCTTGCCATTTTTCATAAACTGGAGCCATTGCTTTTTGCCATTCAGCCTTATCAGGTTGAGTAACCTTCATGCCTTTTGCCTGTAATTCGTCTAATAATTTAGCATCCATGTCAGCTATCATTCCACGCTCGATTGCAGTAGCATCTACAGCGGTTTTAGCAAAAATTTCTTTTTCCTCAGCACTTAATTTATCCCAAAGTGCCTGGCTGATTAATAATGGAGCAGGAGCATAGAAATGTCCAGTCATTGCTAAGTGTTCTTGAACTTCATTAAATTTGGAAGTAGCAATGATTGGTAGTGGGTTTTCCTGTCCGTCAACAGTTTTTTGCTGTAAAGCTGTGAATAACTCACCAAAGGCCATTGGAGTTGGGTCAGCACCGATTTGTTTGAAGGAATCCATATGGATTTGGTTTTCCATAGTTCTGATTTTGATACCTTTCATATCTTCAGGCTTATTAATAGGTCTCTTGGAGTTGGTAATGTTACGGAAACCATTTTCCCAGAAAGCTAAACCAACAATACCAGTTCCTTCTAATTTACTGAAAATGCTCTTGCCTATTTCACCATCAAGAACTTTGTAAGCATGCTCTTTGCTTTTGAAAATGAAAGGTAGATCTGTTACTAGGAAAGCATCAGAGAAACCAGCAAGAGGTGCTGTAGAAACAACCGTTAAATCAATTGTACCCATTTGAACACCTTCAATTGCCTCACGTTCAGAACCTAACTGGGATGCTGGGAAAGTTTCAACGGAATATTTTCCATTAGTTCTTTCACTTAAAAGTTTACCGAATTCAACTAATCCTAAGTTGTATGGATGGTCAGCCGGAGGTGTAACAGCAGCCTTTAAAACTATTTTTTCAACCTTAGGTTCTTCTTTTTTAGGCTCTTCTTTTTTTGGTTCTTCTTTAGTAGCTCCACCTGTACAACCGACAATTAAAGTTACCGCAAACATAACCATGAGAAGCAGTGCTAAAAACTTTACATTTCTTTTCTTCATAATTCTTCCCCCTTCTTAATTCTTAAGATCTAAAATAGTTTACCAAAAAACTCATTGCCATTATATTTTCTTCGCTATCACCCCCAACTAAAATCTAATTGTCAAAAATATAACATAATTTTCAGTATTTTTTAACTGATGTTCCCTAACTTGTTGTTCAGCATGACCAAACATCATTCTCTATTAATGAATTTTCATCTACCTTTTTCTATTTTAATAACGAAAATCCTTCTTTTTAATTGAAATTTGGATAAAAAATTATTTATAGATTCTATATGATGAAATATTTTATTAGTGAAATATATTTATAAATATACTACTTTTATTTAAAAAAATAAACCTAAAAGTCATAAAAACAACAAGAGTTTTTGAGGGTATTTTTTACTTATAGGAAAGTATAACTTTTGCAAGGTAGTAAGTATAAGGGCAACATCGGCTTCCGCGGTCGCCAAAGGCTCGGCGCAAGCCGTGTTTTCTAATACTTACTTGGAAAATTAACTTTTGCAAGGTAGTAAGTATAAGGGCAACATCGGCTTCCGCGGTCGCCAAAGGCTCGGCGCAAGCCGTGTTTTCTAATCCATTGTTTATTTAGTATAATTTAGAATGGCTTCCCTTACTAATTTAGCTGCTAAAATAGCTGTACGGTCTGAAGGATCATTTATTGGTGAAACTTCAACAATATCCATACCTACGATATTTAAGCCTTTCATAAGCTCAATGGCTTCAATTATTTCACGGGATGTACATCCTCCCGGTTCAGGGGTGCCGGTTCCCGGAGCAAATGCAGGATCAACTACATCGATATCAATAGTAATATAAACTGGTCTTCCTTGAAGACTTTTTGTGGTAGTTTCTAAAGGTCCCTTGATTTGGTCGATAAATAAATTGGTATTATTTCTTCCGTATTCGAATTCCTCTCTATCCCCCGAGCGTATGCCAAATTGGTAAACATTTTTGCCGCCAATTTTCTCACACACTTTACGAATTACGGTAGCATGGGAATTTACTTCACCTGCATAGTTTTCCCTTAAATCAGCGTGGGCATCAAAATGAAGAACTGCTAAATCAGCATATACATCAGAATATGCTTTTATCAGGGGCCAGCTAACCAGATGCTCCCCCCCTAGGTATATACCAAACTTATTTTCCTGGATAACCTTTCGGGCCACTTCCTCGATTATATCCAGACTGGATGTAACATTACCAAAGGGTAATGAGATATCACCGCCATCAAAAAAAGAGTAATCCCTTAAATCTTTATGGCAATAAAAGCTATATTCTTCAAGCCCATAGGAAACCGCACGAATCTGCTGGGGACCCATTCTTGTACCGGGACGATAGCTGACGGTAAAATCCATAGGTACTCCGATAATAACTGTGTCAGCTCTTTCATAATCTTCAGTGCTTCCAATATATCCTGTAAGTCGTTCCAAGTATTGGTGCAAACAAAGACCCCCCTCTAATCTAATAATCTCTGTACAAACTGCGGAAGACTAAAAGCGCTAAAATGCAATCCTGGAGTATAATATCTGGTATTGGTGTCTGGTATAGTTTTGGGGTCTATCTTTAGGGGATCGTATTTTTTTGAGCCCATTGTAAAGGACCACAATCCGGTAGGATAGGTTGGTATACTAGCTAAATAAAGTCTGGTAATTGGAAAAATATCATTTATGTCACCATATACACGCTTTATCAGTTCCTGATTAACCCAAGGAGATTCAGTCTGGGCAACGAAAAGTCCATCTTCTTTCAGAGCTTCAAAAATTCCCTTGTAAAAATCCTTTGCAAAAAGCCCTACCGCCGGACCAATTGGATCGGTAGAATCAACGCAAATTACATCATATGTATTCTTGCTTTCCTGGATATGCTTTATCCCATCGGCTACTAGAACTTCTACTTTGGGATCACTTAATGCCCCGGAAATTTCAGGAAGATATTTTTTGCTTACTTCTATAACTTGTCCATCAATTTCACATAGAGTTGCTTTTTCTACTTTTGGGTGCTTAATAATTTCCCTAATTGCTCCGCCATCTCCGCCACCAATAACCAAAACCTTTTTAGGATTGGGATGAGTGTTGACCGCAGGCATGGCTATCATCTCATGATAGACAAACTCATCCTTTATAGTAGTCATTACTATTCCGTCCAGCAACAGCATCCTGCCGAATTGAAATGTATCAACCATACTTATTTCCTGAAATTCTGTCACCTCATGATGCAATGTTTCTTTGATTTTTAGGGAAAACCCTAAATTCTGTGTCTGTAATTCAGTAAACCAGATTCCTTTCACAATATCACTCCTTTTTCCACTCAATAAATTAATTTTAATACCACAGGGGAGCAGCTGCCACGCAACAGCCAATCTTTTCTACTTTATGCTCTACTGCTGAAATTTTTATTTCAACTAATTCCATTTTTCTCATAGCAAATGCTTCCTTGACCATTCTCTCGATTTTCTCTTCAGCCTCAGTTTTGGTACATTTATCAGAAAGTTCCATTATAATACCAAAACTGTCCTTGCTGATTCCTACCGCAACCGCTGCGGATATCACCTCACCGGGTTCTTCCGAAACAATTGTTCCGTATGCAGTAGGAACTAATGCTCCAAAAGGCAGTTCCAGCCCTGGGGCAAATTCAGCCTTTGGCGGAAGAATGCTGCTTACCTTGAGCAGATTAATATTACCAATTCCGGCTTGCAAAAGGGCTCCGTCAAAGGCTGTTAATTCTGTATCCCCTTCTGCACTGCCGCTGGTTAGAAAAAACTTTTTAGGAGTTGGTAGCATTTGTAATTCCCCTTTCCATTTTTTTAACAGTGTTTATTATATATTAATTAAAAAAATTTTTCAGCACTTATTTATTCACACCAGTTATTAGACCACCAGCCTGTACATATTTCAGGCATGTATACACCGTCTTCCCCCTTTTCTTTTGCTTTTTTTACTTCTTCCAGGTCAATGGCTAAAGTATCGGAAATTTCCTGATCAGTTATGTTCAATCCCCATTTAGCACTTTCCAACTTATCAAATTTTTTCATTATATTTAGCTAATCCTCCATGATATATTTTATTATTCTATAGATTACCCAACAAAAATTAAAAAATTCAAAACTGTACACCAAAAGAAAAAAGCCATTTTTCATGGCCGCCATCTCTGGTTTGTAGAAATTTACATCCTCTTTTCGATTTCCCGAAGACTCTTTTGAGCTATTAATAACAACTGTGCTGGTTCTAATTCTTTTAAAAATACATCAAAATTAATTAAATCCATTTGTTCCTTATTTTTATTATGGGGATACATAAAGTATCTTCTTATAGAAGTTACTGTAAAACGATGCTCACAAAAGGGGCAGCTAAAAATCTCTCCGTCTATGATTGGTTCAACTATGCTAACAGCTTTACAAACAGGACATCTCAAACCTTCCAAGGCAAATACCTCCAAAAAAATTTATAGTTTAATACTTAATGTATGTATAAAGGTTTGAAATATTGACTGGATTTAATAAAAAAAGCAGGCTTTTCTTCTATGAAAAACCTGCTTGCTTATTTAATTGCCCACTGCTTCTTTAGAGTCTATCTCATCCAGATATTCGCGGTACTTTTTATAAGCATATCTAACTAGGGCTTGGTCTTGGCTATAGGTAATAATATTTAGGGCTTCATTTATGGGGAAAAATCCTCCATTTTTAAACCCTTCCATACGGTTAATAGAAAACTCGGGTTCTAACGCCTCCATGACAAACCAGTTAATCCGGTTGCACACAGGACGTCTACGAGAGAAGGAGAAGAATTCATAACTGGTTTCACCAGCGGATGAAATAATTTTCCCATTAACTCCACCCTCGTACCTAACCCGAGTAATCGCTACCTCATTTGCAATTTTTCCGTTTTTAATTACCCCTTTGGGCAAGACCCATTCACCTTTATCGTTCTGCAGCAGAAAAACTGATTCCCCGTTAAAGACAATACCACCAGCACATTGTCTTACAAGCATAAAAGACCCCTCCCTATAATTTAATTTATTTTCAGTTTATATATTTTTCGACGCATAGTGCTTGTTCTCCTGCCTAAAAATTTTGAAAAATCTTAGAAAGTATTTCATAATAATTTATTTGCCCTTAGCCAAGAATAATTCACAGCCACCAGAATTCCAATGTATACATTGTTCACAACGGGGTCCGGAAGGTCTGCTGGCTATATTGGCTAAGCTAATTCCAAATCCTTGGGCTTGCTGGATAGATTCATATTTGGGACAACTATATGCTATATTTTTATAGGAATGTTCCTGTCTCATAAACATCACTCCCTTTTTTTACTATTTTGCCCTTTTTAAAAAATATACATACATAAAAAACCGAGCATTTGATTGCTCGGTTTTTTTAAAAGTGGCTAGTGTTAGTGGCTAGTAAAATAAGTGAATAGTGACTAGCAATCGGTGCTCAGTGACCAGTAAATAATGTTACTATTTCAATGGAAGTAATGATAGCAAGGCGCCCGAAGGGTCCAAAACCGGAGGCGTAATTGTTGGGGACATTCCTTCCTTGGAAGGTGTGTCCCCTTTCTGATTAACTGCTTTTCACCAGCCAATCAATTTATACGTTGAAGCGGAAGTTAATAATATCCCCATCTTCTACAATATATTCCTTGCCTTCTAGGCGAAACAGTCCCTGTTCCTTCACTTTAGCCATTGAATTTAGTTCTCTCAAATCATTGTATTTGACAACTTCAGCTCTAATAAAACCTCTCTCAATATCAGAATGGATTTTTCCGGCTGCTTTTTTAGCAGGAGTTCCTTTGTTGATGGTCCAGGCTTTAACTTCGTCCTCACCCACAGTGAAAAAGGATACTAGCCCCAATCTCTCGTAAACTGCCCTGGCTAACCGCTCAATCCCTGTTTCCTGAATCCCTAAATCTTCCATAAATAAGGACTTATCTTCTTCCCCTAACTCACTAATTTCCCCTTCAATTTGACCGCAAATATCTATTAGCGGCATATCCTTCTGGAGGCATAACCCTTGCAAACTTTCTTCAGATGGATAACTTCCTTTTTTAAATTGAGCTTCATCCACATTTATGACTACTAATTTGGGTTTTTCAGTTAAGAAACTGTAAGCCCGCAGCTGCTTTTCTTCCTCCTCGGAAAGTTCTACCTGCCTGATATCGCCGCCTTCTTCCAAATGCTTATATAATCTTTCAAGAAGGATAAGCTCATCCTGTTGTTCTTTCTTAATTTTTTTGCTGGTTTTAACCCTTTCAATTCTTTTATCCAACAATTCCAAATCGGCAAAAAGCAGTTCCATATCCAGCGTTTCCAAATCCTTAACAGGGTTGATTGAGTCATTGGTATGGGGAACATCTGGATTTTCAAAGGCCCTTAGGACATGGACAATGGCATCGCAATCTCTGACCGCGTCAAGAAACTTTCTGGAACCCCCTTCAGGTACCATTCCTGCAATGTCAATAAATTCTATCTGTGCATAACTGGTTTTACGGGGTTTAAACAGATTAATTAAAAAATCCATTCTTTTATCAGGAACTCTGGCCATGCCAATATTAGCATCCTTAAGACCATATGAACCTGTCAGAGCCTTGGTATTTGTCAAAAGATTAAATATTGTAGTTTTTCCTACCCCTGCCAGACCTATTAAACCTATCTTCATGTTAACCTCCTATTTCAAAAAAATAACCAAAGATAATTTAACACAGCCCGAGCATTAAAGCAATTATTGGATTAAAAAACCTTTTATTTATTTCCTCCTAGAAATCCGCCCAATATATTGCCGCCTATACCAGCAATTCCTTTTTGTTCCTCTTTGTTTTGAAAACGTGCGGCGGCAAAAATCCGATCGGCTAAGCGGGAGAAAGGCAAGCTTTGCAAATATACTTTTCCGGGACCTGTGAGTTTGGCCAAGAAAAGACCTTCACCGCCAAAAAGGGCATTCTTAAATCCTCCAATAAACTGGATATCATAATCAACAGTGGGAGCAAAAGCGACAAGACACCCTGTATCAACTCTTAAGGTCTCACCTTCAGCAAGTTCTTTGCTGATAATAGTGCCGCCGGCATGAACAAAGGCCATCCCATCACCCGATAATCTTTGCAAAATAAACCCTTCTCCTCCAAATAAACCTGCCCCAATCCTTTTGGTAAAGGCCACTTCAATTTCAATTCCATTTGCAGAACATAAAAAAGCATCTTTTTGACATAAAAAGTGTCCACCTATTTTCTCTAAATCCAGGGGAATTATTTTACCGGGGTATGGTGCGCCAAAGGCAACATGGCTTTTATCTCGATTTTGATTGTAAAAAGTGGTTATAAAAAAGCTTTCGCCGGTTACCATCCGCTTTAAACCACTAAAAACACCGCCATTTGTTGAAGTTTGCATTTGAATTCCATCACTCATATAAATCATTGCACCTGCTTCGGCCCTAACTCCTTCATTAGAATCCAATTCAATCTCAATTATCTGCATGTCATCGCCATAGATTTTGTAATCAATTTTATCTGCCATTTTTATACCACCTTTTCTTGTACTTATTAATAAAGTATAACTTTTAAGGAAATAAGTATAAGTGCAACATCGGCTTCCGCAGTAGCCAGAGGCTCGGCGCAAGTCATGTTTTTCTAATTTATTTTTCCATTTTTATTTAAAATATAATATTTATGGTCAATTAATACAATAATAATTTTATTATCAATTTTTATTTTTCTGGAAGGAATTAATTTAGACATGTCTAAGTATACAAATATGAATGTATACAATTCGCGAATGAAAGGATGATATTTTACATGAAAACCTACGGTGAACTCAAACCCACTGAACGGATTTTAATGGGTCCGGGACCAAGTAATGTTGACCCAAGAGTGCTTCGGGCTATGTCTGCTCCTATTCTAGGACATCTAGACCCAGAATTTTTAGACATCATGAATGAAACCATGGAATTAATGCGTTATGTTTTCCGGACAAAGAACCAGCTTACTATGGCCATGCCGGGAACTGGCAGTGCCGGTATGGAAACAGTATTGGCAAACCTTATAGATGAAGGGGATAAGGTAATTGTCTGTGTTAATGGTGTCTTCGGCGGAAGAATGCTGGATATTTGCCAACGCTTGAAAGCGGAGGTAACCTTAATTGAAGCTCCATGGGGAAGGATTATTGAGGCTGAGAAAGTAAAAGACACATTAGAAAAAACCAAGGCTAAATTTGTAGCACTTGTCCATGCCGAAACCTCAACAGGTGTCCTGCAACCCCTTGAAGAAATATCCCAATTATGCAAACAATATGACTCCATGCTCCTGGTAGACTGTGTAACTTCCTTAGCAGGTACAGAGGTGAAAATTGATGAGTGGGGTATTGACGGTGCCTATAGCGGTACCCAAAAATGTATCAGCTGCCCCCCTGGTCTGGCACCTGTTACCTTCAGCGAACAAGCACAAAAAGTTATCAATAGCCGTAAGACGAAAGTTCCCATTTGGTATCTGGATCTAACCATGATTCAAAACTATTGGGGTCAACAAAGGGCATACCATCATACAGCTCCAATTAATATGAATTATGCCTTAAGAGAATCTTTACGTTTAATTTATGAAGAAGGTCTAGAAGCCCGCTTCGCCCGCCACGAACTCCACTCAAAAGCGCTTAAAACAGGTTTGGAAGCCATGGGCATTAAGATGTGGGCTCAAGAGGGACATAGACTTCCCATGCTTACATCTGCAGTAATTCCCGAAGGTGTTGATGATGTATCTGTTCGCAAATATTTACTTAACAGGTTTAATATTGAAATCGGCGGCGGATTAGGCGAAGGTAAAGGAAAAGTGTGGAGAATTGGAACCATGGGATATACTTGCAATGAACAAAATGTACTTCTTTTACTTACTGCCCTTGAAAGTGCGCTTAAAGCACAAAACTATAATATTGAGTCAGGCATAGGTGCTGCGGCAGCTATGGAGGTATATAACAAATAAGAAAAAACCCGGGTGAATTTTTCCCCGGGTTTTTTTAACCTCCTATTAGTAAATCCATCAACCAGGAAGAAGGTCTTTTTTCAATGATATGTAGATTATAGACTTCGGTAAATCCGCACTGTTTACAAGAAATAAACAAATATTCGTTGTGTTGGATGTCAAAGAGTTTGCTATGACCAGTACCGGTCATAGCTAATTCTCTGACATCAGCACCTACCCCTTTACATTTCTGGCAATGAAATTCTTCCTCAACTTTTTTAATGTCAATCAATTTAAGCCCCCCTATCTATTAATAATTATTTATGACGAATTTCTTTATTTAAAGTTTCCACCAATTTATTCCCATTTTATATACAACTAATCATATATTAGATTGAGTGATGAAAATAGGAGGTTTTTCTGGTGGGAATTGAATATAAATCAGTACGTATAAGTCCTTCCCAAGGTTGCCTGGTTATGGAAAAATTACTGGACCTAAGCCTAAACTACGAAAGCGAAGATGACTGGGAGTTATACCAAATCTTCCCCCACACTTGTACTAACTCCAGTTCCTGTCTAGTTGCAATATTTAAAAGAGAAACCCGAGCCTAGCTCGGGTTTTGCATTTATGTTTTGGTTTAATAAACTTCAAACTGGACAGATACCGATTGGCCTGTTGCCTTATTAGTACCCCATAAAGTAAATGTTTGAGGATTAACTAAATTTCCGCTCTTATTTCTTTGATCCCATGTTATATCAATAGTCTCAGACTGACCAGGAGCAAGCACCATTTCCCTTACAACAGGCAGGAAGGCACGGTCCTCAGACCAACGCCATATTTCCCTGCCGTTGGCATTGGAAATATAAAAATCAAATAATTGACTTGATGGATACTCTAAAGTTACAGTTTGGTCAGTTATGTTTCTTTTTCTAAAAGTAATATTGACAGGCTGACCTCTATAATAACGTCTCTCATTGGTTGCCAAAAGATAACGGAAACCCTCTATTTCCTGCCAGGTATAATTTAACCCGTCACCTTCGTCGGGTACTGCAGGAGGCGTTCCCCCTCCTCCACCCTGGTCAGGGTCTACTGGCACACAGGTTACTCCTAAAGCATTCCATGTAGCCTGGTTGACAGTCCCCGTTAATGGTAGATTATTATTAGACTGGAAGGCAATTACTGCTGCTCGGGTATCGGCACCAAATACTCCATCAATTGGTCCTGGTGCATAGTTTCTCCTTTGCAAAAGACTTTGTAAAAATCTGACAGCGCTACCCCTGTCCCCTTGTCTAATTACCGGACACACTGAGACATTTTGCCCACCGCACTGTCTTCCCAAAGCCCGCCATGTTTGAATATCTACTTCTCCTGTTACACTTAAATTATTGCTTCTCTGAAAGTTTACAACAGCGGCCCTGGTACGGGCACCAAATACACCGTCCACTCCTCCTAAATCAAAACCTCTGTCCCTTAGTAACTGCTGGACTTCCCGCACAGCTGCTCCTCTATTGCCAAGGGTTAGACGAGGACACCACTGGGCCCCTAATGGGGGCTGTGGCTCAGGCTGTTCGGGTCTTATAATCAGAACCCTTCCCACCATAATCATATTTGGATCAGTAATATTGTTTAATTGCATTAACCTTTCTACTGTAGTGTTGAACCGTTGGGCAATTAGGTATAAAGTATCACCTGATCTTACAACATATGTCAAAAATATCACTCCTTTGCTTCAATTATTTCAATTTATTATATGAAGCTAAGGAGTGATTGTGCGTCAAGAATTAATACTATTGATCTTTTTCAAGTAAAGTTTCCCTTAATTTTGTTGTTTTCTCATCATCACCATCTAATGTCATGGCGAGTTTGAACCTTTCGATTGCCAGTGCACCGGGAGAAATTGAATTAATATAGGTATCGCTGGGAATAGTATCTTTGATATCATTTTTGATTTCATTTAAGTCCATATAGCCCACTCCTTTGTTTTTTCATTAGAAAGTATTAAATTTTTTTAAAAATAAAAAGGTTTTTAAATTCACACGCAGAATTATTAATTTTAAATGTAAATAAAGTGGGAGGTTGTGTATATGCCGATTGTACAAATTGAATTAGTAGAAGGAAGAACCCTTGAGCAAAAAAGAGCTTTGGTTGCAAAAGTCACCGATGCTATTGCTGAATCAGTTAATTGCTCCAAGGAAAATGTTACAATTATCCTTAGGGAAATGTCTCCCCAACATATTGCTAAAGCAGGCAAATTAAGATGTGACTGAGACTTATACCAAGTGTTCATAGAGCCAGCTCAATGCTGGCTTTGATTTTTCCCATATTCTTTGCTAAAATAAATTGTTATAAATGGATATATTATATTATTTCAAATATTATAATTTTCATACCTTATGTTTAATATCCCTAATTATTGGGAGTAAATATAGTAAGAATTTAACAGGAGGACAAATTTTAAATATGACTATAAAAAAGGTAAGAACTATCCTTTTAGCACCATTAGTTCTGCTGCTAATTTTAGGAATTCCTAAACTGTTGGGTATTTATACTGACTATTTATGGTTTAGGGAATTAGGTTATGAATCGGTGTTAATAAAAACTTTAACTGCGAAAATTATTATTGGCGCCATAACTTTTCTTATTGTTTCACTACTTGTTTTTTTGACTTTACATATCACCCTTTATTCCAAAACTAAATTTAAAATAAGTGATGATAACGTAATTGACTTAACAGGCAAATCGAAAAATAAAACCTTGCTCTTTGCTTTTCCCTCCCTTATATTAGGTTTATTTGCTGCCTTACTAGCAGCTACTGCATTGTGGGAAAATATTTTGTTGTTTTTCAACAGTGTTCCTTTTGGGATGCAAGATCCTGTTTTTAATCGGGATTTAAGCTTTTATTTTTTTGATTTATCCTTGTATGAGACAATTTTTTCTTTAGCCATGTTGTTTTTGTTTGTCATTGCTATTTTGAACTTCCTATTCACTTTCTATATCCAAGGTTTAGGCAATACTCCGGTTAAGACTGTAGTTACCCGTCTAGGGTATTTTGCCATTGCCTTTTTCCTATTATTAATAATCGGTTACCAGTTAAAATTAGCAAATCTGGTTTATTCCCCTAGGGGTGCTGCTTTTGGAGCAAGCTACACCGATTTAAATGTTACACTGCCTTACTATTATATTGCTTCAGGCATTTCCCTTATTGCCGGCATCTTAATTTTTATAGGTATCAGAAAAAACAACCTTCGTTTTGCAGCTATTGGTCCCGCACTATTAATAATAGTTGTTGTTCTTGGAGGTCTGGCGCAAAACTTAGTGCAAAACTTTATTGTTAATCCTAATGAGATAAACAAAGAAGAAAAATATATTTTAACCAATATTAATATGACAAGCCAAGCTTTTAACCTTGATAAAATAAAGCAAATTGAATTTGAGGCTTCTGACACCCTCACAACCAGGGATTTAGAAAATGCTTCTGCTACAATTAATAACATCAGGATAAATGATTTTCGCCCTGCTAAGACGATTTTTAACCAACTTCAAAGTTTACGACCTTACTATAACTTTCCAGAAGTGGACGTAGATAGGTATATAATTGATGGTCAGCAGACGCAGGTTTTCTTGGCAGCCAGGGAATTGGATCAAAGTAGCCCACAAACCCAAACCTGGATAAACAGATACCTGAAGTATACCCATGGTTACGGTGCTGTAGTTGCTCCTGTAAATAAAATAACACCCCAAGGACAGCCATCATTGATTGTAAGGGATATCCCCCCGGTCACTGTTATTGACCAATTAACTATTACTAGACCAGAAATCTATTTCGGACAACTTACCGAGGACTATGTCATAGTTAACACCCTTGAAAAGGAATTTGACTATCCCCTTGGCAACAATAATGCAGAAACAGTTTACGAAGGAACAGCTGGAATCCCCCTTAACGGAATTAATAAACTATTGTTTGCTTTAAATAAGGGAAGTATGAAAATCCTTGTTTCCAGCGTCATTACAAAGGACAGTAAAATTCTTTTAGAGAGAAATATTAAAGATAGGGTTGAGAAAATAGCTCCTTTTTTAAGTTATGATCAAGATCCCTACCTGGTGATAAACCAGGGCAAACTTTATTGGATATTGGATGCTTATACCTTAAGCAACAAATATCCCTATTCAGAACCAGTTTCCTCAGGTAGTTTCCAAGGAATAAACTATATTAGAAATTCCGTTAAAGTAATTATTGATGCCTACAATGGTTCAGTAGATTTTTATTTAATTGATGAAGAGGATCCCGTCGCCAAAAGCTATGCTAAGATTTTTCCTGGATTTTTTAAATCTTTTTCAGATTTGCCCCAGGAATTTAAAAACCATCTAAGGTATCCTACCGACCTTTTTGAAATTCAAACTCTTGTTTACCAAGATTACCACATGAATAATCCAAGGGTTTTCTATAACAAGGAGGATGCCTGGCACATTGCTAAGGAACTTTATCAGGAAAACACAACCCAATATGTAAAGCCATATTATATTAACATGAGTCTCCCCGACTCGCCCTCCCAGGAATTTCTTTTAATGCGACCCTTTACCCCGGCAAATAAGGATAATATGATTGCCTGGCTGGCTGCCCGTAATGATGGGGAAAAATACGGAGAATTAATATTATTTAAATTCCCTAAACAAAAACTGGTCTACGGTCCTATGCAAATTGAATCACGAATTGACCAAGATTCCGACATTTCCAGAGAGTTATCCCTATGGGGACAAAAGGGCTCATCTGTCCTAAGAGGAAACCTATTGGTTATACCTATTAAGGATTCAATACTGTATGTTGAACCCTTATATATCCAGGCAGATAATGCCAACAGCCTTCCCGAGGTTAAAAGAATTATTGTAGCTTTCAGGGATACCATAGTAATGGAAGAAACCCTAGAAGAAGCACTATATAAAATTTTCGGTCAGGGTCAAATAATAACTGAGGATGACCAGGGCGGCGAAGACCTTCCCCCCTCTGAATTAAATATTAGATATTTATCCCGTCAGGTAAAAGAAGCCTTTGAAAAAGCCAAATCTGCCGCCCAAGAAGGTAACTGGTCACAATATGGAGAAGCATTAAATACCCTAGAAAACTTAATAAACCAGCTGGATAATATGACTACTGAAGAATAAAAACAAAAGGATACGATGGCAGGATTATTGCCTCCCGTATCCTTTTAATTTTACTTTATACCCTTTGACCTTTGTATTGGTTTGCCAGCGTGAGATAACCAATTTCCAGATTATTTTTAAGTATATGAGTAGAAATACCCCCAGCAGTGCCCAGTAAGTTGGTTTAAGATATTCAATAGTAAATTTTTGGGGTCTATCCGACAATCCTGCCGGGATAAAATTATCACCTGTGAAAATAAACCAGTTTATTTCCTCTGTATTAGTAGAATTAATGTAAATAAGGACCACTATACAAACTAGAAAAAGTAAGGCTAAGAGGATAATTATTCTTCTCATTTATTTTCCTCCTCCCATATTGCTAAATTGTATTCAAATGTTTCTTTCAGTATACTGCTTTTCATGGAAAAAGAGGCTTGTATAAAATCAAGCCCCTCTGGATCTCTAATTTGCATTTTGCAATATTTTTTTTGCCTGTCTCTGTTCCTTTTTATTCAGTTCTACTACATTTTGACTGCAAAGTTTTTTATCTTTGCAGTAATTGCAGGCTGCAGAACATTTGCTTTTATAATCTGCCGGCTCCTGATAGGAGGCTATCACACCTTCAAAGTTCCGAAGAATCACTTTATTCTCCTGTAAAGAAAGGAGATAGTTAGGCATTACAGGTATTTTACCCCCGCCTCCTGGTGCGTCTACTACATAGGTAGGAACGGCAAAACCTGATGTATGTCCTCTGAGGTGTTCCATAATTTCCAGACCCTTGGATACACTTGTTCTGAAGTGGCTTAATCCTTTGGAAAGATCGCATTGATATATATAATAAGGTCTAACCCTGTTTTTTACTAATTTATGGACTAACTGTTTCATGATAATGGAACAGTCGTTTACTCCCCGTAACAATACTGATTGATTTCCTAGTGGAATTCCACAGTTGGCCAATTTCCGAAGTGCCTTCCGGCTTTCTGAAGTGATTTCACGGGGATGGTTAAAGTGGGTATTTAACCAAAGGGGTTGATACTTTTTCAACATATCAATTAACTCATTTGTTATTCTTTGGGGCATAACTACCGGTACTCGGGTACCGATTCTAACAACCTCCACATGGGCAATGGAGTTTAATTCTTTTAAAAGGAATTCAAGGTTGCCGTCACTTAAAAGAAGTGGGTCACCACCTGAGATAAGTACGTCTCTAATTTCAGGGGTATTTTTAATATATTCTAATCCTTTTTCCCACTGCGTACTAGAAAAACCTTGGCAGTTTTCGCCTACTTTTCTTTTTCTTGTACAGTGCCTGCAGTACATAGAACATTCGGAAATTACGTAAAATAGGACCCTGTTAGGATACCTGTGGGTTATCCCGGGAACAGGGGAATCCTTATCTTCAGCTAAAGGATCCGCCATTTCAAATTCTTCTTCAATTAATTCCTTTTCACTTGGTATTGCCTGCAGTCCAATAGGACAAGCAGGGTCATTGAAGTCAATCAAAGACGCATAGTAAGGTGTAATGGACATGGGGAACTTGTTGATGGCATTTTTTATTTCAGCTAATCTTTGGGAAGGTAAATTTACAATCTTTTGTAATTCTTCAAAGTTTTTAATCCGGTTTTGCATCTGCCAACGCCAATCATTCCATTTTTCATCAGGTACATTTTTGTAATAAGGGTGTTTTCGTAAGGTTTCCATAAACTCCTCCTCTTATAATAAGTTGTCGGTACATAACAATTATATATTTATTTCCATAAAATTGTCAAATTTAAGGATTAACTACACAACTATATTATTTTGGTATTATTTTACAAGTATTAATTTGCCTTTTTAAGGAAACAAATAAGTACAGCAAAACAAAAGGAGGGAAATAGTATGTTGAGAACCAACGAACCATTGATTAACAGAGCAACTATGGGCGCAGAAACCTATGAAAACTCACCATTAAAAGGAGGTTCACAAAACATGTTTCAACAAGGAAGATTTGGTCAGTCAAGCCCCGATTTATCTATTGCAACTATGGGCGTTGAAACCTACCAAAACAGTCCCCTGAATCAAGCAGGTTACACAATGAGCAATCCGTCTTCTCAGTTAAACCAGCAGCAGCAAGAACAAAATTATTTGCAAAATCTCCGCCAGCAATTACATTATCAGCCTGCTCAAAGCTTTGGTTTTAATCAAAGCTCTATGATGGGTCAAACTAACAATCTCAATAACCAGCAACAGTTTGGACAATCCTTTGGTCAGCAGTTTAGACCAATGATGGAGACAGGACAATTTATGGGTCAATCCTCAAATGCATCCTTGGCTACTATGGACCCCTCTACCTATCAAAACAGTCCGTATGTCCAACATCAATTTGGACCATCCTTTGGACAATATGGATTAGGCATGCAATCAGGTCAACAATTTATGGGACAATCCCCTAATGCATCCTTAGCCACTATGGACCCTTCTACCTATCAAAATAGTCCTTATAACCAGCAACAACAGTTAGGTCAATCTATTAGTCAACAATTCAGACCAATGATGCAGCAGCCCATGATGAACCAGCAAGGTTTTGGCTCTTTAGCAACTATGGATCCCAGCACCTATCAAAATTTCCAGTCATTCCAGCAGGGACACACAGGCACTACTATGATGGGTCAACCCCAACAGCAAATGATGCAAAGTTCACCTAATGCATCTATTGCTACCATGGGACCAGATACTTTCCAAAACAGCCCCTTTACTCAAGGCGGATATAATATGGGGAGTCAAAACCAACAATACAACCAACAGCAGCAAGAGCAAAATTATCTGCAAAATGTCAGACAACAAATTGGTACCCAAGGTGGTCAACAATACTTATCAAGACAGACAATCCAATAGACCATTTCTCGAATTAAAATAAAATACCGTTGAGTTTTATACTTTCCTATTCGTTATAAAAAACCGCCTGCGGCGTTTAGTGGCTAGTTGTTAGTGGCTAGTAAAACACATTAAAAAGCTAAACGATAAAAAATCGCTGTTCCATTTTGGACACAGCGATTTTTTAGTATTTTTTTCTGTTACTTAACTGTTTCAATCCTGCTGCCGATAATTTTGTCTAGGGTTACATAGCCCTTTAGTGGATTGCGGTTATCCATATATACTGTCCAGAAAATTCTTGAATCCAACCTATCCATGCTTAATTTTGCAGATATAGTGGGTAAAAAATTGCTGTCGAGAAATACATGGAAACCCGGAAAAACAAACTGCCTATAACCTGCTTGCTTCGCATATTCCCGGTAGGGCACCCCATTTATTATTGTTCTTCTGCCGCTTTTATAGTTCTTTGGTTCTATAAGTTCTTCCGGTATACAGATTCTAACAGCAAAATATTTTACCATAATTTGACCGATATTCCTAACCAGTATCCGAAAATTATATTCGCCATCAGCAGGTATTTCTCTAGGAACGGTTAAACGTATCTGCAATTCAGGCATTTTTTGCCTGTTCATTACATCACGGACTTCATAATCTTCCATCGGCTCTGACTTAAAGTTCCTGCGTTTATAATATCGGTAATTTCCCGCCATATGTGCCGTATTGCTTTGGGGAATCACTACAGCATAAATCACCTTCCCAGGTTTTATTTCGATGGGATTAATAAAAATGTTATCGATTTTAGGGCTTATTCTTGAATAAATAACATTTTCTAACCATTCTTTATTAATACGTTCATTAATATCAAATCCTTCGTCAAGTTCAATTCTGATAGTACTTCCATCCTCTATCTCCTTAATTCCATAGATTATTACCCCGCCTGCTGAATTGGCAAAGCTGGATACATCCTTACTGATTTCATCCTTATATTCATCCTGGAGGGCAGCACAGGCTTTATATTCCAACAGTTTGTTTTCTAAAATATTATTTTTTACAATTTGTAAAATATCGTTTATCTTCCACTCCCTGGAGTTATCAGTATTCAAGACTATCCCTCCTATTTCTTAATAATACTTTTCATTATTATACGATTCAATTTACTATTACTCAATTAATTTATATAATATTACTTTTTTTTTCCTAATTCCACAAAAAGTAAAAAGGAAATTTTAACTCTGGTGTCGAAAAAACTTATTATTGAATGAAACTTGTGAGGTGTTTTCTTGTGCCAAAAATAAGATATGCTTTTCTATTCTTAATAGTACCTATTTTAACAATTTTCATAATTATCCTCCCGGTTAGCGGTGCTGATCTTGATGATATCTACATAAAACAGGAACAAATAGATAAAAAAATAAAAGAAACAGAAAGTATGATAAAGAAAAAAGAACAAGAGAAACAAAAAACACTTAATGAGCTTCAATCCTTAAATAGAAGTATGGAAAAAACCAGCGATGAAATTGAAACCTTAGAAAATAAATTAACAGTCTCCGAACGAGAAATCTCTCTGACGTTAGAGGATATTAGTCTAAAAGAAGGTGAACTTGATCATAGAACAACTGTTTTTGAAAACCGCTTAAGGGAAATTTACAAGCGGGGCGATATAAACTACCTGGAAGTGTTGTTTGAATCATCTAATATTACCGACTTCTTAACACGGTTTGAGCTTTTAAAGAGGATAGCTAATAATGACATGAGTTTATTAGCAGACTTAGAAAAAGAAAGACAGGAACTGGAAAATAAGAAAAATGCACTAGAAAATAAAAAGGCAGAATTGCTGGCATTGAAAAATGCCAGGGAGACCAAACACCAGCAATTACAAATTGCAAGTTCCCGCAGGCAGGATCTGGTAAAAAAGATTGAATCACAAAAAGAGTCTTATGAAAAAATGTTGGATGACCTAGAAAAACAGTCCCAGCAGATTGCTGAAGAAATCAGAAGACTCCAGTCTATGGGTGGTGAAAGACCGGGCTGGCTGCAATGGCCTACCCCTGGTTATTATAGGGTCACTTCTGCGTATGGCTGGAGATTCCATCCTATCTTGAAGTCCCAGCGTTTCCATACAGGTGTGGATATTGCTGCGCCCTATGGCTCAAATGCTATTGTTTCGGCTAATGGGCGTGTAATTTATACCGGCTGGCAAGGTGGCTACGGTCACACTATTATAGTTGACCATGGCGGTGGTATGTCTACCATGTATCCCCACCTCTCCAAATACCTGGTTAAGGTAGGAGACAATGTTAAACGGAACCAAGTAATTGGAAAAATTGGTACATCAGGCTGGAGTACAGGACCACATATCCACTTTGAGGTAAGAATTAACGGGGACCATGTCAATCCTATGCCGTACCTTAGAAAATAACGAATCGACGAACGACGAATCACCAGCATGCTTCCTTTGGGGACATGCTTTTCTTATTTTTCAGCTTTACCAGAGGCTCGGTGAAGCCAAGTTTTATAAACATTAAGAAGGGATTTTTCGTTATTTATAGAAATAAAAAAAGTAATAAATGGTAAGGAGAAACTAATTTTATGGTCTTACACAGTCAGATAAAACAAGTTTTTCTTAAAGCTAAGGGAAAAGTTTTTACAATTCAGAACTTAGCCTCAAGCTACGATAAAATAACATACAACTATAACGATTACTTTTATAGGGAGTTGGCTGGTTCCTATGAAGAACTGCTTCTCCTCCTTGGCAGCACCAAGGACAAAAAGATACTTGATTTAGGTTGCGGTCCGGGCTGGTTTGGCAAAATTTTTTTTGATAGACAATCACCCCACCTCTATCATGGTATAGATATTTCCAATGGCATGATTTATCAGGCTAATAAAACCCTGAGCAACATTAAAAATGTTAAGCTTGAAAAAGGGGACTTTACAGAAATATTAGGACAAATACCAGCCAATCATTATGATTTTGTAATTAACACTTGGTCCCTTAAATTTAACAATTATAAATACCTGATGCCTAGAATCTTAAAAGTATTAAAACCAGGAGGCAAATTTGCCCTCCTTACGGAAACTGCAGATAGCGAGAGCCTGGTTAATCAAAGTATACAAAAAGTTATTGAAAACAACATAAATTTAATTGAGCGAACCATACCTAACACATATCTACCCCTTGATTCACATGATTTAACAAGGATTTTTAATATATCAGGTTTTAGTAGAACAATGGTGTATAGTAAGTCTCAAAACTTTACTTTTCGTACAATGGAAGAAATGGTCAAATGGATTAATTTTTCCGGGTTGCTGGTTGGTTGGGATAAGCTGTTGGATTTTGATGATTCCCAGATAACGAAAGATTTTTCCTTGTTGTTAAATAAAAATCTTCCTAATAATTATAAGATAACAAAGAGATATTTAGGTGCTATTGCCCAAAAATAAATTATTTAACGCCTTGAGCGTTTTTTTTGCTTTAGTTCTCAATACCTATCCGTGCCTCTACACCTTTTTGGTAGTAATGTTTAATTTCACGCATTTCAGTAACCAAGTCTGCCTTTTCAATAATTTCCTGGGGACAGTTGCGTCCTGTTAAAACAAGCTCTACTTGCGGCTGTTTGTTATTTATTAAATCTAGCACCTGTTGGAGTGGAATTAGTTCAAAATAAACAGCTACGTTTACTTCATCTAGAATTACTAAGTCGTATCCACCATTAGCCAATGACTCCCGAGCCATTTCTATTCCTTTCCCCATTAATTCTACATATTCATTAGGGGGATTGCCTGGTTCAAAGAAAACACATTTTCCTTCCCATTGTGCCAAGGTCTCTGAGTCTAAGTTTTCTTTTCGAGCCACAAAAAAAGGCTTTCCTAAGGTCTCAAGTTTCAGATTTGGGGAAATTGAAGGTAAAATTTTATGTTCACTATATGATTTAGCCTTCATAAACTGTAAAAACAAAACCTTTTTTCCCGCACCTAATGCCCTTATAGCCAGTCCTATTGCAGCGGTTGTTTTTCCTTTACCATTACCAGTATACACCTGGACATAACCTTTTTTCTCAAACATGACAATCCTCCTTTAAATAATAATTCCTCGCTATAATTGTAGATAATATTTGTCTAAAAACATGCATGATCGACAACACTAGGGATATATTATATAATTCTGTTTGATAACTAAAAGCAAATTCAAAATTACCAGCAATACTACATTAGGAGATCTTATGGAAAGACCAGTTATTACACTAAAAAACATTTCCTTTGCCTACCAGTCTGCGCAAATCTTAAAACAGATAACCTTCTCCATTGAAAAAAGTGAATTCGTTGGATTTGTTGGTCCAAACGGCGCCGGCAAAAGTACTTTAATTAAAATAATCTTGGGTCTCATCAAACCAAACCATGGAGAAATAACTATCCTAGGTAAACCCCTGCATCAATTTGGAGATTGGTCAAAAATTGGCTATATTCCACAAAAAGCTACAGCTTTTAATCCCAGTTTTCCTGCTACTGTGGAAGAGATAGTTGCTGCACCATTATTGGCTTCATTTTTTTTGCCTCGATATCCAGCAAAAATTGCAAAAAAGGTCGATGAGGTTTTAAAAATTGTGGACCTTTTGGAACAAAAAAAATGCCTAATCGGTAATTTATCAGGAGGACAGCAACAACGAGCCTTTCTAGCCCGCACACTTATTCATACACCGGAAATTCTTATTCTTGATGAGCCTTTTATAGGTATTGATGAATATTCACAACGGGCAATATTGAATACTCTTGTTGATCTCAATTCCAAAGGCACTACTATTTTAATGATTACCCATGATTTGCGCTGGATAAAAGAATATATAAGCGTAATAATTTGTATTGAGAATAGCAATGCCTATATACACCAGCCTAAGGAATACTGCACCAATGTCCAATACCATGACCATTGATACAATTTGTATGGAGGCAATATGGAATTACTAAACTATGGTTTCATGCAAAGGGCCTTGCTGGCAGGTTTATTTATTGGTATTGCCTGCCCTCTAGTCGGTACTTTTCTTATCCTAAAAAGACTCTCTATGATTGGTGATGCTTTAGCTCATGTTTCCATGGCAGGAATAGCATTTGGTCTTATTTTGGGAATTAATCCCACCCTTGCTGCTTTGGCTGCTACAGGTTTCGCCAGCTTCATAATAAATGTTTTAGAGAAGAATTTCAAAAAATATGGCGAATTGTCAATTGCTATTATTATGTCAGCTGGCTTAGGGATCGGAATAATTTTAATCTCCGTGGGTAAAGATGAAACTGCCAATGTTATGAGCTACTTATTTGGCAGTATTATTGCGATTACCATGGAAGACTTATTAATAATCATTATTATATCCCTACTAGTATTAATATCCCTTACATCTTTATACCATAAACTTCTTTTCATGTCCTTTGATGAAGAAGCAGCAATGTTAAGTGGCATTAAGGTAAAACAACTAAATATCTACTTTCTTTTGCTTACAGCTATGACAGTCGCTATCTCTATTAAAGTAACTGGAGTGCTTCTGATTTCTGCCCTGATGACAATACCAGCTTCTACTTCCTTGCAAGTAGCTAAAAGCTTTAAAACAACAATTCTTTTCTCAATATGCTTTTCCCTGGCAAGCGTTTTCGCCGGTCTGTTTCTTTCATATTATTTAAATTGGCCCCCCGGGGGAACAATAATTTTAGTTTCCCTATTTTTACTCTTATCTGTACTTTTTTTTAAAAATTTAAGCCGCTATTGAGCGGCTCTTTGTATTATTTTGGATTGGGGCTGATAATAATCTTCTGCTAATAGCTCCCTTATTTCTTCCCCCTCAATTTTTATAATGCGGAAAGTATTGACTCTATATCCTAATTTTCCACTATTTACTACCTTTATCTCCCCGGGCAAAAGCTCTGGGGATACCACCTCTCTGACTGCAGGTTGAATTGTTTTTAATACATGTTCTACTATGTCAATAACTTTTACTTTTTCTATCCAGCTTTCAGTGCCATAAATTGAAATTGTCAAGTTTTGCCCGGAAATATGATAATCTAAAAGTAAGTATCCTGAAGTATTGTTTTTAAATTTAAAATCCTTTAAGCCATATGTTACTGTAGCATCCCTACCTAAAGGAACATAATCAATGCTTAGACTATGAGGATGCCTTTCCACAATTTCCAAACCTGCTAACAAAACACTGTTATAAAGAGTACTAGAAACCTGGCATATTCCTCCACCTAATCCTGGAGTAAATTCCCCGCCCATAATAACCATAGCATTCAAGTAACCCTTCTCAGCTTCCCTTGGTCCAACAACTTCATTGAAAGAAAAAACCTGACCAGGAGCTATGAGAGCATTCTTAAGCGCCTCACATGCCAGTTTAATGTTTTCCGTACGATTAAAATTTTTTACAAATTCGGTAGTATATTCGCCCAGCAGTTGGTCAGGATGGAATTGATCCAGGTCTTTGGCAGTTAGTTTAGGGGGTACTGAACGCACCGGAATATTATAAGTAGTTTTTAGATATCCCGACTGAATATTGGCAGTTAAAAGTTCCAGATCGACTTTGCTTCCCCATTTGCCATCCCGTTTTACAATTTCCTTATTCACCGCTTCTAAGTATGCATCTTGTGGTGGAATTTCAATTGCACCGGCTATTGCCGCCAGGGATTGCTGCATTTTTTTCTCATCTAGTTTTTTATCAAGTATAAAATGGGTTTCCTGAAAACTCATTTTTATCTTCTTCCAAAGATTTTTGTTCTTAAGATTCTGCATGCTGCTTTCCCAATTTATATTAATCCCAATATCCTCGGGGAGTAGAGAACAACTGAAAGTATTGTATTTAAAATGTATTCTTTTAAAGTTTTCCTGCACTTTTTTTTCAGCCTCAGGTACACTCAATCCGCCTATATTTACCCCTTCTATGTATACATTTGCCGGGATTATGCCTGAATTAGCATAACTCGGTAATAAAATGAAACATACGAGTATTACAAATATTGCAGTAATTAAGATTTTTTTCTGCATAATAAATCCCCCTTTGCCCCATAAAATTGTATGCAAAGAGGGAATATGATTAGAACTACTACTGTCCAAAGTATTTAATTAAAACTGCCACCAGGGATTTAGGGTCTGTAACAGGAAGGTAGTTATTGGCCCACGCACCAAGAAGGGAATTGACTCCCTGGGGATTTTTCACGGGCTGCCACAATTCATTAACATCTGCTGCCACTTGACTTGCTTGCCTAAGCTCTAGCTCTGTTAGTGGTATTTCTAAGCTCTCTGCAGGTTCACTCGGTACTACTTCCATCCGCAGCCTGTTATTGGATACATAACGGCGAACCCAAACAGGTGTAAAATCTACTGAGATTATTCGCGGTCTTGAATCAACAATAGATTTTTCAATAACCATATTAAGTATTGCCCCGCTATTCCTATATCGTTCCTTCTGACCCGAGACAAAGTTCCCTAAGGAATAAACTACAAAAACCTGCCTATTATCAACCTCCATAAACTCATAAGGCTGTAAAACATGAGGATGTGCTCCTAAAATAATATCGGCACCAGCTTGGGCAGCATGTAAAACAATTTTTCTTTGTTCGTCACTAGGTGTACGCCAATATTCATTGCCGAAATGAAAACCTACAATCACCATATCCACTAGAGGTATCAGTTCCTTTATCTCCCTCTCAATCTGTGACTCATCAATATAATTTATCATGTAGTCCTTGCCCTTGGGAACCAAAATGCCATTTGTACCATAGGTATAATTTAGAAAACCAAAGGATATACCATTTATTTTAATAATGCTGGGTTTCCTTTTAGCATCTGCGTCCGCAAAAGTACCCGTATGATTAAGGTGTAGCTTGTCAAGTATCTCAAGGGTGCGGACTAGACCATACTCTCCTTTATCTAAGGAATGGTTGTTGGCGGTAAATAAAAAATTAAAACCTATTTCCTTTAATGTAACTGCGATATTATCCGGACTGTTGAAACGGGGATAACCGGAGTAACCAAGCTTCTCACCGCTTAAAGTTGTTTCCAAATTTCCTATTAACAAATCGGCTTCTAATTCTTTTAATACCGGTTTGAACATAGGCAAAAAGTCGTAATCCTGAGTTTGATAATTATACGCAGACCGGTATTGTACATCATGTACCATGATATCCCCTACCGCCTTTAGATTAACCCGTTGAACAAAAACAGTCCCACTTGCAGGCGGAGAAAATAAAATTATTATTAAGCTGCATAAAACAATTCCAGCACAAAATTTGAATAGCCCTCTCATAATCCCTCCATCTCTTACTCCATTTTAAAAGTTATTTAATCCCTTTTTTATTATCTCACCAAATCTTTCATGAGGATTTTCGGCATTTAAAAGCAATTCAATGACCTGGTTCAGACTCTTTAGTGCTTCTTCCTGATTTACATCTTTGATTTCCATAGCCAATTGGGGATGGCGACCTAGTTTACCGCCTAAGAGCAGGCGCCATACGGGTTCCTTAGCAAAAATTGCATTGGAAGGACATGCCCTAATGCAGTCACCGCAGCCTAAACAGCCTTCTTGCATAAAATGGAGCCTTTGGTCAGTGATTTTTAAGCAGTTCTCTTTACACGTTTTAACACAAAGACCACAAAAATTACATAGCTGCTTATTGAACTGGGGCAGCACCTTGGCAATAAGGGCAAAATCTTTAATTTGGGGTTGTGAGCAGCTATTTGCACAGCCAGCTAAAGTAATTTTGAAAATATTGTGCTGTTTGAATCCATTGGGAAACTGCTCATTTCTTCTTTTTTCAAAATCAGCTTTAATTAAAAGGTCTTGAATTTGCCCGATTAAATCATTGGGCTTGACTACAGCTCGGCGACATCCCTCTCGGCTTCTACAGCATTCTATTCTATATGTTTCCATTATTCCCCTCCTTGGCTTTTACTTTTTAAAAATATAACATCTTATAATAATTCTAAAACATAAAATACTTTTTCAGCGTGATTTATGTCACCGACCTAGATGGAAATACACTTTACAATATAACTAAAGCAATAAACTTTCGCAAGAAAATAAAGGAGGAATAATAATGGCTGTAAGAAGAATAGTACAAATTAATGAGGAAAAATGTAATGGGTGTGGGCTTTGTGTTCCTGCCTGTCATGAGGGTGCTATAAAAATTATCAATGGTAAAGCCCAATTGTTAGCTGATAATCTTTGTGATGGACTGGGAGACTGTTTGGGAGAGTGTCCTCTGGGAGCTATAGATATTATTGAAAGGGAAGCCGATGAATTCGATGAAGAAGCGGTAAAATCCAGGCAGAATGAACTTAAATCAGATTCCATAGGTGGAGGATGTCCTGGTAGTAAACCCCAGTTTTTTGGAGGATGTCCTGGTAGTAGGGCACAATCATTTACACCAGATGATTCCCAGAAAGTGAATATTAACTCCCAGTTACGGCAGTGGCCGGTACAACTCCATCTTGTACCTGTAAATGCACCTTATTTTCAAAATACAGATTTATTGGTAACAGCAGACTGTGTCCCTATAGCATATGCCAATTATCATCAAGACCTATTACAAGGAAAGGCAGTGGCAATAGCTTGTCCTAAGCTGGATAATACTGCTACTTATGTAAATAAACTTGCAGAAATAATAAAAAATAATGAAATTCACTCTGTGACCATTGCCAGAATGGAAGTTCCCTGCTGCGGAGGTTTAAGCATGATTGTCAAGGAAGCCTTAAAGCAGGCAGGACGTAATATTCCCCTCACAGAAAAAGTAATAGGGGTTAGAGGTAATCTTGTAAGGTAGATCAATTCTACCTTTTTTTGTTGCTTCTGTTATCAAATTGGAAAAAAAATTCATAAATTATAAACAGGAGTGATGATAATGACAGAAAAAAAAATGCCCCCTTGCGGCTGGCCCTTTTATAAGATTACACCTTCTAATAATGACAATAATGAGCTGGTTGTTATTGCGGAATGTGTGCCCTTATTTTATTCTAACTTTTCCAATGAATTCTGCAACTCTAAAAACTCAGATATCATATGTCCAAAGTTAGATGATGCCAGTGAGTGTGTAATAAACTTAACTGCCTTAATTAATAATAATTCAATAGATACCATTACCATTTTGTTAGTTGATAAGAAATGCTGTGGTTATCTAACCGACCTTGTCGAAGAAGCTATTAAAAAAAGCAACAAACAGATTAACATGAACAAAAAAGTTATATCCCAAAAAAGAAAAATTTAATAATGAAAAAAATTTACCTGAATTGTTCTATTGCAGAGGATTAAGAAAAAAATTAAACTATTGATAGTAGAAATTGTTGAGAGGAGCAAAAAATGGACCTCGAAAAAATTGCCTCACTTTTAGAAAACTTGAACCCTGTGAATGTCCATGAAATCCTTTGCAGCAGGAACATAACGCCCAAATCCTCTTGCCATAAGTGTACTGATATCTGCCCCATAAAAGGCATTTCCTTAAAAAATAATAAACCCAAAATTGACAACTGTATTTCTTGTGGTTTATGTGTTTCAGTATGCCCAAATCATGTTTTCAAACAGGATGAGGATTTATTATTACAGGTTGATCCTCAAAAGACCCAATCCCTAATAATTACTTGCCCTTACTGCCATAATCTTGCTGGAGAAAAATATAAACAACATTTTACCGTAATAAAATGCCTTAACCAGCTTTATCCTGAATTACTGCTAAAACTGTCCAGCCGCTTTGCAAAGGTACTCGTTTTTTATAATACCGATAGGTGTAAAGATTGTTTTCCCACCCCTGTTTTTCAACCAGACATAACTCTTGGCTATGAAAATATTTTAGAACAAGACAGCTTTAACCTGCAGTTCACCCAGGAATTTAAGGAAGTTCTACCCCATTTCAAAACAGAATCACCTGCCCATGACAGGCGCTTATTTTTTAAATCTATTTTTTCCGGCTCACAAAAAGCATCCAAGAACATAATTAATTCAACGCTAAGCCAGTTAAATATTGATGTCGCAGACCAGGAAAAAGTTAAACCTTTGAAAAGAAAATATCTTTCTGAAGCCTTAAGTAAAATAACAGTAAATACACCAATAAAATTACCCCTGAAAAATTTACAAATTAAAAAATGCAATTTTTGTGGTGTATGCAGTAAACTCTGTCCTACCAAAGCCCTTAAAGTTATCGAAGAGGTCAACAAAAAACAGATTGTTTTTCAACCGCATCTATGTACCCACTGTGATATCTGCCATGATGCCTGTTTTTTCAAAGGCTTGGAATTTTCAGGGAACCTTTCGGTAGATGATTTTCGTTCCTCACAACAATATATTATAGCTTCCGGGGAAAGACGGTCATGTAAAGAGTGTGAACAGGACTATTATGATTCGACAGGGCAATTGGAAACTTGTTTTTTATGTTCAAGTTTAAAATAAAAGCAAAAATCCCCGGCAAGGGGATTTTTGCTTTTACTCGTCAGTTCGTCATTTGTCTATGGTCTTCTAATATACTTTTCCTCTATAAAATCGGCAATTTGTGTTATTTCTCCGAACCGAAAGACAGGCTTTGATGTGGAAACGGGAGGAATATCATCGGTAACTAAGGCAACCAGTTCTTCTTCGCTGCACAAAATATAGTCCTTTGCATTTTCTGCACGGTAAAGCTCAATCTTTGGCTTATTTTCCCTCTTAAAACCTTCTGTTAATACTAGGTCCATTTCTTTAAAATATGTCAAATAATAGTCCAGGCTCTTTTTCTCCTCATGTTTTTCAATCAATGCCATTTTGTCCGGTCCGCAAATCATTACATTATCTGCGCCGGCTTCCCTAAATTTCCATGTTGATTTTCCTGGTTTATCTATTTCAAAACCGTGGACATCATTTTTTATAATTCCTATTTTCCAATTCCTATCTTTTAACTCTTTTATAAGTTTTTCTAAAAAGGTTGTTTTGCCTGAACCAGTAGTACCTACTACAGATATGATTGGGGGCAGCATACTAAATCCTCCTTTAACAGCAGTGCCTTCACCTGCGAACCTGGTTCCACTGGACCAGAACCACGGGGAAGGTCAACTAACCCATTACAGCCTACCATTGATTTTAGAACGGCTGACTGTTGCTTACCAGTTTGTCGGGCCGCCCATTTACCATCTTCAAAATATATGTTGACCCGCAAAAATCTTCGTTGTGGACTCTTTTTAGTAAACCCGTCTGCTAGTTCAACTTCCAGATATCTATTATGTATATAATCCATACCCATCATCTTTTTAATCAGAGGTCTCAGCAATAGTTCAAAACTAATTAATGCCGCCGCAGGATTTCCTGATAAACCAATAATAAATTTATCTTTCACTACCCCGCAAACGACTGGGGAGCCAGGTTTTATCTTTACCCTGTTGAATAAAATTTCTCCATTTAAAGCTTTTATAGACTCTTCAATTAAGTCATAATTACCCACAGAAGCACCGCCAGTTGTGATTACCAAGTCATAGTCTCTCAACCCTTGAAAAAGTTTTTCCTTTATAAGGGATACCTCATCATTTACGATACCGAGATTAAGGGGAAATGCTCCGAGGGAATCAATTAAGGCGGCTAAACAATGTAAGTTACTGTTATATATCTGTCCGAAGCCTAATTCCTCACCTGGTTCTTTAAGTTCATTACCAGTACTGATGAGTGCTATTTTGGGTGGACAACAAACACAAACATTGTTAATACCTAATGCAGCAAGAACTCCTATATGATAAGCGCCTATCCTCTCTCCCCGCTTAAAGATCAATTCACCTTTCCTAATATCAGAGCCCTTAAAGACAATATTTAAGTCCTTTTCAAATTCTTGCTCAAAAGTGATTGAACCATTGTTCAGTGTAAAATCTTCTTGCCGAACAACCACATCAAATTGATTAGGTAAAGGGGCGCCGGTAAATATTCTGACAGCACACCCGGGAGCAATATTATCTAATTCCCTTGTGTCTCCCGCCTGTATTTCTTCTACTACCTTAAGAATAATTGGTTTTTCTGGTTTTGCCCCTTTGATATCCTTCGCTCGTAAAGCATACCCATCCATAGCAGACTTATTAAAATCAGGGACATTTATAGTGGCGTAAATATTTTCTGCTAATACCTTATATAGGCATTTATCTAGATTTACACTTTCGGTTTTATAGTATTTTATCGCTGTAAGTAATAATTCAAGAGCCTTTTCCATTTCCACTTCTTTAAACATATTTTTAAATTCTCCTTTACAAAGCAACAGTATGCAAAGTATACTCAGCTAAAATTTTCTCCATTTTTTTCCGCTTCCATAATAGATCTTTGTGCTTCCAAATAGTCCTCCGGGGTGTTTATGTTAAAGAAAAAAAGATTTTCCTCTAATTCCACATAACAGGTTTTAACCATCCCGTAAAGTTCAATTACTTTGGTAATATTGTTTTTTAAAAGATATTCAATATGTTTGATACACTCTTTGGTGTAAATAGCTGCCAATGGCTGAAACTTTCCATTCATGGTGGGAACAACAACATCATAATCTTCTTTATATAGGAGTAATTTATCAAGGATTGCCGAGGAAATAAAAGGCATATCACAGGGAACTACATAGTTGGCAAAACAATTGGAGTTGATTAGACCTGAATGTATGCCTGCCAAAGGTCCACTGCCAGGATAATAATCCTCTACAACTTTGGCTTCCAAATCAGAAAATTTATCAGCATTATTTGTAACAATGGTAACTTCCATTAATCCAGCCTGATTAAAATTGCTAATAATTGTTTCTATTAAAGTATGCTTTCCTAGCTTTAAAAAAGCTTTGTCAGAACCCATCCTGCTGCTTTTACCTCCGGCGAGGATGATAAGCCCCATTTTTTCACTTGACATAATTGACCTCTTTCTACAAATATTAGTTTAATTATTATTGAAAAATATTACTTAATAATGGATTATTGATTTAGAAACTTATTACCATGTAAAATTTAACTTATTACTTTGTAAATTTCTAACTAAGCATAAAAAAAATCCTTGTCCTAATAAGGAGACAAGGATAGACTAACCCTATGCTTTCTCCTTTCCAATAGTGGCGGCAGAGCAGTTTCCTGCTTTACCCCGTGAGCTGTTGCTCAGGACTAAATTCCATAGACTTAACGTTAGGAAAACAGTCTCGGAGAAATAATATTATGATTCAAAATAATTAATGTTAATTCTTATTTTCTTTCTCTTTGTTATCAGTTTCATCACCAATATCTTTTTGAGCGGAATTCATAGCACCTTTAAACTCTTTGATGCTTTTACCCATAGCTTTACCTACTTCAGGCAGCTTACCAGGTCCAAAAATGATTAATGCTAAAGCCAAAATTAATAGTAATTCCGGCATACCGATATTAGGTAAAAAACCGAACATTTTTATTGCCCCCTTTTTTAATATTTAAAACATAATTATAACTATTAATTCAACACAGTTAACATTATTCCTTTGAAATAATTTATTTTAATTATAATATGTTTAGCGATTTTCTACAAATTTATTTTGGTTAAGGACGCCTTGAAAATGAAAAGGAGTCGTTTTTAGACTCCTTTTTAAAATATTAGAAACTGAAATTACCTTGCTTGTCAATTACTATTTTATTGTTTAAGTAAAATGCATTATTGTACCCCAGCCCTACAATTTTATCTATAACACCGGCGGCTCTGGCACCACTGGCACAGTGTATTAGTATTGTTGTATTTTTGTCAGCTGGCAAATTGCCGGCAATGCCCTGAAGGTTATTAGTGATGTCTCCGCTGGGTATATGGAGGGAGCCCTTAATCGCACCACTTTCCCTCTCTCCTGCTGTCCTTACATCGAGAACAACATAATTGCCATTCATCTTAGCCTGCCATTCTGCGGGTACCAATCCCCGGTTAACCTCACCCTTGGAGGCTACTTCAAAGGTTGCTCCGCTTGACTTAGTACCGAACACCGGTAGCTTTGCTTCTGTCCAGGAAGGTAATCCCCCTGCATAAACCTTTACATTCTTATAACCGTTGGTCTTTAAAATATCTGCTATAGTATGGCTCTTTCCACAGAAGAATCCCCCGCAGTAAGAGATAATTTCTGTTTCTTTATCCGCAGGCATAGAAGCCAGGAATTTATCGGCAAATATTTCATCCGGTGTAGGTATGGAGTTGGGAATATGCCCTTCAAAATACATTTTATAGGGACGGGCATCTAAAATCATGTAAGGTTTTTTATTCTTATTGTTCACAGCATCTTCAGTGAGGAGTGTTTTCACATAATCAGTGGTAACGACCAAGTAGTTTCCAGCATCCCGCCAGAAAGGCTCACCCTCCTGATAAACGTAGACATTTTCATAACCCATTTCTTTAGCTTTATGGGCAGATTTAGGGCTCAAACTGCAGGACATGCCTCCACAATAAAAATAGATAGGCATTTTTTTATCTTCAGGCAATAAATTACTGTATTTATCCCAATCATCAAAAGGAATGTTAATGGAGCCTGGGATATGACCTTCATCAAATTTTCCTTTAGGTCTTGAATCCACTAAAACAAAATTCCATTCAGGATGGGGTTGATTGTATGATGTTCTTTGGCTTACCAGCTTACCATCTTTAATGAGCTTTGCCATCAGTAATGTATCAACATACTCCAAATTTGGGTCTTGGGGCAGGGGTTTCGGCTCTTCTGCCTTTGGTGCCTCAACTTTGGCGGCAGCATCAGCCTTTGCCTCCTCAACGGGGGCTTTGGGCTCAGGAGCCTGGACCTGATTGGCACTGCAACCAGATATCACTAACATTAGGATTAAAAGACATGTTAGAAGCAATCCCCGGAAATTCTTATTCATTAACATCTCTCCCTCTTAATTAAAGTTTTGGTAATATAATTTCTCTTCAGCTATTACTCCCTGTAAAATTTCTAAAACATAAAGATAAAAATGGTTATTACTTAGCTGACACAAGACCTTTTTAAATTCATCCAACCAGTTGAAATGGTCCTTAATAAACTGATAGGCTTCCCCTGCATTTCTCTCGGCTTGGATATAAGAATACAGCTCTAACAAAATTGTCAGGTGGTCCGGCATAGTCCTGTATTCCTCAGGAATTTCCAGGTGAAAATGTTCAATTAAATGATTAATGTGCAGGGCTGAATCTCCCATAACATAACCTTTACTATTAGCAAAATTAAGCTGGGCTGTAGGGTCAGTTGTCCAAACCTTATAAACTGATTCCACAGGCATAGCATAGGGCTGAACTAAACCTAGGAAACAGCTTGAATAGGATTTTTTTAATTGGGAGAACTCTCCTGCCCTTGAAGAAAAATCAGGCAGCGGGATAACTTTATAATTAGCAGCAGCAAAAAGTTTTTTTAGTTCCTCGTCTACTTTCTTACTAGCAAGCTCCAGGTAAAAACTCTCATGAGGGTACTTGTATAATTCTGCTAAAATCAAGAAAATTTCTGAGACTGCCTGCCTTCTCTCCATATCCATTGGTTCCATCATAATCCCTCCTGATTATTACCCTGCTAACTGCTAAGATGCTTTTTGCCTGTAATTATATTTCCTTTTTCATCACTTTCCTCAACAAAGACATCCAGCCTAAAGAAAGATTCACCAGCCATATATAAAAATGCTGCCATGCCTAAAGCTCCCAAAATTACTGACCATTCGGACCAACTGGCTACATATTTGTTATAACCTTTTACTGTTAAGCCTTCAATAACCTGGAGGGGAATAATCTGACCGGCAAGTACAAAATCAATGCGCATCAATAAAACACCTGCTATAGCAAGAACTGAAGCTCTAAAAACCTGATGGATTTGGAAATTATATTTAAGAAGTAAATACAACGGAAGAGCTAAACCCATTCCTATTTCAATGAACCAAAATTTTAAACTAAGGGGACCTGTTAAGAGAGCTGCCGTTGCAGCTGATTTACCAGGGATATTACCGTAAATTCCGGTTATTAAATGTACAATAGTAAATACTGCTGTTAAAACCAAAGCTGCAGCTAAAATTTTTCCTAGGGAGGTAGTAATGTGACTATCCTTATAAAAAACATTGGCTCCATTTTTACCTGCCAAATAAAAGATAACTGAAAGTAAAGCTGCACCCGACACTATGGCTGTCAAAACCATATAAAGGGAAAAATAGGGTCCCTGCCAATATGGTCTGGCATGGAGCATTCCAAATACAAAACCCAAATTTGTAGCAGCAGCTAGCTTTATAACTAAAGCCAGGTTTGCAATAGGCTTTACTTTGTGATGATTGTCCTTTAGTGCATAGTAAAATTCCGCAAATAGAAGCACCAGATAAATGCTGTAAAATGCTCCCATCCACCAAATAGGTGATTTTAGATTAGGTGAAATCAGAATATAAATTAGCTTAAGTGGGTTAGCTAATTCCAAAGCCAGCATCCCAAAGCCGCATAACAAAATGACAATCGATGCTAATAATGCCCGCTTGCCCAGCAGCTCATACTGCTCCAAACCAAAAACATGACCCAATGAAGAAACTAGCCCAATACCTGTACTTGAAAGGGCAAAAAATACATAACCAGCAATTAAAATGCCCCAGGGAACCTGGTTGTTAATCCCTAATGCATGCTCACCTTGAATTAAAATGTTAATTCCCCCTGCTGCACCAATGCATATCAACAGTAGAGAAACTAAAACTAATTTATTTTTACTTAACATGATATTCCCTCCTTTCTACTTTTTTATATAGTAAATACGCGGTTGTGTACCCTTTGAGGGAAGCAGCTGAGATACATATCTTGCAGCAATTAACTTGGAAATTTTACTTTGAGGATTTTCCGTATCGCCAAAAACCCTTACTTCATTCATACAAGTACTAACACAAGCAGGCATTTTACCCTCAAGTATTGCTTCATTACAAAACTTGCATTTTTCAGGCACACCATCTTCATTTATCTGCCTTGCACCATAAGGACAGGCAGCCATACAGTATTTACAGCCGATACATTTTGTGCTATCAATTAATACTAAACCGTCAGAACGTTTATAGGTAGCACCCGTAGGACATACATCACGGCAAGGAGGATTATCGCAATGCATGCATTGCACAGGTACAATTTCCCATCTTGCCTGGGGATAGGTTCCTCTTTCTATATGCTCCAATCTGTTATAAGCTATATCCGGCGGGAGCTGCCACTGCATTTGACAGGCAATGCGGCAGGCATTGCAGCCTGTGCAGCGGGATGAGTCGATTATCATAGCGAATCTAGCCACTATTTAACCCCTCCCTTACTGATTTTTACAATTACCTCTTGCCCCATGACTGTACCCGATAAAGGTTCCACACGGGCTGGAATAAAGTCGTTATAATTAATTCCTTTTTGATAAGCAGTTTTTAGCTTTTCTGAAAAACCTCCATAAGCCGAGGGTATCCAGACACAATCAGGGTGTAAGAGCTCAGTTACTTTTACATAAACTTCCCTGACAGCTTTTTCTGAAGACACTTGAACCAAATCACCATCTTTAATGCCCAGCTTATCTGCCCGTTTTTTATTCAACCACATCCATGTTCCTTTATATTTATCAGATATGGCCATGAGGAAAGGGTTGTTGCTGGTAAAATGGTGTGAATGCCAGGGTTGTTTGCCGTGTATGAGTCGAAATTCATCTTCACCCTCAGGCACTACCAAAGGCGGCACCCAGGTTGGTACCCCCTGGCGCCCATATAACTTAAAGGCTCCGATAGAAAATTCTACCTTGCCAGTAAAGGTTTTAAGAGCAGGTTTCCCTCCTTGTAGGGGAAAGCCCGCTTTGACACTACTGGGGAACTCAATACAGCCAGTATCCATCAATACCTTAGGGGAAATTCCCAGGGGCTTAATGGCTGCTGCAATTTCTTCTTCAACGGTATAAGGGTATAGGTTATAATAGCCTGCCCCAGCTGTCACACCCTTTAAAATATCCAGTAAAGGCAAAGTATTATGAATAGGCTTAATAGCCTGTTTTCTTACAGCTATCTGGGGATTGTCATGGGCAATAAAACCTGAAACAGCTTTAGGCGGTTCTGTTCTCTCCAAGTAATAGCTTTCCGGCAAAATGTAATGAGCTGTATATAATGAAGTCTCGTTCCAATCAACTGGAATACTAACTACTAATTCAGCCTCCTTTAGACCCTTCTGATATTCTGGGTCTGGAGCCGTCCGCAAGGGATTATAGTGATAGATAAATAAAGCCTTGACCCGCCCTTTCTTGATTAAATCCGGTACAATCTGAGGTATACCCCTGCTGGGCTCTACTGTGGGGTACTCATTGTCAACCCCTGCCCCATCAGCCCGTGGTCCCTTCTCAGGATTCTGCCTAGCAGGTGTTTCTACATGACCCAATTGGACTTCTGCACTTGGCATCAGTCCACCCACCTGGAACATATTTCCTAAGAGAGCGTTAACAATTACATTAGCCATTGCAATTTGGGTGCTGTTTGCATAATGGGCATGCAAGCCGTGATAACCGGAGTCTAAAAATGCCTTGGGTGCAGCAGCAGCCATCTGGCGGGCAATTTCTCGAATTTTTTCAGCTGGAATGCCAGTAATTTCAGCGGCTTTTTCTGCATTGAAGTCTTTATTGGCTTTCCAAAACTCATCAAATCCGTAAACAAAACTATTAACAAAATCTTTAGCATATAGATTTTCAGATATTAAAGTATGGGCGATACCCAGGAAAAGAGCTAAATCAGTTCCTGGTCTGATAGGTATCCACTCATCAGCAACTATTGCCAGCTCACAAAATCTGGGATCTATTACAACTATTTTGGCCCCCCGTTCCTTTGCCTTAGTAATACTGTTCATAACCCCAGGTATTATGCCGCCGGCAAAATTCCGGCCAACAAAAAGCATAAAATCAGAGTTATGAAAATCTGAATTTAGAGTTGTTCCAACCATTCGATCCCAGACGTTTGTTTTGGACGAAAAACAAGTAGCATAATGGGTAACATAATTAGCTGATCCTATTGCATCCAGAAAACTGGATGCATAATGTTCTTTTCCTCCATGACCCAGCCACATTACCGAGTTACCGCCATCTTTATTTATTATCTTGAAGAGCTTATCACCAATTTCTTCAAAGGCTTGCGCCCAGCTTATGGGCTCAAAAGACATTTCCCCGGTACGCTTCATAGGCTGAGTTACTCTACCCTGACCATATACATCCGCAGCCATTCCGTGGGCACGGGCACAGAGTTTGCCTGTTGATTTCATGTTGATAGGATTGCCTTCTACCTTCCATACACGACCGTTCTTCACATAGACATATTTTCCGCAGGTACTGGAACAACCATTACACATAGTGGGAATCCTGACAATAGGTGCATCTTGGGAAGCCTTTGCAAAATCTTTAAAACTTGACATTAAAGGCAGAGAAGCTGCTGCACCAACAGCTGCTGAAGCTTTTAAAAATGTACGACGGCTAATATTTACCATAATGTTTCCTCCTTTCTTCTTCGACTACCCTCCACAGGTTGCAGGAGCGCTATCTGTTTTAGGAATATAATTGAGTTTTTCAGTAAGTAAATTGTCAATATCTGTGCAACTAATAGCCTCTATGCCCGTTAAAATTTCGTCGCCGTTCCATATACGGATACCATCCTTCATTGCTACGGCATTGTACCCTAGCTGCGTCAATATCCGAACAGCTTGACTGGCATCATGTCCATCATATCCAATTAATACAATTTTTTTGTCTGGGGGAAGTTTTTTCAAATTCTCAATATCCACCAATTCTACAAGAGGTATATTTATACTTGATGAAATGTATCCTCTCTTATAGTGCTCACCATTGCGGACATCCACCAGAAACAAATCACTATGATTTTTGTTAATTAGTGCTTCTTGCAGGTCTTTGGCAAGGATAATCGGAGCATAATTGGCAGCCAGGTAAATCTCACTTCTTTTTTCGATTAACTTTGCAGGATTACTAATGCCCTCATATACAGTGGGTAAAGGATAATTTTCTGCTAATACCTGCTCAGTTTCTAATGGATAATTTAAAGGCTCACAGGCAAGGGCTGTACTTCCTATAACTTCCTCCAAGCTAGACCAACCTGCCATTCCATTTTCCAGGGAAACGGCATCATAACCTAACATCCCCCAAAAAGCTGCTGTCTGACTGGAGGTATGGCCTGAGTAACAAACAATAACTATTTTTTTATCTTTAGGTAATAGTTCAATACTTAATTCCCGCCAAGAATCTGCATAAGGAATATTCACCGAGCCAGGAATATGGGCTTGAGCAAAGTGACTGTTGCCACGAATATCGATAATATAATAACTCTGATTTCCTTTAACAAAAAATTCTTCATAGAGCTCCCGGGCACTTATAGTTATGGGTTTTTCCTTTTTTAAATAATCATGAGCAGTCTTTCTGATAATCTCAAATTCATCAACTGTGACGATGTTGTTATCTTTTATTTCACCTGTACTTACTTCTGTTTTGCTTGGCATATTTGCGCTGCAGCCTGAGAAAAAAACTAATAGTAGCAATATTAAACCAATCTTCCAGAATCTTAACCTATTCACTCCCATCAATATCCCCCCTATTGAATAGTATTATTTATAAATATATAACAATATTAGGATTTAAAGCATATATCAACCCCTTTACTATTAGTATAAAAAGTTCTTATATCGCTATTACAATATATTGTGCTAGAGCAATTTATCACAAATACTATTTCGCTAAATATTATGAATTTCCTCTTAGTTTTATTAATTTTATCCATAACTTTTTTCAATAAAAAAAGCTGTGCCACAACCTTTATGCGGCACAGCTTTAACTATAAAAATTTTTATATCTTTTCTATCTTAACTGCACAGACCTTTAATTCAGGTATCTTACAATGCTTATCCAAGGCGTTGTTGGTCAGCATATTTGCCGCTCCTTCAGCGTAATGGAAAGGCATGAAAACAACGTCCTTCTTTACAATATCCTTAACTTGGGCTTTAGTCAGGATAGTACCTCTGCGGGAATGCACCTTAATAGTCTCGCCATCGGCTATTTTATACAGGGCAGCAGTTTCAGGATTGATTTGTATAAAACTCTCGGGAGCCTTCTTATTAAGTCCCTCCACTTTGCCCGTCATTGTCCTTGTATGATATTGGTACAGGACCCTGCCTGTCGTCATAATCAGCGGATATTCCTCATCAGTTGTTTCTGCAGGCTGGTTGTATTGAACCAAGCTGAAAAGGGCTTTACCCCTGGTAAAATGACCCTGGTGGAGATACTTAGTACCAGGATGGTCTTTATGGGGGCATGGCCACTGAAGTCCACCCTCTTGGGCTATCCTAAAATAATTTATACCACCATATTGGGGAGTTACAGAAGAAATTTCTTCCATAATCTCATAGGGACTGTAATATTTTTTCTCATATCCCAGCCTATTCATTATTTCTTGGATGATTTGCCAATCGGCTTTTGTATTTCCTTGGGGTTCAAATGCCTTTCTTACTAACTGCACCCTTCTTTCAGTATTAGTAAATGTGCCTTCTTTTTCTGCATAGGAAACTGCAGGTAAAACCACATCTGCCAGTTGTGCTGTCTCTGTAAGGAAAATATCCTGTACCACTAGGAAATCCAGACTTTCTAAAGCCTTTTTAACATGATTTAAATCCGGGTCAGAAATCATTGGGTTTTCACCCATGATATATAAAAACTTTAGGTGACCTTCTTCTGCATGATTCATCATTTCTGACAATGTTAAGCCAACATTTGATGAAAGCTCTCTACCCCATGCCTGGGAGAACTTTTCTTGCACCTGTGGGTCATTGACTCTTTGGTAGCCTGGGTATACATTGGGCAAAGCACCCATGTCACAGGCACCCTGTACATTATTTTGCCCTCTCAAGGGGTTGACGCCGGCTCCTTCTTTGCCGATATTCCCGCATAGAAGGGCCAGGTTGGAGATGCTCATTACGTGTTCAGTACCTGAACTATGCTGGGTAATACCCATGGAATAATAAATTGCCCCATTCCCTGCACCGGCATAAAGACGGGCAGCTTCTCTTATCTCATCAGGGGTAATACCACAGATTTCGGCACATTTTTCTAGTGAAAAACCTGCAGCTGTTTTTTTGAACTCTTCAAAACCTTCGGTTCTTTCATTTATATATTGCTCATCAAAAAGACCTTCTTCTAAAATAACACTGGCCATACCATTCATAAAGGCTACATTTGTACCCGGTCTAATTTGCAAAAATAAATCGGCATCTCTTACTAAGTCAATTTTTCTTGGCTCGGCCACTATTAGCTTTGCCCCGTTGTGTCTGACTGCCTGTCTGATTTTGGCTCCAATTACAGGGTGTGTCTCGGTGGTATTGGAACCTGTTACTAAAATAACATCAGCTTTAGTTACTTCTCCAATACTATTAGTCATGGCACCACTACCTAATGTGGCAGCTAATCCTGCAACAGTTGAAGCATGGCAAAGCCGAGCACAATGGTCAATATTATTTGTCCCGATAACTCCGCGGAAAAGCTTCTGCATTAAGTAGTTTTCTTCATTGGTACATCTGGCTGAGGCTAAACCGGCTAAAGCATCGCTGCCAGACTTTTCTTTAGTATCTTTTATCTTTTGTACAATAAAATCAAAAGCCTCATCCCAAGAAGCCTCATGGAATTGACCGTCTTTTTTGATTAGGGGATTTTTTAAACGATCTGGGTGATTGATAAAATTAAATCCAAAACGACCCTTTACACAAAGCATGCCGTCGTTTGGTGCTGCTTGTACAGGTTTTGTTTCAACTACCTTATTATTTTTAACCAATAGTTCCAGTTGACATCCTACACCACAATATGGACAGGTTGTTCTAACAGTCTTAACTTCTCCATAGGAAAAACTATCTTTACTCTTTGGAACCAGTGCACCTGTTGGACAGGCTGCAACACAGTTACCGCAAGAAACACAGGTTGATTCTTCAATATTTCTTTCAAAGGGAGGAGTAACATGGGAGGCAAATCCTCTCTCTGCAACACCAATTGCATCTACACACTGAAGTTCAGAACATACTAAAACACATTTCCTGCAGAGAATGCATTTATTTAAATCGATAGTATAAAAGGGATTAGAGTCATCGATGGAATACTCACTCTTCTCCCCTGCATAAGAAGTTCCGTTAACACCATACTTTTGACAGAGACTTTGCAACTCACATTTACCCGATTTTTTACAAGTTAAACAGTCAAGGGGGTGATTTGATAGTAAAAGGTTAAGTATTTCCTTACGAGCCTCAACAACAGCTTCACTTTCCGTCCAAACCCTCATCCCCTCTGCGGCTGGTGTAGAACATGCGGTCTGCAGGCTTCTGGCCTTTTCCACTTCTACAACACATATCCGGCATGTACCATGGGGACGCAGCCGAGGGTCATGACAAAAGGTAGGTATTTCAATTCCATTAGCCTTTGCGGCTTCTAAAATAGTAGATCCGTCTGCAACGGTAATCAACCGGTCATTTATTGTTAACTTGACCATTTTATCCCTCCCTATATTCAATCTTTCATATTATTTCAAACAATTGTACTATAATAATGTTATTAAATCACTACTATATTATAGCTTATTTTGAATAATATTTCATATCCTAATTAGAAAAAAAACGCCAAAAAGGCGTTAATTAATGAAACCACGGGGTCCTTCGGACCACACGGATTTCAAAGAGTATTTCACTTCGTTAGATTGAAGATTCCGTGCAACAAGTTGCACTAGATTTAAACCTTAATCTAGCGTTAGCGTAATCTTTAATGTCAATTAATAATCTAGCGCAGCTAAATACTTCACAACTTTTTATGTTGCTCCGGTAGTTACTCTTCCACTATCTAGTTCTATCGTGCACATTCGCCGCCGCGTCCTGTCAATATCTCCAGACCATGGTCCAAGACTGGCAGTACAACATCTAAGCATTCTTCAACAGCCTTAGGACTTCCAGGCAGATTGATAATTAGGGTTTGTTTCCTTATACCGGCTGTTCCCCTTGAGAGCATAGCCTTTGGAGTAACATTGTAACTTTTACGCCTTATTGCCTCGGGAATTCCTGGTACAGACCTTTCTATTACCTCCTGGGTTGCCTCTGGGGTAACATCTCTCGGGCTAAAACCAGTTCCCCCTGTCGTTAACACTAAATCGACTCCATGGACATCAACTAATTTTATAAGGGCATTTTTTAATTCTTCCTTTTCATCAGGTACTATTAAATATTCAACTACATCGGCCAAGAGACGCAGTTTCTCCCTAATTAGGGTTCCGCTCTTGTCTTCCCTCTCTCCCCTTGCACCTTTATCACTGGCGGTGATAATACCTAGTTTATACCCCGGCAACAGCTTTATTTCATCTTCAACCTTAACCAAACCACCTTTGAGAACTTCCGCAAAGATTCCTTCCTTGGGCATTACACAGTCACCAGCCTGATAATAAATTGCACATCTGGTATGACACTCTTTGCCTATCTGTGTTACCCTCAGGATAGCTTCACCCATCTGGAATCTGGTGCCAATAGGAAGGTTAACCAAATCTATATCTTGGGTAGTAATGTTTTCAGCAAAATCCCCAGGTTTTACATCCAATCCCATTTTAACCATCTTCTCTATGCTTTCCATTGCCAAAAGACTTACCTGACGATGGGCAAAGCCAGCATGAGCATCACCCTCCAATCCTAAATCAACAAGTAAATTGCCTTGTCCTGCATTGACCTTGCGCATGCCTTTCTTGGGGCTGGTACATACCGCAACCACTTTCGCCATTGAAATTATTCCTCCCTTTCAAATACTCCACTTTTACCACCTGATTTTCTCATTAAACGAACATTGTTGATTACCATGTTTTTATCTACTGCTTTACACATATCATAAATAGTTAAAGCCGCCACATTCACCCCTGTTAGGGCTTCCATTTCCACCCCAGTTTGACCGTTTATTTTGACAGTACATTCTATATCAACCTTACTTTGCAGACTGTCTAACTCAAAGTTTATATTTACTGAGCCTATGATTAGGGGGTGGCACATGGGAATAAGGCGGCTGGTTTCCTTTACAGCCATAATTCCTGCCACCTGTGCCACAGCTAGAACATCACCTTTGACCATCTTGCCTTGGGCAATCAGTTCCAGAGTTGCTTTTTCCATCTTGACCTCGCCGCGGGCTACAGCTTCTCGGGCAGTTGAGCTTTTATGGGTTACATCCACCATGCGCGCCCTGCCATGTTGGTCAAAATGGGTGAGTTCAGACGAACTAAAACCCCTTTTGTCTTTATCCAGAAATTTTTCTATTAACAGCTTGGCTATCCCTTGGACATCATTTAAATGATATTTGGGACATGGAGTTTCTAAATGGTCCACATCTGTTACTACTGCAAGCAGTTCTGCCTCTGGGGCAGAAATCCCCGCAGCCAATTCCCCGCGAACTACCTCTATTTTCGGAGTGGGACCCGTTTTAAAGCCTTCTACTAAGATTAAATCAACGTCCTTTAGGAGAGCTGCAATTTCATATATATCCTTCACTTTATCGGTTTTATGGATAAGGGCATATTTGTCTGGTCCTGTTATTGCTGTCGCCCATGCCCCGGCTTGGGTATGACGCCAGCTGTCCTTTCCCTCTTTATCAATCTCAAAACCATGGGCATCACTTTTAATAGTCCCGATACGAACTCCCCTGGAAACTAATTCTTCAATTAGCTTTACTAAAAAAGTAGTTTTGCCCATACCTGAACAACGGGCCACAATGGATACTATAGGAATTTTGCTCATGTCAACCTCCAATCTGGGCCATACATCTTACAAACCCTAAGTCCTGTTTATTTGCCTTGGGAGACATCATGTGTTTTTCATGTTTTAATGCAAGGCCTTGATTAATCATATTAATTAAAGCCAAAGGATTTTTTATAGCCTTTTTAATATTAATTTCCTCTTGCCAGTATAGGCAGGGCTTAAAATTGCCATCAGCTGTTAAGCGCATTCTTGTACAGCTATTGCAAAAATGACTGCTGACAGGGTGAATAAAACCAATAGTACCCTTTGCCCCGTTAATTCTCCATGTCTGGGCAGTACCGTTGCCTATGATTCCTTCTTCCGGGTTAAGCCTAAATCCCAAGGATTCAGCCTTCTCCATTACGGTAGTTAAAGGCAGGTATCTTTGCGACCACAAAGCATCATGCCCATCTAGAGGCATATATTCTATAAATCTAACATGAATGGGGTCATCCAAACTTAATTTTAAAAATTCAAATATCTCATCTTCATTAACACCAGCCATTAGTACTACATTAATTTTAACCGGCTCTAATCCTTTATCCAGGGAAGTCCGTAATCCCTTTAGAACATTGTTTAGATTTCCAGTACGGGTAATTGTTTTGTAAGTAGCTGGTTTCAGGGAATCTAAGCTGATGTTAACCCTTTTGAGACCATTTTCCAAGAGAGAGTCTATTTTTACAGGCAATAACTCCCCATTAGTAGTTAGAGCAATATCGGTTATACCTTGGATATTATTCAAGGCTCCAATAAACTTCTCTACGCCTTTCCTAACTAAAGGCTCCCCTCCGGTAATCCGCAGCCTTTTTAGACCTAAAGGCGCTAGTGTTTTTACAAAGGTAACTATCTCTTCATAGGTGAGAATTTCCTGATGTTCAAGGAGTTTAATGCCTTCTTCACCCATACAATAGATGCAGCGCAAATTGCACCTATCGGTGATTGAAATTCTTAAATAATCATGCATTCTTCCAAAATTATCTTTTAACTGCATAATTTCCCCCCCTCTTAGAGCAAACCTCGTAAGAACTTCTGAGTACTTAGTTTTTCAGGATTAGCAAATAAGTGTGAAGTAACATTAGCTTCCTGTAATTCACCATTTTCCATAAACAGGGTAAAATGGGCCAATCTTCTTGCTTGGAACATGTCATGGGTAACTAGAATAACAGTTAGTCCTTTTTCCTGCTGCACCTCTGAAAGCAATTCCTCTATCATCCTGGTATTAGGAGGATCAAGATTGGCAGCAGGTTCATCAAGAATTATAAAGGGGCTTTCGCAAGCTATTGCCCGGGCTAAAGCCACCCTGGCGCCTTCTCCCCCGGAAAGAAACCTGGCATGCTTTTCAACCAGATGCTCTAATCGGAACTGTACTAAGAGCTTTTTAACCCTGTGGTCAATCTCCTCCTTGCTTTTTCCCCTTACTTTTAGGCCATAGGCAATATTTTCATATACTGAATTATTAAAAAGATAGGGTTTTTGCCACATACAAGAAATATGATCAATTGGTTCGTTTAATCTCTTATCCTTAAAAAATACCTCCCCCGAATCGGGTTTTTCAAAAGCTGTCAGTATCCTTAAAAAGGTACTTTTCCCGGCGCCATTTGGTCCAATAATCCCATAGATTACTCCTGGTTTAAAAGTAAAATTTACCCTATTTAAGACTAACTGCTGTCCATATCTTTTACTTATATTTCGAACCTCTAACATTTTGACCTCCCTTAATTGTTGCCTTAAGAAACATTCCCAATCTGGAGGGTTGTACCTTATACTGCCAATCATATAAGATGTTGTTCACCAAAAAGGACAAAATTAAAAGGATTATTCCCAGGGCTAGTGCTTTTCCAAAATTACCCTGTCTAGTTTCCAGTACAATTGAAGTTGTTAATACCCGGGTTTTACCCTCGATATCCCCGCCTACCAGCATCACGGCTCCTACCTCAGCTATAACCCTGCCAAATGCCGTTACTAAAGCTGCAATAATTGCTATTCTTACTTCTTTTATTAAGGTTGAGTACAACTGGCCCCCTTTGGCGCCTAAACCTCTGGCCGTCATTAGTACAACATCTGCCTTTTCCTCAACTGCATTTAAGGTCAGCCCTGTAATAATGGGAAGTGCCAATAGTGCCTGGGCAATAATGATAGCCCAAGGTGTAAAAAGAATATAGATAATAGGTCCAATGGGTCCACTCCTTGACAAGAATAGAAATACCAGCAGTCCAATAAAAACAGGAGGTAAACCCATAAAAACATACAGCCATTTTACTAACAGGCTTTTAATTTTAAATTTTTTTAGTGCCAGCCAAGTACCTAAAGGAATCCCCAACACACCAGCCAGCATAACAGAGCATAATGCCAGATATAATGAACGAAATAGTATCTTATATAATTCTGAATCAAAAGAAAAAATCAGTTTTACTGCCATCAATAAAGAATCTAAAAGCACCACTATATCCCCTTATACCCTTAATTGTTTTGCCATATAATCTTTCCTGCATCTCTAGTACAGTAGCCGCCTAAGGTCTTAACCTGTCTTTGGAAATCCGCGGACAAAATAATGCTTAGCAGCATTTTACCATGGAAGGAATCTAAAAAGCTTTTTTCAAACAGCAAATCATATCTTTCTTCACCAATAGAGATAAAGTCCAAGTCATAAGCAAGGGCTGCCGATTTAATACCTATTCCTACATCTGCTGACCCGCTTTTGACAGCCGCAGCTACGCCTAAGTGGGAGAATTCCTCACGGCAATAGCCTTTAATGAGATTACTGTTTATCCCTTTATCTTTAAGAAGTTGGTCAAAGAGAATTCTTGTCCCAGCACCCTTTTGACGATTTATCATCAGTAGATTTTTTGAAACCATGTCTTCTATTCCCAGGACATTTTGCGGATTACCCTTAGGAAGGATTAGCCCCTGTTCCCTGTAAACTAGGTTTAAGAGCAGGCAATCCCTACCTCTTAAATATTTTTCTATATAAGGTATGTTATATTCTTTAGTATCTGGATCCAGCAAATGCACCCCTGCTCCGTGGGCTTCTCCCCTTTGAATAGCTAGTATACCACCCATACTGCCAACATGGGAAGAGGATAAAAACAAGTTTTGGTTATAACATCTAATTTCATTTGCCAAAATATCTAGGGACATATCATGACTGCCTACCATAACAATAGTATTTTTTAATTCATCTTTCGACCGCAGAAGTTCTATCTCTACCTGTTCACCCTGTTCATAACCCAGGCTATTGGCAGGTATCCGCAGAAGTGCATGGGCCTTGACCAAGGACATAGTAACACCAGCACCTCTGCTCAAAGGATTGGCAATATACTTTTTATTGACATAACCTACAGTCATTCTAATAAATTCTTCTTTACCCATAGTAGAGACAATTCGCCGTCCCAGTATCACATCTGCTTTTTGACGTTCAGGTTGGGGGATACCATAGTATTTATATATTAATGGCTTAACAAACCATTCTAAAGCTAAATATGCAGAGACTGGATAACCGGGAATGCCTATTACAGGCTTATTGTTTATTATACCTAAAATAACCGGCTTGCCTGGTTTGGTAGCCACACCATGTACGAAAACTTTTCCTAATTGACGGATAATCTGGGCGGTATAGTCTTCCCGACCGGCAGAGGAACCAGCGTTAATTACCAAAATGTCGCATTCTTTGACAGCGTTGATAATTCCCTCTTTTAGCAGCTCAATATCATCAATAAGTATAGGTAAAGACTTTGCTTCACCACCCCACTGATTGACATAGGCCTTTAAAACAGTACTGTTAAAGTCAACTATTTTGCCAGGTGCTGCCTCTTCCTCAGGATTTATCAATTCCGAGCCTGTAGGAATGATTGTAACCTTAGGAGGATTAAATACATCGATTTCTAAAATTCCTCCTGCCAACAAAACTCCTAAATCAGGAGGAGTCAGCACATGGTGGGCAGGAACAATTATTTCCCCGGCTACCACATCCTCTCCTACGGGTCTAATGTGCTGCCAGGGAGCAGCAGGAGAGAGAATTTCAATTTCCTTATCATTTATCCACTGTATTTCCTCCACCATAATAACTGCATCAAAACCATCAGGTATGAAGTCTCCTGTATCAACCTGTATGAAATCCCTTTCTAACATCAAGACCTTAGGATTTTGTTCATCTGCACCTATTGTACTTTTTGAATTAACTGCAATTCCGTCCATTGCCGAGGCGTGGAAAGAAGGCATGGAACGTTTGGCGTATACAGGGGCTGAAAGTATCCTGCCCAAGGCATCTTTTGTTGCTACCTTTTTTGTCCACCTAGGCAAGTCTATATTTTCTAAAAGAAGTGTTTGTGCGTCTTGCAAAGGAATGTTGTCCAAATATATCTGCCGCATTATTCCTTTTCCTCCTAATCCCAAAATATTATTTCAACCCAAGTTCCGGCTTCCAATCCTTCTTTTTGGGTAGGTATTTCAATGAATCCCTGGCTTTCTACCAGGGTAGTTATCAGGCTTGATTTGCCAAATACTGGTACTGCTTGGAAGCCTGCGTCGGATTCAACTACCTTAACCCTTATCCAGTCTGTACGTCCGGCACCACTGGGAATATTCCTGTTAAGCAAAGCCTTTAGAGTTTTTTTATGTTTATTTCCAATATTTCCGCTAAGGGTGTTCAGCATGTATTTGCCGAAATAGTTGAATATCATCATCGCCGATACAGGGTGCCCAGGAAGCCCCCAAATCCCTTTATTCCCTTGCTTTGCCAAAAGGGTTGGCTTGCCTGGCTTAACCCCTATCCCCTCGACCAGCATATTGTTCTGGGACAGCTTTTGGAGTATCTGCAATGTATAGTCATATGTTCCCACAGAACTTCCACCTGAGAGGAGAAGAACATCAACCTTTTCCAGGAGTTCTTCCGCTCTGTGAAGAATTTGGGGAAAATCATCACCCACTATTCCTCCCTGTATAACCTGGGCTCCGTACTTTTGTGCTATTGATGATAAAATAATGGAATTAATATCCCTAATTTGTCCTTTTTTTATTTCTTGCTCTCCTGGCGGAACCAGTTCATTTCCCGTAGACAAAATACCTAATATCGGTCTGGTATAAACCTTCACCGTGTTAAATCCTAAAGCAGCCAAGGCACCTAATTCAGCTTCTCTTAGGGGAACACCTTTTCTCATAACAAGTTCACCCGTTTTAACATCATCACCGGCGTTAATCACATTTTCTCCTGGTGCAACCTGTCGATAGACCATAATCTGGTCTCCCAGCTTTTCTGTATATTCAACCATAACAACAGCATTGGCTAGGGGAGGAAGCATTCCTCCTGTTGGTACATATCTTGTTTCCCCCATTTGGATACCTGGGGCTTCTTCTCCCATTTCAACTTCCTTTAGAGCTTGGAGAAAGGTCGGCATAGTATCCCCGGCTCCAAAGGTATCACTAGCTAATACGGCATAACCATCCACACTAGACCTGGCAAAAGGGGGCAATGTTTCAGCGGAATAAATATCTTCCCCCAAAATTCGATTTAAGCCATAGGAAAGATCTATTTCTTCATATCTATCAATATCTGTAAAAGCATTTTTTATAATCTCTTTTACCTCTTCAACTGACTTTACCTGTAAAAGTTTCATGATAATACACCGCCTTACTTGCTGACTTAGAAAAGCACGGCTTGCGCCAAGCCTTTGGCGAATACAGAAGCCGATGTTGCTCTTATACTTATTACCTTTTAAAAGTTATACTAATATAAGTATAAAAAATAAAAACCAGCTTCCCCCGTTTAGAGAAACTGGACATAAACAAATTATGCCTACTCCTTTCCAAACACGGGAGGCAAGAGCATTTCTACTCTTACCCAAAGACCTACAATCCATAGATAATCCCTTAGGAATATAGGCTCGGAGGATTATTCACTTTTGTTTAATAGTAAATTCTCCAAAAAAAAGCTTTTTTCCTTTAAGATTTGCAAAATATTTCATTTGCAAACGGAACATTGGGCATTTATACTTACCTTGAGCTCTGAGACCTTGGAGTAAAGCCCTTCAATTAAGAGCATTCTATCTGTCAGCAATTCTCCTGTATTAAGAAGGATTTTGACTACCTCGATGGCCTGCCATGATCCCACAATTCCTACAATGGGTCCGATAACCCCAGGTACCTTAGGTGGCGTGTCGGTCTCGGGGAATAAACAGTTATAACAAGGTCCCTGACCTTTGATGATTGTATGCACAGTCCCATCCCAATTATAAACCCCACCCTCTACAAGGGGAATACCCAATTTAATACAGCTTCTATTTAATAAATACCGGGTTTTAAGATTATCTACCGCAGCCACAACCACATCATAATCCTTGATAATATTATATACGTTTTGTTCATTAATTTCCTGTGGATAAACCTTTACTTTTATCTCCGGGTTTAATTCTTTAATTACTGTTTGCCCAGAATATACTTTGGGAATGCCTATAGTACTTGTTTTATGGATTATCTGCCGCTGCAGGTTCGAAACATCCACCTTATCCTTATCCAAAAGACCAATTACGCCAATACCTGCCGCTGCTAAATAAAAGGCAATTGGTGAGCCCAATCCCCCTGCTCCAACTATAAGAACTTTGCTGTTTTGCAGTTTCTTCTGCCCTTCTTCACCTATTTCAGGTATAATTAGCTGGCGGTAATATCTTTCCTTATCCATTAATATCACTCCAGATCAAAAAAATATTTAAACATTTTCTCCATAAAGAAGGAAAAACAGTGTTACTATGTCCAATATTAATAATAACAAATTTTAAGGGGGTATAGAATGACAAATTTAGATAGATATTCCCAGGTTGCAATGGCTTGGCAAAAATTTGTCACCAAGGGTGAAATTGACAAATCCCTAGCCCCTGAAGTAGCTAATTCATGGATTCGCTGCAAAAACAGCCTTAACCCTTTAGAAAAAGCATCCCTTGACAAGCTGGAGCATTTCCGTATTAGAGAGCGTCAAGAGCGGAACCAAAACCTTTTAGAGGCAGCCATACCTATAATGGAGGATTTGTATTTATCTATTAAGGGCTCCGGCTTTTCTGTAATTTTAACCGATAATGAAGGGTACATTCTAAAGGTTATCGGTGATCCTAATTTTCTTCATAATTCTAATAAGGTACATCTATCTGAGGGTGTGAACTGGCACGAAAAAGTCAAGGGTACCAATGCAATAGGTACTGCCCTGCAGGAACAGCGTCCTATTACAATATTTGCCAAAGAACATTTTTATCAAGAAAATCATTTTCTCACTTGTTCAGCTGCACCAATTTTTGACGGTAATTCCAATGTGATTGGCATTTTGGACATTTCCGGCAACTTTCAGGCGGCACATCCCCATAACCTGGGTCTTGCATTAGCAGCTGCCAAAGCTATACAAAACAAGTTGACCGTAAAGTCCACTAAACTTTTTAAGCATCCCGCTAACCTTTTTTCGGCTGTCTACAGTTTTGAATATATTATTGGCGAAAGTCAAAAAATAAAGGATGCTGTAAAGCTAGCCAAAAAAGCTTCTTCCAGTGATTGCACCGTGCTCCTGCAAGGCGAAAGCGGAACGGGTAAAGAGTTATTTGCCCATGCTGTCCACAACCACAGCAAGCGTAAGGAGGGTCCGTTTATACCTCTAAATTGCGGCGCTTTTCCTGATACACTCCTAGAGAGCGAACTTTTTGGTTATGACCCAGGTGCTTTTACCGGAGCTAGGTCACAAGGACAAATAGGAAAGTTTGAGTTAGCCCATGGAGGAACTCTTTTTCTGGATGAAATAAGTGAACTTCCCCTGGAATCCCAATCAACTCTACTGAGAGTATTGCAGGACCATTGCATTACACGAATTGGTGGCACAAAACCTATTAATGTAGATGTAAGAATAGTAGCTGCCACCAATAAGGACTTACAAAAGGAAGTGGAAAAAGGACGCTTCCGTTTAGACCTATTTTATAGGATTAACGTAATTAGCATTGATATTCCACCACTAAGGGAAAGGTTGGAAGATATCGATATCCTCACCAGCTATTATCTTAGCAAAATTGGCAGTAAATCAGGACAGTCGCTAATACAAGTTTCCCCAGAAGTCAAAAATATTTTTCACCAATATTGGTGGCCGGGAAACATAAGGGAACTCATCAATGTCTTGGAAAGAGCAATGCACATGGTAGATGAGAATCTTATACTGCCGGAGCACCTGCCTCAACAGTTAAAAAATAACCTTGCCCCCTATGAGAAAGACCGACATTTAATGCAGAATGCAGAAGCCGCAATTATAAAATCGGCTTTAGTACAGTCTAATTACAATATTTCAAAGACTGCCGAGTTATTGGGAATAGGCAGGGCAACCCTTTATAGAAAAATGGAAAAATATAAAATAAAATAAATACCAAGAGGCGGGTGAAACCGCCTCTTTTTTTATCCACCACCTACAGGGGGAAAGATTCCAACCCTGTCAGCGTTAAATAGCTCAGTGTCTTCCTCTTGCCTGCGGCCGTTGACCATGATAATTAAGTTTTTTTCATTATTAATCCCAAGATGGTCTATCAGTCGTTGCACCGTACTTCCATCATCAAGAACTACTTTTATTGGTCCATCAGGTGCAAGTTGTCTTAGATGGGCGAAAAGCCTAACTTCAATTTCCACTGCAGTTACCTATTCTTTGGCGGCAGCCGCTTCTTTTAATGATTCACCTTCAATGGCTGAGTAAACACTGTCAAGCTGTTCACCTGTAAAATCAAAGGTTTCATTATGTGGTGCACATTGCTCATCTGCAAAGAATTCAGGCAGCCTGTCATGGGCATTAGTGAATCCAGCTTTTTTGTTGAACTCTCTTTCCCAGTTTAGGACTGTCTTGCCCAATTCAGTAACGTCATCAAGAGTTAAGCTTGTGCCATATTGGGCATTAATCATATCTACAACTTTTGGAAGGGCTTGAGGCTCATCCAAAACTGCAAAGGCCACGAATAAACAAAGACCTGTTGAGTCAACAGCAGCGGTTGCAATCTGTAAATTACGGGATAATTCAATCTGCCCTTCAGTTTTTAATGGATCAACAAATCCACCTACTTTTAAAATGTTGGCAGTTACGCTATATCCCGCTGTATGGTCAGCACCCATTGTGGTTGTTGCATAAGTTACTCCTACACCTTTAACAGCTCTGGGGTCATAGGCAGGAATAGCCTGGCGTTTTACAGTTGGAATTCTAGTTACGCCAAATGCCTTGCCAGTAAATTCTGCACCTTGCCCGATAATTCTTCCTAGTGGAGTTGCTTTTGCTACATCTTCTGCAAATAATTTTAATGCTCCTTCATAATCACCAAAGGGAAGTACTCCACCTTCCATCGCCACACCCAGGGTTACACCCATCTCAATGGTGTCTAAACCAATATCATCACAATATCTATCCAGCTTAGCAATAGCATCTATATTATCAATCTTACAGTTAGCTCCGAAAGCCCAAACTGTTTCATATTCAAAGCCTGCAGTCAAATATTTGCCGTTTTCATCATTATATATTTGGGAGCAACGCATTACACAACCAGGGTGACATCCATGAGTAGTTTTACCGCCTCTGGCAACAATTGTGTCGTGGATAGTTTCACCACTAATTTTATCGGCACCATCAAATCTGCCTGTTTTAAAGTTTTCTGTGGGAAGACCGCCCGCCTCATTTAAAATGTTTATCAAAACTGCAGTTCCATAAGTTGGCAATCCTTGTCCGCAAACGGGATGGTCTAGGAGCATCTTGCTAAAGGCCTGGGCCGCTTCCTTAAAGGCTTCTTTATTTACAATCTCAACACCTGGTGCACCTTCATCATCAATTACAATTGCTTTTACCTTCTTTGAACCCAGAACAGCACCTAACCCCCCTCTGCCAGCATGCCTTACAGGGTTTCCTTCCATATCGCCAACAGCTATTGAGGCAGATAACATTTTATATTCCCCTGCAGGACCAATAGAGATAACTCCGGCTTTTGCACCGTATTTTTCCCTCAAAGCATCCCCTACTTCATAGTTTCCTTTACCCAATAAGTCGGAAGCTGATTCGAATTCGACAGAGTCCTTATTAATTTTCAAAACAAACCATTCATCAGCAGCACCCTCTAATACAATAGCCTTAATTCCCATTTTGGCTAGTTTTTGGGATGCAAGACCACCTGCGTTTGATTCTTTTATTGTACCGGTAAGGGGGCTTTTCCCACCTACTGACAAACGTCCGGAAGAAGGTGCGGTTGTACCGCTTAACAACCCTGGAGCAAAAACCAGCTTATTTTTTTTGCCAAGAGGATTGCTGTTAGGGTCTACTTCATCAAGAATCATTTTAGAAGTTAATGCTCTTCCTCCCAGAGCTGCATACTGACCGGGGACATCCTGAAACTCAACTTGTTTTTTTGTCAAATCAATTCTTAATATTTTCAAAACTCCTCCACCTCCAAAATATTTTGAATTCTCTTTATATACTTGCAATTTTTATGCCAATCATAAATCAAGGGATAGGACATGGTGATTGTCTCAGTTTGAGGCATTGTATGTCTCATGTTGAGACAGTTATTTCTAATACTGTTTCTTGTTTTAATACTCCACTTTTTATAAATGTTTCAATTATTTCCTTGGATGGGATAAAGACAGGTTCGGGAATTTCATGGTAAGTAAACCATTTCCACCGAATAATCTCGTGGGGAGCCACAAGGGAAGGTTGCCCTGACCACTCGGAAGCTAAGTAACCTAAGGTGAGAAAATGAGAATCTTTTAGGATAACATTAGCCAACACAATTGGCTCTAGTTTAGTGACTACAATTCCTGTTTCCTCCATAGTTTCCCTAATGGCACATTCTTCTAACGACTCTCCCCATTCTAGCCTTCCCATAGGGAGGCACCAATAATTGCCACCAATGATATCGGGGTGTCTTTTTCCCAGTAAATATTTATTTCCACTGGTTATTAACACAGCTGCAGAAAGACCAGGACCTTTCAAAGCAATTACCTCCTAATAATAAAAAACCGCCTGCAGCGTTTAGTGGTTAGTGCAGTACGGGTTTTATGCTAAATTAGTTTCGGACACCTCAATATTTTTCACTATCTCTTTTGCAATCTCTGCTACTAGAGGATCAAACTGGGAACCTTTACAACGTTCAAGTTCATTTAAAACGTATATATTATTTTGCGCAGACCGATAGGGTCTTTTTGTAAGCATAGCATCAATTGCATCAGCTACATTAATTATTTTTGCAAGAAAATCCATTTGTTGGCCCTCGATACCCTGAGGATAACCTTTTCCATCAACTCGCTCATGATGTTGCTCAATTATCTTTTTAGTTCGTTGTAGAAAAGGAATATCGCCAATCATTTCTGCACCGATTGTTGGATGGGCTTTAATGTATTCAAATTCCTTAGGGGAAAGGACGCCCGGTTTGTATAGTATTGCCTCGGGGAGACCAATTTTACCAATATCATGTAAAAGAGCAGCAAATTCCAACTCTTCAAGGTCTTTAGGGTCTAATCCCAGCCTGATTCCGATTTGCTTACTAATTTCCTTTACTCGCTCACAATGTCCATGGGTATAAGGATCCTTAGCATCAATTGCCTTGGCAAGGGCCTTAATGATACTTACATAAGAATTTTTTAATTCTGTATACGTGGAAGAATTATGCAAAACCATTGCTGCAAAATTACTAAAGAGAACTAATATATCAAAAATTTCATCCGGCTCTTCTAGCCATGGGAATGAAATGTCATGTTGAATATCAAGGATTCCCAACAGTTCTCCCTGATGAATTAATGGCAGCGCAATTTCCGCTTTTGTTTCTTCCAACTCTTTAATATATCTTTGTTCCTGAGACACATCATTAACTATAATGATTTCGTGTTTTTGTGCTGCATATCCACATATGCCGGTACCAATTTTTATATCTGTTACCCCGCTAGAATCATAACCATATTTATACTGAAGCTTTAGATAGTCACCCACCGGTATTAATACCCTGCCTGTTTTGAATTCTACTAATTTACTTGCCAAACCCATAATTTTAGGAAGGATATTCTCTATGTCCCAAGAGGTCGCTACTAATTGGCTGGCTTCAAAAAGGATAGCAAACTTTTCTTTTTCATTTGAGATAACCTGCTGAGCGTCTTGCAGCATTTTATTTTGTTCAAGAAGCTGATCCGAAAGTTTGGTAGTCTCATCAAGCATTATCTTTATTTCTTTACGTTGTTTGATAAGATTATTGGTAAAAAGTTTTAATTCCTGCATATGCTTATAGTTTTCTTCTGTCTGGGTTTCCTTCCTGACCAGAATGCGAAAAGCCATAAAAAGTTTGATGAAAATGAATAAAATAATAGCCAGATATACCAGCAGCAATGACATTTGTTCAAAAATATATCGGCTATTCTCGAAAAGTATCATATTGAGAACTACATATATTATTGTAATAAAAATCAAACCCAATATTAATTTGGCAAAAAATTTTTTGAATTGTTTACTATCATTAAAGTCATGTTTCATTCAAAAAACTCCTTTACCAAATTTCAAACATGAATATTTTTCTACACATACCAGTATTTACCCTGCTATAATTGTAAAAAAAAATAAAAAAAGCGAAGAAAAATTCGCTTTTTTTATACTTATTAAGAAAGCATAACTTTTACAAGGCAATAAAAGTAAAAGTGCAACATCGGCTTCCTCAATCGCCAAAGGCTCGGCGCAAGCCGTGTTTTCTAATTTTTCACTGCTATTATTTGCTTGTCCCATATAAAACCAGCAAAACACCTATTACTGTAATTACAAGTTTTGTATAGGATACTTTTCCAGCCATATTTGCGATACCAATAGCACTGATACTGATAAAAATCAGCGGCGCAACTAAACCTACAAAAGCATTTATTCTTAAGGCATCAGTAACAGTATTGTATTTAAACATTAAAAATGCTGCACCTAAAGAGATTCCTGCTAAGAGAAAACGCAAAAAAAACATCATCCTAACTGCATTTTCTTCAGTCATAAAATCACCTCTTTTGCCTGGATTATTCAACTCTTTTCTTTTTTTCCTTATACATATTGGCATCTGCTTCTTTAATTACATTTTCTATTGTTTTGCTCCCATCAAAAATGGCGAAACCTAGACTTAATGACAGCTTACAATCTATTATATCATTTTCACTATTCCATTTCTGCAAACTATCTAAAAACCTTTGCCTCCACATATAAAATATTTCCTCGGAACCATTTAGCAAAATAATAAGGAACTCATCGCCACCATACCTGATTACTATATCACTGGCACGTTTGCTTTCATTAAATAAACTAGAGAGCACTTTCAATATTTTATCACCTGTATTATGTCCATATTGATCATTAATAAGCTTAAAATTATCGACATCTGCAACAATTAAAACAATTTTGTTATCATATCTTCTGCAAATTTCAGCCTGCTGATGAATATATGCCTGAAAGAAATGCCTATTATACAACCCTGTAAGGGGATCGGTAATAGCTAAACGGGTCAATTCTTCAGTAGCCTGGGATAATTCTTGGGTTCTTTCCTGTACTTTCTCCTCTAAATTTTCATAAAGAAGATTCAACCTTTCTATCATTTCATTAAAATGGCTTATTAAGCTTTGAATTTCCGTTTCACGAAATTTTACCTTTATTTGCTGGTTAAAATCCCCTTCTGCTACTTTTTCCATGGCACTGGAGAGTTTTATTAAAGGTTCAGTTATTTTATTAGCAAATTTAATACTTAAGAAAAAAATGAGAAATAACATTCCAGCAACGAAAAAAACAAAGTTTTCATAAAAAAAATCAAGGGGTTTTTGAAAAATGTTTCCTTCAATTTTCATTATTAAAAAAAATTGTTCATTTTCAAGGGCTAAAATTTTAAAGGGATATATAAAAATAACATTGTTTCCGTCACTAAAAGATTGATGGCTTTTTGCATTGAGTATTAGATTATAGTTTTGGGCAAAATCCTTTTTGATAGATCTGCCGTTTAGATTTTCATTGCTGATTTGGGGGTGAAATATATAGGATCCATTATTATTGGCTAAATAAATATTAAGAAATGATTTTTGAAGCTGGTTTAAATTTTTTCTTAGGGAGTTGACTTTTGTATCTAATATAATATATCCCTTTTTAATACCATACATATCAGTAACTGCGGTAATATACCTAATGGAGCCCAGAGAACCTTGCTCATTAAGTAAATAAAGAGCTTTATGTTCATAAGGTTCAACAAATGATAAATTTTGTTCCAGATTAGTCAAAATGATTTGTCCCAATTGTTTCCTAGGGACAATACTAGGATACTTTTGATTATCAACCTTTACTATTTCATCTCCTTCTAAGTTAACAATTAAAACCTGGTCATATTTTTCATTATTCAGCAAAAAATATAATAGATTGTTGTTTATTTGGGAGTAATTACCATTGCCCGATAGCAATTGTTTAGTGTCCTGCATATTGGCTAGATAAAATAAATCCTTTTGTGAATCTTTGAAGTAATTGTTAACTATGGTTTCCAAATTAGTACTTAACGCTAAAAGTTTAGCTTCTTCTTTTTCAAGAAGTAAATTATGAATAGTAAAAAAATTCATAGCACCTAATAGAAAAAGGGGAAGAAACGAACAAAAAAAACTGATAAGAATAACCTTCATTTTTAAGTTCATCCCTTTACGTACCATAATATGCAATCCCCTTTATAAGTACTAGCGGCAACTAAGATAATTATTTTAAAATACCTATTATATTCTTTATTATATAGACGTCCTGTAATTTAATAAACTATCAAACCATGAATTCACAACCTTCATGATAATGTTTTTTTATAATACCCTCTATAGCTTTCAGGAAGAAGCTGGGCAATTTTTTTCATCATTAAATCTATTGTTTCTCCCTCTCCTGCAAGCTCCTGCACTTTAAAGGGTTTTCCTACCTCCATGTGTACTTCGGCTTTATTAAACCATTCCTTGCTCATTGCTCCTTCTGTATTAATAGGTAAAAGTTTTTCTGTCCCCCATATTCCAATAGGTATTATAGGTACTTCAGTATTTTTAGCTATTAAAACTACCCCCGACCTTCCTTTAAGTAATTCTCCGGTCCTGCTTCTAGTGCCCTCAGGAAAGATAAAAAGGGATTTTTTTTTGTTAAGCACATCAATAGCCTCTCTGATGGCTTTACGGTCGGGTTTATTAGGGTGGATGCATATATGGGGTACTAATTCCAGAATAAGGTTTGTTAAAAGTTCGTCTTTTAATTTCACTCCTGCTAGAAAGGTTATATCATTTTTATATTTTTCTAAAACATATTGCAGGATAAGTCCATCGGCGTTTGATAAATGATTGGCAATAAAAATTACATTATTTCCCTGGGGAATATTATCTAAGCCGTTAATTTTTAGAACTGCATATTTTTCTAAAAAAAACCTGGCTAATTTACGGGTTAAATTTTTTCTAATGCTGGCTGGTAAAATAGCGAAAAGGTAAAATAAATATTTTGGCACAATCCAACCTCCCTAAGGTTGTAAAATATTATAATAACACTACCAAAAGTAGTGTTATTAAATAGTTATGTACTTAAACAGTATCATTATGCTAATAACCAGTATACCTAGTCTTATAGGTATGATAAGGTTGTTTTCATCCTGGTAGGAAAATTCAAAGAGCTTAGAACCAAATAAAAATATTCCCAGATTAATAGCTGTAAAGGAGATACAAAACCATAATACCCCCCAAAAATAAAACCATACCCCCGAATTACTGGTCCACCACGACGCTGCCCCTCCAACAATTAAGGCAATAAAGAAACCCATAATTATAATTGCTCTGCTTGGCATTTTAGTGCCCCCCATCATTTTATATCACCTGTATTATACTATTTATTTAAGAAAAATTCTTCGAACAAGCGACTATTATGTAGGGTTCTGTCTATTTTTGCCGTATTTTCTTTAATTATCTGCATAATTTAGATATCTTTATTTTAAATAATGGTATAGATAATCCAACCTGCCCCGTTTAATGTAATAAATCCCTGAAAACTTCATTATTTTTCTTATTTTTTCTTTATATTTGGGGGCATAACAGGGAGTGTCACACTTTTTGCAAGCTGGTTTGGGTATTTTAGGACAATATTTCCTTCTTTTTTCAGCATATAAGGCCAACTCCCAACAATCAGAACAAAGTGGAACATTATAGGGAGGTATTGTTTCCTTAGGAATTCCTTTATGGTTTTCCCGGCAATACACTTTAATAAAGTCAATCAGCAATTTTATGTCTTTATCTGTTTTGCCCATAAATTCCACCACCATTTAATTACTTCTTTAGTATCTAAAAGCACCTCAAATCCAAGCCTTAAGCTGGGATTGTTGTCTTAAATAATTAAAACTTGCCTAAAAACCCGGCTGATAAGACGATGACCGCAAATATCATTCTATATATTGCAAATACCCGCATAGGTTTTTTCTTTAAATAGGCTATAAAGGAATCAATAACTTTTAAGGCAACAATAAATGATACTCCAAAGCCAACTGCTAGGGAAACTAATTCTTGGGAAGTAAGATTATGAAGTCCCCCGATTTTTAAAATTTTTAAAAAGCTCATTCCCACCATAACGGGTATGGCCAGAAAAAAAGAAAATTCTGCTGAAGCTATTGTAGATAACCCAGAAACCCATCCCCCTATTATGGTTGAGGCAGAACGAGACATGCCCGGTATAATTGCTAAACACTGAAACAAGCCTATAATTATTGCCTGCCTGACAGTTACGTATAATCCCCGGCTTCGCAAGCTATTGTTTCTAAACCTGTTTTCAGCATATATCATTCCTATACCGCCTAAAAACAAGGTAATAGCAACAGATACCGGTGTAAATAAATACTGCTCAGCCAAATCATCCAAGAGAATGCCAAAAACTCCTCCAGGAATGCAGGCTATGAAAATCATTAGCCAAAACCTAACACCTGAATCTTCGTACCCCACCCTTACTGGAAAGAAATTAACAAGGGTGTCGATGATTTTCCTTCGGTAGAGGATGACAACTGCGAGAATTGCACCTAACTGTATAACATAGGTATACATTTCTACATAATTTGGATTTACTCCCCTGAAACCTATCAGGTTTTGGAAGATAACAAGGTGTCCTGTTGAGGAAACCGGCAGGAATTCAGTTATTCCTTCTACTATTCCTAATATTATTGACTTTATTATTAGTAATGTTGTTTCCATTGTTAAGATATTTCCTCCTAATGCAGCCTATTTTCCATTTTTATGTCCTGCCTTTACAGTATATCCCAACTCTTTATTTAAGCAAACCATAAAATCCGGCAATATAAACACTTTAAATAATAGAAACAGCAAAACAACCAAGGGGGACCTTGGTTGCAGCCTTAGTACAATTTTTAATACTTTGGCATTGTAATAATTGCTTTAAATAAATCGCCATCTATTTGAATACTAAAATCTCCATTTTGTATGTTGATTAAACTTTTGGCAATTGATAAACCTAACCCGCTGCCTTGACTGCTTCTAGACTCATCCCCCCTTTTAAACCGTTCCATTAATTCTTCGGAGGAAATATTCAACTCATATGCGGAAATATTTTTAAATACTAATTGCACTTGATCCCCTAAATCTTCAACATCTATATACACCCTTGACCCCTCTAAAGAATACTTGAATATATTTGACAATAGGTTTTCTATAGCCCTCCATAGCAGTTTTCCATCTCCCTTGACATACAGCTTTTCTTTGGGATAGTTGTGTTTAAAATCAAGGCTCAATTCCTGGATTTTATCATTGAGCTCACCTAGACCCTGAGAAATTAAAGATACTATATCTATTCTTGCATAGCTGACAGGGATATTTCCACTGGTAGCTTTAGCAGCTTCAAATAAATCATCGGTTAGTATTTTCATTCTCTGGGCCTTCTGGTCGATAACATCAATATACCCCTGCACCTTATCCTGATCTGTTTCGTTTTTTAATAAATCCACATAAGTAATAATAGAGGTTAAAGGTGTGCGTATATCGTGGGAAACATTAGTAATTAACTCTGTTTTAAGCCGTTCACTCTTTAATTCGTTGGAAACTGCTTTATTTAAACCTTCAGTTATACTATTAATATCTGCAGCCAGTTGGGCAAACTCTCCGCCCCCAGGCACATTTATTTTATAATGCAGTTCCCCCTCCTTTACCTTTAGTAACCCTTCTTTTATAAGTTTATATTCCTTAACCTTTTTCAGAACAAGCCAGACGGCAACTCCAATTGTAATGGGGAATATAAAGAATGTTAAAGCAACTATGGCGGGGTAAAGTATTACTATCACAACAGCCTTTACACCAACACTTCCGCTATTAAAAATATCTTTTATAAAATTAAATAATTTATAAAATACTTTATATATCAATGAATGTTTTATTATTGTCTTATTTTTAATATGTTTAACCAACGATAAAACTAGAATTAAACCAACAGAACCTATTATAAAGGTTATGGGGAAAATAGCTTGGGTAAACTTGCTTCGAAATGCTAGAGTATCTATGGAAACAAACCATGAGGCTATCAGCATAAAACAAGTTATTAGGTTAATATCAGTAAAAAGCTTGTCAGCAAAAATAAATTGAACCTCTTTATCCCCCATGTATTTTCTTCCTATAATTATTAAAAGATACACAGATGAACCGATAAACCCAATTAAAAAAGCAATCATTAAATATAAGTCTCTGGTTATCACAGACTTTTTACTTTCCCAATCATAAATTCGAGGGTTTAAAAACTCTTTGTTAAAAGCAATATAAACAGAGTAATCTGGTCTTTCTAAAATATCATTGTAAGGAAGCCAGTAGTAGTAGCGATTTTCCTTTATTTCTTCCGGAAATGCGATTTCTTCTGCTTTATCAAATATTAAATAGGATGGAAAAGATTTAAAATATGCTTTGTTGACATTGGACGTATTAGTGAAGATAATCTCTCCGTCAGTCCCATAATATAAAACGCCTTCATATTTTTCTAACTTTCTTGCAAAAGAATTAAACCTTCTCAAATCTTCATTAATTAAATCATCCCTTATTTGGGCAATTTTTTCTCCATAAACTTCTTCGAATTTTTTATAATTCTCTTCATGGGATAACTTAGGGAAATAATATTTATTATAGTTATTCTCGTCATGTGTAAATGAATTATAAAGGGAATCCTTTTGTCTTTCTATTTCCTCTTCAGATATACTACCTCCATTAAGTATATATTCTTCGCTCTTATAATCCTTAATTAAGGTTGTTAACGTTGAAAGTAAATCACTGCTTTCTCTCATATATTCTTTGCTTAAAAAATAGTCCTTTTCGAAAGCAGCATCTAAATTTCCATCATAAAAAATCATCATATCCAAGAATACCGTTATGACTACTGTAAAACAAAGAATAGTTATTGCAAATACAATTAATTTTGTTAGTAACGAGTGGCTAAAGCTTTTCCACTTTATATCCAATCCCCCACACCACCTTCAAGTATTTTGGCTCTTTAGGATTTATCTCTATTTTTTCTCTTATTTTTCGTATATGGACAGCTACTGTATTTTCAGGGTGGAAGGCAGTTTCCTTCCATACCTTTTCATATATTTCATCAATAGAAAACACCCTCCCCGCATTGGCGGTCAAAAGCAACAGCAGTTTATACTGTACAGGGGTGAGCTTGACCTCCTCGCCGTCGACAGTGATAACCTTACTCCCATCATCTATAACAAGACCACCTGATTTATAAATATTGCAGTTAGTTTCCATACTTCCTAATGTTGTATATCTCCTTAGCTGGGACTTAACCCTGGCTATCAATTCCAATGGATTGAAGGGCTTTGTCATATAATCATCAGCTCCCATATTCAGACCCATTATCTTGTCGGTGTCCTCTGATTTAGCTGAAAGCATTATCACGGGAATATTATTCTCTTCTCGTATTTTCATAGTTGCCCTTAACCCATCCATTTTAGGCATCATAATATCCATTATAATCAGGTGAGTTTCATTTTTGTCCAGAACTTGTAATGCTTCTATTCCATTTGTCGCTTTAAACACCTTGTAACCCTCATTGTTCAGGTAAATTGTTATGGCTTCCAGAATTTCCTTATCGTCATCGCACACAAGAATGTTCAAGAAGAATCACCTCTAAAAAATAATCTTTTCAAATTATATCACACCCTTTATCATTAGCTTTAAGGTAATGATATCAATTAAATCTTAAGATATAGTTTATGTAATTCTTAAGAAGTTCTTAATTTAATTAGAACACACGGCTTGCGCCGAGCCTTTAGCGACTGCGGAAGCGGATGCTGCACTTGTATACTTATTATTTTGAAAAAGTTATGCTTTATTATAAGTAAAAAACACCTCAATTCTCCTTCTTAATTGAGGTGTTTTAGTAGATAATGCAAAACTTATTCGCTTAGGTAAATATTATTTGTCCACCAGCTGAAATATCGTAAAAATCTCCTACCGTTAGTATTCCTTTTACTTGGTCACAAAAATCTTCTTTTTTAAGCTTAAACATCTCTACACTAGCTAGGCAGGCATACAGTTCCCCTCCGGCATCATGAATCATCTCAATGAATTCAGGTATGGGAGGGATGTCTAATTTTTCCATCTGTTTTTTCATCATACCAGTTGCAAAAGCTGACATTCCCGGAACGGACCCAACCAATGTAGGTATACCCATAGCAGGATTTCCTACTGTCGCAACTTTAATATTATTCATTTTATTTTTCGTAATGGCATCCAAACCAAAAAAGGTAAAAAATACGTTAGCTTCAATTCCTTTCATCCTTGCACCATTAGCCATAATTAATCCTGGATATATTCCCTCTAAAGACCCCTTAGAGATTATAATCGATATTTTTTTTATTTTTTCATTATTCTCCATATATTAACCCCCTTTTTTAAACACAACTAACAGGCTTGCTTAAACCAGCTATTTTAGTAGCTTTTAGCAATGGTCCATCTGGAAACAAGTCATATAAATCTTTTGTAGCAATGTTACCTACATTCTTTAATCTTCGAGTAGTCGGCATTTTTTCTGTTTCAGCAAAATCCTTCCTTAAAAATTCAATTACTCGCCAATGACCTTCTGTTAATTCATTAATTCCAACTTCTTTTGCTATTTCAATGGCAATGTCTTTGTTCCATTGATTCATATCTGTTAAATATCCTTCCTCGGTAACGTTTACGGAATAACCAGCAATTACTTTTTCCATAGTTAAGCCTCCTCAAAATAATCTGAGTAATTATAAATCTATTCAATGGACTATTAGCTACTTCACGTTAACAAGTGGTCAAGTTTCTTGCCACTCTTTTTCATGTGGGGTGGAACAGCAGGAATAGGAATACCCTTTAACAATATGTTCCAGTACATGTGCTTGAAAGCCATTTTCCCCAAGTGGTTTATTTTGGTTTCTTTCAAAAGTGAGAAAGGACCAACTCCAGGCAGCGGAAATGTTCCTTCAACCGGTTCAATATCATAATTAAAATCAATTAGGAATGCTTTGTTATATCCAGATTCAATAAAACAATTAGCATGTCCATCAAAAATTGCAGTCAGTGGTTTCTTATTTATATAGCTTAAAATATTTTCAGTTAATATTTCTGCTGCAAAATGGGCAACTGAACCGGCCTTTGAAGTTGGAATATCAGTGGCATCACCAATTACAAAAATATTTTCATATTCTTTGGATTGAAGGGTATGTTTATTGGTTGGTACAAAGTTTAAATCATCACCTAAATCAGAGCGTGCTATCAGCTTACTTCCCATATTAATAGGAACTGTTACTAAAAGATCATAGGATACCTCTTTATCATCAAAAGATACCAGTTTCTTGCTTTCAGCATCGACATGGCTAACATTAAACTTATTTATCAAGCTTATATTTTTCTGAGGAAATAGGTCACCTAAGACCTCGGAACATTTCGGTTTAGTAAAAGCGCTATCTAAAGGAGTAACATAGGTAAGCTCAACATCTTTACGAATATTTTTCTTTTCGGAAAAGAACCAGTCCGCTAAAAAAACAAATTCAAGTGGAGCAACAGGACATTTAATTGGCATCTCGCTTAAATGAACTACTAACTTTCCTCCCTTCCAATCATTCAACTTATCCCTTAGGGCAATAGAGCCCTCAAGAGTATAAAAGTCAAAAATATCTTCTCTCCATCCATCATTTAAGCCATCTGTTTCTTCGGGGACTATTTCACAACCAGTTGCGATAATCAATATATCATAAGAAATTATCTTCTGGTTACCTAATACTACTTTGTTTTTTTCCGCTTGAATTAATTCTACAGGAGCCTGGATGTACTCAACTCCTTTAGGAAGAAATTTATTTTTTTCTTTTACCACATCCCGTTCCGAGTAGATTCCAAAAGGAATAAATAGAAACCCAGGTTGATAGTAATGTTTTTCATGTTGGTCAATAATAGTTATTGACCATTCAGTCTTATTTATTTTTTTCTCAAGGTGATTAGCCATCATTGTTCCAGAAGTACCGGATCCTAAAATAAGAATCTTTTTCATTTTTCAACCTCCCTCTTTATTTGTACAATCATCATTAAATTGTCCCCGAATAAGTCTTTAATTTTTACAACAGTTCCTAGTTTATTAACTTCAAAATTTTTTCAGAATTAATTACCTTATATAAATTAATTATAATATACCGTTAATATAATTTAAAGAAAAATTTAAATAAAAACTATCGGTTTAGTTGGATATCCATAACCTAATTAATCATTCTAATTTTTAATAGAAAATGAAAAGGTCAAAATAAAATTTAATAAACCTCGATTCCTAATTTAATTGTGAAATTCTAAAACTCCCCTTTGACCGTTGAAAAACTTCATGCTATAATTCTGTCATGACAGGTGTAAAGACAGTGAAGGAGGAAAGATAAATGAAAGCAAGAGAATTAGTTCTAGGAGCTTTATTAACAGCCTTAGCCCTTCTTATACCTTTAGCCTTTGGAGGCTTTTTAGGGGTTACTATCCCCCCTTTTAGTGCAACTTTAGCATCCCATGTTCCGGTAATGCTTGCCATGATGGTAAGCCCTTTTGCTGCCTTTGTGGTAGGTGCAGGATCAGCTTTCGGTTTCTTGATTAAACTAGGTCCCGTTATTGCTGCCAGAGCTGCCATGCATGCTATTTTCCCGGTAATAGGTGCATATTTAATAAAACGAGGATACTCATTTAAAATGGTATTGGCAATTACCTTACCTATCCATGCTTTAAGTGAAGCTTTGGTAGTTTTACCATTCGGCTTTACCCTATATAAAGCCGGGGTAGTGATTGGCATCGGTACAGCATTGCATCACTCAATAGATTCTTTAATAGCTTTAGCCGTATATGGAATAATTACAGCAGGTGCCGGTTTCAAAACAGCAACTAAAGAGGTTTAAGAACCGCCTGCGGCGTTTAGTGGCTAGTAAAATATATAAAAAAAGCTGTGCTGGGCTAGTTATCCACAACTAAAAATTTATTTTTTACTGGTGAAAACGATTAAAAAAGCATTACCTCGTGGTAATGCTTTTTTGTACTTATATAGTTTTGCGCCGTGTTTTCTAATTATAATATTTTCTGCATTACAACCACATCCAGCCATCTGCCAAACTTGAAGCCCACTTCACGATAATTACCCACTATTTTAAACCCATACTTGGCATGAAGGTTAATGCTAGGTACATTATTATCAACTATAATTCCCATTAAACAATGCAAGCCGCTTTTTTTACTCAAATTGATCAATTCCTCCAAGAGTAATGAACCTATGTTATTCCCGTATTTATCATGACGGACATAGATTGAGGTTTCCCCCGTAAATCTATAACCAGCCCTAGGCTTAAACTGGGAAATTGAACCCCAGCCGACAATCTCTTTTTCTTCCTGGACAACCAGCAAGGGGTATCTGCTATCTTGGTGGATTTCAAACCATTCTCGTCTTTCTTGTAGAGATTTCACCTCTTCATCAAAAGTAGCAGTGAGATTTAAAATAGCATGGTTGTAAATATCTGCGATTTCTTTTAAGTCCTTTATCTCTGCCTTTCTGATTATCATAGCTCCCCCTGATTTACTTTCCAATTAATTTTATACGGGCTAAAAAAACCCATCTTCTATGTATTTTTTTGAAGTTGCCTGGTATGCCTCTATAGTTTTCGACAGCTTCCTTAAGTAAATCTTTCCCCCGTGAATCACCATATTTCAGGAGCGTATCGCCTGCCTTATAGAGTATCTCGGGAGTACCAAAACGGTGAATATTTTCAATCATATTGTTAATTTCTAATTTATCTCCGCCCTGGGAAAGAAGGTTATCCAATAAGTAGATATAAGGTTCACCATAACCTACCTTGGTATTAATCTCCAAGGCTTTAGTTAGTTGTTCCTGTCCCTTTTCTTTTTGACCATTCAAGTAATATGCCTTGCCTAAATAAAAACGATTATCGGCATAATCGCCCATTTTATCAAGCGTTTTTTCAAAATAACCAATGGACTCTTGGTATTTTTTTGTTTCCAAATATAATTGTCCCAGTTCTTTGTAGGCATTTGCATTTGCAGGGTTTAATCTAACCTCCTCTTTTAAGGAGTTAATCCGGCTTTTTCGCTTAAAAGGGCTAAAAATATCAGGAAATAAACCTATGAATTTCTGATCAATAATTAAATAAATAATCACAATTATAAATAATGCTAACAAGGGATTTCCCAGAAACATCCGAAAAAAGAAATAATAAAATAAAAACCGCACTCTTACTCTCCTCCAGTAATTATTACCCTAAGCTAAAAGCTCAGGTATTTTCATTATATCCAAGTTTCCACCGCTTACTACCGACAATAAACCTGCTCCGGTTGCTTTTTCTTTAAGCATTGCAGCAATAGGCACAGCCCCGCTGGGCTCTATGATAACCTTCATTCTTTCCATCACCATTTTCAACGCATCCTTAATTTCCCTTTCTTCCACAAGAACAACATCATCAACATATCTTTGTACAAGGGAGAATGTTTTTTCTCCAGGAATGGCAGTACGCAAACCATCTGCAATGGTATTTGGTGAAATTTCGGTCCTGCGTCCATTTTTCAAGGAGGTATACATACACGAGCTTCCAACAGGTTCAACACCCACAACCTGTATTGAAGGGTTTATCGCCTTAATAGCGGCAGCAATTCCCGATAATAAGCCTCCTCCGCCAATGGGTATAAATATTTTCTCTATAGGAATTTTTTCTTCTAATATCTCTAATCCAATAGTCCCTTGTCCCTTAATAACATCATAATCGTCATAGGGAGGAACAAATACATATCCCATTTCCTGGGAAATTTTACCTGCCATTTCTAACCTTTCATTTGACTTAGGACCAACTATTATAATCTCTGCACCATACCCTTTAATGGCATTTAATTTTGCTTCAGGCGCAGTATTGGGTACAACTATTACAGACTTGATACTTAGTGTCTTGGCCATATATGCAACTGCCTGCCCATGGTTTCCCGAGGAAGCCGTTACTATACCTTTAAGATTTTGACCATCCAATGAAGTTACTTTGCTCGCAGCTCCCCTAATCTTAAAGGAACCTGTTTTTTGCATTGACTCCAGTTTTAAAAATAGCTTGTTTCCAATCATATTGTTTAAAGAATTGGAGTTGATAATCGGCGTTGTATGGATATATGGTTTTATTCTTTCACGAACCGCTTCAAAATCCTCTCCGAAAAACATATATCAGACCACCCCTTAGCTTATACTTTTAGCTTATACTTTTAGCTTATAATTCTCCAAATAGATATATTTACCTTTTTATCATTAGCCAAAAAAATAGCTAGTTTTTTAACAATGCCTTCCTAATCTCTTCTTTAATGTAACCATTCTTCTCCGACAATAAGGCATCAGTTAACACCCTCCTTGCCTCCTGAGTCCTGTGCTCACCTAATGCCCAGGCAGCAGCTGCTCTAATATCCTCTCGTGGGTCATCTTTGATTACTTCACCTAAAAAGGCAAGACTTTTTTCATCTTTATGCCGTCCTAAAATAAGCAAAGCATTTCTCTGCAAAATTTTTTTCCCCCGCCAACTCCCGGATACACTGCCATATTTATTTTGAAAATCCTTGTTGGAAATCTTTATTATTTCTTCGATTTTAGGACTAATAAGATCAAATTCCACCTGAAACTCTTTGTGCCAATCATTGGTTTTCCCTTTATTATAAGGACAGGCTAGCTGACAAACATCACACCCGTAAATATGTCCCCGGAGGGAGATTTGTTTCTTAGTTTCTTCACTTAATTTTTTTTTATTAAGAGTTTGGAATGCCAAACATTTTTGACAATTAATAGTTGAATTTTCACTATTTATAGCCTGGGAAGGACAAGCTTCAATGCAAAGGCTGCATTGACCACATTCCTGATGAATGGGCTCATCAGGCGGGAGGGGCAAGGTTGTAAGCAACTCACCCAAAAATACAAAAGACCCATATTCCTCTGTTATCAAGTTCCCATTTTTCCCTATCCACCCTATTCCGGCTCGTTGCGCTACCGCTCTATCCGATAGAGGACCTGTATCCACCATGGCCTTTGTTCTTACTCCAGGTATCAACTTTAATATAAAACCTGCAAGAAGAGCCAGTTTTTCCTTGAGTACGGCATGATAATCCATACCCCAGGAAGCACGACAAAATATTCCCCGGGGTTTTTCTTTATCAGTTAATTCTTCAGGAATCAGGCAGGGATATGCAACAGCAATAGAAATAATTGAACGGACACCTGGCAGGGAAAGGGCTGGGTCAAGGCGAAGCATTATATTCTTTTCCTCAAAACCTGAATCAAACCCTCGCAAACGATGCTGCTCCAACAGTTCCTGGAGATAATAAAAAGGCTCACCTGTGGTAAAACCAATCTTATCTACCTGGATGAGCCTGCTGTATTCTTTTATCTGTTCTTTCAATTCCTGCAAATCATAATTATCCATCAAACACCCGTTCCTTAGACTCTATTATATACATTTTTAATTATATCATGGCGTGTTATTATTCCTAAAAGTTTTTTGTTTTCATCTAATACCGGCACCCTGTTTATTTCATTATTAATCATGAGTGTAGCAATATCATCAATCCCGGTCTCAGGAGCAACAAAAGTTACCGTACTAGTCATGATATCCTCCACCTTATATGCCGCTATTTTTTTTAATTCATTGTAAAACTCCTGCTGACCCAATTGTAAAATACCATCCAAAAAAGCAATTACTACAGGAGGTGTGATTTTTTTTTGCTGGAATACAAGATCTCCTTCACTAATAATACCTATCACTCTGTTTTCCTGGTCAACTACCGGTAGCCCACTTATTCTGTTTTCCGATAACAGCCTTGCTGCTTGGTCTACAGTCTGCCCAGCCTTAATAGTAATAACGTCTTTAGTCATTATTTCTTTAGCCTGCATAAGCAAAACTCCTTTTTTTATTAATACCATACCCAATGAGAATTAATTCAAAACAAAAAATTGAAAGGTATCCCAGCGGGATACCCTACAGTTACGCTATTCTTTTGGCAACATATGCAATGGTTATTGTTATTATTATTAAATTAATGATAATCATTGAAATTCGCATCCTTTCGCAACTTTAAACTTATTATACTTATTACCTTGTAAAAAGTTAAGCTCTCTAACAATAAGTATAAAATAAAGCAGTTATTCTTGAAATGACTAAAAGTCTTATTTATATCCAACTACAGTCCTATTTGTTATACAATTATTATATATATTATTAAAAATAAATATTATGTGTATATATTACCATATTAATTAACATTTTAAACATATTATATTATGAATTTCTAGATTTTTACAAGTGTATTTTTGTCTTTTTTAATAAAGTCTAAAAATTAAATTCTGTCCCTTTTTCCGCAAGCTGCTCCAGAACCTGTTCCAGGAAACCGGTTCCTCGTGTGGTAACAAAATAGCCCTGAAAATCTTTGGTAACCCATTGTCCAACATTTGTCTTTTCTATGTGTATTCCCAGGGCATTCACACCTTCTTTAATTTGCACAAAACCTTTGTTATTCTCTCCTAAATATCGGATTGATTCCGGTTTTGGCATAATTAAAATGTCTAAGAAATCATTTTCAGTTTGCAGATTTTTATATCTTAAGACAAATGTATCTTCATTGGTTTTGCCTGTTTTAACAAGCTTTAATTCTTGGGGAATAATCTTATTTAAATTTGAAAGCCAATCCCATTGATGTTGGGCATTTTCAAATGAGCTTAACTGATTCCATTGCTTGACAGCTTCCCCCTTAGGAATTTTTATTCTAAACACCTGATCTTCTAAAACGGGATTGACCCTAAGTTCTTTGAACTCCATGACTATTTTCCTATTCTCAGGAAATACAAGTTCTTTTTTTAGAGGGAGGTCAGTTTCTGCATCCACCCACATTTTCTGGTATTCTGCATCCTCACTGACTCTAAAGTGTATTAAGTAAGCATCCCTGCCCAATACTTTTTCAATACCCTTTTGCTGGACATCCTGGGCTTTTTCTAATTCCCATACGGTCGTTCCAACGTGATAACGCCACAAGTCCTTTTCGGGGAAAAGGTTATCTACTTCTATCCTCTGACGATAAAATGCTGCCACCTTACTCCCGTCAGAAATTCTTTCCACTTTCGTCCCGTTATATTCATGGACAGCATGATATTTCCAAGGCTTCTGATATGAAATTTCAATTGTCTCCTCTGAAACAACCTTATTATTTTCAAAGGACTTAACAACTACTTGACCCTGATAACTATTTAACTCACCATAAGCCCGAACTACAGCATGGACTATGCTGCCTTTACGAGGAAAAACATAAGGCTCAATTCCCACTAAAAGAACAAAGATAAACACTGCAGCCGCTAATGTTGCGGCAATCCTAATCCACGGCAGGTGAAGAATTTTGGTTTTCTTTTTATAGGTACGTTTAATAACCCTAACAGTTTCTAATAAATCCAGCATTTCATCATCAAGATCATCAACCTTGCCTAAAATACCGGGTCTTCTTTCCGACTGCATATCATCTATATAGTTGGATAATAATTCTTCTCTATTCAAAACGGTAGCCCCCTTTCTCCAATATAGATTTAAGATTTTGTAAAGCACGAAACTGCATGCTTTTAATTGCTCCTGGTGATTTACCTAGCTTGTCAGCTACTTCCTGGATAGAATAACCTTCTACAATCCTCCATAGTAAAATCTGCCGGGATTGTTCCGGAGCTGCTCCATCGCTTTACGGACCATAAGTTTATCTTCAATCTCTTTTTGTTTGTCAGGAACGCCTATGGTATAAATATAATTATCTTCCATTGATGTTTCTTTCGGCCTGCGTCCCTTTTTTCGCCAGATATCAATTATTCTGTTGTTAGCCGCTGATAAACTATAGGATTTAATTTTATCCCTATCTACCTTATCATCAGCTAATTTTTGAGATACCTTTTCAAAGGTATCCTGGGTTATTTCTTCTGCTTCTTCCTTGTTTTGAACCTTATAATAGACAAAGCGGAAAACTTCAGGCCAAAGGTCTTTGATGATTTGATTTAAATCCACTTTAAACTACCCCCGGTGGTGTTTATATTACAAAAGACGCCCTTTAAAAGAAAAAGTTGCGAACAAAATTGCTCCTAGGTAATTTATTCTGGTCAGCCAGTTACTTGCCTTATTAAAATCCCTTATTTATTGTGTTATCAGACAGGATTTTTTATTTTGTTTTGGAATTAAAAAAAAGATTTCCTTGTTGTCAAGGAAATCTTTTTTTTAAATGAATATTATTTTAGAACTTCAATAATCCTTTTTACATCCTCACTTACCACTTTATAAATAATTTCCACTCCGTGGCGCTCCCCTTCAATAATTCCCGCTGATTTAAGCTTGGCCAAATGCTGGGAAACAGTAGATTGAGGCATGTCCAAACAGCTTTGCATAGTGGAAACATTACAGGAGTTTACATCTAAGAGGTTTTTGACTATACATAATCTAACTGGATGGGCAATGGCTTTTAGTACATCCGCCGTTTTAGTCAATTGTTTAATTTCATTAGTTTTATCCATGGAACTTACACTCCAATTTTCAATTATTCTCAATATAAATAATTATATACTATAAAAATAAAATAATGCAATAAAGCATCCTTATTTTATGCAATTGTACATTTTTTCGCATAAATATTAGCATAATCAATGAATTGCCTTATTTTTCTTTCCATTTTGTTGTTCCCTTCCCATTTGTTTGCATCACTTTTTTCTACTTTTTATATTATTGCCATTTTAAATTTAAATATTGAAATTTATAATAAAAATAATGGAAAATACTTTTGAGCATAAAATTATTTATAATACACCATCATTTTTATAATAATTAGTTGTAACTAAATATAAATTTCTTAATAAAATATGGGATTGAATAACAGAAAACCTTTATTATCACTACTTAATATCTACTAGAAAAATTTGTTTTATATAAATTAACATATTGCACTAATAATAACAATCTGAATTGAATAAATATTAGCTATAAAAAAAATTAATAACAAGAAGGAATTTGTGCATCTGTATCGAATAAGTATTATCGACATAATTTTTTAAAATATTTTTATGGGGGAGGATGTTTCATGAACATTAAGAAAATCTTAGCTTTACTATTGGTTGGCATGCTACTTATTTCACTTGCAGGATGCGGTGCAAACCAGCCTGCACCGAAGGAAGAACCAAAAAAAGCAGAAGGCAAGTACAAAGACGGTATTTATTTCGCTCAAGAAGATGATTTTTCAAAAAAATCAGGTTGGAAGGCTGTTGTAACAATTGAAGTTAAGGATGGAAAAATTGCAAAAGTTGACTGGAATGGTGCCCACAAATCAGGTGGTCCTTCTAAAAAAGATTTTTCTAAACTAGGTCAGTACCCAATGGTTGAGCAAGGCGGAGCTAAAGCTCCCTGGCATGAGCAGGCTGCAAAAGCTGAAGCTTATTTAATTGAAAAACAAGATCCCTCTGCTATCACTTACAAAGAAGATAATTATAAGTCTGACGACATAGCTGGTGTAACTATAGGTGTAAGTCCTTTATTCAAATTGGCTGAAAAAGCATTGGCCAATGGTCCTGTAGGATCCGGTAAATATAAAGATGGTGCTTATTACTCACAAGACCCTGGCTACAGTAAGAACTATAAATATTCAGCAAGCCTTACAGTAATTAACGGTTATATCGTAGCTGCAGAATGGAATGGTTACAATGTTAACGGTGGCAAGGATAAGAAAACTTTATCCGCAGACGGCGAGTATCAAATGGTTGCCAAAGGCGGTGCTAAAGCCGAATGGCATGAGCAGGCTGCTATTGCTGAAGCCTTCCTCTTGGAAAAACAAGACCCAACAATCACTTATAAAGAAGATAAGTATCATACCGATGATATTGCCGGTGTATCTATTGGAGTAAGCCCCTTCTTCAAAAATGCTGAAGCTGCTTTAGCAAAAGGTCCAATTGCTCAAGGTCCTTACGTAGATGGCATTTTCTACAGCGCACAAGAAAATTTTAGTGAAAAAACAGGTTGGAAATATAATGTTCAAGTAGCTGTTAAAAACGGTAGAATTGTTGGAGTTGACTGGACTGGTACTCACAAAGACGGTGGAGATGACAAGGATACCCTTTCCGCAAAAGGTGAATATAATATGGTAGCAAAAGGCGGAGCACAAGCTGAATGGCATGAGCAAGCCGCAAAGGTTGAAGCCTTCTTATTGGAAAAACAAGATCCGACTGCAGTCACCTACGACGATGCTGGAAAAACCGATGACATTGCAGGTGCTACGATAGGAGTAGGTGATTTCTTTAAACTTGTTGAAGCAGTAGTAAAGAAAGTTAAATAACAATAACCTCCCTAAATTAGAAAAACACGGCTTGCGCCGAGCCTCTGGCGACTGCGGAAGCCGATGTTGCTCTTATACTTATTACCTTGTAAAAGTTATACTTATGTTAGAAAGTATAATAAAGGCGCTCCGGCGCCTTTATTATTTATAGACATTCGTCTTATTAATTTTTATGGTAAAATAGGATTTGGCACAAATATATTATGGAGGTTTTACTTAATGGTTCATAAAGGGTCGAGATACTTCTTTGCCGTTATTTTTTTAATACTTATCTTCATAATAACAGGCTGCTCCAAAGGTCCTGCCCCTAACCAAGATAATCCTGCTGGACCTGAACCCATATCCCAAACTGCCTTTGTCATGGGGACAATTGCGAAAATTACCATCTATGATGGGATAAAGGATGAATCTATTTTTACTAAGGCTTTTGACAGAGTACAAGAAATCGAAGATAAGATGACAATTAATAAAGAAACCCCTAAGAGCGAAATTATTAAGCTTAATGCTAATTCTGGAAAGGAATATGTTGCCCTCAGCCCGGAAACTTTTTATATCCTGGAAAAGGGTAAGTATTTTTCAAAACTATCCAATGGTCAGTTTGATATTACCATAGGTCCAGTCGTTAAATTATGGAACATTGATACAGAAAAAGCGGCTCTGCCTGACGATAAATTAATTAAAGAAAAACTCCAACTGGTAAATTACCAAAACTTAGAGTTAAATAAGGAACAATTACAGGCCAAACTTTTAAATGAAAACATGATAGTAGACTTAGGGGCTATAGCTAAAGGATATGCAGCTGATGAGGTTGCGAAAATATTAAGGGAAAACAATATAAACCATGCCATAATTAATCTTGGTGGCAATATCTTAACTATAAACACTAAACCTGATGGTACGCCATTCCGTTTAGGTTTACAGGACCCTGAAAAACCAAGGGGCGATTATTTAGGCATTGTTAAATTAAACAACCAGGCACTGGTATCCTCAGGAACCTACGAGAAGTATTTTGAGCTTAACGGCAAAAGATACCACCATATACTTGATCCACAAACGGGTTACCCTGCTGACAATGGCCTGGTAAGTGTATCTATCATTACTACTTCTTCTATCGATGCCGACGCCTTATCGACTACCATTTTTTTATTAGGATTAGAAAAAGGAATGGAAGTAATAAATAGCCTGCCGGATACGGAAGCAATTTTTATTACAGCAGATAAAAAAATTTTCGTATCTCCAGGAATTAATGAAGAAAATTTTGAAATTGTTAAAGAAGGCTATCAAATACAAAAATAAGTGGTGATGGAATTGCAGCTAAAAAAAGGTGATTTTTTGATAATATTAATCCTTGCTGTTGCACTTGCCGGTTGGCTGGCAAGGGATTTGCTATGGCCCGATTCCGAGGACAAAAAAGCTATAGTTGAAGTAAACGGACAATTATATAAGACAATTCCTTTAAATACTACTGAAAATAATAGGTTGAATATTTCCTTGCCGAACAATAATTTTGTGGACATTGTTAGTGCAAATAACGTCATTTATGTTGAGGATGCTTCCTGTCCCGATAAAGTTTGTATCAAGACGGGTAAAATTTCAAAAACTGGACAAAATATTGTCTGCCTTCCCAACAAAGTAGTCATTTTAATTGAAGGGGAAAAAGACCAAGAGTATGATGATTTATCATATTAGGATGTGGTGATATGAAAACAAACAAAATAACAATCCTCGGCTTGCTGATTGCCCAAGCTCTAGCCCTTCATTTTATTGAAAGATTTATCCCTATTCCAATCCCTGTTCCGGGAGTAAAGTTAGGGCTAGCCAATATAATAACTTTATTTACAATAATTATTTTTGGCTTTAAAGAGGCGTTAATAGTTCTCATTGGTAGAATTTTTTTAGGTTCCCTCTTCGGAGGGGGGTTCTCCTCTTTCCTCTTTAGCATTACAGGGGGTCTAGTCAGTAGTATTATAATGGCGCTGTTGTATCTTAAATTTCGAAAACACTTCAGCTTGCCTACAATAAGTATCGCCGGTGCAGTTACCCATAATATAGGTCAAATAGCTATTGCCAGCTTAATTGTCAATAATCCTAATCTTTTTTATTATCTTCCTGTACTCATTGTATCCGGAATTATAACAGGATTATTTATTGGTCTTATTGTCCAGTTCACATTAAAACCTTTGAGCTCCATATTAAATCTAAATATAGAAGGCTGAGACAAAACATCTCAGCCTCCTGTATTATTTTTTCATTTTTTCCTTCATTTGTTTTACAGTTTCCGGATTCCTGATTTCAACGGGTTGAGTAGCAGGGTCATCATCATATTTTTCATAAAGGTATTTGCCGAAGCTGTGGTCCTTAGTAAAATGACCACGTTCATCGGTGGGGTTAACCCACATTAATTTTTCCACGTCTACTCCCTCTTGGTGGCACTTACTGCATAAGCTTTCAGCACTATCTTCCTTTAGCAGCTTTCCGTCAGCGTTTATTTTATGTGATGTATGACAGTTTAAACAGTCTTCAGGCTTGCCTGTATTATGGTTGCTGTCAAACCAGCTTCTGGTTCCATAGTGGTTCTGGGCAATTAGGATATCCCCCTCTTCCTTGGGCTGACTGGCTGTATGGCAGTTTAAGCAGGACTCCTGTCCATTACTGATGGCTTCCTTGGCGCGGGTTGTCACATGGACACTTCCGGGACCGTGGCAGCTTTCACAACTAAATCCTGCTTCTAAGTTCATTTTCCGTTCCGGATCAGCTTCTAAACCTGGACTATGGCAGTCTCCACAGGTATAAGATTTAAAAACCCATTCTTCAGTGCCATCTTTATTAACATCGGCAACAGAGGCGGGTTCTAATTTCCATTTGCCCCCTTCCTCTTTTACTGATGCCAGTCTATAATACTTCCCTTCAATAGACCCGACTACATATTCATTTGCCATAACTCCGGCAATTTTTGCATCACTAAGATTATAGCTTTTTGGCTCTCCTTCTTTTACATCTTCATAAATAGTAATCTTGCTATCCGGTTGAACATTATAGCTTTCTAAAGGTTGAAATCCCTTAACATGGGCGGTATTGGCAACCATATCTTTAAAATCCGCATGACATCCATAACATTTATCTGCGCCCACATATGTTGCCTGCTCCTGACCCTGTGGTTCCTCCACCTTATTATCCTCTTTTGGAGTTTCCTGCTGTCTGCAACCTAACGGAAATAATAAAAACAAAAATACTAAAAAGAAAATTACTAGTATCCTTTTGTTTTTCATCGTTAATCTCCCTTTTTTGTAATTTACTTTGTATTAGCTTGCCACCAAAATGATTTTTTAATACAAAAAAAAGGAGCGGGGAGCTCCTTTTTGTATAGTAAAAATAAATTTTACGCCGCAGGCGTTGTTTATAAGTTAAAAAGCATCTCTGCATAGGTGGGAAATGGCCACATACTTCCATCTACTAGACCTTCTAATTTATCGCCAGCGGTTCTTAATTCACCCATGACTGTAAACACTTCATTTCTAAAGGCTAGAGCATGTTCATAGATATCCTCTTTCGAATTAGCTGAGGCTAAGGCTGACTCCAGCTTAGCAATATTTACTTTAAAGGAAGTTAAAACGGTGGATATTTCTTTTAACATATCAATCTGAACATCTGGAACAACATCTACTGATGCAGCCTTTATTTCATTAATAGACTGAGCTAAAACGGTAGTATATTTAATTACTGCAGGGAGAATTTGTTTTTTAGCCATATCCAGCATTGTTAACGCTTCGATATTAATTGTTTTAATATACTGTTCTAACAATATTTCATAACGGGAGTGAAGTTCAGTGCTGTTTAAAACATTGTGGTCTGCAAACATTTTGACAGCTTTTTCAGTAATTAAATAGGGAACAGATTCAACAAAAGATTTTATATTTGGAAGACCTCTCTTCTCAGCCTCCACAACCCACTCGTCAGAGTAATTATTGCCGTTAAAAATAATTCTTTTATGTTGTTTTACTATTTCTTGCAGCATAACAACAGCTTCCGCTTTGAAATCAGCTGCGTTTTCTAAACGGTCTGCAATTTCTTTAAGGGTTTCTGCTGCAATAGTATTTAAAACAGTATTTGGCCCAGCAATTGATAAGGAAGAAGCTACCATTCTAAATTCAAACTTATTGCCGGTAAAGGCAAAAGGCGAAGTCCTGTTCCTATCAGTATTATCTTTCGGCAAATGGGGTAAGGTTGAGGCACCCATCACTAGCTCACCACCATATTTAGAACTGGTAGCCGGTCCTTTTTCTAATTGGTCAATTATATCAGTGAGCTGATCCCCTAGGAAGATAGAAATAATAGCCGGTGGAGCCTCATTAGCACCTAACCTATGGTCATTACCCGGATTAGAAGCTGCCATTCTTAATAACTCAGGATAATTATCAACTGCTTTTATAATTGCACAGAGGAATACCAAAAATTGCAAATTATCATGTGGGTCATTGCCTGGCTCTAACAAGTTCTGACCATCATCAGTACTCAAGGACCAGTTATTATGTTTTCCAGATCCATTAATACCGGCAAAAGGCTTTTCGTGTAATAAACAAACTAAACCATGCCTATTTGCTACTTTTTTTAAGGTATCCATCACTAACTGATTATGATCGGTAGAGATATTTGTTGTATTAAAAATCGGGGCAATTTCAAACTGACCGGGAGCAACTTCATTATGCTCTGTTTTAGCCGCTACACCAAGCTTCCATAATTCGTAATCTGCTTCTTTCATGTAGGCAGCTACTCTTTCCTTTATACTGCCAAAATAATGATCTTCCATTTCCTGTCCCTTTGGAGGCATTGCTCCAAACAAAGAGCGACCGGCAAAAACTAAATCCTTGCGCTGGTCAAAGTACTTTTTGTCAACTAAGAAGTATTCTTGTTCAGGTCCTACAGTAGTTATTACTCTTTTCGCTGTAGTATTGCCAAATATTTTTAAGACCCTTAAAGCTTGTTTACTTATTGCATCCATAGACCTTAATAGAGGTGTCTTCTTATCTAATGCTTCACCTGTATATGAAACAAATACTGTTGGTATACATAGAACATTGTCCCTTAAAAAAGCCGGAGAAGTACAATCCCAGGCAGTATAGCCGCGGGCTTCAAAAGTTGCCCTAATTCCACCATTAGGAAAAGAGGATGCATCTGGCTCACCTTTAATTAGCTCCTTCCCGGAAAATTCTAAAATAGTTTTTCCGTCAGGGGTAGGTGATATAAAAGCATCATGTTTTTCGGCAGTTGTACCGGTCATAGGCTGGAACCAGTGGGTATAGTGGGTAGCACCCTTCTCTAAGGCCCAATCCTTCATAGCATTTGCAATGACATCAGCAATAGATGGGTCTAGTTCTGCCCCTTCATCAATAGTCTTCTTTAAACTTTTATAAACGTTTTTGGGAAGTCTGGATTTCATTGTTGCACAGTTAAAAACATTTTCTCCAAATAATTCTGTTACACACCTCTTAGTCATTTCTAACTCCTCCTTTATAATAATTTATATAAAAAATAAAAAAAGGCGTTCTGATTAACCAGAACGCCTTTGTTCTTTTGGTAAGTCAGTGGAACGCCTTTGTTCCACAATTATTCATCAATTATAGTATATATATTATTATCAAACCAATTAATTTGCAACAGCTTTTTTGAATGTATACAAAATTATTTATATTCCTAATATTAATATCAATGCAATGCTGAATACAGCCATAATTAATGAGGCCACCAGCCCTACTATAAAAGGTTTAATACCTACCTTCTTCATATCATCAAAGTTTGTCAAAAGACCAACTCCCGCCATTGCGGTGACTATCATAAACTTTGATAAGGCTGTTGCCTGTTCAAGGAAAAGCGGCCACTGGCTGCTGTTTGCCCAGAAGGTGTCACCAAATGTTCTCATCCCTGCCATTGCAATAAAACCTAGAACAAACCAAGGGAAAATTCTAAGGTAACTTACCTTTTGACTTCCAGCTTCTTCCTGTCTTTTAGAATATATCACTCCCAATATTAAAACTATTGGTGCTAGAAGGACAGTACGGGTTAGTTTAACAACTGTAGCAATTTTTCCGGCTGCATCACTATATGCAAATCCTGCCGCTACTACCTGGGCTGTCTCATGTACTGCTACACCCGCCCATGTGCCAAACTGCATATCAGTCAACATAAGAACCTTACCGATTAACGGATAAAGAAAAATAGCTACTACGCCAAAAATTGTTATTGTCGCCACTGAAAAGGTTACTTCTTCATCACGGGCATCTATTGCCGGAGATGCCGCAACAATAGCCGTTGAACCACAAATTGCAGTTCCAATACCAATTAAAGTTGCAAGCTTGTCAGGAAGACCTAATTTTCTTCCTATATAATAAGTAGTGATTATGGCAAAAGTAACACAAATCAGGATTATTGATAAGGCTTTAAATCCCGTTGTTACAACTGTAATAAAACTTAAACTTAAACCCAGGAGGATTATAGCTCCCTTTAAAACATTTTTCAGTGCAAAGGTAATTCCTTTTTGAAAAATTTCGCCTACACCAATTGTATTTTTTATTAATATTCCTAAAAGAATGGCAATTATAACTCCGCTTACCGGTTTTTGTCCGCCAATGATAATAATACCATGAATAAATTCCGAAAAATAACCTAGTAAGGCTGCTAACAGCAAACCTGGAACTATAGTGTTCTTAATGTTCATATTATTTTCCTCCATCTGATGCCTTGTTGTTAATACTAGTTTAATATTTATTATTTCAAAAGTTAAATACAAGTATGTAATAAGATTTATAATTGGGGGATTATAAAACAAAAACAGCCACAATGGCTGTATGATAAATAATTCTTTAGTTGTCGCTTAAACCTGCTGCCGTACTCCAAATAGATAACAACATACCTTTCGCTACATCGTTATCGGGTTCGGAATTTACAATGTATTTCAAAAATTGTTCAGCTTCCTTTAAATGGTTATTCCTAAGGGCAGTATTTACAATCTCAGTAAGAAGCACCTGTCTCTGATAATATGAAGCGTCTTGATATTTGCTGATCCAACTGCGCAGTTGATAGCTTGAATGTTCAGGAATACTGATTTTTTTCTCAGACTGGACAGCAAAAAAAACGCTTAACATAGTAATTACTACCCAAAAATAACCAAGGGGCTGACCTGGCAATATTATTTTGGCAATTATGCTAATAGAGATAAACCAGATTATAATTAAAAGAAAGCGTCTCATATGTTTACCTCCATTTTGTGAAATATTTCATATTCAATTATACTATACCAATGGCTAATTTAAAAGAAAAAGTCTTATTCTGCCAACTTCTGGCAACCTCCAACAATGCCAAAAATTTTATCCATACGAGTTTTTTCCCGTTATACTCATTGCCGCACCTCTTTATATTGAACTAGCAAAATTTTATTTAATATTTTTTTATACTTAAATCTCCACATGACCTAAAGGTATCCCTGCCGCCTCTGCGGTCAGTTGGTCCAAGGCAAACAAATCCTTTTTGTTTACTTCTTGCAGCTTTACCTTGCCTAAGGCCCTTATCCCCTCCTGCATTTCTTCTTGACATGAGATAAGAAACTTCTGCAGGTCACGGGCTGCCCTATTAACATCTAATTTATGCTGGTATTTACCTTTAAAAAATACTAACTCAGGTGGCGGTTCCCAGGGCATTGCCTGCAAAACCTGAGTATGGGTCATGGCAAATAAAGCAATGCTTCCTATATAAACTGCATCAGCACCCAAAGCAATTGCTTTTAAGAAATCTCCTGGAACAGCCATACCCCCTGCCACAATCAGACTTACTTTTCCTCTAAGATTATTTCTTTCCAAATAACTAGCTCCTCTGCATAAGGCCCAGCACAAAGGTAATCCAAAATCATCTTCCAAAATAGGTGAAGCATTTTTGGCACCTGCTTCCGCACCAGCCAAAGTAATGAAATCCACTCCGCAATCAATCAATATTTCCATATCTTTTTCCACAAACTTGCCAGCAGCTATTTTGCCCCCTATAGGTACTCCCCCTGTTACTTCCTTTAGTTCTGCAATTAGACTTTTTAGCGCATGGGTGTTTTCCATTCCAGGCTGAGAAGCATGGACAATACCCTTTTCCCCCCATTTGAGTCCCATTCGTTTTTTAACCAGCCAATCAATCTCTTTATCATCAATATAGTGCCCTACTCCTCCGGTGGCCCCTTGTCCAAAATATATTTCCACTGCATCAACCTGTTTAAGAATATCCTCACTTCTGCTCCACTTGCCTCTATTATATTGAAGAATTAATTTATCAGCTGCTTTTCTTTCGGCAGGCAAAAAAGGACCTTCTCCGGTATTAGTAGCAGTACCGGCTAAGGTACTTCCCTTTGCTAAGGCGATCTTGGCTTTGGCTGATAAGGAAAAACCATAAGCCATAGGAGCTATTAATATGGGTATTTTTAATACCAATGGTTTTTTAGCCTGAGGACCTATTATTACACTAGTTTCCGGCAATATGCCTTCATCTGTCGGTAAAGCTTTTAGTTGGGCAAAGTTAAACATAATACTATTTAGATTAGGAAATTTACGAGGACTCCCCAGGGGTCTTTTTATTAATTTTCCTCCTTGGGTTCTTAGATTGGTCTCCACAATAGTCTGGAGACCAAATTTTCGGGAAGCCGAAACAAATTCCCAAAGGTTTTCCGAATACAGGTCTACCATAATCCGATGGAGAAAACTGTTTACTGTTTTTTTGACTGCCTTTCTGCCTAACCAAATCCCCCCCGCTGCTCCTAGTAAACCCAGGAAAGAAGAAATAGCAACCTTGTCTAGCAATTCATTACCCTTTTTAGACATTTTTTCCTCCTTTGCTAGTAAAGTATTCCTTAGATTATTGTGCCAAAAAGGAATGGTTTGTATGAGTTCATATAAAATGTTAAAGTAAAACCAGATTTTTTATAGATACTTGAAACTTTTTTAATATTTGCTTCGTAAAAAGAATAGAGGCAGATAAAGGGGATTGTTTTATGGATTTAAACGATGAACAGTTGGCAGTTAAAAGTAAACAAGGCAACAATAACGCTTTTGAGGAGCTTGTTAGAAGGTTCCAGCAGCCTGTTTATACTATTTGCTATCGTTATTTAGGCAATGGGGCAGATGCTACTGATGCAGCCCAGGAAACCTTCATCAGGGTGTTTAATAAGCTTCACCTTTACAATGATGCTTATCCCTTCCGTCCTTGGCTCTTTAGGGTAGCCGCTAATGTAGCCAAAGATTCCTTAAAGAAACGCAAAACTTGGGAGGAACTGGATAATACTCAAGAAAGCAGTATTGGTAATCCGGAATCAAGCCTTTTTGAGAGCCAATTGCGCCGGCAAATTGAAAAAGCTCTCGCCCAACTGCCTGAGAAATACCGAATGGCAGTTATTCTTAGGCACATGAACCAACTGGATTACCAGGAGATTGCAAATGTTTTAGATTTGCCCCTAAACACCGTGAAGACCCATGTTCGTCGAGGTAGGGAATTAATCAGGAAAGAGCTTAAGGAGGTGGAACTATGAATGGGTGCATGAATATTTATGAATTGATACAAAAGGAACTGGACGGGGAATTAACTACTGAAGAATCAGCCCTTCTAGAAAAGCACTGCGTCCATTGTTTCTCCTGCAGACAGCTTAGAGAAGATTTTTTACAGGATGTTTTAGCTTTAAGCAGTTTGCCCCTGCCTATTCCTGACAAAGACTTTACCATAAATGTAATGGCCGCTATTACTAAGAGTACGCAACAAAAGCCTAAGCATATTTTTTCAAACTTTACCGGTCTCGTGGCAGGTTTACTTCTACTTCTTTGGGCCAGTATCACCATTATAGGAGCAGCGGTTATTGCCCTGATTGTGGGAGGAGTATTTTATTGGGCTGATGTATTAAGCGGCTTGGGCACATTACTTTATAGAATTGCAAAAATAGTTGATATTCTAGGTGTAATTTTTCCGCCCAGTTTGTTAATGTTTTTGCTTTTAACCAGCATGGGCAGTTTTCTGTTACTAATGATGCTAATTTATTCAAGGGGGACCTTACGTTATGAAAACTAATAAATTTCTTATGATTTTTATGTTGGGTATTTTGATGTTAACCCTTCCGGGCCAAGTACTGGCAGACGAAATAGTTAAACTTACGGGAGACATCTTAATTGAAAAAGATGAGGTTATTAATGGTGATGTGGTGGCAATGACCGGTGATGTCAGAGTGCTTGGCACAGTTAACGGTAATCTCACCTCCTTTAAGGGTGATATCATTCTGGAAGAAGGCTCTGTAGTAAACGGTGATGTAGTCACCGTTGCCGGTAAAGTAATCAAAAACTCTGCCCAGGCCGTAGTTAACGGTAGTATTACACAGGTTGGCAAACCCGGGCTACAGATAATCTCTGATGGATCTCCAAATGTTAAGCCAGAAATTAGATATATAAACAGTCACAACAATACTAACTGGGGCGGCATCATTTTTCAGCTTTTGGGTTTAGGAGCTCTAACCCTTTTGGGATTCAGCCTTTTTAACAAAGGTATTGAAAAAATGCACTACTGGCTGCAAGAAAATATTGGTCAGGTACTTTTAAAAGGATTTTTAGGATGGTTTGCCCTTCCTTTCATTCTTATAGCCTTGATAATTACCATACTAGGAATTCCCATTGCGTTAATAACCCTAATTTTAATACCTATTCCTGTAATTGTGGGATTATGGATTGTTGGATTATTTACCGGTCATAAGGTAATCCCTCTGGTAAAAAAGGACTGGGAACAAAATGTTGTAATCGAGGGTGTAACTGGAGTTTTAATAATTTGGCTGGCAATTAAGGCACCTTTTATCGGTTTCTTAGTACTGCCTGTAATAGCAGTTATCGGCTTAGGCGTTATCTTAGACAGTAAGTTTGGAACCGGAAAACCGTGGTTTAAAAGCAGGAAAGGAGATGGAGATCATGTTTCGTAAAGCTTTTGCATCAATTATCTTACTTGTGATACTTATGGCTTTGCCTTCCATTGCTTTAGCAAACGAAGGAGCTATTATTAAGATAGGTCAGGGGGTTCAAGTTGCTGCAGACGAGGTCTTTGATGCTGTTGTCAGCATAGGAGGCAATGTAGTAGTTGATGGCAAAGTAAAAGATGCAGTAGTTGTTATTGGCGGTGATGTTAACATAAATGGCACAGTCAATGAATCGGTAGTAGTCATAGGAGGAGACGCATATGTAAACAATAAAGTAATGGGTGATTTGGTGGTTATCGGCGGTATTGCAGGACTCGGACCCCAGGCGGTAATTTATCGGGATTTGGTGATGATTGGTGTAGAACTTACGAAAGACCCGGCTGCCCAAATTAAGGGAGCTCAAACAGAAGTAAGTATAACAGACTTTATGGTGGACTTTCCAAAGAACTTTGCATTTTTTGGCATATCTTTAGCTACTTTTTTAATGGGTCTGCTTTTAATCGGCTCTATTATGATGTCCCTCCTTGTTTTACTTGTAGGACTGGTATTTCCTGATGCATTGCAACGGTCAAAAGCCTTTGCCTTAAACTCCTTAGGAAAATCATTTTTATTAGGTCTCCTATTCGCTGTTTTCTTTTTACCAATAACCTTTGTCCTGTTTATTACAATAATAGGAATACCTCTGTTGCTGCTTTTCTGGTTTGCCTATGGGGCGGCGGCTATCTGGGGAACTGCTGTTATTGCGGAAGCAATTGGTGATAGGGCAACATCATTTTTTAACTATCAGGGAGACTCACACATACTAAAGCTCATTATAGGTATACTTATAATTATAATAATCAGCCAAATTCCTTTTGTGGGATGGTTATTTGTCCTATTGTTAAAAATTATGGCAATAGGAATAGCAGCCATATCCCATTTAGGATTTAGACAAATTTAACCTTAAAAATGACTGACTCCTTTGGGAGCTCAGTCATTTTTCATTGCACGATCTAAAAATTATTCATTTTTCTTTTCCCTTCTCTTAATGAAAGGCTTAGCCACAATTGCTGTTACTTGTATTTTCATTTACTAACAGCCCTGTACCATTAAACAGTTTTGAACTTTTCAACCAATTCCAATCTATGTTTTATTTCATATATAGTCCGTTGGTTTTCATGGACAGTAATATAGATATCGTGTAAAATTCTTTGAATTTGCTGCAGTTCTATGTTGCTTTTATGCGGAATCATGGGATTTGGTTGAACATTTCCCATGTTTATACCCTGTAAAGGTAAATTTTGCATCATTTTCTCAATCTCCGCCAATTGTTTTCCAAGTTGTTCTTTATCAATTTTTGGCATTAAATTAACCTCCTCCCTTTTCTCCCCTATAAATTATGCATCACCCTTGGTTAATGCTACAGAAAAAAAGGACCAAGTTTTTTACAAATTCATTTTTATAAACTCATTCACACTAACTTGCCCGGTTACTTTTAACCCATTTGCTTTTTGAAAGTCCTTAACAGCTTTTTCCGTACTATAGCCATAAATACCGTCGGCTTTGCCCGTTAAAAAACCTAGCTGGACTAGTTTTTCCTGAAGGGCGACAACGTCCGATCCTCTGGCACCTCTGATCAGAGCCCTTTTGTTATATGACAATCGCCCAAAAGGATTGCCAACAATAATTACTTCGGTTCCATGTTTTATCCAGGGGTAGATTTCTTCAACATGAGCATTATTCATCCTTATACACCCATGGCTAGCCATCCTGCCAATAGACCAGGGCTTGTTGGTACCATGGATTCCATACTTACCCCAGGGTACGTTTAAACCCATCCACCGGGTACCAAATCCGGTCCCCCAATTTACCGCTTTATGAACAACTTTAAAATTACCAATGGGTGTTGGTGTTGAAGATCGTCCTATTGCTACCGGGTAAGTTTTAAAGGGTAAATTGTCATTAAGAATTATTAATTTTAGCCTAAAAGTGTCAACAATAATCTTTACCTCTCCCTGGGGAGGAGCAGGCTTGTTCTTTTTCGCAGCTACGGTGGTACTATTGTCGGCTAGCCTAATCCATACATGCTCCCTTACTATGCCGTCTGCAGCAAGTCTATTATCAATTTGAAAATCCTTAACAGCTGAATGGACATCAGCGTCAAAAATACCATCAATTACACCATTGTAAAAACCCAGCTCCCGCAATCTTTCCTGCAGTTCTACCACATCAGTACCTTTTAGTGGTGGCTTTTCAAGGCTGAGCAGTCTTGTCCTTTCATAGTCTGCACCACCCACGCATTCTATATTTTCAGGCCAAGCAGCACCTGTAGCAAAAAGAAAAATTATTAAAACCGATATTATTAGCTGCTTTTTTTGCAACGGCTGCACCCCTTAAAAATAATATTTATTCTAGTTTTGTCTAAAGAAAAGAATCCTATGTATTGGGGAATTTACCAATTAAGTATTGCTGTGTTAATATTTAATTAACAAAGTATCTAGAAAGGGGAATGAAAATGCAGGAAAAACTTTATATTTTTAGGATGAATACAAAGGTTATCTACGGCAATAACTTCGTTAACCGTATTTCCCAGTGTGTACAAGAGCTCAACGGAAAAAAAATCCTTATCGTTACCGATCCGGGGATTGAAAAAGCAGGAATTCTCCAAAAGCTGACTTTGCCTTTAGAGCAGTCTGGGTATACATATGTGATTTATAGTAACGTAATCCCAAATCCCGATATACCAACTATTGAAAAAGGTGCGGTTTTGGCCAGGGAAAATGAGGTTGATTTGATAATAGCTATTGGGGGAGGGAGCGCCATCGACGCTGCTAAAGGAATCAATATCCTCTATACTAATGGCGGTAATCTTAAGGATTATGCCGGCATGGAAAAAGTGCCTAAGAAAGCACTGCCTCTTATTGCCATCCCTACTACCTGCGGAACGGGAAGTGAGGTTACCTGGGCAACGGTGATTACTGACCCTGTTGAAAAATTTAAATTTGCTGTCTTAAGTCCCCAGAATATACCCAATATTGCAATAATAGACCCGTTATTAATGTCCTCCCTCCCCCCGCGACTGATTGCTTCTACAGGGATGGATGCCTTAACCCATGCCATCGAGGCCTATGTGTCGGTGAAGGCACAACCTATGAGCGATGCCTTTGGGCTTCATGCAATAGAATTAATCTCGGAAAACTTAAGAAAAGCTGTACTACATCATGATAACCTCGAAAACATAAGCAAAATGGCTATAGCCAGTACAATGGCAGGTGCAGCTTTTTCTAATGGTTTATTAGGCTTAGTACATGCCATGGCCCACCCCCTGGGAGGTGTTTTTAATATACCTCATGGTATTGCTAACGCTGTCTTACTGCCATATGTAATGAAGTTTAACATGACAGCTGCCCCTGAGAGGTTTGCAAAAATAGCGCAACTGATGGGTGAAAATATTCAAGGTCTAAATACACTGGAGTGTGCAAAAAAATCTTTGGATGCTGTACTAAAATTATCGGCAGACATAGGTATTCCCAACAATTTGAAGGATATCGGTGTGGATTTATCTCTACTGGATAAGCTGGCAGCTGATACAATGAAGAGTGGAAATGTTTTCTCCAATCCCAGACGCAACAATATTGACGACGTTAAAAATATATTTATAGAAGCCTATGATGGCAGGATCTAAGAAAAAGCCGAGCAATCGGCTTTTTTTCTTAAAATGAAACTCCAGACCTATAAAAATAGTAACCCGGTCTAGCAAAATGCTTTGAAAAAAATGTTATCCTTAAAATGGAACACTTTATTAAAGGAAGTGACGCTGTGAATCTTATTTATCCCCAATGGTACCGGGTAGAAAAAGAAGCCGCAATTATTATCAATAGAATTAATAATTTCAATGATCTTACTTTTTATCTGCATAATTCCAATCACCATATTAGAAGAATGGCTATTTTAAGGTTAGGGGAGTTATTGCCTAAAGAAGCTGTAAATGACCTGGAGCAAATTTTAAATAATCCTCAAGAGGTTATGGAAAATAAAGAACTGTCTGCCTGGGTACTACAGAAAATCAGTATCCAACAGGGAATTGATTTGTTTATTACCAATCCGCTAATAACTAAATACTCCGGCGAAGAAAATTTAAAGGAAAGATATACTGTTAAACTAAAAGAACCTTTTAATAACCTGCATTTTTCATTTTCCCATTCTTTGTTAGACGAAGATTTAAGTGTTGAAGAGGATTATTTGCTGCGCAACCAGGAAACAGATTTTGATGCACCTTTTTCACTAAAAGAATGGCGAATATGCTGGCAAGAAAATCTTATAAAAACTGTCGTTATTTTTTTTAAAAACCTTCCAGTTCGCCTTCTGGAATTCTTAAAAAAAATTCTTTTTTTCCTTTGGCAGCACTTGATAAGCAAATTCTTAAATTATATGTATAATAAATCTTCCCGTTATTATTTTAACAACAGGGAGCGATTTAATCCCCTAAGTATTTTAAAAAACACTGGTTTTTTTCTTCTTTATGCCCTGCTTTTCCCCGTTCGTTTACTAAGGAGAAATAAATTATCTTTTTTCGTTATAACCATGACCATACTTTTCTTCTTAGTATATACTTCTACAGGTCAATCTTTAATAATTACCTATCTAGGTGATGATTTCTGGTCATTGCAAAATAAAAATATGGTCGCCGTAAAAGAAATAATAACTGCCACTTGGGCGGAGGTCGGCAATGTCACCAGTATATTGATTAAAAAAGTCCAAGCTTCAGCTACATGGCAAACTGCTAAAGAATATGTAGATTTAGTTCTCTCTTTTAAAAATAACTAATTTATGGTGATGTTGTGATGTTGGCAAGAGGGTCAGGATTACAATGGATTTTGGAGGAGTTAGCATGGAGGAATTAAGAAAAGAATTTGTAAAACAACTCTTGCTGGAACTTAAAATTGTGTATGAAAGGCTGGACAGGATAACAAGGGAAATTGAAGGGATTTCAGCAGTCTTTTTGGAGGAATTTTATACAAATAATCGAGAAATTATTCAAAAGGATATAGAAAGGCTTAAATTGAATATAGAAAAAATTAAAAATAATAACTATGAGGTAATAGAAGCTATCAATCAATGGTATGGTTTTGTAAATAATGTCCAAGAGATGGGCAAAACCTTCTTCCCTTTAAAATTCCTGTGGAAGAGATACAGCTTAAAGAAGAGTATTAAAAAAACAAATCAAAAGATATCGAAGCTTTCTGTTGATAATAGACTTATCAGGGAAAATCTCAAAAACAAAGAAAAAGAGCTGGAATTAAAAGCAGTACAAGAAATGAAAAAAAGCGGATTATACAAAGAATACGAGGATTTATTAGGGAAAAAGGGCCAATACATTTTTGACTTAATACAAGTTCTATCAACCCTCCCTTTCTATTCAGACCGGGAGCTGGATCTGGAAAATATTGACGGCTGTATCGAAGAATTAGGGTAAAAGAATGACTTTTACCCTTTTTTACTGTAGACTCTTATATTTATTAAGACGATAGGCAATTTGATAATACTCTACATGAATCCCCTGTTGCTGCAATTGGGATGCAATTTTCCTAGGTCCTAATCCCTTCGCATTTAGTTTTTTGATAAGATCGTCCAGGTTTTCAATAGAATCAGTAGGAGCCTCTTCCTTTGCTGCCACTTTTTTCTCCGCTTCAAACATCCTAAAAGGCAAATCATCAACGTCAATAATAATCCTAATATCATTACTCTCAGTGTTAATATTACTGATTAATGGTGCTGCAGAATCAATTCCCACATTTATAACATCACGAAACTGCCTGATGTTTCGCTCATAATTAGCCTTTAATAGGATAGTCTTAGCTAATTCAGTAAATGTAATATGCAACGAAACTCCATAACGGCTTTTTGCTTTGGATTGATAAAGGGAAACAAAATAATCCAATAACCTCTCTTTTTCCGATTCATCCCGTATTCGTAAAGGAGGCAGTTCTATTTGATATTGGGCTAAACGCTGATACAACTCAGGAATGAATACTTCCTTAAGATTTTTACTAGAGGCTGTTATGATAATAATATTAACTTCCCGTTCTTTTCTTCCTCCAATCCTTCTTACCAATCCAGATTCAATTACTTTTAAAAGCATGGTTTGATGGCTGCCCAAGGCATGTGCCTCATCAAGGAATAATATGCCACCGTCGGCAACTTCAATCAGTCCCGGTTTTTCCTGGGAGCCGGTGAAAGCACCCTTATCCGTCCCAAAAACCTCCATAGCAGCTATATCAGAATTAGTAAATTGGGCACAGTTTATTTCTATAAAGGGTGAACCTGCTTTAATAACACCCATTCTTTCGGCAAAGCTGTACATTGCTTTGGCCAGCATGGTTTTGCCTGTTCCAGTCTCTCCCACAATTACACAATGGCGGGGTCCACCTAATGAGGCTATGCTTCTCCTGGCCTTATTAATAGCTTCATTTAGGCTGCCGTCCCTGCCGATAATAGTCTCAAAGGCATCCTGCATTTTAGTTAGTGCAAGTTCAAATTCCACCCTTTCCAGCCTTTTGGACAACCTTTCTATTTCTGTAATATCCCTAAAGGTTGCAACACCGCCAGAAAATTTACCTCCGAGAAACAAAGGTATTGCATTAACAATAAAAACCCTTCCTTCATCATGTATTATCTTTTTATCAAATACAGGGTTTTGTGTTTCTAGTACTTCCAAAAGGGCTGCATTGGGATAGTATCGGGTTATATGACTGCCGATCATTTCATCAATTTCTGTCCCCACATAATTAGCAGAGCTTTTATTGGCATAAATGATAATCCCTTTTTCATTAACTACATTGACACCTTCTCTTAATACTCTCAAAATTATATGAAATATTTCATGGTTTTTAAAATCGGCAATAGACATACCGCACCTCCGAACAACTGATAAAACAATTATATATAATTATCTTATCTTTCGAAACTTCCATATTTTAAAGAACAGTTACATAAATATGGGTTATCAACTTACGTTGATAACCCATTATGAAGGGGTGATGATAATATATCAATTATTTTCCTGCAGCTTGAACTTTGTCGATTAGGTCTTTGCCAATTTTGTCTTGCCATTTCTCATAAACAGGTGCCATTGCTTTTTGCCATTCTGCTTTATCTGGCTCAGTAACTTGCATACCATTTGCTTTTAATTCCGACAACAAACTGTTGTCCATATCTAATATAATCTTTCTTTCATAATCACGGGCTTCGTTTGCTGCATCTTGGAAAATTTTCTTTTCATCTGCACTCAGTGAGTTCCATAGAGAGTCACTAATTAAGAGTGGTGCAGGAGCATAGAAATGACCTGTTAATGCTAAATGGTTTTGAACTTCAAAGAACTTTGAAGTATAGATAATGGGTAGAGGATTTTCTTGAGCATCAACTGTTTTTTGTTGTAATGCTGTAAATAATTCACCAAAAGCCATAGGGGTAGGATCGGCTCCAATAGTTCTAAAGGAGTCCATATGAATTTGGTTTTCCATAGTTCTAATTTTAATGCCCTTCATATCTTCGGGTTTTACTACTGGAAGCTTAGAGTTAGTTACATTTCTAAAGCCGTTCTCAAAGTAGGCCAGACCTACTAAGCCGGTTCCTTTTAATCCATCAAACATTGCTTTACCGATTTCACCGTCTAATACTTTATAGGCATGCTCCCTGCTTGTAAAAATGAAAGGAAGGTCAGTAACCAGGAAAGCATCAGAGAAACCTGCTAAAGGAGCAGTTGAAACTAAAGTTAAATCAATAGTTCCCATTTGTACACCCTCAATTGCTTCTCTCTCAGAACCTAATTGGGCACTCGGGAAAATTTCAACGGAAAATTTGCCATTTGTTTTTTCTTTTACTATTTCACCAAATTTTTCCAAACCTTTTTGATAGGGATGGTCAGCCACTAGAGTATGTCCAATTTTTAAAACCTTTGTTTCTGCCTTCTTTTCTTCTTGCTTAGGTGCTTCAGCTTTTGGTTCTTCCTTTTTCTCCCCGCCTGTACACCCTGCAACTAAAGACATTGCAAAAAATACCAATACCAATAAAGCAATAATACCTAAATTTTTTCTTTTCATAAAATTTTCTCCTCCTTGAAATAAATAGTTAGTTTGAATATTTGTCTTCTTTTATGTTTAGAAAATCCCCCCCTATTTTGGTTTTAAATTCTTTAGGAAAATTTCATTATATTTAATAATTTTTTGAATATTAGTTTAATATTTGCAAAAATCATGCCAGCTTTCTATGAAGTAGAAAAGCGTACTATTATTACCATAACAACTGATTGACCCCTACAAAATGTTAGAAATTGTTATAATAAATTGTTAGAAATGTTGTATTTATTCTGTATTTTGTTGCAAGAAGAGCCCGCAGGCTCAGTCGTTAAGCTTTAAACTACTTTCCGCTTCCCCTATCCCTGTTTTTGTATCAACAGGGTCAACTGCAGATTCAATTTTTTCTCCGTTCCTTAAGTCTTTGTCAATTTGCTTTTCTTTTTTTACCTGGTTAAAAGCTTTCTTTTGGTCCATTCCTAACTTATCCTTCAAGTGGGGTTACCTCCCTCGCTTATTATACAATTATTCTTAGTTTGTTAGATATAAAATATACAAAAGCCTCCAATTAAGGAGACTTATAGGTAAATCTTTCCATTCTATAAAAATTGCCGCTCCTGTTCCAATCTTAACTTCCAAAGCATAGATTGTTCAGGCTGTTGCACCATATCATAGGTAAGGATTGTGCCAGCCTGGACATCGCGGGTTAGCCTATTACCATTCAACAGGTGGGCAGGAATAGGTATATTATCCCCTCTCTTTGCAGCGGGGATGATTGATGCTTTTAAATCAGAAGTATAGTCCCCTTCTAAGACCTCACCTTTCTTCATATCCCGTTGAACCGTCTTCACTAGGTCATATGTAGGCAGGTAAGTTTCGCACCCTGTTGATATGCCTAAAAGGGCTGCACACAACAGAGAAGTTGATGTCTCTACCCCGCACAGATGGTATGGTCTGTAAATTAAAGCTGCCTTTTGGTTTCTGTTAGACAGAAGACCTTTAGTTGTCAATATATGCCTTGAATAATCATTTTCACAGGATACAACAATAAAAACTCCGCCTCCTAGTCCTGCCTCATGCCCTTCTCTTAAACATGTCACTACATCAATTACGCCTTTTTTACTTAGTATACCTCCGTCTTCTTCCAAACATAAAACCTTGGGAATCTCGCTGGTTCTAACAGCAGGTTGATATGTCAGAGGAATTTCTGGAGCGAGTCCTGTAGCATTAGCTGCTATTTGTAATTCACATAGATCAAAGTCCCCTGCAGCTTTAAGTACTGAAAGTATTTTTTTCCGCGCCGTAAAATATTCTTTCACCTTATTATCTGGCATGGGTTTAACATAAACTTCTTCTTCCTTAGATAGTTCGGCAATTGTTGTTTCCATGACCGTCTTACCGTCAGCCTCACAGGTAACAGTTTTCAAAGAGGGGTCATAAATAAATTCCGCATCCCTTGCTTTACCAGCACTGATTACTTCCAAACCTATGCCCCTGGCCCAAGCAACCAAACCCATCAGCAATCCATGCTGATCGCCATCAACAGGTGTATATACCAGTCCCGCCTTTTGAGCTAAATGATGAAGTATAGGTCCAATGGCTGAGTCTGTTTCCTTGTTAATCATCGCAACATGCTTGCCGTTTTTTATTGCCTCATAGCCATATACTGCCCCGGCCTCAGGAACACCTGTTGCTTCAGCAACTACATCCAAGGGCAGCTTCATGAGAATGTGGGGGTCTTGAACAATAACATACTTTCGGTTTTCTATTGCCTGCAGTGCTTTTTCATAGCTGTCAGTTTCAATTATGTCATCGGCATCAATACCTGCATACTGGTAAGCTCTTTTAGCCACCTTAAGACTTTGATCAGCAATAATAGGAATATCAAGTAATGGGTTGTACATCGATTGGGTAATAACGGCAGTACCATACTGACCTGCCCCTATAATACCTGCCTTAATGCTTTGGTTCCTCTTATATTTCTCATATAAATGGTGATAAATCATATAACTCCCCCTGCAATTTAGTATAAAAAATGCCTGAGCGTCGATATTACCGCTAGGAATTTAAATTTAATTCTCAATTTCTTGTGTAACTTATCTAAAGCTTAAGGTTGCGGCTTTTAAAACGCCTCAACAGGATATGGCTTTCCACCCGGGTAATTCCTTCCAAGGCATAAAGTTCCCTGTTAATAAATTGCTCCAATTGTTCAAAATCCTCAACCAAAACATGCATGTGGATTGTACTGGGTCCTGTCATTTGATAACAACTTGCCACTATAGGATTTTCTGCCAGCTTCATAGCAACTGAGACTAAAGCGGTTGGTTCACAGTCCACTTCAAAAAAGGCTGACACCTGTTTGCCCATTTTCTCGGAGTTGATAACAATAGTAAATTTTTCAATAACTCCGGCATCGGTAAGCTGGTTTACCCTCTCACGTACTGCTACCCGAGAAAGACCTAACTCCTTCCCCAAATCCACAAAGGATAACCTTCCATTCTCACTTAATAAGCTTATTATTTTACGGTCAACATCATCTATTTTCATTTAAGACTCCTTTCTAATGGATTATGCCAGGATAACTGCACCATATAAGAGTGACCCTACGATAACATAAGCGGGATGCACTTTCCACTTTTCAAGCAATAGGTAGCTTAAGACCACCAGGAGTACGGTCTGCATGGAACCAATGACATCCCAGGACTGGAAGAAAAATTCAAAAGCCAGGACGCCCAATAGAATAGCAATGGCAGGACGAATAAGATTCGTCATGTTTTTTACCCTGGGGGAATCCTTGAATTTATGCAGTAACCCCATAAGGAACACCATTACTAACAAGGAAGGGGCTATGGTAGCAAATAACGCAATTATTACCCCCGGTATGCCTGCAAGTTCATAACCTATGTATCCTCCAATTTTGGTGGCAATAGGACCAGGTAGAGAATTGCCGATAGCCAGCAGTTCTGCAAACTTCTCCATGGACACCCAGCCATAATGGTTTACAACTTCATTTTGAATTAAGGGAATAAAGGCCGGTCCTCCGCCATAGCCAAGAATAGCTGGTATAAAAAATGCTGCAAAAATCTGCCAGTATAATAGCATCATGCACTTTTCCCCTTTCTATTACTTGCTTTTACCTTGCCGCCCAAAAGGGCATATACCAATAGTCCACCTATAACAAAAGCAGGATGGACATTTAAGAGTTGGAAGAATATCAAACTAACTAGACCAATCCCGGAAGTTAGAAGCCAGCCCAAATCAGAATTGGACTTATCTATAAAGGAATAAGCCAGGGAAAAAAGCATTACTCCCACCACTGGAGCTACCGCTTGAGTCATGCCTTTTATTACAGCAGAATCCTGGTATTTAGATAAAAAACTAAGTAATCCAATCATCAAGATAACTGTAGGAAGTACCGTTGCTAATGTTGCATTAAATAGTCCAACTACTCCCCCTATCTTATAACCAATATACCCCGCCATTTTTGTAATAATAGGTCCGGGCAGACTATTGCCTAGGGCTAAAACATCACTGAACTCATCATCGGTCATCCACTTATTCCTTTTGACCACTTCAGTATGTACTAACGGAATCGACGAAGGTCCTCCCCCATACCCCAGCATTCCGGTCCGGAAAAAACTAAGAAATATTTCTTTTTGAACATTCCAACGCAATTTTTGTCACCTCGCATAAATTAGTTTTACCTGGAGAATAAGGAACTGTATTTGTCTTGATAAATTACTCACAGAGTTATTAACCAGCAATCAAGTTCCATTTTGTAATATATTTATTATTTTACTTTTCCTTTCGAAAATTGTCCATTATTTTCCCTTTACTTATGAATATCTTAGAAAAACACAATTGGGTAGTCAATACCAAGTTCCCTAGTAGCAACTCTAATCCTGGAGCGTTTAGGATTTAACCCTTTGGCAATGCATCTTCGAACATGTGACGACTATCTTCTTTAATTACACAAATTTCCTTTTGCCTGCTGCATTTAAACTGCCTTTAAACTATAATATTTAATTAAAAAATAGGTCATTGTCTAATAGACAATGACCTAAAGAAGGGGGTATAAGTATGCAGTTATTTTAATTTTTTTCGAGAAGAGCTAAAAACTCATTGACATCTTCATCTTTCATTTTATATGTATGCATTTGGTCAATTGGGAAGTTTTGTTCTTTAACTTCTTTGTGATACTGCCTAAAAGCATTTGTAATTATTTCGTTAACATTAGCATATTGGCGAACAAACTTTGGCGTAAAGTTATCAAATAATCCAATCATATCAGCAAATATTAAAAGCTGTCCATGGGTATAAGGTCCTGCACCTATACCAAAAATTATATTATTTGCTCTTTCAGTAATAGCTTTACCCACAGCGGATGGAACTGCTTCTACTAAGCAACTGAACGCACCCGCCTCTTCTATAAGTTTAGCTTCTTTTACAACCTTAAGAGCCGCTTGCGCACTTCTTCCCTGAGCTTTATAGCCTCCTTGCTGACCCATAGATTGTGGAGTTAGACCAATATGACCCATTACTAAAATACCTGCTTCATTTATTGCCTTAATTCTACTAATCATCCGAGGTCCTCCACCCTCTAGCTTTACAGCATCACAACCAGCTTCCTTAACCATCCTGCCTGCACTTCCGATTGCCTGCTCATCGGAGATTTGGTAAGACATATACGTCATATCGCCTACAATAAAAGTATTAGGCGCCCCACGTCTTACTGCTTGGCAATGACGTATCATGTCATCTAAGGTTACTGGCAAAGTAGTTTCATAGCCGAGAGATACCATCCCTAGGGAATCGCCTACTAAGATCATATCTATACCTGCTTTTTCTACCATTTTTGCAGTTAGATAGTCATAAGCAGTAAGATATGTAATCTTTTCTCCTTCTTCAACCATTTTTTGAAAATCCAATATTGTTTTTTTAGGCATTTATTAAGGAACCTCCTTTAAACCAAAGGCATTTTCTTAACCCAAAACTAATCTGAATTAAAACGCATTTTGATAAATAATTTTAATATCATCAACGGAAAGTTTGCGAACAGCTCTGGAAAGCAACCTCTGTTCTGCATGGGCGTCAATTGCCCATTGATCTACACGAGACCTATCAGTTATGTTAAGATCTGTCAGAGTAGTAGGAAGATTAAGTTTCTTAAGGAAATGTTCAAGAGCCACTAAAGATAACTCTGATGCTTCCCGTGTTGTTAAACCTTCTATTCTTTCTCCTAAGGCTTCAGCCATTAAAGCAAACTTCTCCTGACGGGCGACCATAATATAGTCAAAGCAGGAAAGAATTATACAGGTTAAACTTGGTCCGTGGGGAACATGATATTCACCACCTATTGGATATGCCAAGGCATGAACTATGCTGGTACCTGAATTGTTCAAGACCAAACCTGCCATAACAGACCCTAGAGACATGTTGTAACGTGCATCAAGGTCTTCACCATCAGCAAAGGCAGGACCAAGCCACCTGGTCATTAGGCTCATAGCCTTTAGAGCTAAGCTGTCGGTAATAGGATTTGCCGCTTTGGAAACAAAAGGCTCGGCTGCATGGATAAATGCATCAATTCCGGCATTGGCAGTAACAACTGGGGGGCAACTGACAGTTAATAAAGGATCAATAATTGCTACATTAGGCAGAAGAGCAGATGAAGCCACTGCTTTTTTCACATTTACTTGCTCATCAAGGAAAATAGCATGCTTTGTTACTTCCGCTCCAGTTCCCGATGTGGTAGGAATCATAATTGTAGGTATACCACGTTTGGGAACTTTCTCCCTACCAAAGTAATCACGAACCTTGAGAGGATTTGTTAAAAGTGCAGAAGCCATTTTAGCTACATCCAGCACACTGCCTCCGCCCATACCAATGATGACGTCTGCCTTCATTTCTTTAGCAACCTCAGCTACCTCTTCGGGTATATGAGTAGCAGGTTCAGGTGTGTTTCTACCTTGAATGTTAACTTCTACTTCAATTGATTCGGACTTTAACAATGATGCTAATTTTTCTACTTGCCCTAATTTCTGGACATTAGGACCTGTCACCAATAATACGCGGTTAGCTCCAAGTTTTTTTGCTTGCACACCAACCTGATTCAATGAGTCCATTCCAAAAATAATTGATGGTGTTGTAAAATTAATATTCTGAAACATTATTTTCTCTCCTTTGTATGAAATATTTGCCATCACAGAAAGTTTTGGCTTAAGATGCCGTGGTTAGATAAATTGTTTAATTTCAATCCCAGCCCATTCTTCATAACACTTAATTACAGAACAAACATCTTCATCGGATAACCCCTTGGTAATTGCAATCTGGAGAATCTCTTTAACAATGGACATAACAGGGGCAGGAACCTGTAATTCCTTAGCTAAATCGGAAGCTAATCCCAGGTCTTTTACTAACATGGCGGTACTAAAGGCAGGCTTATAATCCCGTTTTACAATTTTGGGTATCTTTGTCTCAGCCATCCCACTGCGGGCTCCACCACCTCCTACCACCTGTAGAAACACTTCTGGGTCTATACCTGCTTTGTAAATCAAGGTTAGAGCTTCAGAAACTGCAAGAAGATTAATTGCCAGCATCACATTATTTCCTAGTTTGGTATAGGATCCTTTTCCACTTTCCCCCATATAGAATGCTTGTTTACCCATGACTGTAAAGAGAGGTAAGCAGCGCTCAAACAATTCTTTTTTACCACCAACCATAAAGGTTAGTTTAGCCTCTATAGCCTGAACACCACTTCCGGTAACAGGTGCATCCAAAATATCTATTCCGGCTTTAGCGGCTTCAGCAGCTAGACGTATACTTGTATTAGGGGAAATAGTACTACTATTGATAATCACAAATCCCGGTTTAGCACCCTTCACAATACCGTTCTGACCAAAGATGGCTTCCTCTACTTCCGCATCAGCCTTGACCATGATGATAACCGTTTCACTTTTCTGGGCCACTTCAACCGGAGACTCAGCAAGTTTAGCGCCTTTTTCAATTAGAGGCTGCGCCTTGACCATGGTTCTATTGTAGACAGTAACCTCATACCCTGCCTTTAATAAATGTCCTGCCATGGGCAAACCCATAATTCCCAAACCAATAAAACCTATCTTTTTCAAGCATCTCACCTCTTTTACTAATAAAAATTAATTAAGTTATTTGTAAAGTATTACTTTTCTTTATCCCTCTACGCTGAAGAATAAATATAAGCATAATAATTACTAAGCCTATTCCGTCGGTCAAGGGTTCCGGCATGCATAGGAGAAGTCCTGCAATAACCAGTAACCCACGCTCAATTAAGTTACTATTTCTCAGAAAATAACCTTGTACTCCTGCAGCAATACTAGGTATTCCAATGAGTAGACCTAACACAAAATAGAAAGTTTCCCAAATTGAGCTTCCCTTTAGTAAAATCTCCGGTGAATAAATAAAGGTAAAAGGTAAAACAAAAAGCAACAGACTATATTTTACTCCGGCAAATCCCGTTTTCATCGGCTCAGCTCCTGCAATTGATGCAGCAGCAAAGGCTGATACGCAAACAGGTGGTGTTACATTTGAAACGGCAGAGAACCAAAAAGCTACAATATGAGCTATTACTGGATCAACACCATACTTAACCAATCCGGGCAGTACAATCATGGAAAGTATAATATATGTAGCCGTTTGAGTAGCTCCCATACCTATCAAAGCCCCAACAATAGCAGTTAAAACAATGCTAAAAAAGAGATATCCGCCTGAAAGAGCAACAACCAGATAACCGAATTTTGCACCTAGTCCAGCTAGAACAATACCGCCCATTATAATACCCAGCATACCTATGGAGGCACCTACAGAAACATTATTCTTACCACCCAGTTCCAGAGCATCCAGTATGTCCTTAGCTCCCATTCTTGTTTCTTTTCTGGCCCAACTTAGAACAATACAGGTAATGATCGCCCAGAAGGCAGCCAATGAGGGGGAAAATCCCAATATTAAAAAGACTACAATTAAAATCAGAGGAACTATAAAGAACCAACCATCTTTAAGTGTCTCTCTGATACTTGGAATCTCATCATCAGGCAGACTACCAATATCATATTTTTTGGCTTCAAAATGTACGGCGCAAAGTACCCAATAAAAGTACAACATGGCCGGTATGACGTTCATTAAGGCAATTTGTGCATAGGGTGTTTCTGTTAATGTAGCAAGCAGGAATGCACCTGCTCCCATAACAGGAGGAAGGAACTGACCGCCCGTAGAAGCTGCCGCTTCAACTGCACCAGCCACGTGAGGCTTAAAACCAACTCTTTTCATCATGGGAATAGTAAATGCTCCCGTCGAGACAACATTGGCTACTGAACTTCCGCTAATTGAACCAAACAATGCACTGGATAAAACAGCTACTTTGGCAGGTCCTCCGGACCAGCCGCGGGTTACAGAAAGGGCTAATTTAATAAAGAAGGTCCCAGCCCCTGATTTTTCAAAGAAAGCACCTAAAACTACAAAGGGCAAAACATACTGTGCAAAGGTATGGGTAATTACACCAAATACCGCTTCCATAGAGTTATAAGTAAACTCAATTATCCTTGCAATACTAAATCCTTTATGGGCAAGGGTTCCTGGAAGATAGGGGCCAAAATAAAGCTGCAGGAAAAATACTAAACCGACAATTAATAAAGTATTGCCCAACACTCTCCTAGTAGCTTCAAAAAGGAGAATAATTGCAATAAAACCAAAGAAAATATCCCAATTGTTTGGCATGCCAATCCTGCTGGCATATGAACGATATTCTAAAATCCAATAACCGAAAGAGAAAATAGTCAATACTAACAGTACTAAGTCGTATAGTGGAACCTTGCTGCCTCCTCCTTTACCTCGTATTATCGGGTAAAGCATAAAACAAAGCAGAAGGTTAAACATTAAATACATTCCCCGGCTGACTTCAGTAGCAATAATACCAATTCCTGCCGCATACAGGTATAGGAGAGAGAAGGCAATTGCGACCCAGCGGAAGGCTATTTTCCATATCCCTTCCAATTGTCTCAGTTTCATCTCATACTACACTCCTTCATCCTTTTGTAGTAGACGGGGATGTCACTAATGCGGCATCCCCCCTTAACCTTATTTGTTTATATTATTCTTTTCAAAGTACGCCTTAGCTCCAGGATGAATGGGTGCGCCGAGAGACTCAAAGTTTTTGGAATCAGGGGTCATTTCTGCCCATAGCTTGTAACCCTCTACTAATTTAGGTCTATTCGCCGGATCCAGAGCGACCTCCATTACTTTCTCAACTACATCAGCTGGTACATTTTTGTTGGCAATCCAGTAAACAGAGAAATAAGGCATTTGGACATCCTTTGTCATTCCTTTATATGTTTCTTTTGGTAAGTTCGCCCTATGATAGAAAGGCATTACCTTTTCTAAAACGTCCATTTCTTCATTGGAAAATTCAAGAATTTCAATGTCTGCTGTTTCAGCTAACTCTGTTACCGCTCCCGAAGGTGCACCACTCTGACCAACTGCTGCAACCCTTTTTTCCTTTAATGCATAAGCTGCATCGGCAAAGGATAAGAATTCCTGTTGAGCATCTATATTAAGGGCTTTGAATATCAAATCAGAATTGTACTGGGCACCAGAACCGGCAGGTCCTACAGCAACTTTCTTGCCTGCAAGGTCTTTAATTGATTTAATACCAGATCCTTTTAAAACCACAAAATAGTGGGGACTTTCATAAGCTTTTACTAAACCTGTGACAGTTTTACCAAGGTCACCTTTGCCTTCGTATGTACCCTTAGCATTCCAAATTTCCCAAACCAAAGATCCATAAGTTAAACCAAAATCAAGTTCACCCTTGGCAACTCCTGTAGCATTGGCAACGGAAGCTGCTGTGGAAACGTTAGTCACGTTAATGGATGGTATCTTTTCATTTAGTAAGGGTGCCATAACTCCAACCATATAGTAGTAAACCCCACCTGGAGCACTGCCTCCAAATGATATTTGTTTTACTTCCTTTGGAGCATCAGGAGTTGTATTTGATGGAGCCGGAGGCGCCTCTTTTTTCACGTCTATCTGAGGTTGTCCGCAGCCTGCAAAAGATAAAACCAACAGGCAACATAATGTAATTATGAATATCTTTTTAAACACAGTTTTTCTCCCCCTTTTTCAGAAGTTTTTGTAAATACATAAAATAAAAAATCTTCCAAAAATATTGCAAGGAAAAAACAATAGATACAAGAACAAATCCTGGTTCATAAAATCATAGTTAATTTACTACGACCCCAATACTCACCTTCCCCTCTTATCGATATTGGGTAAACCTATAACCTTAAAGAAACTCTCACCCCCTAAACTCTCCCGCCTCTAAAATTATCAGTTAACTGTATTTTATAAGATTACAATAGTTGCTTGATTTACCCAACTCCAACGGGTATCTATCCTCCATTAACTAAAATATTGAGGCGGGACTTCCAACAATTTAAATATTCTTATGTCCAAAACATTTCCCACAAGATAAGAATAATATGCTGTAATTTCTATTCCCCAAAAATATTCTTTTTAATATCCAGTAGATGTTTTCTAGTTAGCTTTTCCGCTAATGCCGGGTTACGTTCCCGAATAGAGTCAAAAATTTCCTGATGTTCAACCTTATATCTACCCATTCGACCCTCTTTTTGTAAACTTTTTACTTTCATGTTTCCCCAAAGTTTTCCAAGGCGCTCACTATTGATATTCTCCTCAAACCTATACAAAACTTCGTTATTGGCAGCTTTAGCTATTAAAAGATGAAACTTCCTATCTAGTTCCTCAAATTTATCAATCTCATTTTGTTCAAGATGTTTTGCCTGCTCAATTACTTTTGCCATCTCCTCAACATCTTCAATTGTTGCACGTTGAGCAGCTAATTGTGAAAGTTTGGGCTCTATTATCAAACGCGCTTCAAACAACTCAGTAGGACTTATATTGCTTTCTAGTTCTTCCCCAATGATATTGTTATCTAGTTGGTTTGGTTTGCAGACAAAGGTCCCCAAACCTGTCCTAACCTCAATCAGTCCTAATATTTCTAAAGAAGTTAATGACTCTCTAACTGTAGATCTACTTACGTTAAATTGTGCTGAAAGTTCCCTTTCCGATGGTAGACGATCCCCTACCTTTAAAACCCCTTCATTAATAAGTGACTTAATTTGGTCAGCAATTTTAATATACATTTTTTCGTTTTTTACAGGTTTAAACACATCTCGTCTCTCCTTCAGACGTCAGGTGGTCAGACCGCCCAGCCACCAGGTCCTATAATTATTATAAAATATTTGCCCTACCCATGTAAATACTTATATTTAAATTTTCAGAAATTTCTTATACTCTATTATATATTCACCTCCCAGATTATCCTCAATTAAGCATTTATCAAATTTTTGCTACAATACAATCTCCTTTTGCCTACAGCAGTCATGCCGCTTGTAAATATCGACTGCACGGTCCTGAAGGTAGATATATTGGTAATTTCCACCTGTATTCCGGCACATTTTTTTATATTTCTCTCTTGCTTCCTCCTGGCAGTGTTGGCAAGCTTGTATAGGAATCATGATGCAATAAACCCTTAAATCTTTATTCCCCCATGAACGGGAAGCTTGAGAATCTATGGTTAAAAACCCTGGACATTCATTGCAGATTTTAAGTGCTTCCTGCTGTTTCTCGCTAATGCCGTCGGTATCGTAATAAATATGGCGTTTCCTCTCAACATGTGCCCCGGCTTTTTCACGGTTTTTTGCCTGGACCTCTTCCTTCTTGTCAAATGCTTCAAGGTGCCGTTTTACTATTCCCTCTAACAGCCTTAACCTTTCCGGTTCCTCTGTAAAAACATGTTTTTTGAAGTCCGGCTCATAGACATTAGAATAATCAATACCTGCCATAGCCAGAATGATACCCATGTTGACATAGGGTAGCGCCGTCTCAACGGAATATCCTCCCTCTAAAACAGCAATATCAGGCTTTAGCATTTTATTTAGGGTTGCGTATCCCTGGGCTGAAAAACTCATATTTGCTAAGGGGTCTTTATAGTGGTTATCCTGCCCTGCTGAATTAATAACCAGCTCCGGTCGGAATTTTTTCAACACAGGAATAACCAGATTTTCAAGTACCAAGAGGATTCCCTGGTCGGTAGTTCCTGGCGGCAAAGGTATATTCAGCGTAGTACCGTAGGCCAATGGCCCTCCCAATTCATCCATAAAGCCTGTCCCGGGATAAAGAGTGCGGCCATCCTGGTGAAAGGAAATAAAAAGAATGTCCGGGTCATGCCAATAAATATCTTGGGTCCCATCGCCGTGGTGAACATCTGTATCAATAATTGCAATTCGTTTTACGCCATATTGTGAGCGTAAGTGTTCAACCATAACAGCTTCATTGTTAACATTGCAAAATCCCCGATTGCCATGGACAACCCTCATGGCATGATGACCAGGAGGACGTACCAGGGCAAAACCGTTTTGAATTTCCCCTTTCATAAAAGCATCGGCAATAACAATCGAACTGCCTGCAGCAATAAGATGGGGTTTAGTTGCCTGTGCAGCAGCATCAGGAATACAAAAGTGCACCCGTGCAATATCTTTTAAATCTGCTAGCCGCGGCTCAAGCTGCAAAATCTGGGGAAGGTCCATAATCCCCTCTTCAAAAAGCTGGTCACGAGTATATAAAAGCCTTTCCTCCCTTTCGGGGTGGGTGGGAGAAATAGCCCAATCAAAAGCGGGAAAAAAAACCAGCCCTGTCCGCCCATTACCATTTGTTTCTTTCATCAGCTTCTGCCCTCCTTAAATTCATCTATGACACCAGGGGCAATTTGGATGCCAATATCAAATATTTTTCCTGTTGTTGAATAGCCGCTGATAGTATTAAATTGTTCCTCCAGGAAAAAATCATATTGGTCTGCATACTGTTCTAACCCTTGTTCCTTGGTTAACTGCTGTAAATGTTGAATAGCTCTTTCCTTTGCATGGACAAGGCTGAAATCTTTAGGAATCTGCCCAGAGATGCCATCAACATTCAAGTAATAATGTTTCTGCTGGGTATCGGCATGCAAGATAATAGAAAGAGTAGGTCTAGCAACTGCAGCCCCTAAAGCATTGGCAACAGGAGCATAATCATGGACTAAAAAATCGCAACCCAGGCGAGAGGCAACAAGGGGAACAAATGCTTTGGCAGCACCACCAATCCCTACAACTTTATCCAATTTAACCGAACGTTTATTTACTACTTCATATACCTTATATAAAGGCTCTTGCTCCCAGTTTTTAAACATCCCATAAATACTTTTTTCTATGCTTTTAACAAACTTATTTACTATTAATTCAGCAGCTTTTATTATTGTCAGTCCTAATGGTTGAGCAATTTTATCCAAGGCTGACATAGAAAGACTTACATCACCCAGTTGGCTGTCTTCTAAGATATTTAAAGCGTCTGTGGGGGTAGCCACAGGACCACCGAAGCAGGCTGCCAGCCCAACCCGGTCAGGACCGATAATCAATTCAGCGTCTTTTAATCTTACGGCACTGTCACCCCCCAGGGGTATAGAGCTTACATTAAAAGCCCGAATACTGGTATAATACCCTTCGATAACTGCCCCTTTTGATGCATAAAGAGGACTTCCTTCCAAGATAAGTCCTAAATCTGTTGTTGTTCCGCCAATATCTATGACAAGAGAGGTTTGTTCATCCCCGGTTATGGCAAAAGCACCCATGACACTAGCTGCAGGTCCGGTAAAAACTGTTTCACAAGGATTTTCTACAGAGACCGCTAAAGGCATAGTACCACCATCAGCCTTCAATATACTGATAGGACAGGCTATACCTCTTACCCTCAACGCTTTTTCAATACTATGAGCAAAGGCTGTCCATTTGTCTTTAGTCATTGCAGTATAATAGGAAGTTGCTGCACGACGCAAAAAGTTAAGCTGACCGGAAATCTCATAGCCTAAAGTAATCTCTAATCGAGGGTCATGCAGTAATAACAATTCTTTAGTCCTTTGTTCATGTTTATTGTTCCTTGGAGAAAATTTGCCTACTACTGCCACCTTTTTTATACCTGCATCGGAAATTAACTTACCTGTTTTTTTGACCTGTTCTTCATTTAGAGGCTCAATTATCCTGCCCCTAAAATCGGTTGCTCCCTCGACAATATAGGTATTGGGAAATAACCGCATGTTTCCCAAGTTTAATCCCGGTCCGGGGATAAGAACTAAAGCAGTTTCGTCTCCCCTTCCGGTCGCCAGGATATTGGTAACCAAGGTAGTACTTAGGACTACTCTGGCGATATTGCTCTTGTCCACCCCTCGGGTCAATTCATCGAGAACGGCAAAGATAGATATTTGGAGGTCATTTTCAACTGTAAGATGTTTTGCTGACCTTAAAATTTCTCCCTTATGTAGTAAAACACCGTCGGTGGTGGTACCCCCTATATCGATTCCAATTTGCAATCCACATCACTTCTTTCCCATATTCATCTTACTTTGATTATTATCTTATCAGATTTTAATCGAAATAAACCCTGCATTCTTTACAATGCAGGGTAGTTTTAACATGCTTTCTCCTCGGAATAATTATTCACTTTGTCTAAAACCGAATTTACTGAGGAAGCAACATTATAGGCTAATTCAACAGGAACTGCATTACCTATCATTTTATAGCCATTAGTCAAATCTTTATAAAAAAGTCGGAAATAATCAGGAAATGTTTGAATACGGGCACACTCTCTAATGCTCAGTCTTCGATATAAATGTTCTTTACCTGGAACAAATATTCTTTTATTTTGTTCAATGAAGAGCATCTTAGGTGCTTGGGGGTGGATAGGAGCATGTCTTCCACCTGCCTGGATAGTAAATGAAGGTTCCTCCCAAGAACGCACTCTATTACGAGACATATAAATTGATGAATAATCTCCAATTAAAAACTCATGATTAGGAACAACACATCCATCACCATTTGTTCTATTTTTTTCTAGGGCTGGCAATGCGGTATCTTTCAAATCCCAAATTGCATCCTTTAGAACCAATTTCTTTTCATGTGGAGTAGGAAATTCAAATTTCACATTCAAGTCTTTTCTAAAACCAATGTAAAAAACTCTTTTACGGTCCTGAGGGACGCCATAGTCAACTGCATTTAAAAGCTTAATGTTGATGCTATATCCAGCATCATTAAACATTTTTATTATGTTTTCCACTGCGGACTTATGAATATCAGCTAACATACCCGATACATTCTCAGCTACAAAAAATTTAGGTTTTTTATCTTTTAAGACCCTAATAAATTCATAAAATAGTTTCCCCCGCTCATCATTAATACCTCGTAATGCACCTGCTTCACTCCAACTCTGACAAGGGGGTCCTCCTATTATGCCGTCACAAGAGGGAATATCCATTGACTTAATATGTCTAATATCCCTTTTATCTAAAAAAGCATCATGATTTTTTTCATAGGTTTCCCAAATAGTATTATCATACTCGTTTGCCCAAACAACACTGAATCCAGCTTTTTCAAATCCCAAATCCATGCCACCTGCACCAGCAAAAAGACTAACAATTTTCATATTTATCTCCCAAATAAAAAAATATTAGAAAACACGCTTGCGCCGACCCTTTGGCGACTGCGGAATAAGTATTAAATAAAGGTATTACCCGCTCTCCCGAACATATGTTCTAATCAAACAATATTAGAAACACCAATTTTTGTCAAGAACTTTTACTATTTAATTCCAAGGTTCATGATGGGTATATAAAGAAGGTGGATTTCCTCCCAGTTTTATATCAAACTTTAAACTTGGCTCAACATAGGATGATGCATTATGTATTCTTGCTGTTATTGTCCAACCCTCATCACATGCAATTATTATTGTATTTGCATTACCTGGTTTGAAATCTAAATTATAAAATCTATTGGGAAGTTTTAATTTAGGAATTTTTGTTTGTGGTTGAATTTTCCCAGCAGCCCTATTAAGTGTTCCATAAAGAGAAAATGCTTGAATAGTTGTTGTTTGTGTTGAACGGTTAGCAATTACCTTATAAAAGTCATTTCTTCCTAATAGATAACTTAAGAGCCGCATTGGCACAATACCCGGGTTATTCTCATCAAGCTGTCTAAGTTCTTTTAAAAAAGCTTTTAAAAGGGGAATATAAAATCTTTCTGATTTATTATTTATATTTCTCCACAGCTGACCGGAAGTTGTTAATTCTTTTAACTCTTCAAAGAGTGGTCTTATCGTCTGAAAGTAATTTTGTGAGCAAGGTATACCAAACCATTCCAATCCGAAGTCAATGGTAAAGGACAACCGGGAATGTTTGACTGCATCATGGTTGTGTTTTGCAGAAATGCCTACCTCCCAGTCATTTTGCCTTCGCATTGCCAAAACGTCCCTTACATCGCCAACCCTTCCTCTATTATCAGGCTGAATAGAAAGGTATAATGGACTATTTTCCTGAGAAGCAATTAAATTTGGTTCCAACCTTATAAGAACCCTTGCTGCTGCTTGTGCAGCATTAAGCATCTCAATTTGATTTTTGTTATCTAGTTCCTCAAAAGATTGCCTTGTTTTATGAAATGAAGCATCCATAATTACATCTACCTGTTGTTCTACAGACAATTCTCGGTAGAGGTATATTAAACAAGCATATTCAAAACCTTTACCAAATTTAACCTGAGAGGGCATGTTAGCACCAGCTTTCCTCTAATTCTGGCATATTATTAATAAACAACATAAAATTGATTTCGCCTTAAGATGATAAAACCCTTCAAAATAAACCTTATTAGCTAATTATTTTATAACTTAGTTTGCCTAAATGATTACTTGCAACTGGTCATTCATAGTTTCTACCTTATTTATTCCCACACGGCTTGCGCCGAGCCTTTGACGAATGCGGAAGCAGATGTTGCACTTATACTTATTACCTTGTAAAAGTTATACTTTCTAATAATATAAAAAAAGACCCCTGGATTTTTTTCCTAAGGTCTTTTATTATTGTACTCCTGTTTGAAAAATCTTTCAAATATTACACGGCAAAATTTATTTTGTATTCAATTTTAAATTCTGCATTTATTCTTCATTGATCCATGCCTTTAGATTGGATGAATAATCAAAACCTTCTTTCCTTGCAGTCCTTCTTTCATATAAGTAAAGGATAGTACCAATTGCTACCCATATAACAAACAGTTTAATTACCGAAAGAATCATGGTATAGCTGAACAAAATCATACAGACTATTGAAAATAATCCTATCACTACCAATAAACCTGCACTAAGCTTTACTTGAGCTTTTTCATAAAGCTCTTTCCTGACAAAGGGTAAAAGTATTAAGGCTATGCCATGAAATATATAAAGCAGGAACATGGCCTGTAAAGCAACATTCAGCATGTATCCCAATGTTTTGGTCCATAAGAGAAATATAGCCAACCCTGTACTTATTGCTAATGATACATCCGGTGTACTGTACTTAGGGTTTAATCTTGCCAGGAAATTAGGAATCATTCTTTCTTCTGCCAAGACATAAAGTATTCTAGCCGGAACCATCAATGTAGAATTAATGGATGTGCTAAAAGCCATTATTGCACCTATTGCTACAATAGAAGCAGCACCTAAGGGTAAATAACTATTAGCTGCATCGGCCATAGCAGATTTAGATTGGGCAAGTTCCCCATAAGGCATTACTCCAAAAGCCACAAAAGACATTAAGACATAGATTAATACAGCAATGAGAATTCCTTTTAGAAATACTTTGGGAATTGATTTACGGGCATCCTTAGTTTCTCCTGCAGTTTGGGCTAAGGCCTCAAAACCGGCATAAGACATAAACAAACTGGGCATTACGGCAAACATTCCTTTTACTCCAAACGGGAAAAGGGGCTGATAATTTGCCGCTTTTACAGCAAATAGACCGGGAATAACCAATACCGAGATGGCTAATAAAAGCAGAAAAAACATAACTACTTGGACTTTTCCATAAATCTTAACCCCAACCAGGTTTACCACAAAGAAAAATAGTAAAACCAAGGTGGCTATTAGGACAGGATTAGCATTTGGCAGGAAAAAGGTGAAGTATTCGCCCAGAGATAAAGACAATACTCCTAAGGCTCCGATGAAGGCAACCCATTTTAGCCACATGGCTATATATCCGAGGTAATAGGAATTAAGGGTGCGGCTAATATGGATGTACGCTCCTCCCGGAGAATTTCCTAGGGGTGTGCTCATAAATACCATATACGCCAGGGCGGTGGCTAAAATAATTGGTGTCATTAGTAAATACGCCAAGGGTACAGATGGACCCGCAACTGCACCCGCCTGACCTGTAACCACAAAAATTCCTGAACCAATCAAAATGCCGATTAAAGTTGCATAGCTTTCCAAAACGCCAAGATCCCTTTTTAATGCAGGCTTTACTCCTAAACCTGCTGCCTTACTTGTCTCAACTAAAACTTCGCTCATCTAAACTAAACTCCTTTCTTAACCTCCGGTAATGACATTGAGAATTTTTACTATACTGTTCTCTTCTAATAAAACATTGTCATCTTTAGGCAGCCTATAAAATCTGCCTATCCCACTCCCCTGTGCATAATTTACAAACACTAGCTTTGCACATTCCTTCATTAATCCTTCGCCATATCTCCTCCCTATCTCTTGTACCAGTAATCCTAATGTAGGACTCGTAGTAAAAGTGTATATATCAAACTTCTTTTTAATAAGAAGTCTAATTGTTCCTAAGTATTCAACTTCAATAGTATACTCCATAACCAATTCCCCTTTATTAGAAAACACGGCTTGCGCCGAGCCTTTGGCGAATGCGGAAGCCGATGTTGCACTTATACTTATTACCTTGTAAATTTATTACTTTCTAAAATAAGTATTAGAAAACACGGCTTGCGCCGAGCCTTTGGCGAATGCGGAAGCCGATGTTGCACTTATACTTATTACCTTGTAAAAGTTATACTTTATAATAAGTATAAAATACCCCGCTTCTCCAAGTCCTCAACCACTTCCTCCAATCCAAGCTCAAGCAGTTTTGCCTGTAAAGGTATCCCCGTTTCTTTATCCCATTGATGCTCTAAATAATATTCATTAAGCATGGGTTCCAACTCAACAACATTGCCGTGGGAGGGTCCGCATTCTTTAGGAAGCGGTTCTATTAAAAATCTTTCAGGTAAAGTATCGTCTTCTCTCCGTATACCCTCCCTGACAATATAAGCCCTCTCCAGATTTACTATTCTTTCGCAAGATTTCTGCAGCATTTCTTCAGTAAACTCTAAACCTGTTAAAGCTTGTAATATTTCTGCCGCTTCTTTAAAAGACAGTATCTCCATATTTACTAGAGTATTCTTGCAGACATTCAGACAATCGGCTAATGCTGCCCGCTCTTCATAAAATTTGACTACTTTACCTTTCCCTTTGTACTCCAACCTAAAGGCAGCCTCCGCGACCCCAAACCTCCTGATTCCCTCTTGGGGGTCTTCGTAAAATTCAAAGGAAGGCTCCGAGCGTAAATGGTCCCCACCCCTAGTGGCCACTGCCAAGCCTAATGCATAACCCTTTAATCCCCTAGGATCAGCCTGAAAAATCTCCAAACCTTTTACATGCATCGCATACTTTTCGCTTCCTTTACCAATGTACTCCGCCGCTTTTACAACACCATCGGCTAAGACATTACCAAAACCTTTTCGATAGGCAATTTTTTCAACCAATGCCAATACCGCCTCACTATTACCCCAGCTAAGATCAAGCCCTTTAGTATCCTCAATGGTTATTATTCCTTTTTCGAACAGCTCCATGGAAAAGGATATACATTCTGACGTAGATATTACATCCATACCATATCTGTTACACAAATCTACACCTTTTAAGGCAGCACCTAAATCACTAATTCCAACCCTAGAGGAAAAGCCTGCCAACCCTTCAAATTCGGGACCTTCACTTTTTAACCCTTGATACTCGCCTTCGGCAATCTCAAAAAATCGGCTGCAGGGAATGGTACAAGCAAAACACCCCTTTGACTTTTTCTTATATGTTTCAGCTAAAGCCTCCCCACTGACCTGCTCCGCATACTCGAATCTACCTGTTTGAAAATGCCTGGTAGCTAAACATCCAGCTTCATTTAAGGCATGAACCAATTTTGTTGTACCTAAAAGCAGACGGGTTTGATATTCGGAATGATTCATAATATCTTGGTCTATTTTGTTTATAATCACTTTAAACTTTACAGGATCAGCGCATTTTATATCCATAGTACCTCTTACTGCAATTGCTTTCAGGTTTTTAGAAGCCATTACCGCACCCATCCCCGTCCTGGCTGCCGCCCGAACAAGATTGCAAAAAATACCGGCATATTTAACACCGTTCTCTGCAGCAGGTCCTATAGTAGCTACCTGTACTCTTGAATCCCCTAATTCATCAATAATTGCCTCATTGGTGGCAAATACATCCTTGCCCCAGAGATAATCTGCCGAACGTATCTCTGCTTTGCCATTATTGATATATATATATACGGGCGTTGTGGAAACACCCTCGATAATGACCTGGTCAAAACCAGCAAATTTTAATTCCGGTCCAAAAAAACCTCCGGCATTGGAATCTCCCAATATTCCTGTTTGAGGTGATTTTGCGGAAAAATTGACCCTGGCTGAACCAGGAAAAAGAGTTCCTGTTAAGGGACCAACACCGATAATAAGTTTGTTATCAGGACCTAGCGGCTCAACCCCAGGGAGAACCTCATCATACAACCTCTTCATATTCATGCCCCTCCCCCCTAGGAAATCTATTATAAATTCTTGGGGGAGATCTTCTGTTATAATTTCTCCATTGGTTAGGTTTATCCTTAAAGCTTTTTTGCAGTATCCCAGCATAATTTCTCTGCTCCTTTCAACTACCTTAAGCTGCTGCCAAAGGAAATGCTTTCTACCGGACATCTTTTAATACAGACAGGGTCGCCTCCGCATAAATTACAGATTAGAGCTTTCCCGGTTTTATGGCTAAAATGTATGCTGTGAAAAGGACAAGCCAAAGAGCATGCTTTGCATCCAGTGCATCTATTTTCATCAACCATAACAGCCTTGGTTTTATTATCTTTTGCAAGTGCATCGGCAGGACATGCCTGAATACAAAGGGCATTTCCGCATTGCCTGCATACTAAAGGAGTGTCTTTACCCTCGATTTCATTTTTCTCAACCCTAATGCGGGAGTTTTCTCCGCAAAAGCTCCCGGTATGCTGAAAACTGCAAGCAGTCTCACAAGCTCTGCAGCCGGTACACTTTCTTTCATCTACAATAATTCTCGGCTTTATATCACTTTGTTCTCTTTTTGCATTCTCTACTATTTTTTGTGTTGCCTGGTCTATAGTCTCTATACGATAAATGACTAAGCCATTTGGGTCGGGACAGCTTATTCTTTTAGTATAGGGAACCCAATCATTCTCTTCAGCAATATTTCTTTGCTTCAGGGGCAAGAAAGGCATCATACTTTGCAATGCCCATAAGCAAATATACTTGCCTGCGGGAATATAAATCCTGCCGCCTTTTACTTCAAAATAGTCGCCAGGGCTCATAGGCATATCACAAAAACCTCTTACTTCTTCCACAATTACCTTTAAATCATACATTTACTTATATTCCTCCTGTCATAGGGATTGGTCCACATCTCTATGTATGGATTGGTCTCGCGGTGAAGAATGTCCACAAAAATAAAAAACCCGCCCTCCGAAAGGGACGAGTTTAACCGCGGTACCACCCTAGTTAGGCTGCTAGACAGCCTCACTTATCTGCCGCCGATATACAAATCGAGGGCTTTGCCCTATAACGGGAGCACCCGTACCAGCCTACTTAAATCATTGTTCAGCCCGCAACTCCAGGGTCCATTCAGTAAAAAGCATGGGGCAAGGCTTACAGCCGGTGACCTCGCTCTCTGAACCTAGCTCAACTTCACTTACTATTCCCTATCATCGTACTTAAAATATAAAAAATCCAGAGTACGAGAGACTCTGGATTAGATACTCAAATAAAAGCAAGTACAAATACTCACTGATACTATAAGCTATTCTCAACTCTCTCAACTCAACCCAACTTTTTTGTTGTCTACTATTCTTACTATTCTAAACTATTTATTAGCAGTATATTCTCTAATACAGGATTCGTCAAGTGTAAAAATTTATTTTAAACTTAAAATTTGTCAATATTTATCAATCTTCAAGTATGGGAACATACTATTTTCTATGGCTGATCCTGAAGGTCAACTTTGTAATTTTCATTTACTTCTTCCTAGAATATATAGATATACATCTACCCTGCAAAGAAAACCCCGTATAAAACCCCAATGAGACCGATTAAGGCTAGTAATAGTACAATCTTTGAGGGCATTCTCCCCTCGCTCTCCATGGCTTTCCCGAACATCCCAAAGACTAAGGGATGAGCCAAAAAGGGCATGGCAAAGATAAAAGGTATCAGATCAGCAGCGGTGCTGCCAAACATGCCGCCTTGTATAGCAGCAAAAAGCCCAAAGTGGGAAAGGGCGGAGCTCTGTGCCATGGCAGCATAACCCATAGGCATTTCTCCAATATTTAATAGTATAAGTCCTCCAAAAACTGCAGTTAACTGCCAGCCCATGGAAAATTGCATTAAACCTTTTACCTCAGCTGCATCATTTCCTTGAGCTCCCTTTAAAGTACGCAATGAAATAACCGTCAGTACTATCCCAATCAGGGCAATTAGCAATGCCCAACTGACTACCAGGCTTTCCCTTTGTGCACTAACGGCCAAAATAGAAAACACAAAAACGTGTCCAAAGAAAGGTATGTTTATCATTATAGGTGCGCGGCTTGCAGCTTTGTTTCCCAAATCCCCCGCCGTACAAGCACCGGTTAGTCCCGAATGGGATAGGGCTCCCGCCATACCCGGGGCCAAATTGCGGACATGATTTGCTCCTCCTAGGAAAATTAGAAGAGCCAGTCCGGTAAACATCCAGAATAACTGACCAAAGAAACCATAGGTCATTACTGAATTCATGCCTGTTAAAGTAAAGGCCTCTGCTATTCTTGAACCGCCCACCATGAAGTTTGCAGCAAGTACCACAGGGATACCGGCAAATAAAAGAGCCCTTACACTGGGACCTGCTTTCCAATTATAGAGAATGGCTCCTAACGAAGCAGAGAGAATCATGGCAAAAAATATCTGGGGCAGAGCTATAATGGGTTTTATCCAGGCAGCAATATGATACGAAATAAACAATACCAGGATAATAGCTGCTATCTCGTATACACCTTTTCTGATATATTGGGCTTTATTTTTCACTGTTGCTTTAGGGTCGATTAAGATAATAGCTCCTACTAAACCAAGATAAGCTATCAACAAATAATACCTAGATAAGCTGTCTGCTGCCCCTAATCCTAAAATGATGCGGGACAGCCCCTCTATTCCTAACAATAAAAAATAAGTCCTGATTAAGAAAAACATTTGGGTACTGTTTGTCCCCAAAACAACTTCCTGGGTTGATGGTACTACCCAATCATCATTTCCAATATCCATGCCGCCCAGGATTTTCCTCAATTCCTGTCCCCCTACAAAAAAGGATACAGTAAGGGCCACCAAAGTCACCTTGCTAAGAAAATCAACTATTGGAAACTCAGCTAATCCCGGGGTTGCAACCCCGCTTCTTACAAGTACAAATCCCATTGCCAGTCCAAAAATAACTATTATTAAAATTGGTGAATACCTTGTTCCTGCTACCACAGTTCTAGCTATTAAAACCATAGGAATAACTAGTAACAATGTTAACCAGAATTGGTTTAGAACCTGCAGCTTTAATAAAGGATCAAACATCTGCTCATAATACCCCCTAAAAAGTAATAACTTTATAACTATACTATAAGCTTCTTATTAGAGGCAATATAATTTTACGATAAACATTTATTTACAATGCTTCTTTTAATTTCTTAAATAGTTTATACACAATTCTTTTTAATTATAAAATAAAAAACGCTTGGGGCAATTGTTCCCCTGCGTTTTTTAAAAGTCAACTACTTTTTTACTATTAGATATTCTAAACCCTCTTCTGCCATTTCACACCTGGCATTGGTCAATTCAATAAGCTGTTTTTGGAATAATTTTTCTTTAAATAACGGTACATAAACAAAAAAATGAACTAAATGGTCATACTTAACTTCTTTTATAATATATTCGCTCTGTATAATTTCATTTTGCACCTTGCCTAACAAGGTATATTCTATTTCTACCTGAAAAAGCTTATGAAGCCTTTTGGTAATTATTGGAGCCGCATCTACTGCAATCTTGGCTCCCTTGGTATAAGCCCTTATTAAGCCACCAGTGCCTAGTTTAATTCCTCCAAAATATCTGGTAACTATAATTACTACATTGCGCAAATCCTCTTTTTTAATTACTTCCAGGATAGGAATACCTGCAGTACCTGAAGGCTCCCCATCATCGGAATATCTTTGTATTTCATTACCCATTCCTATAACATAAGCAGGCACATTGTGAGCAGCATCGTTATGCCTGGCTTTTATTTCTCCAATAAAAGCCACAGCCTCCTGTTCTGAGGCAACAGGTGCAGAATATCCAATAAACCGCGATTTCTCAATGTATATTTCCGCTACCCCCGGCTGAAGCAGTGTTTTATATTCATTAATCATTATTTATCAGTGTCCTTAATACTTAAACTTAATTCCACCTTCTAATTAAACATCTCCCTCGGGGGGAACTATGCAAATAAAAGATAGGATGTCATCACCAGTATTGATAAACTGATGAAGTTTACCACCTGGAATATAAGAAAAAGAGCCTGCGTTAATTTCATGATCAGTACCATCTAAATGAACCTTACCGGTACCCCCAAGTATGTAAACAATGTGAGGCCATTCATGGGTGTGTCTCATAGAGCAAGAATCTTTGCCGGGCTTTAGCTCAAACAAGCGCATAACATAATCTTTCCAACCTACTTCAGGAGAGATTAAGACTTTCTTTAAAACGTTTTCATTATAATTGATTCCTTGAACATCTTTTGCATGAGAAATTATCATTAAAGTACCTCCCTTTTAAATATCAGCATATTTAAATTTTATCATCTCGTAAACAATTTTCCTACTTTTTCTTGTTGCTGACTGATATTATACAGTTGTCCAATCAATTTATCTAAAGTTCCTTATTTTGTAGCTTTTCTACCAACCTAGGGGGAATCTCTGCAAATCCATAAAATATTTCTGCCAATCCTCCGACTACTGCCTCGACTGTATCTGCATCGTCCCCCAGATTGACAGCATGTACAACAATTTCTTCAAAATTATCAAATGTCAGGAACATGTTAAAGCTGCAATGAGCGTCTCTATTACATAGCCAGATGACTTCAAAAATTATTTAATTCAAAGGACTTTTTTATTTAACAAATTGGCAGATTCTTTAGCAGCCCAGCGGATCTTATATGTTACTAAAGAAATTTCTATTAAGGCATGGAGATAAAAGCTTCCGGAAGGAAAGTGGTCATGCCAGTGATTTACTATTACCTCCAGCTTGCTCCAAATCCTTGGCTCCGGAAAAGCTTCCGTTTCCTCACCTTTTACTTTTCTTTGTAATTCCCGATTATATTGAATTGTAATTTCCAAAGCATTATTTAATAAATCTAAAATATCTCTAAACTGAGGGCTAATAGGCGGTTCTTTGGCATTTTTACGCCTTTCAATCCTTTCCTCTGCCAAAAACAGAATATCCTTTGATCTCTGCCACAGACCTTTATTATAGGAAATATAGTCATTAAAGAATTCCTTTTCGTTTTCATTGATTTTATTGTCTCCAAAACTCCACTCATTTGAGAATAGCTCATAGTACCTTTCCGCATCTGCCAGTAATTTTTTATAAAGCCCTTCTGTTTTATTTCTGCTCTCTAAAGTTGGAACAGACAAATTTAGAAAGCTGTATACCGATTGTTGGAAATATTCGCTTGTTAAATTATTTAATTCAATTAATTTTTCAACAATTATATGACTATATTGGGGCGGGGCAACTAAAACATTAATAATTATTGCTACACCCAATCCAATAAATATAGTTAATGACCGATCCAAAGCATGATAAAGAAATTCACTTTCCGGGGAGCCTAAGATAAATATGGCCGCTACAACCCCCATTGAGATTGAGGTCTTCCATTTTAATACTTTTGTGCAAATTGTAATAATCAATATTGTTGCAATTCCCATGCTTAGGGGCTGAAAACTTATGATTAAACCCAGTAAAATACCGATACCTACGGCAATAAAATGCACAATTATTTGTTCATAAGCATTGCGCAGGCTTTTGCCTACCGACTGCTGCAGATTGACAACCGTAGCAGCAGCGGCAAAAATAGCAGGCTGTATATTAAAAAAAAGGCAGATATACATACTTATGGCAACAGCTAAGCCAGTTTTTAGAATTCTAGGACCTATGGGCATTTAAGTTACCTCTCAAAAATATATATTTGATAGTATTATACATGATTTATTATATAATTTAGGGATTCTTAAGTTAATATATTGTTAAAAAGTAAAAACACACCATTAGTTTTTTTAGTGTGTACAAAATAGACGAAAAGTTTTTAATAATAGAAGGACTTAGCTTAAGTTATTTCATATTTAACAATACCTGTCCCGATTTAGGTCTGTTCTTTTTACGTAAGTATAACCGGCCATAAAATACCATTTATATCAATATACTATTACCAGGAGGTGGTTAAGTGGTAATTACATCGAAAACTATAAATGCAAAGAATCCTGTTAGGTACTGGATTCTTTTAGGGATTGCGTTTATAAGTTTAATGGGGACCCTGCTGCACTTTGTCTATGATTGGTCAGGCAATCTGATAATTGTTGGTATCTTTGCCCCCATAAACGAAAGCGTATGGGAACACTTAAAAATGGCATTTTGGCCAACTTTAATTTGGTGGTTTTCAGGGTATTTATTTTTAGAGAAAAACCAAAAAATTAATGGGTCTCAATGGATTTTTTCATGCACCATTTCAGCACTAATAAGCCCTTTGTTTATTTTAACATTTTATTATACTTATACGGGAGCATTGGGTATTCACTCCCTTTTCCTTGATATCTCTTCCTTCTTTATTAGTGTAATAGTTGCTCAGATACTAGCATTATACGTATACTCCTATGATAAGATACACCACTATTGGTTTTATTGCTCCCTTACAATGTTGGCTCTTATAACAGCTGCCTTCATTATCTATACATTTATGCCTCCTCACATTCCTTTGTTTATTGATACCTCTTCTGGGAAGTTTGGAATTTAAGTAGTTTAATCATAAGACACGGCTTACTCCGAGCCTTTGGCGACTGCAGAAGCCAATGTTGCTCATATACTTATTAGCTTGTAAAAGTTATGCTTTCAATAAATTCAAAAAAGGGTAAATTTACTTGTAAAGAAGTAAATTTACCCTTTTTAAATTTGCTAAAGCATCCAGTACCTAATTAGAGACAGGTGTGGTAATATATTTATTGGAGAATTTCGAAGAATATATAAAATACATCATTACCACGACTTTATACAAGTATAAAGCACTTTTTAAGGATGTGTAAATATGAATATAAAATATGAAGTTATTCCAATTGAAAAAGCTGATTATTGCAGAGATTTATGCAATGAACTTATGGTCTTTCAAAAGTCAAAGGCAATTATAAAGCCAGAACTATTTGACAACATGAGCTTTGAGACACGGATGATTCCTTCCATAAAAAATGCCTTACACAACTATATTGTAATAGTGAGGGATGAAGAAAAAATAGTAGGTTATGTATATTCTAACATTTCTCCCAAAGAAGCATATGCAAATAATTTTGCCACCTTTTTTGACCTTTCTTCAGTCAGCAAAAATAATGTTGGCTGTTTATCACAGTTTTATATTAAAGATGGATATAGAGAGAAAGGAATTGGATCCGTGCTTTTCAGTATGTCAATGGAGTGGTTAAATCAATTTGACAATATTGAGGATTACTTTATTTTTGTTTCAAATGGCAATGATAATGCTTTGGATTTTTATAAACGGAAAGGATTTGTTTTCAGCCATAAAATATTAGATGGTTTTATATCAGTTTTGCGCAACAAACTATGATTATCTGTGAAAGGACCGAAAACATTGGATCATATAATTTTTCTTATTCTGATTTTCGTGGGCTATCATATAGGTAACCTATTAAGAATGCCCATGGCAAACTTTTTAGGTCCCATTGCCTTTCTAGCCCTTGTTAACATATCCGGTTTTCAACTGGAACTTTGGCCACACCTAAAATCAATTTTTGCTATTACTTTAGGTGGTCTTCTTGGACTTCGTTTTACCCTGGAAGATAAAACACTGACAAAAATCGCACTGTTTCTTGGTCTGTGGATGATAGTTACCGGCGTTTTAATTGGAGAGATATTAATCTGGATGGGCATCGAACCTCCTACTGCCTTTTTTTCCGCTTCCCCCGGTGGATTAGCGGAAATGGGCGTCACAGCAATGTCATTCGGTGCAGACACCTTTAAGGTAACACTTTTGCAAACATTCCGTATATTTACTGTACTTTTTATGATTCCCTTTGTAGTTAAGAGGTACGACCCCCTTCCCAGGAAGGAGAATACTGAGCAACCAAAGGAAAAAAAGGAATCACAAGGCAAATCCCTTTTGGAATGGACTAAATTAGGCTTAGTAGCCTTTGGGGCAGCAATGATTTGCGCTTATTTTAATGTACCTGCCCCTGACCTGGTAGGACCTTTATTTGGAGTATTCTTTTATACAAGGTTCTTTAAAATTAATATAAATTCAAGTAAACATATACATAATATTGCTTTTATGGGGGTTGGAGGGATAATAGGACTAGGTGTCACCAAGGGAACTATGCTGCAATTTCCCGTTCTCCTGCTTCCAGCTCTGGTTCTCTCACTGCTTACTTTTGTCAGCGGACTGGGCTTAGCCTGGACCCTGCATAGAATTACCAAGTGGGATATGGCAACCTGCCTCTTAGGCACTGCACCAGCCGGTTCACTGCCCATGGTTGTAATGGCTGATGAAATGGGAGCTGATGTATCAAAGGTAGCAGTCTTACAAATAGTACGCGTGTTTTCCATAGTGGCCCTTACCCCTTTTATTTACGCCATCTTGCTATAGCAATATTAGATAACTATGTTGAATTTTAAAAATTTCAGAAAATATTTCTGAAATTTTTTTTATTTTTCAAAAACAGTGTTGAATTTATACTGTATACAGAATACAATATTATTAGAAGGCAACATAAAACCTAATGGAGGTGTAACGTTAAATGAAACTAGAAGACCTCATGCTTCGCGATTGGGATTGTCTCCGGTATTGTCAAACTAAGGAAGACTGTTGGGCAGCCTGTCGATTAGTCCCCCCTACCGAAACCCAAATTTTTATGATGTCTTTAGAAAAAGAATTTGGTGAATCAATGGATTCTTCTGATAAAAGGGAACTTTGCACTGTTGGATAAACTGTTAATAGTTGTTACATAGAGACACCCTGCCGTACTAATGGCAGGTTTTTTTTATACTTATTTTGAAAGTTTAACTTTTTCAAGGTAATAAGTATAAGAGCAACATCGGCTTCCGTCTCGCCAAAGGCTCGGCGCAAGCCGTGTTTTTCTAATACTTATCCAGAGATTAATTTTTCAAGGTAATAAGTATAAGAGCAACATCGGCTTCCGTACTCGCCAAAGGCTCGGCGCAAGCCGTGTTTTTCTAAT
>JBMOKT010000031.1:0-56645 GCA_049323895.1 Bacillota bacterium | reverse complement strand
AGATTAATTTTTCAAGGTAATAAGTATAAGAGCAACATCGGCTTCCGTACTCGCCAAAGGCTCGGCGCAAGCCGTGTTTTTCTAATGTTCTCAGTAATGGCATAAAGATTAGGGAGTGCATATGGTATATTAAGCAAATGGAATTTGCATACCATAGTAAAATTTAAGTTTGGAGGAAAAAATATGTTTTATAAGAACTATAATTACTCATATCAAATGAATCCAATTATTGTCTCCTCAGCGCAGGGAGATGTAAACGGCGACGGGATAACCGATAATGTTTATCTTACTGGTGTAAAAACCATGGATAGCCCTTTTATTCAATGTATTACCCTTGTTATTCAGGATGGATGCACAGGCATATTAAATTATGTTCCTCTTAAATCTGATACTGGTTATAACCCCACGCTGTTTCTAGGAGATTTTATTGGAGATGGGATTAAAGACATAATGATCAGCATCGCCTCAGGAGGAAGCGGTGGAATTATGTATTACTACATCTATTCAGACGTGGGAAACATGCCTCGATTATTATTTGACTATAGTGTGTTTAACGAAGCTTATAAATATCAAGTTAATTATTTGGATAATTACAAGGTAGAGGTAATAAACATTACAGAAGGCAGCAAATTCATAATTGATATTTCCTATAAAGATCAAAGTTACTTAAATGAAATATACGATGCAAACGGTAAGCTTAAAACACCAATAGAAGGATTTGTTAATCCATTAAGCGGTCTATATCCCATAGATTTTGACTCAAATGGAGTATATGAATTGCTGGCATATCAGAGGATTTCAGGAAGATATGCCGCGGATGCTCTAGGTTATCTTCAAACAACCCTAAAATGGAATGGACGAAAATTTGCCTTGGAGAATCAATATGCAGCTATTTTTGGTTCAGAGTCATAAGATAATGGTCACTTGGATGCTTGCCCACGCTTAAATAAAAAATATTCATATTAATTTTAAAAATAAAACTCTGCAACAATTTATTAATGATTGCAGAGTTTTGACCTTATCTGTAGAATAACACCCTCCACCCATTCCCGATGAAGTAGGTTGAAAATCCAATGATAAATAACCCTAATATAAAAATGAGCCAATGATAAATGGCATCGTTCATAAGCTTTTGTCCTTTTGAAAAGGCAGTTGAAACTGCAGAGTACCATATTAAATCCGCTAAGATGTGACCAATAAAAAACAAAAAAATTCCTGCCAAACCTACACTCAAGGATTGACGAACTAGCTCAATTCCTGTTGTTGCCCACCATAGGATAAAATAGGGATTAGTTGCACTTACAACTCCTCCTGCCAGAATCAAATTTTTCCCTTCAAACCCATGGACATCCTGGTTTTCTAAAGAAACTGCCTTTTGAACGCTGGACTTTATCATTCCAACCCCCATCCATGTAAGGTAAATCCCTCCTACGACACCAATATATCCAGCAACTGTTTGATTAGAAAAGAAATCTTTCAGCCCGAATATCATAGCAAACAATAGTATAAGTTCTAGAATTCCATGCCCTAGGACAACCTGAGGACCTGCTATATAACCTTTTTTTAGACTGCCATGAATCGTGACACCTAACATAGGTCCAGGCATCATCGCCCCTGAAAAGCCTATTACAAATGCACTCATAAAAACCCCAAAAAGTGTCACGGCAACTACTTCCTCCTTTAAAAAATAAGCTACTTACCACCAATCACGGGGATCAAAAAAGAAGCAACATAAAGCTCACTGTCAGAACGCAATGAATGAAGAACGCCTGCAGGCACATTAAAAACTTTCCCTGCTGCAAGCTCTATTTCACCATCTTCCAATACGCCAAAGCCATCTCCTTTTATACAATAAAAAATCTCATAATGTTTATCATGCTTATGTAAAGGGACCTTCTTATCGCTGGGGATGTTATAAATGTTGACAACAATCTGACTTTTAATATCTTCTATGTTCATCCATATATACCTCACTTTATATAATTTAAGCTAAACATCTAGAATCAACCCTATCCTTGATAGTTCAACTTATAACCGATATAATAACTAATGTATATTTAGTTATCAAGTAGGCACTTTCTAGTATGTTACTTACCATTGGGTTAGTTTTATGGTGAAGTATAACCTAATATACTATGCCTTTAAGGTCAGGAAGCTAACTAACAAGATTTACAAATTATTATAATTTTACGGAGGATAAATATGCTTTGTCCGATTGAAATAACCGTGAATTTAATCTCTAGTAAGTGGAAAGCTTTAATCCTGCGGGACTTAATGCACGGTCCAAAACGTTTTAGGGATTTAAACAGAAGCATTTATGGCATCAGCCAAAAAATGTTAACGCAACAACTCCGAGAAATGGAGCGTGATGGACTCATAAATCGAAAAACATATCCGGAAATTCCTCCAAGAGTAGAATATTCTTTATCTGAAATAGGTTTAAGTTTAAAACCGATTCTAAATGCTATGCACGAATGGGGTAAACTTTATGGGAAGAAAAACTGTTGAATGTCTTCTTTTGCCAGGGATTTAGTATTAATCCTTATTAGTTTTAGGAATCGCATAATGCAAATAAAAAATCCTTGTTAACCCTTTCCAGATAAGGATTACAAGGATTTCTCTGGTGCGAGAGACGGGAATTGAACCCGTACAGGTTACCCCACACGCCCCTCAAACGTGCGCGTCTGCCAGTTCCGCCACTCTCGCATAAAATTGTTCGCAAAAAATATCTTAACACCGTCTTCATAATTAGTCAAGTGAAAGGAGCAGGATTAATTTTCCTAACCCCTATAAATTGCACCTAATTATTTTTTCTTTTTATCCATCTTAACCGCTTACTCATTTAACCTTTTCCAATCTTTCATTCTCGGTAATACCTGGAATTCTACCTCTTTTGGCAATAGATTTCCCGTCTATCTCTTTTAAATCCATAGTCATATCAATAGCAGAAGCACCTGAGATATAGCTTCCTACGCCGAAGGAATCCGCTCCTGCTTCTTTAAGGATTCTTATCCTTTCGGGGTCCAAACCACCTGAAACGAATATCTTCACATGGTTTTGACCAGCCATATCCAAACGTGCTCTTATTTCCTTAACAAGTTCCGGGGTGACACCGCCTCGTTCACTGGGCGTGTCAAGTCGGATACCCTGCAGCCTTTCTCCTAGAGCTTGGGCAACACGAAGTGTTTCTTCCGCCTCATCTTTAAAGGTATCAACCAGTACTACCCTGGCAGCATCAGGCGGCATAATTCGGTCATAGGCCTCGGCAACTTCAACAGTATCACCAACTATAAGAAATATAGCATGGGGAACTGTACCCTTGGGCTCCAGCCCCGCTAACTTGGCACCTAAGATACAACTGGAACCATCTACTCCTCCTATGATTGCGGATCTCTCCATAACCGGTGCAACAGCTGGGTGAACATGCCTAGCTCCAAAGACTAATGAAGTGCTTTTGCCGGCAGCCTCTTTAACTTCCCGTGCAGCAGTAGCCCAGCCGCAGGAACTAGCAAGTATGCCTAAAATAGCTGTTTCATATATGCCAAACTCACCATATTTTCCTTTAATGCGCATAATGACTTCTTTTCTCGCAAAGCTTGTCCCTTCCGGTAAGGACCAGACCTCAACATTTGTTTCTCCCAAAAGATTTAATACCTCGGGCAAGCCACAAAATACCCCCCCTTTGCGGGCAAATATTTCTGCTGCTACCTGGGTGTCTTCTTTCCCAAGTTCCTTTAATATTTCATAGGTTTTGACAAAATAAACATCTGTGGTGGATCCATTAATTATTTCCTGGTGGTTAGCCGAGAATAACACCCGGTCTTTATTTATTTTTATATCACTTATTTGTTTTAGGGAAAGAATCTTTTCTTGGGACATTACAGCTTCCTCCTCGGTTTTATCCAGTTTCTTAATATGGTGTTTAAAATATGTGTTTATTCGCTATTTTTAACCTAAATACCTTTAAAAAATCTAATTTTCCACAAAATCCTCTCTAAAGAAAAGGTCCGCAAAATTAACTCTGCGAACCCGTATATATTTACAACTATTTTACATATAAGCTTTGGTAGGTATTATAATCCATAATAACTTTATAAACATAGTTTCTGGTTTCTTTAAAAGGAATATCCTTTAAATCGTTAAAACTGCCTGACCAGATACCGTTGGCAAGCCATTTCTTAACATTTGTTTCCCCGCCGTTATAAGCTGCTACTGCAGCAATTGTATTACCTTTAAACTGTTTAACCAAATAATTTAAATACCACGTTCCAATAGGAATATTGTATTGGGGTTCAAAAAGCATATCTTGTTGGAATTCTTTAAGACTTAGTTCTTTGGTTGCTATCCATTGGGCAGTATCAGGCATTATCTGCATTAGACCACGGGCTCCTTTGGTTGATTGAGCCTGGCTGTCAAACTTACTTTCCACCTTCATAACAGCCAAGATTAAGTAGTAGTCTACATTATACTTAATAGCGGCATCTTTAACGATTTCCTGGTGGGGCTGAGGATAAAAAATCTTTAGAAACCATTCACTATTAAAAAGACCCCCAAAAATTATGGTTAGTACAATTAGTATTATAACAATTTTTAATAAGCAGCCTAACCTAAAGATAGCACTTACCTCCATTAAACAAATCACTAATTAATTATTATGTGTTTTTTAAGGATGCATTCTATTTTTCAGTTACTTCTTTCCATATTTTTTCAACTTGTGAAAAGGTAGTGGCAAGGTCATTGTTATTATCAATGATACGATGGGCGTATTTAAGTTTTTCTTTAGTAGGCATCTGTGATTTCAGTCGGCCAAGTATCCCTTCCCTTGATAAACCATCCCGCTCCATAACCCTTTTAATCTGCAGTTCTTCCTGCACATCAACAACCCAGACTTCATCAGCCAATTTTTCCATACCTGCCTCAATTAATAATGGAGCATCTACTACAACCAAAGGGACTTTCCCTTCTTTTTTGTAGCGGGCAATTGATTCTTTGGTCATATTAATAACTTCTGGGTGAACTATTTCATTTAAAGCTTCTCTTGCTTGAGGGTTATTAAAAACGATTTCCGCAAGTCTTTTTCTATTTAAAGTTCCGTCACTATTTAAAACTTGTCCACCAAAATATTCTTTTATCCCACGCCAGGCTTTTTCACCGGGCATCACAGCCTGCCGGGACAAATCGTCAGCATCTATTACCACAGCACCTAATTTTTTGAGATAATTAGATACAGTACTCTTGCCGCTGGCAATTCCACCCGTCAATCCAACTACAATCATTTTACACCCGCCAATTGGCAGCCAGCGGCTTCCTGCCGCCAGCTGCTAAGTGTTTAAAACATTTTAACAGCACCTAAAAAAATAATTATTGCCCCTGGAACTAAATTTAGATTCCCTATTGTCTTCTTGATGGAAGGACGGCTTCCTAGGTAGAGACCCAGGGAAACTAAAACAAACTTTGTGAATCCCGCTATCAGGGGGGTGAAGATGGGGCTAAAGCCCATCATAGCGGCTCCTAAACCAGCCCCTAAGGCATCCATAGCCAAAGCAAACCCTAAAAAGATGGCTTCATTAACACTTATTTCCCCTGAGTCATCCAGGTCAGCTTTAGCCGGCTGTTTTAAAATCTGAATCACAAGACCTAAGCTAGGTATTGAAAACTTAAATACTGTCAGGGGTCCTATCTTTCCTGTATTTAATTCTTCCATCGAATCAAACCTTTGTGACCATCCTTGAATTAAGAGCCAGCCGCCGACAAGTATTAGGGCTGTGCCTCCTATGAATTCTGCAACTTTTGCACTTAACAAATTGGCTATCAGGTTTCCAGCCAGCATAGATAAGGCAAGGGCTGATGCCGAAGACATACAAATAACAAGTAGCGACTTAATAGGTATTCGTATTTTCCTTATCCCGTATGATATACCTACACCAAAACCATCGAGACTTAAGGCAGCAGCAAAGATTAGTGTAGCCCAGAGCAAAAGTCTTCCCCTCCTGAAAGTAAATTTACGCTAATCATACTATATGGAGGGGGTATGAAAGGTGTGCACAAAAATAACATATAAAGTTAGATAGTTTGATAGTGCGATAGTATGAGATTGAGGATTTTCAGTTCAATAAACTAGTCACTAGCCACCAGCCACTAGTCACTAGTCACTTTACTGATATTTTACCTCTTCTTCAGTTGGCATTTTGGACAATAAGCAGTACCTCGACCAGCACTGGTAATCCTCTCGATTTGTGTGCCGCAATTGGCACAGGGCTCTCCAGCTTTACCGTAAACCTTCAGTTGATGTTGAAAGGTACCCGACTCTCCGAACCCGTCTACATAATCTTTAATTGAGCTGCCGCGATGGGCCACTCCTGCGGAAAGCCTATCCTTAATAGCCAGCCACATCTGCTTTTTTTGCTCTTCCGATAGTCTATCCAAGGTTTCATCGGGGTGAATACCCGCTTGAAACAGGATTTCATCGGCATAAATATTGCCAATCCCGGCTATACACCTTTGGTCCAGGAGAAAAGCCTTGGCTTTCTGTTTCTTATTTTTTAAAGCTTCCAACAGACAGCTTAATGTAAACTCTTCGCTCAAAGGTTCCGGTCCCATTGTTTTCAAACCGGATATCTCATCTAGTCTATCAAGAGGCACTAAATATATTAAACCAAATTGACGAATATCATGAAATCTTAAATCATACCCATCATTCAAGGTAAAAATAAAGTGGGTGTGTTTCAAAACAGGCTTCTCCTGTGGTTCATACAATAGACGTCCAGTCATCCTTAAGTGGATAACCAGAGCCCATTCATCATCCATGGAGAATATTAAATACTTTCCCCGGCGATTTATTCCAGTAAATTTCCTACCGGTCAGAACTTCCTGAAAAGCCTTGCTGTCGTCGGCAGGAATTTTTATCAGCTTGGGGAGGTTCACTGAAATACTGGTAATTTCCTTGCCTATTAAGTTGGGTTCTAAGGAACGTTTGACTGTTTCTACCTCTGGCAGTTCAGGCAATTGTTTCACCTCTTATATGGTTTCTAAATCATACCAGTTAAAACCTACCTGCATATCGACCTTTAAAGGTACATCCAGGGAATATGCTTCTTCCATCTCACTCTTTACCAGGGGAATAAGCCTGGATATCTCCTGGGGAGGGACTTCAAAAACCAGTTCATCATGCACCTGCAATATCATGCGTGCCGAAAACTTGCTTTTTACCATCTGCTCTTGAATTTTAACCATGGCAATTTTAATGATATCTGCTGCACTGCCCTGAATAGGAGTATTCATAGCAGTTCTCTCTGCAAAACTGCGCAGATTAAAGTTCTTACTTAGAATATCATTTAGATAGCGCCTGCGGCCAAGCAAAGTAGTAACATACCCCTTTTCTCTCGCTTCGGCAATAATCTGGTCTATCCATCTTTTTACCCCTGCATAACGTGCAAAATAATTGTCAATATATTTTTTTGCTTCTTTTCTAGTGATTCCCAAATCCCTGGAGAGACCAAAATCACTTAGCCCATAAACTATGCCAAAATTTACTGCCTTGGCATGGCGCCTCATTTCCTTGCTTACAAGATCCATTGGCACTCCGAAAACTTCAGAGGCGGTGCGAGTATGGATATCCTGACCCTCATTGAATGCCTCGATCAATACCTTATCTTGGGCTATATGAGCTAAAATTCGCAGTTCAATTTGGGAGTAATCGGCTGTAAATAATATATAGTTATCCTTGGAAGGAATAAAGGCTTTCCTGATCCTGCGTCCTTCCTCCAGTCTAATGGGTATATTCTGCAGATTAGGCTCCGTGCTGCTTAATCTGCCGGTAGCAGTTATAGTCTGGTTAAAAGAAGTATGCACCTTTTGGGTTTTGGGATTAATGAGGTTTAACAGCCCGTCAACATAGGTGGACTTGAGTTTAACCAACTGACGGTAATTCAATATTTCCTTAACAATTTCATGTTCTTCCGCTAGGAATTCCAATACCTCTGCATTTGTTGAATAGCCGGTCTTTGTTTTTTTGATTGCGGATAATCCAAGTTTTTCAAATAAGATTACTCCCAGTTGTTTGGGTGAATTAATGTTAAATTCTTCCCCTGCCATGTTATAAATTTTTTCAGTTAAATCATCTATCCTCAACTCTAAATCTTTACCCATAATCAGCAACTGCTCTTTGTCCAGCTTAACCCCTTGAAGCTCCATTGCAGCTAGTGTCTGGGAAAGGGGAAATTCTACTTCCCGATACAGTTTCATCATCCCGGTCTCTAATAGTTTGCCGTTAATGATATCCCGCAACTGATAGATACCCTCTAGTAGACCAAAGGACCTTTCTGGCTGGTTCTCGGGAGTGTCCCTTTGCAGGTAATCATGGATAAGGGTACTTAGACTTAAATCATTTTGGGATGGATTGAGCAGATATCCCCCTAACAATACATCGTCTACTAAGGATTTTATATTAACCTTTTCCCTGCCAAAAAAGATATAAGCCACTTTTGCATCATAGGTTATTTTGTTAACGGTGTTGTCCTCCAGAAAGGGTTTTAAGACCAGAGCATACTGTTTAAAATTGTTGTTGCATTCTACTAAATAACCTTTATCCTGTAGCAGTAAACCTATCCTTGTCACTTTACCCCGGTTGGCATCAGGTGTATCATAATCCAAGAGAATGGTCAGCAGATTAACTTCCTTTTTATTTAAGATGGTTTTTAAATCCTGAGGATTTTCTACCACTTCCCCCTTGAAGTATATTTGTTCAAGAGATGCCTTAGCCTGTTCAGGTAAATTTTTGAGCAGATTTTTAAACTCTAACTCCTCATAAAGAGGAATCAGTACTTCATAATCAGGAGAGACAGTCCTTAACCCTTCTTTATTAAGCTCCAACTCCACACAACAATAGATGGTCGCAAGCTTTTTACTTAATATAGCCTGCTCGGAGTTTTCTTCTAGTTTATCTCCCAGCTTTTTGCCCTTGAAATCAGCTAGACTAGCAAGTATGTTCTCTACACTTCCATAGTCATGCAAGAGCTTTAAAGCTGTCTTTTCACCTACACCTGGTACACCTGGGATATTATCCGAGGCATCCCCCATAAGCCCCTTGAGGTCTATTATTTGTTGAGGTGTTAGATTATATTTGTCTTTAATCCCCTGGATATCGAATATCTCTAATTCAGTTATGCCTTTTCTGGTTATAAGTACCCTAGTTTTGTCGGAAACCAGTTGTAAAGCATCCCTGTCACCGGTAACAATCAAGGTTTCAATATTCTCACCCTCTGCCCATTTGACCATAGTGCCAATAAGATCATCTGCTTCATAGCCTTCCAACTCAAATATAGCAATATTTAAGGCTTTTAAAATGTCTTTAATTAGACCCATCTGGGGTCGCAGTTCATCGGGCATACCTTTGCGCTGGGCTTTATATTCGGCAAAATCGGCATGACGGAAAACAACCCTTCCTTTATCAAAAGCTACTGCAATGTAGTCGGGTTTTTCATCAGTAATAATTCTCATCAGCATATTGGTAAAGCCATAGGCGGCATTTGTAATAATACCCTTGCTATTGCTCAGCAGCGGTATGGCATAAAATGCCCGGTTGGCCAAACTATTTCCGTCAATAACAATGAATTTCTCTTTTTTCATTCTCCCACTCCCAACTCAACCAGCTAAAACTTATTATATACAATAATACTCTGTGGTATTTTACCATAGAAATAAAAGTTTAACTACAAGGATAATAATAAATATACAGCAGGAAATACAAAAAAATTCGGTGTGCAAGAAAATATTCCTGCACACCGTAGTTTTATTTAGTCTTGCCGTATTTATTTAAGAACTTCCGTAACACTAGCCAGAGAATTACTAGGGTTAAAGCACCCAAGAGGATAAAGGGAATATAGGCACCTGTATTCACTATCAAATTGCCGAAGGCGATTATTATGGAATTAATACTTCTTATAAAGGCTTCTTGTGTTCTGATTAGTATCCCCTGTAATCCTGTTGTTTTTATTTGTTTGACTGGCGTTAATGTTTCCCTGATAGTCACATTGATTGTAGAAAGTTCGGTACGGTTATTGAGATAGCGCAGCCTTCCTTCTAAGGCTTCTAGATCGCCTCTGGTTCTAGCCAGCTCATTCTCTACCGCAAGTACGTCGCCTAGAGTCCCCGACTTATCCAGGATAGCCAGCAGCCTTTCTTCCTTGAGACGCATCGCCTTTAAACGGCTTTCCACATCTACGTATTCCTCGGTCACATCTTGGCTGTCGATGGTCCGGTTATTGGCTGCCCCAATTTGCTCCAGACGATTCAGTGCCTCCTCAAACCTTTCATTGGGTATCCTTAAAGATATATTGCCTGCTAAAAGCTTGCGCTCGTAGTCATAGATATGAGTGTTTTCGTTTACAATATATCCTCTCATTTCTGTGACCATACTGTTGATATACCCTGTTGTCTGCTTATAGCTGTCAACTTCCAGGTTTAAATGCCCTGTTTTAATTATCTTTCTTTCAATATCTGCAGGTTCCACCAGGGCACTGGTCTCTCGGCTTTCCTGACTGAATTTAATACTGGGCGCAGCACCTTTAGCATCCATTTCTACTTGTGGAGCGAAGGCTGCATCCTGCTGCACAGACTCATTCATTCTCATCTTGTAGGACGCGCTATTATCCATAGCACCGTAACTGGAAGGTGCTGCCATTTTCGCCTCTTCTTTAGCAGCCTTAGAGCCTGTGCCCAGGGGATTAAAGCCGTTCATGGCAACGGGCACTATTATGAACAGCAGCAGGGCTGCGGCCACTAAAGGCACCCAGGATCTAAAGTTCCTTTTGTTAGTGTAGCTTACCACTTTATCTACTACGCCTGACTTATTTTTCTTATTCTCCTTCTCCAGCTTTTGGCGAAGTTCCCTTCTAAAGCTGGCAGGGGGAATGAGTTCTTCCTGGTCCAAGCTGTTGAACATGCCTACTACAGCTTGCAGTTCCTCTAATTCTACCCGGCACTGGGGACATTTCTGCAAGTGTTCTTCCAACTCGAGTTTTTCCTTTTCTTCAAGACAGTTATCAATATATAAAGAGAGTAATTCCTGCATTTCATGACAGTTTCTCATTCCCTTCCCCCCTTTCGCTGATCCAGATTAATTTTATCTTTTAATGCTTTGCGGGCCCTATTTAAACGGGATTTTACCGTTCCCAGAGAACAATCCAGTATTTCTGCAATCTCTTCATAGCTGTAGCCTTTGATATCCCTTAAGACAACCACCATTCGATATTCCGGAGTGAGATTGTTGATTAGTCCCTGCAGGTATTCTTTTAATTCATTGCTTTCAAAGATCTGCTCCGGTGTGGGACTTTCATCCTTAAGCTGTTTGGCTACCGTGCCTTCCTCCAGCCAAATCTCCTCATCCAGTGAAGTTTTGCTGGTTCTCTTCAGTTTTCGCAGCTCATCCCGACAAACATTGGATACAATACGGCAGATCCATGTTGAAAAAGAGGCCTCCTGACGAAACCCTTTGATAGATTGGAAAGCCTTAAGAAACGCCTCCTGTGACAGGTCACTGGCATCTTCCGGGTTGCCCATAAATCGGTAGGCTATGGCATATACCTTTCTCTCATATTTAGCTACTAGTTCTTCAAATGCATTTAAGTCCCCATTTTGACTACGCGCAATCAAATCTTCCTCTAATAACATAAACTGGTGTCCCCCTTTCGACCAGTACTTCATAGACGAACTTGCTACTAAAAAGTTCCTACAAAGTTTATTTTTTTTCCCTTTCATTTAAAAGTGCCGCTCTAGTAATTGCCTTTTTGCCATATTTACTGTTGACTTGGTCTAATGCTCGATAAAGGTCGTTAGACTTGTCCTTTTCTTCATTAAATAATGAAAATTGTTTCTTTACTAAACTTTCATTAACTAAGTTTGAAACACTGATACCGATAAGCCTGACGCTTTTTTCCCCGGTATAGTTAGCATCCAGCAGCCTCAAACCTTCTTTATAAATCAAATCATCCTGATTGATTTCCTCCGTTAAGGTATGGCTTCTGGTTACAGTTTTAAAATCAAAATAACGGAGTTTTAAGGTTATGGTCCGTCCTGTTAATCCTGCCCTCCTTAATCTCCAGCCTACATCCTGAGCTAACTCCAATAGGACTTTTCTCAAGAAATCCTTGTCCCCAATGTCTTCAGCAAAGGTGGTTTCGTGACCTATAGAGTGGGCATCCCTTTCAGGAACTACAGACCGTGGATCAACACCGTTGGCAAGATTATATACCTCAACTCCCCAACTGCCCAAAAGCTTTTCCAGCAGGGAGGTCTGGCTCCGGGCCAATTGTCCTATTGTCTTGATATTGTACTCCAAAAGCTTTTGTGCTGATTTTTCGCCAATCCCCCACAGCTTTCTAATAGATAAAGGCCATACTTTTGTTTTAATATCTTCCTTGTTTATTATAACTAAACCATCAGGCTTTTCCAGGTCCGAAGCCAGTTTAGCCAGGAATTTGTTGGGAGCAATGCCGATAGAGGCAGTCAGATCCAACTCAATTTTTATACTGTTTTTTATATCTATGCCAATGGTACGACTGTCCCCAAAGAGCTTTTGAGATCCTGTAACATCAAGAAAGGCCTCATCAAGGGAAATGGCTTCCACTAAAGGGGTATATCTATGAAATATCTCCATTATGGAATCGGAAACTCTGCTGTATTTTTTATGATTGGGGGGTATAAAAATCCCCTGGGGGCAGCGGCGGTAAGCCTCCACTAAGGGCTGGGCCGAACGAACCCCAAATTTCCTAGCCTCATAGGAGGCAGTAGACACCACTCCCCGTGATTGGGCTTTACCCCCAATGATTACCGGTTTTCCTTTTAATTCAGGCTTATCCCTTTGCTCTATAGCAGCATAAAAGGCATCCATATCCACATGGATAATTTGTCTTTCCATGGACTTCACTTCCACAAAAAAATCTAATAATTTATTTTATCATAAAGAAAATTTTCGGGATATAAGGGCTAAAACTGGAAATTATATTAACTGAAAGGAGGGGTGTAATTCATGAAAAAACAGAACCAACCACAAAAAGGCACAAACAAAGACTTAGGTCAAACCCAACAAAACTTAACCCAGGAAGCCTCTGAAGAATTAATGCAGGAAAAGGGCATGCAAAAAAACCAAAAGCAAAACAACAAGCTTAAGTAACAAATGTGAGGGGACGCACCCCTCACATTTGTTTAAATCTCTATCCTGAAAATCCAGTACGGTTATGATCCCCGATTTAAGGTGACCCTGCTTTTTTAACTCGGTTTTTAATTAAGTCAGCAGGAACAGCTAATCCCACTATCCTTTCCTGCCCCGATTGATTTTGAGCAGACAATGTAGCAAAAATCACTGCCACTACTTTACCTTCCTTATTAAAAACGGGGCTTCCGCTGTTTCCCTTATGGATATCACCCATTATGGCAATAACGTTATCCTGCCAATCCTTAAGCTTTGTCTCACCTAAAATTTGAGCCTGGTTAACAATAGTATGCAATCCCAACGGATTACCTATTATTATTACTTGCTCTCCTTGCTTATAATCCTTATCTTTAATAAACTCTACATAGGGTAAATCATCACCTGATATTTTTAAAATAGCTAAATCTATTTCCGGATAAGTAATTTTTTCCTGTACTTTATAGATTTTACCATCCTTAAATTTAACAAAAACCATATCTCCATTGTCAATAATGTGATAATTGGTTATGATTAATCCTTGGGAATTAATATTAAATCCCGTACCTTGGCTTTTTCCGGCGTTAACAACTACTACAGCCTCCTGCAGCTCCTGGATATGCCTGTCAGCACTTAGTTCCTTTGATTTTACAATAAGGTTAAAGGGCGGCATATCAATTTTCAACATATAGCCCATGGCAAAAAAAACAAACAGGACCAGAGTAATTAGACCTGTTAACCTGATGGATATGGAGTTATTTGTTTCTTCATTTTCATCTTCCTCTTCATCTACTTCCAGACAGTCATAATCATTATTTATCTCATTAATCATTTCAGTGTCTAAATCTCTTTCAAATTCTTTATCAATAGGAATTTTCCAATATTCCTTTTTAGCCATTGAATATTCCTCCCCTATAGCATCAGTATAGCAGAAAAAGGAATAACTTCTCACGTTGACAAATTACAAACCCCGTGGTATACTGAATTTTGTCAATAAAATATGCCGAAGTGGCGGAATTGGCAGACGCAGTGGACTCAAAATGTTATGCGTCAAAAGTCTCCAGCGGTTCTGAAACCCTTGATTTTATTGGATTCTTGACAACTTCATTTACTGATTTCTTTTAACATCCCTCCAAAATATCCCTCCAATTTCTAAGTGGGATTTTGGATAGGAAAATTAAATCAAAATCGCCGCGGTGGCGGAATCGGCAGACGCAGCAGACTCAAAATCTGCCGTACGCAAGTACGTGGGGGTTCAAGTCCCTTCCGCGGCACCAGAAATTAACAGCTCTCAAAATCGCTATTCATGCGGGTTTGAGAGTTTTTTATTTGCTGCACGCTTGTTATCGTTTGATATTCTACCGGTTCCATGGTGCTTTTTTTGTCTGAATCCCTCCTAACATCCCTCCAGATCAGACGGGATACACGCCAATAATGGCATTGGCCGATGCAACTTTAGAACTGAAATCAAGATGTGTGTAAATATTGGACGTCGTGGAAATATCACTGTGTCCCAGCCATTCTTGAATTTCTTTTAGGCTGACTCCGTTGGCATAGAGCAAGCTGGCGCAGCTGTGCCGCAGATCGTGGAAGCGGATTTTCTTCAAACCGTTGTTTTTTAGGACTAGTGCAAAGTGCTGCGTGATGTAATTGGGCTTGATTCTTTCGCCTATTTCATTTACACATATGTAGTCTAGATAGTCTTTGCAATACGCTTTGCCGCAAACCTTTTGATTTAACTCCTGTTCTGCTTTGAGTCTATTGAGAAGTTCTTCAAAAGGAGCAACTAGCGGCAGAGTGCGATAGCTTGATTTTGTCTTTGTACGGTCTTTTGCTATGGTAATAACTTTTCCATCCATTGTTACCTCAGTTACAGTGTGTTTAATCGTCAATGTCTTTTTTTCAAAATCAATGGCGGTCCATTTTAGCCCCACAATCTCACTACGGCGCAGTCCATAAAACGAGCCTAAAATAACGGCGAGCTCTATCCTTTCACCTTTAACAACTGCAAATAAGGAATCTAGTTCACTTGCGTCATAGATGCTGCCAACGTATTGCCTTTTTTTAGGACGTTCGATTCGATCGGCTGGATTATAATCTATCAATCCTATCTTTAAAGCGTATTGCAGTGCTTTTCGAATGTTTGCATGACGATGAATAACCGTGCTGGAGCTTAATCCCTTTTCATTAAGCTCATGTTGATAATAATCCTGGATGTGTTTAGGAGTTAAGTCTTTCAGTATGATCTTTTTCTGTTTAAAGTAAGGTATAATGCGGTTTTTTATGCAATCAGCATAGCCCGCATAGGTAGTTATCTCTACACAGTTTTTCATCATTTCCAGCCATTCCAGTAGAAAGTCGGTAAAAAATATTTGTACCTCAGCAGAGGTTGGGTTCACTTTGTCTGCTGGATTATCCTGTATCATTTCCAGCTCGAAGGCATATCGAAGGGCTCCTTTGATGACTTCGTGGTATTGGAGGATGGTGCTATTTGATGCCCCGTTTTCTGTTCTCTCATACTGATAGTAGTTCTCTATGTCCCCTGGCTTTATTTCCGCTACCGTAACGGCGATATTCTTAAAGTAAGGAATTATGCTTTTTTTCGCATCGTACGAGTTGCGCGCGTATGTATCGGCTTCCACTTTGTTTATAGCATCTTTCAGCCACCTTGCCAGGAAATCTGCAAACAAAGCGTTTTTGTCACTCATTGCCCTATCGGGATTAAACTCTTTCCTAGCTTTTAAAAGCATAGCTTCAGCACGTTTTTTGTTACCCTTTACGGTAAGTCCTGTACTGATGGATTTTGTTTGGCGTTTTCCGCTGTTCATATCCTTATAGGTGAGGATCATGTGGAAATAGCCGTTTTTTTCTCGTAGATGCCCTGTTACCAAATAATTGACCTCCTTAAAAAGCAACAGTTTATATTCACCTACCACTGACGGTTACAGTGTAGCAGGATATATAATATTGTTCAAATGTACAAACAGTGTTTTATGCTTTAGATTCTTGTACGACGTCTAAGTATTCAAAAATATGAAGCTTCGGAATTTTATAGGTTCTGCCTATCTTAAAATGCTTAATCTGATTTTCCTTTAAAATACGATATCCGGTTTTTGTGCTGATACCTCCAAGCATTTCACACATCTGTTCAACATTGACAACATCCGGATATTCTCGAAAGAGCAACTTATATGCTTCATTACTTTTAAACATTGTATCAGCCCCTTTTTATAAAATATAGGCATGCAGATAATTGGAGTGCGCCTTTTATTGGATTTACATAAATGCTCAAAAAGATAAGCGCACTCCATACTGCATTTCTGTTTTGGTTTAATAAGTTATGTTTTTTCCGGCAGACGGCGGTTGACCGTCCTCATAGGAATTGCACCTCCCCGTCAGCGACCGGGGCGCACTCTGGGACCCAACCTCGACTGTGCGCAAGTATCATAATCCCTCCGTATGTGTCATCGCCTTAAATGTAACCGTCATTTATTAATTGCGGGTATTGATCGCTCGCACCTTGCTTTCATCCAAACGGAAACAGCATGGATTCATTGATTTTGAGCCGAAGGTGGTCTTGGCGTACCTGCAATCTGGCTTCCCTTCACAGGACATACGGGGAAAGTACCGGATAAAACACCTATTTAATTTTCAAGGTTCAACCGAGGGGGTAGAGTTGTCCCTCTATTAATCAGCAGATTTTTTGGTTAAAAGTTAACCCGACCAGGAATTATTTTTTAAAAATTTTTCTATGCGTTTTAAACCCTGTTCAATGGAATGCGTTATGGCAGGTTTACTCACGCCTTCAATCCTTGCTATTTCCGCTTTGCTCATGTCTAGAAAGAAGTGGGCATAGATACGCTTGGCCTGTTTTTCCGGCAGACTGTTGATAGCGGCATACAACTCCTGACTGCTCATTTTCCGTTCGTAGATTTCCTCTGGCGATAATACCAATAGGACAATATCCCTTTCAATACCGTCGCAAGCGTCAAGGGAATAATATGCCTTGTGGACACGCCTGCGTTCAAAATCTGCATGTTCCCTTCGACTAATGTGTTTGAATAGTTCTACAATTTGATCCGCCACTTCAACAAAAAAGTCAGAATGATAGAACGGGTAATAATCCCGCAAATTGATTTTTTTCATTTTTCAACCCTCCGTTTTGGTTTTTTAGTAAGGAAAAACCAAAACAGAGGGGGGGGGGAACGGCAGCCTACCGAATGGCTAAATAAATACAAATCATATTTCTGAGGGGCAGATGTAGAGCTCATACTTTCATCTCCTCTTCGAACGGCTATTGCCGCCTGCTAGAGAAAGAGAAAGCAAGGGGAATTTTTGCACCCCCCTACACCCAAAAAAATTAAAAAATTGTTATACCCAACACAAAAAAGGCCGCACGAATAATTTGAGCGGTTTTATAGCCGTCAAAGCTTGTACGGTCTTTAATGGGCTGAAAAAAGAGAGGTTTTTTTAAAAACCTCTCCTGAAGATATGTTTTTTTAATATTTGAACAGATAAACTAGAATTAGGAGCACCCTCCTACCCTCGGGTAAAGGTGCTCGTTCGTCCTGGATAAGGCTCTACTTGGCGGTGGGACTTCTCCGGGACGAATCTTTTTCTTAGCCTGTTTAACCCTCGCTCTTTTAGTTTATGTACACACTGGTGAGTGATTCCCATTTCCTGGGCAATTTTTTGCTCCGTGGTCCCTTCAAAGATTGCTCGGGCTATTACTTTCTTCTGCAGGGGAGTAAGTATTGAAAAGGCCTCTTGTAGAAAGATGTTTTCTTCCGCTTGGGCTTGGGTATCCGACTTCGCTGCTAAAGTATCTACTATTTCTCTAATTTCACGTCCTCCTTCATCTTTTCCTAACTGCTCATTTAAAATAAGCAGTTCATGCTCTCGCAATCCCCTATATTTCTTGGTCAAACGGATTGCTTCGTGACGAAGCCCTGTGATAAACCAGGCTACAATCTGGGCTTCTTCCATGTCATACTCTTCAGGTGTAGGGCTCCATGCTTCCACCTCCTCCCGGGCAGAAATTCACCACCCTATCAAAAAAGAGAAAGCAGATGTTATTATGGCATCACCCTTCCGAAAATATTTATTTTTGGCCGTTTTTGAATGAAAAATGATGCTGTTCCGGTATTGTCATATTAGTATCATTAACAGGTTTATATTTATAGACTGCGTTTACCATCCAGGCAATCAAGTCGGCATATGCCTCCTCATAACCCATCCTGCGGCTATATTTCTTGACTAAGGGAATAAACCGGTGCACCAAATGAACTACGGATTCCTGATCGCCATTTTGGCCATTGACAATTAATACTTTAAGCTTTTGTCTCTTATCCACTATTACATACACCTCGCTTTTTCAATTTTTCCACTAAAAAAGACCCACTGATGCATTAACTAAGCACCGGTGAGCCTTAATGTCATTCATCGGCAACCCGGCTATCATCGCGATCTGTTGATCGCCTTAGACCCGTGGCTTTGCGTCCCCTCCTTTCAGAAGGTTTGCCTTTTCGGTTCGTAATCAAATCTCTTCATCATCCATTATATACCAGATAGTACATATATTTATGTCATTTTCTGTCGATTGAAAGTTATAATTTATATTTGTTTAGTTCTTATGTCACATTGTAGGACAAATAGCCCTCCAACACCCTTGGGTTATAGTCCCATGACTAATTTCATTAATACCATGTATTTACTAATGAAAATTTGAAACACTTAGTCAGCAATTGCTGACCGGAAAATGAGCCAGTTATAAAGTTTATTTGTTATGTAGTAAAGTTAAAGTTGAATTCATGACACTTTTAGTTGTGTTATGCAGCTAACTAATTTCTTGTTAAGTAAGCACAATTGCTGAAAACCCTCATATAATAAATACATTTAAGAAAACCATGTTAGTTTTAAAACCTTATTTGAGATATGGGTAATGTCCATAATTTCTTTTTACATAAAAAGAGGCCCTTTAATAGAGCCCTACTAATTACCAGCAACCCCACCCACTAGGGCCACCTAAAACATTTTCTATGTTATTTCCCCAATTGTAACAGCCATAACCTAATTCATAGCCATTTATCGCTGCAAATGCACCGGGTGCTACGAATAATAAGAGTAATGCCAAAACTATAATAAAAATAAGTAACTTTTTCACCTGTTAATTACCCTCCCAGTTATTAAATCTATATCTTACCGTAAATCTATAATTTCTGATTTAATCACAAGTATTGGACCACCTATTCCAATTACCCTCTTGCATGCGCCATTGTTGCATATTACGATTATTGTTCATATTACTATTCATATTTGGAGCTTGATTATTTAAGTCATTGGTTTGGTTTGAATAATTATCATTAGGTCTCTTGGGGATTCCATAGTTACAATCATCCCATTGATTTCCCATACCATTTTCATTCATATTTCCTCCCCAGCCCTGAACTTCACACCAATCACCGGGGAAAGCATTCTGTACTTGAATCTGGCTATCATCTATGACTTGTTTTAAAGAATTATTAGTAAAAAATTCTGGTGTTAATTGGCTGCCTTGTTGTTGAGCTTTCTCCATTAACATATATCTATTGATAGGGATCCCCTGTTCTTTTGCTTGTTGACTAATTTGCTGGGTTGCTTCATTCACAATGACATAACCATTAAACTTTCTTTCATATATTTCATCATGAATAGTTTGCATAATTTTATCTTTATCAAGATTATCTTCATCACTTAATGATACTATAGTTGCAATCGCTACATTTCTATCCTCTTGCTTTAAAAAACCCATCTCTGCTGCCTTAGCTGTGATAATATTAACTGCCTGATAAACATCCAGTCCTTTAATTTCTATTTCGTTTAATAATTCCGAGCCTTCTTTATTTTGAGCTTCAGTTTTGGCTACAGTATTACCTTGACCTATAGTAAGTTCAATGTTTGGAGTCAAATCTATAGTAACCGATGCTACCACTGGAGGAGTTGTAAAAGGCCTTAATGAACTAATGCCGAAGATTAAAATTAACATTGCAGCAATCATCATATATGGTTTAAAATTAAATTTCTTCTTAACAGGAAACTCTATAGTATCACCCGGAAGAGGTTTTTTGGCAGGCATTTTTACTCTTAAAAAGTCACCTTCCTCAGTAACAACGGCAACATGTTTGTCTTCAACCCTCATTACGATACCCTTCATTTTAGTCATTTTGCCTCACCACCTTCTTCTATCGGAAAACGAATTAAATTCTTAATTGGAGTAAATTCGTCATTACTTAATATTAATGTTACAGCTATTATATATTTCCTTCCCTTTTCTAAAACTTTTTTACTATTACCTGTAATCAGCATTAATTCTTTAATAGGGAGTTTTTTTGTAGCATATAATTTATCAATAAGTTCAGAGTTTAAAGTCAAGGTTTGTGCAATCTTCATTAGGTTAATTTTGGTGTCTTTATGTTTAGGAGAAACTGCTAATAAATCATCTATAGATACCCCAAATTCGCTTAAAGTATTATTATAAAGTTCCATCATTTCTTTTTGATCTCTAGCTCGCTCCTCTTTTTGGTGCTGTGCAACTGCCTCATTTATTTCATGCTTGGATATTTCATTTTCTTCTTCATTATACTCTAAAGGAAGATGTTGAAAACGGGATTCTTTTCTAAAATGGTCTATTAGACGTCGATGTATAAGCATCCGAGAATAATTAGTAAAGCTCATCCCTTTAGTCTCATCAAAGGTTTCGATGGCTTCATTAAAAGCTATTAAGCTTATACTTAATTCATCATCATTATCCCAATATAAAGGCCTTTTACATATATCCATAGCCATTAGACGAATTTTTGGCCTAAACATATGAAAAAGCTTTTCCTTAGCCAAGAAATCCTTTTGAGCTTTAATTATTAAGTTATTGTCTATTTGATTAGATTGTTCGGACATGATATCACTCCACTACCTCTATTTTCGTAGTTAGTATTGTTTTTAGGGAGGTCACAATTATTTTTTTCTTTCCCGTGCATATTCAAATACATCCCAAATTAATTGTTTAATACGTTCATTTGTAATAAAGTAGTACACCAACTTACCATCTTTCCTGTTTTTGGCTATACCTAAATAATTAAGAGTTCTTAAGTGATAAGAAGCAACATTGCTACTGGCACCTATTAATCTTGCAACATCACAAACGCACATTTCTGTTTTAGAAAGAGCATACGCAATTTTTATTCGAGTATCATCTGCTAGAGCTTTTAGTATTAAACCCATTTCCTCCACGCTGTCAAGTTCATCTTGTATTTGCTTAACTTTTTCTTCATCGCAAAACCATTCTTCACAAACAAATGAATCTATATTTTGTTTACTTGACTTCAATTTATTTACCTCCAAACATTAAAACATTACAACATATATTGTAATGTTTTAATGTTATGATATCAACTTTTATCTATATTCAAATTAATTCTATGAAGAGTGTTTTCCTCTTATTGGAACTTATATATTTTTAACCTTCATCACACGCATAGCATTGAGGACAGCTATTACTGATACACCTACATCTGCAAATACAGCTTCCCACATAGTAGTTATACCAATGGCCCCTATTAGAAGGAAGACACCTTTATGGATTTCCTTCAATATTATTCTTCAAATAGAATTGAACCTTGTTCTTATATGTACTAAGGGATTTCTGTTCTGAGATTAAGTAATTATCATTAAAAGTTATACTGTAACTATAAAAAAAGATACTTAAAGATAATATGATACTCACTATGATAATAAGTTTATCTGACCTAGTAAGAATTATTTCCTCCTCCTAAACAACAAAAAGAAAGCAGTTAAATATAAAAACTGCTTTCTTTTTACAAATTACCAGCAGCCCCAACCTCCACGGCCACCATAACCATTCATCATATTACCCCAACCATAACATCCATATCCATATCCATATCCATAACCATTTCCATATTGCTGATTAGGGAATTGATTTTGAATTTGACTTCTTTGTTCAATATTCTGTTGCATGTAATCAGCCTGTTGTTGAGTAATTAGACCTGCATCTAAATATTTTTGAATTTTTTGCTTCTGGAGTTCTGCCATCTGTTTGTTTATACTCTCAAGTTCCTTTTGCTGGGCATCGCTAACTGCAAATGCGCCGGGGACAATTAATGTCAGAACTAAGGCTGCTAAAATTAATACACTGATATTTTTTTTCATTTAATAAAACCTCCTAATAATAAATCTATTTTGTATTTCAGGGCCCTCATTTCCTATATCCGTAACTAAAAATAATTTTAGGGGGGTTGGATGATCTTTTTACTAAAAAAATATTTCATCTTAATTTTTTTGAACTAGACATATTAGGAAGTTTTCTTTGATTAAACTTATTTGTATTTCATTAAATACATTATTTTTTTAGCCCCCCAAAATAACCAATTCAATACGGATATAGTTTTGAGAGCGCTCTTAAAATTTCATTTACTTATTTGGAGGTAATCAAAATGAAAATAAAAAACAAAATAATTCCCGTAGCATTGTCCTTATTTATTGGTGTAGGATCTCTAGGTATAGCTAATGCAGCAATTCCAGTTGATTACCAAGCTAAAATGGCATCTTGGATAAAAAACGACCCCAATCCAATGCCTATGCAGATGGATATGAGTTCAAACCCTATAGTTAATACTGATACTTCTAAAACAAAAGTTGTAAATACAACAAACAGCAATACTAATACTAACATTGCTAATAATAGCACTGGTAATGTTGGTCAAAGAAATTCAAATATTAAACCTAGTCAAACTAATCCAAATATCAATAATCAACTTTACAATCAAGGGTTTCAATATTGCACTCAAGTGGAACACCAACAAATGATGCAAAACATGACTCCTGAGCAAATGGTAGAAATGGATAAGGCGTGGCATAATTCAATGGTCAAGCAACAAACTCAAGTACAGCACAATACTATGAGAAATAAAAATTCAACAAGGGGTTGGAGTAATAATAATTGTGGCTGGTAATATAACTCTAATTTATAAAAAAGATGGTTAGAAGACTATTGTCTTTCTAACCACCTTTTTAAGTATGAGGAAATTTAGTCTATAATAGTTGCTTACTAACCCTCGAATACCTTGTATATTTATTGTTTAAAAGTGGCTACATTTGTTACGCTAAATTAACAAGAGTGTGATGCAACAAACAACAATGGTTATCTGGGGAGATAAGAGATAATATGTCATTTATTGGTATAAAAATACTCCTGCAATACCAGCTATTACAATAATTATTGCAGGGCTGATATTAAAAAATGTTAACCCTATTAATGCAAAAAAGCCAATTAAATAATTTTTGGCTTCCATATTTGTCTTGAGAAATACTTCAATACCAAAACCGATAGTAAGACCCCAGGTAGCACTTTTGATTGCTTTTAATGACTTTTCTGCAAGTGGGAAATTTTCTACAATATTTAAGAGATTATACAAAATAAGTACTGCTATAATAGGAACAATAAAACTTCCAATAATAGTTGTAATTACACCTGGAATACCTGCAACCTTGTACCCAACATACGTGGCAAACTTAATAGAAATTGCACCCGGTATAGCCTGTGACACACCTAATACTTTTACAAATTCATCATGTGCTATCCACTTATTTACTTCAACAACTTGCTGTTCAATAAGCGGGATTAATGTATACCCACCACCAAAAGAAAATAACCCGACTTTAAAAAAGGCTACAAAAAGCTCAAGTATTTTTATACCCATTTTCTTTCCTGATTCTCCCCGTTTAAAGGACTATTTAACATATATTCTGTAAGAATGCTTATATCATTAAATTTAAAAACCGGTTTGTTAGTCTCAATTGGTAAAGGGTCATCACTTACAATTGCAAACAACTCATCTTCTGAGCACAACAAATATTCTTTTTCATTAGTCTTTCTATACAACTCAATTTTTGGTTTGTTTTCTCGTTTAAATCCTTCGGTTAAAACCAAATCCATTTTTTTTAAAAAAGTCAAATAGTAGTCTAAACACTGCTTTTCTTCATGTTTTTCAATAAATGCCATTTTATCAGGACCACAAATCATTACATTATCTGCTCCCGCTTCTAGAAATCGCCATGTAGATTTACCTGGTCTATCAATATCAAAACCGTGAACATCATTTTTAATAACGCCTACATTTAACCCTCGATTCTTTAATTTTTTAATTAACTTTTCAAGAAAAGTTGTTTTTCCACAGCCAGTGGTTCCGACAACGGAAATAATTGGGGGAAGCATTAAAACTCCTCCTTTAGATAAATAGCGTTTACAATAGTCCCAGGTGGAATACTTCCTGTACCCGGTGGTATATCTACTAAAGCATTGCAGCCAAGCATAGAGCTTAATATACCTGATTGCTGCTTACCAGTTTGTCTAGCAATCAATTGCCCATCATCGCAACTTACTTGTACTCTTAAAAATCTACGCTGGTTACTTTCTTTATTAAAGCCATCCAAGAGCCTAACTTTAAAGGTAGGATACATAATGTTCCTTAATCCCTTGAGTTTATTGATTAATGGTCGGACTAGGAGTTCAAAGCTGATTAAAGCAGCAGCAGGATTTCCTGATAAACCTATTACCAATTTCCCTTGCAATACACCAGCAATTACAGGTGACCCGGGCTTAATATGAAGCCTATTAAAGAGAATGCTTGCACCCATATTTATCAGTACTTGTTCAATTAGGTCATAGTCTCCGACAGAAGCCCCTCCAGTGGTAATTATTAGATCACTGTTTACTAATGCTTTAGTAATTATATTCTCTATTAGTAAAACATTATCGGGGATATTGCCGAATGATATTTCTTCACCACCTAAACTATTGATTAAAGCAATTAGGGAAGGCAAGTTGCTATTAAATATTTGTCCATGTTCAAGTTCCTCACCAGGACTTTTTAACTCATCGCCAGTACTTAAAACTGAAACTTGTGGTCTTTTATAAACCTCAATATTGGAAATTCCCATTGCTGCAAGTGCTCCTATATGATAGGGAGTTAATGATTCACCCCTTGAGATGATTTTCTCTCCAAATTTTATATCTGACCCAAGAAATACTATATTGCTATCTTGTGGCAATTCTTGAATCAATTGTATTTCACTATTATGAAGCACTAAATCTTCTTGTCTAACAACAACATCAGCTCCATCTGGTATTGGGGCACCAGTTAAAATTTTTACTCCACACCCTATCGGGAGATTATTAAATTGGCGAGTGTCCCCTGCCTGAACTTCATCTATTATTTTAATACTTAAAGGGTTTGTTTTTGAAGCTCCTATACTGTCGGACGCCCTAAAGGCAAAACCATCCAAAGGGGATTTTTTAAATGAAGGAATATTAATGGGTGAGTAAACATCTTTTGCCAGTATACGCTGGTTAGCCTTCTCTATGGGTAAATATTCCGTTAAGGGACCATTTCCATGATTTAATAGTATTTTTTGACCTTCTTCCAGTTGAACTGCCTTAAAAATCATTTTTATACCCCTTTTCCAAAACTGCAGTGGGGGAAAGTACATGGTTTACACTCTAAACAAAGCCCTCCATGACCTAACTCCATAAAATCGGCTTTACTGATTTTTTCTCCCGTTAAAACCCGAGGTAATATTAAATCAAATATTGTGGTTTTTTCATACATAACGCACCCCGGTAGTCCCATAATAGGAATATCATTTAAATAACCCATTAAAAACATCGCTCCTGGTAATACCGGTGCTCCATATGTCACAATATTTGTCCCTAATTCCTTAATTGCAGACGGGGTAACATCATCAGGATCTACGGACATACCACCAGTGGTAAGGATAATTTCTGCACCTTGTTCTATAAGTTTTTCAATGGCTTTTTTAATAAGCTCTTTTGAATCAGGTACCATGATTTGAGCAATTATCTCACTACCATATGGCTGTAATTTTTTCCTTAGAACAGGTCCAAAAGCATCTTGTATTCTTCCATAAAACACTTCATTTCCTGTTGTGACCACCCCAACTTTATATGGCTTATACGCAGTGATTTCAACCAAACTCTCCTTGGAACAGAGATTCTCAATATGTTTTATCGGTTTTTCATCAATTACTAATGGTATTATTCTGGTGCCTGCCACTTTTTCTCCCTCTTTTACAGGCCTGTTATTATGAGAGGTTGCAAACATTATCTCATCTATTCCATTAATTTCTCTTAATAGGTCTTTGTTTACTTTCAAAACGCCACTATACTCAGCGATTAAATTTACTTTGCCTTCTTTGGGTTCTGAAAAAATAATACCCGTTTTGCCTCCTGCTTTAGCCAGCCGTAATGCAGCCTCATCTTCATGAATCTTTGTTTTATCCGGTTTCATAATGTAAATATGCTCTTTGCCTAGTTTTAATAATTCAGGAATATCTTGAATAGAAATAATATGCCCTTTTTTAAAAGCCCTGCCTTTAAATTCATTAGGTACTATTTTTGTAATATCATGACATAATACCATTCCCACGGCATCTTCTACCCTTATCTTCTCCATAGCTCTATGCCCCCTTCTTGATACTCTTTTGCTTTATTAAAATCTTCAGGAGTGTTTATATTAAAGAAAATACTCTCATTAAAATCTGTAGTAAAAAAGCAAGTATTTACAAGAGAATATAGTTCAATTACCTTTGTAATATTATTTTCTAAAAGAAATTCTATTTGTGATAAGCACTTTTTTGAATATATAGCTGCTAAAGGTTGATATTTAGTGCCCATTTTAGGGACAACTTTTTGGCATTTTTCAGTAAGTGGTAACATTTCTTCAACTAAGTTAAAAGAAATAAAAGGCATATCACAAGGTATAACAAAGTTAAACTCAAAAAAGCTATTTATAAGTCCGGCATGAATACCTGCCAATGGCCCCATCCCTTTGTAATAATCTTCAATTATAGTAGCATCTTCTAATACAACTCTTTCTTTAGTATTTGTAACTAGGAGAATTTCTTTAAAACCATATTCTTTGGCTTTTTTAACTATTATTTCAGGCATTGTTCCGTTGCTAAATTGCAGAAAAGCCTTATCTTTACCCATACGACTACTTTTTCCACCAGCTAGTACAATTAAGCCTACTTCCATTTCAAACCCTCTTTCCAATAAAAAATCCTTATCTCAGAAATAGAGATAAGGATAGACTAAGCCTATCACTTATTCTCCTTTCCAAGAAAGGGGAGGTATAGCCGTTTCCAGTTATACCCCGTGAGTAAAAGAGTTTTACTCAGGGCTGTATTCCATAGAATAATCCTTAGGAAATACAGCCTCGGAGAATATATATTAGGGAGGTGTATCATTTAAAAAATTAATTTATGCTTTTTCTTTTTCATCTATCGCTTCTATGATGTCCTTTTGAGTGGTACTTACAGCCCCTTTAAATTCCTTTATGCTTTTACCCATAGCTTTTCCTACTTCCGGTAGTTTGCCTGGACCAAAAATAATCAAGGCAAGAGCCAAAATCAACATCAATTCAGGCAGACCAATATTGGGTAATATACCAAACATTTTCTCACTCCATCCTTTAGCTGTTTAATTGCACTTTGCCACCCATTACTTTTGCATCATCACTTTCCGAAACATTTAAATCAAGTTTTTGCTCACCAATTAAATATAAAAATATGCTTGCTCCAATTGCTCCAATAATTATAGTCCACTCGGACCAAGAGGGAATATAGGCATTATACATAAGAACTTCACCGGGCCATAATGGTGTAATTTGCCCTGCTGTTACAAAGTTAAGCCTCATAGATAATATGCCAACCATAGTAAGTACTGCAGCATTAAATACCGTTTTGCTGCTATAACCTTTCCCTAATATTAAGATTAGAGGAATTACTAAACCAATAGCTATTTGCAGTAACCAGAACCTTACACTTAAGGGTCCGCTGATTAAAGCCATTAGAGCTGATTGTTTTCCAGGAGTAGAGCCAAACAAGGCTATTAAAACCTGCCATAATTCCATTAATAATGTCACTGCCAAAAATGCTCTTAATATTTTGCCTAATGTTTTAACGAAGCCTTGATTCCCTTCAGCCTTCTTATTATCAATAAAATAGAAGATTATTGATAAAACAGCGGCACCGGATAATATGGCAGTTACTATCATATAGATTGGGTAAAAGGCTCCTGCCCAATAGGGACGGGCATAAAGCATAGCAAAAACAGCACCCAAATTACTTACTGCAGCCAATTTTACAAAAAATGCAACTTTAGCTATTGGCTTAACTTTATGGTGATCATTTTTTAAACTGTAGTTTAATTCCACTAGAAGTAAGATTAAGTATACCCCGTACAGTGCACCCATCCACCAAATCGGGGCGCTCAAATTAGGAGATAATAAGAAATTTAACATTCTTAAGGGATTCCCCAAATCAAACAACAATACACCAAATGCACATAACAGTAATATGAGAGAAGCAAGTAAAGCTCGCTTGCTTATTGCCTCAAACCTTTGCATGCCGAAAACATGACCCAATGAAGAAATTAAACCTACTCCTGTACTGGATACAGCAAAAAATACATAGCCTGCAATGAGGATGCCCCAGGGTACATCATTAGTGATACCCATAACCTCTTCCCCATTTATTAATATATTTAAAGCACCTGCTGCTCCAATACCAATTAGTACCAGAGAAATTAACAGCCAATTCTTCCTATTAAACAAGCTTATCCCTCCTTTATATTTTTTCGGAAAGAAACTGTTGATCTAAAGATATAAATATATTGGTTACTGCTACTAAATTTTTATATAATATTGTTTTGGAATTAGCAGTAACCGCCTCTTTAAAGTCAACAACCCACAGTGCCAGATGATTCACAAGAAACTCTTTTTGTAGCTTTAAAAATTTATCATCTCCGGTAGCAATGTTTTTCATGATCAAATACTGCATAAATTCGAGTTCAACTTTTATATGGTCAGGGGCATCTTTTAAATTTTCATTAATAACTAACCCGGCTTCTTGATAAAGATTAACAGCTTCAATTGTCGAATCACCCATGACTCGCCGCTCATGACCTAAATATACGGAACTATAGGGTGCAGCCAAGAGGTTAAATGGACCAACAAACAATTTTGCATAATCTACCAGAAAGTAGTTTAAGTCCTCTTTATGCTCTTCTAACTCAACTAAAATTTCATCCAGCTTAAAAACTGTTTGTTGTGAAAAGTAGTTGATCTCCTTGCGCAATGCCCCAATAATAGCTGAAATCTCAGCATCGGGTTGGTAGAAACATAAAGATAACAATTTATAGCAGTTGGCCCTTTGTTCATGTAATTGGTTTGTTAGCGTCATTAGCATTACACCCTTTCATTCAATCTTAGAGTTTCCTTAGTATTGCCTAATATAAAATACCTTGGGTTTTGCACCTAATTCCGGTTTAAGCTGAAAGTTTTTATGCTTATTCAATAAAGTATTGACTTCACTTTGGGGATCTTCCAAATCTCCAAAGATTCTGGCCTTGGCCGGACAAGATGCAACACAGTAGGGAAGCTCACCTTCTTTTACCCGGTGGTCACAAAAAGTGCACTTTTCAACTACGCCTTCAGGTCTTATACCGGCGTAAGTCTTTTCCCGCTCCGGATTATAATAGGGAATAGGCACCCCAGCCTTCTTAGAGGTTTCTGCACCTGTGGAAGTTATATCTTTAATAATGGATTTATTATCCTGCCAGGCTTTATGGGGATGGGCCTTATTATATGAAATAACACCATAGGGATCAGCCAGCATGCATGTTTTACAGCCTATACACTTCTTGGCGTCATGCATTGTTATCCCATTCTCATCTTTATACATGGCACCTACAGGGCACGCCCTTACACAAGGTGCGTTTTCACAGTGGTTACAAAGGGTAGGCAGATATTCATACTTCACATTTGGAAATGTGCCAGTAGTTTTATGCTGGTAACTAGACCAATAAAATCCTTCCTGGACATTATTCTCATTTTTACAAGCAATGGAGCATGCTCCACATCCTACACATTTATGCAGGTCAATTACCATAGCAAAATTAGTCAAATCAATCACCTCCAGTATTTATGGAAATTATATTTTTTCTATCCGAACTCGGGTTACGCCGCCGTGCCTAGCTGTACTGCCGCTAAATCTATCATAATCCGCTGGTAATATTTCATTATTATTACCGCCCCGTGGCACTTTTTTATGGAAGTCTTTTGCTGCAATCCTGCCATAAGCCCAATGTCCCTGACCAAAGCACTTTCCGATTGTACCTGGTCGGATGCCTTCCCATAATTTGGCTGTACATTCAATCTGACCTACAGGGGTAGTAAGGCGGATCCTGTCGCCTGTTTTTATGCCCAGCATGACTCCATCAGTGGGATTAATTTTTGCCACATCATCCCATTTTTCATCACCAGGGTCAACATCTTTAAATTCCTGATACCAGGAGCAGTTAGCCGAACGACCTTCCCTATTTAGGCGAGATCTGTGTTCAAAGAAAATATATGGATATTCCTTTTCGTCACCCCAGCGTAAAGCCGGTTCATGGTGGGGGATAAAAGCAGATTCCCCGTTAGCTTCAAATTTACAAATTTCCATAATGTCATCAATAGTAGTATTGTGCTTGGTAGCATGGCCATCAAGGGCTTTTTTCAAAGTCTCACTGTAGAACTCAAACATTTTGGTTTCTGTTCCAAAGTTACCCCATTTACCCCTATATGGATAAGCAACTGAGTTCCAAACACCTTTTTCTTTAAATTCTTCCCAGCCCTTTAACTTATCTCCTTTTGCTCCTCTAGTTGGATCCCAAATATCCTGGGTAAGCAACTTGGTTGCATATATAGTAAACTCCATGCCGTTGGTCGGCTGCTTTCCTGTTTCCGGATCAGCAAACTGTTCTTTAAAATATCTAAATAAATTATCATAACCCTTCTTAGCTAAGCTTTCAGCAATAAGCCAGGTTACTTCTGTTTCGTCAATCTTTACATCCCACATGGGTTCAATAACCCTTTGGTTTAATGTTGCATAGCCATATCTATTGGCTTTTGACTTCAGCATACCCCATCTTTCATACATATGATGGGCAGCAGGCAAAACAATATCAGCATACATGCTCATTTCTGCCGGATGGGTAGTCATATGTACAAAAAAGGGTAATTTTTCCAAAGCCTTTTCCCATCTTGATGTTTCAGAACATGAAAATACAAAGTTATTCCAGTAGCCGATTGCCATTTTTATCTCATAGGGATCTTCATTAATAATACCATCAGCAACTCTGTTAGTAACAACACCACCACCGGATTTACCACCATTTAGTGCCGGAAATTCTTTTGTGCCTCTGTGGTCTATCTTTGCATACTTGGAACCCTTGGCTGCTATTTCATCAATATATGCACTAAAGTCAGGTGCCTTGCCAATGGGGACTTTTGAGCTCTGAAGTGTTCCTCCAACATTGTCTACGGAACCGACTAAACCGTTAAGGGCATGACAAGCCATGGCACTGTATGCACCCCTAACCTGCATGGAAGCACCAGGTGTAAGCCAGGATATGGCATTGGGGGCTGCTGCTGCAAAGCCTTTGGCTACTTTTATTATTTGTTCTGCGGAAATACCTGTTATTTTTTCTGCCCATTGGGGAGTTCTATCTTTTAGCTCCAAATTCCACCATTTAACTACACCATAAGTGTATTTCTCCTGGAAAGACTCCTCCGGGACAACTTGACCTGTCTTAAATTGATTTATACCATCAATAAAATCTCCGACAAAGTCTTTATACCACATGCCCTCTACTAAAATTACATGGGCCATGGCTAAGGCTAATGCTCCATCTTCACCTGGAATTACCGGCAACCATTCATGGGCTTTAGCAGCAGTCGCTGAAAGTCTTGGATCAATAGCTACAACCTTGGCATTATCAAGAACTTCGCCCCAGACATTTATGGCATGGGGGGTCATTCTGTTAGAGGCAACGGGATCTCCACCCCACAGTAATACATACTTGGTATTTAATAAGTCATAATCCCTATAATCCCATAAGCCTTCAGTATAATAGGATCCAAACTTTTCCGCCTCGGCACAGATTGCACTATGGGAAATATTATTCGGAGAACCAAAAATCTTAGGCATTGAACCATAAATAACTTCATTAAGATAGGTATAACGCCCCCGGAGTAAAGCATACTTGTAAGTTTCATTATTTTTACGGAGCTCCATCATTTTATCAGTGATGGTATCAATGGCCTCTTCCCAGGAAATAGGCACAAATTGGGGGTCTTCGTTTCGTCCTTTTTTAGGATTAGTTCTTTTCATGGGAACTTTAATACGGTCGGGATCATAGACTTGTTGCAAAGAAATGTGGGCTCTAGGGCAAACATTACCCCGATGTGATAATGAGTGGGGGTTACCTCTCACTTTAATTGCCCTCCCGTTAACTACCTTTACCTGAACGGGACACCAGGTAGTACACCCTTGACAGGTGGAAGCCTTCCACTCACCACTTCCTTTGCCATCTGCATTACTACTTTCCGCAAATGCCGTCAACATCAGCTTTGATCCTGATATGCCTGTAGCCATAAGTCCGGTAACAGCAGACATTTTCAGAAAACTTCTCCTTGACACCTTCATAATTATCCCTCCAATTCTAAAAATTATTTTAATTATGCCTAAACCAACATAGCTAGAATAAGTTTAATTTATATACATTATCGTACATCTTTTCACAAAAAAATATCAGCGAAACCCTGACTAATTTATTACTCTTGTATATAAAAACCCCGACAAAAGCTAAAGCGGTTGTCAGGTTTTACCCCGACAACCGCTTTTTAAAAATCAATTAATCCAATATTTATAGCATATCTCACAAGCTCTGAACGGCGACTTATGTTAAGTTTTTTCTTTATTCTTACCTTATAGGTTTCTACCGTTTTAATACTAATAAATAATTTTTCGGAGATTTGTTGGTTAGTGTAACCTTGTGCCATATATTTTAAAACCTCTGTTTCCCGCTGGCTAAGTTGGTTGTTACCTTCACTTTCTGAAACTGCATCAAACATATCAAAAAGTAGGTGTTTTGTCATTGATGGATCAATATAAGTCTCCCCTCGGAAAACTGCCCTTATTGCTGAAAGAAGATCCGTATCTGCCGCTTTTTTCAAAATATAACCATTTCCGCCTAACTTGAGCACGTCCTTGAGATAACTCTCATCATCATGCATAGAAAGAACTAAAATTTTTGATGCCGGACATTCTCTTTTAATTTCTGGAATTACTCTAAGCCCTCCATTAATCGGCATACTTAAGTCTAGGATTAATACATTGGGCTTATGTTTGTGACTTAAATTAATTGTCTCAAAATCATTTGAAGCTTCAGCAACTACTTCCATATCCTTTTGGGCATTTAACATCATCATAAGACCACTTCTTAAGACGGCATGGTCATCAGCTATTAAGATTTTTATTTTCTTCATCATCCACCAATCCTTTTAAACTAATATGGATATAGATAGTTGTACCCATCCCCGGTTCTGACTCGATTGTTAATTCTCCACCAATAAGATTAACCCTTTCCATCATACCATGTAATCCTAATTTTTTATCATAAATAGTAGAGTCTAAAATAGATTGTACATCAAAGCCTACACCATTATCTTCAATGATTGCAATTAATTTGTTTCCTTTACGTTCTAGAATTACACTAGCTTCCGTAGCTTTGGAATATTTAGCTACATTAGTCAATGCTTCCTGTACAACTCTGTAAATTGTCAGCCTTACTTCAGGTTCTAAATATAAACCTTGTATACCAAATGCTTGAAAATCAACATCTACTCCCAATTTAACTGAGCATTCCTGGGTATATCTCTTTAAAGCCGCTTCTAAGCCTAAATCATCTAAAACGCTAGGTCTTAGAGCCAAGGATAAATCCCGAATTTCGTCTAAGGTATCATTGGTAAGTTGTCTAAGCTGGGTCCCCTTTTCTTTAATTTCTTCAATGTCCTTACTTTCTTCTAACATCCTTAAACCAATCATCAATGAGGTCAAAGATTGACCTGTTTGATCGTGTAATTCTCTAGCAATCCTTTTACGTTCCTCCTCTTGGGCGGTAATAATTTTCTTAAGCAAATTCGATCTCGTTTGGTCAAACTTTTGCAGATTTTCTATCATTTCATTAAAGGCTTTACCAAGTAGCATTATTTCATCATGGCCCCAGGCTAGCTTGACCTTTTTATCAAATTGGCCTTTTCCAATTGCTTTAGTTGTCTCAACCATTTGAACAATTGGTTTGGTTAAAAGAGAGGTGAAAAAGTAAGCAATAAAAATACCCAGAACTGCCACTAAAATTGTAGTTACTAGCATTCTTTGCATAGTTTTATCTAAGTCTTTTTTTATTTCCAATTCCGACATACCTAATCGAACAGTTCCTGCTGTTCCTTCAAAAATTGGTATAGCTATATCATAAATAAGTCCTTCCTCCGTATTTAAAGTTTGGATATTTTGTTGAGTATCAGCAAATACGTCATTAGCATTAAGCAATCCTTTAGGCAAAAGTTTTCCAAAACTATTGGTAATTATTTCTCCTTGTGAATCTAAAATAAAAACATAACGGACATCCTTATTGCTTTCAACTATCTTAGAGATTAACTGGTGTAAGGAAAAAGTGTCATTTGTAAAAATAAGATCAACACTTCTAGCAGAAATATATTGCCCTGTAGATATGCCCTGTTTCATTAATTGTTCTCTTAGAGTAGTTTGCATCGTGTCATACGTTTGAAAGGAAACCCAACCACCTAATAGCAGAACTATTCCAATAATTATCCCCATAATTTTTGTACTTATGGTAGAGAATTTTATTATGTTTAAAAGCTTATAGTTATCAAAGAACTTACTACCCATTTAACACCTCATTAGCCATTTCCCTTATAGAATCATAATTGCCGTCTTCCTGTTCTAGAAACTTTTCTATTTTCAAATGTTCTAAAATAACTCTACCTTCTTCAGAATTATGCAAATTCAAAAATATTCTTTTTAGTTTATCTTTGGTTTCTGTGCTAACTTTTGGACTTACTACAACTGGAGGTATCCCAAATTCCTCAGATTTGTTTATTATTCGGACTTTATCTCTAATTTCGGGTTTTCTATCAATAAGATAATCAAAAACTAAACCGTCTACCGCTGCTCCATCAACAAGTTTGTCAGCTACTGCTTTAATTGAGTTGTCATGACTGTAAGTAAACATTGTATGTTTAAAAAACGATTCTGTTTCCCTTTTTTGCTTAAGCAAATACTTAGGGTATAAAAACCCGGTATTCGATATAGGGTCAGTAAAAGCAAAACGCTTCCCTTTTAATTCATCAAAAGAAAAAATCGTACTATCCTGAGGTACTATAATGTAAGACTGATAAGTTACCTTACCATTTTTTTGTGGGACTAAAAAAGGCTGCAAACCAAAATGCTTTGTACCTAATGTGTATGCATAAGTACAAATAAAGGCTAAATCAACTTTACCTGCTTCAATAAGGTCATTTACTTCCTGATAGGTTTTGCGCTGAATTACTTCTACTTTCATTCCCAGCTCATTCTCAATATATTTTAATAAATCACTATAATATATAATACTTTCTTTAGGTGAGGTAATGGAGGAAAAAGCAACTCTTAAAGTATTAGACTTCTCCTCTTGCTTTCTATTATTGTCAACATGCTCCATGTCTTTGAGGGATATATCTATACTGTCATTTGGTAAGTTTTTACACCCCGAAATAAAAGCTGTGAGTACCACAATTAGTATTAATACTGTTATTGGAAGTCTTATCTTTTTAAGTATAGGTAACACCTCCATAAAAAAAATTTATAATTGTTGTTTCAACAAAAATTTCATTTATCCTTTTACTTCTTACAAACAAATTAATTCAAAAAAATAGAAGCGGATGGCCTGCTTCATAATTCTCCATATCCATTTTAAATTATTAAGGACAAATAATCATTTCTCTATACCACAAGCAATCTGCACAGGACGGTTCATTGCCCCAGCAGTCGGATTCATTGTCTTGAGTATATGAACAACCATCTAGCCAGTAGCAATCGGTACACGAAGGAATTTTCTTTTCTTTAACACGATACCTAAAACTGACATAATGAGGATTCTGCCAGATATCAACTAGAACTTCTTTTTTGATATTACCAAAACTATGGCTTTTTACAGCCTTTTCTCTTTCATATATATAACACTTATAGCTATGCATCAGAGCATAACACGGTGCAACCTCACCTTGCCAGTTAATAGATACAGTATTACCTTCTACAAACTTACAGTTGCGATTAGTGCTTAATTTTATGTTAGCCATATACGAGTGGCAGGACTTACTATCATAGAGGGAGCTTTTACTTTCCAAATCATACAAAACTTCTTTGGTCATAGATTTATGATAGGGTAGGACATTTGTAATTAATACTTTCCGTGATTTTAAGTAATTGGCTAAACGCATCAAATTTGGGATGTCTTTATAGTTACTCTTCATAGCCACAAATTCTAGTCCTAATTCCGGCTTAAGTGGATAGCTGTTTCCCCTTTGTCTGTTTAATTCTTGAATATTATCAATAATTTGATTGTAATTACCACCCTTTCTAATCTCATTATAATTTTTAGCATCCGAACCGTCGATAGAAATATAGATTGTATCCAGTCCTAAACTTATTAACGCCTCGATTGTTTGTTTAGTTAATAAGGAACCATTGGTAATCATTTCAACAAGTAGACCTTTATTTTTAAACCTTTTAATAATTGAAAGAATATGTGGATGACTAAGAGGTTCACCAAATCCCCCTAGGTGAATAGTTTTTAACTTGGGGAAATCAGTAAGGGAGTTTAATAGTGCTTCAAGTGTATCATCACTAATATAACCCATTTTTTCTTCCCAGGAATGCCGAATACAGGTAACGCAATCGAAATTACAGTCATTAGTTACTTCCAAATATATTTTTTGAATATCTTTTTTCATCGGAACAATTATTGTATTTTCCCCTTTTAAAACCAGGAATTTTTCCGAACCCTCATTAGTGGTTATTACCTTATAACCATCTTGCATTTCAGTTTTGAAGCCTTTTTCTAAAACTTCAAGCATTAACACACCTCTTTCATAATATTTTGATACTTCCGAAATTTGTTTTTATAAGATAGGGGGCTGCAAGCAACCCCTCTTTTAGAATACTTAGTTAACTGGTTACTTTCCCTTAGCTATTGAAACTTCAGGAAACCAAGCTCGAGTATTATTAGCAATACGCACTAAGGCAAGCATTACCGGAACTTCTACTAAGACACCTACAACAGTAGCTAGAGTTGCACCCGACTCTAGACCAAATAATGAAATAGCTACAGCAACAGCTAATTCAAAAAAGTTACTTGCCCCAATCATTGCTGCTGGTGCAGCAATATTATGGGGAAGCTTCCAAGCTTTAGCCCAGCCATAAGCTATTGCAAAAATAAGGAAGGTTTGAACAATTAAAGGAATAGCAATTAGTGCAATATGCAAAGGATTACTGAGAATAACATCGCCCTGGAAAGAGAAAATGATAATTAAAGTAAGAAGTAATCCCGCAATAGTCGTATTGTCAAATTTCTTAATAAATACTTTTTCAAAATATTCTAGTCCTTTATTTTTAATAATATAATTTCTTGATAAATACGCACCAACTAAGGGAATTACGACAAATAACACAACTGATAAGAATAAAGTCTTATATGGTACTAATACATCACTAACACCTAAAAGAAATGCAACTATAGGTGTAAAAGCAACCAGTAATATTAGATCATTTACAGCTACTTGGACTAAAGTATACGCAGAATCTCCTTTAGTTAAGTGACTCCAGACGAAAACCATTGCAGTGCAAGGGGCTGCACCTAAAAGGATTGCTCCTGCTACATATTGATCTGCTAAATCGGTTGATATAAATTGAGCAAAAACTATTTTCAAAAAGAAATAAGCTATTAAAAACATAGTAAAAGGCTTAATTAGCCAGTTAGTTACACAAGTTACAGTTAAGCCTTTTGGCTTCTTGGTGGCTTGCACAATGCTACCAAAATCAATCTTTAACATCATCGGATAGATCATTAACCAAATTAAGATAGCTACTGGTATTGAAACCTGAGCATATTCAAATTTACTTAGAATTTCAGGAACAATTGGTAGAAGTTGGCCAATGGCAACCCCAACCACAATACACAAGGCCACCCATATAGTCAGATGCCTCTCAAAAAATCCCATAAAACACAACCACCTTTCAATAATAATATAGATAGGCTCAATACAAAGCTTAATATTCGAAATATATTTATTCTCTAATTTAAAAATCAAGTAAATTCATAACCAAATTCTTTCATAACCATCCTACTACTTTTTCTTTGTTGCCTTATAGAACTTATGTCCTCCTGAAAGATTATAAACCCTTTTAAAGCCTCGGTTAATCAAGATATTCTGAGCTGCATTTCCCGTTACACCTTTGTTACAATAAGTGATAGTTAGAGCATCTTTATCCAAGATATTTAACTCTTTTCTCAACTTATCCTGCGGTATATTTACAGCAGTGTCTACATGTGATTCGTCATACTGCTTGTTAATTCTCGAATCAATAATCTGAATCTTTTCTCCTTTATTAACTAATTCTTGAGTATCTTGTGCAAAAATAATTGGTCTGTTATTATTTAAGGCATTATCTAGTATCATTCCTGTGTAATGCACCGGATCTTTAGTTGTTGAAAATGGTGGAGCATAAGCTAAATCTAAATGGAATAGATCTTCGACCTTTGCACCGTAGGTAATTAAAGTAACAAAAACATCAATTCGTTTATCTACACCTTCATACCCAACAATTTGTACTCCTAATAGTTTTTGTGTTTCCTTATCGGCAATTGCCTTTATAACCATTTCTTTACCATGAAAATAATCTGGTTTATCAGGCTTTATATTATGGCACTTAATTATTTCATAACCTTCAACGATAGCTTCTCTTTCAGATAGTCCTGTACTCGCAATGGTCAGATCAAAAAGCTTAAATATTCCAGTGCTTAGATTACCCCTGTATTCTAAGGTACCACCTGTTAATACGTCTCCTGCTATTCGTCCTGTTTTATTTGCTGTTGAACCTAGGGGTCTATATACTGGTTTACCGGTAATGACAGAAAAGGTTTCAATACAATCACCACAAGCATAAATATCTTTGATATTTGTCTGCATTTTTTTATCAACCTTTAATGCTCCTGTAACTCCAACTTCCACTCCCGCCTCCTTTGCAAGGGTTACATTTGGTTTGACACCAGTAGCCATAATCACCATATCACAAGCTATCTCCCTGCCATCCTCTAATATAACCTTATCTTCAAGGATTTCAGTAATACTTGTATCTTTTAAAATGGTAATATTCCTATTAATCAGAGCATTTTCTAAAAAGACAGCCATATCTTCATCAAGGTTTGGGGTTATTTTACTCATTTTTTCTACTATAGTAACCTTTAATCCTTCTGACATAAGATTTTCAAGCACTTCAAAACCTATAAACCCTGTGCCGGCAATAACAGCATTTTGTGGTTTTCTTTCTTCCATAAACCTTTTAATGTTTCTGGCATTCTGAACATTTCTTAGGAAAAACACCTGTTCACTGTCAATCCCAGCTACATTAGGTACATAAGGTGAAGCACCTGTAGATATTATTAATTTATCATACCAATCGTCGAAAACTTCACCTGTAATCAGGTTTTTAACAGTTAATACTTTATTGTCAGGATTTATCTTTAACACTTCATGACCTGTAAAGATGTCAATATTGTATTTCTTTTTAAAAAACATAGGATCTCTTGGTGTAAGTTCAGAAATATTCTCTATTTCACCACCTATATAATAAGGTAGCCCACAACCTGAATAGGATATATCCTGATCTTTTTCGTATATAACTATTTCTGCTTCATCATCATTTCTACGAGCCTTAGCAGCTGCTGATGTTCCTGCTGCAACTGCACCAATAACAACTATTTTCATCTTAGTTACCTCCTTAGTAAGAGAAAACTTGGCTTATGCTAAAATTCATTTACTCTACTCTATAAGGCAATTAAGTTTTTCACCTTTTACTTCTTCCGGTATCCACTCTATAACAGTAAAATTCCCCTTGGAGATTTCATTAACCTTGTTAATCCATTGCACCTCGTTACTTGCTTTTGCCTTTAAAACAGCATTAGTTGTATTTGCTGCATAGAAACTTGAATTTATTACCCACCACTTACTATAAATACCTGCTCTATTTAAGTCCTGCTGAAGTCTCATAGCTTCATGAACTGGAGTAGTCTCAGCTAGAGTTATAATAATAACTTCAGTTTCTTCTTCATCTCTAAGTTTAGGCAATAGCTTCTTAACCGATTCTGGAATATCCCCTTGGGAACGTTGAATTTCTTTGTGATAGCTTTGGGTAGAATCTAAGAGCAACAGCGTATGGCCCGTTGGTGCTGTATCAATAACTACAATCTCATTTTCCGACTTATTAACTATCTCTGCAAAGGCTCTAAAAACAGCGATTTCTTGAGTACAAGGAGACCTTAAATCTTCCTCAACATAGGCAATATCATCTTCACTCATTGTTTCTCTTGCTTTCTTTAATACTTCTTCTCTATATTTTTCCAGTTCTTCTTTTTCATCAATTTTACTTAAAGTTATATTATATCCTTCATCTAAGACAAACTTTAAATGGGCAGCTGGGTCAGTAGTTGTCAAATGTACCTTCTTGCCTTTTTTCGCTAAGCCTAAAGAAATGGCGGCAGCTATTGTAGTTTTACCAACTCCACCTTTACCCATGGTAAAAATCACTTTTTTATTACTCTTAAATAAATCTTCTACGACATTTTTTAATCTTGGTATCGTATCAATATTAAGCTTCTCAGTCTTGTACTTGATACTATCATCTTTTAAAAACGCCCTTACATTTTCTACTCCAGTTACGTTATATGGTCTTAAAGGGATTTTAAAAGTTTCAATTATCTTAAGCTTTTCTGGAATATCTCTTAATGCATTTTCCTGTTTTTCAAAAATGGCCCTTGATAGATAGTCATCATGTTCCTCTAATACTCCATTAATTATTAGAACTTGGTTGTTTACTCCAATATCTTGGAGTTCTTTGGAAGCTCTTGCCGCCTCTTTTAATGGTGATGGTTCTGGACGAGATACAAGTATAAGTGTGGTTTTTTCCTTGTCAGCCAATGTTTTTACTGCGTTTTTATATACTTCCTTTTTACTTTCGAGACCGGAAAGCTGCCCTAAACAAGATACACCATGGGTACTTTCACTAATAAAATTACTCCATGCGGAAGGAAGTTGAAGCATTCTTAATGTGTGCCCTGTTGGAGCTGTATCAAATATAATGTGATCATACTCTTCAGCTGCTTTTCCATCAGTAATAAAGCTTGAAAATTCATTAAATGCAGCAATTTCAACAGTACATGAACCCGAAAGCTGTTCCTCCATATTCTCTAAAACTACTTCTGGTAGTTTTCCACGATAGGGAGCAATTACACTTTCTCTATATTCAAAAGCAGCTTCCTCTGGGTCAAAGTTGGCAACGATTAAATTGGGAACTTCTTTTATAGCAACACCTTTATTATTTAGCTCGGTATTAAATACATCTTGAAGATTGGAAGCCGGGTCAGTGCTGATAAGTATAATTCTTTTTCCTTGGTCTGCTAAAGCTATTGCTGTAGCACACGCCACTGATGTTTTACCAACCCCACCTTTGCCTGTGTAAAATAAGTATTTAGTTAGAGTAATGTTGTTTAGATCAAAATTCTGAAACATTATTAAATCCCTCTTTCTATATTAGCAACAACCTTCAGGCCCACAACATCCTTGAGATGCTTTCTTTACAACAGATTTTAAATAATTCTCTGGAACATCTAATAGTTTGCTGAACTCTTTATCAGTTGGATAAATCTTAGTTTTTACAACTACACCATCAACCATAGTAACAGGAAGCACTTCTATTCCTTCAATATTTAATATTTTATTAATTTCTTTATTGTCAATAAATATTTGTGGATTACTTGAAAGATTATACCTTTCTACTAATACACCATTATTTTTCAAGTTGTTTATTACTGTGGAAACTCTTAATAACTCTTTGTCTACTGATGGGCCACAAACTCCTGTTGAACAGCACATAGCTGGTTCAAATATAATCATTTTCTTCATAATCAAACACTCCTATTCTTTACATTCACATTTTGACTTGTCTTTACAAATGCATTCATCTGTATCGGTTACAATATTCATAAGAAACAATATTAGCTTATTACAATTGCCGTTATTTAGGGAATAGTAACTCCACTGACCCTCCTTTCTTAAATCTACAAGTCCACATTCCATTAAAACCTTCATATGATGCGAAAGTGTTGGTTGTGTAAAATTGAAATCTTCTAATATATCACAGGCACACTTTTCTCCACAAGACAAAATATCAATTATTTTAAGCCTATTGGGCTCCGATAGTGCTTTGATGATTTTGGCATTATCATCATAATTCTGCTTCATTTGGCTCACCTCTCAAAGAATATATAGATCAATATCTATATATAAAATAATATACTTTCATCTATATAAAGTCAATACACCCTATGTAAATTAGCAAGATAACAAACTTAATATTCATCTTAGTCTATATACAGCCTGATTTATTATCATTCTTTTGTTCTAATTTAATTATCCTATAAGTGTTTTAAGTCAATTTAGTTTTTCCAAGGCATAATAATTTAAATATTAAAAAAGCCTGTAGGGGATTTAAACCACCCTAACAGGCATACTAAATTTCATGTAATACTAGCACTTGAACAAGTTGAGTTTAGAGAAGATTTACTTTTCAAAAGTATACTCACTGAGTGCGTATTTCTGAAACATCCGGACACCCATTCCGGTAGTATCCGACAGTCTTTTCCCTTGTTTTAAGCCACTAAAACTAAAAAAATTTAATTGTCTAAAGTAAAAATCTTGTACACATCTTTATCTTTCACAACCTAGGTAATGGCTTACAAAATAAAATTCATACTTATCTTCCAAAAAGAAAATGCAGGGATAATTCCCTGCGTTAAGGAGGTGTGTAGTGAGGTCAAGCTGGGGGCATTTTGCTTACACCTCATATATATTAAATGCCGAGGCATGCTAACATTATAGGCTAACTTTTTGAATTTTCTTTGGCTAATTCGTTATTAAAATGTGAAACTTTATTTATTTGGTGATACAGTTAATAACTTCACTATATCTTTAAAGAGAGGTTCACTTGAGATAATTTCCATTCCCGATAGTTTAATATTTTTTTCTGTTCTTCTATTAATATTTACTCCGCCTAACTTCACAGATAAAGGATTCAACCTATCCATTAATGGTCCTAAGAATATTCCCTCACTTCTAACATGCTCAAGAAGATACAAGTTACCATTAGGTTTAATAACTCTCCTTAATTCTTTAAACCCCAATACCGGGTCTGGAACAGAGCAAAAAACACAGGCTGTTATTATGGTATCAAATATATTATCTTCAAAAGGCAGTTTTTGAATATCAGCCTCTAGAAGCTTAACAGGGACCTTGGCCAATGTTACTTTTCTTTTAGCAACTTCTAGCATTTTCGGACTAAAATCTATACCGATTACCTTTTCTATGTTACTTTTTTCAGGATAGTGAACTAAATTAGCACCTGTCCCTACTCCTGCTTCTAATACTAAGCCATTTGCTTTGGAACATAATAATTTTCTCCATTTTCCCATCATCATTTTCTCCATTGGACCTAAGGCCATATCATATGAAGAAGCTTTTTTATTATATTTAGCTTTAATTACCTCTGTATCACTGATGTTCACCAAACCACCACCTCCTTAAATTATTAATAAACAATAATACTATTTGTAAAATCTAATATTTATTAACCCCTTCTTAAATCATAGACAAATAAATTCTTTGCAAATATATTATTTGCAATGGTTAAATTCCTCCTTAGGTTTATTGTGTGATTATATATTAACAGAGGAATATGACCAAACTAAGGCATAAATATGGATATTTTATGAATTTTTAGGTTTAATTCATTATCAGCAATTCTCTACCTTTACGAGATAATGTTATTTATGTATATAAAATTCACAAAAAATTCATTTTTCTCTAAAATTTACTACATTATTACAGGATATACTACTATTTGTAAGAGTATCAAGATAGAATATTTTAGGTTATCCCTTTAAGTATAGGAGAAAAAAGCAATAAATCTTTAATTGTCTTGTAAATAAATTATGTAGAGGTGAATAATGTCAGCTACAAAAAAATATTTTGCAGTTCTAATGATTATATCTTTATTATTAATTGTATTTGGTGGCATTCATATATACAACAAAATATACGATTACCTTATCGATAATTTGGGCAATGAGGCAGTAACAATTGCAAAAGCAACTAGCTCCCTAATAAATTCTAGTAGTAAGATGTTTTTTTCGGAAGATAATATAAGTCCCGAATTTTATTTTGGAGTAAAACAACATCTTATAAATACACTTAATCATAATAAAAATTTACTTTACATTTATTATTTACATAATAATCAAGGCACGTTTCAGAAAGTAGCAGACACAAAAGATACACCGATAAATATAGAGTACCTTATCGGAGAAATTGCTTATAATACTTACATATTAAATAAGGAAAGTTTTGATCAACATTTGCAAGTAAATAAAGGTAATACTTTCCTTAATGCTTTTGCCCCAGTAGAGATTAATAAAAAAATTATAGGTTTAGTGGGAGTGGAAATAAGGGCTCAAAAGATTATTAATGAAACCAAAAGAATAAAAAGTTATCTTCTTATAAATGGCCTCTTACTGTCGCTTCTATTAACTTTTACTAACTATAAATTTGCACAAATTATTGTATCAAGAAATCAACTATATTTAGGCTCAATTAATAGCTTATTAGATAGTATTAATGCTAAAGACAATTATACCCTGCAGCATTCACTAAATGTATCCTACTATTCTTCTTTAATAGCTAAAGAATTTGGATTTTCCAAGAGAGATGTCATTAGGATTGAAAATATAGCTAAACTTCACGATATTGGTAAAATCGGAATTAAAGATGCTATTCTTAACAAGGTTGGACCCCTCAGTGACATAGAATATGAAACAATAAAGCAGCATCCTTTAATTGGGGCTCAAATACTATCTCACTTGAGTAAATCTAATCAGTTTCTCTCAATAGTAAGAAGCCATCATGAGCGATTTGACGGTAATGGTTATCCCTTTGGATTAAAGGGTGAGGATATACCTCTTGAAGCTCGAATAGTTTCTGTTGCAGATACTTTTGATGCCATGACTACAAAAAGACCATACCGCCCAGCATTATCCTATGAAGTTGCTGTTCAGGAATTAGTTAAGAATAAAGGTTCACAGTTTGACCCCGAGGTAGTTGATGCATTTATTAGGATTTTAGATAAGTATAACTTAGTAGGAAATAGCAGATAAAAAACTAACCCACTTTTATGCATCGAAAGTGGGGTACTTTATTCAATGGTAATAATTATTTTTTTGGATATATAATTAAGAAAGCATCCTATAAGAAATTACTTACGTATATATCTTCTTTCATTAGAGATACAATTATTTTTTTGGTATTTCTCTAACTCCTCATCAATATCAGTAATGCGCATTAGAATTGAGTTCTTTTTTACAATATCTGCATTTCGCCAAGCATCCAATAGTCTACCTCGCTCTTTTTTTAAGGTTATGTATTGAATATCAGTCATTTTAATCTCTCCCAAAATTTATTATTTTATTGCCATTACCCAAGATCTACTAAATCAATATGTGCCAAAAAACCTACCATTTAAGAGCAAATTGAAACTTCCTCAAATAATCTATAATTATATATATATTAAAAATTTGTTAAACTTTAGAGCAATATGTGGATATTTTATGAAATTTTTATTACAATTATAGATTTTAATAACTTTATTTCCTTAGCCATCTAACTTTATTAGAGAACATTAGTCCATTAACCCACATCTCTAGATAGTATTTTGTAGTTAACTATAAAAGAAAAATTCTATGATCTTTTAAATAATCAATTTAAGTTAGTTTATTTCTTGAATACTTCTTCCAAAACACTTTGCATTTCCGGTGTCTTCATCACTTCAACCATGGCCTGCCTCATTTCAGGAGTCTTCATCATTTCCACCATAGCTTGGCGCATTTCTGGTGTTTTCATCATTTCAACCATTCCATTACGAAATTCCTGAGTTCTGGTCATATTGTCCATCATGTTGTCATTATAGTAGTTAGTCTCATCTTGGATTGGACGACGCTGAGGTACACAAGCTACCAAAAGTACACTAATAATTATAAGTAAACATATTAATCTAAATACATTTTTAGCCATTTCCTTTCCTCCAATAATTCTTATGTATTTTATTTATAGTAATATTATTTAACCAGATGAGCCAATTTATTTAATTCATTAACACTTTTATTACTTCTTTGCATCTGACCTCTCCAGTAAAATGCAATTCTTTTAAAAAATTATTTAAAAAAGATATTGCCGACCTCCCTAAATTTTTAAGTTAAGTCCGAATAACTTGTTGCAAGCGGAACTACAAAAGATTTACCGCTTATTTAATACTACTAGGAGGAATTAAGAATGATAAAAAAACATTTTATCAAAACAATTACAACCGTAGCGTTGGGATTATCTTTGGTAGGGGTAGCCAATGCAGACACTGTGGAAAATCTTATGCCTAAAATTAAGGATTCTATGGAACCCCAATTTAAAATGTCCCAGCAGGAGAAAAATGTAAATATGCAAAACATGCTAGATACCTCAATGGTAAAACAAGAAAAGAATGCGGAGGTTAATATATCTACTAAAGATAATGAAGAAACTGACGGAATTATTAAAATGAATCCTACTATGCCTAATCAATCGGAAATGCTAGAAGTTATGGATGAGGTTCATCAGGGTAATTATGAAATGATGTTGGAAACTCATGAAAGCATGCCACATAATCAGATGCATGGAAACTTTGAAAACAATAGTACAAATAATAATATAGCTAGAAGTCAGATGGGACCTCAAATGCATAGCAGTGGTATGAATAGACAGATGATGGGAAGATAACTAATTATTACATTTTATAATGATAGGCTTCTCTGATATACTTCCACCAAGAACATGCGTACATATAACTTAATATGTGCGCAGTTCTCTTTTTTACAATTGTTAATTAAATTATTAGTAAACTTACCAAGGGGTTGGCATCATGCTTTCTTTTAGACTAAAACATCATATTCTACAAGCCCAGCATGGTAATCAGAATATCCGTGAGCAACTGATAGCCAAGCACAAAAAGTATCTATTACAAACTTGCTCCAGCATTTGTAATAGATATTTAAGCTGGGAAAATGATGAAGAATTAAGCATTGGCCTATTAGCCTTTAATGAAGCCATTGATGCATACGATATTAAAAGCAATGCAAAATTTTCTACTTTTGCTTATTCAGTAATTAAAAAGCGTCTTATTGATTATTTTAGAAGTCAGTCAAAATATGATAGTGAATTATTAATTAACTGTTCTAATACTAATAACCTAGAGGCTTTAAACAATAAAGAGGCTATAGCAAATTTTACCGAAAATAACTCTTTGGAAAACTTAGCTATTCTGATTGAACATTACAGATTTAAATTGAGTGAATATAATATAGATATTAATGACTTGCCTGAAGATTGTCCTAAACATTCAGATACCAGAGAATCTTTACAGGAAGTTAGTCAGATTCTAATAAACAATCAGGAATTACTTAACCACTTAATTCATTATAAACAGCTACCAATTAAACAGTTGATTATGGCAACTGGGCAAAGTAGAAAGGTCCTGGAAAGAGGCAGAAAATACATTATTGCGTTAACTTTAATACTTATTGAACCAGAGCTTACTCCATTAAAGAAATTTTCCAATTTTTATATAGATAGGAGTGAGTCCATTTGAAAAATAGTCAACTAATTATTATGTCTATAGATAAAAATTATACGGTAGGCTATAGTGCGGATGGGCAGTTTATCAAAATACCTAAAAATCCATCCCATAAAGTTGGTCAGATTATAAATTATCAGCCAACTATAACAAGTTTAAGAAAACCTTGGGGAATGGCTGTTGCTGCCGCAATTTTATTGGTGTTTTTCACCGGACTTTTAAATCCATTTTTTACAGAAGAAGCTGCTGCCGCTTATTTAAGTATGGGGCTAACTACCGGAAGCTTGGAAATATGGACTGATGATAATAATAGGGTAATAAAAACTAACTATACTAGCACTTTAGAAGATTTAAAGCAACATGACCTTAAAGGGAAAGATATATATGAGGCCATGTCTATTCTAGCCCTGAAGGCAAAGAAAAGTGGCCTAATAACAGAAGATGAAAATGATATTATATTAATAGATCTGATAGATTTGGAGGAAAGTACAAATCATTATATTTCAGAGGATAAATTAAAAAAGGTTATTTTAGAAGGATTAGCTGTTAAAGAATATCAAGGTTTAATGATGATGGAGCGACATGATAAAGACTTTCTTACAAAGGCAAATGAATTAAATCTAACTGCTAGCCAATATCACATTTATCAGACAAGTAGTTCGAAAGGATATAACATAGAAATGGAACAAATTCAACACGGTCATATCCGTAACATTCTAAAAGAAAATGGGACATCTCCTGAAGAGATATTTGGTATGCACTCTAATATGGTGCCAGATAACACAGAAAGAATGTCGTCTAAACAAAATACTAACAATATGCATGATAATAATGAAATAACAACATCGAATGAGAACAATAATATTGTTGCACCGGAACATAATCAAGAAAACATAATAAACCAGGATACTGTAAACCATGAAAATATTAAAATGCCAATGAATAATTATAATAAGATGCATAACTAAAAACATGTTACAACTATTGGGGGCGTATCGAATTTTATTTCGATACGCCCCTTGTGTTCTTATTTATAGCAGCATAGGTTTTATTGATTCATTGGCATCATCATTTCACCCATTGGTGGCATTTCACCCATAGGCATCATCATCTCACCCATTGGCATCATAGCGGCAAAGGCCCTGCATTGCTGGGCACAATGTAAGCAGACCTGTGCACAATGTTGAGAATGCTGGTCAGGGAACCGCAAACATTCATTTGCACAGGCTTCACAAATCATTGCACATAAATGGGCGGCGTGTCTAGCAAAACTGCTCCCTCTAGCAATATATTTAGCTGTTAAAGAGCAAATATCTGCACAATCACGCAAAAGCCGCATTTGTGCCACCCTTAAGTGTAAGTTTGGTAAACAGTGAACCAAAGTGGTCATGTGTTCACATACAGCTTCACAATGCTGGATAGTGTTTACTATATTATTCTGCATATTCATTTAAGTTATTTTCCCCCTTTCATTTCGGATAATAGGGTATCCCCCTATAATATCCTATGGTTAGAAAATATTATAGGATACTGCAGGGAAGCAGAGCTAAAAAAGATAAAAATCGCCGTTCAATTGTGAATGGCGATTTTCATTATTAAACTATTATGCTATTACATACCTACTGGAAGTTTAAAGGGTATCAGCTTAGCTGTAAAAGTGGTTAATAGATTAAAATTGCCTGTTAATATCAGTATGCCAAGGGCAATAATTATTACTCCCGTGACAATATTAAGTGTTTTTGAAACCTTATGGGTTTTATGAATCAATTTAATAATTTTATCCATATACAATCCGGCAACTATATAAGGTATTGCTAAGCCTATAGAGAATAAAAACATCACTAACATGCCGTTTGTTACAGAACCGAGGGAACCAGCCATAATTAGAATTGAATAAAGTACTGGACCAATACAATGGGAGCAAGCAACAGCAAATATAATACCTACTAAAAAGGATGAAAGATAACCCGAACCGAATTTTGCTTTATCTTCTGGCATATTGCAGCTATTTATGAAACCTAATTTTATAATTCCAACTAAATTTAGCCCAAGAATTATTACCAGAGTGCCTCCTAAATATTCAAAATATCTGCCATACTTAGTTAAAAATCCTGCCATTAGCCCCGCTGCCCCACCTGCTAAGGTAAAGACGATTGTAAATGCTAAAATGAACATTAGGGTGTTGCCAAGTACATACTTTTTTAAATTTCTATCCGATGGTAAATCCCGAAGTTCCTTTAGAGACAACCCTGTTATCATAGAAAAATATACTGAAAGCATTGGTATGATACATGGTGAAATAAAAGAAATTATTCCAGCTAGAAATGCTATTATATAAACTGACATTTTATTCTACTCCTTTATTCCTAAAAATTCTTTTTCCCAGATAAACTCTCTTTCCGGAACATCGATAAAATCTTTAATCATTAATTTTATATATTTTGTATCGGGAGTTATAAATCCATCGTCAGGAAAAAGTAAAGTATTTATCACATGGTGACCTCCACCGCCTGTAACCTCCCACGTAGGATTTCCTTTTGGACTATTTCCCTTATCATCAAGAAGGGTTGCATATTTACTGAACTCATACTCATCTAGGTTATATGAGTGATTATCCATTTGCACCACAAAGGTTAAGTACCCGTTTTTTCCCTGACCTAATGGATTAGCAAATATGATATTCATCTCTAACCCACCTTCATCATTTTTGCGCTCTAAAGCTTTGGGCTTGAGTTGGCCGCTGTCATCTGCCGTACTACAACCAGCAACTACAAAAGCTATAACTAAAATTGCAATTAATATAACTATCTTTTTTTTCATCCCTTCTCCTCCTCCGGCTATTTCTTACTATTAAATGTTTTTGTAAACTAACATTCTGCCTATTCTGTCAACACTCTAAAAATCACCTCCGAGAATAATAAATACATTACTACTTTTTTTAATTATAGAAGGTATGTTTGTTAAAGTTATGATTTAACTTTGAACATTTCTTGAACTTTAGATAATTTTTTCTGTTTAAAAAGAATATTTATTTGACTTATTTAACTTCATATAAAAACAAGCGGATTGGTTTTAAAAATTAGCAATAATTTATTAAGCTTCACAAAAATATCTAAATAATTTCACAATTCAATAAAATATTTAATTTATAATTAATTTATTAAAATTAAAAATACTGAATAGAGGTGAAATGCTTATATGGAACGAATTTCAGGAATGCAAAGTGGAATGAATATGAATAATGCCGGTAGAACACAACATAAAGGGAACATGTCTAATTGTAATAATAAAAGTTCAAAAACCTTAGGTCCTAGTAATCAATTATCCACTTCTCAAAATTCGGGAGATAATAATGATAGTGCACAACCTGGTAACAGTAGCAACAGTATAAATATCACTATATAGTTTAATTTAAAACAATTATTAAGGGTAACAAGACAAATCTTGTTACCCTTAATAATTGCGGCATAATAACAGCTAAATCATAAAAAAATTCCTCTATTTATAGTCACAGTCCCTCTTACTGCTTCTCATTATGACAACTCCAACAATTAGGCTTAACGCCAGCAAACTCATGGCATGCATCACAAAATTGACTTTTATTTGAATGACAGTATAAACAAGTTTGTTCAATGCACATCAAATATTCCCGGCCATCCTTTGCAACATATATTCTATTCCCCTCTCTAACAACTTCTACTTTCCAATCGGCAAGCAGTTCCATATGCTTTGCGCGCATATATTGTGTATCTTCAATACATTTTTTGACTTCTAATGCTTGAATTTCTGGAGTATCTAAGCTTATTTTGGGATGCTTAGTAGATTTATTTAAATTAAACCAAAATGGTACTGAGACTAAACCAATAAATAACAAAAGACCAATAATAATATTTCGAGTAATCTTCAATTTTGAGTCCTCCTATAAAATTAATACATACTTGAATTATCTCCTAATTCAAGTATGTATTAATTATTATTTGATTCTTAAAATGCTGTTATTCATTTACGGTTTTATGCTTTAATGCTAAACAAAAAACAGAGACTAATTATCAGTCCCTGCTCTATCGAAATTCAAACACTAATCCTATTTATAAGATGTTTCGAATAAACATCTTATATTTTAAGACATAATTTTTCATCATTGGCCACTTCTTTGAAAAAATCACATTTTAAACAATCTTTAAATTTTGGGGCAAACGTTCCCTGAACCTCTCCACCACAGAATGTTCCGGCAACCTTCCAGCAATAACGGCCTGCATTTTCACCATCATTCATTCCATTAAATGTTTTATCTATTGCTGCAGGACAAACACCATACTGTGCTACGTTCTTACCTCCATATTCTCTACCACAATTTTGATATTCCCAACAATTTCTCTTCATAAAAATTTTCCTCCACATCTTTTTAAGTTAAATTGTAACTAATCTAATCTTATATATTAGATTTGTATAATTCTTAAATAATATTTGATAAAATTATGAAAAAATACCAATAAATTATTATATTCAACACAATTACAATTGAAATTGAAATTTAAAAAAGAGGCATAGATTGCAAAAGATAAGTTTCATTTACTATCTATACCTCTAAAGTTTAAATACACGTTTTAGTACTTTCTAATAATAAGCAAAAATTTAAGGATTTTCTTAAGCCAAATATACTGTTCTTATTTATGCTTAAATTTATTAATTTGAGATTGAAGTTCCTCAGCTAAACCAGCTAATTCCGTAGATTCCCCGGCTATAATTCCAAAAGATGTAGCTTGGTCTTTAATTGATTCTGCAACAGCTTGAGCATTATTATTTGTTAAGGTTGCAATATCCTTAGCATTAATAATAGCATTGTCTACCTTTTTGCTTTCCCCAACTATCTCACAACTTAATGTTAAAGTTAAACTAATTTGCTCAGACATAAGATTTATTTCTTTAGTTATTTGTTTAAATGTATTCATGGCTGATTCAACAGCTTTTGCCCCCTCAAAAATATCTTGGGAGCCACTATTAATTGATGTTGCAACATCAGCAGATATTTTTTGTATATTGATTATAATGTTTGATATTTCTTCTGCAGAAGTTCTAGATTGTTCTGCTAGTCTACGCACTTCTTCTGCCACAATAGCAAATCCGCGCCCCTTTTTACCTGCAGCTGCGGCTTCAATAGCTGCATTTAAGGATAGTAATTTTGTTTGTTCAGCTATCCCCTTCATTATTCCAACGATATTTCCAATTTCCTCCGAGCCCTTTTCTAACTGACTTACAATATTTATAATGTTTACTGTTTCTTTATTTATACGTTCCATCTTGGTACCAGTTTCAATAGCCACTTTATAGCCTAGGATAGAAGCATCCTTAGTCTTACTAAATGATTGATTAATAACCTGGTTATTTCTGTTAACTTCATCTATTTTCATAGACAGATCACTCATGGAATTACCAGTGCTAAGTAAGCTTTTTGATTGTTCATTTGTATTATTTGCTATATCATTTGTGAGATCTGCAATATTCTGCGCTAAAGTAGACGTTTGTTGTGAAGTAGCTGATAACTCCTGGCTGGTAGCCAGTAATTGTTGTGAACTTAAAGATATTTTTTGTATTAATTCCTTTATATTACTTATCATTTTATCAATTGCTTGAGCTAACGAGGATATCTCATCATTACCTTTGATATTAATTACTGTGCTTAAATCTCCATTAGCTACGCTTTCAGCAGCTTTCATTAGTTTATTTATAGGTCTAGTTATACTTCTAGTAATGAAAAAAGCAATTGCTAAAGATGATATTAGAGATAAAACAATGGCTGCAATTATAGTACTTTTGGCATTAAAAATGTCATCATAAATACCATTAGATAGTTGTTCCATTTGTTCTTCGTTATGTTTAATTATTAGATTGGTGTTTTCCATTATTTTATTCATTAACGGCATGGCTTCTTGCTGAATATGATGAATAGCCATTTCCATATTTCCCTGTTTTTTGAACCCAATTGTTTCGGTAATTTTTTTATCAAATTTGTCGTAAGTTTCTTTAGTATTATTTATTATTATTTTTATTTCATCTTGTTCTGCTAACTTACTTAAAGCATTTAAAGATTCATCAACTTCGCTGTGGGCCTGATTATATTGATTTATACTTTTTTCATTCCCAGTAAGTAAATATTCCCTAATATACATTCCAGATTTAAGATTACCTTCCATGACCTTTTCTGAGGCCCTAACAGATTTATATTTAATATCTAAAATATGATGCTCCTTTTTTTCTATATCCTTAAAGATAAAAAAAGACGTAATTCCACCGATAACCATTAGAGAAATTAGAAGGATATACCCCGTAATTATTCTTGTCCCTACTTTAATTTTCATGGAAACAGCTCCTTTGAAAGACATTTAATAATATAATTTTTCATGTCTAATAACATTGCCCTTTCAATCTTTTTTTTGAATTTTAATAATCTAACCTTATATTAAAAATATGTATATTATTTAATCAATGTTTAATAGATTTGTGAAATAAATTACACAAAAAGTGAGGAGACACTTTTTTAGTGCCTCCCATTTATTTTGATATTATTAAAAAAGATAAGCGTTAGTAATATTAAAATGGTCAAAACAACAGTCAGCTAACCCTGATTAATTACTATAATCCCATGGCTAATTAATACTTCTAGTATAATTGACGGTAATTTTCCTAACGCTGTAGCTAATATAAAAGAAATTAAACCTATATTGCTAATGGTTCCAGCTAAAGTTACTATGCTGAAGATACAAACGAAAAAAGAGGATGTCACAAAATACGATGAATAGTTGTTACCACCCTCTGTTCTAAGCAATTTATTGCTACTAATTATCTAATTAATACCTAAATAACTTTTTTGATCTCATTATTTGAACTTATTTGAGTGTTACCTAGAGCTAAAACTTCATTTAGTTTATTCTGAAAAGGGGTTACCCCCACCCTTTTTATGCATTGATTAAAAGATTCCGATTCATTCCGTAAGCCTAAATATAAATTGATAACCTCGCTATTCCCCAATCCTCCACCAAATATTTCAGTCGGGCCTTGCTACGGTTAGTTCTATAACCAAAATCACGGAAAATGGTACATACCCCCTTAGCTACTTTTAAAACATTTTCTGGAGTTATAAATATGTTTAAACGTTGTGCTAATTTAGGATTATGGGATAATCCTCCTCCAACCCAAACATGAAATCCCGGTATTGTTTCCTCACCAATATGTTTTATTGAAGGTGTAAAAGCCAAGTCATTTAATTCTGCATAACCGTTATTATACATATTTGCAGAGATAGAAATCTTAAATTTCCTAGGTAGATTAGAAAAATCTTTATTTAATAGAAAATATTTCTCAACCTCATTTACAATTTCTCTAGTATCTAATAATTCATGGGGATCTATACCTGCTAATGGATTTCCGGTAATATTTCTTGGGCAGTCACCACAGGCCTCAAAAGAAGATAATCCTACACTATCCAACTGTTCTAGGATTTGAGGCATATTTTCTACCCTTACCCAATGAAATTGAATACATTGTCTAGTAGTTAATTCAACTTGATTACGCCCATATTCTTTGGATATCCTTGCTAAAACTCGCGCTTGCTCAGAAGTTATAATTCCTGAAGGTATACGAACACGAAACAAAAAATGACCATCTTTAGACTTTTGTTCATATAAACCTAACCATTTCAGGAGTTCTACTTCTTCCTCTGGTATTGAATTATAGCCTTGAGAAGCATATTGATTAATCTCCTTAATTATTTCTAGCCCGTCTTTTCTTGACTTTATTAGCTCTACCTTGTTCAGTTTTTTCTCTAAAATATTATTCATCATGCCACCCTCAATACCAAGTATTTTTATCGGTTTTTATGGTATTAGAATAGCATAATGTTTAATTAAAATATATAGCCAAAAATTAACAGTTATTTGCCATTAATTGCACATAACTGAACTCAATATATATGTTTTTTCTATATATTTGACTCAAGGATAAGGATGAAGGAGTTACTTCAAATAAAGAAAAGAGAAAATGGCTCAAATAGAATTTAAATTTCTCCATTAATTTAGAAGTACAGCTATTAAAAGAAATTTTCTTCTATAGCTGTACTTCTTTATCTCATCATTTAAGCCTTATATTATTGGTATACAGAAACCAAAAGTACTTCCTTTAGACTCTTCTGATCTAACCCACACTTTACCATTATGGGCCTTAACAATATTTTGTACTATTGATAAGCCTAGGCCGGTTCCACCTTTAGCTCTATTTCTGGACTTATCAGCTTTATAAAATCTCTCCCAGATAAAGTCCATATCTTCTTTTGATATTCCTGCCCCGGTATCGGAAACTTCTATACATATTTGATTTTCTTCCTTAAAAGCTGTTATTACTATTTGTCCTTGATCAGTATGCTTTAGGGCATTTTCAACTAGGTTAATTAGTACCTGCTGCATCC
>JBMOKT010000030.1:0-57738 GCA_049323895.1 Bacillota bacterium | reverse complement strand
TTGCCCCGGGTTTTAACGGGGGAGAAAATCAATAAAGCCGATTTTATAGAATTAGGTCATGGAGGACTCTGTTTAGAGTGTAAACCATGTACTTTCCCGCACTGCAGCTTTGGAAAAGGGGTATGACGGAGACGGGGAGACAAGGGGACGTTTCCTTTGTCTGCCAAAAAAGAGGGTATAACTTTTACAAGGTAATAAGTATAAGTGCAACATCGGCTTCCGCACTCGCCAAAGGCTCAGCGCAAGCCGTATTTTGCTAATAAGAGTAATTTTGGTAGTTCCCAGATTCTTTCTATGGGGATTTGTTATTTATTAATTACTTGGTCAAGTAATTGATTGGCTTCTTCTTGGTCTATTCCTTTTACTAATATAAGTTCACTGGTTAAAATTTGCAGAGCATTGTCTAACATAGTTTTATCCCCCATGGCAAGATTCTTCTTTTTACCCATTTGTACTAAGTCACGGATAACTTGTACACCTTCATAAATATTACCACTTTTTAGTTTATTCATATTATTTCGTTGCCTTTGGCTTGGATTATCAATTACTAAAGATGCTTCGTTATCAAATATGGTTAGAGCGTCTTCTAATACATCTGAATTTACAATCTCCCTGACTCCATTTTTACAATTTAATGGAAACATTACCTGCATGTTTTTAATAAACATTACGTAATAAAGCTGTTTGTCTCCTAAGATTTCTTTTTCTTCAATTGCTTCGATGATACCGGCCCCATGCATTGGATAAACAATCTTATCACCAATTTGAAATATTGTTTCCACCTCCTAATAGACTTTTCTAAGTATAGCATATTTATAGAAAATATACAAATTTATTATATTATCACAAGTATATAAAGAGTGTCAATACAAAGATTGCTATATGATATTTAATAAAAGTGCATTGTTTTATAAACAATCGCCAAAATCATCAATACTTGCATTTGTTTTATATTACTGTTATACTTTTTAAGTTAGTTGTTGCATTCTGGATAAAAGCTTAGCAAGCTATTAAGTAATCCTTGAAAACTGATTGCTTTTTTCTAGGAATATTAAATGTTAATTGTTTGTTGCCATTATTTATAATTAAATGTAATGTTCTTGTGCTAAATTCTTATTTTGAGTACATATTTTACTTTAAATAAATATTCTGGTTTTAAATAAGTGATTATTTGCTAACATGTTTTCATGTTAGCTTTTTATTTTCTGAAAAGAAATAATATCCCAATTTATAGCTTTACGAGAAAGTATACTAATAATAAATTATAAGGAGATGAATTAAAATAGAAAGTGTAATATTAACTCTGGTTGGTCTATTTTTAATAACGGCATTTACTAATATTTTAGCTACATTAAAAACAATCTTAATTTCTAAGAAGATAATGAATCCTGTTTATATTCTAGTATTTGTAGATGCAATAATTTTTGCAGCCGTTGTTTCTAAAGTGACAAGTTCAGAAGGAACTCACTTTATCATTGCCTATGCACTAGGGAAAACATTAGGAGTTTTTATTGGTAATAAAATTGAGGAAAAAATTGCTCTAGGTATTTTAGAGGTTGATGTATTTTTATCTAATAAAGATAAAATGATAGCGATAGCAGAGCAACTTAGAAAAGAGGGCTATACGGTAAATAATTATCTGGCTAGAGGGTGCAATGGAGATAGAAGGTATAAAATTGAAGTGGTAATAAAGCGTAATGAACTCAAAGTGTTAGAAGATATTATGGTTAACAATGGTGTCAATAACCCTACTCTTAAGATTAAGAATCTTAGTAGAGTAAATGGGAAAATTACCACGTCTAGAGTTAAACTTGTATAGTATTCATATTCAGTTATCCAAGGGGAGGAACCTTAAGAAGACTAGCAATTTTGAGGATCCATCTACAAATAAATTGGCTCTTTTTATCAATAACAGTAACCAATAATTAATAGTAGAAAATTCATAGTTTTCAACCCTTTTCATTCCAGTTCAATCATCCCCAAGGACTATAACTTAATACCAAAATTCATAGAGCTAAGTTTTAAAGGCAGTATCATACGGTAGGATACTATTTAGCTCCTTGATTTTGGACATACCTCGCAATAAATGTAGCAATCAAACAACACCCAGACTAGTGAGCTAATATTATATATAGTAATATTTGAAACTGAAAAAAATTTATACTAAAGGTAATTTATGGTATATTGTTTTTAGTAAATATGAGATTTTTTGGAGTGAGGTGTTTACATAATTGGAAATTAAAACTAACTATTCTGCTTTAAACCAACAACAAATTCATTGGGAAAATACTTTTGCTGCATGGGAAAACATGCTTGGCGATAGTCCCAGTTATGCAGCAGAGCAGGCTTTAAATTTTTTTAAAGATAAGGGGATTACCAATATCCTAGAATTAGGTGCTGGGCAAGGTAGAGATACTGTCTTCTTTGCCAAAAATGGTATGAAAGTATATGCTTTAGACTATACGGATAGCGGTGTAAAATCCATCCACGATAAAGCTGTCGCTTTGGGATTATCGGATAATATTACTGTAAAAATCCATGATGTTCGAAAGCCTTTTCCATTTCTACCGCAAACATTTGAAGGTTGTTTTTCCCATATGCTTTACTGTATGGCATTCACCACTAACGAGCTTAAATTCATTTCAAAACAGATATGTCAAGTGTTGAAACGGGATGGCTATAATATTTTTACCACCAGAAATAATTTCGACGCTCATTATGGAAACGGTATTCATCTTGGGGAGGATTTATACGAAAATTACGGATTTATCGTTCATTTTCTTAGCAAAGAAAAAATTGAACAGATTAGCAATGGATTTGAAATAACAAACATTAATGAGTTTGAAGAGGGCGAACTCCCTAGAAAAATTTATATAGTAACATCAAGGAAAAAATAGATTTCTTGAATTTATTGACAATTTATATTTAATATCTTTGTAATTACTAATCATTGACCGTTACTAGTAGAATAAAATATATCACTTATTTTAAAAATATTGATATAAAATACTTTTTAAAATAGGTGATTATATGGTTCAGATAGGGGATTTTCATATTGGCAAAGCAGAAACAGCTAAACAGCCAACTCTTAGTATTCAGGAAGCCTCATACTTATGGGACTTTCTTGTTGGTAGATATAAATGCTTGGAGGAAACAAATATCTATCTGAATTTAGCCAAAGATAAAGAGTTTATTGCTATGATAAATGTGGGTATTTATGCAGTTCTAAAAAAGCAAACCGAAAAAATTGAAAAGGAAATGGAAAAGTATAGAATACCTCTTCCCCAAAAACAATCTGTTAGCTATAAACACTTACTTCAAAGTGAAATCGAAATCAATGATGAGTTTATGTTTCGGCAAATTTTCGAAGGTTGTCAAAACTATATTGATTATTTGGCACGTATATGCAGATCCTTAGTTTTGAATGACAGTTTGAGAAATGTGTTTATTGAATTTCTTAATTCTGAGTTATTTTTCTTTGATAAAATGTGCATGTATGGCAAATCAAAGGGTTGGCTTGAAGCCCCTCCCATTTTTAAGCATTAAAAAGCTCTGTAGTAATGGTAAATGTATCCGTAAAAACAAAGCCCTTCTCCACACTAAAGAGAAGGGCTTTGTTTCATTTACTTAAACAATGTTCATATTATTCTACTTGTAAAAATTAGGCAAGTCGGTTTCAAAGGGAACGGGGCTTTAGAAACTATTTTGAATTGAACAGTTTACATTATGTGAAGCAGGAGTAATTATCATAAATTTACAATAAAACAAAGGTATGCGTTGTTATTTAATGGTATACCTTTTCTAATTGTTCATTTTATTAAGTTTCAACTAAGGCAGATTTATAACCTGGCCGACAAATAAGTTATTTGGGTTTACATTGGGATTAGCTTTGGTCAATTCATGCAGGGGTATATTTAGCTTCTGTGAAATGGACCAGAAGGTATCCCCGGATTTTATTTGATAGGTCTTCTTGTTAGCATAATTATTATTATTGTTATTGGGCGGACTATAGTTCTCTTGTGGCTGCGCATTTCCGGGATTAGGGCGTGTTCCGTTATGGATTACGACCCTGGTGCCTATATTTACCCTTGGAAATAATTCTTCTACATGATGATTGTGAAGACGAATGCAGCCATTGGAAACAGCGTTGCCGATGGAACTGGGATTATTTGTACCATGTACACCATAACCGGGGTTACTTAACCCCATCCAGCGGGTACCAAAAACACTTTCATAGTTTAATATTTTTTTGTTTATCACAGACCATTCACCCACCGGGCTGGGGGTGGAGGGTTTACCTATAGCGATAGGATAGGTGCGGCTTAGGCTGCCGCCCTGGTAAAAATTCAGTTGCCGGCGCACAAGGTCAATTTCAATATGGTTGTTACGGGTTAATCTAAACATCACTCTCACCTCTTTAGTAGTGCTGAAATATTATATGAGAAGTGGGGAGAAGTGTTAATGATATTTATTTCTTCGGTTTCTTGGCTATTGAATTGCCAAGGGTTTGAATTCCCTGTACCATAATAATAAGAACCACAAGGGTAGCCAGCATAACATCTCCCTCATAGCGCTGGTAGCCATAACGGATTGCCAAGTCACCCAGACCGCCGCCGCCTACAACACCTGCCATAGCTGAAGCGCCAATTAGGCTGATGGCTGAAATAGTCATGCCTAGTATCAAAGTAGGTCTGGTCTCTTTCAAGAGGACCTTCCTTATTATCTGTCCCGGGCTGGCACCCATAGCTAAAAAGGCTTCAATAATTCCCTTATTTACTTCCAAGAGAGCCGATTCAGTTACTCTAGCGATAAATGGTGCTGTAAAAACAACCAGTGGAACTATGGCCCCTTTTAATTGAATGGTTGTACCAACAACAAATCTGGTAAAAGGCATAATGGCAAAAAGCAGAATAATAAATGGTATGGCCCGAATCATATTAATAACTATGTTGGCGATCTTATAAAAGAGGGGTTTCTCCCAAATATGACCGGGTCTAGTGATAACCAAAAGTACTCCTAGAGGAATACCGATAACAGCTGCGATAGAGAGGGCTATGATAATCATCAGAATGGTTTCATAGGTAGCTTTCCATAACGGGGGTGCTATTTCTCCAGCCCTTAAGAGCAACTGGCTCCAGGTATTAATTTCCTGCATGGTTTAACACCTCCGTTAAGACATTCTGTTGCTTCAGTATGTTAATAGCCCCATCGATGTCCTGTGGTTCCCCGGATAACTCAATAATTAACCTTCCCAGGGTCTGGTTTTTTATTTGAATAATATTTCCGCATAGAATATTAGGCCACAGGGGGAGTTCTTTAGCAATCTTAGCCAATACAGGTTGGGCAGCACTGCAGCCAACAAAGGTCAATCTGACAAAACTGCTGTTCTTATGCTTTTCTTTAAGTTTAAGCAAAAAGCCTTGGGGAAGTTCTTCTTCCATAATGCTTTTGATAAAATTTCTGGTTGTAGGATTCTTGGGATTTGTAAAAGTGTTTAATACTGTATCTTCTTCAATAATCTCGCCGTTTTCAATTACCGCGACTTTATCACATATTTTTTTGATAACATGCATTTCATGGGTAATTAAAAGTATGGTAATCTTAAACTTTTTATTAATATCTAATAATAATTCCAAAATAGCGTCGGTTGTATGGGGGTCTAAGGCTGAAGTAGCTTCGTCGCATAATAACACATCTATATCATTAGCCAAGGCACGGGCGATGGCGACTCTTTGTTTTTGCCCCCCGGAGAGCTGGCTGGGGTAATTATTTTTTTTGTTTTCTAAACCCACTATATTCAAAAGGTTATTAACCTTTTCATTAATTGTTTCCTTTGGCGTATTTGACAGTTCCAAGGCTACTGCAACATTTTCAAATACAGTACAGCTTTCCAGCAAATTAAAATGCTGAAAAATCATACCGATTTTTTTACGGGCCTCTCTAAGCTTTAGGCTGTTAAGCTGGGTCATTTCTACTCCATTAACCTTGATGCTTCCTGAGGTAGGTTTTTCCAGCATATTAACACAGCGGATTAAGGAACTTTTCCCTGCACCACTAAAGCCTATAACCCCAAAGATCTCCCCCTTTTCTACCTTTAAGTCAATACCCCTTAGAGCTTCAACATTTCCTTCTGTGCTTTGGTATGTCTTGTATAGGTTTGTAATTTCAATCATGTTATTTACCTCGCAATTAGTTACTAGTTACTGGTGACTAGTGATTGGTAAAACCAGTGGCTAGTTGTTAGTGGCTAGTGGCTAGTAAAGCGGCTAATAGTCAATAGTCAATAGACAATGGTATCACTTTGGAGCTAAATTCTGGGATGCATCATGGAAGTATTTCCTCTGAGCAGATGCATCCCTAAATTTTAACCCATAAGTAGAACCCATTTTTAACCTTTGCCTGTCATGCAGTTTAGCCTATAAGCTTACCTTAACCTAATTTACCTCTCCCACTCATATTACCAGGCTGCAACAACTGAATCTTGAAACTCTGCATTGATAAAATCTTTGATTTCCTGGGACTGGTATAGTTCTATAAATTTCTTAAACAGAGGATTGTTTTCTTCACCTTCACGGACGGCCATAATATTAACCCAAGGTGAATCTTTTGGTTCGATAAAAATTGAGTCTTTAACAGGAGACATTCCTGCTTGTACGATAAAGTTTGTATTAATAGCGGCAGCTGCTAAGTCAGGTAATGTTCTTAAAATTATGGGTGCTTCCAGTTCAACAAACTCTAAGTTTTTGGGATTTTCCGTAATATCCTTTACAGTAGCTTTTACACCAACACCCTCTTTAATCTTTATTAAACCAGCCGCTTCAAATAGCTGTAATGCTCTGGCACCATTGGTGGGGTCATTGGGCAGGCCCACTTTATCGCCAGATTTTAGTTCCGCAACATTCTTAATCTTTTGGGAGTAAATTCCCATGGGGAAGTTTACAGTATTGGCAATTTTAACAATCTTAAGATTGCGGTCAGCCTTAAATTTATCAAGATAAGGTTCATGCTGGAAACTATTTAAGTCAATATTACCATCTGCAAGCTGTATGTTAGGTTGAATATAATCATTAAATGGTACCACTTCGATAATCAGACCTTCTTTAGCTGCTAACTCTTTTACCTTTTCTACAATAGCCTCGTGGGGACCGGCTGTAACACCTACTTTTAATTTCCGCTCCTCCTTTTTAGTTTCTGAAGTGGAGCAGCCACTAATAAGCAGCACAGAAACAAGCAAGATTGACAAGATGACAAACAATTTTTTCATGATAATTCTCCTCCTCGTTTTTTTATATACAAGAGATATAAGACTTCCGCGGAGCCTTCTATCTTTTTGTACTTATTTGGAAAGTATAACTTTTACAAGGTAATAAGTATAAGGTTAACTAAGGCTTTCGCCATCGCCAAAGGCTCGCCGCAAGCCGTGTTTTTCTAACCAAATAAAAACCCTCGTTTATCCGCAGATAAAGAGGGCAGTTTACACCTTATTTGTGTACGACTGCTCTTATCTGCCAGACAAGTATGTCTGCAGGAATTGGCACAGCACCTTAAAAAACAAGGCCAGTTGCCGGGTTTCATCGGGCCAGTCCCTCCACCTCTCTGGATAAGAGTGCAATTTTGTTTTATAACAATTTGATAAAATCAAGCTGTTATTGAATAAAATATACATGGGAATTTAACCAAAGTCAACTACATTTTTTTGCCAAATAGTGGTGATTAAATAAGAATTAATTTTTTTTAATTTAGCAAATGTATAAAAAGTAATTAATTGTGGAAATAATAGGAATAATTAGTTGTTTATGGAGGTGTTTAATATGAAAAGGTTAGTGTTGTTTGGTATTATGCTTCTTATCGGCTTATTTATTGTAGCAGTCCCAGCCATGGCGGATGAAAAAGGTGAATCCTTAACTGATGCAACTCTTATACCCTTGATGCCCTTCTTTTTAAATATTGGTGGAGATATTTACTGGAACCCAACAGAACAAGAGATTACTATCACAAGGTATGATAAAGAAGTGGTCTTAAAAATGAATTCAAGGGAAGCATTAGTCAAAGGTGCTAAAAGGTCATTAAAGAATTCAGTACAGCTTATTGCCGGGCAAGTTTTTGCTCCTGTTGAACTGCTTGGGATATTTGCCGATAAGCTCACCTTGAGTAAAACCCATATAATTTCAACGTTTAGTTACAGGTAGGTAAAAACCGGATTTTTTAATCCGGTTTTTCGTCTCTATTCGTCCTTCGTCTACTGAATGATATATTACCCAAACCACAATAAAAACAGGAGAAAATTAATATTATTACTCCCCTGTTTAAATTATTTTACTGCTTTTAGGATAGATACTTCTTCTTTAGTTTTGGCTATTTCCGATACTTGATAATCCAATCTAATGTTTATCTTAGTTATATCACCTTTTATATAGTTCGAATTTTCGCTAATTGAAAATAATTGAGCAGAATGTTCTTCCGTTCTATGTTCTAAATCTCTTAAGATGTCCCGTTGTTCGTCCATTTTACCTTCTACGACATCCATTTTATTATTAAGGTTATTTATTTCATTTTTTACAGTAATCATATCGCTACTAAGGTTATTTATTTCATTTTTTACAGTAATCATATCGCTACTAAGGTTATTGATTTCGTTTTTTACAGTAATCATATCGCTACTAAGGTTTTTAATTTCTTTTAATATTTCTTGTAGTATTTTATCATCCATCATTCTCACCCCACTTACTATATATTTTTTCTATAAAAAAGGGGAAATTCCTCTAACTAAAACCTATTCTTTTATTATAGAACGGAACAGCTTTCATGTGATTATGATCCACTCTACCTACTATTTTCTTGTGAAACACGTCTATCCCCCCTAATCGTCTACTTTGACATTATTCTCCGTACGGCATGTTCTAATTGTTCAAGGTTCCGGCACTCAAAAACATCCGAGCAGATTTTCCCGTATATTCCTATAATACTATCATCCTCATCCCATTTGTTTTGTGGTTGGGGGTTTAGCCAAATTACCTTTTTTGCTTTTTCTGAAATAATCCTAAGCTCTTCCTGCCGGGGGGGAAACCAGTTGTTTTTGGCATCGCCCAAAATTATTAAAGTTGTTTTAGGGGAAAGCATTTCTGCAAATCTTAAACGAAAGGTTTCAAAGACCACACCAAAGTTGGAAATGCCTAGGCGGGAGCATCTAACCTCCCTAATGGCATGGTAAATAGCCTCATTAACATTACTATTTTTCAACTGAGGTGTTATTTCTGCAATTTCATCAACAAACAAAAAGGTGCGTATATCTTCAAAACTCCTGGCCATGGCATATACTAATTGAAGTAAAAAGGCACTATATATAGAAACTGAACCGGAGATATCGCATAAAACCACAATTTTAGGTCTATTCATAACCTTGTCCTGAAATAACAGTCTCTCAGGGGTTCTGCCCATACGGGCCGTTTTCTGCAAGACCTTTCGCATATCAACCCTGCCTGATTTGGCGGTCTTATAACGGTAGGAATAACGCGAAGCAAGCTTATTTGCCAGACCCACTATCCTTTTTTCCATTTCTTTAATCTGGAACTGGTTAAGGTCGGCAAAATCCTTTTTTTTCATATTTTCTTCGGAAAGCATGAGATGGAGCCCCTTTTGACCATGCTGCTTAACTACCATTTTTTCAATACGGTGGCGCAAATACTCTTCCAAATCCTTTAAAGCTTGAAGATTATCCTTCCCTTTCAATCCTTGCCTTTGAAAAGAGTTTTCTACCATAAACCATTCCATTTTAACTTTCACTTGGTGCAGTATATGGTCTAGATTGTGCTGTTCAATTTGTAGTTGTGCCAATTGTTGATTAATCATTTCCATTAAGGTTTCAGGCTGTTCTCTAGCAATTGCGTCATAGAGTTTGCTGGAAGCAGCGCCCATCCCTGCCTTGCCCATACCCGAACCATCAATTCCAGAACCGTCATTACAGCAGAGGGATTTTATTAAGAAAGTTGGGGCTTCAGCTTTATTACGAAAATACAGCCTAAAGGCTAAATCAAACACAGCAATATCGGTTTCACTTTTGACCAAGGTGGCCTTTAAAAGGGTATAAAATAAATGGGGGTTGTCTATCCCGTAAGCATCTAAGGCCTGTAAACAGTCCACAATTTCACCGGGAGAAACCTTAAGGCCTGCATCCCTTAATGAATTTGCAAATTCCAGAAGTCTCTGTTCCATAAAAAGCCTCTCCCCAATGTAGTAAAGTAATAGTACCCACAGTGGCTACAGTAATCGTTGTAACGTTTATCCGTGGACGCGTTTTAACTATCAGACTACATACTCTCATACTATCACACTATCACACTCTCTCACATTCATACAATATTATTAAACAGGTCACCATCTTGCCCAGTGGTCACTAGAATGTTATTTTATGCTATACTATTTTTAGTATTTTTAAGCGGGGGTCTTTGGGATGCAATCTATTTCGGAAATAAAAGACAAGCTCAATGAGCAAAAATATCTGTGTGATGATAGTTTAGCGACTATTGTCAGTCTGGCTTCTTTACTAAAAAAGCCTATCCTTTTGGAGGGACCGGCGGGAGTTGGAAAAACAGAACTGGCTAAAGTACTGGCTGCAGGTTTTAATATGGATTTAATCCGTTTGCAATGTTATGAGGGTTTAGACGAGAGTCATGCCTTGTATGAATGGAATTATCAAAAACAATTGCTTTACCTGCAAACAGCAGTCAAAGAAGCGGTCAATTGGGAGAAGGTTCGCAAGGATATTTTTTCTCAGGATTTCCTTCTGCCCCGTCCGTTGCTTAAAGCCTTTCTTTCAGACAAGCCTGTAGTCTTATTGATAGATGAAATTGATAAAAGTGACGAGGAATTTGAAAGCTTTTTATTGGAAGCCTTATCAGATTTTCAGGTAACTATACCTGAGTTCGGCACGGTAAAGGCTGCTTCGATACCTGTGGTTATTCTGACAAGCAACGGTAGCCGGGATTTTAGCGATGGGCTCAAAAGGAGATGCGTCCACTACTATATTGATTACCCGGATTATAACCGGGAATTGGAGATAATTAATACAAAAGTCCGGGGGATTTCCCAAAGTTTATCCCGGCAGATTGTTGATTTTGTGCAAAACCTTCGTAAGCAAAAGCTGCGCAAAAAACCTAGTATTGCAGAAACCTTAGAATGGGCACAAGTCTTGGCGGCACTAAATGTCCAATGTTTAAGTGACTCTAAGGTAAAAGCTACATTTAATTTTATTTTAAAATATCAGGAAGACTTAGAGCTTTGTGAAAAGGTTACAAGAGGAGCAACTTAACCCCCTTAAACAGGGGGGTTTTTTGTACCCGATAGCCAAAGAAGCAAAAAGAACCGTCCCCAATAATGGTGCCAAATAATTGTGCAATATGTTAGAATTAATTGGAACTTTTTTGAAGAGCAAGACGTCTAGTAATTGATAGGTGTGTGGGAGGGGGCAGAGCATGGCACCAATAATTGAAGCAAAAAACTTGATTAAAAAATACAGGGTAGGATCTGAAATAATTACTGCTTTAGACGGAGTTAACCTGCAGATAGAAAAAGGGGAGTTTATCGCCATCGTAGGCACCTCGGGCAGCGGTAAATCAACCCTTTTAAATATGATGTCCGGTCTGGAGAGACCTACTAAAGGTGAAATCTGGATTAATAACGTTTTATTAAACAAGGTAAAGGAAAAGGATATGGCAGCCTTTCGCCGAACCTATATGGGTTTTGTTTTCCAATCCTTTAATCTGCTGCCTTCTTTAACGGCATTGGAAAATGCAGTACTACCTCTTATTTTGCAAGGAATGGGTAACAAGGAACGGACAAGGCGAGGCATAGAAATTTTGAAAATCCTGGGGCTGGAGAAACGGATGATGAACAAGCCAACCCAGATGAGCGGTGGTCAGCAGCAAAGGGTAAGTATCGCCAGGGCATTGATCAATGAACCGAAAATACTTTTCGCCGACGAACCTACCGGCAATCTAGATACCCGTACTACAAAAGAAATCATGGAGCTATTAACCACAACTATTAAAGAAAAAGGGCAGACCCTGGTTATGGTTACCCATGACAGGGATGTAGCTCAGTATGCGGACCGAATTATACATATGGTGGATGGAGTGATTGTTAATGGAGAGGATAAAGGGGGAGTTGAAGTTAATGAAAAAGTTAATTAGCCTGGTGATGACAATTGTTTTGTTAACAACTTTTTGTGGAGTGGTTTTTGCACAAGAAATTGAAACAGTGGATACGGGACTAGACCCCCTGCTGATTATTGAGAATGTAGAGGCTAATAAGGTGGTGGCGGGAACAGACTTTTACATATCCTTTGTAATTCGTAATATCGGTACAGGACCTGCCTTTAACTTGAATTTTAACTTTGAACTGGAAGATGATAAAAATAATCTGGCTCCCTTTTCAGTAGTTGAAGCACCGGAAATCAAACAGATTGAAAGCAAGGCTGTCCAGAGTGTGGCTATTAAGATGCATGTGAATGAAAGTGCTGCTAACCGCAATTATAAGCTAAAGGTTAACGTAGATTATAAAAATGCCCTGCAGACTAGTTCAACTATTTATTCCAATGTAACAATCCCAGTGACCTATGGAATAACTAAGCCCCAGTTTGTTGTGAAGGCTGTACAGTTTGAGCCCAAGGAGCCTGACCTGACTCAGCCCTTTACTACAACTATTTTCTTTGAAAATATCAGTGAAACAGATGCAGGCAATGTAAGTGTCGCCTTAGACGGAACTGTCAATGATGAAAAAAACTTTGAAGTTGTGGACCTTTCTAATACCAAGCATCTCTTTGATGTTAAGGGCAAGCAGACCCGCATGGTATCCTTTAAGCTGGAAGCCGAGGAACCCAGAAACGGCAATCAGGTAAAAATAACTTTTACATATGATTATAAAGGGACACAAACCACTCAGACTGAGGTATTAAACCTTCCATTACCTAAGGTTAGCCTGAGCGCCAGCGGAAAATTGCCATGGGTCATTATCAGTAAATACACACTGTCCGATGAACAAGTATTAGCCGGTAATACAGTTGCCTTAAGGCTATTTGTTGAAAATACCAATAATAAAGATGTCTTCAATGCCAAGGTTTCTATTGTAGATGTCCAACTGGAAGATAATCAAAAGGGGGATACAGTATTTTCCCCTGTGGACAGCAGCAACACCTTTTTCATTGAAAAAATACCCGGCAAAACAACGGTAATGAAGGAAATAGCCCTTTATGTGGATCCTAATGCTCAGGCCAAGACCTATAATGTGCCTATAGAGATTAAATATGAATACGATAACGGGCAGCAAAATACCGTTAACGAACGGGTTAATATTCCTGTGACCCAGGAATGCAAGTTTGAAATCCTGTCTGTAGATGTCCCCCCGGTGGCAGCTGTCGGTCAACCGGTACCCGTTGCCGCTGAGTTTGTAAATGTAGGCAAGGTAGCCTTAACCAACTTTATGGTTAATCTGGAGGGTGACTTTACCAAGGAGAATGCAGTTTACTACATAGGCAACCTGGAAACAGGTATGAGTGATTTTTATCAGGCTATGGCTATACCACAGACCGAGGGAGAATTGCAGGGGAATATAGTTTTTACATATATAGACAATAACAATAAGGAAGTGCGGGTAGAAAGACCATTTACTATACAAGTAGAAAGCAGACCTGAGCCAATGCCCGGCGAGGCGATTGGTCCTGATGGGCGACCGATGCCTATTGAAGGCAAACCTGGCATGCCCGGTTCCCCCATGGGTCCTGGAGGACCTCAGGCAGGGCTTTTAAGCAAGCTCAAGAACAACTGGAAGTCCCTTATTCTTTTCGTAGTTGTCCTTATTCAAGGTATATTTATTTGGCGTTTACGCCGTAAAGCAAAATCGAATGGGGAGTTCTTCGATGTATAAAATTGATATATTGAAGATGGCATATAAAAATTTGTGGAGGCGGAAGGTGAGGACCTTTTTAACGGTGTTAGGGGTTCTTATCGGCACTACCTCTATTGTGGTCATGATTTCCCTAGGTATTGGACTAAATGAAGCCCAAAGGAAAAACATGGAGCAGTGGGGCAGCCTCAATCAAATTGAAATTTATAGCGGAGTTAATTTTGATGAGAAAGGCAACCCTATTGGGCAGGCTAAACCCTTAAACGATGATGCTGTTAAGGAAATCAGATCCATGCCTGGTGTTGTTGCGGTTTCCCCAGGATTTAATATGGGGGGGCGTGCTATGTGGGGTAGGAAAGAGGGGCATCTGCAGTTGGTTGGTTTAGAGCCCTCTCAAATGGCCCAATTTGAATTTAAGCTGGCGGAAGGCAGGTTTTTGGAGGCTGATGACCGCTATAATATAGTTGTTGGCTGGGAAGTGGGCAGAAATTTCCGCGACCGGCGGGAGATGGAAATGATGCGCAAGATGTCCGGACCCCGGGTCATGAGATTTCAAGAACCCCAGGAATCCAACACTTTAGAAATGATGAACCAAAGGGTATCCATGGAGGTTAATAATCAAAACGGGCAGAAGAAAATCTTTAATTATACCGTAGTAGGTGTTTTAAGTGAAGGAAATAGAAATCAAGCCTGGCAGGCTTATGCACCTATTGGTGAAGTAAAGCGGGTTAGGGATTTTATGATGGGGGGAGCCAGGAATAATAACAATAACAAGATGGCCATGGAGATGGCTATGAAAGGTGGAGGAAGGGCGGTCAGCGTTCGTCAGTCTGGAAGGCAGCCCAGTGGTCCTTCTCCTGATGATTATGAATTTATCTGGGTGCGCACTAAAGATGTTGAAGACACCAAAGAAATTTCTAAAGCATTACGGGATAAGGGATATCAAGCCCATTCCATGGCCGACTCCCTGGAGGGGATTGAAAAAACCTCTAAAACTATTCAAGCTGTTTTAGGCGGCATAGGAAGCATTACTCTTTTGGTAGCAGCCCTGGGCATAATAAATACCATGATTATGTCTATTTATGAGAGAACTAAGGAAATAGGCATTATGAAGGTTATTGGTGCATCGTTTTTTGATGTACGGATGCTTTTTCTGACTGAAGCAGGACTAATTGGGCTGATTGGCGGCTTCTTGGGCTTGAGTTTTAGCTACGGTGCCTCTAAGGTAATAAACCATTTTAGTTCCGGTTTTATTAATCAAGGTATGCCGCCCGGGGAAATGACCAATTCACTATCGGTGATTCCACCCTGGTTAGCACTTTTTGCCCTGGGTTTTTCCATCTTAATTGGTTTAGTGGCAGGAGTGTATCCTGCAAACCGGGCAGTTCGGCTAAGTCCCATTTCAGCCATTAGAAACGAATAAATTTCCCTTTTTGACTTTAAACGCCGTTTATCCGGCGTTTTTTATCGTTTCGGAAAAAATAAATTTTTAGTTATTGGATAACTAGTCCAGTACATCTTTTTTAATGTGTTTTACTAGCCACTAAACGCCGCAGGCGGTTTTTTATCTTGGGAGTTCTTGGAGATGGCATAAGTTAAAGCACTTGACATTTTGAAAACAATTTTTATATTATAAAAACAACTTGTAATAAGAAGGTGCATACATTGAAAAAGAATAATGATGATAAATTTTTTGTGCAATCTGTAAATAGGACTTTTGAAATTTTAGATTGTATTAGCAAAGGAAAAGGGGCTGGGAAGAGTTTAACTGAGATTAGTAAGGCTATTCAGCTGCCTGTTAGTACCGCTTATCGTTTAATACAGAACCTGGTAGCCTGGAACTATGTAACTGAAAGTACTGATGGCAATTATTCATTAGGTCTTAAGCTGTTAGAATTGGGTTCTTTGGTACAAAAAAATATAGAAATTCGAAACTTAGCCAGACCGTTTATGGAACAACTAAATGAAACTACTAAAGAGACAATATATCTGGCAAAATTCGACGAAAAGGACAGTACCCTGATTTATATTGAAAAAATGGAAAGCCTGCGCAATGTCACCTTAACCGCAGGTGTTGGCACACGAAACTATGTACATTCTACTGCCAATGGCAAATGCCTTCTTTCTGGTTTTGATGATGAGAAAATAAGAGTTATTCTCAAAAGAAAAGGAATGCCCCCATTGACAGGGCATACGCTTGTAGATATAGATGCTTTTTTATCGGATGTACAAAAGGTTCGACAACAAGGATACGCTGTGGATGATGAGGAAAATGAAGTAAGTGTAAGATGTGTTGCAGCACCCATTTTTGATTATACCAGGAGGGTAGCTGCATCTATAAGCATTTCAGGAGTTTCAACAAATATTACCCCTGAACAGCTTCGGCATGAATATAGGGATCTTGTCATAAAAACTGCCCAGGAAATTTCATATGAGTTAGGATTCCGTGATTAACATAGGCGCTGCAAGGCGTTTTTTTTTGTACTTTAAGAAACAAGGTAATAAGTATCAGTGTAACATCGGCTTCCGTAGTCGCCAAAGACTTGGCGCAAGGTCAGTATTCTGAAAACTAAGCCATTTGGTAGGGGTAAGTACTTGCCAATGGAGTGGTAAATTAAATTTTCAAAAAAGTAAAAAAATAAAAAGGAAAATTTTCTTTTTTATAGAATATTTACAATAAAATGAAATGTTATTTCACAATACGAAATTTGTCGAATTCTAACTTTAGTAATATTTGGTTAAAGGGGGTCTGTAGGAAGAAAAACCATAGGAAAGTTTTTAGTAATATTTATTAAGGGGGAGAATGTTATGAAGAGAAAATTTGTTGCAATTTTGTTAATTTGTTTGTTAGTTTTCACATTAGCCAGTTGCGGTCAAAAGCAGGAAGTAAAAAAAGAAGAGCCCAAGCCGGAAGAAAAAAAGGTTGAATTCCCTACTAAGGGTATTACAGCCATTTGCCCTTGGTCTGCCGGCGGCGGTACAGATGCAGTTTTAAGAGGATTAAGTAAGGCAACTGAGCAATTCCTTGGCAAAACAATCACTGTAAATAATACCACCGGTGGTGGTGGTGCTGTTGGACACGGTGCAGGTTTAAATGCTAAAAATGACGGATACACCGTTACCATGATTACTTTTGAATTAGTTTCTCTGCCGCCACAAGGATTAGTTCCTTTTACATATAATGATTTTGACTTGTTAATGAGAATCAATATGGATCCAGCCGCCCTAACTGTTAAAAAAGATGCTCCATATAATACTGTTGAAGAATTTATTGCCTACGCTAAAGAACATCCTGGTGAGATAAGCATTGGCAACTCAGGTCCTGGTTCTGTATGGCATATAGCTGCAGGTTTGCTGGCCGATAAAACAGGGATTGATGTTAAGTATGTACCTTATGATGGAGCTGCGCCTGCAATTACAGCTCTAGTAGGAGGACATATTCAGGCTGTGTCCGTAAGCCCCGCCGAAGTACAAGGTCAGGTCCAGGCCGGAGATTTAAAATTGTTGGCAGTCATGAGTGGGGAAAGGGTACCAACCTTCCCGGATGTGCCAACTTTTAAGGAGTTAGGTTATGATATTACCTTTGGTACCTGGAGAGGTTTAGCAGTTCCTAAAGGGACTCCTGAAGAAGTAAAAACCATTTTAGCCGATTCCTTTAAAAAAGGTTATGATACTGAAGAATTCCAGTCCTTTGCCAAGAAAGCTGGTTTGGGTCTGGCATATGCCAATGCAGCTGATTTCAAAGCTTTCTTAGATCAAAACTCAAAAGATGTAGCAGCCGTTATGAAAAATTTAGGATTAGCTAAATAAATTTAGTATATAACTTAACATGCAAATACCGAGGCGTTCCTCGGTATTTGCTTTACTAAAAACATAAGGTAACTCTAACCAGTCGCGGATAAACACGGATTAAAAACAAGAACCTTGCATGTTATTTTCATTAGTTAAATAGTGAATAAGTATTTTATGAGGACTATTGAAAATTGACTATTAATCATCACATAAGAAAGGATGATACCACTTGAAAAGGGCTGATATAATTGCCAGTCTTATAGGTGTTTCCCTTTGTGGTTATGTTTTTTGGGCATCAGGCAAATTCCCTGAAGATAATGTATTGTTGCTGGGCCCCAGTTTTTTTCCTAGATTATTAGCCTGGGCGTTGTTTTTTATGAGTATAGTCCTTTTGGTCAAAGCGTTAATGGGCAAATCGATGGAATCAAAAGAAAAATTTGATATTAAAGACCCGGGAATACAAAGGGCAGGCATAGCCTTGCTAGCAACAATAGTTTATATTTTTACTTTAGATTTTTTGGGATTTATCATAGGTAGTACAATTTATTTGGTCTTTTTAATGTATTTATTAAAATTGAGAAGCTATGGCAGGATGTTTCTTATTTCCTTGTCAGTTACTTTTATAGTTTTTGCAGTTTTTCGTGTATTTTTACATATAACATTGCCTCTGGGTTTTCTGGGCTAGTTAATTTTGTGGCATTGAGGTGAATAATATGGAATTTGATCTGCTGATTCAAGGCTTTGCAAGCATTTTGACACCCAAATGCTTGCTCCTGGTCTTCCTGGGGGTAACAGGGGGGATACTGGTTGGATCCCTGCCTGGATTAACTGCTACTATGGGTGTCGCATTATTAGTGCCTTTTACCTTCAACCTCCCCATAAACCAAGGCATGGCCATGCTTTTGGGGATTTTTTGCGGTGCTATCTATGGAGGCTCTATTTCAGCAATATTGATTAGAACTCCTGGCACTCCCGCTGCTGCCGCAACCCTGCTGGATGGCTACCCCCTGGCCCAGCGGGGTGAAGCAGGGAGGGCACTAAGCATGTCGGTCTTTTCCTCCTTTATTGGCGGTTTTACCGGCGCTTTAATCATGACAATACTTTCCCCCCAAATATCTAAATTTGCTCTTAAGTTTGGCGCACCGGAATACTTTGCCTTAGCGGTATTTGGTCTTAGCATAATCATATCAGTCTCAGGGCGGTCGGTTATTAAGGGGGTAATTGCCGGTTTGTTTGGACTTTTGATAGCAACCATCGGTATTGACCCTGTATCGGGTTATCCAAGATTTACTTTTGGAACCATGAATCTTTTTGAGGGGCCATCCTTTATTCCGACATTAATAGGTCTTTTTGCTTTTTCTGAAATATTTAAAGGGGTAGAAAATATAATTACCCAGGGCAAAGTAGAAAGCAAGATTAACCAGCTGCTGCCAAGGTTTGACGATATAAAGAAATCATGGAAGACCATCCTTAAATCAGCTGTTATGGGAACCTTTATCGGCTCTATACCCGGGGCTGGAAGTGATATTGCAGCTTTTGTTGGATACAGTGAAGCAAAACGGTCATCAAAGGAACCTGAAAAATTTGGTGAAGGGGAAATTGAGGGAGTAGCTGCTGCGGAGTCGGCTAATAATGCATGTACAGGCGGGGCCATGATTCCCATGTTATCCTTAGGGGTTCCTGGGGATGCAGTTACAGCAGTTTTGCTGGGAGCATTTGTCATTCAAGGCTTAAGACCGGGGCCACTTCTCTATCGGGATCATATGGATGTAGTTTACAGTATTTTTGCGGGAATGATGATGGCCAATGTAGTAATGTTCATTGTAGGGCTGCTGGGCATCAAGTTCTTTGCCCGGATTATTTCTGTAAATAGAAACGTTCTTCTGCCCATAATCTTTTTGCTTTCCATCGTAGGTTCTTATTCAATGCGTAACAGCTTATTTGATGTTTGGCTGGCTTTAATCTTTGGAGTTATAGGATACTTCATGCAAAGATATGAGTTCCCAGCATCACCTATATTGTTAGCCCTTATTCTAGGACCTATGGCAGAGAGCAACCTGCGCAGGGCGTTAATTGTTTCTGGTGGTGACTACTCAGTTTTGTTTACGAGACCCATAAGCATTATTTTAATTATTCTTGCAGTTCTTTCCCTAATCACGTCCTTAATCAGGCAGCTGCGCTATGAAAAAAAGATGGCAGCGAGAAATTTGGGAATAGGAGCATAAAAAGGAGTTGAGAAATATGGAAAATGTAAGTTTGAAGAATAAAGCAGCTTTAGTTACTGGAGGGGGAACCGGTATCGGTAAAGCAATTGCTATGGAATTTGCAAGGCTTGGTGCCCAGGTAGCTGTTAATTACAATTTAAGCAAGGATGCAGCCCAACAGGTTGTTGAAGAAATAAAAAAAATAGGTGGCAAAGCAGTTTCAATCCAAGCAGATGTAACTGATGAGGAGCAGGTCAAAGACCTTGTGCAAAAGGCCGCGGAATTTGGTGGCGGCAGGATTGATATTCTAGTAAACAATGCCGGCACTTTGGTAGAGCGTTCCCCTATTGAAAAAATGGAGTTATCTTTGTGGAAGCAAATAATGGATGTAAATATGACATCTACTTTCTTAGTTTGCAAGCACGCAATTGCTTTTATGAAAGGGCTGCAAGGAGGACGTATTATTAATATGTCTTCCTTGGCAGCCCATAACGGCGGCGGTCCCGGTGCTGCTGCCTATTCAGCCTCTAAAGCTGCTATCCATGCCTTTACAAAAGGCTTAGCCAAGGAACTGGCGCCGGATATTTTAGTGAACTGTATTGCTCCGGGAATTATCACCACCCGTTTTCACGATGTTTATACCTCGCCGGAAGTGCGGGCAAAGTTTGGTGACAGCATACCACTAAAAAGAGAAGGTACTCCCGATGAGGTTGCCGGAGCTGCAGTACTACTGGCTACTAAATACGGGAGCTATATAACTGGTGAAATGATTGAGGTTAATGGCGGAATCTATATGGATTAAGAGGAGGTATATTTAATAGTAGTTAGAGATGAAGAAGCAGTATATCGCCAAGTTGGTCTATCCATTCCGGTGTGGGAACAAAAAATTATACCTTTATTTGGGGTATGCTGGGTGAAAACCAGACTTTTAGCGATATGGACCATGTTCCTGTAGGGAATCTAAAATAGTTGAGGTGAATATATTGAAAGCACTGGTAATCAAACAGCCCCATGTTATTGAATGCTCTGATGTACCCGAACCTAGAGCGGGAAGGGAAGAGGTGCTCATTAAAGTCAAAGCGGCAGGTATTTGCGGAACCGATATGCACATCTTTCATGGAAAGCACGGTGCGGTAACCTACCCTAGGATAGCAGGGCATGAACTGGTGGGGGAGGTAATTAGCATTGGTGACGGGGTTGATAATGTAAAAGTTGGTAACCATGTGGCAGTTGATCCCGTTGTCAGTTGTGGGCAATGCCCTATGTGCAAGAGGGGCAGGGATAATATCTGCCATCAGGTTAAATGTCTGGGTGTGCAAACTGAGGGTGGATTTGCCGAATATATCGCTATACATAAAGACCGTATATATCCCTTTAGTTCAGAAGTTCCCTGGGAGGTTGCCGTCTTAGTTGAACCCTTTAGTGTTGCCGCCCAAATTGCTGCAAGATTGAGAATTGAAAGCACCGATAAAGTCTTGATTGTTGGTGGTGGAACAATAGGACTAGCCCTTATGCAAGTAGTCCAGGGTGTTTATAATGGGGAGGCAGTGATTGCAGATATCACCCAACAAAAGCTTAACTTGGCACGCGACATGGGCGCAAAAAGTGTTATTGATGCCAACGAAGGTGATATTGTTTCCCAGGCAATGGAAATTTGGAATAACTTTGGTCCAACGGTAATCATAGAGGCAGTAGGGAACAGTGCACTATTAAATAGTCTCATAAATACAGCACCACCAGGCAGCAGAATAGGAGTAATCGGCTTTATGAGTGATCCAATAAACATTTTGCCCGTTGATATAACTAAGCGGGAATTAGAGATAATAGGTTCCCGTATGAATGAAAAGAAATTTGCCTTAGTATTAAAATGGTTTGAAGAAGGCAAGGTGGACGGGCGGAAATTAATTACTCATAAATTTATGTTTTCCCAGGTCCAGGAGGCATTTTACACAATTGAAAAGTTTCCGGAGGAAGTTTGCAAGGTGATACTGGAATTTTAGGGGTGAGAAAATGATATTAGATATGTTTTCCTTAAAAGGGAAGGTAGCTATTGTTACTGGTGCATCCCGGGGGATAGGGCAGGGAATTGCCCTTGGCTTAGCTGAGGCAGGTGCAGATATAGTTGGAGCAGCTACACGGGATATGGAGGAGACAAGGAATCTCGTTGAAGAATGCGGTGTCAGTTTTCTTGGAATTAAAGCAGACTTAGGACAAATAGAATCTATTGAAAAGATTATTAACACGGCATTAGAAAGATATGACAAAATAAATATTTTAGTGAATAATGCCGGTATTATACGTAGACAGCCTACGCTGGAGTTTTCTTTGGAGAATTGGGATGAAGTAATGAATGTAAATCTCCGTTCAGCCTTTTTCCTAGCACAGGCAGCTGCCAAACAATACGTAAAACAGGGCACAGGAGGCAAAATAATTAATATTGCTTCCATGTTATCCTTCCAGGGGGGGATTTTAGTTCCTTCATACACTGCCAGTAAGAGTGCCTTGGCAGGGGTGACCAAAACAATGTGCAATGAGTGGGCTAAGTATAATATAAACATTAACGCCATAGCACCTGGGTATATTGCTACTGATAATACTGCCCCTCTTAGGGCAGACGAAAATAGAAATTCGGCCATTCTGGAGAGAATTCCCTCTGGGCGTTGGGGCACTCCCGACGATATGAAAGGTGCTGCAGTATTTTTGGCTTCTGATGCCAGTTCATATATGCAGGGGCATATACTTGCTGTAGATGGAGGATGGCTGGCAAGGTAAAGTAAAGAAGGAGGGAAATGAAAAATGACTAGGTCAAAGGAGTTAAGAAGGATTGGTCCGGAAATAGATGCACTGCGGCAGGGCATGGATTGGCATTATGATGATTTGGACCGGGTACAGATTATGATTGAAAGTACGGAGGGCTCCAGCCATCCGGGTAGTTATGGTTTAGGAGAGTTGGTTGCAGAAGTTGAAAAAGGTGTCATTTACGCACAAGGCAAGCCAGGGAAATTCACTGTAACTGATATCTGTGATGGTGTTGCCCAGGGTCATGAAGGGATGAATTATTCCCTGCTCTCCAGGGAACTTATTGCCGGCATGGTTGAGGTACATACAAAAGCAAATCCAGTTGATGGCTTGGTCTTAATATCTTCCTGTGACAAAGCTATCCCTGCCCACTTAGTTGCTGCAGCTAGATTAAATATCCCCGTGCTGCATGTTCCTGGAGGAGTAATGATAGCAGGTCCTAATGGTTTAACCTTGGAACAAATAGGTACCTATAGTGTTCTTCACCAGCGGGGCGAGATAAACGAAGAACAATTCTGCCGTTTTAAGGCTGCTTCTTGTCCGACATTTGGGGCATGCCAGTTTTTAGGTACTGCCGGGACAATGCAGGTAATGGCAGAAGCTCTGGGATTGGCGTTACCCGGTTCTGCGTTGACTCCTTCGGTATTGAAAAGCAAAAAAGAATCAGCCCGAGATGCAGGAATGCAGATTGTAAAATTAGTCCACCAAGGAATTAAAGCTAGAGATATATTAACGGAAAAAGCATTTTGCAATGGGGTAGTTATTCATGCAGCCGTATCTGGTTCAACTAATGCCTTGCTCCATCTCCCTGCCATTGCTAGGGAAGCAGGAGTTGAATTAAAACCTGAGCTTTTTGATGAAGTTAACAAAAAGGTGCCGTTTATTGTAGATGTTAAACCGGCAGGTAAGTATCCTACCGAGTACTTATGGTATGCGGGAGGGGTGCCGGCTGTGATGTTGGCGGTAAAAGAGTTTCTCAATCTGGATGTCATGACTTGTACGGGGAAAACCTTAGGAGAAAATCTAGAGGCTATTGAAAAAGGCGAATGGATTAAAGAAGTAAATGGTTACCTAAACAATTATAAGTTAAAGCCTGAAGATATTATTAAACCTGTTTCTAACCCCATTCGCAAACAAGGTTCCATTGCTATCCTCAAGGGTAATATTGCACCGGAGGGGTCGGTAGTCAAGCATTCGGCAATCAGCCTGGAAATGCATACCCACGTGGGTCCGGCCAGAGTGTTTGAGGATGAATTATCAGCTCGGGATGCAGTAATCTCCAAAAAAATCAAGCCGGGAGATGTGTTGGTAGTGAAATACGCAGGTCCTAAGGGGAGTGGAATGCCGGAAATGTTTTACACAACTGAGGCAATTGCTGCAGATCCCCAACTAATTTCAACTACTGCCTTAGTAACTGATGGGAGATTCTCTGGTGCAACCAGGGGACCTGCTATAGGTCATGTTTCCCCCGAAGCCCAGGAGGGGGGACCTATTGCCTTAGTTGAGGAAGGGGATTTGATTGAAATAGATATTCCTGGTCGCAGGCTAAATATTGTAGGAATTAATAGTGTGCGTCAAGACCCTCTGGATATTGAGAGTGTTCTTCAGGAGAGAAAAAAGAAATGGCAGCCTAAACCCGATGAGTCTGAAACAGGGATCTTAAGAATCTATAAAAAGTTGGCTGCTTCTCCCATGGAGGGAGGCTATATGAGATAGGAGGCTATTTTATGAGAAAACTGGAGATTTTGCAAAGGATTTTAGACAGCGGAATTGTTGCGGTGGTAAGGGCTGAATCTGCAGAAAAAGCAAAACATATATTTGAAGCCGTTAGGGCTGGGGGGATCAATACTATTGAAATTACCATGAGTGTACCCGGTGCCCTGGAAGTAATAAAAGAGGTTTCGTCATACTACAAGGACAGCGGCTTAGTTTTAGGTGTCGGTACCGTTCTGGATACGGAAACTGCCAGAGCCGCTATTCTAGCTGGTGCAGAATATGTAGTGTGCCCCCATCTCAACCCTGATGTAGTAAAACTATGTAATAGATACCAGATTCCCTGTATGCCGGGGGCAATGACTATTAAAGAAATAGTAGAGGCAATGGAGGCAGGGGCTGACATCGTCAAGCTGTTTCCCGGAGAAATTCTGGGACCTTCAGCTGTAAAAGCAATTATGGCTCCTTTACCCCAGGCGCCATTACTGCCCACCGGAGGAGTTTCCCTGGAGAATGTCCAGGAGTGGATTAAAGCAGGTGCAGTAGCTGTAGGGGTAGGGGGGTCTCTCACCGCTGGTGCTAAAACGGGCGATTATGAACTGGTAACGAAAACAGCTAAGCAATTTGTGGAGAAAATTAAAGAAGCCCGGAGCAGTAAGTATTAAAGGAGGTTCTTCGATGGGAAAAAAAGTCGTTACTTTTGGTGAAATAATGCTTCGCTTAGCTACCCCTGGGTATCAACGGATTGTGCAGGCGACAAGTTTCGAAGCAACTTATGCCGGGGGGGAGGCAAACGTTGCCGTTTCCCTGGCAAATTATGGACTGGATGCTTATTTTGTAACTAAGCTGCCCAAACATGAGGTAGGTCAGGCATGCAAGTCTTTTCTTCGTAAATATGGAGTAAAAACTGATTACATCAAGATGGACGGTGACCGTTTGGGAGTGTATTACCTGGAAACAGGTGCATCCCAACGGGCGTCTAAAGTAATTTATGACAGGGCAGATTCCGCCATAGCCAGGATAACGCCTGGTGAACTAGACTGGGATGAAATATTTCAGGGTGCTGAATTATTCCATTTTACAGGTATAACACCGGCACTCAGCGACAGTGCAGCTGAGGTTACCCTGGAAGCTTTACGAGCAGCAAAAAAAGCTGGTATTTTGGTAAGCTGTGACTTGAATTTCCGCAAGAAACTTTGGAGCTCGGAAAAGGCCAATCAGGTGATGAGTGGACTTATGGAATACGTTGATATAGCAATCGGCAATGAAGAGGATGCTGAAAAGGTATTCGGCATCAAGGCCGATAATACTGATATAACCACAGGTGAGTTGGATTACAGCGGCTATAAACAGGTAGCTCAAAAGCTGATAGAAAGATTTAATTTCCAAAAGGTAGCCATAACCTTAAGGGAAAGCCATTCTGCTTCAGATAATGGTTGGTCTGCTCTCCTGTATAATGGAAAGGATTTTTACAATTCAAAGAAATATAATATTCATATTGTGGACCGGGTAGGCGGCGGTGATTCTTTTTGTGGGGGACTGCTCTATGGGTTGCTCAGTGGAATGGAAGACAGCGAAGCTCTGGAGTTTGCAGTAGCTGCTTCCTGCTTAAAACATACTATACCCGGTGACTTTAATGTGGTTTCTATTGACGAGGTAAAAGCCCTTATGCAGGGAGATGGATCAGGGAGGGTACAAAGGTAAATTTAAAGCAAAGGATTCTCTGAGGAGAATCCTTTGCAACCCGGTTGGAGTAAAAATACCATTATAAAACTTTGGTTTTTGCAGGACTTTTCTGAAAAATATAGAATACTCTAACTATCTTTTTAAAACGATATTTCACAATAAGAAACAATACTACAAATATTTCCAAATCGCTGTTCCGATTAAAAGAAAATATTAAATCTTGTCTACAAATAGATTGATTTTAAGGGGGTGAGTAATAAAGTTCTTGAGATTTCAATTGATTTATTATTTTTATAAAAAAAGGGGGATTATCGTGAAAAAGATTATGAGAAGCAAAATGTTTTTTCTTGGGCTAGTTTTATTATTAAGCTTATCTCTTTTAGCGGGTTGTGGTGCAAAGCAAGAACCGGTAAAAGAAGAACCCAAACAGGAAGCTCCCAAAGAAGAACCTAAAAAGACTCGTATTATTCGTTTTGGAATGGGCTTAAATGATAAACATCCTCAATTTAAAGGTGCTGAGGAATTCAAAAAAATAGTTGAAGAAAAAACCAATGGCGGAATTAAAGTTGAATTATATCACAGCGGGCAATTAGGTGATGACCGTACCATGATGGAAGCCTTACAGTTAGGTACCCAAGAAATGACTTGTCCATCAACGGCACCTATAGCTAACTTTGTTAAAGAATTTAATATATATGACTTTCCTTTTATTTTCCCCAGCGTAGAAGTTGCGGATAAAGTATTGGATGGACCAATCGGTAAAGAATTGCTGGATAAACTGCCAGCTCAGGGTATTATTGGTTTAAACTATTGGGAAAACGGTTACAGACAACTAACAAATAATAAGCGCCCTGTAGCTAAAGTTGAAGACTTTAAAGGATTAAAAATAAGAACAATGGAAAACCAGGTACATTTAGAAGCATTCCGTGCTTTAGGTGCAAATCCAACTCCTATGCCTTTCCCAGAGCTATTTACAGCTATGCAGCAGGGTACTGTTGATGGACAGGAAAACCCATTTGCTACAATTTACTTACAAAAATTTTATGAAGTCCAAAAATATGTTAGCAGTACAAACCATGTATATAGCCCATTTGTATTGATGATGAGCAAAAAATTCTGGGATGGATCAACTCCTGAAGAACAGAAAATTTTTATGGAAGCAGCAACTGCTGCCAGAGATCTTGAAAGAAAGCTAAATAGGGAAGCAAATGCTAAATATGTCGAGGATCTTAAAACTGCGGGAATGACATATACTGAAGTGTCTCCGGAAGTAATTACTCAAATGGCTGAAGTGGTTAAGCCTGTAATAGAGAAATTCAAGGATAAAGTTGGCGCAGATTTTGCTGATAGATTTTATAAAGCAATTGAAGATGCTCAAAAATAACTAATTTGAACTCTTTGAAGGTGGGTCTCTCCTGACCCACCTTTAAATTAAATAAAGGGGTCTGATTACATGAACTTTTTGCGAAAACTAAATGATAATTTTGAAGAATATATGTGTGTAGTCCTCTTTAGTTTAATGACCTTTTTTATATTTGCCCAGGTTTTGTCACGCTTTCTCCTTAACTTTTCCTTAGCTTGGACCGAAGAATTAGGACGATTTACCTGTGTTTGGCTGGTATATATGTCTGCCAGTGCCGCCATAAAAAGATCCAGGCATATTAGAGTGGAACTAATTTTTTTAGTCTTAAAAAGCAGAGCTAAAAAACTTATGGCTATCGTCTCTGATTTAATATGGCTTGCGTTTTCCATATGGTTGGTTAAGGATGGCATTAAGGTAATAACTATGCTTTACGGTCATGGTCAAACTTCCCCTGCTGTTCAGGTCCCGGTATGGATTGCCTATTCCATCGTCCCCCTTGGATATGCACTTATGACTTTGCGTATTCTCCAAAGCTTATATAAAGATATTACTGCTTTTAACCAACCGCCTACTGCTGAAGAGGGGAGTGAATAATTATGTCTATACCGGTATTGTTGGCTATAACCTTTGTGATTTGTATGTTTATTGGTGTTCCTATTGCTATTGCCATAGGGGTTGCCACCTTGGTATCACTAGTAGCGGGAGGCATTCCCACTACTTTTTTAGCCCAAGGTTCTTTTACTGCTGTAGATAGTTTTCCTCTGATGGCAGTACCTTTTTTTATCTTGGCTGGCAATCTCATGGAAACGGGAGGCTTATCACAACGGATTGTAAACGTAGCCTCCAGTCTATTAGGCAACGTAACTGGGGGATTGGCTATAGTCACAATTATTGCGTGCATGTTTTTTGCTGCAATTTCCGGCTCTGGTCCGGCAACGGTAGCTGCAATTGGAGCCATATTAATTCCTTCCATGATAAAAAGGGGATACGGCAGGGACTATGCTGGTGCAGTAGCCTCCTCGGGAGGCTCTATAGGTATACTGATACCGCCTTCTATTCCTATGATAATCTATGGTGTAGTAGGTAATGTTTCCATCAGCAAAATGTTCCTGGCAGGAGTAGGACCTGGAATATTGGTGGGGTTGGCGTTGATGATAGTAAGTTACATCATTGCTAAAAAGAGAAATTATATTGGTTCCGGGGAGAAGTTCAGTTTCAGCCATTTGGTAAAATCAACCTGGGATGCAAAGTGGGCTTTATTTGCTCCGGTCTTAATCTTGGGTGGTATTTACGGAGGGATTTTTACCCCTACTGAGTCGGCTGTGGTAGCCGTAGTTTATGGAATGATGGTTGGTTTATTTGTTTATAAGGAATTAAAGTTTTCTGATTTACCCAAAGTATTTATTGATTCTGCTTTAACAGTAGGTTCTGTTATGATTATTCTTGGAACTTCTACTGCCTTTGGCAGACTGATTACAATGTATCAAATTCCACAGCTTGTAGCATCCACAATAGGAACTATCTCTGACAATAAATATGTAATATTAATGCTTGTAAACTGCCTATTTCTTATTACAGGTATGTTTATGGAGACATTGTCACAGGTTATTATTTTTACCCCCTTATTGTTACCCGTTGTAACTGCTCTTGGTGTGGACCCCATCCATTTTGGAATCCTTATGGTAATGGGTGCAGAAATAGGTTTCTTAACTCCTCCCGTTGGTGTAAACCTCTTTGTAGCCACAGGAATAGCCGGGGTATCGTTAGAGAAGGTTTCAAAAGCGGTATTGCCTTTTATTCTAGGCTTGTTTATAGTAATTATTCTTGTTACTTTTTTCCCACAAATTGCGCTGTTTTTACCCCAAATCCTAAATAATTAAGATAATATTTATACAATTGTATTGTAATTATGTTATATTATTAGGTATTATATAGTAATTAGAATTAGGAGGCTGCGATGGAGAAACCACAAGGACAAATACAGTCCCTGGACAGGGCATTTACTTTAATCGATATTATTGCAAACGCAAATGAGCCTCTAAGTCTAAAGACCATTACTAATATGGCTAATTTGCCTAAACCAACGGTCTATAGAATGCTTTCCAGCCTAGAGACCTGGGGGTATCTTGAGCAGGATCAAAATAATTACTATAAGCTGGGCACAAAGTTTTTGCTGTTGGGCAGCAAGGTTCATGAAAGCCTGGAAATACAAAAAATTGCAAGACCTTTTCTGCAGGAGCTAAATAATGAAACAAATGAAACTGTTTTCCTGGGTGTCTTAGATAAAGGTCGGAGTTTATATCTAGATAAATTGGATAGTACCCATACTGTCAGGCTGGTCTCAAGAATTGGTTCTCGGAATTATCTCCATAGTACAGGTCTGGGGAAATGCCTGCTGCTGGGTTTAAGTAAGCAGCAGATAACTGAGATAACTGAACAACATGGAATGCCGGCCATGACAGAGAATACAATAACTAATTTAGAAGATTTGCTTAAATATATTGAAAAATATAAAGAAGAGGGTTATGCAATTGATAACCTGGAAAATGAGGAAGGTGTGCGTTGTGTAGCTGCACCGGTCAGGGATTACCAGGGGCAGGTAATTGCAGCTGTGAGTATTTCAGGACCTGCGCAGCGTATAACCGATGACGCTATTTCAACCAAGCTCCTGCCTGCACTAATCAAAACAACAACAAAAATATCCCGAAGACTAGGATATTCGGGTAAATAAACCTGGCAATATTTGCTTGGTTTATTTTTTTTGAAACCACTGGTTCAAATGGGCACCCTCAGATAAGCTCAAATAAGGCTAGTCTTTGAGCAAGGCAACTTTCTAATCTTTTTGCGTTTTATCTGGTAAAATAGAAAGATAGAATGTTAGTTTCGGGAGGTAATATGACAAGCTTCCTTTATATAGTAGAATGTTTTAATAATGGATTGTATACCGGCATAACAAATGATTTGCCTACACGTTTTCAAAGCCATCTGGCAGGCAAAGGAAGCAAGTACTGCCGGGCTTTTAAGGTAAAAGAACTAAAAGCTGCCTGGCAGTTTGAAGGGGAAAAAAATGAATTGATTTCCCTGGAAAATACAATTCAAAATTTAAGCCGGAGTAAAAAGCTAGAGTTAATCCTTAATCCTGAGAAAATGGACATCTACCTAAACAAATCAGGAATGAACGGGCTAACGCAGAATCTTGATATTACGGAATTTAAAAGGGTGTTTTGTCCTTGCACCAAGGTGAAAAGCTGTAAACATCACAGTAATTGCTCAAGCTGTATTGGGAAACACCTTACCCAACTTAAACAGCCTCCCCGATGTTTTGCAACCAGGGCAAAATGGGTGAAGGATGTTGTTAAAAACTATAAACTTCAAGGACAGGATCAATTGGATCATTGGACAAAATCTTAAAAATTTCTTAACAATTTCCCCAAACTCCCTTGAAAATAATAAGTTAAACTGAATTTAACTTATAAGAATTCCGCTTTGCTAGATAAGATTTCATTTCGTTAGTTTTTATACTATTGACTATTAGCTATCGACTATTAGCCATCTTTGCTTTTGATGTCATTTCCTTCACACTAGCATACTTTCCCACTATCACACCGTTTCTACTAGTCATAACTCACTTTTTTTAAGGTGGTGTTTTATTTGCAGGAAACATTAATTTTAGTAGTAGATGATGAGGAGCAGATTAGAGAGGCAATCTCTGATTTTTTGACAGGAGAGGGCTATCTGGTAGAAAAGGCAAAAGACGGTGCCGAGGCTCTGGCAAAATTTAAGGAGCGCATACCTGACTTAATTCTCTTGGACTTAATGCTTCCCCAAATAAATGGCTTTGATGTTTGCAAAGAAATTAGGAAGACTTCCCAGGTTCCGATAATTATGCTTACTGCTAAAGGACAGGAAGTTGATAAATTAATTGGGCTGGAAGTGGGCGCCGATGATTACATAACTAAGCCCTTCAGCCTGCGGGAAGTAGAGGCCAGAATGAAAGCTGTCTTGCGAAGAACAAAAAATGTACCGGCTGAACTAAATAATAAAGCTGTTTTGCGGTTTAAGTACCTGGAGATTAATACGGATACTAGGCAGGTTTTTGTCAAAGGCAATGCAATAGAACTGACACCCTCGGAATACGCAATACTCATTACCCTCTCCCGCAGCCCTGGCAGACCTTTCAGCAGGTTGCAGCTGCTCAATTCCACCTGGGGTGAAAGTTATGCAGGATATGAAAGGGCAATAGATACCCATATCAGCAATTTGCGAAAAAAAATTGAAGAAGATCCCCATGAGCCCATTTTTATCCAAACAGTATACGGAATTGGTTATAAATTTGGAGTATTGCCATGAAGCTGTCCAGCAAGCTAAGTTTGTTATTAATTGGCACAGTGCTTATTGCCGGCATATTTATCAGTGTATTCTCCCTGCAAGCCACCAACAATTTCTTTGGACAGTATATCTTTAAGGTGAGAGAGGGGCAGCTTGATTTATGGGAAGATGTTTATTCCCAGTATTATCTTTATCAAGGAAACTGGTCCAATGTGGAAAACCTTAGACTAATGGGCGGTCAAATGATGCGGTGGCAAGGAATGGGGCGTAATAATCCAAGGCAGGAAGTTGTTTTAACAGATATATCAGGAAAAATTCTTGCCCACCCTGAGATTCAGCAAATTGGACAAAGGTTGGACAAGGCTTTACTTGTCAAGGGAAGACCCATCAAAATAGATGGACAAAATGTAGGTCTGCTGTTTCCTGTCGAATTGCTGATTCCTGAGACTAGGGCGTTAGAACTTAAGTTTATTAATTCAGTAATCTCCTCAGTGGTTTTAGGAACCATCATTACCAGCTTATTTGCTATTCTTTTTGGTTTATGGTGGTCCAGAAAGCTGACTAGACCCTTGGAAGAATTGGCATCAGCTTCAGGAGAAGTTGCTAAGGGAAATTTCAATCATGAAATAAAAATAGATTCCGGGGATGAATTTTCCAGCCTTGCAAATGCTTTTAATAAAATGGCACAAGAATTAGATAAAGCGCACCAATTAAGAACACAGTTATTTGCAGATATTAGTCATGAGTTGCGTACACCCTTAACAATTTTAGGAAGCCGTCTGGAGACAGTGTTGGAGAAGGGTGGTCAACTTGATACATTACAGGTGTCCACCCTTTATGATGAAGTTATCAGGCTTCAAGGGCTGGTAAAGGAATTACAAGATTTGAGTAACCTGGAGGCTGGACAGGTCAAATTGAGTATCCAGGAAATTAATCCCCATTTTTTAGCACAAGATTTAGCCGTACTTTTTGAAGCGGAAGCTGAAGCTAGAAATATTCAGCTGCATATTGATGTCGAAGAACAGTTTGCTGTGCTAAAAGGAGATCAACAAAAATTAAAGCAAATTATTTTAAATCTAGTAAGCAACGCTTTCCGCTATACACCAGCTCAGGGAGAAGTTTTTTTAAAAATGTATTCCTTTGAGCAAGACAATATAATTGAAGTTAGTGATACAGGGGTAGGTATTTCCCCGGAGGATCTGCCGTATATTTTCCAAAGATTTTACCGTGCAGACAAATCAAGAAACAGGTTAACCGGCGGTGTGGGTTTAGGTTTAGCCATTGCTAAGGGTTATATTGAAGCCCACCGCGGAAGGATTGAGGTATATAGTGAGCCGGGTAAAGGTACCAGGTTTAAAATAACTATACCAAAAGAGCTTTAGGCGATAATCTTTAAATTAATTCATAGCCAAGTTTTCTAAAAACTCATTACGGAAAGTGAACACTAAGGAATTTTATACTTTTCCTATTTGGTATAAAAAAAACAGCATTTCAGTGACGAGATGCTGTTTTTTGTATAGTCTTTTTTATCAGTGGCAGACTAATGTTAATAACTTAGAAAGGGGTAAATAATATTGACTGATAAAAATCCTTACTCATCTGAACTTAATGCCAAAGTAAAAGGAAACGCATTTGTACCTACAGAGGAAGGTTCTGCAACCTTAGAAAGCTTAGATGCAGAAGGAGTAACCGTTAAATATGAAAAAGGACCCACCGAGTATACACAAGGTTTTAAGGGGGCCCCATGGAGCAGGGAACCAAGTTTAAAATTCATGTGTGATGAAGTTGGTGTTAATATGGATAATCTCATATCGGGAATTGAGCAAAATAAATCTGATACGGAGATGGCCAAAGAATTGGGGGTTTCTGCGAAAACTGTTAAGGCTTTGGCGGAACAATTTATGACCCATGGATTACAATCAGTTGAAGGTCAGGATTAGATAAAAGGCAGTAAGGATTATTCCTTGCCGCCTTTTATTTAATCAAAAATTTATTGATAGTAATTATCATTTGTGTTGAAAGCTCTTCACTAGTTCAAGTTTATTGAAATGTTGGGTTGGTTTTTGAAGTTTTTCAAACTCTTTCTGAGCTCGGTTTATTCTTGCTTTGGCAATTTTATCGCTGAATAAGTTCATTTAGCACACCTCCTAATTGAAAACAATTATCATTTGCTTATATTTTACATCTATTTTGAAATCAAGTAAATAACTAGTTTCGGGTTAGCTAAGTCAAATTTCTTAGAAAAAACTAATTGTTATTAAATATCACCCTGTAGGTTAGCCAAGCTTCAAATTAAAAAGTTTTTCAATAGTTGAATATTTATTTTAAAAGAATTGTAGAAATGTTAAAATAAATATATGCAAAGGAGCGGGGTTGATAATTTTGAATGGGAAACAAACCTGGTCTGTAGAAAAGATAGACAAGGGATTAGTATATTTTACGAACGGGTTTAAGGACCTGGTAATTCCTCTGGGGATAATTCCCGGTAAATTGGCTCCCGGTGACTTGGTGCTTATTAAATTTGATGAGCAAGGCAATGTGGTTTCCTTAAAGGTTGTTGTCAAGAATATTACCCAGCGGTAAAATTTTTAAAGGTATGGAAATCAGGGTATATATCTCAGGAGGACAAATAAGGGAAGTAGGAGGCAAATATGGAACGCACATATCATAATGTTATTAATTTTTTTGAAAAAAAAGAAAACCTTTCTTTGAGTTTGTTTAATTCTGAGGGTTTCTATTGGCTGACAACAGCAACAGCTATTGCTTTTGCTGCAGAAGAGTTATTGAAATTTCAAAGGGAATTTCCCGAACTGTTTTCTGAGGGTATTACCCCCCTTAAAAGTGAGCCGTTTATTAATCTTTTTAAGGAAAGCATAAAGCAGGGGGAAACCACGGAAGAGATAAAAAAAGAGGCTCAAAGATCTGCACTTTACAATCTTGAAATTTTAAACAGCTTTTCTAAAAATAGTTCCTGCTTTAAGCCCCTAACGGGATTAATTTTGGGCAAAACCTTCGCAACCTATTGGTTGATGTATAAACTTATTGAATTGGAATGGCAGCAAATATTAAACTTTGAGGAAACCCAGGAAAACTACCTCTTGCTGGATACTGTTATTTTAGACCATGAAGAATTAGAGCAGTTGGAGGAGGTCTGTATTAAGGGAGATATTACCCAGGACAATAAAATCTACCTGCGAAGTCATTGGGAAAGGGTCAGACACTTTTGGAGCAACCTTCAGGAGGATTTAACTTTGCTGGCAGATGGATATGTTAGCTTTACACCACCATATAAATCTGCTCAATAATATCAACATAAAGGGTAATCTTCATCTATTTTTTTGTGTTATAATATAAATATAAAAGGATAATGCCGCTAGGGGAGCTTATAGAGCGTAGGCTGAGAAAAAACCGCTGTGAAGGTTTTTGACCCTTTGGACCTGAACTGGGTAATACCAGCGTGGGGAAGTGTAGAGCATAGTATGCTAAAAACCTCCTGACCGGAGGTTTTTCTAATACTTATCGGAAGTATAACTTTTACAAGGTAATAAGTATAAGTGCAACATAGGCTTCCGTAGTCGTCAAAGGCTCGGCGCAAGCCGTGTTTTCTAATTTTTTAGACAAAAAGCAAAGGAGTTGATTATAACGGAACTGAAGATATACAACCTATCTTACCAATACCAAGAACATACCAATCCTATATTTGACAACCTTTCCTTTAGTGTAGGATGCGGAGAATTTATGGCTTTAGTTGGACCTAGCGGGTGTGGCAAGACCACTTTAATACATATTCTTGCGGGGCTCCTTACCCCTACATCGGGTGAAATACTGCTTGATGGTTCCCCGGAAACAATCTTAGGAAAGGTAGGTCTAATGCCCCAACAGGATTTGCTTCTTCCCTGGAGGACAGTTTTGGACAATTGTTCCCTGCCCTTGGAAATTAAGGGGGTTTCTGTACAAACGGCCAGGGAAAAGGCCAGGGGAGTTCTGATCCAATTTGGTTTAGGAGGATATGAAAATGCTTTTCCTTACCAGCTTTCCGGCGGAATGAGACAAAGGGCTGCTTTTTTACAAAGCATTATTGCCGGGAATAAAATTATCCTCCTGGATGAGCCGTTCAGTGCCTTAGATGCTTTGACAAGATTAAAAATGCAGCAATGGCTGCTTAATATGTGGCTGGAGATTAAGCCCACCATCATATTTATTACCCATGATGTAGAAGAGGCTGTTTTTTTAGCCCAAAGGGTTTTATTGTTATCCTCCCCTCCCAACAAAGGGTTTGCAGAGTTTCCTATTAACCTTCCCTATCCCCGCAGCAAAGAATTATTGGGTAATGACCAGTTAGTAATGCTGCGGCAAAAGATTCTTAATGGTTTGGAAAAGGGGGAAGGATTTTGAAAAGCTTAAAAGCTTTTATTATGGATAAGCCGAGTCCCTTTGTTTGCGCAATATTCCTATTTGTGTGGGAGATTGGGGTCCATATGTTGAAAGTGCCGACCTTTATATTGCCTCCCCCTAGTAAGGTATTGTCCGCCTTGTGGCTTTTAAGAAGGACGTTATTTGTTACCCACTTGCCCGTAACCCTTTTAGAGATTATTTCAGGATTAGCTATTTCCATTGTTATTTCAATTATGCTTTCCATGCTTATGCTGTACCAGCCATTTTGGGAAAAAAGCCTTTATCCTTTTCTGGTTGCATCTCAGACCATTCCCATTATAGTTCTCTCCCCCATATTAATTATGTGGTTTGGCTATGGACTTGGAGGAAAAATAGCGGTTACTGTACTGATAACTTTTTTCCCAATAGTAGTCAATACTTTTGACGGTCTAAAAAATGTAGATATTCAATACATAAACCTTTTGCGGACAATGGGGGCAAATGATTGGCAGATTTTTTGCAAAGTAAGGGTACCTGCAGCTTTACCAAGCTTTTTTACAGGGGTGAGGGTAGGTGCTGCAGTAAGTGTAATTGGTGCAGTAATTGGCGAATGGCTAGGGGGGAATGCTGGGTTAGGATCTTTCAGCAGGCGGATGACAAGCAACTTGCAAGCCGATGCCGTACTAGCGGCAGTACTGATTTTAGCCGGACTGGGCATAGGCCTCTTCTGGCTGGTAAAAGTATTGGAGCGTTATTTTATTCCCTGGTACTATAATCAAAATCATAAGGAGAGGTTAAAATGAGGAGAGTAATGATTTATCTATTTATTGTGCTAATGCTGTTAGGAACTACTGCTTGTGAAAAGCAGGAAGCAAACAAATTACAGGAAGTATCAATCATGCTGGACTGGTATCCCAATGCAGTACATACCTTTTTATATGCCGGACTGGAAAAAGGATATTTTGAGGAAGAAGGGATTGACCTCGAAATCTTAATGCCGGCAGAGACAAACGATCCCCTAAGGCTTGCTGCTGCAGAAAAAACCACATTAGCTGTCAGTTATCAACCGCAATTAGTTATTGCCAGAGCTAATGATATTCCGGTAGTATCCGTAGGGAGCTTGGTGGGACATCCTCTAAACACCCTTATGGTTCGATCTGGAATAAACATTGCAGTTCCTAAAGACCTGGAGGGTAAGACAGTAGGATTTTCTCTGCCTGTATATGAAGCTATAGCAAAAACTGCTATTGCAAATGACGGCGGTGATATCAGTAAAGTTAACTTTATTGATATTGGATGGGATATTATACCTGCCATAGCAACAGAAAAGGTAGATGCCGTCAGTGGTGGGTTTATCAACCACGAAACTATTTTAATTGAAAAGGAAGGTTATAAGATTAATGTAATTGATCCTAGAAAGTATGGGGTTCCGGACTACTACGAACTTGTCATTATTTCCGGTGAGGAATTTGCCAAGCAAAATAAAGAGTTATTAAAGAAATTTTGGCGGGCCGCCCAAAAAGGGCAGGATTATGTGCGCCAGAACCCGGCAAAAGCCTTAGAACTGCTTTTAAACAACCAAAATGAACAGTTTCCTTTAGATAAAGAGGTAGAGGAAGAAAGCCTCGACATCTTATTGGAACTTATGGATAACTTTGGAGGAGGAGAACTGTCCAGGTGGCAGGAAGTAATAGATTGGATGTATGATGCTAAATTAATTGACAAAAAACCTGAAGCGGGCAAGTGTATCGTACAATACTAGTATTATTTACCAGCAACATCCACCTAAATAAAAGTTGGTGCAGTACGAATATTTATAAGGTAAAGAATTCAGTTAGGAGGAGAATTAATATGAAAAGAATAGCAGTATATTTGGCAGCAATGTTTTTATTACTGACAGGCTTTACCTTAAATGTTTGGGCTGCAGAGGGCGACTCCCAACTGGAAGTCCAGATGCTGGAACTGGTGAATGAGGAGAGAGAAAAAGCTGGACTTGAGCCATTAGTAATGGAAGCAAGGTTGGTAGATTTGGCCCGCCTTAAATCTTTGGATATGATCGAAAAGAACTATTTTAACCATACATCTCCTACATATGGCGACCCTTTTGCAATGATGGAGAAATATGGTGTAGAATACTGGCTGGCCGGTGAAAACTTGGCAGGGAACTCCAGTGTAGCAGGAGCCCATGAAGCATTGATGAATTCCCCGGGGCATCGGGCAAATATCTTAAAACCGGATTTTACCCACGTGGGAATCGGGATAGTGAAGGGAGGTCCCTATGGCATCATGTTTACCCAAATGTTTATAAAGGCCAGGGGGGAGACTACGGAGATTAGGCAGATTGCTGGAGAAGACAAGCCAAAACCTGCCGTAATGCTTCCGGAAGGTGAACTTTCCCGTCAAGAACCTGCCCAGGAAGAAATTAAGGTTATTTACAATAATAAAGATGTGGTATTCCCTGATATTAAGCCTTACATAAATGACCAAGACAGGGTTATGGTTCCTATCAGATTTGTTTCCCAGGAACTAGGCTTTAAAGTAAACTGGGAAGTTGCGGGGCAGGCTATAATTATTAAAAAAGGGGAAAATGTTATTACCTTAAAGGTTGGAAAAAATATTATATTAAAAAATAATCTGAGATATATTAGTGACAGTATCCCGGAGCTGTTTATGGGAAGAACTGTAGTTCCTCTGCGTATGGTTTCGGAACTATTGGACAGCAAGGTTATCTGGCATCCCACGCTTAAAAAGGTGACGATACAATAATAGGATATGAAAAAAAGAGGCATCCCAGAATTTAGCCCTAAAGGGATGCCATTGTCTATTGACTATTGACTATCGACCAGCAAAAAAACTGAGCAATTTGCTCAGTTTTTTGTTATCTTTGCAGGAAATAATCCCTCGGACGAGAAATATTTAAGGTCCAAAAAAATTAAGTGAAATGGGGATAGGGCAATGAAAAAACTGTACCGTTCTACAGAAAATAAAAAGATACTGGGCGTCTGCGGCGGTTTAGCCAAATATTTTGGAATAGATGCCACCTTGATAAGACTGTTGTGGGTGGTAGTATTATTTGTCCCCATGGTGGGCATATTCGCTGGTTTAATTGCCTATATAGTGGGCGGGATAATAATACCCGTCCAGCCTGATTACATCGATATTACAGATAGCAAAAATATAGATGAATGACCATAAAAGGCCATTGACGGAGGGGATTAATTTTGGCAGGTAAACTATATGGTGTAGGGGTTGGACCTGGCGACCCTGAATTATTGACTTTAAAAGCCGTAAAGATACTAGAAAAGGTTCAAGTTGTTTGCTTTCCTGTTTCTCAGCGGGAAAAGCCCAGTATCGCACTGGAAATAGCCTCTGGGGCTGTAAAGGGTGACTGGAGGGTTTTAGAGCTGCATCTCCCTATGACCAGGGACACCCATGTTTTAGAGAAACATTGGCAGCAGGCTGCCCAGGAGGTAGCTGAAATTCTTTCCAGAGGGGAAGACTGCGCATTTATTACCTTGGGCGACCCATCCTTTTACAGTACTTTTATCTATTTAGTCCGTAAGTTAAAAAAGATGATAAGTGATTTGCAGGTGGAGATTATTCCCGGTATTAGTTCACCTAACCTGCTTGCGGCAATGGCGCAAGTCCCCCTGGCCGAAAGTGAGGAAAAGCTGGTCATTATTCCCGGAATAAATGAACTGGCAGAAATTGAAGAGGTCCTGGATAAATTCGAAAACATAATGTTTTTAAAGATAGGCAGGACATTACCGGAGGTTTACCGGGTTTTAAAAGCCCGTGGATTAGAAAAGAAGGCAGTTTACGGTGCCCGCTGCGGTTTTGAGGATGGCTATATTTCTTTTGACCTAGATGAAGTGGCGGATCAATCCAGGGATTATTTATCTGTATTGCTGGTTAAAAAAGGCGGACTCGAATAAGGGGGGATAAGTGTGAATGGAGTAATAAGTGTAATAGGAATAGGACCTGGTGATAAGGAGTATTTAACATTTAAGGCCGATCAAGCCTTACAAGATGCGGATGTTATTATCGGCTATGGTACATATATCGATTTAATAAAGGATATTGTTAAAGGTAAAGAAATTATTAATTCTGGAATGACAAAGGAGATAGAACGAGCTCGACAGGCGGTAGAAATAGCCCAAAAAGGCAAAAAAGTGGCCGTTATTTCCAGCGGCGATCCGGGTGTATATGGCATGGCGGGTATAGTACTGGAAATGACGGGTGAACAGGTTGAGGTAGAAATAATCCCTGGGGTAACAGCAGCCACTGCTGCAGCAGCCTCCCTGGGTGCGCCCCTCATGCATGATTTTGCTGTCATTAGCCTCAGTGATCTCCTTACCCCCTGGAACAAAATAATAACTAGGATTGAGGCAGCAGCCCTAGGGGATATGGTTATTGTTTTATACAATCCCAAAAGCAAAGGCAGACCTGACAATATTTTAACTGCCAGAGAAATTATTCTTTGGCACCGGGACCCGTCAACACCCGTCGGCTTGGTAAGGAATGCCAAGAGGGGCAATGAGGAGGTTATAATCACCACCTTAAAGGACATGCTGAATCATAATATTGATATGCTGACTACAGTAATTATTGGAAACTCAGAGACAGTTATCCAGCGTAACAAAATGATAACTCCCAGAGGATATCAGAATAAGAAAAATTATAGCAAGGGCTAGGAGGTAAGAGACTTATGGAGCAGGGAATAATTATTTTAGGTCATGGCAGCCGCCGGGAAGATGCTAATGAGGAAATAAAAGAGATTACCAGCAAACTTCAGGATAAAAACCCCGACAAGTTGTATCAGGTAGCTTTCCTGGAGTTTGGCAAGCCTTCTTTAGTTGATGCAATTGAAGGTATGCTGGAGCAGGAGGTTAAGGAAATTATAGTTATGCCCATGTTTTTGACAATAGGAAATCACATGCATCGTGACATTCCCGGTAAACTATTAAGGCTAAAAACAACCTATCCCCATATAAAATTTGCTTTTGCGAAGCATTTGGGTCCTGACAGCCGTATTGTTGATATAGCCGATGATCGTATAAAAGAGGCAGTGGAATTGATATAATCTATAAAAACAGGCGGGGAAAAGGCCTGTTTTTATACTTTTTTCTAACTCTGAATAAAAAAAGCATATAAAAGTTTTTATAAGATTTTGTTTATAAACTGAATTAATTAGGTAATAGTTAAGTACTATGAATTTAGAAAGTAAAATCGGAGGAACATTTGATGACTAATACCTTAGTTAGATTGACTAATCTTAAACAAATCGAAGAGGTTATTGGGCAGCTCCGATTAATATTTATAGAAAAAGGAGTTCCGGAGGAAGCTTCCTTTGATATCCAGCTGGCTCTCATGGAGAGCATAAATAATGCTTTTTTGCATGGATGCCGGGGTATAGAAGAACCTTTTGTAGAAGTAGAATGGTTTATAAAAAATAATTCCATCAAAATGAGAGTTAGAGATAATGGCAAGGGTTTTGACCACAGTAGTGCCGGTTCTTTTGATGAAATAAATATCTTGGAAGAAAAGGGAAAGGGTTTGTATTTAATATTTTCAATTCTTGATAATGTATGGTTTAATGAGGCAGGTAATGAAATTTTGTTTGAAAAAAAGTGGTAAAGCAGGATTTTAAAAAGGACAGAGAGAAAATTATACCTAATAAGTTTGCTGGAGAAAGGACCTGCTATGAGGCGCAAAGACTTAGAGGAATTAGTAACAGAATATAAACAGGATAAGTCAGAAGCCATGCTAAACCAGATTCTGGACACTATGGAACCCTTGATTAAATATTGGTGCCATACCCAATGTTATTTGCCCTGGGAACGGGAGGACCTTCTTCAGGTGGCCAGAATTGCTGTAGTGGGTGCTTTGGATAGATTCGAGCCGGAAAAGGGGATTAGGTTTAAAACCTTTGCTTATAAGACGGTAACCGGTAAAATCCTCAATTATTATCGGGATAACACCTGGAAGGTCAGTATTCCCAGGAAATACCGTGAACTTAGCACAAATATTTCCAAGGTTGAGGGAGAAATATACCAAGCAACAGGCAATCTCCCCGATATTAAAGAAATTGCAGCGGTGCTTAATCTAGATGAGGACAAGGTTAAAAAGGTTCTGGAGGCAAAAAGAGCGGCAAAAACCACCTCCCTTTCCGAACATATGGAAAAGGAAGACAATAAAACTGAATTAATTAATTTTATGGGACGGGAAGATGTCAACCTGCAATCGGTAGAGGCTAAACAGGACGTAGCTAATGCCTTAAATAACCTTGAAGAGATGCAGCGTAAAGTAATATACCTGCGTTTCTATGAAGATATGACTCAAAGTAAGGTGGCCCATATGTTAGGGGTTTCCCAAATGCAAATATCGCGTCTGGAAAGAATGGCATTGGACCAACTGAAAAAACATTTATCAGGTTAAGATTAACTTTACTATAAAATGGAAATAATATAGAAAAGCTAAGGCATAACCCCAACTATGCAGAGCTAATATTAGTTCCCGTCTATTAGGCGGGAACTATTGCTTTTTATGGTAAACTTCCTGGCAGTTGGGGCAGAAATGGATACTGTAATTAACATTCCTATCCTGGTCATATCCCATTTTTTCTTCAAGTGACACACGGCAGCTTAGACACAAGGGGGGGATAAAACTATAGGCAGCCATTTTATCACTCCTTTTAGGTATAGTATTTCAGTCTAAACTTAATAATTATTCATCTTATTTCTTTCACTAAAATAGAATATATAGAAAACGAGGGAGGGGATCTGATGAAAATAGTTGATGTCAGAAACTTATTAGCAAAGCATCCTGCTAAGGAGTATGGCAAAAGGTCACAAACTGCCATAAGATATATTGCAATTCACCATTCCGCAACCCAAGGTGGTGACGCATTCAGTTTTGCCCGATACCATGTTAATTCCCTGGATTGGCCCGGTATTGGCTATCATTATGTGATTTTAATTGATGGTACAATACAATGGACAAATGATTTAACAACTGCAAGTTACCATGTTAAGGACTATAACTCTAGGACCGTAGGGGTCTGTTTAGTTGGAAACTTTGTAGATGGCCAGCTAAATCCTTCTCAAAAAGAAGCTTTATACCAATTGTGCCGAAGCCTTCTGCGGCAGTTGAATTTAAATCCTGAAGATATTAGGGGACATAATGAATTCTTGCCGGGTTATACCCAATGCCCGGCATTGAATATGGATGAAATCCGCAGGGACTTGGCTGTTATCCAGGAAGGAGTAATTGAAATATATGTTGATGGCTTAAAGATTGAAGTTACAGGGGAATTAAGGGATGACGTTACCTATGTGCCTTTAAGGGCCTTTAGTGAGGCACTTGGCTTTCAAGTGAACTGGGATGGAGACAATGAGCGTGTATACATAGAAACAAAATGATTTTTGGTGTGCAGCAGCTAAAAGCTTCATTAGAAAAATAGTTAGACGACCGTTTTGTTAAGGTCGTCTATTATTTTGCTTAAAAGCATAATTTGATATATACTAGGATAATGTACAAAATAATCTTTTCACATATTTAGCTTATGATTGCAATTAGAAATTATAATAACTATTATGCAGGAGATTACCGTTGCTAAAGCTAATATTCTACTGTTGAAAACCCAAGATATTTTTATCAGGCGAATAAATGTGATAAATAGTACAAAACGAAAGGAAAGCTAGCCAATGATTAAACTTCTTTCTTCAATAAAATTGGCTGTGGGATTAATTACAGCACTTATAATTGCATCAATTGCAGCCACCCTGTTTCCCCAACTGGATGTTTTTCCTTCTTTTTGGTTTAGGGGTTTACTCATTCTCTTTTGCATAAACTTACTGGTTTGCACCTTGAAAAGTGTTCCCGGGGTTTATAAGAGATTCATAAAAGTCCCCGCTGCCGTATCTGATGAAAATGGCGGAGGTACAATTATTGACTCTATCCAACCTAAGGAAAGTGAAAAGCGTCTCTTAGATTATTTAAAGGCAAAAGGCTATAAGACGAAGATGGCTCAACAGGACGGCAAGCAAAATATTTTGGCACAAAAAGGACTTTTGAATTTAGCCGCCCCTCATCTGCTTCATATCTCGTTAATTGTTGTTCTTTTGGGGGGATTTATCAGTTCTTTTGGAACTGCCGGTGATGTATCCTGTTTTGTAGGGGAGAAGGCGGAAGTACCTCGGGATGTGGCCGGAGCCGGTATGGTTATTGAAGTAAATGATTTCAAAACCTTGTATGATAATGAAGATGCTATTGATAACTGGGTTACCGATTTTAATATTTATGTTAATGGTGAAAAGGTAGCTTCCGGTGAAACAAAGGTTAATGACCCTTTGAAGTACAAAGGGGTTGTTTTTTACCAGAAATCTTACGGATACAACCATATAGTCGAAATCAAAGGTGAGCAGGAAGGGACCTACAGTGTACCAGACGGACGGATATTTAAGTTGGCTGGACAGATGTTTAATATTAATTATACTCCTGAAGGTACCCAAGTGAAATTTTTTGAAGGGCATACTGTTGCCAGTGCTCAGTTGGTGGCAGCTGGAGAGAAAATAGATTTCTCTGAAGAAACTTCTCTTGAGTATTTGCAGCTTCATCCCTTTACAGTTTTGGGGGTCAAGAGGGACCCTGGCACATGGGTGGTAATGACAGGTTTTATCCTCATGACCTTGGCGTCTGCATTTTTCTGGACAGGCAGATATAATGAAGTTCAGGTTACCATTAATGAACAGGAAAAAAAGATGTTTTTTATAGTATACTGTAAATCTAAAGAACAAAAGGAAGACACAATTAAGGAATTAAATAAAGAATTGCAGGTGAATTAAATGGAAAATTTACAAACACCATTGTTGGTCAGCGTATTGTTAGCATACGCTTTAGCCTTTGCCGTTCATTTCATCGATATTTTTTATACCAAAGGCAAATGGGAAAACACAGCAAGGGTTATTAATTTAACTGCCTTCCTATTAAATACTGTACTTTTAGTAGTAAGGGGTCTGCTAATTGGAGGGCTTCCCCTCAGGAATTTATTTGAATTCGGATTATTTTTTGTTTGGGCCATTATCTTAGTTTTTCTTTTTATCGAATACAAATACGATTTATCAGTAGCCTCTTTATTCGTGCTGCCAATTGTTATTTTACTTTTACTTTTCCTTGTAAATTTAGATGTATCGGTAAAACCTGCAATGCCTGCCTTAAGGAGCAAGTGGCTTATTGTACACGTCTTAACAGCTGTTGTTGCTTATGGTGCATTCGCTATCTCCTTTGCCCTGTCTCTTATGTATTTGCTTAAAGGGTGGCTGGTAAGAAACAGGTCGGAAGGCAAGATTGCCAGAATTCTTCCCCAGTTGGAAGTCCTGGATGAATTGTCCTATAGAGTTATTTTCCTTGGTATGCCGGCTCTGACCATTATGCTGGTCACAGGGGCAGTGTGGGCTGAATACTCTTGGGGTCGCTACTGGAGCTGGGATCCTAAAGAAACCTGGGCACTTATAACTTGGTTTGTTTATTCTGCATATCTCCATCTCCGCCTGCGGGGCTGGAAGGGGCAAAAAGCGGCATATCTTTCTATATTAGGGTTTTTAGCGGTTATATTTACTTTTTTAGGAGTAAGTTATCTCCTTCCGGGAATTCATAGCTATGCGTAAGGAAAATTGTAAATGTATTTGAGGGGGGGTGAACATAGATGGAGCAGGGTATAATCGCGAAATTAACGGAAAACAAAACCGCTTTACTGACAAAATGGTTCCATCTTTTACTTGAAATCTACCCTAAGGAAACGACTAAGCATTTTAAAGCTGAAAAAAGCCAGTTTGCTAATCCTGTAGGGAGCAATATCCACCAGGGATTAAGCAGTATCTATGATGAACTGGTGGGAAACATGGATAAGGAAATCCTCCGGAAGGCTATTGATAAAATTGTACGGATTGAAGCAGTACAGGATATTGGACCTTCCCAAAGCTGTTCTTTCCTTTTCCTTTTCAAAAAAGTACTAAGGGAAAGCATTGATAATGAAATAACGTTGAAGTTATCCCCTCAGGATTTAGCCCTCCTTGAAGCTAGAATTGATGAACTGGTACTGCTGTCTTTTGATATTTATATGGAGTGCAGGGAAACAATTTATAAGCTGCGGGTCCATGAGTTAAAAACCAGGTGTGATATTTTAGAACGGGTAAATAGCTATAATTAAGAATAGACAATGTTAGAATTTTTTTGATAAGGGGTGTTAAAATTGGCAAAAGTACCTAAACCTGACCAACTGTTAAATATTAGTTTTAAGCCGCCTAAAACCGGCTGGTCTGATACACCAGTTGATTTCAGGCCGGGCACCTGGTTGTACCCAGGCAAACCGGAAAGCTTAGAAATTGTAGGTCTGGCTAATCCTCGGCAATGGTCACCGGAAGATGAAGATTGGAAATTGCCGGAAAATTGGAAAGAAATTATTTTAGAGGGTCTAAGGGAAAGATTAGGAAAATACCGTTCCCTACAGTTATTTATGGATACCTGTGTGAGGTGCGGTGCCTGTGCAGACAAGTGCCATTTTTACCTGGGTTCAGGCGATCCTAAAAACATGCCTGTCTTAAGAGCGGAACTTCTACGGTCTGTATATAGGAAAGATTTTACTACGGCAGGAAAAATTCTAGGTAAAATTGCCGGAGCCAGGGAATTGACTCCAGCAGTACTAAAAGAATGGTTCTATTATTTCTTCCAATGCACCCAATGCCGCCGTTGCTCCGTATTCTGTCCTTATGGTATTGATACTGCGGAAATCACAATTATCGGCAGGGAACTGTTAAACTTAGTTGGGTTAAATATCGACTGGGTTGTAACTCCTGTTGCCAACTGTTATATGAAGGGAAATCACTTGGGCATCCAGCCCCATGGACTGGTTGACTCCTTTGAGATGCTTACAGATGATATCGCAGATATCACCGGTGTGCAACTTGATTTAAGCTTTAATAGAAAAGGGGCGGAGATTCTTTACATCCCACCCTCAGGTGACGTTTTTGCCAACCCGGGAACTTTTGGGCTCATGGGTCAGTTAATGCTGCTACATGAAATTGGTCTTGATTATACACTAAGCACCTATGCTTCCGAGGGAGGGAACTTTGGTTCATTTACTTCCCACGAAATGATGAAAAGACTTAATGCCAAAATGTATGCGGAAGCACAACGCCTTGGTGTAAAGTGGATTCTAGGCGGCGAGTGCGGTCATATGTGGAGAGTTGTCAATCAGTATATGGATACCATGAACGGTCCTGCTGATTTTATGGAAACTCCTGTTTCTCCAATAACAGGCACCAGATACGACCACGCAAAGTCGACGAAAATGATTCATATTACAGAGTTTACAGCTGATTTAATCCAGCATAATAAGATTAAGCTTGACCCCAGCCGCAATGATAATTATATCGTAACTTACCATGATTCATGCAACCCATCCAGGGCAATGGGTCTTTTGGAAGAGCCTCGCTATATTCTGAAGCATGTTTGTAATAATTTTTATGAAATGCCCGAAGAAACCATCAGAGAAAAGACCTTCTGCTGCGGCGGCGGTGCCGGTCTAGGGGCTGATGAAAATATGGAAATGCGTATGCGGGGAGGATTCCCGAGGGCAAATGCAGTAAAACATGTTCATGAAAAGCATAATGTGAACATGCTCTCCTGTGTATGTGCCATTGACAGAGCTGTTTTACCGCCGCTGATGCATTACTGGGTACCTGCCGTTGATGTATGCAGTGTTCATGAATTAGTTGGAAATGCCTTAGTAATGAAGGGTGAAAAGAAGAGGGAAGAAAACTTACGCTTTGAGCCTATAGGAACGGAGGAAGATGAGGATGTATAATTCCCGCAATATTATTATTGGCTTAATTATTTTTGTCGGAGTATTTACCTTTCCGTTTATACTTGGAGCAGGCAAATCGCCACAAGCACCTGAACTTAGCCTTGACACCCCGAAAATTAATGAACTTGCCGTAAAAGAAAGCATAGAAGATGTTGAATTCATGCGGGCGAATCATATGCAACTTCTAAATGATTGGAAGGTATCGGTAGTAAGGGATGGCAATCGGGTTTATATATCCGAGAAGACTGGTCAGGCGTATGATATGAGCCTGCAAAATACCTGTCTGGACTGTCACTCCAATAAAGAGCAATTTTGTGATGCTTGTCATACCTATGCTCAGGTTGAACCCAATTGCTGGGACTGCCATGTTGCGACTGAGGGGGTTAGATAATGAATATCAATAGAAGGAAATTTCTAAAGGTTGGAGGAGCTTTCACTTTAGGACTGGGTCTCCTTCCTTTAAGGCATGTATTTGCTAGCAGCACAATGCATACTGAAGGTAAAACTAGCTCTACCGGTAAAAATTGGGCAATGATTATCGATATGGATAAGCTTGAAGCAGATAAAGATGCTTGTATATCAGCATGCCATAAAGTTCATAATGTTCCTAACATAGGGAACAAAAAAGAAGAGATTAAGTGGATTTGGACAGATTCATTTGAAAAAATGTTTCATGATATAAATCATAATTTTACAAGTATAAGGGATAAAGAGTTCCTTGCATTATGTAATCACTGTGAAAATCCTGCCTGTGTAAGGGTTTGTCCAACTAAGGCAACCTTTAAGAATAAAGAGGGAATTGTGATGATGGATTTTCACCGCTGTGTTGGATGCCGTTATTGTATGGCAGCTTGTCCATACGGTGCCAGAAGCTTCAACTTTAGGGATCCACGTCCCTATATAGAAGAAATTAACCCCAAATATCCTACTAGAACTAAAGGTGTTGTCGAAAAGTGTAACTTTTGTACGGAGAGATTGGCTGTAGGTCTTCCTCCTGCGTGTGTAGAAGCTAGTAAAAACGGCGGGCTGGTATTTGGAGATTTAAATGATCCAAGCTCGGAGGTTAGAAAGCTATTGTCATCTAGGAATACAATCCAAAGAAAGTCTAGTTTGGGTACTGCACCGAAAGTATTTTATATCGTATAAAGGAGGGGTAGGATAAATGTTGGAAAAAGCTTATATCAAAGAAAGCAACAAGAATTTTTGGATCTGGATACTATCCTTGGCAGCTTTAATAGGAGTAGGTTTTATCTCCTACCTCTATCAATTGAATCAAGGCTTAACTGTTACCGGATTAAGCCGGGATATATCCTGGGGACTATATATCGGACAATTCACCTTTTTTGTAGGGGTAGCCGCTTCAGCAGTGATGCTAGTACTGCCTTATTATTTGCACAATGTTAAGGAATTTGGTCGCATTACAGTAGTAGGAGAATTTTTGGCAGTAGCCGCTGTAATTATGTGTATGCTTTTTATAATTGTCGACATGGGTATGCCTATGCGTGTACTAAACATGTTTTTGTATCCAACACCTAGTTCACCAATGTTTTGGGATGCCACAGTATTAACAGGCTACCTCCTTTTAAACGTATTTATTGGGTGGAATGTATTAGAAGCGGAAAGTAAAGGTGTAAATCCCCCTAAATGGGTAAAGGCATTAATTTTGGTTTCCATACCTTGGGCGGTAAGTATTCATACTGTGACAGCATTTTTATATGCCGGTCTGCCCAGCAGGCATTACTGGCTGACAGCATTAATTGCACCTAAATTTTTAGCATCTGCATTTGCTACCGGTCCGGCTTTATTAATCCTTATCTGCTTTGCTCTTAAAAAGTTTTCTGGCTTTGATGCAGGTAAAAAAGCTATTCAGAAATTAGCTCTAATTGTCACCTATGCCATGTGTATTTCTGTCTTCATGGTGGCGGTTGAATTTTTCACAGCCTTCTTCAGCCAAGTACCCGGGCATATGATCACCTTGCAGTATTTATTCGTGGGTGCCCACGGTCATAGTCAATTTGTTCCCTTTATGTGGATTTTTGTAGCCTTAGTACTTTTAGCTTTGGTATTACTGATTCCCCGTAAAACCAGAGAGAATGATAAAACCCTTGTCATTGCCTGCGTGGCAGTTTTTGTATCCATGTTTATTGAGAAAGGCTTAACCTTTGTTATTGGCGGATTGTCAGAAAATCCATTTGGTGAAATAACACCCTATATTCCAGGAGTGCATGAAATTCTCATCAGTATTGGTATCTGGTCAATCGGATTACTGATTGCCAGTCTCTTCTATAAGATGGTTGTCTCTGTAAAAAGGGAAACCGAGTTGCCCGTTAGTATGAATAAACAGGAAATGAGGGATTGTTAATGGGTCTCAATTTTTCTTTAGTCACAGTTGTCGCACTCATTTTGGCTGTTTTCCTAGGGGTTGAGGTATTAGGGTTTGCATACCTTTTCGGTGTGATTATTCCTTATTTGGCCCTTGCCACCTTTATTGTTGGTTTTATTGTGCGGATTGTAAAATGGGGTAAGGCTCCGGTGCCTTTTAAGATTCCTACTACCGTTGGTCAGCAGAAATCCTTGCCTTGGATCAAGCAAAATAAAATTGAAAACCCCTCTTCTACTGCTGGTGTAGTAGCGAGAATGGCCTTGGAAGTTCTATTTTTCCGTTCTCTCTTTAGAAATAGTAAAGCAGAGTTGACAGGAAACAGATTGGTTTTCCAATGGGAAAAATGGTTGTGGATGGCAGGCTTGGTCTTCCACTGGTCCTTTTTAATAGTAGTGGTTAGACATCTAAGATTTTTCTTAGAGCCGGTTCCCTTCTTTGTAAGACTTATTGAAAAAGTTGACGGATTTTTCCTAGTGGATCTGCAGAACGTATATATTACAGGAATACTGCTCCTGGCAGCAGTAACCTACCTGTTTGTCAGAAGGGTAATTATACCCCAGGTTCGCTATATATCCTTTGCCGCTGATTACTTCCCTCTCTTTGTAATTATGGGTATTGCCGGCAGCGGAATTTTAATGAGATATTTTACCCGGGTTGATGTAGTTGCTGTTAAACAAATGGCGATTGGATTGTTTACTTTTAATCCAGTGGTCCCAGAAGGTGTAAATATAATCTTCTATATTCACTTGTTTTTAGTAAGTGTGCTTTTAATGTATTTCCCCTTCAGCAAGCTGATGCATATGGGCGGTATTTTCTTAAGTCCTACTAGAAACATGCCTAACGACAACCGTGCTGTAAGGCATGTTAACCCCTGGAATTATCCAGTAGAGGTTCACACTTATGAAGAATACGAAGACGAATTCAGAAGTAAGATGAAGGCTGTTGGTCTTCCTTTGGACAAAGAAGATGATGATTCTGCGGACGAAGCTGCAGCGACTAAAGAATAACGCCGGAGGCGTTTAGTGACTGGTGATTAGTGGCTAATAAATTAATGATAAAAAAAGGGTCTCGCAAACTATGGTGAGACCCTTTGTATTAAATGGCAAATTGTCAAAGTATTAATTGAAACCACGGGGTCCTCCGGGTCACACGGATAAACGCGGAAGAGTGAACTCCTAAAAGTGATTTTGTTCTGAAAACTAAAAAAAGTTTTATGTTATTTTTCACGCTAACAGTGAAAACAAATAATTAGGCGCTAAAATTCCTATTGAATATGAGTCTGAAAATTTTTATAACCGCTAAAATTAATAAAGTTTTTTCTTTCAGAGGACATTTTACTTGAAATAACTTCCCAAAATTCTTCATCTTGTAAAATAAGAAAAAAGAAAGGAAATTATAATTTTAAGTTGAATATAAGTTATAAATTTAAAAAACAGGGGTTTTATTTATGTCAAATAAAACTAGCGTTAGGGATCCGGTTCATAATTATATTTATATGACTGATGTGGAAGAAAGTGTTGTTCAACATCCTTTATTTCAAAGACTAAGATTTATTTCGCAAAATGGAGTTGCATATTACACCTATCCATCAAATCGACATGATAGGTTCCTACATTCATTAGGTGTAATGAAATTAGGTGGAGATATTTTTTTAAATGCAACCGAGGATCTTTCTGATGTAAATATTAAAGATTTTCTAACAATTTCTTATCAATTTATAAAAGAAAAAGCGGCAGATATTAATATTACTGTGATTCAGGCTTCTAGTGATTTTATAGAGGGAAAGAATCAAACTTTTCAGAAATATGGGTTAAACATTAACGAAGACATGAATTTAGTTAGAAAAGAATTGGAGAATGAGAGTTCAAATATTACCTATAAGTTTACTAGGGCAGTTCTTTTCCAAAGTGTACGGCTTGCTTGTTTACTACATGATGTTGGTCATTTTCCTTATAGTCATACAATAGAATATGCAGTAGCAGATTATATCTCTTTTTTACAAACAAGGATTGAGGACGGGGATAAACTGAAGAAAGGCGAAAAGATATTTTTGGATGATTATTTAAAATTAAAAAAACAATTAAGAGTAGAAACAGTTAATAAAGCAATACATGAGATGATTGGGATTAAAATGTTAGATGAAATTCTCCCCGCAAACAATCTTACAGATTTTCAACGTCTATGTAGATCCATTGCTAAACAAATATTAACTAAGCAGGTTCGAGTATTAGTTTTAGAAACATTGTATGAAATAGTGTCTGGAGAATTGGATGCTGACAGGTTGGATTATTCACTAAGGGATCCTTATTCATCAGGATTAGAACTTGGTCAAATTGATATGGAAAGGCTTTTAAATAATTTCACAATAGTTTTTGATAACGGAAAATTTCGTATTTTACCTAAAGTGCAAGCACTGTCAACAATTGAAACATTTTATCATAATCGTTATTTGACTTATAAATATTTAATCTACCACCATAGTAAAGTGAGAATGGATCAAATTGTGGGTGAAATAACGATTCAATTAATCTCAATGTATTTCGAATCAAATCCAAAGTGGATATACAATATTTTGGATGGGAAAAAATTTTGTTTTCTTTGGAGTAAAATAAACGGAAAATCCCCAATAGCAAATCAAGGTGATGACAATTATTATTATTGTGATGAGGGATGGTTTAATAGTTTAGTCAAGGAAATATACTTAGAAAGTAGAAGTTTAGATTTAACAAGTATTGATGACAATATAAAAGCATTATTATTACTAATTGAAACTTTTATTTTTAGAAAAACAGATAATATTGTGTCCCTCTTTAAAAGATATGACAAGTATTTAAGTTTTTTTGACATGGTTCGGAGTGAAGTAGAGAAGCATAAGGGTAATAGGATTAATGAGAGAGAGTTTATTAAAGATTGTATGGCATTAGTCGCAGATGGAATTTTAGATGATTTTAAGCTTCTAGTAAAGCAAAAATATAATGTGATTTTATTAAAAAAAATGACCCCGCCCAAGTCAATAGAATTTGATAATGAGGGAAATTCAAAGTTAAAGATTGTTACTGGTAATAATAAAGACATTATGCAGCTTCAAAGGGTTTCACCCTATTTAGAAAGTTTAAGATTTATGAATGACTCCGATCAACTGTTCCATATTTTTCTTATTGGAGATAATATTAAAATTAATGATACATGGAGACAAATTGAATCAGAATTGCATAAATTTTTAAAAGATAAATATTTGGAGGTGAATTAAATGAATTATACCAAAGGCAGAGTTACCAAAGTACTAAGTGAAATTAATTCTGAAAAAGAAGGCATTACAGCCTATGAACTAGGTAGAAAACTAAATGATAAATATCCTGATTATTTATCATTTGCTAACTTTGAGGAGTTTATAAAAATAAATATAATAACTGGTAGGCTAGAACAAAAAAATGAGAAATTATTTATTACAGAGCGTGGGAAAAGGGCAATAGAAGTATAATGTAGTCTATAAGTGGAGTTGGAATCACTAACTGTAAAAAATGACAGCCTAGATATTTTGTGGATAATGAGTTCTTTTAAATTTTAGTATATTCCAATTACATGAATTAGATACGGTAACTTATTAATGATTATCAACAAGACAAAAGGTAGATTTTATCAAAGCAGAAGAGACTTTTTTTGTATAAAAATTAACTACCATAACTAACCGGCTCAAATAAATGTGCCGGTTTGTATTTTTGCAGGAAATTTTATAGATTATAATAAACCCTTTGGATGTTACATTTAGACAAAAATAAACAATTTTATTTTGGGGGATTGATAGATGAATTATAAGAAAAGTGAAAAGGGTTTGGTATTATATAATCTAATTTTCCCTTTGTGGGCTATTCTCTTTTTCACCCCGTTAATACTTATTCCGCTAATTGGCAATCTGATTATTGATGGTTTAATTATTTATTTTACTTTACTATTCAAAAAGACCAGGTTAAAATGGCAACGTCTCAGGGTCATTATCTTTAAGGCTTGGATTATAGGTTTTGGCAGTGACTTGTTGGGATTTATGTTGCTTCTGTTTTTATCCTCAAATTCTATAATTAATGATTACGACCCATATGCTGATACATTAACAATTTTGGCCTACTTATTTACTATAATGGTTGCAGGCATTATGATTTTTTGGTTGAATTACAGAGTATTAATTAGGGAAGGTATTGAACGGAAAACCAGTTTAACAGCTGCTATTATGCTAGGCATATTAACAGCACCTTGGCTTTTTTTAATACCTACAAATATTTATTAAAGGAAAATTATCGGATATTCAAAATATGAAGGAGGAGATATTTTGTCACAAATAAAGTTGTCCGACTTAAAAAGCTATATTCACACTTTGGATGAGAAGACATTAAAGGCAGAGATTGCAGAACTATTTAAAATTTATCCTAATGTGAAGGAATATTTTTCATTAAAGATTAATCCGGCTAATGAGGTCGAGATTTTAGCGAAATACAAGAAGATTGTAGAGAATGAGTTTTTCCCGGAAAGAGGATTTGGTCGACTTAGGTATTCTGTTTTGAAAAAAGCAGTATCAGACTTTAAAAAAATTGCTAAGAATCCTAAAAACGTTGCCGACTTAATGATATCTTATGCTGAGAAGGGGATAGAATTTACCAATACCTATGGTGATATAGATGAAAAGTTTTATAATAATATATTAAATATGTATGAGACTGCACTGGATTATGTGAATAAAAAAGATTTGGAAGATGTTTTTCAAACCAGATTAATAAAAGTACTTGACGAGGGTAAAGATATAGGTTGGGGTTTTTCTGAATGTTTAGATGAATTGTATTATACTTATTTTAATGTTGAATAAAGTTTGCACTAAACCTAAACCTCAGCCTTAACCTTTAAAATATAGAGTGCATAAGCACTCTATATTTTAAATACCGGTTGTAATTCTCCTATTATTTCTTTGCGGAAATTTCGTATTTTTGGAAAACGGTATGGCGTAAGCTTTTCCAGTTCCTCTTTTTCTAAAATATTTAATTGTTCCAAGATAGAAACAATGACTGGCTCTATAGCCTTCATGTTTCCGTTTTCAATTTTAACAGCCAATCCCCAGCCTTTATCAGGTATCCCCAGGCAGAATACGCCTTCGGCACCGTCCTTGGCAAATAGTCTTCCTGGTGCTGCCTGCATTAAATCCGTTGCGAAACGTCCTGTACCTGCTACAGCCTGGGGGTATTTGATCATGGACTGGATAATACGGGTAATAGGAAAGGACCTGTCTGGTAAACTATTGGACTTAGCAAATCGGGCATAAGCAAGTGCCATGGAATACAACGATAATCCAAATACAGGTACTCCACAGCCATCTATCCCGACTACAATATTCTTTTTATCCTCATTGGAAATTTCGGCTAAGGTTTTTATCATCAGTTGTTGGACGGGATGATGGGGTTGGTGATAGTCGGTCATATCCCAACTATTATATTTACATAAGAGAAGCATTCCCGAGTGTTTGCCGGAACAGCTGCAGTGCAGCGCATCTGGCGAGACACCTTTGATTAAAAGCTCTTTAGCAGTATCGTTATGCAAGGGGCGGTGGGTTCCGCATTGCAGCATTTCTTGTTTCAAGCCTATTTTATTTAAAATACTGCTGACCAATCGGCGGTGTATTTCTTCACCGCTGTGGGAGGATGTCAAAACCGCAATTTCCTCTTCCGTCAATCCAAAATAATCTGCTGCACCGCTTTCCACTACAGGCAACGCCTGCATAGGTTTCGCTGCTGACCGCATATATGTAAGATAATTAACATTGCCCCCCGAGGCAATAACCTTTTCCTCTGCATCAACTACCGCAAATGCCCCGCGATGTACACTTTCCACTAAAGGACCTCTATGCAATTCTGCCAATTTGATAGTATCCATTTTCCCCTCCAAGACCTAATTTCCTACAATAATGATTTAAATAAAGCATACTAAATATAAGGAAATTTTAAAAGACTAAAGCTTAAGCGAGATATAAGTCTCGGAATTTATTAATAAATTGTGAATAAGGGAATAATTCAAGCCTGACCCCGCTTTTGCGGACCCCGCTTTTGCGTTTTTTGCTATTTAATCTTACAGGGTTTTTTAAATTTTTTTTTTTTTGCCTTTTTATTACCTAAAAGCAGTTTTTTAGCCTCGGCAGGAATTAGATAAAATCCTGCCTTTCTCTTAAACAAGTTGAAATTAATGCCCTTTTGGAGCTTGTAAACAGAATAGCCAGCAACTATACCAAAAATTGTATGGTCAATAAAAGCAGATAGAACGTCTTTAGGATTGTTTTGCATTTCCATATTTAGTTTTCGTAAAGGAAAGAAAATGCCAAGAATTATAAATAAAACTGCTACAGAAATAGCTAAACCTTTAAGGACCGGAAACTTGCCATTGGTATAATGAATATAATATGCAATTAGAATTGCTAATGTAATACCGACAAAGATATGTGAAGCAAAACCTATTGCAACTCCCAGTGGTTGTTGGAGGGCCTTTTTTGAAAGAAAAACCGAACCGCCGGCCTGCCAAAGGGTGGTTTGGCTAAGATTAACTAGTCGCATCAATAATTCTGCAATATTAATTGCAATAAGACCAATGACTCCAGAAATAATTCCTTGCATAAAAGGTTCTCTCATCTTGGCACCTCTTTAACATTCAACTATTAAAACTAGTATTTCATTTACTCCATTTAATTATCAAAAAACCGAAACCATTCTATATATATCGAGGTTTCGGTTCAAAAAATTTCTGTTGGTTTTGATTATCTTAATAGATATTAAGCCTAATTAAAATCAAGGGATCTATTTAAGAAAGTATTTTACCAGTTCTATTTAATAACTACTGCGGTGCCGTAGACTAATACCTCCGCCGCCCCCTGGCTCACAGAGGCACTGGTAAACCTAATATTTACAATAGCATTTGCTCCTTTGGTCTGTGCTTCTTCAACCATTCTGCTGACACTGATTTGTCTTGCTTCCCGCAGCATTACTTCATATTCAGTCAATTCTCCGCCCACCATATGCTTTAAGCCGCTTAAAATATCTTTACCAATGTGTTTGGCCCTGATGGTGCTTCCTTTGACTAAACCCATTACTTCAACAATTTCTTTACCGGGGATAGTTTCCGTGTTAACAAGAATCATAATAAACCTCCTTAAAATTAGTTGCTAGTTGTTAGTGGCTAGTTGATGAGTCTCAACACATCGATTACAGTATTTGTATCAACACATCGATAACACTTTAATAGTAATTTTGTTTCAGGACATCGCTAACACTTTGTAGAATCCTTCTCTTTACTATTAGGAAGA
>JBMOKT010000029.1:0-60789 GCA_049323895.1 Bacillota bacterium | reverse complement strand
AAATAGTTAGTAAGGGCTGTTAAGGATAAAAATAATCAAAGAATCTATTGGTAAGTACAAAGTTGTAATCGATGTCCTGATACAGATTTCAGGCTTAGAAGTGTAATCGATGTCCTGATACTTACCAGCTAGTTGCTAGAAAAAGCCGTGACAACATGAATGGTTACATACTAACGTGAATCGTGTCATAGTGACATTAAAGGAAATAGATTGTGAACGCGCCTACGGTAAACGGATAAACGAGAATTTAGTAATCCTTCCACTCATCCCAATATTCTTTTTTCTTCTCCTGTCTGCGTTCATTGAAGACATGAATTAAGCCTAGAATAACACCAATGTCAAAGATGACAAAAGCTAGGCGGAGCAAATAAAAAGCAATTGCTTCACCAAGGAAGAAGGGTGAGATAATAGTTACTGCATAAATAATAATTGCTGAAATGAAACAAAAAATAGCCGCATTTTTCATAAAATTAGACCTCCCTATACAACTTTTTATTTAAAGTAGGTCCCATTATTACATGTAAAACTATGTCGGCAGTGAAGTGGGCAATCATTGCACTTTCAATTCCATATACAACAAAAAGCCACCCAAAGGTTACACCACCCACCATATTTAAGACAATAGTCCTCATGACAACAAAATTTGTCTTAGGAAAAAGCTGCAGTGCAGCCGGCAAATGGAGCAAACCAAAAAGGAAAGCGGCTAACCAGATACCAATTAAATAACTTGTTTCCAAACTAAAACCTATATTTTTAATTATAAAGGCAATCAGACTCATTAAAAACAAACGTGTAATTATTTCCTCGGAAATACCCCCATAAAAAGCCGCTAAAAAAGTATGGAATCTATTAGGGTTTTTCGTTTTAAATTTGGGGCGAAGTTTATCAATAAATAAAAACCACTCTATGATAACTATGGACAAACCTACCAATGCACCTGTTACTATGCTCCCGGCAAGGAAGCTGGTAAAAGGAAAAGGTGTTTTCCCTCCAAACAGTAAGCTATCTAAAAAAGGCCAGTTCAATCCGACTTTTGGAGCCAGTCTGGTGCCTGCAAAACTGGCAATACCTAATAAGATTCCGCTCTGAATAATATCAATAATTTTCATAAACTTTATGGAAGGCAGCTTGTTTTCCGAGGAAAGGTTCGGTTTAAAATTGGAAAACAAACTATACTTATAAGGTTGTATGAGTATCGCTCCCGCAATTCCTGCCAGCCAAAATATTAAAAAAATCTTCATAATTAACCTCTTTACTTAGCATCGCTTATTTTTTTATATAATAAATAGGAGTAAACAAAAGAAATCATCATAGGCGAAAGTAAGCCTGTCATAACGCCGATGAATCTTAGATTATTATTAGTTAAGAAAGTAAAAATCAATGAAAATATACCGCCTGCTACCATAAGCTTAGAGCCTAGCAGGTGGGTTTTTCTCCATACCTCTTCATTTGCCAAAGTCCAAGGGAATCTAAAGCCCACGAAATAATTATGTCTGACCCGGCTCATTATATTCCCTAACAAAATAAATAATACAGAAATTCCTGCAGGAATCCACAAGCCAATATCAATTGCATGCCCTAATGCCGCTGAAACAGTAACAGCAAACATGAGGACAAAGAACAGGTGAATAGCATAACGCATAAATTTATATGTTCCAAAAAATTTCTCATAGTTCATTCTTTTGGGATCTAATTTAGGTGTGACGACTAGTAAAACATATAAACCTATGTTCAAAACAGGCAAAAAGAAAGTGCCAAATTCTCTAGAACTGTATTGGTCAACCTCACCCCTGGTGTTCCAATGGGTCGGAACCTGTTCGGGCATAGATGGGTATAAGATAAAAGCAACTGCTAAAGGTATTATTAAAAGATAAATGAAAAGCCATTCTTTCCTAAAAAAGTCCTTCAATGTTTACTCCTCCTCTTTATCAATTAAATTCAGAAAAAAACTAAAAAGGTCCTGGAATACAGTTGTGTTTAAAGAATAATAAATATTTTGACCCTGCCGTTCGTCAAGTACTAAATTAGCTTGTTTCAGCAAATTCAGATGGTGGCTTATACTGGGCTTGGAGATATTGAAGGAATCGGCGATTTCTCCTGCAGTCATATCTTTTTCCTTGAGAAGCTGTAGTATTTTCCTTCGAGTAGGATCGGATAAAGCTTTGAAAATATTATTTTCATTAGACAATATAACACCACCATTCATTTTATATATTTAGATAAGTAACTAAATATCTAAATATAATTTAACAGAAACGAATATAAATGTAAAGACCCTGAGCTATTTGTTTTGCTCAGGGCTTTTATCGGTGGATGGCTTTTCGGGAAAGTTATTAATAAAAGCAATGGGATCTGCAACCTCTAATGGAGTCCTGCCCAGCAAGTTCATTAAAGAGTATTTTTCCCTTAAGCTACTTTTATTTCGCCAAATTTTTTTGGTTCCCATAAAAGCACCTCCTAAAATAGTATGCATAAAAAAATAAATATTTATGCTGATTCGAACTATTAAAAATTTTTTTATTGACTACAACACTTTAACAAGTTAAAATAATAACATAATATAAAACATTAGAAATTTTGGGGGTTAACTAAAATGAAGAAGAGTTTGTTGTGGATTTTAGTATTATTATTAGGTTTTGCTTTACTAGTAACTGGCTGTGGACAAAAAGAAGAACCAAAACCTGCAGAACAGCCCAAAGAAGAACCTAAACAAGAAGTTAAGGCAGAAGGCGACGGTTCATGGGAAAGAGTAAAAAAAGCTGGCAAAATAGTAGCTGGTTTGGATGATGCCTACCCACCAATGGGTTATAGAAATGATAAAGGTGAGTTAATTGGTTTTGACATAGATATGGCCACAGAAATTAGCAAACGCATAGGTGTAGAGATAGAATGGATGCCAACTGAGTGGAATGGTGTTGTAGCTTCACTTATTTCCAAAAAATTTGATGTAATCATTTCTGGCATGAATATGTTTGAAGAACGGAGAAAGGTAGTTAATTTTGCAGGGCCTTATGGTATGGCATCTCAAGTTATTTTAGTAAAAACAGATAATAATGATAAAATAGAAACACTGGATGATTTAAAGAATCAAGTCATAGGAACTCAATTGGGAAGCACTGGTGAAAAAGAAAGTAGGGAAGCTGGCTTCACTGACAAAAACATGAAACTTTATGATAAGTTTCCACAAGCTTTTACTGATTTAGATAATGGTCGTATAAAGGCAATAGTAATAGATAATTTTTCCGCTGGAGAATGGATTAAAACAGGTAAGTACAAAAAAGTAGGAAAAGACATTGGTGCCAATGAAGACTCAACTATCGGTATTGCAGTACGTAAGGAAGATAAAGAGTTGCTGGATAAGTTAAACGAAGCTATTGAATCTATGAAGAAAGATGGTACATTAAAAGAAATCTCAATGAAATGGATTAATTATGACATTACAGAAGGACTTGATTAATTTTCGAAAAACATTTAATCTTATAATATAAAAAATTAAAGGGGGAAAATTCCCCCTTTATTCACGTCTTGGCTTTAAGATTTAATGTGAAAATAATGGAAATACTTCATCATATAATATTTAGCGGAATTGATTAGCAGGGGGAAGTTTAAAGTGATTACTAGTTTTGGTTTTGTATGGGATTGGGCATTTACATTAAAAATGTTACCCCTATTAATAAAAGGTGCCGGTATGACAGTTACCTTAACTGCATGTGCCATAACATTTGGAACATTCATAGGATTAATCATTGCATTAATGAAGATTATAAAAAGCCCTGTATTAAATTTTATTGGAGGAATATATACATGGATTTTTAGAGGGATCCCCCTTTTAGTGCAGCTGTTTATTATTTATAATGCATTACCTATGGCATTAGGAATTACTCTCAATGCATTTACTGCAGCCATTATAGGAATCAGTTTATGTGGTGGGGCATATATAGCGGAGATAATTCGTGCCGGTATTCAATCTATTGATAAAGGACAAATGGAAGCAGCACTTTCTTTGGGAATGGGCTATTCTCAAGCAATGCGAAAAATTATTATACCTCAAACATATCGTAGGTTAATACCACCTATGGGTAATGAGTTTATAACTTTATTAAAAGATACAGCATTGGTATCAACGATAACGATGACTGAGTTAACAAGAACTGCGCAGATTTATGCCGCCTCCCATTTTAAGCCCTTTGAAATGTTTATAACCGCTGGAATTATTTATTTGATATTAACCACTTTCTTTACTATTTTATTCGGAAGGCTAGAAAATAAGCTAGCACGCTCGGAATAGGGGGTAGTGCAATGATTAGAGTAGAAGATGTATCGAAAAGCTTTGGTACTTTAAAGGTACTTAAGAATGTAAATTTAAAAATTGCTCCGGCTGAAGTAGTAGTAGTAATTGGTCCTAGTGGATCTGGCAAAAGCACTTTATTAAGGTGTATGAATTATTTAGAAAAAATTAATGAAGGCAAAATATATATTGATGGTAAATTAATTGGTAAAAAAGAGTTAAATGGTAAAATAGTAGATGCTCCCCCAAAAGAAATATATAAAATGCGTGCAAACATTGGTATGGTTTTTCAGAGGTTTAATCTTTTCCCCCATATGACTGTACTGGAGAATCTGATAGAGGCCCCTATGTTAGTTAGACATATGGATAAAAAATCCGCTAGAGAGCTTGCTATAAAATTACTTCAAAAGGTAGGTCTTTCCGAAAAGGTTAATGCTTATCCTGCGCATCTTTCCGGAGGGCAGCAACAAAGGGTTGCAATTGCCAGAGCCTTAGCTGTGGAGCCTAAAATAATGCTTTTTGACGAGCCCACTTCTGCCTTAGACCCCGAGTTGGTCGGTGAAGTATTGGCGGTTATGAAGGATTTAGCTAAGGAAGGGATGACCATGGTTGTGGTAACCCATGAAATGGCTTTTGCCAAAGAGGTTGCCGACAGGGTAATTTTTATGGACGACGGCAGAATTGTTGAAGAAGGTCCTCCTACGGAAATCTTTTCAAATCCCAGGCATCCCCGTACCAGGGAATTCCTTTCTAAAATTTTATAAGTATACTAGAAACAGATACTTGCGGGTGTCTGTTTTTTTATCGTTTAGCTTTTTAATGTGTTTTACTAGCCACTAAACGCCGCAGGCGGTTTTTTATCAGGATAGAAATTTTATAATATTATGGAAATTTCTGCAGGTATTATAAATAATAAGTCGAATTAATAATTAATTTCACAAGTAACTGAAGGGGCTGGTAAAATGACTCAGTTTATTAATGCCGTAACGGTAGGAAGCAGTCAAACTGTGGCTGATGAGTTGCTTGCGGCAGTAAATGAAATTTTTCACGGTAATATTAAGGCTGCTGCTGTAAGCATTGAAAAACTTACTGTAGATCCCAATACTGATTTATATATTGCTTTACCTACCCGAGTAGAACAAACTGCCAAAATAGTACCCCGGGAAAAAATTCTCAGCCTGGAATTAGTTCCTAATTCTAAATTTTTTGTTAGTATAGCTAAAATACCCTCTGCTGAGAAGGTAATAATTTTTAACAATAATACTGCCCAGGGAAACAAAATTAAGGAGTATTGCCTAGAACAGGGAATTGACCACTTAACTTTCGATGTGGTTGCATTTGCGGAATTATCTAAAGAGGAAGTAGCCGGTAAACTCCGTAATGCCAAGTATATCATTGGTGCAAATACAATTGTTGGCAAAGATGGAGAACTTGGTAAGTATAGTGATTATTTGCACCCTGATGTAAAGATTATTCCTGCAAACCGCATGCCTACTTTTGAGTCAACAAAACAAATAATGGAATATATTACACTGTATAACTATCGCAAGGTATCCAGGCAGGTGTCACAGGTTTGTAACCATTTAAACCATGAGATACAGAATATTGTCTCCATTACAAACGAAGTTGCAGCTTCAATTGAAGCTACTTCCGGCACTATCCAGGAAGTAAGCAGCAAAATGGATGAAGAGGCTAACAATGTTAATGAAACGCTTAACTCAGCCAAAAACCTGACAGAAGCTACAAATAAAATAGGTTCGTTTGTGGACACCATTAAACATATTTCCGGGCAGACAAATTTATTAGCCTTAAACGCAGCTATCGAGGCTGCAAGAGCCGGGGAACAAGGACGGGGTTTTGCAGTAGTGGCTCAGGAGGTCCGAAAACTTGCGGAAGAGAGCCGCAGTTCCGTGGAAACAATACGAAGTCTAATGGGAGGGATTTTCAAAGTTGTAGAGGAAATTGGACCCTCATTACAGCTCTTGACAAAGGAACTTTTGGCTAATCGGGAAAGTGTTAATAAAATTTCCCTTTCTGCGATTAAAGAAAAAGAAGGAATAAATAAAATAAATCAAAACTTGCAAACTATAAATTCAACCAGTCAAGAACTGGTTGAATCCATAAAAAATCTTCTTCAATAGTATATCTTTCACCTCGAAGTTGCATTATAATTTTGAGGTGATTTTTTGTGAAAAATTACGTTGAAGGGGAACTTTTGAGCAGTAAAAATTTCGCAGAATTAGAAGATGACTTGACAAGTCTAGGCTATGAAATCGAGGGTACTAGATTTAGAAAATACGGGCAAGTAGAGTCTATTGTCAATGAGTTAGCACCTTTGGTTGCCAGCAGGGGTGTAGATGTCAGTACTAATTTATTTCTTGAAGAGTATAATAACGACGGTATTATAACAGGTAAATATTCTAATGGCAAGATTTCTAGATTCCATACATAAGCAATAAATCATTGACTTCAAAACTGATTAGGGGTATAATTTTTATAACAAATCGCATAAGAAACCTTCTACCTTTAAATTGGTCCCGTGAGGCCAAAAAGGCGCTGAGGTTAGGTATTCAGAGCTATTAATACCTCCTTATTGTGCTAAACTCACGGTAAGGGGGTTTTTTATGCGGAAAAAAAAGGAGGAATCTTTCATGGAAAAACAACAGACCTTTTTATCCGCGGGTTTATTATCATTTCAGCATGTTTTAGCTATGTTTGGTGCAACGGTGTTAGTACCGTTTATTACAGGTTTAAATCCTTCCATTGCTTTACTTGGTGCGGGTGTAGGCACCCTATTATTTCACCTAATTACCGGGGGTAAGGTACCTGTCTTCTTAGGTTCATCTTTCGCCTTTATTGCCGGAATAATGATAGTAAAAGAGAATTTTGGTTTGGCTTATGCAACAGGTTCCTTTATTGTGGTAGGTGCTGTCTATGTATTAATGGCTGGTATTGTTTATGTTGTGGGTCCGGAAAAAATTAAAAAAGTATTTCCGTCCATTGTTACCGGTCCTATAATCATAGTTATTGGTTTAATTCTGGCTCCTGTAGCTGTAGACATGGCTTCTGCAAATTGGACAATTGCTATTATCACTATCATTGCTATCGCCTTAACTGGAATTTTGGCAAAGGGTTTCGTAAGAATGATTCCTATCATAACTGGAATTGCTGTAGGTTATATCGCATCAATAACTATGGGAATTGTAGACTTTACACCCGTTGCAAATGCTCCGATTATCTATGGAGTTAAAGATTTTACCGGGATGATGCTTGCCCCTAAATTTTCAGTTGATGCGTTGAAAGTGATTGTTCCTATTGCTTTGGTTACTATGATTGAACACATAGGTGATATAACTACGAACGGTGCAGTTGTGGGCAAGGATTTCTTTAAGTCTCCAGGGCTTCACAGGACACTAATCGGTGATGGTGTTGCCACAGCTTTTGCCGGACTTATCGGTGCTCCGGCAAACACAACCTATGGTGAAAATACCGGTGTTTTAGCCGTAACAAAGAACTATAATCCTGCCATCCTAAGGGGAGCAGCAGTAGTTGCCATACTCCTAAGTTTAATAGGTAAGTTTGGCGCAGTAATCCAAACAATACCTGTAGCTGTAATGGGCGGAGTAAGCTTTGTGCTTTTTGGCATGATTGCCAGCATTGGTGTGCGCACTTTGGTGGACAGCAAGCCTGACCTTTCAGACTTGCGTAACAGCATAGTGGTCTTTACCATATTAATTATTGGTATCGTTTCTATTAAAGGTGATGCTAATCCAGCGGTGGTACCTTTGACCCAATATGCCAGTCTTTCTGGTCTAAGCTTAGCTGCTATAATCGGTGTATCTCTTAATGCAATAATTAATATTATAATTCCCAGCTTCGTGAGCAGCAAAAATGAAGAAGCCGCAACAATGGAGAATCAATCTGCAAAAATGAAGCTAGTCATGGAAAAATCTAAATAAACTTAATTTAATTAACTTACAGTCAATAGGCATTGATTTTCCAATTATTATATAGGTCTGCTGAGTGGTTTTTGCTAGCCACTAGCCACTAATAACTAGTCAACCAGAAACTGAGCAGCGGCTCAGTTTCTTTCTTTATCGTTTAGGTCGCTAGCCACTGAACGCCGCAGGTGGTTTTTTATTTGTTATCTATCATTAAAGTATTATATAATATTGAAAAGGTAATTATTTCTATTATATATTAAAGAAAGAGGATTTTATGGAAGAAGCAGTAGTTAAAGCCTATGCCAAAATAAACTTAATTCTTGATGTAAAAGGAAAAAGAGCTGATGGATTTCATGAAGTTGAAATGATAATGCAAAACATCAGCCTCCACGATCAGGTAATCATAAGACCAGGACAAGGCATATCTATTGGTTGTAACCATCCCTCAGTGCCGAAAGATGAAAAAAACCTGGCCTACAAAGCTGCAGAGATTCTCCTTAAAAAACATCCCCAACTAACAGGAGTGGAGATTTTTATTGAAAAGAATATACCTATGGAAGCTGGTTTGGCAGGGGGAAGTACAGATGCTGCAGCCGTTATTTTAGGGATGGACAAGCTTTTTGCCTTAAATATGGAAAGAGAGGAAATGCATGCACTGGGAGCCCAATTGGGATCTGATGTACCCTTTTGCTTAGCTGGTCCAACTGCCTATGCCTATGGACGGGGGGAAAAGCTTATAGATATTCCAGACTGTCCTCCATTAACGGTTGTATTAGTAAAGCCCCCTTTTGGAGTCAAAACCAAGGAAGTCTATCAAAACCTAAAGTTACACCAAACAGATAATTCTATTATAAAGAAATATATTGAAGCTATCAGGACGAATGATGTAGAATTTATCTTAAAAAATCTCTCTAATACATTAGAAAACAGCACCTTTTCCCTTTATCCAGAGGTAAAAACAATAAAGGAAAAAATAATAAATTTAGGGGCAGACTATGTATTAATGTCAGGAAGCGGTTCTGCGATATTTGCTTTGTTTCCCTATAAAGCTAATGCATTAGAGACAGTCTGGAAACTAGAAAAGTATTTTGAAGAAGTTTATATTGCCCATACATTAAACAATTTAGATATTAAAGAGAGGGTGAAGATTAGATGAGTACAGTAAGAAGGCTTATCCCGGTCAAGCTTGATGGGTATAAACCCTTACGGGAAATTGTTTTTGAGACTTTACGGGATGCTATCATTAATCAAGTTCTGAGACCTGGGGAAAGACTAATGGAAATTCAGTTAGCAGAGGAAATGGGTGTCAGCAGGACCCCTGTTAGGGAAGCTATTAGAAAACTGGAGTTAGAAGGCTTTGTGGTAATGGTTCCCCGTAGAGGTGCTTACGTTGCGGGTATTTCTATGAAGGATATCCACGAAGTTTTTGAAGTAAGGGCTGCCTTAGAGGCATTAGCTGCCAGTTTAGCTGCAGAAAGAATAACAGAAGAGGAATTGGAAGAAATGGAAAGGCAGATGGTTAAGGAAGGGGAAGAAACTGAAGCCAACAATCTGCGTACGATAGTTGAAATTGATACATCCTTCCATGATTTAGTATACAAGGCTGCAAGAAATGAACGATTAATCCACTTCGTAAACCACCTTCAGGAACAGTTGCATCGTTTCCGCTCTGCATCCTTAGCCAGACCAGGCAGGAGCAGAACTGCCCTTGAGGAACATAAAAAAATTGTGGAAGCACTAGCCGAAAGGAATAGTAAACTGGCCGAACAGTTAGCAAGGGAACATATAGAAAATGCAGAACATGCCATGATGTTATCTTTGGAAAAACAAGGGTTATACTATGAGGAGGAAAAAAAATAGAAAGGGGTCCTTGTTTTTGACCAAAGCTATAATACTAGCGGGAAGTTTAAATAATGGACAGCTTAAAGAATGCAGCAGCGAACCAAATGAGGCATTAATTAAGATAGGCAGTAAATGCATGGTAGAGTATGTGGTAGATGCTTTAAAGAACGCCAGGCTTGTTAAAGGAATAATTTTAGTGGGTCCAAAGGATGGCTTAAGGTCAATCTATGAAAATGATCAAGAAGTAACAATTGTTGAAGGCGGTGCTACAATTATTCAGAGCCTATTAAATTCATTTAATGTATTGGACGAGACAACTGAAGATAAAGTGCTGATTGTAACTTCAGATATACCACTGATTACCGGGAATATCATTGACAAATTCCTTGAAAAGGGTAGTAAGGAAGGGGCAGACTTGATTTACCCTATTGTCCGCAAGTCATTAAATGAGGCAAAATACCCTAAGGTTAGAAGGACTTATGTTAGGTTTAAAGAAGGAATCTTTACAGGGGGGAATATTTTTCTAGTTAACCCTAAGATTGTGCGACCGCGGATAAACTCAGCGGAGGAACTGGTTGAGTTGCGTAAAAGCCCATTTAAATTGTTGAATTATATCGGATACACATATATCTTAAAGTATCTCTTGAGGAACCTAACAATAAAAGAAGCTGAGGAAAGGGTTAGTCAATTATTAAAAATCAATGGTAAAGTTATAGAAGTATTAGACCCTGAAATTGGTGTGGATGTAGATAAACCCAATGATTTGGAATTGGTGGAAAGTATCATAAATAAAAACCAGCCGGCATAAAATCGAAACAGCTCATTAGATGGGCTGTTTTTTCCTTTATGTATACTTACTTAGAAAGTATAACTTTTACAAGGTAATAAGTATAAGAGCAACATCGACTTCCGCAGTGGTCAAAAGCTCGGCTCAAGCCGTGTTTTTCTAATGCAACTTGCCACTGAGCACTAAATGAGTTTATAATGGATAATAGGTGAATAATATCATAAAATAGTTTGTCTAATATTCGGAAATTATACTTACTTTCATGGAAGTGGGGTGTAAAATACGTGGAAAAATGGCGTAGAAGTGAACGAATGGTGTTGCTGACTAAAATCCTACTGGAAAATCCACATCAGTTGTTCACCTTGGGTTATTTTGCGGAAATTTTTCAATCAGCTAAATCAAGTATCAGTGAAGATTTGACAATTATTAAGGAAACATTGCAACAGTCAGGTCAGGGAAATCTGGTCTCTATTTCGGGAGCAGCAGGGGGAGTTCGTTATTTACCGTATAATAGCAGCCATATTGAGGATGAATTTCTATCGGGACTGGCCCAAAAGTTATCGGACCCAAGACGGATTTTACCAGGTGGATATTTGTATATGACCGATGTTATTTATGACCCCGCTGTAGTAGCAAAGATAGGTAATATATTTGCCCACAGGTTTGGAAAACTAGAACCTGATTATATAGTTACGGTAGAAACTAAAGGTATTCCTATTGCTTTTATGACGGCGAAGGCATTTAACGTACCCCTTGTTATAATCAGGGATGACAGCAGAGTAACTGAAGGGTCAGCGGTAAGCATAAATTATGTATCGGGTTCCACCAGGAAGATTGGCACGATGTCCCTCTCAAGGAGAGCATTGCCTTCAGAATCACAGGTAATTATCATAGATGATTTTATGAAAGCCGGTGGAACTGCCAAAGGAATGATTGACCTAATGAAGGAGTTTAAGGCTGAAGTGCTGGGGCTGGGAGTATTGGTTGATACTATTGAACCCACAAATAAGCTGGTTGATAAATACTTAGGTCTGCTGCAATTGGTGGAATTAGATGAAAAGAATGAAAAAGTTATGATAAAGTCAAAAAAGTCTAGTTTACATGTATAAAAAACATAATTATTGGTAATTTTCTTATACTAAAGAAGGATTTTCCAAATTATTGCCGAATATGGTCATTGATGTCAAAATGTTCCGCATATCAGGAAGGGTGGTGAAGCTTATGAACATTACAGATGTACGGATTAGAAAGATAAATATGGACGGCAGAATGAAGGCTATTGTTTCCGTTACTTTTGATGACGCCTTCGTGATACATGATGTAAAGGTTGTAGAAGGTCAAAAAGGGTTATTTGTAGCCATGCCCAGCAAGAAAATGCCTGATGGTGAATTTAGGGATATCGCCCATCCCATTTCCTCTTCGGCCCGTGACGTAATCCAAAGTGCTGTATTAAAGGCCTACGAAGAAGCAATGTAATATTCATGCAGACTTAAGGGAGCCGACGGTAAAGCTCCTTTTTTTTGCCCGTTAAATAGGGGGTGTTTTAATGAAGTCGATACCATTAAAACATCCCCTGTTCCTTGCTATTTACACTAGATTTTTTTAAATCCTATGTCTTTTATTGTGCATTTATGGTATAACTATTAATAGTAAAAATGGGTATGGGGGTCAATATTTTATGAATTGTGCGATAGTATTAGCCGCCGGTCAAGGGACCCGTATGAAATCCAAGCTTCCTAAAGTATTGCATAAGGTAGCAGGCATCCCTATGCTAGGACATGTTTTGAATACTTTGGAAGGAGCACAAATATGCAGGAAAATTTTGGTCTTAGGTCATGGTGCCAAAGAAATAGAAGAGAATATCAAAGATAACCTACAGGTAGTCTATCAATGGGAACAGCTGGGCACAGGTCATGCGGTAATGCAGGCTGAAAAATTGATAGGTCCTGAAGATGAAAATGTACTGGTAGTTTGTGGGGATACTCCTCTGCTGCAAGTAGAGACCTTAAATAACTTATTACAAAAACACCAAGAGACGGATGCTGTCATAACAGTCCTCACCTCAATAATAAAAAATCCCCGGGGATACGGGCGGATAATCCGCCGAGACAATTTAATCAAAGCCATTGTGGAAGAAAAGGACGCCAATGAGGAGCAAAGGGCTGTTAATGAAATTAATACAGGTACATATTGTTTCAAGGGAGATTTCCTGAAACAATCCTTATCTAGACTTTCTAATAGAAATTCCCAGAAAGAATACTACCTGACTGATTTAATAGGCATTGCCGTAGAAAATGGGTTGAGGGTAGAAGGGTATATTCTGGAAGATATTAGGGAAAGCCTAGGCATAAACAATAAAATTCAGCTTGCTGAAGCGGAAAAAATTATGCGGTTAAGGGTCTTGGAAAGATGCATGCTGGAAGGGGTAACTATTATAGACCCAGATACCACCTTTATTGACGGCAGGGTGCGTATAGGTGCAGATACAATTATTAATCCAGGAACCATAATTGAAGGCAACTCAATAATTGGTGAAGACTGTGTGATTGGACCTGGGGTGAGGGTAACAGATAGTATAATAGGGAAAGGCTCTAATGTCCAGAATTCTGTTATCTTAGAGAGTATAATAGGACAAAACTGTAAGATAGGACCTTTTGCTTATTTGCGTCCAGGTAGTGAGTTGAAGGATAATGTTAAAATCGGTGATTTTGTGGAAATTAAAAAATCAATCATTGGGATAGGGAGCAAGGTTCCTCACCTGTCCTATATTGGTGATTCATATATAGGAGAAAATGTAAATATCGGCTGTGGTACTATAACCTGTAATTACGATGGAAAGGCAAAGCACCAAACCATTATCGAAGATGGTGCATTTATCGGCAGTAATGCTAATCTTATTGCACCAGTGAAAGTTGGAAAAAATTCTGTAATTGGTGCAGGTTCTACCATAAGTCAGGATGTCCCCGAAGAGGCATTAGGGATTGCCCGTCAGCGGCAAAAAAATATTCTTAACTGGGTAAAAAAAGGGAAAAGTAAAAAATAGGAGGGTCTGACAGAATGTCCAGAAGGTATAGGAATTTAAAGGTTTTCACAGGGAATGCCAACCCCGTTTTAGCGGAAGAGATTGCCGAATACCTCGGGTTAGGCCTTGGCAGCAGCAAGGTCAGCAGATTTAGTGACGGCGAAATTAATTTAACCATTGATGAAAGCGTCCGAGGGGCCGATGTTTTTATAATTCAGTCAACCAGCACGCCAGTTAATGATAACCTGATGGAACTTTTGATAATGATTGATGCCGTTAGAAGGGCTTCGGCGCGCAGAATTACTGCTGTACTGCCCTATTACGGATATGCACGGCAGGATAGGAAAGCAAGAGCCCGTGACCCTATTACGGCTAAACTTTTAGCCAACTTAATTGTACAGGCGGGGGCCCGGCGGGTCTTGACAATGGATTTGCATGCCGGTCAGATACAAGGATTTTTTGACATTCCTGTAGACCATCTATTAGGTGTTCCCATTCTGGCTGAATACTATATCAATAAGGGCTTGGAAGATGTTGTGGTGGTTTCCCCTGATATGGGAGGGGTTACCCGGGCAAGAAATTTAGCAGAGAGAATAGGAGCGCCATTGGCTATTATTGATAAGCGCAGACCTATGCCCAATGTCTCTGAGGTAATGAATCTGATAGGTGAAGTAAAGGGTAAAAATGTAATTATGACTGATGATATAATTGATACTGCAGGTACAATTACCAATGGTGCAGAAGCCTTAATCGAGCGGGGTGCGAAAAATGTATATGCCTGCTGCACCCATGCCGTACTTTCCGGTCCAGCCATTACCAGGCTGGAAAAGTCGCCTATTACCGAACTTTTAACAACTAATACTATCCCCCTTAGTCAAGAGAAAAAATTGGACAAGATAAAGCTTCTTTCAGTTGCGCCTATAATGGGGGAAGCTATTATTCGTATTCATGAGGACCTGTCTGTAAGCAAATTATTCGATTAAATGTTTTCCATTCCCTTTGCCTGGGTATACTATCAGGTGAAAGGAGTTGGAAATATGAGAACAATTACTTTAAAAGCCTCCAAAAGGGAATCTGATCTGGGACGGGGTGCCTTAAACCGTATGCGTAAAGAAGGCGTGCTGCCGGCTGTTATTTATGGCAGCAAATTTGGGACACTGCCGGTAACTGTTGAAAAGAAAGAGTTTTTGAGTGTTTTAAACAGCCATGGTGCTAATGCTATTATCTCTTTAAAAGTCGGGGAAAAAAGTGTGCAGACCATGGTTAAGGAGATACAGACCCACCCTGTTACGGGGCACTACTGGCATGTGGATTTTTCCGAAATCTATTCCGATAGAAAAATAAGGACACAGATTCCTGTTAATTTTGTGGGTGAGGCAGCAGGACAAAAAGAAGGCGGCATTCTGCAATATGGTGATACCGGGGTAGAAGTTGAATGCCTTCCGGCAAATCTGCCTGAAAACTTTACTTTAGATATCAGTTCATTACATATTGGAGACAAGCATACAGTGGCAGATTTAAAGACTGATGAAGGGATTAAAATCTTATCTGAGCCGGAACAAGTATTAATAAGTGTCATTGCTCCTGTCATGGATGCAGAAGATAATGAAGAAACGGGGGAAGATGCTGAAGCGGCATCTGCAGGAGATATTCCGGGGGATGAAGAGGAATAAAGTTTTCTAAAACTGTTATGCTGACGAGTGACCGCTTAGCGGTTGCTCGTCTTAAGTAGTTTATGAGGGTACGATGAGAGAGTTGGAGGGAAGCTGGTGTATATGATTGTAGGTCTGGGTAACCCCGGTCAAAAGTATGAAAAGACAAGACATAATGTAGGGTTTTGGACAATTGATAGAATAGCCTTTAAATTAGATATTAAAGTGGATAAGAAACTAGGTCAATCACTGGTGCAAACGGGAGTATGGCAAGGCAAACAAATCCTTTTAGTTAAGCCTCAGACATACATGAATCTAAGCGGCCAGGCTTGTATTCAACTGCTGAATTTCTATCAAGACAGAATTAAAGACCTGATAGTTATACATGATGACCTGGATTTGCCTGTAGGGCAGCTTCGTTTCAAAAAAGATGGTGGAACGGGGGGGCACAATGGGTTGAAATCCATTGCCCAACACCTTAATTCCCATGAATTTAATAGATTAAAAATAGGGATTGGTCGACCTCGATTTGCAGAAGTATCGGATTACGTATTAACAGCTTTTTTGCCAGAGGAGAAAAAAGCAATAGAGGACGCAGTTGACGAGGCTGTTGAGGGTATTGAAGCATGGATTAAGGAAGGCATTGATCAAACTATGAATATCTTTAACAGGAAAAAAGCATAGGTTTTACTTAACTACATAAAAAAAATTAATTATGTTATGGGAGCTTTTGATGGCATTTTTTTTAGCAGGTACAAGTGCAGCTTTTTTTGCCTGGTTTTTAAACCGCATAATAGTAAGACGGTGGGGTGATGCAGCTATCATTGTACCTGTACCTATTATTGAAGAAACATTAAAAACTGTTGGGGCAGTATTATTTTCCACCTCAATTTTTTATACACATTTAGTTTTTGGAATTATTGAAGGCATTTGGGACATTAAGGTAAATATCAAAGGTTTACTGCCCGGGATTATGAGCCTTTTAACCCATAGTTTTTTTGGATTAGTTACTACCTATTTCCATCAGTTGACAGGTTATATAAGTATGGCAATTCTGGTTAGCATTATCTGCCATATTGGATGGAATAGTTTCATTATAAGAAAAAGTAGAATAAATAAATAATATTACTATATTTTGAATAATAGAATAGATCAAATGATGTGGGGGTCCCTCTCTGGGATGTCCACTTTCAGGCTTTTTGTTTTCTAAAAGGAGGCGCCCATGCAGCAAATACCACCTATCATAAAATATTTAACTAAGAGTCAAGACATCAATCTGATTCTAAAATCCATAGAAAATAATAAAGAAAATTTGTTATACGGTTTAACAGGTGTACAGAAAACAATAATATCCGCTATTATTTCTCTGGAAACAGGCAAAAATACCCTTATTATTTGTGATTCCCCCAAAAGGGCTAAAGAAGTATGGGAGGATTTAAACTATTTGCTTCCTAATGCAAATGTTTTGTATTTTCCAGCTTTAGAGGTAATCCCCTTTGAAGTTTTTGCCCAAAGCACGGAAATCCAGCGGCAGCGTTTGCAGGTACTCTCCAAGCTGACTCAAGGAGAGGAGAATACAGTAATTATTTGTGCTGCAGAGGCTATGGCCAAGGCACTTGTTCCACCGGAAATTTTCCGCCAATCCTTAAGAGATATCAAGGTGGGGCAGGAAGTTGATTTGCAAGAATTGCTGGAATTTTTAATACAATATGGGTTTGAACGGGTTGAACAGGTTGAAGGTCCAGGACAGTTCAGTATTAGAGGCGGTATTTTAGATATTTTCTCTATCGTCTATGAGAAGCCTGTACGAATTGAATTTTTTGATAATGAAGTAGACTCTATACGTTTTTTTGACCTGGAGACCCAAAGGTCTCTGGATAAAACCCAGGAAATTAATCTGGCATCGGCCCAGGAGTTTTTCCTTTTGCCTGGGGTGGCAAAGAAGGGTCTGGAATTATTAAAAGCAGAGTATGAGTTGCAAAAACAACGTCTTGCAAAAAATAAGGATCGTACTGCTTTAGATAAATTATGTGGCAGGATTAATGAGGTAATTGAAAAGGTTGGCAATGGTTTGTACTTTCCCGGGCTGGAACAGTTTCAACCCTATTTTTATCCTGAACAAAGCTCCCTGATTGATTATTTCCCAAGAGAGAGTATATTTTGTCTGGATGAACCCATTAGGATAAAAGAGGCCTTTGAACACCGTGACCGGGAGAGGAATTCCAGCTTTGCCGACTTGCTGAGCAGTGGAGCAGTACTACCTAAGCAAAGAGAGTTTTTCTTTGCACTTGAAGAAGTAGTTAACTTTTTGGAAAACCAGAACAGGGTCTATTTATCTCTGCTTCCTAAGAAAGGATTGCCGGGAACAATCCAAAATATATTTGGCATTGAGACAAAGTCATTGCCTCCTTTCTTTTCTAAAATCAGACTTTTGGCTGATGAAGTTAAGGAATGGAAACGCAAAAAATTTGCCGTTATTATTTTGCTAAGTTCACAGGCAAAGGCCCAGCGCCTGCAGCAATCATTGAATGATTGCGGAGTTGATGCGCCATGGGTAGGAGAAAATTATGAGCCTCAAAAGGGACAGGTTTATTTAGCGCAGGGCAACCTTACTGCAGGAGTGGAATTTATAAAATCTCAACTGGTAGTCGTTTCGGAAAATGAGATTTTCCAACAGCCCAAGAAAAGACCTCCTAAACGCATGTTCCGTCAAGAAGGGCAGCAAATTGCCCGCCTAGATGACCTTAAACTAGGTGACTATGTAGTTCATTCCGGTCATGGCATAGGACGTTATTTGGGAGTGGAGAGACTAAAGGTTGGCAATATTGAGCGGGATTACCTGATAATAAAGTATGCCGGAGAAGACAGGCTTTATGTACCAACCGACCAGGTAGAGCTTTTGCAAAAGTACACAGCGGGAGAAGGAAGCCATCCTAAGGTCCACAAATTGGGAGGAACCGAGTGGCAGAAAATAAAACTTAAGGTTACCAGCTCTGTTAAGAAACTTGCGGAAGGACTGTTAGAACTGTATGCAAAACGCCAGGGAGTTCCGGGGCATCAGTTTAATCCTGATGATAATTGGCAGAGGGAGTTTGAGGACGCCTTTCCCTATAAAGAAACACCTGACCAGCTTAAGGCTATAAACGATGTGAAGAAAGATATGCAGAAACCTGTTCCTATGGATCGGTTAATCTGCGGCGACGTAGGCTATGGGAAAACAGAGGTGGCAATTAGGGCTGCTTTCAAAGCTGTTAACGAGGGTAAACAAGTAGCTGTTTTAGTACCAACCACTGTCCTTGCCCAGCAGCATTACAATACTTTTAGGGAGAGATTTGCCAACTATCCCGTGAAAATCGATGTGGTAAGCCGTTTTCGGGGTGCTGTCCAGCAGAAAGAAATTTTAAAGGGTGTGCAAGAGGGTACAGTTGACATAATAATTGGAACACATCGTCTCTTATCTAAAGATGTAATATTCCGAGATTTGGGATTGTTAATAGTTGATGAAGAACAGCGTTTCGGTGTCAGTCATAAAGAGAAGTTAAAAAGGCTTAAATCACAAGTGGATGTGCTCACCTTATCAGCTACACCCATTCCCAGAACCCTGCACATGTCTTTAGTTGGTATCCGGGATATGAGTGTTATTGAAACTCCTCCTGAGGACCGTTATCCTATCCAAACCTATATTGTGGAGCATAGCCCGGAGCTTATTAAAGATGCCATCCGCCGGGAATTAGGCAGAGGAGGGCAGGTTTTCTATGTTCACAACAGAGTTGAGGATATAGAAAAGGTCGCTGAGGATATAAGGTTCTTTGTCCCTGAGGCCAAAATAGGAATCGGACACGGGCAAATGAAAGAGGAACAGTTGGAACGGGTTATGATGGCCTTTATGGAGCAGGAATTGGATGTACTAGTCTGCACAACCATTATTGAAACCGGTCTGGATATTTCTAATGTAAATACCCTAATTATTGATGAGGCGGACAAAATGGGGCTGGCGCAGCTATATCAATTGCGGGGCAGAGTTGGGCGTACCAATAGGGTTGCCTATGCGTATTTGACCTATAAAAAAGATAAAATCTTAAGCCCTTTGGCAGAAAAAAGGCTTCATGCTATCCGGGAATTTACTGAATTAGGCTCAGGTTTTAAAATTGCAATGCGGGACTTGGAGATAAGGGGTGCGGGCAATCTTTTAGGCCCTGAGCAGCATGGTCATGTGGCTTCAGTGGGCTTTGACATGTACTGCAGGCTTTTGGAAGAGGCTGTCAGGGAGCTAAAAGGAGAAAAGGGTAATGAAAAAATCGATGTAGAGATTGACTTGCAGGTTAGTTCCTTTATTCCAGAATATTATATTACCGATTCCTCCACTAAGTTAGAGTTTTATCAGCGCATCCGTCTGGCTAATACCATCAAGGACGTGGGTTCCATTGAAGAGGAATTAGAGGATCGTTTTGGCGATTTACCAATGGAAACAAGGAATTTGTTGTTTTTGGCTAAGTTAAAGGTATTGGCGGCGGCAGGTTCTATCAAATCCATAAAGCAAAAAGATGTAACAATAACCTTTACATTTATCGGTGACCCAGGTCTCTTGGGACAGGAACTGTTAGAACTGGCCCAAAAGTTTCGCCGAAAGCTTACATTTTCTGCTGATGTGGATTTGGCTATTAAAATTAACGTTGCCCGCCTAAGTACAGAGCAAGCCTTGAATTTGCTGGAAACAATCTTGTTGGAAATATCAACCCTTGTTTCCGGCAAGAAAAGTCTGCTATAATATTACCTGTTACCTATTATTAATAAGAGGAGCGATTACATGGGTAGAAAGATAGCAGTATTATTTCTGTTGCTGATTTTTGTTATTACCGCGGTTGGTTGTAATAAGCAAGCTAATGAAAATTCCGAATATATTGCTAAAGTTAATGGACAGGTTATTCCTAAGGGTGAATTTGACTTAAGGGTTAGCCAGGCTGCAGCAATGAATCAATTCGATTTGGCAGATCCCCAATATGCTGCATACAAAGACATCTTTGAGCTGCAAATACTGGAAAGAATGATTGACGAACTTCTTCTGGAAAATGAAGCCCGCAATGTACGCAAGCTGGAGGTTAAGAAAGAAGACGTTGATGCAGAGTTAACTGCTATCAAAGGTCAGTTTAATTCAGAAGAGGAATTTAAGAGTTATTTTAATGATCAATTGAAAATGAATGAAAAAGATATCAGGAAGGCCATCGAAACACAACTTTTAGTACAAGCCCTTTATGAAGAAGTTACTAAAGATGTTACCAAGGGTAAGACAGATCCAAAGGAATATTACGATCAAAACAAAGAAGAGTTTTATCAGGATGAACAAATTAGAGCAAGGCATATTCTGGTAAATACTGAGGAAGAGGCTAAAGAACTAATTCGTTTAATTACAGAAGAAAACCAGGATATGGCACAGCTTGCTGCCTTAAAATCAATTGAACCTGCAGCAAAAACCAGCATGGGAGATTTAGGATATTTTGGCAAGGGAGCTATGGTGAAGCCTTTTGAAGATGCTGCTTTTGCATTAGGCGTTGGGGAAATCACCAAGGTACCTGTGGCAACTACTTTTGGATTTCATGTAATTAGGGTAGAAGATAAAATAGAAGCTAAGCAAAAATCCTTTGAAGAAGTAAAGGAAGAATTGGAAGAAAGATTTGTTTTTGAAGAAAAAAGCAATGAATTCACCAAGTATATGGATGGTTTAAAGGAAAAGGCTGAAATTGAGAATAAACTGCAGGAAAAATTAGAAGCCAAAATTAATAGTGAGCAGGAAAAAACGGAAGAGAACAAAGAAGAAAATAAAGAAGCAAAATAGGTACTAATAGTAAAGGTTTCTAGGCTGTTGCCAAAGTCATTGGCGACAGCTTTTTTAATTCATACTAAATTAGTCGTTTTTCTCAGTACGTATATTTTTTTTTAAATAACAAATACTTCAACTACAGGGCAAAGTTAACTTTTCATAATTCCCCATGGGAAAAAAATGAATAATTGTTTGGTTTCGGCTATATACTATCACTGAAAGGTTTTACCTTGCCCATCATCTTTAAAGGAGGGAAGGAATAATTCATGAAGGCAACAGGAATTGTAAGACGCATTGATGATTTAGGAAGAGTTGTAATTCCCAAAGAAATCCGTAGAACATTACGTATTAGGGAAGGCGATCCCTTAGAAATTTTCGTTGATCGTGAAGGTGAAGTGATACTTAAAAAATATTCGCCAATTGGTGAGTTGGGTGAATTTGCAAAAGAATACGCAGATTCATTACATGAAGCTATGGGACATATTGCCTGCATAGCAGATAGAGATCAAATTATTGCCATTGCAGGGGGTCCCAAGAAAGAATACTTAAATAAGGCTATTGGGTCAGTGGTTGAAAAGATAATGGAAGAAAGAAAAGCTGTTATGATAAATGATATTCACAATCATCCTTATTTTAAAGGTATGGAGGGCGACGAAACAGGCATTGAAACAAAATTTACTGCTGAAGTAGTAGCACCAATTATTGCAGAAGGTGATCCTATCGGCGCAGTAATTATTGGAACGAAAGAAACCAATGTTAAAATGTCAGACTTAGAGTTAAAGCTGGCGGAAACTGCGGCTTCATTCTTAGCTAAACAAATGGAACAATAAACCACAGGTGGTCAAGGGACCACCTATTTTATTTGCCATTTTTTAGATAGTAAGCTAAGATATTATTAGTTTTAGTATAATCTTAAATTTATTGATATAAGGAGATTTTTGTGGAGCCGAAGTCATTTTTTAAAGGAGCATTAATACTAAGTATTGCCGGTATAATCAGTAAATTATTAGGGGCGGTTTATCGCATACCTTTTGCCCGCTTAGTTGGAGACGAAGGCGTGGGACTATACCAAATGGCCTATCCCTTTTATACTATGATTTTAGCTGTTTCCACAGCAGGTATTCCCTTGGCTATTTCTAAAATGATTGCGGAGCGGGAAGAAAAAAACAATAGCAATGGCATCCAAAGAGTCTTTTGGCTTTCCATGTCGCTGCTTTTATTAACCGGAACCGCTGCTTCGATTGCCCTTTATGTAAGTGCTGATTTTATTGCTCGAAATATCTTGCAGGAACCCAGGGCCGCTTTAAGCTTAAAGGCAATAGCCCCGGCAATTTTATTTACCTCGGCTATGTCAACATTAAGGGGGTATTTTCAGGGCTTCCAGCAAATGACACCTACTGCTTTATCTCAGATATTTGAACAGATAGTGCGGGTTAGCACAGTGTTTCTAGCTGCTTTTTACCTTTTGCCCCTAGGTGTAGAATATGCTGCTGCCGGTGCAACCCTTGGGGCCGCAACAGGGGGATTAGCGGGATTACTCCTTTTGTGGTTAATTTATTTTGCCTTTAACAAGAGGCGTAAGAAGCAGCAAATACAATTGTCTATTCAAAATGAAGAAACAAATACTGAACTTGTCAGACAGATAGTATTTCTAGCAGTGCCAATTTCCATCGGAGGTTTAGTGCTGCCTTTAATGCAGACCATGGATACTTTCTTAGTTCCCTTACGGCTGCAGGCAGCTGGCTTCACGAGCCAAGAGGCAACAGGGCTGTATGGTCAGCTCTCGGGAATGGCGGGTGCCTTAATTAACTTACCCTTTATCATAACTACAGCTTTAGCCGCCAGTCTAGTGCCGGCAGTAGCCAATTCATTAGCTTCCAACAGATTTTCTGCCGTAAAAGGGCAGTTTAGCTCTGCCATGCTTTTGGCTTTAATAATGGTTTTCCCCGCCGCAGTTGGTTTGATGGTGCTTGCCGAACCAATTTGTGAATTGTTGTATAATGAACCTCGAGCGGGAGTTGCCTTAGCCTGGCTGGCACCAACTGTGCTAGCTGTGGGTCTTTACCAGACTTCAACTGGAACTCTTCAGGGTTTAGGTAAACCTATGGTGCCCGTTGTCAGCTTGTTTATTGGGGCCTTAATAAAAGGTGGACTAACATATATTCTTACAGCAATCCCTGCCCTTGGCATTAAAGGTGCTGCACTGGGTACGGTTATTGGTTTTTTTGTGGCAGCAGTGCGCAATTTATATATAGTATCAAAGATGATTACATTCCAATGGTTTAGAATAAATGACCATCTTATTAAGCCTGTTTTTTCTGTTACGGTGATGGGTTTTACTGTGATAAAAGTCTTCGAAGCCCTGATGGAAAGAGGAATCAGGGAAGAGGTGAGTACCCTTGCAGCTGTAGCAGTAGGAGGTAGTATCTATTTTGTTGTTTTGATTTTGGTTGGGGGTATTAAGGCCGCCGATATAGAACGGGTCCCCCTGGTTGGCAGGAAGCTGGCTGAAATTTTACTTAGGTTGAAAATTGCGAGGTATTAGGAAATGAATAAGATTACAGTGATTGGCTTAGGTCCGGGTAGTGAGGAACAAATAAGCATAGGGACATTAAAGCTGTTAAAGACTTCGTCGCATATTTATCTAAGGACCAATAAACATCCTGTTGTTAAAAACTTAAAGGAGTGGGAAATTGTTTATTCAGCACTTGATTTATTCTACGAAAATGGAAGCTTCGAGAGTGTTTATGAAAAAATTGCCGATTATTTAATTGAACATGTTTATAAATATGGTGAGATAGTTTATGCCGTTCCGGGAAGTCCACTTGTTGCAGAAGACTCGGTTAAGGTGTTAAGACAGAAGGTTGTTGAAAAGGGAAATATCAGCATAGACATCCATCCTGCACTAAGTTTTTTAGATGAGGTCTATAAAATTATTAATATCGACCCCGGTCAAGGTTTGCAGATTATTGACGCATTAAGTAGTATTAAGAATTATCATACGGATATGCCTCTTTTGATTTGCCAGGTATATAACCGGCTTATAGCCTCCGATGCAAAATTATCTTTGCTGGAATTTTTCCCACCGGAACATACCATACAGGTTATAAGTGCCGCCGGTGTTGCAGGACAGGAAAAAGTTTTGGAGTTACCCCTGTACCAATTGGATCATGTACCATGGATTGATTACCTGACAACTGTTTATATTCCCTCTTCCCAGTCAGCAAAGCCAAACTCAGCCCAGTTTCCCCTTGATCCCCTTGTTAATGTCATGGAGAGGCTTCTAAGACCTGATGGCTGCCCTTGGGACCGTAAACAAAGCCATAAAACTCTTAAAAAGTATTTGTTGGAGGAAGCTTATGAAGTGCTGGAAGCCATTGATGAAGGGAATATGTATAAATTATGTGAAGAATTGGGAGACTTACTACTACAGGTAGTCTTCCACGCCGCCCTAGCTGAAACAACGGGTAGCTTTTCAATTAATGATGTGGTGGAAGGGATTACTGACAAAATGATAAGACGCCATCCCCACGTTTTTGCCGATGTTAAAGTTTCAGACGCCCAAGATGTTTTGGTGAATTGGGAAGCTATTAAAGCCAAAGAAAAAGGCAAGGAGGTGTCCAAAAGCCTTTTAGGTTCCGTACCAAAGGATTTACCGGCTTTAATGCATGCTTTAGAAATACAAAATAAGGCTGCTGGAGTTGGCTTTGATTGGCCGGATGTTTCTGGAGCTTGGGCTAAGATTTTTGAGGAAATAGATGAATTAAAGAATGCTTTAGATAACGCAGAAAATGCCTCTAGTAACGATGAAATATATAACGAAATAGGGGATTTACTTTTTGCTGTCGTCAATGTAGCAAGATTTGCCAATGTAAATCCGGAAGAGTCACTATTAGCTACTATCAGGAAATTTCGCAAACGTTTTGCTTACATAGAAAATAAAATACAGCAAAGTGGGAAAAATATTAAGGAATTCTCTCTGGAAGAACTTGACAAATGGTGGGAAGAAGCGAAAAAATAAGGTAATACAGGAAAATTTTTAATTTAAATGGTATTTTTTGCAGGAATTTAGAAACCTCACCACGAATAATGGTGAACGAGAGAAAACTCATTATTGTAGGAGGGATTTATTGTGAACAAAACTGAACTTATTAGTAGCGTTGCCGAAAAATCCGAATTGACTAAAAAAGATGCAGAAAAAGCTGTTAATGCTTTATTTGCATCTGTAGAAGAAGCACTATCAAAAGGTGAAAAGGTACAACTTGTTGGATTTGGTACATTTGAAGTAAGAGAGCGCAAGGCGCGCACAGGTCGCAATCCGCAAACCGGTCAAGAAATCCAAATTCCAGCTGCTAAAGTTCCAGCTTTCAAAGCAGGTAAGAGCTTAAAAGAAGCAGTAGAAAAGTTATAAGCTAAAAAAATCAGGTTCTCCGAACCTGATTTTTTTAACCCGAATTTATTTTGGAGTGATTTTGTATGCGCTTAGATAAATTTCTTAAGGTATCAAGAATTATTAAAAGGCGTACTTTAGCCAAAGAGGTTTGCGATGGAGGACGGATAAAAATTAACGGCAGACCGGCCAAGGCCAGTTCCACTGTGAGCCCCGGGGATATATTGGAGATTGGTTTTGGGGAGCGTCAGAGCAGGTTTGAAATATTAATGGTTGCTGAAAATGTAAGAGCCGATGGGGCAAAGGAGATGTATAAGGAGCTCGATTAAGTGGCTAGTTGTTAGTGGCTAGTGGCTAGAAAAAAATATTAGTAAGTGTGATAGTGGATAGTTTTGCTCTTGGGATTAGCTTGTTTGTCAGTTTATTTAAATTGTGTAGTTTATTTTTTAAGTAAAATTGACAAATAATGTTAGCAAGTTAGTTTAACTAACCAACAATATTAACTTCATGTTAGAACACCAAATACTTTCCTTCAAAATATACACTGACCTAATGGTATAGCCCAAAAGACTTTAGTCATTATCTGTAGCTAACTCCCCCACTCGCCTACTGACATTCTGTATAACCTAGAGTTAGTTTTCTGTAGAACTATCACTCTGTAGCACTGACCCCAAAATTAACCCTAAAGGAAAATGTATATTCTGCCTTCCTTGGTCTGATACTAAAATCAACAAAACTGAGGAGGCTTTTTTATGGAAAAAAGAACATTTTCTTATTATTTAATAATCCTGCTGGTAGGTATAGTTGCTTTTGGTACGGCATGTACAGGTCCCCAGAGAAAACCTCAGCCTGAACAGAAGGGTTCTCAAGAACAAGCACCCCAGCAAAAGGAGCCGACTATAAGCTTATATGTAGCAGAGACGGGAAAAAAGGTTGATATAGCCCTTGAGGAGTATCTAGAAGGGGTGGTAGCTGCTGAAATGGATGTTAATTGGCCTCTGGAGGCACTGGCGGCCCAAGCTATAATAGCACGTACCTTTACCTTGGAGAAAATTGAAGAAGGTGGAGTAAAGGCAAGAGGTACTGATGCCTCGACAAATATTGAGGAGTTTCAAGCTTACGATAAAGAAAGGGTAACTGAACGAGTTAAGGAAGCTGTCAAGAGGACCCGGGGCGAGGTAGTAAAACATAATAATAAATTAATTAAGGCTTGGTTCCATGCTGATGGCGGAGGACAAACCGCAGCTTCAGCTAAGGAAGGTTTAGGTTATACAAAGCAACCTACGCCGTATATTAAAAGTGTAAATGACCCGGGAATAAATATTACTACCGAAGAAAATAAAAACTGGCAGGTATCCTTTCCCTTAAGTGCAGTTAAATCAGCTATAAGCCAGATTTCCGGCAAGGATCCGGGAGCTATTAATAGCGTAACAGTTGCCGAGAAAGGACCATCAGGTCGTGCTACAAAGATTAAGTTTGGTGAAACAATTGTTAGTGGTCCTGCCCTTCGTTTGGCACTGGGAAGTGATAAACTGAGGTCTATGCTGATAACCGATATAGGTATTGATGGGGATAGCTTAGTAATAAAAGGACGGGGATACGGTCATGGGGTAGGTATGAGCCAATGGGGTGCCAGGGCACTTGCCGAACAGGGTAAATCCCCTGAAGATATTGTAAGGTTTTTTTTCAAGGATATTAAGATCGAAAAAATTTATCAATAGTTTGTGGATAAGTAATTAGCCGGCTTTAAAGCCGGTTTTTATGTACTTAAAATCAAATTTCTTGCATATAAGTTAGCAGGATATAATAATTTTTTTGGAGGGATTTGAGTATGGAAGATAAAAGGGGCGAATATATAGTAACTTTATTAAATAGAGAAAATTTACAGATAACAGGGGTCAACAATGTGGAATCTTATGATGAAGCTGAAATAGTAATTCAAACAATTTTAGGGGTTTTAGTCGTGAAGGGTGAAAATTTGCATATCATAAACCTTAACTTAGAGGACGGTAAACTTACAGTTGATGGATTAATAAATAAATTGGAGTATCCTGAAGATAAAGGAGCAAAATTTAGAGATAAAAGCAAGGGCATTTTTTCCAAGCTGCTGAGGTAGCAATCAATGTACTCTATTTATGATCAAATATTTGCCTTTGCAGTTACTATTTGTATTGGCATCCTGGGCGGTATGCTTTTTGATATTTACCGTGTCTTCAGAGGCCTATGGAAACCAAAAAAAATAGGAACATTTATAGGAGACCTCATATTTTGGCTCTTGCTTACCTGCATGGTCTTTTTGCTGTTGCTGTTTGGTAATTGGGGAGAGATAAGAATATATGTCTTTATCGGCATTGGAATAGGATGTTGGTTTTATCTAAAATTTTTCAGTCCTAAATTCAAAATTTTCCTGCGGAAAATTTTTATAGCTGTTGGTAAGGCATTGCGGTTTATCTGGAGAGTAATTATTTGGCCTTTTAAAATGGCTGTTCGAATATTGCTTATTCCCTTGGGTCTTGTAACTTCAGGAATTTCTGCAATCATGGGTTTTTCAAAAAAGTATGCTCAAAAAACCCTAAAAAGTCTTTCCCTTCTAAAAACAAAGTTTTTCAACAAACAACCTAAAGAGTAAAACATGGGTTGTTGACGGAAATGCCATTAATTGCTATAATATTAATGTAATTCAGTGAAGTAAGCACAGGGTAGTAGGTTTTTCAGTGAGGCTTAATATGCGTTTTTGGTAGATTAAGTTCAAGCTGAATTCCTAGATATATTTTTTGTGACATGCCGAAACCTGGGCTGAAAAACTTTGTTCTAGAGCTGGGGCTTTTTTAGGTTCTTCTGGGACCTAGGTAGGCTACATGAAAACATGTGGTTTAGGGCGAGTCGAAAGGCGAAACCCAAGCACTCTAACTCTATCTTTAAAAAGATAGGGTTAGAGTTTTTTTTTTAATTGAGAGGAGGCTCTTTAAGTTATAGCACTTAATCTAACCTAAGGCAGAAAGAAAAAATTTTACTTAATATATGATGATTGGAGGAAGTAAGAAAATGAGTAAATACAGAAAATTATTACCTTTTATGTTTATTGCCCTATTAGCTGTCACATTAGTTTTTAGCGGTTGTGGGCAGAAGGAGGGGGATTCCCTTTCGCGGGTAAAGGATGCTGGCAAGATAAGTTTTGCCATGAGCGGCGGCTATCCGCCTTTTAATTACTATGATGACAAAAATGATTTAGTAGGCTTTGATGTCGATGTCTCTGCGGAAATAGCTAAAAGGCTGGGCGTAGAATTAGAGCCCATTACTACCGACTGGAGCGGAATAATTGAGGGGCTTAGGTCAGGGGCTTATGACGGAATATTAGGCAGTATGGCGGTGACTGAGGATAGGTTAAAAGTAGTTGACTTTTCAACCCCTTACTATTATTCAGGCGCACAATTAGTAGTACAGCAAGGAAGTAGTTATAGAGCACCTGAAGATTTGCAAGGAAAAGTGATTGCTGTCGTTACCGGGACAACCTTCGAAAAAGATGCTCAAAAGCTGGGTGCGGGAGAAGTTAAGTTATATAAAGACGATAATCAGACTCTTTTGGAATTGGACAGTGGAGTAATTGATGCAGTTATCACCGACCGGGTAGTAGGTGTAAATGCAATCAATAACGGAAAGTTTAAAATAGAGCTTCTTGGTAATCCCCTGCGCAGTGAAGATATAGCCGTTGCCTTTAGACAAGATGACGATTCCTTAAGGGAAGAAGTAAACAAAATTCTTGAAGAAATGCATGATGATGGGACGTTAACAAAATTCAGCAAAAAATGGTTAAATACTGATATTACAAAAAAATAGCTGGTTTTTGCACAGTGGCTGCGGCTGCTGTGCTTTATATATTAATAAAGGGAGCCTTGCTAATGCTTGGTTCTACAAGATGCATGGACTGTATGCATATTAGGGAGTGGAGAAGATGTATTACGAATTTTCGGCTTTGTTAAAATATTTTCCCTTTTTCTTGCCAGCTGCATGGATGACCATTAAAATTACCGTGGCAGGAATAGTTTTAGGATTATTTTTAGGGCTTATCACGTCGTTTCTAAGAATTTCCCAAAATCCCATCCTAAATATTCCGGCAAAAATTTATATTTTTCTTATCAGGGGTACCCCACTATTGTTACAACTATTGTTTATTTATTTTGGTCTTCGGGGTTTATTTGGATTTAAAAACTTTACCTCTGCTTTTCTAGGGCTGGGGATTCATAATGGAGCTTATCTAGCAGAAATATTTCGCGGGGCTATCCAATCCATTGCTGTAGGGCAAATGGAGGCTGCCCGTTCCTTGGGAATGACATATCAAAAAGCCATGGTGCGGATTATTCTGCCTCAGGCTTTTAAAAGGGCGGTCCCCCCTTTGGGCAACCAATTTATTATTGCTTTAAAAGATTCTTCACTGGCAAGTGCAATTGCCATCAAAGAGCTATTATTAACATCTCAGCAGTTGGCCTCTTCAACTTATTATATGATGGAGATGCTGACCATTGCGGCGGTGTTCTATCTTTTGTACACCAGCATATTTACTTGGTTCTTTAATTATATTGAGACAAAATTAGCCGTTAGCGGAAGTCGATAAGGGGGGATTTAAATGATTAAAATTAAAAAGCTGGAAAAATGGTTTGGTACTTTGCATGTATTAAAGGGCATTGATCTGGTAGTTAAGCCAAGGGAGGTTGTAGTTATTATCGGAGCCAGCGGTTCGGGTAAAAGTACGCTGCTTCGTTGCATCAACTTTTTAGAAAGATTCCAAAAAGGAACTGTGGAAATAGACGGGCAAGAGATTGATAAAAACAATGAAAAAATGATTAACAAGATGCGGACCCATGTCGGAATGGTCTTTCAGCACTTCAATTTATTTCCCCATATGACAGTACTGCAAAATGTTATTGAAGGGCCCACCCAGGTAAAGGGTATGGACAAAAAAGAGGCGATAGAGATAGGCAAATATTACCTGAAAAAAGTCGGTCTTTCAGATAAGGAAGAGTCTTACCCCAGTATGCTTTCGGGAGGGCAGAAACAAAGGGTAGCTATTGCCAGGGCCTTAGCGATGGAGCCCTCGGTAATTCTCTTTGATGAGCCTACCTCCGCCTTGGATCCGGAACTGGTAGGCGAGGTATTGGCAGTAATGAAGGATTTGGCTAAAGATGGAATGACTATGGTGGTAGTAACCCATGAAATGGGGTTTGCCCGTGAGGTGGCAGACCGGGTAATTTATATGGATGAGGGGCTGATTATCGAGGAAGGATGCCCGACTAAAATATTTGATGAGCCGCAGATGGAGAGGACGAAGGCCTTTTTATCCCAAATCTGGTAGTAGTAGAGGCGCCTGCTGAAAAGCGGCGCCTTGCGTCGTTAATAAAAGCCGCATATATGCTATATGGAGGCTTTATAGAGCTGGCTAATAGCTAATAGTAATAACTTGAAAAGCTATCCTGAAAATATCAAGCCACAGATGGACACAGACATAATAATTATTTAGTCACTAGTCACCAGTCGCTAGTAACTATTTTTAGAGTCTATCGACCACTAAAAACTGAGCATAAGGTGCTCAGTTTTTTGTCATATATTTGTAACTGGGGGCATATAGTTAATTTTGGAGCAACTTGTTGGTGGAAAGCAGGAATTTCCAAATTGGGGTAGAAGTAAGTAATACAAAATTTGTAGTAAATTTGTCCACAATCTGTGGATTAATCTGGGGATAATTCCCAAATATTGGTGGGCAGATGAAAATAGAACTCAGAGGTATGGAAAAACTTAGTTTTCGTGAACGGCAGGTAGTAACATTAAAGGAGACGGGACTTTCTAATGATGCAATTGCCAAAAGGCTTGGCATTAGTGGAAGCTCTGTTGCTACTATGCTTAATCGTGCCCGGGCAAAGGGGTATGAAGTTGTAATAATTATTCCCGGTAATGTCTTAGGTATTATGGAGGAGGATGAATAATGGCTGTTCCTCAAAGAAACTACAGTTATCCTGAAATACAACAGGTTCCCAAGGTAAGGAAAAAAAGAAAAACCTTAAATGTCAGGATTTTATCAAAATTGGTAGTAGCAGGGATTTTTACCTATATGATATTTTCCTTTGGTTTTACCTTTTATGAAGGGTATAAACTCAAGCAGGAAATAAATAAGCTCCAGGGGCAGTTAGGAACACTCCAGGAGGAAAATACCAGGCTGCAGCAGGAACTGGAGTATGTTCAGACACCGGAGGCTATTGAAAAAATGGCGAGGGAAAAACTTGGTTTGATAAAACCAGGTGAAACAGTAATTATGAAAGCTCGGGGAGCTTTATAGAATGCTGTTGCTGTAAATCTGTCTTGACATTTTTAAATGGTGGTGGATATAATAAGTTATCTGAATTAAGGGAGGATTTAATTTTAGTATGTCCATAACTAAAGGGCAAATTGTTGAAGGTATAGTTACAGGTATTACAAAATTTGGAGCATTTGTCGAACTGCCGGGGGGAACTACAGGTTTAGTGCATATCTCTGAGGTTGCCGATAATTATGTAAAAGATGTTAGTGATTATTTGAAGGAACAGGATAAAGTCAGGGTAAAGGTTATCAATATAGATACCAACGGCAAAATTGGACTTTCCATCCGCCAGGCTAAGCCCAAACCGGGCATTTCCTTTGAGGAAAAGCTGACAAAGTTCTTAAAGGATAGCGATGAGCGAATTGCCTCATTAAATAAAAACATTAATTCAAAAAGGAAAAGTGGCAGTAAATATTGATATAACAGCACCCTGTACAGGGTGCTTTTTGATAGCCACTATCCACTAAACGCCGCAGGCGGTTTTTTGTTTTTGCAAAGGGGGTTTTTATTCATGCGGAAAGCTGTTATAGACGTGGGAACCAATAGTACCAGGCTGCTGGTTGCCGACTATTTGGAAAATGAAATAATACCTGTCTATTCTGGGCTGGAAATGGCTAGAATCGGTGAAGGTCTTGCGAAAACAGGTATTATTGGGGCAAAACCTCTGGAACGAACATTAAATTGCTTGGAAAAATTTATTGATAAATGCCGAGAATTTAAGGTGCAGCAAATACGAATTGCTGCTACCAGTGCTGTAAGAGATGCTCAAAATAAGGAAGAGGTAAGGAAAAAAGTTAAAAGAAAAACAGGTCTTGATCTAGAAGTCTTAACTGGTACAGAAGAGGCCAGGTTGAGCTATTTAGGTGCCATTAGCGGAGTTAATGAGGATGTTAACAATGTCTTTGTTTTAGATATAGGAGGCGGCAGTACAGAATTAATTTATACCAACCATTTAAATGTAATAACATATAAGAGTATTAATTTAGGGGCAGTCAGATTGAAAGATGATCCCTTTCTAATGGATGAAGCAGAAAAATTAATTGATGGGTTATACACCGACCTGCTGCCTGAAAATTTTATCTTAATAGGGGTGGGCGGAACAGCCACAACTTTAGCCGCCATTAAGCTTGGACTGGAAAAATATGATCCCGATTTAGTTCATGGGCATGACCTCCATCTGACAGAAATAAAACAAATGTATAATTTGCTAAAAAGTATGAATCTGCTTCAAAGGGAGCGGATTAAGGGTCTCCAGCCTAAGAGGGCTGATATAATTGTGTATGGGATATTTATTTTACTGTTGGTTATGCAAAGGCTGAAAACAGAAAAGCTTAAAGTAAGCGAAAGGGATATTCTTTACGGCATGATAATTAGCTCTTAGAACGGGAAAGCTAATAGTAAAATTCCAAGGAGGTAATTACTATGAAAATTCCCGACAATGCGGAAAAAGGATATAAATGCAGCCAGTGCGGAATGATGTTTACCGATAAGCTGGGTAAGGGAGAATGCCCTTTTTGCCACCACTATTGTACACCCGGTGATTGCCAGTTGGTAGATACATCCAACGAGGGATATTAAAATCGCAAAGTAGGAACCATTTTTAAGGCACAATTGGTATTTTGGAGGCATATGATATTGTGCACTTATATAAAACAATCTTAGGGAGTGGATAAGATGTATGGTTCCTACGGTGCCTTAGGTGTAAATTGTATTTGGAATAATGCGGAGGGTCTTATTGGTGATGATGAATCACATATTGTATGTAAAACAATGCTTAGAGTCCCGCCTAACTTTCCTGCTGTTAAGGCTGTGGTAAAGGCGAACGGCAGGGTTTTTATCAAAGAACCCATCTTTAATATCAAACCTGATACTGTAGCAGGTGAAATCCAGGTTAACTTTTCCTATAAACCAACGGATTTTCCTTTAGGAAACGGAGAAGACGACCGGGATTTTACAGACCCAATACTGCCCATGAGTATAGTCATTCCTTTTGAAACGACAATGGACATTGCAAAAGAAGAAAAGGTTTTTTCTCGAATAAAATATCTCAAAGCACAAAGGGTAGGGATGAGAAATATCCTATTGGAAACTGTCATTTACTTGGCAAGGTACAATCACTCTTCCCGCAGGATAGAAGGCAGTTTTATAAACCAGGTATTCTCTAGAAGCTGTGTCTTAAAAATTGATTACCAGCACCCCGCTGTTGCAGAGCCATTAACAGCACAAGTAGTTTATAATGTTACCCATAGCAGCTTTAAAGATGGCGTACTTCACCTAAGTGGCTGGAAGGAAAATTATTTAATTTACGAAGGTGTGAAAGATATTGGGGAGCGAGTATTAATCCATCATCAGACAGAACCTTTTGATGAAGAAATATACTGCGAAGAGGCATTATCCTTTGATATTCCACCTAAAATTACCTGTGAAAACCTGACACTAGAATTACTAAACAACAGGGAAGTTCTGCTTGAGGGTGATTATAATTTAATTATGGAAAGGCTATTTGAGCCTCAACAGGAGGATGTGCAGGAAAAACTCATTGAAGAAAAATTACAAGAAGAAATCGAAGAAAATCCCCCCATAATTGATATAATGCCGGATAGTATAATAATAAAAGATGAAAACGAGAAAAAACAGGATATAATAGAAAAAGCAGAAGAAAAAATGGCAGCAGCCTTACCACGGGAGTCAAAAAGAGCTAAACTTCAAAAACATATGCGGGACAAGGAAAAATAGTACAAAAACTTACTTAAATTTTTCGACAAAAACTATTGATTTTTTAAAAGCGCTGAATAGGCGCTTTTTTTGTACTTATTTAGAAAGTATAACTTTTACGCTAAGTAATTAATAACATCTGACCTTTTCTTCATAGGACAATACCCTTAATCTTTATTGTCACTTTATGTTATTTTTTTTCTTAAAATTAAAATATAGAGATTTTAAAGTAAAACTTCATCTCTGGATTAATACAGAAAATGATCGGCATTTGTAAAAAAACAGAAGAACTTTTAGAAAAGAAAGCAACAGTTTATGACAAATATTACCAATAAAATGACCTATAATAGAGTCCAACACGATTTTGGACAAAAAGGGGTGTTTATGTGTTAGGTAGGATAGTTACTCGGGAAAAAAGAACTGGCATTGCACTTGTAAATTGGCTGCGATGGGATAATGTCATCTTTGCAGTTGTAGGTTTTATCCTTTCGACATCCGTAATATTAGGAGAGATAAAACCCTTTGGTCCAGCTTTAGTTGGTGCTATTTCTGTCTGGGACAAGCAGAAACGCTGGTGGGTTTTAGCCGGGAGCATAGCAGGGGCCTTGATAAGCGGAAGTGGAGTGTATAATTGGTCAAACATAATTATTTTGATTATAGTGTTTGCTACCCTATACAAACAATTTCTGGTCAGCAGGCAGCAGTGGTTAACCGTACCATTTTTAGTGACGGCAATTATTTTTATTACAAAAGGTACTTTTATCTTCTTTGGGCAGGGTCCTCTTTATGGCTGGGTAGCTGCAACCTTTGAAAGTATATTCGCAGGGCTGATAACATTGGTAACCTTTACTTCCTTAGGGGCTTGGGAAAAAAAGAATAGAAATTTAGAGTTGGCATTAGAAGATAAAATAAGCTGTTTTATCATTTGTTTGGGACTGTTATTAGGGTTGGGCGATTTGCAGGTTTTTGGGGTAAATATACAAAGCTTTATTTCTAGGGCTGCTGTGCTTTTTGCCGCCCTGTTGGCAGGACCAGGGGGTGGAGCTGCAATAGGTACCATGGTTGGGCTTGTTCCCAGCATGTCCGGGAATATAAGTACGGCAAGCATAGGCTTTTATGCCCTATCCGGTCTTTTAGGAGGGGTATTCCAGGGTTTAGGACGTATTGGCATTTTGATTGGTTTTACCCTGGGAAATCTCATGCTTTCAATGTATTTTTCCGCTGAAAGCCAGGTAATAATGACACTGGTTGAAACATCCCTGGCCGGTATAGTTTTTCTGCTGGTGCCTGCAAAATACCTGGAGGTCAAGGAAAAGTCTGAAATTGAAAGTACAAGTTTTGCAGAGGTAAACGTAAAAAAATTTGAACGTATGTCAAATGTATTTTTAGAGCTTGGCAAGGCTTTCTTTCCACCTGCTGCAGAGGAAAAAAACCAGGACGAGGAAGGCAACCCCTTGACTAGAATCTTAAACGAAGTTGCTGAACAGGTTTGTGACAGATGTTCTTTATGTTCCCTCTGTTGGGATAAAGAATTTTATAAGACTTACCGTTCTATGGTGGAAGTTTGTTCTAAAGGTGAGTTTAACGGAAAAATAACAGAACAAAATTTTTCGCTGGAGCTGCAAAGGCGTTGTATGCGGCTGCGGGAACTAAGTGTAGCTTTGACCTACCAGTTAAAGTTATATAAACAGGACAGAAATTATCAAAACAAACTGGCTGGGTGTCAGCAACTGGTTGCCAAACAGCTGACAGGTGTTGCAGAATTGGTAAAGGGCTATGCCCAGGAAATTAGTAAAAGGGAAACCGGTGATGAAGAACTTGAGGAAAAGATTAAGGGTTTTTTGCTGGACGATAATATAAAAGTGCAAAATGTTAAAGTTATCCAAACCTCCGGCGGAGATAAAGAAATTGTAGTAGTGCAAAAGGCATGCCCGGAACAAAATTGGTGTACACAGTTTATTTCTCCCAAAATATCACAAATCCTGGACAGGACTTATACGGTAAAGGAGGCTAGGTGCCCTACGGCGGGAAACAAAAGCTGTACCTATCATTTAAATCCCAGTAAGACTTATTCAGTTACCACGGGAGTTGCCATGGCTATTAAAGACGGCAGCAGTGTTTCCGGAGATAACTGGTCCTGTGTTAATTTGCCTAACCGCAAGTTTGTGATGATTTTGAGTGATGGAATGGGGGCAGGGGTGCAGGCTTCCAAGGAAAGCGCAACTGCTATTACCCTTATTGAAAAGTTATTGGCAGCAGGACTCAGCCTCAAAATGACTCTGGAAACTGTAAATTCAGTGTTGTTTCTCCGTACCGCTGAAGAAATATTTACTACAGTAGATTTAACCGTGGTAAATGAGGTTTCTGCCACAGCAGAATTTATCAAGATTGGTGCAGTCCCCTCCTTTATCAAGAGAAGAACCAAGGTGCAGGTGGTTCAGGCAAAGTCCCTTCCCGTTGGTGTATTTAGCCAGGTGGAAACGGAAAAATTTGAATATCCCGTCCAGGTGGGGGATTTAATAATTAGTATGAGTGATGGGGTTTTTGATATCTTGGAAGGTAATATTGATGATTGGTGCAAGGTTATTCAGGCTTTACCCCAGGATGACCCTCAGATTATTGCTAACTACATTATTGAATTGGCAAGGAAAAGTCTCCAGGGGGAAATTAAAGATGATCTTACGGTCTTAGCGGCCCGCATAGATTATCGTTCAGATTAATTGGTTAAATTAGAAGGAGATTGGAAAAGCCTACAGAATTTAGATGTCTGTAGGCTTAATTTTTGGAGGGCTCTTTATGGCATTTCTCAAAAAGGTAATAAATACAATTGAGAAATATAACATGTTGGAGAAAAAGGACACAGTAGTGGTTGGAGTATCCGGAGGACCCGATTCCATAGCTCTTCTTCATGTACTTAACCAAATAAAGGAGGAATATTCCCTAAGGCTTTTTGTAGTACATGTTAACCACATGTTCCGGGGAGAACAGGCTAAAAAAGAGGCTGATTTCGTAGCGTCTTTTGCTAAAAACTTTGAGAATGAGTATAAGCTGTTTGAAAAGGATGTCCCCGCACTCATTAAGGAGACCAGCCTTTCACCTCAGGATGCGGGACACCGTATTAGAAAACAAATTTATTCCCAGGTACGCCAGGAAATCGGGGCAACTAAGCTGGCATTAGGTCATCATGCCGATGACAGGGCAGAAACCATACTACTCCATCTGGTTCAAGGAACAGGGCTGGAGGGGCTTGCCGGCATGACGCCCGTAAGAGGGTCTACTATCAGGCCTTTAGCTGAAGTTTCTAAAAAGGAAATTCTGGATTATTGCCAGACCAATGGACTGCCTTACTGTCAGGATCCAAGCAATAACAAGCCTGTTTATTTGCGCAACAAAGTCCGTTTGGAATTGCTCCCCCTTCTTAAAGAGAAATTTAACCCCCAGATTATAGATAATCTCATAAAACTTGAGGAGATAGTCTCTGCAGAAAATGATTTTATGGAGGAGGCAGGGGAGGAATTTTTAAGAAGGATACTAGTGACTAGAAAAGAAGGTAAAATCCGCCTAAGTATTAAAGAATTTTCAAAAGGAGCTTCAGCCTTGAGAAGAAGGGCAATCCGAAAGGCTTACAGTCTCCTTAGACCAGATGAACAAGGTCTTGCTTTCGTCCATGTAGAAAACATAATTAAACTAATCCAAAGGCAGGAAGGAACTAAAAGGTTAGACCTGCCACGAAATATTTTAGTGCTAAAAAGTTATGAGTACATAGAATTCAATGACCTGGAGAGAAACGGACAAGAAACACCCAGCCAGTTTAATTTAAACTGGCTGGTGCCGGGGCAAGTTTGCTTGCCCTTTAAAGGCATAGCCTTAAACGCATTTTTTGCAGATACTCTGCCACAGACAACAGGGAAATTTGATAAAATTGCACTTAATCCGCAACAAATTACCTCCCCTTTACAAGTTCGGAACAGAAAGCCGGGTGACAAGATTCAGCCATGGGGTATGGCTGGCACTAAAAAGGTTAAAGATATCTTTATAGATTTGAAAATTCCCCAACAAGAAAGGGATTTTATTCCCTTGGTTGTTATGGGAAATGAAATAATTTGGATTCCCGGTATCACCTTGAATGAAAAATATAGGATGAAAACAAAGGAGGAAGGGTATTTAATCATGGAAATGCTAAAAGGTGAATATGTTTGAAAAAATAGGCGTATTATGGTAAAGTATATTGGTATTAGACTACGTTAAAAATCCCCTTAGTATAAGTAAGTAATAGAAAGTTTTTTATACTCACCAGAAGTATAACATTTACACGGTAATAAGTATAAGTGCAACATCGGTTTCCGCAGTTGCCAAAGGCTCGGCGTAAGCCGTGTTTTCCAATATTTTGACCGCATTGAGAGGAGGTAAATTTTTGAACCGGATTTTTAAGAATTTAGCCATTTATTTATTAATAGTCCTAATTGCCATTTCTGTATTACGTCTTACTAACGCTCCCCAAAAGCAGGAAAGTCCCTTTAATAACTTTTCCGAGTTTGTGACAGCAGTGGAAAAGGGAAAAGTAAAGCAGGTTAATATTATTACTGAAAATAATTACCAGATAATTTCCGGTGTAACAACCGAAGGTAAAGAATTCAGCTTGGAGGCACCAAAAAATTATCCGCAGATAATAGATACCTTATTGGCTGCTAATGTGGTGGTTGACCAGGATCCCACCCCAACACCTCCCTGGTGGACGGGAGTACTTTCGACACTGTTGCCGGTATTACTGCTTATTGCCGTTTTCTTCTTTATGATGCAGCAGACCCAAGGCGGGGGCAGCAGAGTTATGCAGTTTGGCAAAAGCCGGGCTCGCCTGCACACCGATGAAAAGACAAAGGTCACCTTTGCTGATGTGGCGGGTGCTGACGAGGTTAAGGAAGAATTGGAGGAAGTAGTAGAATTCCTTAAGTATCCTAAGAAGTTTACTGAGTTGGGAGCTAAAATACCTAAGGGTGTACTGCTTTTTGGACCTCCTGGTACAGGAAAAACCCTTTTAGCCCGAGCCGTTGCCGGTGAAGCTGGCGTGCCCTTTTTCAGCATCAGCGGTTCTGATTTCGTCGAGATGTTTGTAGGTGTCGGTGCATCAAGGGTAAGGGACCTCTTTGAACAAGCCAAGAAAAATGCACCCTGTATTGTCTTTGTGGATGAAATAGATGCCGTGGGCAGACAAAGGGGTGCCGGTTTGGGCGGCGGTCATGATGAAAGGGAACAAACCCTTAACCAGTTGCTGGTAGAGATGGACGGCTTTAATATTAATGAAGGTATAATTATTATTGCTGCAACCAATAGGCCCGATATATTAGACCCTGCATTACTGCGTCCCGGGCGTTTTGACCGGCAGATTACAGTAGACAGACCAGATGTCAAGGGACGTGAGGAAATCCTTAAAGTCCATGTGCGGGGCAAGCCTTTAGCTGACAATGTCGACTTGGCGGTTTTGGCCAGGGGGACCCCCGGGTTTACAGGTGCCGACTTGGCAAACCTTGTCAACGAGGCCGCACTGCTTGGTGCCAGAAGAAACAAAAAAACCATCACTATGACTGAATTAGAGCAGTCTATTGAGAGGGTAATAGCAGGACCTGAGAAAAAATCCAGGGTTATCAGTGAATTTGAGAAGAAAATTGTTTCCTACCACGAGGCAGGTCATGCTCTGGTTGCAGAACTTTTACCCCACTGTGACCCCTTGCATAAAGTTTCCATAATTCCCAGAGGAAGGGCGGGAGGATATACTCTGCTGCTGCCCAGGGAAGACCGTAATTATATGACTAGGTCCCAGCTTTTAGACCAAATTACCATGATGCTGGGTGGCAGGGTAGCCGAGCAAATTGTACTCAATGAAATCAGCACAGGAGCCCAAAATGACTTAGAGCGGGCAACCGGTACTGTAAGGAAGATGATTACCGAATGGGGTATGTCTGACGAATTAGGACCTATTACCTTTGGCAATAAGCAGGAACAGGTCTTCCTCGGCAGAGATATTGCCAGAGACCGCAACTATAGTGAGGCCGTTGCCTTTGCCATCGATAAAGAAGTAAAACGTATAATGGAAGAGGCTTATCAAAAAGCGGAGAAGCTTTTGCAGGATAATCTTGACAAGCTGCACCTGATTGCCCAGACCTTGATGGAAAAAGAGGTTATTGAGGCGGAAGAATTCTCCGAATTAATGAAAAAGGTGACTGACTTACCTAAACGCAATGAGGATGAACGTACACCTGCTGACACAATTAGAGCCGATGAAGATATCATTAATCTTAAAGATACGCAACCTGAAGATCCTACTATAAAAATTACCTTTACGAGGAGAGATTTTTAATGGAAAGAACCTTTGTAATGATCAAGCCGGATGGAGTACAAAGGGGTCTAATAGGAGAAATCACTGCCAGGTTCGAAAAAAAAGGGTTCAAAATTGTTGGCATGAAGCTCCTTAAGGTCTCGGAGGAGTTGGCAGCAAAGCACTATGCAGAACATCAGGGGAAAGGTTTTTACCCTGGGTTAGTAAAATTTATTACCAGTGGACCTGTAATAGCTATTGTAGTTGAGGGTAAAAATGCTGTAGCTGAGGTTAGGAAGCTAAATGGGGTAACTAATCCGGCAGATGCCCAGTCAGGTACAATTAGGGGTGATTTTGCCCAGGAAATAGGCAGAAACGTAATTCACGGTTCCGACAGCCTTGAAAATGCCCAGAGGGAAATTGCTATCTACTTTAATTCCGATGAATTGGTAGAGTATGAATACCTGCCTGAAAAATGGCTTTACGAATAGTATAACAGTCGTCCCAGGTAGTTAACCTGGGGCGGTTTTTTAACGCAGTTAAAAAGGAAATATTTACATCACGTCGAAGTTAAATAAAATTAAATTGGGAAAATATTGCTGCCCGATTTATGTCGGCAGCTCAATTGGAGGTCGAAATTATGGTTAAATCTGTTGTAGCCAGTCATTCTTTTGGTAAACATGAGCCCGATAAAATTTTCGGTGTAAACTCTGCTGCTAACGAAAAGGCTAAGGCTGTAGGCAAAGAGAATATTGTCAATGCTTCCATCGGAGCATTTCTCGCTCCTAATGGGGATTTGATTACCCTGCCTACGGTAGAAAAAACAATATACAGCTTGGACTTTAAAAATGCAGCCAACTATGCACCTATCGCCGGGCTGCCCGATTTTATCCAGGCGGCCATTGATGTTACCTTTGGTGAGTATAAACCAGACGCTTACCTAGACGGAGTTGCAACTCCCGGTGGTTCCGGTGCTATACACCATGCCATCTGGAACTATACAGAAGTTGGTGATACATACCTTACTACTGATTGGTTTTGGAGCCCATACCGTACTATGGCTAAAGAGATGGGGCGCAAGATTGATACCTTTACCACCTTTACTGAAAATGGCAGCTTTAATGTGGAAGCCTGCCTGCAGAAGGTCAATGAGTTAGCTAAGGTACAAAAAAATGTTTTATTAATCCTTAATACCCCTGCTCACAATCCTACCGGCTTTAGTATAACTGATGAGGAATGGCAGCAGGTAGTCCAAGGTTTGACAGAGTTAAGCAACAAGGGTGAAAATAATGTAATTCTTTTTGTGGATATTGCTTATTTAGATTTTACCCCTCACGGCAGTCGCAGCTTTTTTAAATTATTCAGCAAACTACCGTCTAATTTCCTAGTAATAGTAGGTTTTAGTATGTCCAAGGGTTATACAATGTATGGTTATCGTACAGGTTGTATGATCGGCATCAGTTCTGACAAAGATGTCATTGAAGAATTCTATAATGTAAACCAGTATTCGAACAGAGGGACCTGGTCAAACGGCACACGTCCAGGCATGCTCTGCCTGACCGAATTATGGAAGAATAAAGATTTAATGGCTCAGGTAGATAAGGAGCGGGAAGAATTCCGTTTAAGCCTGGAAGAGAGGGCAAAGACCTTTGTGGAAGAAGCTAAGTCAGTTGGTCTGGAAATTTGCCCCTACCATTCAGGGTTCTTTATTACTGTTCCAACAACAAAACCTGACGAAATTGCCTTGAAGCTCCAGGACGATAACATCTTTATTGTTCCTCTGGGCAGAGGCTTACGTATAGCAGTTTGTGCAGTACCTGCCGAAAAAATAGCAGGTATGGCCACCAAGATAAAAGAGGCTAAGGATTCTCTGGGAGGTTAATTATGGAATTCAATTTATCTGTAGGCCTGGAAGGAGCTGCCCAGGAACTGGTTACCCAGGAGAATACCGCGAAGAAGTACGGCAGTGGAGATATCGAAGTATATGCTACCCCTGCAATGATCGGGCTTATGGAAAATGCCAGCTTAAAAGCCGTCGACCCGTTACTGCCTGAAGGTTTTGCTACAGTTGGGATGCATGTTGATATCAAACACCTGGCATCCACGCCCATTGGCATGAATGTAGAGGCAAAGGCCGTTTTACAGGGGATTGACAATAAAAAGTTGACCTTTTCTGTCCAGGCCTTTGATGAAAGGGAACTTATTGGAGAAGGGACCCATGTCCGCTATATTATTCAGCAGGATAAATTCCTAAACCGCACCAAGGAAAAAAGCAAATAAATTAAAAAAGGGTAAAGTCTTATAGTGCTGACTTTACCCTTTTTTAATTGGACAGGCACAGCATTCATGAAATACTTGTACGATACAACTAATCAAAATAACATGCAAGCAAGTTGCCGTGTTTTCTAATCCGTGTTTATCTGTGCCCATCTGTCCTGAAAATAGTTACTAGTGACTGGTGACTCGTGACTAGTAAAAATAATTATTGACGAGAAATTTGTTTACAAATTGGGCAAAATGGATAAATATGTTCTAAGAAGATGCTTAAAGGAGTGGTTAAATATGGGGGACTTTAATATGTTTTATTGCGGCGGGCGGCTTTGGAGCTCTCGACCCTGGCTGGAAATGACCAGGTCAGACGAGGGCGGAATTGCAATCATGGAGCAAAAGTCAAACATTTTACCCATTTATGTGCAGAACCTTTACTGTGGTGCAGCAAATATTTTAAAACAGGAAGCCCTTTCAATAGGGGGGGAGGTGTCTATCCACAAGCATGCCATAAATTGTAAGGAGCAGTATGGTGATGTGCTAATTTTAGCCACTTACAGGCAGTATAAAAAAATGCTCAAAAAGCTGGCAACGCAACATTGGAAGCTAAAGGAAATTGGTCAAGGCTTAAAGGTATTATTAGAAAATATTATCTCTGCCAGCAAAAGGGAAACTAAGGAGATTGATGCCATTTTTATGGCGGAGAATTCCTCAAGGATTAAAAATTTTGCTCCTACAGGGAATTTTGTAGAGGATATGGGGATTTATAAATTGTTGGAGGGGGAAAAAGAACAACAAATATTGTATATGCGGACCTTTGATATACAAAATTTCCAGCAGTTACAAGAATATGTCGCTGCTTTACAAAGCAAGGGCTATAAGATACTTGTTAACCCGGCAAATGCTGCGGAAGAATATGTTGCCAGGATTTTAGGAGCAGATTTCATTCTTTGTTAGCTCTTAGAAAAGTATTGCGTAAAGCAGCAGGCGATGTTAAGATTAAGATGAAGTCAATGGGAGCAGTATGCCCTGTATGACCGCTAAATTTATTTTCTATACTTATTAGAAAGTATAACTTTTACAAGCTAATAAGTATAAGTGCAACATCGGTTCCATAGTCGCCAAAGGCTCGGCGCAAGACGTGTTTTATAAAACTTTATAAATGCCGCTTGGATCTATTAATGACCGAGACGGAGGGTAAAAAATCATCTTATTTTGTTTTATTATGCCTTCTGAATTGTTCAGGAGGCTTTTATATTTTCTACAAAAATTACGGGAGGGGATGGTCTCGTTAACCATAAAAATTTAATAGGTTGACAATAGTGTAATCCCTTAGCTATAATCAGGGTATCAAAGAAGCAAGTGGAACAGGATTAAATTAATCCATTAAGGAGTGTATAGCGTGAAATTATCTGTTCGGGATATGATATTAGTTGCTTTTTTTGCTGCCTTGATGACAATAGGTGCATATATTTCAAAAATATGGCCCCCCGATATTATTCCTTTTAGCTTACTGCCCCTTTTAAGTATGCTGGCAGGAATGATTATTGGGCGAAAGCTAGGCGCCTTAAGTATTGTAGTTTATATCCTGGTAGGGTTAGCAGGTTTGCCGGTGTTTGCTTCGGCACCCTATGGCGGATTTACCTACATCTTCAAGCCTACTTTTGGATTTTTAATAAGCTTTATACTTAGTGCCTATATTTCAGGGCTGCTAGTTTATAAAAAAGACCAACCGGGCTTAGGTACTTTTATGGTTGCTGCAATAATAAGTTTTGTGGTCATGTATATAATTGGTTTGCCCTGGATGTATCTGGTGTATAACTTTTACCTTGGTACCCCTATTACCTTTCTGCAAATTGCAGCAATGATGGGTCTGTATATGGGCCTGGATTTTCTAAAGGCCATAATTGCTGCCCTTGTGGGTAAGACAATGTATGAGAGGATAGGTGGTTGGAACAGCTGGCCACGGTATAACCTTAAGTAGCTAAGGGTTGGGGATATTAAATTCCCGACCCTTATATTTTTTGGTAGTATCTACCATTGGGTAGGCGGTTATTAAATTTATTTTAGGAGGTATTCTTATATGGAAAATGTTAATGTAAGAACAGGCACGAGAAAAATGGTTATTGCCGGGATGCTGGGAGCCATAACAATTGTTTTAGGGGCCACTGGATTAGGCTTTATTCCCGTGCCAACACCGGTAGGGAAGGCTACAATCATGCACATTCCTGTTATTTTGGCCGCAATCTTAGAAGGACCGGTAGTAGGTGCATTTACGGGCTTTATCTTTGGTTTGTATAGTTTCTTGAGCCCAACCGGTGCGGTTCCAGCCGATCCTTTCGTGCGTATTGTGCCCAGGGTTTTAATTGGTATTACATCATATTATGCCTATTGGGTATTTCGGAAAAATGTAAACCTAGGCTCTATAGTTGCTGCAATAGTTGGGACAGTAACGAATACAGTGGGTTTTTTGGGTTTGGCTGTTCTGGTAGGATATATTCCTCTGCAAGTAGCATATATGATTGTGGTAAGCCACGCTATTTTTGAAGTAATTCTTGCGGCAGTAATAACGGTAGTTTTAGTAAGGGTTCTGCATAAATATAGGGAAAGCTTGTAGAAAGAGGTGCTCTAGTTGCTTTTAGCATTTGATATAGGTAATACAAATATGGTTGTGGGGGTGTATAGAGGAAAAGAACTGCTTACCTACTGGAGGATTGCAACTGACCGGCAGAAGACCAGCGATGAATATGGCGTGTTGATTCAAAACCTGTTTTTTTACCATAAAATAAATCCAGCTGAGATAAGTGATATAATATTTTCCTCAGTTGTACCTCCCATTATTAGTGCTTTGGAAGATATGACTAAAAAGTATTTTAACCTTAAGCCCATTATTATAGGGCCGGGGATCAAAACAGGAATGGCTATCCTCTATGAGAATCCCCGGGAGGTAGGGGCCGACAGGATTGTAAATGCTGTAGCAGGCTATGAAAGGTACGGGGGACCCCTGATAATTGTTGATTTTGGAACAGCAACAACCTTTTGCTGCATTTCGGGCAAGGGTGAGTACCTGGGAGGTGCCATAACACCAGGCATCAATATTGCTACGGAGGCATTGTTTCAAAGAACGGCCAAGCTGCCCAAAGTGGAACTGATAACTCCCAAAAAGGTCATCGCAAAAAACACAGTAAATGCTATCCAGTCAGGTATTATTTATGGATACAGCGGGTTAGTGGATGGTATAGTCAGAAGAATGAAGCAGGAGCTGGCTGGAGAAAATATCAAGGTAATTGCCACCGGCGGAATCGCTGAACTTATTGCCAAAGATACGGAAACTATTGATGTGGTTGATAAGCTATTGACTTTGGAAGGTTTGCGGATTATTTATGAAAGAAACAAGTGCAGCTAACGCTTCATTAGCTTTCATTCGATGCCACTAGCCACTAAATAAGGAGCTGTAGTAATGCAAATAGGGAATGTAGCAATTGATAATCCAGTAGTATTGGCACCTATGGCAGGGGTGACAGATAAACCCTTTCGAATTTTATGTAAAGAAAAGGGCTGCGGACTAATATATACAGAAATGGTAAGTGCCAAGGCCCTTACCTATAAAAATGAGCGGACCTTTAATCTCATAGACCTAAAGAATGAAGATCATCCCATAAGTGTTCAGATTTTTGGTTCAGACCCCCGGATAATGGCAGAAGGAGCCTTTGTTGTACAAGAACATGGCGCAGATATAATTGACATAAATATGGGCTGCCCTGTACCTAAGGTTATTAAAAATAAGGAAGGTTCAGCCCTGATGCTGGATTCCCACCTTGCCGCAGAGATTGTAAAAAAAGTTTCCCTTGCGGTAAAAGTGCCTGTTACTGTTAAAATACGTAAGGGATGGGATGATAATAATATTAATGCTGTGGAGTTTGCAAAAGCAATGGAAGAGGCAGGTGCCAAGGCAATTGCTGTCCATGGCAGAACCCGCAGCCAATTTTATTCGGGGAAAGCGGATTGGGAAATAATAAGAAGGGTTAAAGAGGCTGTCAACATACCGGTAATTGGTAACGGAGACATTTTTAAACCGGAAGATGCTCTTAGGATGCTGAGAGAAACCAATTGTGACGGAACAATGGTGGGTAGAGGTGCTATGGGTAATCCCTGGATTTTTGCAGCTATTAATAAATTTTTATCTTCAGGAGAAAAAATACCTGAACCTGGTCTCTCAGAAAGAATTTTAACAGCGGTAAAACATGCCGAGCTGGCTGTGAAATACAAGGATGAACAGGTTGCCATTAAAGAGATGCGCAAGCATGTGGCCTGGTATTTTAAAGGTCTTCCTCATTCTGCACGTATCAGGGATATGGTAAATAAAGTGAAAACATTGGAGGAAATTAAGGAAATGCTGTTTGGCTATTTAAGTCAGATAGATGTAGAATAAAAAACGCTGGCATTTTTTATAAGTGGCTAGTAGCTAGTAAAACACATAAAACAACCGGAGGTAAAGATGCCCTCAAGGTTGTTTTTTTATCGTTTAGCTTTTTTAATGTGTTTTACTAGCCACTAACAACTAGCCACTAGCCACTAAACGCCGCAGGCGGTTTTTTATTGGTCAATTTTACAATAACGTGGGAAAAAATTATTCACTTATTCTCTCTACACTTTGTTTTACATACAATTATGAAAAAATTAATTTTTCACAAATAAAATTTACTTAAAATGAATAAATTGCAAATTGTTGGCAATACTACTAACAAATCCAAAAACGAGGAGGTAATTTAATTTAATGGAAATTCAAACCCTATTGGAAAAAACGAGAGTAATGCACCAATTGCTACAAAAAGCTGCCAGCAATGTTCTGGATTTTGAGACTATTGCCAATGAGTTGCGGGATGTAATCGGCTGCAATGTGTACATAGTAGGAAGAAAAGGCAGGCTATTAGGGCAATCGGAAATTGAAGTGGATAGTTTATTTGGTCCCGAAGATTTAGAAGGTAAGCAGTTTTCCGAAGAGTGTACCCAATGGATTTTTGGTTATTCCCAAACAGAAATTAATATTAAAAGGGATAACTGCAGCGTAATTTTAGCCCCAGTATTAAGCAGCGGGGAAAGGTTAGGAACTTTGGTTTATGCCAGAAAGGGACAACCCTTTAATCCTGGGGAAGTTATTCTTTCTGAGTATGGTTCATCTGTAGCAGGTATGCAGATTATGCGTATAGTAAACCAGAAGATTGAAAACGAAGCACGTAAAAAAACGGTAGTTCAACTAGCATTAGAAGTGCTCTCATACTCTGAATTAGAAGCAGTGAAGTATATCTTTAACGAAATCGAAGGAAGTGAAGGCTTCTTAGTAGCCAGCAAATTAGCTGAGCAGTATAAGCTGACCCGTTCCGTAATAGTAAATGCCTTGAGAAAGCTGGAAAGTGCGGGAGTAATAGATGCCCGTTCCCTAGGTATGAAAGGTACTTATATTAAGGTGTTGAATGACTACTTATACGAAGAGCTAGCCCAGGTGTAATGGGCGGCTGTTGAAAATGGCGCCTAGCGTCGTTAATTTTAAGCCCCAAATCCTCAACGTACCTCATGTACGCCTCCGGTTTGGGGCTTAAAATATGCCTAGCTATGCATCCATTTTGAACAGCCGCTAAATTTTAAGAAACAACACCGAGGTCGTCCCTAGACTTGTGGGGTATCTTGGGAATTGTTATTATTTAATACCTGCAGCAAAGGTAATGCTGTAAATATGTTTTGACCCTGCCTTATATAGAGTCTTGGCACATTCTCTGATGGTAGTACCGGTGGTTATCACATCGTCCACCAGTAAAATTGTTTTGCCTTTTAATTGACTATTGTCGGTAGCGGTGAATGCTTTTATTAGGTTATTCCGGCGTTCATTTCTTAGCAAGCCGGTTTGGTGAGGGGTATCCACCTGCCTTACCAATAAGTTTTCCACATAGGTAAGGTTCAGACCTTTAGCCAATTCCTTTCCTAAAAGGGCAGATTGATTAAACCCTCTTTCCTTCAGACGTTTTTTATGCAGGGGAACAGGTATAATAAAGTCTATCTTTTCTGAGGGGAAGGAGTATTTGTTGGTCATAAATTCCACCAAGGCAGGAGCCAGCCAGCCTTGTCTTTTGAACTTAAGGTTTTGCAAGGAATCCCTGAAACTTTTTTCATAGGGGACAGCGGCAAAATTACTTATTAAGTACTGAGGCCAATCCCGGCAGTTATCGCAAACTGTACCGGGTTTGCCAAAGGTGCCGCACCTTGTGCATTGCCCTAATTTTTTCACATACTGTTCAAGTCGGATATTGCACTCCATACACACCATAAGCCTTTCTTGAGGCTTACGGCAAAAAGGGCATATTCTGGGAGTAGGAAATAGCAACTCACTGATAAAGGAAATGATTGACATGGCACTCCTCCCTTCCGTCTTGTATGGGTTGGTAATCCTTGGTCACATTAAATTTAACAAATTTTCTTCTATTCGTCTATTGGTCAACTCGTCAGTATTCATTTCGTCTTTCGCCTCACTGGTTACTAATCACTGACCACCGGTCACTGGTCAATAATCTCTATTTGCTGGTCACTTGATGTTTAAAAACTATTTAATCTGGTTAATTTATTAATAAGACACATTTAGGGAGGGATAACTTATGGGTGAAATGACTTTAAAAGAGATGCACGAAAGACTAATGCTTTTTAAAATGGTAAAACAGGCTGTGGAAAAAAGCAGGCTTGAAGACTGCAACAATTGCACCCAATCCCCTTGGCTATGCAATGTTAGAGACGACTACTCCCATATGACCCATTAATTTTACCTTTTGCAGGAAATATTCAGAATAAGTCGAATATAGCCAAAAAAGGGGGTAATGTGTATGGATTTAAAAAACTGCCCTGAGTGCGGCAAAGTTTTTGTTTATAATAATGTAAACCTTTGTCCTGCCTGTCGGAAGCAGGATGAGGCAGAATTTATAAAAGTTAAGGAATATCTCCAAAAGAACCCTAAGATTGGCATATTTGACCTTGCCGAAGCAACAGAAGTTGATGAAGAAAAAATTGTCCGCTGGGTTAGAGAAGGACGGATAGAAGGCAAGAATTATTCTGGTATTTCAGTATCCTGCGATAGGTGTGGCAAATTAATTCAAAGCGGAAGGTATTGCACCCAATGTTCCAGTGAACTGGCCAAAGGTTTTTATATTTTTACCCAAAAGGATGAAGACTCCATTGATAAAAACAAGGTTAAATTCCATATAAAAGAATAAATTAACAGCTAAAGAAAAATAACACCTAACCGATATAAAAGGTAGGTGTTATTTTTCTGCGGAAAGGGTGGTATAGGGTGAAAATAAATAATATTTCTGGTGTTTTAAGGGCATATAATCAGAAAAAGATTCAGGGACCTCATAGTGTTAGTAGTGTTCAAGGCAAAAAAGATGAAATGCAGGTATCAAATGAAGCCCAGGTTTTAAGCAAGATTTTCCATTCGGCTAAAAATGCTCCGGAAATTCGGGAGCAAAGGGTTAATCAGATAGAGAATGCAATTAAACAAGGTAATTATAATGTTTCTGCAGAAGATGTTGCTAGAAAGATGCTTAATGGTTTCCTTTTTGATAAAAAGAGCTAATTGAGCTTTTAGGTCGATAACTAGGGTCAGTTGATAAGTGGGCGAGTGGGCGAATGGGCGAGAAACCGTTTGCCACCTCTAAAGTAAGAAAACTTAGAGGGGTGTTTTTATGGAAGCTTTAGTAAACGTTTTGCAAGAACAGTTAAATGAATATAAAGCTTTACTGGATATTGCTGCAAAGAAAAAGCAGGTTCTCATAGGTAATGATATTAAAGAATTAGATAACCTAAATAAAAAGGAACAAGAGATTATAATTCGTGCCACCAGGCTGGAAAATAAACGGCTCCAGATAATTCATACATTATCAGGGTACTTTAGTGCATCGGTAGAATCCATTACCCTTAAGGATCTTGCCGAGACTGCCCCCCAACCATTTAAGAGCCAGCTAACTCCCATCTATCAGGAACTTCAGAAAGTAATAGAAGAACTTTCCCAAACAAACCAAGAAAATTCAAGCCTCATAGAGCAGGCGTTAAAAATAGTCAATTTTACTATCAATACTATAGCGAGTTCTGAGCGGGAAGTAGTATACCCTGAAAAAGACTCTAAAGGGGTTAAACAGCTTAGCAGGATATTTGATTCGAAAGCATAAGCACAAAGTGCGCGTGAGCGCATGAAATAATAAATAAATTGTAAGAAGTTGGTTTTATGTATTGTATAAAAACTATAGAGATTTGCAAGTCTGGCAGAAAGCACATGAACTTAAACTAAAAAAATACAAAATTATAAGACGCGCCCACGCGCTCACGGTCTAGCGTCTACGAGTGAGGTGATTTCATAATGCGTACAACCTTTTTTGGTTTAAATATAGGAGCCAAAGGCTTGGCTGCTCAGCAGCGGGCCCTTGATGTGACAGGTCATAATATAGCCAATGCTAATACTATTGGATATACTCGCCAGGATGTGGTGATGCAGGCCGATACTCCCGTTAAAACCTACAACGGCTTTGTAGGTACAGGTGTGAAGATTACTGATATCAGAAGGATGCGGGACAGCTATTTAGATTTACAGTTTAGAACGGAAACTAAATTTCAAGGGTATTGGAGTTTTAAAAATGATGCCCTGCAGAAAATAGAGGTTATCATTAATGAACCTTCTGAGGCAGGGTTGCGGTCAACTATGGATAAATTTTGGAGTGCCTGGGAGGATTTGAGCCGTAAGCCGGAAAGCTCTGCAGTAAGAACAACTGTCATTGAGACAGGACAAGCGGTGGTAGAGACCTTTAATCACATGGACAGACAATTTAGTGAATTAAGAGATGATATTGACAATTCTATTTCAGTTAATATACGGGAAATAAACTCCATAGGTTTGCAGATTAAAGATTTAAACTACCAGATAGTCAAAGGTGAAGCGGAAGGTCCCAAAGCCAATGATTTAAGGGACAAGAGGGATCTGCTCCTTGATCAGTTGGCAGGTCTTGTTGATATTGAAGTAATTGAGGATAAATGGGGTGCCGCTTCCGTTACTATAGGGGGCAGGGCCCTTGTAGGCGGTACGGTGGTAAATCAAATTGTTACTAAAGAAGATGCCGTTAACAATGGCTTAAAAAAAATACTCTGGGCAGATGGAACAGAGGTAAAAATCAGAAGTGGTGAACTAAAGGGCATGCTGGAAGCCCGGGACCAACTGGTAGTCGATTTTATGAGTAAACTTGACAAAATGGCTCTAAATTTTGCCCAAAAGCTAAATGAGGTACATAGCCAGGGTTTTCACATTACCGAAAACTTGCCCATACTAAAAAACTATCAAGGATATACCCATGGGGAGAAACTGGATTTTTCTGCACCTATTGCTATAGATGCCTCTAATAATACCCTCTCATTTAGCGTTAATGGTGCGTCGGCGGTTAATATCACCCTCACATCGGGCAATTATCAGGATGCAGACAGTTTAGCAGCGGAGATTAACAAACAGTTGCAGTCTGCTTCCCACAATGTAAAGGCGTACAATGTAAACGGTTCAATAAGACTAATTAGCAATACAATCGCTGATGAGACTAAAGGTCAAACCAGCAGTATTGCCATTGATTATACAGCAGGTAATAATACCGCCAATTCTCTAGGATTTTATCAAACGGCAGATGCACAGCATCAGCAGGAATACCAGGGAAAAGCTGCCAGCTTTTTTATGGTAACGGATGTTACCAATGGTTTTTCAGCAGCCAATATTGCAATTAATACAGATATTGCGAATTTAGTTAGCTTGATAGCCGCGGCAAATAATCCCCCCTATGGTGGAATCGAAGATATTGAAGGGGATGGGGGAAATGCACTGGGCATAGCGCAATTGAAGTATGACAACTCCATGATAGATGATACCACTTTCGATGATTACTACCGCTCGGAGACAGCAAAGCTGGGTATTAAGGGCCGGGAAGCAAACCGCATGGTTGAGAACCAGGGTTTGTTAATCAGCCAATTGGAAAATAAGCGGGAAATGGTCATGGGTGTATCTTTGGATGAAGAAATGGCCAACATGATCCGTTTCCAGCACGCCTATAACTCCGCCGCCAGGTATATAACCGCCGTAGACCAAATGCTGGATACTTTAATTAATAGAATCGGCATGGTGGGAAGATAATTAAAGTGCGCGAGTGAAATAGTGGGCGAGTGGGCGAGCCCTAAAGATTGGACTGATGATTTTATATAAAAACTATCATGATCTAATTGTATGGTAAAAAGTACATGAGCTTGTCAAGGAAGTCTATGATATTAAGTTAGATTTTAACAAGTTACTCGCTCACTCGCCCACTTTCTAACTGACTACAAAGGAGGTCCCAAAGCTATGCGCGTTACACAAGGTGTATTAATAAAAAACCTGCTGAGGAACTATAGCAATAACTTCAGTAAAATGGATAAATTAAATATGCAGATGTCTACTGGTAAGAAAATTAACAAGCCTTCCGATGACCCTGCCGGTCTGGTTACCTCCTTAAGGATTCGTACCAAGCTCCATCAAAATGAGCAGTATAAGAAAAATGTGGGAGATGCTATCTCTTGGATGGAGCGGGCGGAAAGCACCTTCAACTCCATGACCGAAGTGTTGCAAAGGATTAGGGAACTAACGGTCAAAGGGGCCAATGGAACAAATGATTCAGATGCCCTAAAAGCTATAGCTGATGAAATTAAACAGCTTAAGGATGAAATAGGGGATTTGGCAAATACAACCCTAGACGATCGTTATATATTCGGGGGAACAAGGACCATGGATAAAGCTTATGACCCGGAAACAGGTGAATGGAAGGGGAATGCTAATCTTATTAACTATGAAATCAGTGAGAATATTAAAATGCAGGTTAATTTTAACGGCTCTGTTTTCGGTGCAGATATGAGCAGTGCTAATCCGGATATGAGCAAAAGTGTTTTCGCTACTTTAGATAAAATTGTTGGCGACCTGGAAAATGCCAATTTTCAAGAAATAACAAATAAAAATTTGGGAAAATTGGATGAGCATATAAATAGTATATTACGAGTGCGTTCTGAAGCAGGTGCAAAAGCTAACAGGCTGGAGTTGGTTAAAAACCGTCTGGAGGATATGGAGCTCAATTATACAAAGGTCTTAAGTGACAACGAAGACGTTAATATGGCTGAGTTAATAGTTGACTTAAAAAATCAGGAGAATGTCTATCGAGCTGCTTTATCAGCAGGTGCTAGTATTATCCAGCCCTCCCTGGCGGACTTTCTCAGATAATTAAGTGGAACAGTGGAAAGGTTTAGGAGTGGAAGAGAGAAAGGTTTGATAATATGCTGCAGATTAGAACAACTGCGGGATTGATTGGGATAAACAGCTCACTGGGCAGGCAGAGCATCCAGCAATTCAGAGGGGAGCAAATTATTAGGCAGCCAAAGGCAGAGATGCATATTGATCAGGAACTTCCCAAGGTTTTAATTGACCAGTACCAGTGCTTTGCCGAGGCAGGCTTAAAGAAACCCCTGGATTTATTAAAAGAGGTAAGTCAGTATACATACAAAAAAATTATGGAGAATATTGCAGCTAAATGCCAGGAAGGGGATATGCTGGCTCAAATTGAAAAAGGGGGTAACCCTTTAAAGGAGATTGCCCGGCAAAGTAGCTTTCCCCAATATGATTTTAATATAGATTTTATCCCCAAGAGCAAACCAAAAATTGAGGTAACAGGTTATTTGAATATCAAATGGGAAATTAAGCAACCGGAAATCTTCTATGAGGTCAAGAAACCCGTTATTGACTACCAGCCAGGTAAAGTGGAAATATCCATGCGTCAATGGCCTGATATTGAGATGAGATATGTGGATGAAAGCGTCTGAATACCCCTTAACTAGTCACTAGTCACCAGTCACTAGTCACTAGCCCTAGGTTCCAAATATACAATGAGGTGACTATCATGCTAATCAAAACTAGGCATTTCGGTGAAATGGAAGTACAGGAGGAAAGGATTATAAATTTCCCTTATGGTATTATAGCTTTTGAGGAAATGAAAAGATTTTTCATAATTGAAAGCGGACAGGAGGATTTGCCCTTTTGCTGGCTCCAGTCGGTAGATGATGCCAATCTAGCCTTTGTTATTTTAGATCCGTTTATTTTTAAAAAAGATTATGAATTTACAATACCAGAAAGTACCTTAGACGAATTAAATATAGAAAAGGCTGAAGAGGTAGCAGTTTTTTCAATAATAGTTGTTCCTGAAGATTTAAGCAAAATTTCGGCTAATCTTTTGGCACCATTGATAATTAATACTAATAACCTTAAGGGGAAACAGATAATACTGAATGAAAAAGTTTATTCAACAAAACACTACATTTTAGAAGAGTTAAAAAAAGCTAAAGGGGCAGTGCAAAATGCTTGTGCTAAGTAGAGGGAAAAACGAAAGCATTATAATTGGTGACAACATAAAAATTACTATTGTAGATGTCCGCCCCGATGGTACAGTTAAAGTAGGAATAGATGCCCCTAAGGAGATTGACATTCACCGTGAAGAGATTTATCAAGCTATCCAAGAAGAGAATATACTAGCTGCCCAGGTACCCCGAGATTTAGGATTATTTAGCAAATACTTAAAAAATACTGAAATAGTGAAAGAGTAAAGAGTGAAATAGGAAAAAATTTATCTTAACATACTAAATTATTTAAAAGTTTTTCCGATATATACTATTAAGTAAAACTTTCATCATTTTACTAATATTTAGATAGCGGCCGAATCTAGGTATTGGCAAATGGTGAGTTTTAAAATAAGCCCATGGACGGGCATTAAATTTCAAGGAGGAAATAAAAATGAGAATTAACAACAACTTAATGGCAATGAACACCCATCGCCAGCTAGGACTGGGCAGTACATCTGCTGCTAAATCAATGGAAAAATTATCATCAGGTTTTAGAATCAACAGAGCCGGTGATGATGCAGCCGGTCTTGCAATCTCAGAGAAGATGAGAGGGCAAATAAGAGGATTAAACCAGGCTTCTCGAAATGCTCAAGACGGTATTTCTTTAATTCAAACTGCTGAAGGTGCCTTAAATGAAACCCATTCCATTCTTCAACGTATGCGGGAGTTAGCAGTTCAATCTGCCAATGACACTAACAATTCAACAGACCGTGGAGAAATACAAAAGGAAATGGACGCATTAATTGCAGAAATTAGTCGTATATCCACAGATACAGAATTTAACACCAAAAAATTATTAAATGGAGATATGGGTAAAACAGCACAAACAGGTGCAGGAGCAGCCGTCTATACAAACCTACAAGCGATTGGATCTGACTTAACTAGTGGTAGTTATTCCCTAGACTTAGTTGCTGCAGGTACAGATACATTTACTGTAACTTCTGGTGCAACTGCAGTTACCGCTGCCACAATTCAAAATGATATTACAGTACAGGCCGGTCAGCAGATTAAATACGGCTCCTATACATTAAATGTAACAAATCATGATGGCACAACTGCCGATTTTGAATTAATCGGCCCAGACGGCACAACAACAACGTTAACAGGACAAGCAGACAACGCTGCATTGAATATTGGTGGATTATCCTTTGCTTTTAATACTGAAAACGTTACCGGTAATGGTACTGTAAAATTTGATTTGACCAGCAATGGCTTAGAAATAGATCTAAGTGGTGACAAAACAGTTAATAATTCCGCAATTACTGCATATGCCGGGGAAACATTAAATATAGGTGGTTTTGAGTTTGTTGTTCTGACAAATCATGGTGCTAATGGTAATGCGAAAGCTATAAATGTTATTGATAAGTCTGTTAAATTCCAAATTGGTTCAAATGCAGACCAAAACACTTCATTGTCAGTAAATAATATGAGTGCTACAGCTTTAGGTGTAAATGCCATTGATGTAACAACACAGGCTGGCGCTAATGCCGCTGTAAGTACAATTCAAACCGCCATTGAAAAAGTATCAACTGAAAGATCTAAGTTGGGTGCTAACCAAAATAGATTAGAGCATACAATTAAAAACCTAGACACAGCTTCTGAAAACTTACAGGCTGCAGAATCCCGTGTCCGTGACGTAGATATGGCTAAGGAAATGATGGAGTTCACCAAGAACAACATCCTTACGCAAGCTGCTCAAGCTATGTTGGCCCAAGCTAACCAAGCGCCACAAGGTGTCCTTCAATTATTAAGATAGTCAAGTTTTTAAAAGACTCTGGAAACTTTCCAGGGTCTTTTTTCATAGGTGACCTAAATTATTATTACATCTAACCGATATTAATTATGAGTATTGAAAAGGACGGAGGGTTTTAAAATGAGAGTTGAGGGGGTCACTAAAAGCACACCTGTTAAGCCTGTTCAGCCTGTGGGCAGGGAAATAAAAGATGTAGTCCAAAAAGGTAATAAAGAATTAGGTGAACAACAAGGAGAACAACGTAAGATATTAGAAAAGGACCTAATAAATTCCATTAAGGCAGCCAATAGGGAACTGCAAATATACGATAAAAAGCTTGAGTTTTCAATTCATGAAAAAACGAAAGAAATTGTTGTGAAGATAGTTGATACCAGTACTGAAGAGGTATTAAAAGAAATTCCTTCCCAAAAAATTCTAGACATGATTGCCAATATGATGGAATTAGCAGGTTTGTTGGTAGACGAAAGGGCATAAGGTGGTGTAGTTATGGATTTACGCATAAGCGGAATTGCATCAGGTTTGGATACCGAGCAGATTATTAAAGACCTTATGAAGGCTCAGCGGGTTAGGGTTGATAAACTAGAGCAAAGCAAAACAACAATCCAGTGGCGGCAGGAGTTATTTAATAGTCTAAACAAAGACTTTGCCAATTTTATCCTTGATACTAAAAAAGAGTTTGGATTAACAACTACTTCTGCTACCGGGTCTTTGCTCAATAAGTCTGTCAGCAGCATGAACTGGGTTAAGAAGGTTGTCTCATCAAATCCAGATATGGCCTCTGTCAGTGCAAGGGCAGACTCTGTCCAAGGTTCATATGAAGTTAAAGTAAAACAACTTGCCTCCAACTGGTCTGCCGGCAGCGAAGACAAAATTACCCAAGCTGCTGACGGTTCTACCGCCAATGTGGCTGCCCAGTTTAATCTAGCCGATACAGATACTATCGATTTTACCATAACCACCAACAAAGGTTCAGTTAATATAAATAAGACCAATTTGGCATCTGTAGCCATCAATGATATTATCACAGAAATTAATGGGGCAAATATAGGGGTTACAGCTGTCTACGATTCTTCTATTGATCGTTTTTTCCTGCAGACTAAAGACACCGGGACTGAAAATACCATTCAAGTTACCGATAGCAGCCTTTTAAGTAACGGAAATACAGCCTTTATTTCTGGTGATAATAGTACCCTTAAGCTTAAGCATATAGATGATACAGGGGTTTCCCAGTACATAACCGCAGGCAACGCTTATAGTGGTAAAAATGCCATTATAGATTTCGGCGCTGCTCAGAATATTGAGCAAAGCAGCAATCAATTTACTATTAACGGGATAACCTTTGATTTAAAGGCTAAAGGTGACTTTACCATAAATGTAACCACCGATGTGGATGCAGTATATGAAAAGATAAGCAAGTTTGTAGAAAAATACAATGAACTTGTTACAAAATTAAACGGCGAATTAGGTGAAAAGAGATACAGCAGCTATGCTCCTTTAACGGCTGAACAGAAAGAATCCATGTCGGAAAAAGAGATTGAGCTGTGGGAGGAAAAGGCTAAAAGTGGCTTAGTAAAGGGCGACATGGTATTGCAAAGAACCCTTCTTAGTATGCGCGGCGGTATGTATGAACAAGTTGAGGGGGTAGAAGGTGCTTTTAACCAATTAACCCAAATAGGTATTTCAACCGAGGGGTACTTTTCCGGTTCTAAAGGCGGGCAGCTTACAATTGACGAAACTAAACTGAAAGAAGCAATTCAACAAGATGTCGATGGAGTAATTCAATTATTGTTCAAAGAACCCAGTACTGATTTGAATAAGGATGATAGATATCTTACAGCCAGCCAAATACAGCAGAAAAGAAAGGAAAGCGGGCTGATTAAAAGGCTCTATGACAACATAATTGTTGGCATGAAAGATATTATTACCAAAGCGGGAACTGGAGACAATGCCGACTTGTACCGCAGTGTCAATTCTAGTATACTTATAGATTTTGTAACCGAGTATGGGAGCATTAGTATGCTGGATAAGGACATTTCCAATTATGATAAACGGCTCACCTCCTTAAATGACTACCTAACTAGGGCGGAGGACCGCTATTGGCAGCAGTTTACGGCCATGGAAAAGGCCCTGCAGCAAATGAATTCCCAAAGTGCCTGGATGATGCAGCAGTTCGGCGGCGGGCAGTAATAAAGATAAAAAGGTTGTGTTATTAATGAATAATCTAAAGGATTTGCAACAGCTGAAATTAGAATATTTACAGAATATCTACAATCTTACCCTGGAGCAGAAAAAAGCTTTAGATGCCAATGACGTTGATGAGCTTCAGAGACTGCTTGATGAAAAACAGGCTTACATCAATAAAATAAACCTGTTGGATTTTGATTTAAAAAAGATGGGTAATAACAATAATATGTTTCAACCTGTTCTCCAGTCAATAATTGATGTTGACAAGGAAAATAGAAATGCAGCTGCAGAATTCCTTTTTATACTAAAAGATAAGGTAGGCAAGGTCCGTCAAGGAAGAAAGGTTCACCAGGCATACAATCCCTATCAATCCCAGGCAGCTTTTATTAATAAAGCAAGATAACAAACTGACAAAGTCAGTTTAAGGTAAAGGTAAGCTTTAAGTGGATTCTAGAGGGTCAGGTAAAGGTTAAGAAGGAACAGTATAACAAAGGGTTTCGCTTACGCTAGATTATTAATTGTCATTAAAGATTCCGCTGATGCTAGATTATGGTTTTTAAAAACTAGTGCAATTTATTGCACGAAATCTTAATCTAACGAAGTGAAATCTTTTACAACTGTCTGTGTGATCCAAAGGACCCCGTGGTTACAATTGTTTTTACCCGCCCACTCGCCCAGGGTAAGACGGTAAGAAGTTAAACTAGCCACTAAATTTCTAGCCACTAGCCAACTAGCCACTAACAACCAATATAAAGGAGTGATTTATTTTGGCCCTAGCCCATAACCCTTATGCCCAGTACAAACAGCAGTCAGTTAATACAGCAACCCCGGAAAAACTTCTTCTTATGCTTTTGGATGGGGCGGTAAAATTTTCTGGACAAGCCCGGAGAGCTTTGGAGGAAAAGGATGTTGAAAAGGCGAATTATTACCTCATCAGGTGTCAGGATATTGTTCTTGAATTAATGGGCAGTTTAAATATGGAGT
>JBMOKT010000028.1:0-61932 GCA_049323895.1 Bacillota bacterium | reverse complement strand
AGGTACATAGGGTCGTAGTATTCCTTTAGCAAGATGGCAATCCAGTTTTGGTGCACATGATAGCTGCCCGCAGCCATTTGTTCCTGGAAGGCAAGCTCAAAAGCAGTTATGACCCGTTGGCACAGGTCTCCTCCCAGACGTTTTTTAACCCGAATTATACTTTCACTGATATAGTTGAACCATTCCAGAAGTCCTTGTTCCTCACCGTACAATTTAAGAAAAGTTGCCTGGACATGTATTACATATTCCTGCAAAGTGATATCCAGCCGTTCCTCAAAGGGTGGATCCATTAGTACTAAATGACCGCTATTGAAATATTCTACCAGGGGTTTGGGAATAAAGCATTTAGCTATATTAGGCCCTTCATCTTCCAGTATCATATAACGGTAGCCTTGGTGTCGATGCTGTATCAAGGCATAAGCGAGGTTATTCTCAAAGTTGATCTGGGTGGGCTGAGGTGTGGTAAACCTGCCGAAGGATGACCCCCGGTGGTTGGCTATACGTTCCAAATCAATGGAATTATCAAGTTTATTTAACAATATGGTTTTACCGGAACCGGTATAACCCCCTAGCAAAATTGGGGTGCTGATTTGTTCCCAAGGACTGAGGGCGTTGATTAGATAATTACGAAAGGCTTTATACCCACCTTCCAGTCGAGGAATCTCCTTGCCTGTTGCCTCATATATCCATTGCTGGCTTATCTGGGAACGGAGACCTCCCCTGAAACAGTAAAGCATGCTTTGGGGGTATTGGTTTAAATGGGAAACCCAGGCATCAATACGAGCTTTTCGGAGTTCACCTGATACTAGTTTATGTCCCAGTTTAACTGCTTCTTCATTACCCCTTTGTTTATATTGGATACCTACTAAACGTCTTTCCTCATCATTCATTAGGGGCAAATTGAAAGCATTAATAAAGGCACCTCTGGTGTATTCAATAGGGGCACGCACATCTATGAGAGGAATCTCATCTATAACTATCTTTTCAAAATCATTTGTTGAATAGGCTGCCATATTACACATTCCCTTTTATATAACTTTAATTAATTTCTCTTTTGGTTCACAGGTTTGACCGATAGAAGCAAGTGATAGTCCAGCGGCGGAGGTTAATGCAAGAAATTCCTGGACACTTTCTTTTTTTACAACGGCAAGCAACCCTCCTGATGTCTGGGCATCACATAGAATATATTTTTGTTCTTCTGTCATTTCCTCAATAGTGTGCCCATAACTGTTAAAGTTGTTAATGGTACCGCCAGATACACAATCCAGATAAAGGTATTTTTTTGTGTTTGGCAGCAACGGGACTTGGTCATAGTTTATTATTGCCGAAACACCACTGCCTTTGCAAATTTCCCCTAGATGCCCTAAGAGCCCAAATCCTGTAACATCAGTGAGGGCAAGAACACCTTGTATTGCTGAAACTTGGGCACCAATACTATTTAGGGTACACATGGCTTCAATTGCCGGGTTCAGATCATTCCCTTCAATTTTTTTTCTCTTCTGGGCAGTTGTCAGGATACCAATTCCTAATGGTTTAGTAAGGAATATTTCACAACCTGGGGCAGCCTTATTATTTTGCTTTAAGCGGGTATTTTCTACCAAACCTGTAACTGCTAAGCCAAAGATAGGCTCCGGTGAATCAATGGAATGCCCGCCTGCCAAGGGGATACCTGCACAATCGCATGCGGCTCGCCCTCCGTCAATAACCCGACCGGCGATTTCAGGAGGAAGAGTTTTCAGTGGCCAGCCCAAAATTGCAATTGCCATGAGGGGCTTACCCCCCATGGCATAAATATCACTAATGGCATTAGTGGCTGCAATCTTGCCAAAGGTAAAGGGGTCGTCCACAATAGGCATGAAAAAATCGGTAGTACTAAGGATAGAGGTTCCATTTCCCAAATCAAAGGCTGCGGCATCATCATTGCTGCTGTTGCCCACCAAGAGCTGAGGATAGGCTATAGTTTCACGGGTTGTCCTAATGATACAATCCAAAACTGAGGGCGCAATCTTACACCCACAGCCAGCTCCATGGCTATATTCAGTTAATTTAATCGTTTTCATATCTGACATCCTTTTTAATCGAAGAATAGTTGCTAACCATTATTATAATACATACCTTTCAAAATACTCAATCCATATATACAGCAGAAGAAAAAAATGAAGTTAAGCAGGATTTCCTGCAATTTTAGATAATAATAATATATTTAATAAAAAGGAGGTCCTCGACTTGAAAACGGTTTTTACGTTAAAGTCTGCTGAATCAAGACGCTTAATTGCTAAAGCAGTTGCCGCTATGGAGGAGGTAAAGCAAGCTAAGGAAAAGGCTTATATTATCTTAGCGGGGGGTACTACTAACGGTTTTGTAGCCCAGGAAATTTTGGGAGACAAAGGAATAGAGCCCCATCTGGGAACTGTCGGTACAAGTACTGACGGAGTATTGTGTGTTACTAAGCCTGAGGTCAGAAAGCCTTTTCCCAGTGTGATTTATAAAGGAAAGCCTGTTGATAAATCAGTTGCTGATGCATTCCAGGATTTCCATGTAGAAACTGTGGTAATCAAAGGTGCCAATGCGGTAGATACTGAAGGAAATGTAGGAGTAGTTACCTCAGGTTTTGACGGTGGCACAATACCTAAAATAATTGGTACGGTAACTTCTCAAGGATTAAAATATATTACTCCTGTAGGTCTGGAAAAATTAGTTCCTTCTGTCAAAGAAGCTGCTAAAGCAGTTGGAGCCCGCACAATTGACCATTCTTTAGGAGCAGATTTCGGTATGTTTTGTATTCCCAATACAATTGTTGTTACTGAAATAGAAGCATTGAAGATTCTATTTGGAGTAAAGGCTACCCACGTTGCTTCCGGTGGAATTGGCGGCAATGAAGGTGCTGTGGTCTTAGCCGTTGAGGGCAGCGAAGAGGAGATTGAGAAAACAATTAACTTTATTGAAAATGAAGTAAAAGGGGAGCCGCCCATTGCAGGTAACAAGGGAGACTGCAGCGACTGCCGTTACCCCAGATGTCGCTATAACAAAAACTGTTAATCCAATATAAAATTTCTTAAGAACTCTAGCCTCTAGAGTTCTTGTGTTTTTTAATGTAATTAAGTTTTTTAGGAGATGCATATATAAAGAAGGAAAAAGAGTGAATTTTTAGAATTTATCTATATCATTATTAAATATTTCCAACTACGAAATTGAAAGGAAATATTTTGGGGGGTTAACAATGGCTGTTTTAAATGATATCTCTCAAACAGTGCAGAAGGTTGCAGAAGCTATTGCTGCAGTATTAAGTGTTGATGTAGAAATTGTCGGAACAGATTTAGTTAGGGTAGCTGGAACAGGTGCTGCCAGAACTAAGATTGGTAAGTGCATGGATTATGGTGTAATTAACCGCGAGGTTCAACGCCGAAACCAAGCAATTATCGTACCTGAACCTGGAAAACATGAATATTGTAAAACTTGTCCCCTTCATGAAAATTGTTATTATAATGCTCAAATAATTTATCCTATTGTATATAGTAATCAATGTATTGGTTCAATTAGTTTAATTACTTTTGATAAGCACCAGGAAGAAACTTTGTTAAACAAAAAGGATAGATTACTGGATTTTCTTAGTAGAATGGCCGATTTGATATCCAGCAAAATTTCGGAAAAAGTTTTATTAGAACAGCTTACCGTTACCACATCAGAATTACAGGCAGTCATTAATGCTGTAGGACAAGGTATTATTGCCATCAACGAACATGGAATTATTACTTATTTTAATAAAAGTGCAGAAAACCTTCTTCAATTACAGTCAGTTGAAATTGTCGGAAAAAATATAAAGTTAATTACTTGCGAATCCTCTCTCATAGATGTAGTTAGAAAAAAGCGAGGTTTTGAAGAAAAAGAAATTATGTTGAAAAAAAATAAAGACAATATCCGTTTAGTGGTCAGCGCTCATCCCATTTTTACTCATGAGGAAGTTGTAGGCGCTGTTGCCGTAATACAGGACCTTGAAAGGGTTGGAAAATTTATTCATACTTTAACCGGTCATGATAATTATGGTCTGGATAACATATTGGGTCAAAGCGATTCAATTATTATGCTAAAACATCAGGTCCAAAGAATAGCAAAAAGTAATTCAACTATTTTAATTCGTGGGGAAAGTGGTACCGGAAAAGAGCTCTTTGCCCGCGCTATTCATGCCGAAAGTGGAAGAGGTAAGGGTCCTTTTATTGGTATCAACTGTGCCGCAATTCCTGAAACGCTCTTGGAAAGTGAGCTTTTTGGGTATGAGGAGGGCTCTTTTACAGGGGCTAAAAAAGGCGGAAAAGTAGGTAAATTTGAATTAGCTCAGCAAGGCACACTTTTCCTGGACGAAATAGGAGATATACCTTTGCACTTACAGTCAAAGCTCTTAAGGGTACTGGAGGAAAAAAGCTTTGAAAGAATTGGGGCGGTTAATCCTATTAAGCTTGAGGCTCGTCTGATAACAGCCACAAATCGTGACCTTGAAAGTATGATAAAAAGAGGAGAGTACCGCGAAGATCTTTATTACCGATTGAATGTAATCCCTTTTTATGTACCTCCTATTAGGGAAAGAGTAGAGGATATCCCTGTTTTGCTTAAACACTTTTTTAACTATTATAATACAATCTTAAATAAGTCCATAGATGGATTTACAGAGGAAGCTGAAAGTATTTTAAAAAAATATAGCTGGCCGGGAAATGTGAGGGAACTCCAGAACACTGTGGAGTATTGTACTCACATGGCAGATAAATCTTATATAGAAGTGCATCATTTACCACAGCGTATTAAGCAGGCAATTATTAAAGGGGATAACCAGCCTCGGGAGATACCCACTTTGGAAATGGTAGAGAAAGAACTAATAATTAAAGCACTTAATTTTTACGGAAATTCTTTGGAGGGCAAACAGCAGGCAGCTGCTGCACTAGGTATGGGGCTAACTACTCTTTACCGGAGAGGAAAAAAATATCATATATCTGAGTTTTCAAAATGAAAAATATTTTCAAATTGAAAACTGAAATAATTTAACATTCTTTTGCTAAGCAGTTTTCAATTTGAAAAATGTTTGAGGGTATCTAGAAAACAAAAGCCCAATTTTAGGGTCTTTTGTTTTTGTTTTTTTTGGCATGTCTTTTGCAAATAAGGTGCAAAAGAAGAGGTGCTAAAATGGATATTAAAAAGATTGCTGCCAGGTGTCAATCTATGGATTTTCATTCCTTATCACAAGAAGTCATTGAGACGGCAAAAAAATGCTTGCTGGACTTTTTAGGGGCAGCTTTTGCCGGTAGACAAACCCAGGCTGCAGACATTGCCATGAGAAGTTCTAAATGGTTTGGAACGGATAATCAATGTACCATTATTGGTTTTCCGATACTTATGTCTCCGGTTTCCGCAGCTTTTGTCAACGGTACATTGGGCAGTGCCCTGGATGTAGATGATGGGCACCGGGGTGCAGTAGGTCATCCGGGTGCAATGGTTTTTCCGGCTGCATTATCTGTAGGGGAAGTGCGACAAGTAACAGGGAAGGAATTTTTAACTGCAGTAGTTATCGGTTATGAACTATCCATACGCTGCGGAGTAGTGATGAATTCAATTCATGAAAAGCGTTTTTACGGTTCAGGTGGTTGGGCAGTATTTGGTTCTGCAGCTGCAGCTGCACGTTTGCTGGGGTTAAAGGAAAAGAGCTTGCTAAACGCCTTAACTATTGGAGAAGTTTACGGACCCACGGCTCAGTGCGGAAAGTCAATTGCTTACGGGGCTATGACTAAGGAAAGTATTGGCTGGGGTGCTGCCACAGGTGTTTTCGCTGCTTTTTTAGCCCAGGAGGGTTTTACTGGTCCCGAAGAAATTCTTCTTGATGAACAAGACTATCTGCCAAAAATTAAAGAAATTTTATGCAATTTTGGAGAAAAATTCGAAAATTTAAATATTTATTTTAAACAGTTTACTTCATGCCGTTGGTCCCATTCCCCCATTTCAGCGGCATTGCAAATTAGAGAAAAATATCATCCTAATTTGCAGAATGTAAAGGAAATCCGTATTGAAACATTCAAAAAAGCCCTTACTTTAAACCATAGTTTCCCAAAAAGCTCTGAGGCAGCTCAGTACAGCATTCCTTTTACGGTGGCTAACGCCTTGGTGTTTGGTAAAGTAGGACCCAAGCAGGTAGCAGAAGAAAACCTTAAGAATCTTGATGTGAGGAAAATAATAGGAAAAATCAAAATGGTTCACGCGATAGACTTGGAGCCATTATTTCCTGCTGCACGGCCAGCACGGGTAATAATGGAGATGGCAGATGGACTAAGCTTCCGGGAAGAGGTGCATCTTGTTAAAGGAGATCCTGAAAATCCTTTGGACTGGGATGACCTGATTTTTAAGTTTAATGAATTTACAGGCCCTTATTTAGATAAAGACAAAAGAATGGAAATTATCAAAATTGTCCGTTCCCTGGATGACCTTAAAGATATCCGAATCCTTAGCGGCTTGCTGCGAGTTGGAAGTCCAATTTTTTCAGTTTGATAACCCCGTTTTTTTAAGGAGGTGAATATTTTACGGGGTGGCATATAGTTTATCCCAAAGAAAGGAAGTGCTTTTCAAAATGTATTCTGCTCAATTAGGTGGACAACTGCGCTTTTTCAATGATGCAGATGTTAATGCTATCCACGAAGGAGTAGTAAGACTCCTAGAGGAAGTTGGCATGCAAGTAAAAAGCAAACAGGCTTTTGAGATTTTCGAAAAAAATGGAGCAATCTGTGATCCAAACACAGAGATCGTAAAAATACCCCGGGTAATGCTGGAAAAGGCCATTAAGACCGCCCCATCCAAAATCATTATCCACGGAAGAGATGAAAAAAATGATGCTGTTTTAGAGAAAAACAGGGTCCACTTTGGTACCGGGGGAACAGTTATGTATGCCCTGGATTTTGAAACCGGAGAAAGACGAGTTACCAATACACAGGATGTCAGAGATTTTGGCCGTTTAATGGATGCCTTAGAAAACCTTGCGTTTTATGTAATTCACACTTATCCGGCAGATGTACCGGAAGAAGATGTAGACGTAAACCGTTTTTATTGGGCAATTACCAATACAACTAAGCCTATCATGGGTGGAATGTATACCATGAAAGGTTTAAGGGAAGCAATCAAGGTTGCCGAGATGGTTGCGGGGGGTGCTAATAAACTAAGGGAACGACCCTTTGTCTCATTTATAACTCTAATGGTAAGCCCTCTAGTTATGGACTGGCACTACACAGATTTTCTTATTGAAGTAGCAATGAAAGGGCTGCCGCTGGCTGTTCCCTCTGAACCATTGGCTGGAGCCACATCACCAGTCACCTTGGCATCCACTATTACCATTAATTTAGCTGAATCATTGGCCGGATTAACCCTCGCTCAGCTAGTAAATCCAGGATGTCCTGCATTTATTGGGACCACCTCCAGCATTATGGATATGCAAACCGGCACGTACGTAGCCGGAGCAATTGAATCTTCTATGATAAATGTTGGAATTGCCCAGATGGCCCAATACTATGATTTGCCCCTTTATGCTACAGGGGGACAGTCCGACTCAAAATTAAACGATGCCCAGGCCGGATATGAAAGCGCTTGTCAAGCAATGACCTTAGGTCTTTCAGGAGCTAACTGGATACATGATGCCGCTGGTCTCTTAGAGAACTGTACTACAGTATCTTATGAGAAAACGGTCATCGATAATGAGATACTTGGCAACGTGCTTCGTGTACTCAAGGGTGTGGAAGTAAATAAAGAAACATTAGCCATTGATGTCATTAAAGAAGTAGGACCTGCCGGCAACTTCCTGGCTAATGTCCATACGGCAAAACATTTTAGAAAAGAATTTTATATGCCCAAAGTATCAGACAGATGGAACAGAATAACGTGGAATCAAAAAGGAGCCCTAGATGCCCATGCCCGGGCTCATATAATAGCTGAAAAGATATTATATGAGCATAGAGTGACCCCTATTGAACCCGAGATTCAGGCACAAATTCGCCAAATGTTTCCGGGAATTAAGGGAAAAGACATATTTTAATGAAAAGAAAGGAGCACTAACTATGTCAGTCTATCAAAGTTTATCACAATTTGTTATTGCAGGAAATGAGAGCCAGGTAAAAGAAATTACTAAGCAGCTTTTAGATGCCGGAAATAACCCTCTGGAAATTATTAATGAGGGGTTAATTGCTGGAATGAATGTGGTCGGAGTGCGTTTTAAAAATGGTGATATGTTTGTACCTGAGGTATTAATGGCGGCCCGTTCCATGTCAGCAGGAATTGAAATTGTAAAACCCTTGATAGCTGATGGTGATATGCCCAGTATCGGAAAAGTAGTGATTGGAACGGTGAAAGGGGATCTGCATGATATTGGGAAAAACCTGGTAGCCATGATGTTGGAAGGCAGCGGTTTTACTGTTGTTAACATCGGAATTGATATTCCACCGGAAAAATTTGTTGACGCTGTAAAAAAATATAATCCGGATATTGTTGCCATGTCAGCTTTGCTTACCACAACCATGCTGCATATGAAAGATACCATTGAACTATGTAAAGAAGAGGGACTGAAAGTAAAGGCAATTGTGGGAGGAGCTCCAGTTTCCCAAGAATTTGCCGATGAAATTGGAGCAGATGGTTTTGCTCCAGATGCTGCATCTGCTACCGAGTTGTGCAAGAGATTAATGAATGCGCAATGATGATTTGAAAAATAAGTGATTAGGAGAGAGAACACATGGCATTACGTGGTTTGCCCGGGGGATCTTATAAACCGATCTCTCCCCAGGAAATTGAAATAATTCACAGGTCTTCCATGAAAATATTTGAAGAAGTAGGAGTGGAAGTTCACGAACCTTTGGCACTCAAGTTTTTTGCAGAAGCAGGAGCTGAAGTAGATTATAAGAGAAAAAGGTTTTATGCGTCGGAAAATTGGTTGATGGATAAAATTAAAAAGGCTCCATCTCAAGTTATCCTTTGTGGTCGGGAAGAAAAGAATGACCTTCATCTGGGAGGAACAAATGTCTATTTAGGAACAGGGGGTACTGCTCTAAACATTCTCGATTTGGAGAGCGGAGCAAGAAGACCTACTTTATTATCGGATGTTCGAAACACCGCAAAATTGGTGGATGCCTTGGATCATGTCCATTTCTTTGTGCTTCCCGTATATCCCAGTGAATTGCGACAGGAAAATGTTGATGTTAACCGTTTTTTTGCCGGACTTAACAACACCTCTAAACATGTAATGGGTGGAGTTTATACTTTAGAAGGTATTCGTAAGGTAATTAAAATGGGGGAAGCAATCATGGGGGGCAGAGAAGCTTTGCGGAAGCGTCCCATACTTTCCATGATTACATGCATCATGAGTCCTTTAAAGATGGATGCCAAATACACCGAATTGATGCTGGAAGTAATCCAGGCCGGAATTCCCTTAGCAACACCAGCTGCTCCTATTGCCGGTATGACCTCGCCTATTACATTGGCAGGCACTTTAGTCCAGCTTAATGTCGAAGCTTTAAGCGGAATATTGCTGACCCAAATTGTGAATCCGGGAACCCCTGTTTTGTTTAGTTATGTCCCAACCACAGCAGATATGAGAACCATGGCATTTCTCTTTGGAGCAGTGGAAAACGGAATTATGAATGCTGTTGGGGCCCAACTGGCACAGTTTTATAATCTTCCTATCTATGCCACTGCCGGTGTCACGGAAGCAAAAATTCCCGATGTCCAGTCAGGATATGAAAAAATGTCAACTTCCATGTTGGTCGCACTAGCAGGGGCAAATTACATTCACGATGCTGCAGGTTTGCTTGAGTCTGGAATGACTGTAGCCTATGAACAATATGTAATTGATGATGAAATCAACGGAATGGTAATGCGCGCACTGCGAGGGATAGAAGTAAATGAGGATTCTCTTGCGGTGGATGTCATAAAGGCGGTGGGAACTGGGGGGAATTTCTTGGTACAACCCCATACAGTTAATCATATCCGTAGTGAATTCTATCTGCCTCAGGTTGCCGATCGGAATAATCGGACCAATTGGGAAGCTGATGGTGCATTGGACGGAAGAACTAAGGCCAGGAAGATTGCAGAAAGTATTTTGAAAAATCATGAGCCTCTATCTATTGATAAGGAAGTTGTAAGGAGTCTGAAATTAGACATTCCGGAATTAATTACCGAGTACTAAAAGATTTAAGGAAGGGGATAACTCATTTGGGAGAGAATTATTTAGAAAAGTTTTGTTCTGATGTAAAAAAAATCTCTGCACCTGTCTTGTCAATAGTGCCCCGCCTGGATGAAACAATAACTAATTTAAGGCCCGTTTTGGCCTGGAATAACAGTGAAGGGGGGGAGGGGAAGAGGACATATACTCTCCAGATAGATACCACTCCAGATTTTAATAGCCCAAACTTAACTGAATGCCGAGATATTCCAGAAAAAATTCATGTAACATCATGGAGGCCTAAAAAAAACATGAAACTGCATGATAATTTGCAATATTTCTGGAGGGTATTGGCTGTTGATGGTAAAGGTAATTCAAGTAATTGGGGATGTGAAATAGGAGGCGTAACTGCTAGGTTTTTTGTACAATCAACTTATAATGAAAAGTTTTACGGTATCCGAGTCCCCGCTGTAAAAATCACTTCATCCCATGGTTATGGTTTGGAAAATATCCAGGACTACGATGAATACGGTACTAATTATTGGGAAGGGGTAGGGAACGAGGAGCATTACTGGATTGAATTTGAATTAGAAAAACCGGTAGAAGTATCACGCATCTGGCTGCTTTGTGGGATGGCGGGTTGGCAGGGTAAAAAGAATGAGCAATATGACTATATCAATCGGAGTATTGATTTATCGGGACGACTATCAAATTACCTATGGTTGTATAGTATTGATGGCGAGGAATGGGAGGATATTCCTTCTGCCCGTGTAGAAGGCTCAAATGCTTTTAGGGCGGATATTGTTTTAGACAACAATCCTGTTTTTGCCCGCTTCTTCAAACTATATATTACAGGGTGGATTGGTCCTGTTCCCAGGGTACATGAGGTGACTTTTTACACACGGAGTCAACCCCCTGTTCCTGTGGTAGAGAATGATCCCTATGTTTTAGTTATAGGCACCCGTTGTTCGGACCAAAAAAATCAAAATACTGATTTGCGAGCTGCAATTTTGGGTTTAAATGGGCATGTTGCTCCCCCATGGTCACTTAAGGTTGTAGAAATACCGGCATATAAAATTTCTTTAGATTTACTAAACAAAATGAATCCACAGCCTGTTGCCATCTTTCTTACAGGTTCGGACCGCTGGGGTGAAATGCTGCCCAGGTTTGAATATAACGGTGTCTTTGAGATTATTAGGCATACAGATATCCCCATTTTAGGAGTGTGTAACGGACATCAATTGCTTGCCCAACAGGAAGGAATTACTTTTGCCAAGAGTATTGGCCGAAGTTACTGCACCAAAGATATAGAGTCACTGATAAAGGGTAATATACCGCCGATTACAATTGAGAAAAATGACCTTATATTTAGCGGGATGTCCAATCCATTTTATGGACCACAGTACCATAGTTGGTCCATAGAAGTTGTACCTACCGGTTTTGAGGTTTTAGCCACATCACAGGACAGCGATGGTGTTGTGTGTATTGAAGTTATTAAAGCTCGTAATAAGCTAATTTATGGGACACAATTTCATCCGGAAATACCCCATCCCTGGAACATGGCAAAAATAATTTTAATAAATTTTCTGAATATTGCAACTAGACAAATAACTGAAACTTCTAAAAATAATCAATAAGGGGAGGATTAATTAATGCGTAAGATTTTATGGTTGTTAGTTTTATTAATGATTGGGACATTGTTAATTGCAGGCTGTGGCGGTTCAGCACCGGCACCTGCAGATAAATCCAGCCAACCTGTAGAAAAACCCAAAATTGTAGTGGGGTCTAAAAATTTTACTGAGCAATTAATTGTAGGGGAAATGGTTGCAGTACTAATGGAGGACGCAGGCTACCCGGTGGAGAAAAAGCTTCGTTTAGGGGGTACCGGACTGGTACACGAGTCTTTGGTGAAAGGTGAAGTTAACGTTTATGTGGAATATACTGGAACAGGGTTAATTGCACTTCTCAAAAAAGATTTAATCACGGATCCCCAGACAGCATACGAAAAAGTTAAGGAAGAATATAAAGCCCAATGGAATTTAGTTTGGCTGGAGCCATGGGGATTCAATAATACTTACACTATTACCATGACGAAAGATAGAGCCAATCAATTAGGCATCACTAAAATCTCCGATCTAAAAGACAAAGCAGGTGAAATGGTTATTGGTGCTACCCAAGAATTTATACCGCGGGCTGATGGTCTTGCCGGTCTTGAGGAAAAATATGGCTTTAAATTTAAGGAAGCCAAGGGGATGGATTCCGGTGTCATGTACCAGGCTTTAAAAGAAGGTAAGGTTGATGCCATATCCGGATTTGCCACCGATGGACGGATACCCGCTTTCAATTTTATCAACCTTGAGGATGACCTGCACTACTTCCCGCCGTACTTTGCAGCTCCCGTAGTTAGAGGTGACCTTTTGGAGAAAGATCCTGCTGTTGCCGATATAATTAACAAATTGGCCGGAAAGCTTGATGACACTACCATGGCAAATTTAAATTTCGAAGTTGACGAAAAGAAAAAAGAACCTGTTGACGTAGCCAGGCAGTTCCTGAAGGATAACGGGCTGATTAAATAAAATACTTTTCAAGTAAGGGATGGAATAGTTATCCCGCTATTCCATCCTTTCCCTAAAGGAGAGTAGAATTATGATTAAATTAGAACAGGTAACTAAAAGATTTGTTAACGGACATGCTGCTGTCGATGGTGTAGATCTTGAAATACAATCAGGGGAATTTATTGTATTGATAGGACCGTCAGGATGCGGAAAAACAACTACCATGAAAATGATTAACAGGCTGATTGAGCCTTCAGAAGGGAAAATTTTTATTGAAGGAAAGGATATCAGTGAACAGGATCCTTTCCAGCTGCGGCGGCGGATTGGATATGTAATACAAGAAATTGGACTGTTGCCCCACATGACTGTGGGAGAAAATATTGCCTTAGTTCCTCGTTTGCAAAAATGGTCCAAAGAAAAACAGATGAACCGAGTAGAAGAACTGCTTGAGATGGTGGGGCTCGATCCTGCTGTTTCTATGCACAAGTATCCACGGCAGTTAAGTGGAGGGCAGCGTCAAAGGGTTGGTGTTGCCAGGGCTTTGGCTGTAGACCCTCCTATCATGCTGATGGATGAACCTTTTGGTGCCCTTGACCCCATTACCAGGGAGCAGATGCAGGATGAATTTATAAAATTACAGCAAAAGGTTAAGAAAACAATAGTGTTTGTGACACATGATATGGATGAAGCCCTAAAATTTGCTGACCGTATAGTTATTATGGACCATGGTAAAATTGTCCAATGTGATACCCCCTTAGCTACCCTGCGCAATCCTGCAAATAATTTTGTCCGTGACTTTGTCGGAACCGATCATACATTGAAGCAGTTGAGTCTGATTAAGGTAAAAGATGCCATGATTACATCAATAAGTACTCTTAGGCTTAATGATACCATCCAGCACGCTAGAAGGTTATTTGCTCAAAACTATCGGAGTATCGTGGTAGTTGATGAAGGCGGAGCCATCTGTGGTTATGTCAATAGACAAGACATAGAAAAGTCTCCGGACCACTGCCATGTATCAGAAGTAATTGTGACACCCTTAACTTTTGTTTCCCAGGACAATTCTCTTAAGGAAGCCCTAACTAAAATGGTTAGGAATGATGCAGGCTACCTGGCCGTAACCGACGAAAAGTCAAAACTGGTGGGTCTGTTAACCTATAATTGCCTTTATAAAATAGTAGGAGAACCATATTTAGAACCAGAATGTGGTTTGGGGAGGTGAAAGAACAAGCATGAACTATTTACTTCAATATCCTGACCGGGTCATGAGCTTGACTTTAGAGCATATGAAAATATCTTTTGTAGCAGTGCTTGTTTCCGTAGCCATTGGTGTACCCATTGGGATTTTGCTTACCCGCTGGAAATTTTTACAGGGACCTGTAATCAGCATTGCAGGTGTTTTGTATACTATACCAAGCTTAGCTCTTTTTGCTCTTATGATTCCCTTATTTGGGCTAGGTATGAAGCCTACCATCATTGCGCTTATTCTTTATTCCCAATTAGCCATAATCCTTAATACTGTATCCGGTATTGAAACAATTGATCCAAGTATAATCGAAGCAGCTACGGGAATGGGAATGACAGGGAGGCAATTATTATTAATGATTGAGCTTCCTCTTGGCTTGCCTGTAATAATGGCAGGGGTCCGGATGATTACGGTAATGGCTATTGGCATTGCTACCATTGCTTCCTACATTGGAGCCGGAGGACTTGGCGATCTGATTTTTATGGGTATGTTTACTGTAGATATTGATAAAATAATTGCCGGGGCACTTCCTTTATGCATTTTGGCAATTCTTTCAGATTGGCTGCTAGTAAAACTTCAAAAAAAGCTTGAAGTTTGGAGAACGGATAGTCAATTAATAAACAAAAATATGGTTAGGGGGGGATAGGATGATACGCTATATTCTCACCCACCAACAAGAGTTTGGATTACTTTTACTGCAGCATATCAAGCTGACAGGAGTATCAGTTATTTTAGCCTTGGTGGTGGCTATCCCTCTGGCTATTCTGGCGACTAGAATAACTTTTTTTGAGGGACCGATTTTGACCATTGCCAACTTAGGTCAGGCTATACCCAGCCTGGTAATCCTTGGCTTATGCATACCTCTCTTAGGTATTGGCTTTGCACCCTCTTTATTTGCCCTATTTCTTAGGGCAATACTGCCCATTCTATTAAATACTTATGTAGGTATTAAAGGAGTAGATCATAGTGTGATAGAAGCAGCAAGGGGAATGGGAATGAAGGATTCCCAGATACTGTTGCAGGTACAGATACCTTTAATGGTTCCGGTTATGCTGGCAGGGGTTAGAACAGCTACTGTCCAGGCTGTTTCATTAGCCACTCTGGCAGCCTTTATCGGTGGAGGGGGTTTAGGGGATTTAATTCAGCAAGGGATTATGATGGTTGATAGTTCTTTACTGCTGGCCGGTGCCATCCCAACGGCAGCCCTTGCCCTTTTAGCCGATTTTATTATTGGTCGTATCCAGTATTTTGTTACACCACGAGGATTGAGAGTCTAGGAGGAATAAAGTTGTCTCATGATTTAATAAAAATCCATCAAGGGTCTATGAATATTCTAGAAAAGACAGGAATTAGGCTGGATCACCCGGAAGTTATCGAAATAGTCAAAAGAAATGGGATTAAAACAGCGGGGGAAGTTGCTTATTTTACAGAAAATCAGGTTATGCACTGGGTGGGAAAGGCACCGCAATGCTTTACAGTTTATGCCAGAAACCCTCAATATAATATGACTTTCGGTGCCGATCATATAGAATTTGCCCCGGGTTACGGTGCTCCTATGATGGCAGATTTTGATGGAGTAAAAAGGTCAGCTTTTTTTAAAGATTATATTAATTTAGTGAAGCTGGTTCATCAAAGCAGCTTTTTTAATGTTAATGGGGGTATTCTTGTTCAACCGGCAGACCTACATCCTAATCATAGTTTCCCCCTAATGCTGTATACTGCAATTACACTTTCTGATAAATGTTTAATGGGAGGAGCAGGAGGGTTTGAGGAATCAGAAATTGTTATGGATATGCTGGGCATTACATTTGAAGGAAAAGAATTCTTACCGGAAAAGCCAAGAATTTTAGGTTTAATTAGTACGTCATCTCCTTTACAGCTCAGCAAAAAGTCTCTTGAAACAATACTTGTTTTTGCTAAATACGGGCAGCCGGTTATTATTTCTCCGGCACCAATGGCAGGGACTACTGGTCCTATTACACTTGCCGGACATCTTGTTTTGGCTAATGCGGAGGCTTTGGCAGGAATTGTGGTTACCCAGATGATTCGCGAAAGTACCCCTGTGATTTATGGTGTACAAGGTAGTAATGCTGATATGAGAACATGTTGTTCCTGTGCGGGTTCCCCTGATAGTGCTCTCATTGTAGCTTACTGTGCCCGCTTGGCTAAAATGTATGGGTTGCCGTGTCGCAGCGGGGGAATAAAAAATGATGCAAAAAGTATTGATGTCCAGAGTGGTTATGAAAGTATGATGCTGCTCATGGTTAGCTGCCAAGAAAAGATAAATTTTATTATCCATAGTGCGGGTATTTTGGATACTTTTATGGCTATGTCTTATGAAAAATTTATAGTTGATTTGGAAATTATAGGAATGTTAAAGCATTTTTTAAAAGATATCCAAATAGATGAAGACAGATTAGGTTTTGATGTTATAAATGAAGTAGGGCCCTGTGGAGAATTTTTAACCACAACCCATACCCTGAAATTTTTGCATTCTGAACATTGGATGCCTGCCATTAGTTTGAGGGGGACAATGTTACCCTATGAAAAGCCCCAGGAAAAAATAAAAACCAATATTTTAAAGAAGAAAGAAGCTATGTTAAAATCCTATCAAAGACCGGAGATAGATGTATCTACTATAAGATATCTGGAAAAGTACTTGAATTTATTAGGCGTAAACTCTGAACTGCTTTCTGGTACAGATGTTTTTACAGAGAAAAGTACTTTCTGAGCACCATTCAGATTTAACTTTGTATGGTTTTTTGGAATAACATATTGCATCACTTGAGGACTTGATCCAGATGCGGGGTTAAGTCCTCTCACTTTTTCTATAAGTATCTCGCGAGAAGGTATTTTACATAATACAACGAATAAGACTACAGGTTAGTCTATGCTTGTAGTTATTCAGAAAGCATAAATTTTACAAGGTAACAAGTATAAGAGCGACATCGGCTTCCGCAGTCGCCAAAGTTTGGTGAAAGCCATGGTTTCTAACTTATTTTCGGCTTAGGTAGGAGGTTACTATATTGCAAGTAGTGAATGAAGACAGAGTTTCTCTCTCCGCTCTTGCTCTGATGCTGGGCATTAATCTATTAGCATTGTTCGATGGTGGTTTTGACCACCAGGTAATGTATTGGGTATTATTTATTCTCACAGGGTTAACTTTACTGGCACTGAAAAATAGCCCGAAACAGATTTTTCTATCTTTTAGTCTCGATAATCCCTTTGTGTGGTTTTTACTGTATCTTTTTTGGTGCGGTCTAAGCATTTTCTGGTCATTAAACCCACACAGAACCTTAGTGGAGTTTTTACAACTTAGTTGTTATGGTTTAGTTTTTTTAAACGCTTCACAGTTGAATAACGACGACATTTATAGAGTTGGACGCATAGTAATATTTACTGCAGTTGGCATTTCTCTATTAGGCATATTTCAGTATGGTTTTGTTGACGCTAACAGAATTCAGGGTACATTCACTAATCCCAATCCTTTTGGGATTTATCTAGTAATGATATTTCTACTTGCCTGGGGTTATAGCATTAAGTATAACAGCATAGCCTTAATTGTTTCCTCCTTGTTTTTGGCAGTTGCATTAATATTAACTGGCTCCCGTGGTTCATTTATTGCTTTACTTATTGTCTTTCCTATAATCTTTATAGGTTTAAATAGAAAAGAAATACTTAGAAGTTTAATAAAAACAACTATTTTTTTTATGATAACCTTACTTATTGTAAAAATATTAATGCTTGCCTCGCCTTACATACAGGACAAAAATATTCCACCAGAGTTAATCAAATCAACTATTAGAACCAGTTCATTGTCAAGCTCTACTGAAGGACGCCTGGCGTTTTGGGAAACGGGCAAGTTTTTGTTTGCTAATAAACCATTTACTGGTTATGGACTGGGTTCTTTTTATCTAGCCTATTATTTAAGTCCTATGGACGATAAATGGTATTCACGTTTTGTACACAATCACTATATTCAGACGGCAGTAGAAACGGGGATAGTGGGTCTGATATTATTAACAGCTTTTTTTATATCCGTACTAATAAAAGCTAAAAAAAATTATAAAAAAGGGTGTTTCCCCGGTAATTTTACAAATATTATGGCAGCATCTCTAGCCTTTCTTTTCCACATAGGAATGGATTTCAGCTGGAATTTCCCGGGAGCAACTGTAATTTTTTTCGCTTCTGCAGGGATTTTGTCAAATTTAAATTATACTAATAGAACTGCCTATAGATTTAATAAAATAATCACCTTTATCGGTATTCTATTTATACTCGTTTTAAACATTTGGCAGTTCTCAGCAATAAAGATATACATGAAGGGTATCGATGAGACTAATACTGGTCAGTATAAAAAAGCTGCGGAGAGCTACAATTTGGCCAATGCTTTTTACCCAATAAATCCCCAAGGATATGCTTTTGAAGGAAAGCAGAACTTATACCTCTATATCTCTCATAACGACCGTGAATATTTAAAACAAGCTTTAGCTAATTTAGAAAAAGCAGTAAAGTTGAGCCCGCAGGATGCTATGCTCCATAACCAATTAGGAAATATATATGTTCTTTTAGATGATGGGGAGAATGCAGAAAAACACTTTATTTTAAGCATCGAGTTAAGAGGCAGACTTATTGCATATTTGAATTTAGGGAAGTTATATTTCAGACAGTCTGATTTGGAAAAGGCTAAAGAAATTTTTCTCAGCGGTATAAAGGAACAGGGCATCGCAATCAGCCAGGCCTTAGACCAAAAACAGGTATCTAATCAGGCTGTTGAACTTCACTTATTAGTGGCGGAAATATACAAAAGGGAAGGAAATCCTATGCAAGTAGAGCACCATTTACGAGAAGCTCGAAAGCTGAATGCTGAGCATCCTATTATAAAGCAATATTTTAATAATGAGGAAATCTAAAAAATAAATTAAATTATTTAGCCGGGAAATTGTAATATAGGAAATCCCAAATAAAGAAGGCTTAAGAGATGAAATACCTCCTAAGCCTTCTTATTTACTAAAAATTATTATAAAAATATTGAGTTATAGGGGCTTTCTATTAATAATCATCATCAGTTCTTTAATTCTTTTTTTTTCTGCTTCAATTTTCTCTCTTGTAATCCTATCATCAAATAATTTCATGCTATCATCACTCCAATCTTTCAAATTATCCCGATATTATATTCTGAAACAAATAAAATGTGACAGAAGAAAATTTAAAAAAAAAGTATACTAAGCTAGAAGTATTAACAAAATTAAAAAAACTCAGCATTTAAAGTTTGCAAATATTCAAAATTCATATTGAAATATTGGTAATAATATCGTAATATACCTGTAATTACACTTTTGTGTAAAATTTAAAAACAAAAGGAGTTGGCTTTATGACGTTTGCCCACTGGTTATACATTATTGGTGTTTTTGTTGTAATCGCAACAATGTTTATTCGCCGTAATGTGGTTATCCCATGCGTGTTATTTACTTTTCTGATTGGTTTGTATTGGCATGGGAGTCTTATTGGAGCACTAAATACTGTTTTTAACGCAAGTTTTACAGCTGGTACCGGATTATTTAATATCTTTTTAATTATCGGATGTATGGTTGCTTTACTAAAAGCAATTAGCAGAGAAGGTGCCGACCAATTAATGGTTAAGCCGTTAAAAGGCATTATGTCTACTCCCCTAATTAGTTATGTTGTAATTATTATTGCTACTTCTATAATCTCATTATTTTTCTGGCCAACTCCTGCGGCCCCTTTGTTAGGTGCACTTCTAATACCTGTTGCTATAAGAGTTGGTTTGCCTCCCATGTTGTGTGCGATTGCAATAGCATTGGCAGGTCAAGGCATGACTTTAGCCTCTGATGCAATTATCCAAGGGGCTCCCGGTCTCACTGCTAAAGCAGCTGGTGTTCCTATTGAATTAGTTACATATAAAGGAACAGTTTTAGCTTTAATTTCCGGTATTATCGCTATAGTTCTTGCCTGGATATTTAATAAAAAAGATATTGATAATTTTGATGTAGAAGCTTATTTAAAGGAAAATGCTATTTTAACTACTGAAGAAGAAGCCAAAACAGGTGAGTATAAAAAAGGTAAACTATTAGCTTGGATTATGTCCCTTGGTTTTGCTTTTGTAGTTGGAAGTATGGTTATTTTTGATATTAAGGGTGGCGATTCTTCAGCACTTCTTGCCGGTATGGCAATATTGGTTGTTTGTATTGGCGCTGTTGTTAGTGATGGTATTAAGGGTCTTGACAGTGTTGCAGACTATGTTGCCGATGGTCTAGTCTTTGCCTTTAAAGTAATGGGTCCCATTATTCCCATCGCAGGATTCTTCTTTATGGGCAGTCCTGAGAGTGTTACATCTATTCTCGGTGAAGGTGCCCCCGGTTTCTTATTTGATATTGGTGAAAAAATAGGAGCAGTTATTCCCCCAACCGGATTTGCGGCAGCCTTTGGCTTATTGATCCTTGGTGCAATCACCGGTTTAGACGGCTCTGGTTTCTCCGGACTGCCGGTAGTAGGTACTTTAGGTGGCGCAATGGCTGGTGGAGACCCGGAAGTTGCTTCAACCCTGGGTGCTATTGGTCAAATGGGTGCAATCTGGTTTGGCGGCGGTACTTTAGTCGCTTGGAGTTCCTTAGTAGCCGTAGCCGGTATCTGTGGTGTTTCTGTTTTAGAGCTGGTTCGCAGAAACATGATACCTGTTTTAACCGGATTATTTGTTTCCACAGTTTTTGCGGTATTGTTCTTTATGCAAAATAAAAATGAGACAAAATAAAAAAACTACCCTGTTTAACTAAATAGGGTAGTTTTTTTATGCTTTCGAAGTATAAAAATAAAGGCAGAAAGTACAACTTTAGTGGTGGTGCCCTTCCGCATCTTTTTTAGTTTTATGAACTGTTCCATGTGGATGTTCAGGCGGCGCATAAATAGAATATATTTTAAGTGGTGTATGACCTGTATTAATAAGATTGTGCCATTTACCAGCAGGGATAAATACAGCATAATCATCACAGACTCTTCTTTGAAAATCCAAACAATCTTTTCTATCTCCCATTACAACAAGTCCTTGACCCTCTTCAATACGAATAAATTGATCAACGTCGGGATGCATCTCTAAACCTATGTCATCACCAACCCTGATGCTCATCAAGGTAAGCTGCAGATGGTTTCCTGTCCATAAAGCAGTACGGAAATTAATATTTTGCTTTGTAGCTTCCTCAATGTTAATTACAAAAGGATGTGGTCCATAATCTTTTAGTTTAATAATAGGTGTGGGCAAACTTGGAAAATTTGTAGCTGAGTTATACCAATAGGGATATTGATACATTTGATAATTATTATGCATATTGGATGGCTTATTCATTGGGGTACAAGGATAGTAGGGGTAATAAAAATTGTACATAACACTCATTCCTTTCCTGTATTTTGTAGTATAATATTCTTTTTCTTCTGCAGATGTGCTTTGCAAGTTTAGGGAAGAAGGCTTGGAGTGCTATTTACTAGCTAAAAAAAATTAGAAATCCATAGTTTTTAGAATTTTGTGGAATAAAAATTTCCTTAAGGTCAAAAATATAAAGGTGCAAATTTTTCCTTAAAATGGGGTGGAAAGAAAATTGAAGGTTTTAACTTTAACTTGGGAGTATCCTCCACGAATAGTTGGAGGTTTGGCAAGACATGTGGAAGGACTTAGCCAAGCACTTGTAAAAAGAGGTGTTGATGCAGCTGTCATAACTATAGGGGAAAGCAAGGAAGCTAGCTATCAAGAGCAGGGAGTTTCAGTTCATTCCATTACTTCATATCCTATACCTTCTCCCGATTTCATAACAGATATTCAACATTTGAATTTCGGTCTACTGGAAAAATCCATTAAATTAATCAATGAATGGGGAAAAGTAGATATTATTCATGCCCATGATTGGTTAGTTGCTTTTGCCGCAAGAGCCTTAAAGAATATATACAAATTACCATTAGTTTCTACTATTCATGCCACTGAATATGGGAGAAACAACGGATTACATAATGAGATGCAAAGGTATATCAGTAGTGTAGAGTGGTGGTTAACTTATGAGTCATGGAAAGTACTTGTTTGCAGTGAGGCAATGAGAGCAGAAATAGGAAGTATTTTCCGTACTCCTGACGACAAAATTCGCGTTATAAATAATGGGATTGATCTTAAAGACATCACTGCTAAACCCATAATACCGAGAACAAATTATGCAATGCCGGATGAAAAAATTATTTTTTTTATAGGACGTTTAGTTCCCGAAAAAGGTGTTCACGTTTTAATTGAGGCTATGACTAAAGTTTTAAATCTTGCACCAAAAACCACTCTAATAATTGCCGGGAAAGGACCATATGAAAATAATTTAAAGGAATTGGTTAGGGTCAAAGGGTTAGAAAGAAAAATAAAGTTTTTAGGTTTTATTAATGATGAGGAACGTGATGTAATTTACAGTTATGCAGATTGTATTGTTTTTCCCAGTTTATATGAACCTTTTGGAATTGTAGCATTAGAAGGGATGGCATCAGGGAATCCTATAGTTGTTTCCGACACGGGAGGATTGAGTGAAATTGTACAACATGAGATTAATGGTCTTAAATGTATAACAGGTAATGCAAATTCATTATCTGACCAATTGCTGCGTATCCTTTCAGATAGTCGAATAGTAAAAAAATTGACCAAAAGAGCACTAGAGGATGTAAAAAATAAATATTCGTGGGATGGCATTGCTCTCCAAACCGAGAATCTTTATAAGGAAATTTTAGAAGAAAGCAAAACTACCCCATGGGTACCGCCATGGGTTAATGATGAAAATAGAAAATTAATGTCCTATTCTAAAATTGGGAGGTATGAGGTATGAAAGCTATAATAATGGCCGGTGGTAAAGGGACTAGGTTGAAGCCTCTTACCTGTTCCAAACCTAAACCGATGGTTTATTTGGCAAATAACCCTGTTATGACCCACACTATTGAATTATTAAAAAAGAACAGTATTACTGAATTAGGAGTTACCCTCCAACATATGGCGTCCCATATCATTGAGTACTATGCTGAGGGAAAGGACTATGGGGTTAATTTTAAGTATTTTATAGAAGAAACTCCTTTAGGTACAGCTGGGAGTGTCAAAAATGCCCAGGATTTTTTGGATGATACATTTTTGGTAATTAGTGGTGATGGTTTAACCGATATCGATATACAAAAGGCTATAGAATTCCATAGAAAAAAGAAGTCATTGGCAACTTTGATCCTCACTACAGTTGATAATCCTTTGGAGTACGGTATTGTTGTTACAAAGGATACGGGGGAAATTATTAAGTTTTTAGAGAAGCCATCCTGGGGTGAAGTGTTTAGTGATAAAGTTAACACAGGTATGTATATACTTGAACCAGAGGTATTAAATTATATCCCTCAAAATACTTTTTTCGATTTTAGTAAAGACCTTTTCCCACTGTTGATGAATAAAGGAATAACATTAAATGGCTTTACTGCAGCAGGTTACTGGTGCGATATTGGCAACAGCAAAGCCTATCTTCAAGCCCATGTAGACATAATAACAGATAAAGTTTCCGCTTACATTCCGTATAAAGAGTATTCACCCAAGGTTTGGATTGGAAAAGATACGGTTATTCATCCCACTGCCCAGTTGAACCCCCCTGTGATTGTAGGAAACAATTGCTTTATTGGACCAAATGCCATTGTTGGTCCGGAAAGTATTATAGGAAACAATTGTATCATCAATGAGTATGCCTCCATAAAACGCTCGGTATTATGGAACGGTGTACAAATTGGTAAAAGTGCTGCTTTACGAGGGGCGGTATTATGTTCCAATGTAAAACTTAAAAAAAATACTGACATCTATGAAGGTGCAATAATTGGAGAAGAATCTACCCTAAATGAAAGCTGCACCATAAAACCTGGAGCTAAAATTTGGCCTGGTAAAACCATATCAGAAGGTTCAGTCTTAAAGGGCAATATAGTATGGGGTACTAATTTTTCCGGGAACCTTTTCGGTGCTAATGGAATAAAAGGTCAGTTGAATGTGGACTTCTTTCTGGGACAAATTTTACAGATCGGAAGTGCTTTTGGTTCTGTTATTACTAGCTCACCTGGGAGTATAGGGATTAGCTCAGATGATTCATCAGTGGCAAAAACAGTGAAAGATGTCTTGGCGGCAGGATTGCAAATTGTCGGTCAGCAGGTTTATGATTTGGGTGAACTAACATTGCCTATTTGCCGATTTGCAGTAAATAAAGGGAACTTAGACGGCGGTATTTACATTCAATTCTGTTCTGATGAAACTATTCAAATTACATTTATGGATAAACAGGGGGCAAATATCATTAAGGGTGTAGAGAAAAAAATTGAAAACGCTTTGGGGATTGATGATTATAGATACGTTACTCATGGAAAAATTAGGAGCATTAAACGGTTAGAAGACATTTATAATCTTTATTTTGCAAATTTAAGAAATCAAGTAAAAGAAAAACTAAATTTTAAAGTGGTGTTAACATGTACTTCTAAAAAGTTGTGTCAGAGTATTGCCGCCATGTTGGAAGAAGTGGGGTGTGCAGTTACTGTACTAAATGAGGCAGAATTAGTCGATTATATTAAAAATAATAAAATAGATATAGCAATAAAATATGATGAACAGGCCCAAAAGGTAGTTTTGTTTGATGAGGAAGGCAAAGCGGTAGATAAGGATAAATTTAAAGTTTTATTAGCGACCATTCTTTTTGATAAGTATAAAAAAATGGATTATGTTGCTTCCATTGATGAACCTTCAATACTAGAAGTATTAGCTCAAAAACACAATAATAATATACTTCGCTGTAAAACTGATTTAAGCCATCGTATGGAGAATATGTTCAAAAAGGGTAGATATGGCGAAGAACAATTTTTTATGGAATTTGATGGGATTTATTCAGTTGTGCACATTTTAGACTATTTAAACAAAAAACAGATGAGTTTATCGGAAGTAATAACTAATTTACCCCCATTTTATATTTATAGGGATGTGCTTAACTGTCCATGGGAAATAAAAGGTAAAATCCTCCGTTCATTATTAGAAAATTTTAATGAAAAGACTGTTGAATCCCTTGAAGGTGCTAAATTTATGCATCCTCAGGGACACATTTTAATTTTACCTGACCCTGAAAAGCCCCTGGTAAATATTATTAGTGAAAGCTCTTTAATGGAAGTCGCTCGTGAAATATCCGGAGGCTATAAGGAAAAAATATTAAGTTTAATAAGTAGTAACAGTTAATGTTATCTTAATGTGGAAAATGTCCTGCAGGTTGTAAGATTGACCAGATAGTGCCAGTTATTAATTTATTATTTTTTGTAAATATTAAACATGAAACAAGAAATAATAAATGGGAGGAATCGATTATGTCAATCTGGGATAATCTTTTTACCAATAATATTGAAACTAGCCCTATAATTTCAGAAAGCATCAGTATTGAACCTGATGCACCTCAAATTGGTGAGGAAGTAAGAATCAAGTATGACGGGATGTTAGCTCAAAATGGAGCCAGCCAGGTTTATTTGCATATTGGGTACGATGACAATTGGCACGATTTAGAGGATATTCCCATGGAGAGGTATACAAATGGCTGGTATTGCAATTTTGTTCCCGAGGAAAAGGAAATGAATTTCTGTTTTCATGATAGTGCCAATAATTGGGATAACAATAATGGACAAAACTGGAGTTTAATAATTAGTGAATAAGAAGAAATCGCCCAGCCTTGGGCGATTTTTTCTTGTCATTTAAAAAATAAATTTTTAGTTGTGGATAACTAGCCCAGTACAGCTTTTTAATGTGTTTTACTAGCCACTAACAACTAGCCACTAAACGCCGCAGGCGGTTTTTTATCACTGTATAGATTATGGATTAATAAAGTCACCTTGTTTAAAATTTTCCGGATTTACATATAAACGGTTTTTAGACTCAAAAGCCTTATTGTAAAGGTAGTTATAATATTCCTTAATCATTCTCTCGGAGGTTAGAATTTTCATTCCCATTTGAATGCTTGATTTCATCATTTTAGTCCACCGCTCTTGGTCGTTATAATATATTGGCAATACCTCGCTCAATAAAACTTCATAGAATGCCTCCAAGTCATAAGAATCTTGGTCATCGGTTGTAGTTCTTTTCCATACTTTGTCTAAGAGCCACCCATTTTCTTGATGTTTTACAGCTTCACCTACCCAGCCATCAATTACACTTATATTTAATACTCCATTTAGTGCAGCTTTCATACCTGACGTCCCACTAGCCTCCATTGGTCTTAATGGGTGGTTAAGCCAAGCATCACAACCTTGAACCATAAGTTTTGCAATTTCCATATTATAATTTTCCAGGAAAACAATCCTTTGAGGGTATTTAAAACTAATATCCACTATGTTTTGAATAATCTTTTTTCCAGTGTGGTCATTGGGGTGGGCTTTACCGGAATATACCAGTTGAAGTTTGCCTCCTTCCAATAAAGGTCCCAGAATATCCATCCATTTAAAAATTAGTTCACCCCGTTTATAGGCGGCTGCTCTTCTGGCAAATCCTATGGTTAGAACATTTGGGTCTAATGAAACTTGATTTTTCTCCTTAATAAAGGCAAATAAATTCTTTTTTGCTTCCATGTGGCAATCCCATAAACCAGTACCATTTTCAAAAGCAGTTCTAATACTTCTTTTCTGCCATGTTCCTAGATGTACTCCATTTGTAATTGCACTGATTCGTGCTGTCCCACCAATGTGTTCCCACATTTTTCGGGCTGTTTCGCCATGAAGCTGGGAAACCGCATTAGCTCGCCAGGAAAGACGGAGAGCGGCAACAGTCATATTAAAGGGGTTGCCGCCTAATAATGCTAATTGCTCTTCTGACAAACCATTGTTTGCCTCCATATACATTAACAGTCCCATGTCATGAACTTCATTACCAGCTTCAACCGGCGTATGGGTAGTAAATACAACTTCTTTCCCAGTTTCTTTCCAAGCCTCCTCAAAAGTTAAACCTGTATCCATTTTTTCTCTAATAAGCTCTAAACCGGCAAATACCGCATGCCCTTCATTAAAGTGATAGACATCAATATCCAAATCTAATGCCCTGAGAGCTCTGATACCACCGATTCCTAAAACAATCTCCTGGGCAACGCGGTCTTGTTCCACACCGCCATAAAGCTTTTGGGTTATCCAATCTTGCTGACTATTGCCCAAATCTGTGTCTAACAAGTATAAGGTAACATTTTTATAACCTTCTACTTTCCATACCTTGCAGGTTACATCCATACCTCGGACCTGGCAGTTTACAGTTATATTAGTATCAATTAGATTTTTAAACTCATGGTCGGGATATATATCATAGGGGTAGCCGTCTTTACCGATTAATTGAGTTGTATAATCTTTGCGCCATAAAATCCCTATACCAATAATTGGTAGGCCCAGGTCTTTTGCTGCCTTTAAATAATCTCCGGCCAGTATACCCAATCCTCCGGAAAATATAGGCAAATCATCACTTAAACCATATTCCATACAAAAATAAGCAACTTTTGGTAATTTTTTATTTGTCAAAGTAATCCTCCCCTTGTATTTTTTAATTATTATTTGGTGGAAGCATATAAAGTATAATCAATTTCCGGAAAGATATTATTTTTTTTATTAATAATGTCTAACCACTCTGCATTAATTTGCTTATTTTTTATGTCATTGTAGATCTTAAAAAATCTTCCTAAATGGTCGATAGTTCTCTTTTTGGCGTAATCTACCATGGTGTTTGTTTTCATGATAAAAGCCCAGTCGCTTGCCTGCGCTAAAAGAAGTTCGCGAGCCGCCTGTTGCAATGCTTTTTTTTCTATGCCTGAGGTATGAGGGTAATTATCAGCTAATTCCGTCATAAAACCGGCTGCTTTATGCAAATGTCTATATACCCAGTCATTGCTGTCATTGAGCCATACCTCGAAATATCCGTTGTGTCCCCAACTGGACATTGCTGGCTGTGCCACGTGATTTTCCGGGTAGATATTTAAGTATTGGCTGGGCAGGATTGTTTTTATAATATCCTGGTCATAATGAATTTTTCTTAATAATATATCCAGCCAGACTGGTCCTTCGAACCACCAGTGACCAAATAATTCTCCATCAAAAGGTGCCGTTACTAGCGGTTTCCTATCCATTAGGGAAACCAGGTGTTCTATTTGCTTTTGCCGATTAAAAATAAAGTTTCCTGCGTGTTCTGCAGCTTTTTCCCGTGCTGCAAAAGGGTCATAAAGTTCTTTATGATTATTTTTTCCGGTTATCTTATAATATTTAAACCCGGTATTTAATCGAATTCCATCTGGATGAATATAATTTGCAATATACTCCAAGGGAAGATCAAAACCAATATCCCGGTAATATTCCCGATAATTAAAATCCCCCGGATATCCTTCATCTTTACTCCATACCTGTTTTGATGATTCCGGGTCACGACCAAAAGCTGTTACTCCGTTGGGGCATTGAACCGCTGCGTATATACTATGGGTATTGCTGGGTGGATTTGCATATATTATCCCATGGGTCTCCAAGAAAAAATACTTAATGCCAAACTCTTTTAGTATTTCCTCCAAACCAGGAACATAAGCACTTTCCGGCAGCCACATTCCTTGGGGCACAAAATTAAAAAGCTTTTGAAAGGTACTTACTGCAGTTGCAATTTGTGCCTTGGCTGCTTTTTGTTCCATAAACGGCAGAAAACCATGGGTAGCTGCACAGGTGATAAGTTCTATCTTCCCCGTAGAATTTAAATCCCTAAGAATATTAATGATATTGCCCCTGCAACGCTCTTGATAAAATTGGTACATTTTAAATATTCTATTTTTATACATCTCTGCCAAACTAAATTCCTGCAAGCCGCGGGTACGATTAATTTCCTTATCACCTAATTCTAAGAGCTTTTCCATGTGTTTTTGAAACCTGTTTTGTAAAAGAGGGTCGTTAAACATAGTTAAAAGGGATGGTGAAAAGGATAAGGTAATTTTGTAATCTACTCCATCCAAATGCAGCTGTTCTAATATCTGCAAAAGGGGTAAATATGTTTCCAGGGAAGCTTCAAATAACCAACGTTCTTCCAGGAACTCATCATGTTCAGGGTGCCTGATAAAGGGTAAATGGTTATGCAAAACTAGAGCGAGAAACCCTTTTTCCAATAGAAATCAATCCTTTCCTTGCTTAGTTTGAAAATTTAGTGAGGAGATACCTGAGTGCCACTTATTTAAGGTAATTCCTTGGAGACTGTTTTCCAGATGATAAGGTGAAAAATAATTTCCAAGGTAATTAGATCGGGCTAGGGTAATAAATGTATTGTCAGCGAGAATTAAACCTAGTTCACCGAAGCTGGGGAGACCTTTATCTGCCACAGAGATATACCAACTTCGGGCATGGTTATTGGTAATTATTGTTTCCGTAGAGTTATTAGGCCATGTTAGACGAATGGCTATTTTTGAAGTTTTAATATTTTCTTCACCATATTTTCCAATCATCTCATCTGTTGTTTTTTTTGCTACTTCCCAATAAGCAAAGACATTTTGTGGATCCCGAATCATTAAAACAATAAACGTCTCTTCATATTTTTCCGGTAAATAATAATCAGGCTCCATATAGTCCTGGGCGGAAATTAAAGAATCTTGTAAATGCAGCATTTCTTTACTCCTTTCCAAAAGTATTAATTTGTATTTTCTAAATGATTAATCGAGAATTTTTGCTTGTTGTTATCGGATAATCTATAAATATTTGTGACAAAATAATTTCCAAACATTAATTATTTATTTCCAAATAATTATTAAAAAATCATAAAAATAGTAAAATCCCACAAAGAAAAGGAAGATAGGTGTATAAGTTTGTGGTTAAGGATTGGATTTTTCATAATTCACATGATGTTTATTACCGCAATCCTTTTGGAGCGGTTCCCTGTAATCAGGAGGTTAGACTAAAGATTGAGACATGGCGCCCTGTAGATAAAGTTATTTTGCGCTTATGGCAGGGTGAAAGGGAAGAATTGGCGGAAATGCAGTTAATTGAAATACAAGAAACTAAAAGGATTTATGAGAAAACAATTAAGGTCCCGGCTAAGCCATTGCAGTTGTGGTATTACTTTATTATTTATTTAGAGGGAAAGAAATATTATTATGGAAATCTAACAAATTATGGAGGAGCAGGGATAAGCCAGGAGTGGGAGCCGCCATCCTATCAAATTACCGTTTATAAGGAAGGTGCTGCTACTCCCCAGTGGTTTAAAGAATCGGTAATGTATCAAATATTTGTCGACAGATTCTTTAATGGACTTGAAGAAAAACAAATAATTGGCACAAAGAAGAATAAATATGATTATCACTATCCAGATTGGGAGGAAAATGTAAAGCCTTATCGCATAAATAAAAAAACAGGAGAAATTCAGGGATATGATATTTATGGCGGTAACTTAATAGGAATTACTGAAAAGCTTGTCTATTTAAAAGAACTTGGCATAAATGTAATCTATTTAAACCCAATTTTCGAGGCCCCTAGTAATCATAAGTATGATACGGCAGATTATAAAAAAATTGATTCTATGTTTGGCGATAATGAAACTTTCCGGGTCTTATGTGTAAAGGCGCAAGAACAGGGTATCAAAATCATACTAGATGGTGTATTTAGCCATACCGGCAGTGACAGTATCTATTTTAATAAGGAAGGTAATTATGATAGTATCGGTGCCTATCAATCCGAAGATTCACCTTATTTTTCCTGGTACTCCTTTAAAAGATATTGTGATGAATACCACTGCTGGTGGGGTATTGATACCTTGCCAAATGTTAATGAAATGGATCCTGATTATCGAAATTTTGTCATACATGCCGACAACAGCGTAATTAAATATTGGCTGAAAATGGGAGCCAAAGGTTGGCGCCTGGATGTTGCCGATGAATTACCAGATGAATTTATAAAAGAAATTAGAAGGGCTATGAAGGCGCTAGATCCTGAGTCTGTTTTAATTGGTGAAGTGTGGGAGGATGCTTCCCGTAAGGTTAGTTATCACAAACTTAGGGAATATTTTCTCGGAGAAGAATTGGATTCAGTTATGAATTACCCTTTTCGAGAAATAATGCTGGATTTTTTTAATGGTTACAGGAATGCTCATGAAGCCAATCTGGCTTTGTTGAGCTTCCATGAAAATTACCCTGCACATAACTTTTTTGCTAATATGAATATCATCGGTAGTCATGATGTACCTAGGGCACTTACGGTGTTAGGAGATACTCCAGATGCCGATTCTTTAACGCCGGAAGAACAGAGCAATTATAAGTTAAGTGCTTCTCAGAAAAAATTAGCCGTTAAGCGGTTAAAACTATTGGCTTTAATCCAAATGACCTTTCCGGGTGTTCCATGTATATATTATGGCGATGAAGCGGGGCTGGAGGGATATAAAGATCCTTTTAATAGAGGAACATATCCTTGGGGAAATGAGGACCAGGAGCTTTTAGGCTGGTATAAAAAAATAATAAATTTAAGGAATAAGTACGATGTTTTTAAAACAGGGCACTGGTTTCCCCTAGAAATCAATAAGGATGTATTTGGTTTTGTTAGAATAGTCCAAGGCGGCAGGGATGTATTTAACCATCAAAAAAATGATAATTTTGCTGTTCTTGTCGTAAACCGAAGTATTTACTCTCAGATGGAGATTACACTAGATCTGAGCAAGTATCTTTCAGAAGGAAAATTAAATAACCTACTGGAAGATAAGCAGGAGCATCTTGTAAAGCAAGGGTTTTTGTCCTTGAAGCTCGAACAGTTGGAAGGGAAACTGCTGCTGAATAAATTAAATCAATTTGACGTGAGGGAAAAATGAAACTAATAAAAGGAAGTGGGGTGCTTTTGCATCCTACCTCGTTGCCTGGTATTTATGGAATAGGTGACCTTGGTCCGGAAGCCTATAAATTTGTAGATTTTTTAGCTAACAGCAAACAAAAGTACTGGCAAATTTTGCCCCTTAATCCTCCCGGTTATGGTGAATCTCCTTACCAAGCTTTTTCGGCTTTTGCTGGAAACCCCTTATTAATCAGCCCAGATAACCTGATTCAGGAAGGGCTTTTAGAAGGAAAAGAAATAGAGAATATTCCCCACTTTAATAAAGAACAAGTGGAATTTGAGAAAGTTAAAAGCTTTAAGGATAATTTATTTAGAAAAGCTTTTAAAAGATTCAAATCTAATGAGTCAACTATGTATCAAGATTTCTTAAAAGACAATGTTCTTTGGCTGGAAAATTATTCCTTATTTATGGCTCTAAAAGCTTACTACGGCGGATCTAGTTGGAATAAATGGGAGAGGATGTTAGTACATAGGGATGAAGCAGCTTTAAACTATTATAAAAAATTACTTGGGAATGATATTGAATATCATAAATTTTTACAGTATAAGTTTTTCAGTCAATGGCAGCATTTAAAAGAATATTGTAATTCAAAGGGCATACAAATTATTGGTGATATTCCAATTTTTGTATCTTTAGACAGTGCAGATGTTTGGGCTAATCCTTATTTATTCTCATTGGACGAAGAACAAAACCCCATAAAAGTTGCCGGAGTCCCCCCTGACTATTTTAGTGAGACAGGTCAGTTGTGGGGCAATCCCCATTATGATTGGATACGTATGGAAGAAGATGGGTATCAATGGTGGAGGCAAAGGTTTAGCAATATTTTATCCATGGCTGATATCGTGCGTGTGGACCATTTTAGAGGTTTCGAGGCTTATTGGGCGATACCCTTTGGTGAGGAAACCGCTGTTAACGGTAAATGGGTCAAAGGACCTGGGGAAAAATTTTTTAGTACTTTAGAAAAAAACCTGGGGAAATTGCCTGTGATTGCTGAGGATTTGGGGATTATCACTGTGGAAGTAGAGCAGTTAAAAAATAAGTTCGGTTTCCCGGGGATGAAAATACTGCAATTTATTTTAGAAGATACAACCCAGGAGGTTACCTTGCCTCTAAATTTTGAAATTAATTCAGTGGTCTATACAGGCACCCATGATAATGATACTATCTGGGGCTGGTATAAAAAAAACTATCTGAAGGAGAATTTGGAACAAATATCTAATAATATGAATGGCGAAAAAATCTGCTGGCATTTTATAGAAATAGCATTCCAGTCTAGCTCTGTTTTAGCCATAATTCCCCTCCAGGATATACTGTGCTTAGATAGTTCAGCACGAATGAACTATCCGGGAACCTTAGGTAACAACTGGAATTGGAGATTTAAAAGAGGGGATTTAAGCAAAGATATCGAGATGAAGTTAGAACATTTGGTAAAGGTGTACAAGAGGTAAATTGAGGTGAACTATGGGAGAAACATATATTTTAGGACTAGATATTGGAGGTACTTCTATAAAAGCCGGTTTAGTAAATCAGAATGGAGACATCAAGGATGTGCAGATTATTCCAACCAATTCTGCTCAAGGACCTAAGCATGTACTGGGAACAGTTGCTAATTTAATTACTTATTATCAGGAACACGAATTTATAAAAGGTATTGGGATTGCTTTAGCCGGCTCTATTAATAGTAAGTCTGGTGCCTGCATATACAGCCCTAACCTAAATTGGACAGGTATAGAGATAGGAAGAATAATTGGAGAGGCTGCAGGAACTGAGGTAAGAATTATTAACGATGCCAGTGCTGCTTGTTTAGGGGAATATCATTTTGGTGCAGGCTGTGGTTATAAAAATATAGTCTGTATAACTATAGGAACAGGGATTGGTTCCGGAGTAATTTTGGATAATAAGCTTTTTATTGGCACCTCGGGCTTGGCACCTGAAGCGGGACATATGATAATTGTAAAGGATGGACCTTTATGTCCCTGTGGAAGCAGAGGCTGCTGGGAGGCGCTGGTATCTGCAACAGCTATTGTTAAAAAGGCTGTTGAACAAAGAAATGCTAGTACAGATACTGTGCTGGATAATTATTCAAGAGGAGAACCAGACTCTCTAACAATCAAGGAAATATTTAAAGCCTGGCAGGAAAATGATTACCTTGTTGTTGAGATTATTAATGATGTACAAGAATATCTGGCTATAGGGCTGGCAAATTTAATTAATATTTTAAATCCCCAATGCATTATTTTGGGCGGAGGAGTGATGGATTTGCACAATGAATTTACCATAGGGCTCGAGGAAAAAGTAAGCAAGTATGTCTTTCCTTCACTCAAAGACTCGGTAATAATTAAAAAAGCAAAATTGGGCAATAATGCAGGCTTAATAGGTGGCGCTAGTCTTTTCTTAAAAGAAATCGGAACAATAGGAGGTTAAGATGTTAGTCGATGTATCTTTACAATCAGGTTTACCTTTAAAGGTTGACACAGAAAATTTACAGCTAATACTGACAGAAGGGGTAATTTCCGAAGAAGTTGATATTAGAACCCTAGGTCAAATGAAAGAGGTAATCCTCTCGGAAAATGATGAGGAGCAAAGAAGATTATACTATATGTATCGGGATGTGCATTTTATAGCTGATGAGGATAGGATAAAAAACAGAGGCTTGCGCTATGACATTACTATTATACCGCCAGGCAAAATCGGAAAAGAATATATAAAAACTGCAGGTCATTACCACCCTCTGAAACCTGGAACCGACCTTACTTATCCTGAAATTTATCAAATAATAATGGGAGAAGCGCATTACTTGCTGCAAAAGAAGAAGCCTAGCTCCGATGAAGTAGAAAGGGTTGTTGTAGTTAAAGCAAAAGAAGGGGATATAGTTTATATTCCTCCCGGTTATGGTCATATAACTATTAACCCTTATCAAGAGACCCTTGTTATGGCAAACTGGGTCGCCTCAGAATTCAAATCAGATTATGGACCGATTATGAGAAAAAGGGGCGGGGCTTTTTATGAAGTGGAAGAAAATCATAAACCCAAATGGCTCCCTAATATTGCATATCAACACAACTTGGTTTTAGAAGAAATTGATTATCAAGAAAGTCCTCAATTTAAATTTAATTTTGATAAACCCTTATATAAAGCTATTTATGAAGAGGAGGAATTATTGGCGGTTTTAGTGAATCCACAAATAACTAAGTAAATGTCTGGAGATGGTAGAGTGGTAAATATAAAATTTGGGACTGATGGTTGGCGGGGAATAATTGCAGATGATTTTACATTCTCCAATCTAGCTATAGTAACCCAGGCTATCGCTAATTATCTTTTAAATTTAAATAAATCTGGGCTGAAGATAGTAGTGGGTTATGACAACCGTTTTTTGTCCGATAAATTTGCGGCCAGGGTGTGTGAAGTTTTAGCAGGAAACGGTATTAAGGTGTTGTTGACTAATAGCGCGACCCCCACGCCTGTTACTGCATTTATGGTTAAAGACAGAAATGCTGATGGAGCATTTATGCTTACTGCAAGTCATAATCCTTATGACTATCATGGAATAAAGTTTATTCCAGAATATGCCGGACCTGCCCATAAAGGGATAACAGCTGAAATAGAAAAAGAAATTGAAAAGGTAGAGCTGCCTAAATCACTGGCTTTCAAAAAAGCCAGTGAATCAGGATTCATCAGTTATTATGACCCGGCAGCTAGTTATTTTGCTCATTTAGATAACTTAATAGATAAAGAACTTATAGAAAAGAGCCGTATCAAAATAGTAGTGGATTATTTATTTGGCGCCGGGATTGGCTATTATGAAAATTATTTGGGCAACCTAGCTGACATCAGTGTTTTACATAACACCAAGGATCCCTTATTTAATAATCTTTATCCTGACCCTGTAGAAAAAAACTTAGGTGAGTTACGAGAAACAATTAGTGTGACAGGTGCTGATTTGGGAGTTGCCTTTGATGGTGATGCCGACCGGTTTGGCATTATTGATGAAAACGGGATATTTTATTCACCAAACCAAATAGCCTCCTTGTTATTGCCCTATCTTATGGAAACCAGAAAATTCAGAGGATCGGTTTACCGAACAGTAGCAACCACCCACCTGCTGGACAAAATTGCCGATGTATTTGAAATTCCAGTAGTAGAAACACCTGTTGGATTTAAGTATATAGCTGAAGGGTTTTTAAAGGATAACGCCATTTTTGGTGCAGAAGAAAGTGGCGGAATGAGCATTAAGGGACATATCCCGGAAAAGGACGGTATATTGGCAAGTCTGTTGGTTGTAGAGATGCTGGCGCGGACTCAGAAACCTTTAAGCAGCCTATGGGAGGAAAATTGTGATAAGTTCGGTTGCCTCTATCAGGAAAGAGTGGACCTTCATATAACCAAGGAAGACAAAGAAAAAATAATTCAAAAGGTTAGTAAATTCAAAGAAACTAAAATTGGTCAATGGGAGTTAATACAAACAATAAATATTGATGGAAAAAAATTTATTTTTAAAGAAGGATGGTGCCTGGTTAGAGCATCTGGTACAGAGAATGTAATAAGAATTTACTTTGAGACATCGGAACATGATAGGTTAATTAAGCTAAAGAGCGATATTTTAGAATGGCTGCAGATTAATTAAAGATATGTACCTGACACAATTTTTAATAATATTTGTAAATTCTTTATCCTTATGATAGACCAAATAAATATTTCTAACCAAATCTAGATCCTTGATTTTTAGGCTGGCAACTACATTTAGTTGCCTTTCTAATTTAAGGGAACTATTGGAAACTACAGATATTCCTAAATTTGCTGCAACTGCTTTTTTTATTGCTTCTACGCAATTAAACTGCATAGCAACATTTAGTTTAATATTGTTTTTTATAATAGCGTTTTCGAAAATTTCTCTAGAACTAGAGCCTCTTTCCCTTAAAATAAATGTCTCATTACATAATTCTAAAATAGATACTTCTTGTTTTTTTGCTAAAGGATGATTAGGTGAGACTATTAAGACTAACTCATCTTTAGTAATAGGTTTAGATATTAAGTCTAAATCAAAGTCTAGCCCTTCACCAACTACAGCAAAATCAAACTCATTATCAAGCAGCCTTTTAATAATAAAATTAGAGCAACCTATCTGAAGTTTTATTTCTACCTTTGGAAAGTCCGCTTTAAAAGAACCAAGTAATTCGGGAAGCAGATATATACCTGCCGTTGTACCAGTACCTATTAAAATTTGCCCAATGTTAAAATCATTAATATCACTTATCATTAAATTAGCTTCCCGAGCTAGCTTAAATATTTCCGAGGCATAATTGTATAACCTTTTTCCTGCATCTGTCAGATAGATTTTCTTTCCTAGTTGTTCAATCAACTTAGTTTCCAATTCTTCTTCTAATTTTTTTACTTGAATAGATACCGTAGGTTGACTTATATACAAATTTTTCGCCGCTTCCGAAAAACTTAAATATTTTCCCACATAGTAAAAGGACCTTAAATGGTTAAAGTTCATAGCACTCACTCCTAACTATAGATATTTTCAATAATAATCCGTACATATATATATTTGTATTATATATTTTGCTATTTTAAAATTAAATAAAAACTTAGAAAAAGGAGGAAAATTTATGATAAGAATAAATTCAAATACCAATAAACAGCTAAAAGTTCAACGTTGGCTAGGTGTTATACTTATTGCTTTATTAATTGGCGGCTGGTTCTATCCTCCATTAGGATATTTTATGGTTTTCTGTATGGTTATGGCTATGGGATATGGGGTAATTAAAGGACGGTATTGGTGTGACTGGATGTGTCCTAGGGGAAGTTTCTTTGATTCTTTTTTAAGCCGCTTCAGCAGACAAAAAGAGGTTCCTAAATTATTTCGGCATCCTGGTTTCCGATTAGGTTGGTTATTTTTTTTAATGTCCATGCTAGCTTTACAGTTACCAAAAGTATGGGGCGATTATTATTCAATGGGTAAACCCTTTGTTACAATTTTGACTGTAACAACTATTATAGGGCTTTTATTCGAGGTTATTTATCATCAACGTATATGGTGCATGTTTTGCCCCATGGGTACCATGGCTAATGTTTTAGGTCGTGGAAAACAACCTCTATTGATAAGTGAAGGATGTAATAACTGCGGTAGATGTAGTACAGTATGCCGCATGCAAATAAAACCTGGTTCTTATAAGGATATTGGTGTTGTTAATAATGGCGATTGTTTAAAATGCTCATATTGTATTGCTGAATGTCCAAAAAGTGCACTTAGTTTTAAAAATGATAACTACAAAAAAGCAAGTTAAAATAGCTTTAAATTTACGGCTAAGAAAGAGGGTACTATTTGTGATTTATCTAGATTATAATGTCACAACACCTATCGATAAGGAAGTAGCAGCGATGAAATAAGTCTATAATTAATCAACTGGAAGAAATAATTGTATAACAATTAATCCTTTTATATTAGGAGGTAATTATTTTGAATATATTTTTAATTGTTGCAATTTTAGGTTTTATAGGTGCATTTATAGCTGGTATGGCGGGTATAGGGGGGGCTATTATAATGATACCCTTACTGTATTTTGTTCCGCAGTTGCTTGGGGTAGAACAATTGTCTATGCAAACTATAGCGGCTATAACAATTGTACAGGTTTTTGTTGCAACTGGCAGTGCAGTATTAGTCCATAAATCCAATAATTTTGTTAATAATCAATTAGTTATTTGGATGGGTACCAGCATTATAATTGGTTCATTCATAGGCGGTTTTGGTTCAAAATATGTTCCCGAAGAATTTCTTTCGATAATCTTTGCTAGTTTAGCCTTAATTGCTTCTGTAATGATGTTTATCCCTAAGAAAAATACCTCAGATAGTGAAGAGCTAATCTTTAACAAACCACTTGCAGCAGCCTCTGCAGGGATAGTAGGTGCATTAGCTGGTCTGGTAGGGGCAGGGGGAGCTTTTATGCTCGTTCCCATAATGCTTTATATTTTAAGAATACCTTTAAGAATTACAGTAGGTAGTTCTTTAGGCATTGTTTTCTTTTCAGCCACCTCTGGTCTTGTTGGTAAAATATTGTCAGGTCAAATGATTTGGCCGTTAGCCTTAGCTATTACTATAGGTGCTTTTCCAGGTGCCCGTTTGGGCGGTAAATTAAGTAAGTTTATACCTGAGAAAACATTGAAAATAATCTTGGCTGTATTAATTTGTGGCTCAGCAATTAAGATGTGGGTGGACATCTTATTATAGACACTTTTAATTAATTATATAATACATAAGGGAATTGGAGGATTATAATGAAGCTTGGAATTATTATACAAACAAAGGAGTATGAAAAAGCCTGGAGTGCAATGAGATTTGCTGTAACTGCAAAGAAAGCAGGTCATGAGGTAAAGGTATTTCTCGTGAGTGAAGGTGTGGAAATAGTGAACCTTGCCCATGAGACCTTTGATGTGGCTGCCCAAATATCAATTTTCCATGAACTTGAAGGTCAACTCCTTGCTTGCGGCAGCTGCTTAAGATTAAGAAGTATGGATGGAACTGAAGTTTGCCCTCTTGGTAAAATGATTAACTGCGTAGAAATGGTCGAATGGGCTGATAAAGTTGTGACATTTTGAGTAGGCACAATCTAATGGAAAGAAGAAACTTGCTTTTAAAGGGTACCAAATGAGGTGCTCTTTTTTTTAATGCCAATAAGGTAGGGATAACCCTAATTTATAAAAGTTAAATACAAATTTTCCCCCATTGTAGAGATAAAGTATTTTTATATACAATTTCTTCAAGTGCTTATATTTGCTAGAAAATTATTACGCACAGATCATTTGCTTGGTTAATTACTATTCTTATTGGAGGTGAAAAAATATTGGCAGAAGGGTAGTTGTTTTTATTCCTGCATTTCTTATACTTTTCTCAATGGTTCTTATAGGGTTGGGGATATTTAACCAAGGAAGTCTGACCCAACCAACTGAAACCGGTCAATGGGAAAATCCAAAGGATTCTTCATTTAAAATCCCACAGAACAAGGAGGAACCTTTTAATGGACCGGAAAACTGGATCCCCCCTTTGGAAAATGAAGATTCCGACAGTAATACTGTTACTGGTGTATCTGAGACTACAAACGATGGGGTAAAGCAAGGAGTTAAGGATTCCTTTGACAATCCTCCAAAGTTTGATAGTACCATCGAAGAGTCTAAAGCCAATCCTACAACCAGTTTACCAAAAACTACTCAAGAACGGGTTGTTCTTAAAATGACTAGTGAAAATATTATCTTAGTACAAAAAGCGCTAAATAAAGCTGGTTTTTACAACGGTGAATATGACGGAATATTGGATGAGGAATTTTTAGAAAAGATTAAAGAATTTCAAAGATATGTGGAAATAGAGCCTGACGGTATAGTTGATAATCAAATGATTAAATTTCTAGACATTTACTCAGGAGGCTGCGAATCTGCATATGCACTAAAAATAAATATCACAAAAAAATAGATTAAGCAGGTAAATTTTAAGATTATTATCTAGAGACAAACAAGGAGGTGCCAGGATGGAAATATCCAGAAGAACGTTCTTAATTTCATTAAATGGCCTTATGGTAAGTTGTGCAGCTTTGACTACTTCACCCTTAACGGCAGCAGCTTCAGAAAATAAACGATGGGGAATGGTTGTTGATGTTAGGAAATGTGTAGGGTGTATGGCCTGCCGGGCTGCCTGCAAGTCGGAAAACAATGTACCCCTCGGCTCCCACCGAACATGGGTTGAAGAACAAGAAAAGGGCTTATACCCCCGAGCTATTCAGTTCTATTTACCAGCACTGTGTAATCATTGCAAAAAACCTTCCTGTGTGAAAGTATGTCCAGTTAAAGCAACATATCAGAGACCTGACGGAGTAGTTGCAGTAAAAGACTCCAGTTGTATCGGTTGTGGAGCGTGTATCCAGGCCTGCCCGTATGGAGCAAGGTTTGTTGATCCTATTAAAAAAGTTGTCAACAAATGCAGTTTCTGCCTGCATCGTATCGAAAAAGGTTTAAGTGTTGCCTGCGCTGAAAACTGTATTGGAAAGGCAAGGGTTTTTGGTGATTTGAATGATCCCAACAGTCAAGTCAGAAAAATAATTGATTCCCATACTGTTATGACTATCAAACAGGAAAGCGGTAACGGACCAATGGTATTTTATGTTGGACTTGATACTATGATGGGAGGTGTCTAAGGATGAATCTGCCTAATGAAACGGTTAAATGGGGTTTGAGTGTTGTAACTTATGAAACATTGGCGGCAATAGCGGCAGGTATAGCCTTTGTAGCTTTAGTTTTAATCCTGATGGGAGCAAAAGAAAATAAAATAGAAAAATTAAGGTTTCCTTGGAAGGTTTCATGGTTGTTTATGACCGGAATTCTCCTTGCAGTTCCAGTTATTTTAGGTCTTCATTTGGAACAGCCTTTGAGAAGTGTTTTTATCTTCCTCAGGGCTAACCCTACTTCCCCTATGCCATATGGGGTTTTAATCCTTAGTTTGTGGCTGTTAACAGCCCTATATGGGATTTATTTAATTAAGAAGAACAGTTTAAGCGAGAAAAATATAAAAGGGCTAAGTATATTGGCTGCAATATGTGGTATCCTGTTTGTTGCTTATCTCGGATTTTTACTAAGTGTAATGAATGGAATAAAACTATGGTATTCGCCACTTAAGCCGGTTCAATATATAGTTAGTATTTTTGGAGTAGGCAGCGCAGTAATCTTCGTCGCTTATAAATTGGCTGGATACAGGGATGCAAAAACCATAGGGCGTTTAGCCTTCCTCATGATGTTGGGAGTGGCTGTCAACATAATAGTAAAGGCAGTAAATCTTCTCCATGGAATCTACTATAGCAATACTCCTGGATTTTCTTCAATGGGGATGGGTTTTACCCATATTGGTCTGGAATGGCTTTTGGGGTTATTGCTGCCATTGAGTTTACTAAGTTATGGCGGAGGATTAAAGGGGAAGATCCCTGTATTGAATCTCTCGGCGGTATTAATAATAATAGGTGCATTTTTTGAAAAATACAATCTAATTATCGGCGGACAATTAATTTCCCGGACCGGGTATATATTACAGCCGGACAAACAGCATATCTGGGGGACTGAAGCATTTCAAGCTTTAGGAGGTATTGCATTAGCTGTTTTCTTTTTACTGATGCTTTTTATGATCGTTCCGCCCAAGAATTATGAAGATGAATATATGATCAATGTTTCGGGCAGTAGTTTAAATCAATAATCGAAAGGAAGTGAGTATAGTGAGTAATGAACAATCCCGCAAGGATTTCTTGAAGAAAATGGGAGCTGCAGGTGCCATAGCAGTTTTTGGTTTGAGTAATGCAGGTAAACTGGTTGAAGCTGTTACTCCTTCTCTTAATAATGAACAAGAACTGGAAACAGAATTGGATGAAAATACCAGGGTTGTAAATACGACCTGTTTAGGTTGCGATGCCAGATGTGGAGTTCGTGTTCAAACAAATGATGAGCAAATTACAAGGATTCAAGGAAACCCATACAGTCCACAAAATATGGGATATGAACCATTACCTTATAATACACCGGTCACAGAGAGCTTAAAAACTGCTGGTCAGGCTTGTTTAAAAGGAACATCCGGAGCCCATTATAATTATGATCCGTTAAGAATAGTTACCCCACTTAAGCGCAATGGTCCTAGAGGGTCGGATCAATGGAAGCCTATCTCTTGGGAGCAGCTAATAGAAGAGGTAGTGGAAGGTGGAGAATTATTTAGTGAAATTGGAGAAAATCGGTATATTGAAGGGTTTAGAAAAGTTCGTTCTACTAAGTTAATAGACCCGCAGCAACCCGAACTGGGGCCTAAATCAAACCAGCTATCCATGATTTATGGAGGGGGTGGGGGACAGGAGCCTCGTCCCGCCTTTTGTAAAAGGTGGCTTAGGTCTTATGGTAGCGTGAATTATTCAGACCATAGTGATATTTGTCAATTACCTTGGTATTTTGGGCAGTTGTATGGCACTGATTTTAAAACAGACAATTGCCGTCCTGATTATGATTCTACCCGTTTTGTACTTGCTATGGGTATAACTATCTTTGAGGGTGCAAAGCCAGGTTTGCTGGGTGTTACCTCTAGAGTTGTTGAAAGAGTTAACAAAGGCGACTTAAAGGTAGTTTATGTTAATCCTAAAGCTCCCAAAACCCAGTCAGCTAAATGGGTACCTATCCGGCCAGGTCGGGATGTTTCCCTTGTTATGGGTATGATTCAATGGATAATTGCCAATAAGCGCTATGATCAAAAATTTCTCGAAAATACTAGTAAACAGGCTGCAGAAAAAGATGGGGAACACTGCTGGACAGCTTCAACTTATCTTGTTGCTCCCGAGTTAAGGCGTTATTTGAGAGCAAAAGACTTAGGAATTGGAGAGGACCAATACGTTGTGGTAGATCCAGTTGCTATGGAATTAACAACCCATGATAAGGTTGATACAGGCGCTTTAGAATATAAAGGTACTGTCATTGTAGACGGCAAGGAAGTTCTAGTTAAAACTGGATTCCAAGTATTAAAAGATTTAGCAAATGAAAATACTCCAGAAGGTTGGGCTAAACAATGTGATGTTCCTTTAGAAACTATAATTGAATTAGCTAGGGAATTTACTTGCTACGGTAAGCAAGCTGCTACAGATAGTTATCGTGGTATGGACCAAGCCAATGGAAGCTATATGAATTGGGCTATCTTTATGTTAAACTCCTTAATCGGCAACTTGGGGGTTAAAGGCGGTTTATTAAAAACAGCCGGAGGATTTAATTATATTGCAGGTAAATATGACTTAGCAATGGTCAAGGATGCACCTTCCGGCGGAGGGGTACGAATTGACCGAAACGAATTTAATTATGAAGATACATCACTATATAAAATGAAGGTTGCCAAGGGGGAAAACCCTTATCCTGCTAAACTACCCTGGTTTCCATTAACTAAGGGACGGGGGTCATATACTCAGGCTTTAATGGGGATAGACCAACAATATCCCTACCCGGTAAAAATTGTGCTTTCTTATTTTATGGATGCCATTGGCAATGTTGCAGGTGGACAGAGATATCTTGAGACATTTAAAAGCTTAGAAAAAATCCCTCTGCACATTGCTGTCATGACCCAGTATGGGGAGCAGATCCGTTATGCTGATTATATTGTTCCTGATTATACCTATTTAGATGGTCAGTATTACACAGGAGGATACCACTGGTCACCTATGAAAGCGACTCCCATAAGGACCCCTGTTGTTGAGTCGGCCACTAAGGGAATTTGCTTTGAAAAGTTTATGATTGATGTGGCCAAAGCTCTTGATATGCCGGGGTATGGCAGTAATGCTGTAAATATAAAAGATGGTGGGGTTGCCAGATTAGAATCATCTGATGATTTTGCAGCCTATGCTTGTGCAAATCTAGCAATTAACGAAAAATTACCTGAGGCAAAGCCCGAAGAAGTTGCCTTTGTGGAGAAAAACTATCCTTGCTCCCAAAGGTTTAAGGAAGTCCTATCTCCATCTGATTGGAAAAGAGTATGTTATCTGTTAGCAAGAGGTGGGATTTTTGAGCCCAAGGAAAGCATATTTAATGAAAAAGGACACCATAAACATACCCCTTCACTGATGTTAGTTTTCTATAATGAAAAATTAGCTAATACTATTAATGCGGCCACAGGGAAACCGTACCATGACCTTCCCAGGCAGCAATTAATGGGCAGGGATTTTTATGACCGTTCTTTGGATCAATTGGCAGGAGATCAATATGCCTTTAATCTAGTCAGTCCTAGACATTCTGGTATGGCATTTGCCCGAAGTCAAAACTTTTACTGGATGACTGAGATTATGCCAGAAAATTTTGTAGAAATAAATATTGAAGATGCTAAAGCCTTGAATATTAATGATGGTGATAGTGTTAAAGTATCTTCCCCTTATCTCCAAGAAGGTAGTATCGGTAAAGCAAAGGTCTCCAATTTGATTTCTCGGGGTGTAGTATTTATTTATCATAGCTGGGGTAGATATAATTCTCCCGGGTCGCGGGAATGGTTTGTCAAAGATGGGGCAGACAAGGCGGTACAAGGATTTCCATTAGGCAAAGAGCGTAGCAATATACTATTTGGTCCAGAATTGGTAAAAAATGGTGTAGCAGAAGGTGAGAAGGTAAAAGCTGATGCAAGGCGTGGAAAGGGTATTTCCGGAAATGAATTAGGTTCGGTATGGGAATGGGATGGAAAAACCATTATTAGCTCTGACATAGTTTCCGGTGGTGGCAACTATTACTATCATAAGGTGTCTATTGAAAAAGTAAAATAAAGTTTAATAAAAGACGAAAAAGGCTTTCTAAATGAAGGCCTTTTTTTAATTGATATATCCATTTTTAATAGCAAACTTTATTAAATCTGCAAGTCTTTTATTTCCTGTTTTTTCTTTAAGTTTTAATTTATGTTTTTCTACAGTCTTAATACTTATATTCAAAACATCAGAAATTTCCTTATCGGTGTGCCCTTTAACAACAAGTTTTAATACTTCAATCTCACGATTTGATAGGTTTGCTCCGGAATAATCATCTGAATTTTTAGTAATTGAAAACTGACCGGCTAAATTGGAACGTAAAGTCTGACCTGCCAGGAAAGGATCTACAGCTACTTCGCCGTTATAAACACGGCTAATTGCTTTAAATAATTCATTCTCACCTGTGTTTTTTAATATATAACCATTGGCGCCTACTACTAGGGCTTTATTTAAAAAGGGAGGTTCATCATGCATAGTTAGAATAATTATTTTCATTTTTGGAAATCTTGCTTTAATCTGGGGAATAACCTTAAGTCCATCTAATTTAGGCATGCTTATATCCAGCAACAGTACATCAGGTTCCTTATTTTCAAGGATAGTTAAAACTTCTTCTCCATTGCTGGCTTCACCAATAACATTAAATACTTGTTGGTCCTTGAATAGAGAAAGCAAACCTTTGCGGAATATTTCGTGGTCATCAGCAATTACAATTTTTATTTTTGCCACTGAAAGTCCCCCTCACTTTTTAGGATAAAGGTATTGTAAGGTAAACAGCAGTACCTTGACCAATTTCGGATTCAATTATTAAGTTTCCTCCTACAAGTTCCGCCCTTTCCATCATTCCATATAATCCTAATGAGGAAATTGAACCGGTTACTTTGTTTCCTATATTAAAGACTTTTTCCTTATCAAAACCTTGTCCGTTATCCTCAATTATAATCATGAGACGTTTTGGATTCTTTTTGATAGTTATCTCAACATGGTCAGACTTAGAGTGTTTGGCAATATTTGTGAGAGTCTCTTGAATGATTCGATAAATGACAATACTAACCTCACCATCAAAATTATCATTTTCTGAAAGGTCACTCTGATAGTTAATATTTATTTTATAATGGGCAGCAAAATTATCAATATAATTTTTGATAGCCATATTTAAACCTATTTTGTCAATGGTGCTGGGTCTTAGTTCCCAGGCTAATCGTTTCAAATCCGAACTGGCCATTAATACTATTTCTTTAAGTTCATGGGATAAATATTTGCTTCTGTTTAGATCAGTCTCCTCGTGTATTCTGTCTAATCCTAAGTTGATTGCTGCCAGGCATTGGTTGGCTTCGTCATGTAACTCCCTGGATACTCGAGCCCTTTCCTCCTCTTGGGCGCTTATTATTTTTTGCAATAATTTTTTTCTTGTTTTTTGGGCATTTTCCATTTGACCTGTTATCTCTTTTAGATTTCGGGCCATTTTATTAAAAGTTTCCAATAAAGTGGCTATTTCTTTATCAAACCACCAGTTTACCTCCAGCTTACTGTCATAGTTTCCGCTGCCAATTTTTGTGGCGAAGGTGACCAATTGTTTGATTGGGTAAGTTAATAACTTTGTCAATAAATAAGCAAAAAAGATAGTTAGTATTATTATAATTGAAGTACTTTGAATAATTTTATGAGAAACTTCTTGAAGACCGATGGTACGGTAATTTTCCGAAATACCTATACGTAAAGTTCCACCAAAACCTTTAGCAATAGGTGCTGCAATATCCCAAATAATCCCCTCTTCGGTTTTAAGTTCTTTTAAATTACTTTTATTTCCTTCATAATGGTTAATTTCCAATAACCCTTTAGGAACTCCAGTGGAAAAACTTGATAATATCAGGTTATTATCTTTATCCAGAATAAAATAATATCTTATATTAGGATCCTCTTTTGCTAATTTTTCCATTATACTATTTAGCTGATAAATATTATTGGTTAAGATAGGTTCTGTTATCATGTGGGCTACATTGGTTGAAACGGTGTTGCCGTGCTGGATTAGCTGTTTTTCTAGTAGGGAACTTGTTTTTTCCCTTACTTCCCAATTAATCAAGGAAGCAAGAAATAAAATTAACATTATTACTATTCCTAAAATTTTTGCTTGAATAGAAATATGTCGGTGAATTCTTAAAATATTATAAATTATTTTCATATTTTTCTCTTACCTCGTTAATTAATTGATATACATTTTCGTAACTTTTCTCCGGGTTGGGTTCTACCTTGTATCCTTCAATATCAAATTTTGCAAAAATATTTTTAAAATTTTCATTCTCATTTACACTGAGAAATAGCTTTATAAATTCCTCCTTCAAGTTTTCATCAAGGTTACTGCGGGCAACGATTGGCGAGTTCATGAATTTGGGGGATTTCTCTATGATACGGATATTCTTGGAAATCTCAGGGTTGTTTTTAATTACTTTATAATAAACTGTACTGTCTATTGCCGCTCCATCGGCTAAACCATTAAGAACGGCGTAAATGGAATTATCGTGGCTATAGCTAAAGAAAAACCTTGAAAAAAAATCATGGGGGTTACTGCCATATTCTGTAATACGGTAGGCGGGATAATAATATCCTGTGGTAGACATTGGGTCGCTAAAGGCAAAACGTTTATCTTTTAGTTGGGCAAATTCCCTTATTTCGCTGGATTCTTTAACAATGATATAAGATTGGTAATTGTATTCTCCATAAATTTTGGGAACAACCAATAATTCTATATTAAAATCTTCTTTAGCTAATAAGTAGCTTGAAGAGCAAATAAGAGCGACATCAACTAAATTTAATGAGAGCAGGTAATTTATTTCTGCATAATTCTGCCTTTGGACAATTTCTACTTTTCTTCCCAACTGATTTTCTATGAATTTAACCAAAGCCCAGTAATATTCAATATTAGATTCCGGTGATATGCCGGTGGCAAGAGCAATTTTAAAGGGTTTTGTATCTTGTTCTACTTTTGAAACAATCTCTGTGTTATTAATAACTATATCCAATTCTTTATTTTTGGATTTTGTACATGAAGAAATTAACAACATTATCAACATCATTAAAAATAATAACAGGAAAATTGGTTTTTGTTTATTCAAAGGATATCCCCCTTATATTCAAAATTTTCTTACAAGTGGGGTAATAAAGAATTTCGTTTAAATAATACGCGATGTTATCCCAGAAAACCTTTAAAAATATTTACTGATTGATGAGAAACAAATATTTAGGGTAAATGCTTAAAAATTAGCAATTGCAATCAGGGTTTACCCTGATTTTTTTTATGCCAAAATTCAGTATTAATCCGAATTTTCGGACCCATAAGTAACCTATATAATTAACATAAGTTTTTGTATTAAGTAATTCTTTAACCTTAAATTAAATGGAGGTGAACTAATGAGTTCAAAATCAGATGAACAAAAAATGGATAGAAGATCATTAATTAAGGCAGGAGTTACTGTCGGTTCAGGAGTATTACTGGCTTCAGCCATTAAGACTTCAACTTCTGTTGCTGATGTTGTTGGGGGTATTAGTACTCAAATTAAAGTTTTACCGAAGGGAATGGCTGATGATCAGTTTACCCGTATGCAAAAGGAATTGTTAGAGGCTCTTGCAAAACGAGAAAGTGAAAACCATTGGATTATGGTTATAGACCAACAAAAATGTGTCGGTTGTGTATCATGTTCTGTTGCCTGCAAAGCAGAGAATGCCTTACCGCCAGGAGCGGTGTATCGACCTGTAATTGAGCATGAAATAGGTAAATACCCAAATGTAAGCAGGTCTTTTCTGCCCAGACCTTGTATGCAATGTGAAAATCCCCCTTGTGTTTCTGTATGTCCGGTAAAAGCCACCTATAAGCGTCCAGATGGCATTATTTCTATTGATTATGAGCGTTGTATCGGTTGCAGGTATTGTTTAAATGCTTGTCCTTATGGGGCTAGGCAGTTTGACTGGGGTGAGTATTATACTGAAAATACTCCAGAAATTCAGCCATATGAAAAAGTGGCTAACTATGAATATGGTGTGGAAAGAGTTAGGGAAAAAGGAAAGTCCCCCATAGGAAATGCCAGAAAATGTCATTTCTGTTTGCATCGCATTAAAAAGGGAATTCTCCCTACCTGTGTGACGACATGCATGGGTCGTGCCACCTATTTTGGCGATTTAAATGATACGAAAAGTCTAGTACATGAATTAATCGGTAATGCAAGGGTTATGCGTCTGAAAGAAGAGTTAGGAACAAAGCCTAGTGTTTATTATCTTGTGTAATATTCCATATTCTTAGGAGGTGAAAAGTGTTGCGTAAAGCATATTATTCAATATTAGTTATCCTTTCGTTAGTTGGAGTTTGGGCAACTTTTACCCGTTTAAGTGAGGGATTAAAGGTAACTGGTTTAACAACATATTCAAGTTGGGGTTTATGGGTTGTTTTTTATATTTTCTTTATTGGTCTATCAGCAGGTTCCTTTTTATTATCAACTATGGTGTATGTTTTCAATATGAAGCAATTTGAAAGAATTGGTAAAATAGCCCTTTTATCTGCGTTTTTTTCCTTAATAGCAGGTATGGTGTTTATTCTTATAGACTTAGGTCATCCGGCTAGATTCTGGCATACCCTTGTCTATCGCCAGTCAACTTCGGTGTTATCCTGGGAAATTCAATTATATTTAGTATATCTTTTACTGATAGTTGGTGAACTATGGCTGCTATTACGGGAACAATTAAGCAGGCTGGCAAATGCTGCCGATGGTTTGAAAGCCACGCTATATAAAGTCTTAGCTTTAGGCTACTCTGTTCCCAGTGAGCAAAAGGCTCTAGAAGAACAAAGAGCTAAAGCAGCTAAATGGCTAAAAATATTAGGAATTATTGGTATTCCCACAGCTATTGGTGTACACGGAGGTACCGGCTCAATTTTTGGTGTAGTAGCTGCTAAGCACTATTGGAACTCTGGTTTAACACCAATTATTTTCTTAGTGTCCGCTTTAGTTTCCGGTGCCGCTTTAATGCTTTTAATCTATGCTTTTATGGGTCCGGATAGTGAAGATAAGAAAACTTTGTTAAACCAGCTAGGAAGCTTATTAATTCTCTTTATTTCCGTTGATTTACTATTGGTAGCTTCGGAGTTTTTAGTAGGACTTTATAGTGTTATCCCTGATGCCAAAGAACCTTTATTAAACATTATTGCAGGACCAAATTGGTATATATTCTGGCTAGGGCAAATAGGTCTAGGTGCTGTAATACCTATAGCACTTTTAGCCAACAAAAACAAAACAAACTTTACTTCAGGTTTGGCAGGGTTATCTGTAGTAATTGGGATTGTGGCAGTTAGATGGAATTTAATTATTCCTGCTTATACAACTCCCCATTTAGAAGGCTTAAATAATGCCTATGTTGATGCAAGGTTAGTTTATGAATATATTCCGAGCACTATAGAATGGTTGAGCAGTTTAGGATTAATAGGTTTATTTATTTTAGCTTTCTCAGTAGCGTGTAATTTACTGCCTGTTTTTAAAAACGAGGAGGTGGAATTAAATTATGACAGACAATCACAAGGCTTGTCCACATCTATCCAGGCGTGATTTTCTAAAATCCTCTGCATTTCTAGGAAGTACTTCTTTTCTGGCAACTACATTAGCAGGTGCGGAAAGATCTTATGCAAATGCAGTTAAAAGTGAAGATGGTGCTTATCCTTTGATGCAGCCAGAAAATATTATATATAGCGCATGCTTACAATGTACGGTTGCTTGTACTATCAAGGTTAAATTAATGGATGGTGTAGCTGTTAAAATAGATGGTAATCCATACAGTACTATGACACTGGCTAAAAACATTCCTTATGCTACCAAACCTCATGATGCTGTAACCATTGATGGTAAACTATGTCCTAAAGGGCAAGCTGGTATCCAGCATGCTTATGATCCATATAGGTTACGCAGGGTATTAAAGCGTAAAGGGCCTAGAGGTTCAAATGAATGGGAAGTAATACCATTTGATCAGGCTATCACTGAAGTTGTTGAGGGTGGCAAACTGTTTTCCCATATTGGTGAAGACACGGATATACCAGGCTTAAAAGACATAATTATTTTAAAGGATGCGACAGTTGCCAAAGCTATGAAAGATGATGTTGATAAAATCCGCAAAAAGGAAATGACAGTTGCTGAATTTAAGGAAAAACATAAAAATAATTTACATTATTTAATCGATCCAAACCATCCTGATAAAGGACCAAAGAATAATCAGTTCCTATATCAAGTAGGCAGAATTCATAATGGAAGAAAAGAGTTTACCCAGCGTTGGGTTAAAGATTCTATGGGTAGTGTAAACTGGATTGAAAAGACTACTTTATGTGGGCAGACCAGTAACAAGTCCTGGACGTTTTCAACAATGGGTTATACTGGCGGAAAATGGGGTGGCGGAGGTCATAAAAGTCCCCGTCCTGACCATTGGAATAACGAATTTTTATTAGTTTTTGGTACCATTATTTTTGAGGCCGCTTATGGTCCTGTTCAGCAGAGTGAGCCTATAACTGAAGGAATAAATTCCGGCAGACTTAAAATAGCAGTAGCTGACCCCAGAATGACTAAGGCGGCTTCTAAGGCCTGGAAATGGCTTCCTGTTAAGCCGGGAACAGACGGTGCTTTTGCTCTGGCTATGATTAGATGGATGCTGGAAAATGAAAGATATGACAAAAAATATTTGGCTAACGCAACAAAAGCTGCAGCAAATGCTGATGGAGAAATAGGATATTCTAATGCAACCTATTTAGTGAAAATCGTCGATGGAGGCAGAGCAGAAAAGCATCTACGGGCTAGTGAAATTGGCATAGGTACAGTGGAACAATTTGTAGTTATGCAAAATGGTCAGCCAATAGCAGTAACACCGGAAGACAAGGATAATGCCATTGAGGGAGAGCTGTTTGTAGATACAGAAATTGAGGGTATTAAAGTAAAAAGCCCACTCCAATTAATAAAAGAAGAGGCTTTTTCTAAAACATTAGAGCAATGGTCAGAAATTACTGGTATTGAAGTTAAAGATATATTAGAAGTTTCTAAAGAATTTACCTCCTATGGCAAAAAAGCTGGTGTAGAATTTTATCGAGGTCCTATTAAGCATACTAATGGCTGGTATAATGCCCATGCTTTAATAATATTAAACTTTTTAGTTGGAAACCCTGATTGGAAGGGTGGAACTTCCAAACCAGGCGGCGGCTGGAATTATATGGGGGCTAATGCAGGACAGCCTTATGATTTAAAAAAATTACATCCAAATAAAGTTAATAGTTTTGGTATTCCAATTACTAGAGAAGGTTGGAACTATGAAGAGTCAACATTGTTTGAGGGATATCCAGCTAAAAGACCATGGTATCCTTTCAGTGGCAATGTCGCACAAGAAACATGGGCATCTGCTAATGATGAATATCCCTATGGTATAAAAGCGGCCCTAATATCCTCCCATACACCAATGTATTCAATTCCGGGAGGTCAGGCCCAACTGAAAACATTATTAGATCCTGAAAAAGTTCCATTATTAATATCCTGTGATATTATTGTAGGAGATACCAGTCAATATTCTGATTATATCTTCCCAGATATCACTTATTTGGAAAGATGGGCTACTCCAGGTGCTGGTCACCATGATCGGGTTAAAAATAGCCAAATCAGACAACCGGTAATTGAGCCGTTAACAGAGACTGTTGAGGTATTTGGAGAGAAGATGCCGGCATCTCTGGAGGCTTTAATGATGGCTATAGCTGAAAAGCTAAATTTATCTGGTTTTGGTAAGGACGCTTTTGGTCAAGGCATGGATTTAGTCCGGATGGAAGACTATTATTTAAAAAATGTGGCTAATGTAGTTTTTGATAAAGGATTAAATATGCCTGAAGATGCTCAAGAGGATGAAATGAAGCTTTTCAGGGAAAGTCGCCGCCATTTATCTCCAGCTATATTTGATGAAGAGAAATGGAAAAAGGCTCTTAAACCCGAGGAATGGAAAAAGGTAGTATATGCCTTGAATAGAGGAGGCAGATTTGAGCCTCACGAGGAAGCATATGCCGGTGTGACTCTTAAAAAGCGTCTGGGTGGTATGGGCAGACTTTACATTGAAGAAGTAGCAGCTACTAGACATGCAGTCAGTGGAAACTATTTCCATGGGTATCCTATATACCAAACAGTTCTAGACTCTATGGGTAAGGAAGTAAACGATAAACGAGAATTTAAGCTAATTACCTTTAAAGAGGTATGGGGTACTCAATCGAGAACTATCAGTAACTATTGGTCCCAGGTAAGTGTTATGCCGGAAAATGGAGTATTGATGAATAGTATAGATGCCCAGAAGTTAGGTATTAAAGACGGAGACATGGTCCAAATCCAATCAGCGAGTAACCCAGAAGGCATACACCTGCTTGATTTAAGAAAATCAAGACCTGTTATAGGTAAAGCCAAGGTAGTTGAAGGCATAAGACCAGGGGTTGTTGGAATATCTACCCACTTTGGTCACTGGGGCTATGGTTCTAATGATATTGTCGTAGACGGGGAGATAATCAAAGGTGAAGCTAAAAGGGGTGCTGGGGTACATCCTGGACCATTGTTCAGGTTAGATGACAATCTTCGGGGTACACCTTTAAGTGAGCCTATCGGCGGCAGTGCTTCCTTTTACGATACAGAGGTAACCATCATTCCTCTCTAAAATGTTAAAGTAATTCAATCATAGCTATTAAATGAGCTATATATTTATAATGAGTTTAGTCATAAATAAGGGTGTCATTAGGCACCCTTATTAGTAATTAAACCAAAATTTCAAGTATAAGGAATTAAAAATATTTAGCTTTATACTGTATAATGGATATAAATATTCTTTATGGGGGAAGTCATGGAAAAATATTTCAGGAAAAAATCTGTTTATATAATTTTAATATTTTTACTAGTGTTTATTTTCGTTGGGTGTAAAAATCAAGAGCGGGAATATAAGGAAATAAGGCTATCAAATCAATCTGATACTGCCTATGTCCAGGATAGTGTAGAAGATAAAATAACTATTGCTATAAATGTTGGTCTCTCTCCCCTTAAAAGTTTAAATATATATGAGGATTTTATTTCTTTATTAGAAGACAAGATGGAGGAAGAAATTGATTTAGTGCAAAAAAAGAGTTCCTCTGAAATTATTAGTTTGATGAAGGATGGTAAGGTTGATATTGCTTTAATAGACTCAGGGGGCTATCTCCGGGCAAGGGAAGATAATGTCGGGCAACTGTTAGTTATTCCTACAATAAACGGTCAACAAATGCATCAGGCCCATATACTAGTCAACAGAGGTGAAGGTATTACAGAGTTCAGCCAATTAAAGGGAAAAAAAATTGCTTTTACAGACCCGTGGAGTATTGAGGGAACCGTATATCCCATGGCTTTAATAAAAGATTTAGGAGAAACTCCGGAGACTTTTTTTGCAAATTATTTTTATAGCTTTTGTTATGATAAAGCTATATCAGCACTGCTTTCTAAAACTGTAGACGCCGTCTCCCTAAATGGTAATATTTTAGACTTATTAATTGAAAGAGAAATAATAACTGAAGATAATTTTAAAATAATAGAAAGTTCTAATAAGTTTCCCAATGCACCCATTATAGTTCGAAATGATTTGGCTCAAAAAACTAAGGACAATTTAAAACAGGTTTTAATTAACCTAGGTACCGAAAATGAGGAGAAAAAGGTGATGTCTAATATGAATATAGACAGGTTTATAATTGTCGAAGAAAGTTTATTTGAACCAATACAAAGTATGAATGAAAAGGTTTTTAATTATGATTAAGGTCGGCTTTTCTAAAATATTTAATTTTGAATTGTTGGGTTCGGCAAGCTTAAGGACTAAATTAATGGGTATACATTTATTTATGGCATTGATATTTTCAGTTTGGATAACCTATTATACTCAATCAATACTGCAGGTATCATTCCATAGGCAATTAGAACAACAAGGGATAGCTATCTCTAGGGACATAGCAAGTAGAAGTGTAGACTATGTGTTAACAGAAAATATTTTTGAGCTAAAAAGTACTATCCATGATACTACCATCAATAATAATAGTGTTAGATATATTTTTTTTATTAACCAAGATAACAAAGTTTTGACCCATTCTTTTGCTAAAGGTTTACCGGTAGGCCTACTAAATGCCAACTGGGTAAATGGTCAAGATTCCCGTGTACAATTATTAAAAACTGAAGAAGGTTTAGTATGGGATATAGCAACCCCTATTGCCGGTGGACAGGCAGGTATTGTGAGAGTGGGATTAATTGCTACCGGCTTGAATTCGGTAGTTAGAAGTATAAGTACTAACGTATTAATAAGTTTAATCATGGTTGCTGTTTTTTCTACCCTTATTGCCTATAGTCTGCAAAGGGTGATAACTGACCCTATTATAAATCTAGTACGAGCAACCCAAGCAGTTGCCGCGGGTGATTTCTCTTATAGGGTAGCAAACAGTTCAATTGCTAGTGGTGAGGTAGGAGTGCTGGTTAATTCATTTAATAAGATGGCAGAAAAGTTAGAAAAGTCCCATCGGGAAATCGAAGAAGTTGAAAAAATGAGAAGGCTTTTGTTGGAAAAGGTTGTTTCGATACAGGAAGAGGAAAGAAAACGTATAGCTATGGAACTGCACGACGAAGCTGGTCAGTCATTAACAGGGTTGAAATTTACTTTAAAATCCTTAGAAAATTCTTCGGAAGATCCTAATTTGCAAAATTCTCTTAAGGAAGTTCACGAGCAAGTTAGTAATACCCTGACCTCAATCCACCAAATAATTGTGGAGTTAAGACCAAAATTACTGGATGAGCTTGGCTTTACAGGAGCTATTAAAAGATATTTAAAAGAATATCAAACACGTTATGGAATAAATGTAAATGCAGATTTAAAAATACTAGATTCCATTAAAATATTGCCAGAAGCTGCTACAACAATATTTCGCATTATTCAAGAAGCCCTTACCAATACTGCTAAATATGCAAGTGCTCAAGAAATAAATCTTAGTTTCCAAAAGCAACAAGATAATTTATTGCTGGTCATTGAGGATGATGGTTTAGGCTTTGATCCTGCCTTAATAAGTGAGCACAGTGAAAGTCCGGATAAACTAGGGATTTTTGGTATGAAGGAAAGGGCTGCATTAATTGGTGGAACCTTTATTATTGATACGGCACAAGGAGAGGGAGTAACTATCCTATTACGATTGCCATTAGAAAGGGTGACCCAGAAAAATGAACAAAATTAGAATAGTAATTGCGGATGACCACAACGTTGTGCGAAAGGGTTTAAAGCTATTATTAGAAAATGAACAGGATATTTGTGTAATAGGTGAGGCTGAAAACGGCCAAGAAGCAATTAACATTTGTAGAGACAATAATCCGGATATTCTTTTATTAGATTTACAAATGCCCAAGATGGATGGTCTGGAGACATTGACAGAAGTAAAAAAAATACTTCCCCAGTTGAAGGTATTAATTCTCACAATGCATGAGGATGATGAAATTCTAATACAGGCAATGCGAAATAATGCCAATGGATATATTCTTAAAAAAGCTCCTGAGGATCAACTGCTGCAAGCAATAAGGGCTATAAGCTCAGGAGAGACTTTTTTGGATGGCATAAATACTAAAGCATTTATAAGAGCCGTTTTTGAAGAAAGAAGAAGTGATTCTGAACAGAAAGGTCAAGTGATCAGTGGTAAAAAGCTATCCCAAAGGGAAAAAGAAGTGTTAAAGTTGGTAGCCCAAGGTTTTACTGATAAAGAGATAGCCGAGGACTTAAATATTTCCATAAAAACGGTGGAAAGTCATAAGCACAGGATTAAGGAAAAGCTAGGGCTTAAGAGGCTAGCAGAGCTTATTAGGTATGCAATAGAAAATAATATTTTAGATGAGGAATAAGCTTCCTTAAACAAATTTAGTGTTTTTTGGGGGGGTTAATGTGAGCCAGGATAAAATAGATAGAAGAAAAGCTATTTTAGGATTAGGTCTAACTGGCGTGGGAATGGCATTCGGGGAGGTATTGCGGGTGTCCCTTAATGAAAGTGATAAATGGACTAAATATCCATCTTCCAAAAAGCAGCAGTATGCTATGCTGATTAATCTGGATTTGTGTATTGGCTGTAATTCCTGTACCATTGCCTGTAAACAAGAAAATCATACTCCCCCAGGTGTGCAATATAATATTGTACTCAAAAAGAGAGAAGGAAATTATCCCCAGTGTAAAGAGCGTTATTTACCCAGACCCTGCATGCATTGTGAAAAGCCTCCTTGTGTAAAAGTATGTCCGGTAGGTGCAACCAAAAAAAGAAAAGATGGTATTGTAGATATCGATTATAACAAATGCATAGGCTGTCGTTACTGTTTAACTGCTTGTCCCTATGGTGCCCGATCTTATGATTTTGGTGAAAATTATTATACTCCTCCTAATAGCTTTGAAAAAGCTCGGAGTTATGAGTATGGAAATGAATGGGTTAGGGAAAAAGGCAAATCTCCTATAAATAATGTACGTAAATGTCATTTTTGTTTACACAGAATTAAAAAAGGCCTCGAGCCTGCCTGTGTTCAAAGCTGTATGGCTCGAGCCAGGACTTTTGCTGATATAAACCAAGTTGGCAATGCAATTACTACAAATATAGCTAATGAGAACTCTTGGCGTCTAAAAGATGAATTAGGGACTTTTCCCAGTGTCATCTATGTTGGCAAGTTTTAAGGGGGTATTTTTTTGACTAATAGACCTGTTTATTATTTATGGTCTTTTCTCCTAATTTTATTTACTGTGATAGGATTTTTGATATTATATTTTAGAACTACCCAAGGACTAATAATCACCAACCTAAATAATATTATTGGCTGGGGACTTTGGGTATCTTTTTATATTTTTTTTATCGGCTTAAGCGTGGGATGTTATTTGATTTTTTCCCTAGGATATGTATTAGATTTTAAGAAATTTAAAAGCCTTGCTCCGTTAGCCCTTTATTCTGCACTTATTTCTTTAGTAACAGGTTTTTTATTTATTCTTATAGATATTGGTCATATGGGGCGGTTTTGGACTGTTTTTATAAATAGAAATACTACTTCTGTCCTATCCTGGGAGCTGCATTTATATGTAGTATATTTATTAATCATCATTATTCAACTATGGTTTTTATTAAGAAAAGATATTCTTAACCATTTATATAAGAGTAGGAAGGAAAGCTTTTTTACTAAGATCCTTTTACAAAACAGGGAACTGTCATCTTTTAATTGGGATAGGGATAGTACAATAATTAAAAACATTGGATATGTTGGTATTCCTTTAGCTATTGCAGTCCATGGCGGCACAGGAGCAATATTCGCCGTAATTAAAGCCCGCAGTTTTTGGAATACAGGGTTATTTCCCATCGTTTTTTTAGTTTCTGCTTCAGTTTCAGGGGTAGCCCTGCAAATTTTTTTATTAACTCTTTTTAAGAGAGGGAAAAGGGAATTAATCAAAAGCCTATATAATGTAATGTTAATACTAATATTATTCGATTTAGTACTTTTTTTATCCCAGTTTATAGTCGGCATTTATAGTGATTTGCCTGGTCAGACATCCATACTTCAGATTTTAACTACAGGTTCTTTTTCTAAATTATTTTGGCTGGGGCAAATAGGAGCGGGAATATTTATACCATTATTAATATTCTTTCTTGACTTTAATAAATATACTCTAGCTTATATGGTTGGGGCTTTATCTTCCTTGATAGGGGTTTTTGTAACCCGCATGAATTTAGTAATTCCCCAGCTAACTATACCTGTTTTAAATGGATTAGTCGAAGCTTATGAAAGTACTAGGGTAACTAATGTATATATACCTAGTACAATTGAATGGATTTTTAGCTTTGGTATTCTATTGTTCAGCACTCTTATTTTTCTTTACGGTTTATACCTTTTGCCCATATTTTCTGATGCTTCTCAATGATAAAACCTATTAAAAAATTGAATGGGGTGTTCTCTAATGGACAACATCTATAAAAGAAAAGTAAGCAGAAGAAATTTTCTAAAGACCTCCTCATTAATAGGTGGAGGTTTAACCATTAATTTTTTAAAAGGTGAAAAAGTCAGAGCCAATGATGACCAACCCTTATTGAGTCCTCAAGGAACATGGGTCTACACTTGTTGCCATATGTGTGGTGGAGGAACAGGAATAAAAGTTCAGGTTGTCGATGGAGTTGCCTATAAAATAGAACCTAATCCTTATAACCCATTGGGAGTATGTAATGTATCTCAAGATTATGAAAAGGAAGCTTCAAAAGGTAGTGCTGTTTGTCCTAAAGGTAATGCAGGTCTTATGTCCTTATATGATCCCGACAGAGTAAAAAAGCCCTTACTACGGACTAATAAGTTAAAAGGAAAAGGTGTAGATCCAAAGTGGCAGGAAATTTCCTGGGAAAAAGCCTTTGAATTAATTACCCAGCGGCTAAAAAAACTACAAGACCAGGGTACACCTGAGAGGTTGATTACTTTTTCCGAAAGTACTATTGCTAAAGATATACAGCAGGATTTTGGCAATTTGTTTGGCACACCTAATGTCAGTTTCCATACAAATCTCTGCAGTGCCTCTAGAAAAGCGGCAGCTTTAAGCATAACAGGGGAAGCAGAACCCTTAGGTGATTATGCTAATACAAACTATATGTTGATTTTTGGTTGGAATCCTTTAGGTGCGACAAAATGGTCCCATTTACCTAAAATAATCACCAGAGGGATAGGAAATGGTGCAAAGCTTGTTGTTGTTGATCCTTGGTGTAATGAAACAGCTAGCAAAGCTCACCAATGGATAGCCATTAAACCGGGCACCGATGGAGCATTAGCCCTTGCTATTGGAAATATCCTTATTAAAGAAGGCTTATATAATAAGGACTTTGTGGATAATTGGACTGGGGGCTTTAATGAATATGCCCATTATGTAAAAGATAAGACCCCGGAATGGGCCGCGTCTATAACCGGTGTGCCTATAGAAACAATTAGTCAATTGGCTAGAGAATTAGCTGATGCCAATACGGCAATTATTGATACTTGGGCGGGACCTGGTCATCATTCAAATGCAGTTGATAGTATGCGGGCTATTTTCATGCTCAACATATTACTGGGGACTATTGATAAGCCGGGAGGACTGTTGCTGCCCAGAAAACCTATTCTTAATAAAAGTCCTTTTAAACTGAAGGATATATCAAAGAGTCGGTTTGATGGTTTGGATAATTATCCCCTAGGGCATAGTTCCGGGGTTTATGTTGAAACCATGAAAAAATTGAGGGAGGGAAATGGTCCTTATCCATTAGAAGTTGGTATTGCTACTATGACCAACTTGGTGTTCTCAGTACCCGGGACGGAGCAGGTAATTGAAGCAATAAAAAAGCTGGATTTTTTTGTAGTAATAGATAATTTCTTAAGCGAAACTGCTTTATTGGCGGATATAGTATTACCGGGAACAACTTATTTAGAGAGATATGGATTGGTAAGCAGGGGGATAGCCTGGCCTATGGTGGCTCTGAGACAGCCTGTAGTAGAACCTATCTTTGGTCAGTACCCGGAGTACGATATTTTTATTCAATTAGGTCGTAAATTAAGGCTTCAAGATGCTGAAGGAATGGAGCCTTTTGCTGATATAACCTATGAAGAATATCTTAATTTTAAGCTATATAATTCCCTTGGTTTTGGTCTAGAGCGCCTTAAAAACATGCCCGGGGCGGTATGGCAAGACCCAAAAGGAACAGTGTTTGAAAAATATAAAGAAGGGCTTAATACCCCGACAGCTCGTTTTCAGTTTACTCTTAATAGCTATAATGGGAAAAAAATATATGATATCTATGGTCAGGATGCCGGGGGGCTGCCGGTGTATAGAGAGAAAAAATGGCAGCCTGATGAGAAATATCCACTATATTTAATATCCTGGAAACAAGCTAACCATACCCATAGTCGAACCTTTAATAATCCTTATTTAATGGATATAAAAAATTACAATCCTTTATATATGAATGTTACAACAGCCCAGGATTTAGGTATTAATGATGGAGATAGCGTTTGGGTGGAATCTCCCTACAGTAAAGATATGGCTATAGTTAAGGTAATAGACGGTATTCATCCCCAGGTAGTTGGTTGGCAATGGGGATATGGACACTGGGGATTTGGTAAGGTAGCTCAAGGTAAAGGAACTAATGCTAGTCAGTTTAATTTTCTGCAAGCTGAGCCTATTAGTGGTCAAGCCTTACACAAGGAAGTTTGTGTGAGGGTGTATAAAGCCCCAATTTGAGATTGGTAAGGGTTTTCCCTATACTTATTTGAGCTGATATAGAGGATTGCCCTAATTGATTAATTTTCATATTTATTGTTAAATTATGATAGAATAAATATTATAAATCTTTGTAAGGGGGAGGAATATTTGTTTGGTATATTACCCAATATTGGTCTACCTGAATTGATGTTGATATTAGCCCTTGCCTTAATAATTTTTGGTCCAGGCAAATTACCGGAAGTAGGAAAGGCTATGGGAAAAAGCATTAAGGAATTTAAAGGAGCAGTAAATTCCACTCAAAAGGGCATCATAGAAGCTATAGATGAAAAAGAAAAAGCATAACTAAAAGCAAAAAAAACATACACCTCCCTAATATATATTCTCCGAGGCTGTATTACCTAAGGATTGTTCTATGGAATACAGCCCTGAGTAAAACATTTTTACTCACGGGGTATAGCTGGAAACGGTTATACCTCCCCTTTCTTGGAAAGGAGAATAAGTGATAGGCTTAGTCTATCCTTATCTCTATTTCCGAG
>JBMOKT010000027.1:16595-62290 GCA_049323895.1 Bacillota bacterium | reverse complement strand
CGGATCACGTAAAATCATTTGCTACTATACCAAAGATTCCCAGCCTTATTAAGGAAATAAATACCCACGTAAAAACCGATATGAGCACGAAAGATATACTATATTTTGCCACTAAATTCATGAACATCGACCATAACAATATAGAAAACCATATGGTCCCCGGTCGCCCTGACACTATCAATGGCGGCAGCTACTGGGTCTCCGACCCCAAAGCACTAGACGCAATTCTTACCGATATGCAAAAACCTACAATTGAATCAAATGATGCAGAAAACAAGGCTCCTGCTAACAAATAATGCCAATATATAAAGATTACTTCCTAATTATATGTATTTATTTAGCTGCTCTTAGGACCACATACTAACCAACTCCTTGAGAACTCTTCGGGGAGCGGTTATTAAAAGTTTTTTATTATTTTTACTGTAGACACTGTAGGTTCTGTAGCCACTGTAGCTACGGAAAAAATGAAATTCATTTCAATTTTTCCTTTAAAAAAGATATATTTAGACAAGCCACAACATAGACATAGATTAGTTATATAAATTATACTAATCACATCAACCAGTTAAAAAATGGGGTGATGTGGTGTATATTAAGAATTTTGAAGACTTACAAGTATGGCAAAAAGCCTACCAATTAACTCTTAAGATTTATAAAGAAATAAAGATGCCGCCAGAAGAAAAATACGGACTTGATAGCCAACTAAAAAGGGCGGCTGTCTCTGTACCGGCCAATATAGCAGAGGCATCCAGAAGATTATATAGAAAAGAACCTTACAGATTCCTAAGCATAGCATTAGGATCTTTAAGTGAGGTTAGATTCTATATAATAATGTGCAAAGACTTAGGATACATATCTGAAGCAAAATTCAAGGAACTCAACAGCATGTGTATTGAGTTAGATAGAATGCTTGACAGCTTCGCCAATAAAGCACGACCTAATAATAATAGTAGTTACAAAGATGACTAATTATTTGACTACAATTTCTTAAGAACTCCGAAGTTTAACGGGCATAGTTTTTTATTTATTTTCTGTAACCACTGTTTTAAACACAGAGAAATTGTTACATTTCTATTAGGCACAAAGCTAATTTACATTGCTTCTCTTAACATCGACATAGATTTATATTTATTTCTGTAGCCACTGTAGGTACTGTAGCCACTGTAGCTACGGAAAAGTTTCCAAGGATTTCCTTGGAACTTTTCCTAACAAGGAGCGTCTAACTATGCATAGAGATAGAGTCTACATACTCGGTTCCTTAGTAGACAAAGTAACTACTAAAGAAGCACTCCAGCGAATTGAACATTTCATCACCGAAGGCACCCCCCACCATATCATTACCGCCAATGCGGAGATTATTTACCGCGGTGTAATTGATAAGAAGCTTAGCCGTACCCTAAATAAAGCACACCTTGTTACGGCAGATGGCTCAGGTGTTGTTTGGGCGTCCCATCAATTAAATAATCCTGTTCCCGAAAGGGTAACAGGAATAGAACTCTTGAATGCTATTTGCAATAAAGCTCAAGAAAAGAAGTGGAAACTCTATTTCCTAGGGGCTGCCCCCGGGGTAGCACAAAAAGCAGTACTTAAAGTATTAGAGTTGTATCCTAATTGCCATATAGTTGGCTATGAAAATGGATATTATTCACAAGAGGAAGAGCCTAAGGTAATAGAGAATATTAAGAAGGTAGAGCCCGATATTCTTTTTGTAGCTTTAGGTGCTCCCAAACAGGAATTCTGGATCAGGGAGCATCTGACAGAACTAGGCGTCCCAGTATGTATGGGAGTAGGCGGCAGTTTCGATGTCCTGGCCGGCAATGTAGAAAGAGCACCGGAGTGGATGCAGAAGAACAGCCTGGAATGGCTGTTCAGACTCTATAAAGAACCCACACGCTGGCGCCGCATGCTAGCCCTCCCCCGATTCGTCCTGGCAGTCCTAGGGCAGAAAGCTAACGGCAGTAAAGAGTCGCAAAGTGGGCGAGACTAATATAATTGAAAATTGAAAATGGAGAATGTCACCGCGAGGGTCTGCTACTAAGCAATATTGTTTTTTAAAGATTTTTTCTGTAGCCACTGTAGGTTCTGTAGCTACTGTAGCCACTCCTTCTTTTAATATAAAAAAACATAGATTTTTTTTTATATTAAAAGAAGGATTTAAGAAAACAACATAGAATGATAATATAGCTATACTCATCCCCAAATTTAAATTCCATTTGTTACTATTGACGAAAAAGGCTTGTATGATATAATGACTATTGTACATTGGTGTCCTTTACCTCATATGGATAATACTACCAACATACATAATATTACAAGTTGTCAGTTTAATTAGAAAAAATTCATGAAATAAAGAAGGAAAAAGGTACAAGCACAACGAAGTTATTTCTTCAATCAAAATTTCTGCACTAATTGTGCAGAGACCCCAAAGCTTAACCCCGAAAGTAGTGAGTACTATGGAAAATGAAAAATTTCAAGAACTAGTACTTCAACAACTAAAAGCTCTAACTGAAGGTCAGGGCAGATTAGAAGGTAAGGTTAGTAATCTCGAAGACGGTCAGCAAAGACTAGAAAGTAAGGTTGTGAATCTTGACGATAGGATTGGTAGTCTTGAAGATGGTCAACAAAGTCTGAAAGGAAGTATTACTGGTCTTCTAGAAGGTCAACGAGATATTAAAAATCAGCTGCGATATATCTGGGAAGACATCAAGAAGATTGACAAAAGATTGGCCAAACAAGAGGACGAAACCGCTTACCTCAAGCGTCTAAAATAAAGAATGTTTAAGTCTCTATTTAATTAAGATGAATCTTTACTAAGTTTTAAATTTCTGCACCACAAGTGCAGAGTTAAATTAGTTGGTTTGTGGTTTTGGGTTAAGTGGTTTTTCTAGCCACTAGCCACTAGCCACCAGCCACTGACCCCAAAGCTTAGCTCTCGGGTCATAAATTCGTCATTTTTAGGTTAATTGCAATACTAACTTTATGAAAGGGGGGATTGGGCCACATAGCCTAACAAGAGGAGTTACATATAACTCTAAATGATTTTTCTTGCGGGGGATTTACAACACAAAGCATACGTGGGCAACCACGCTATGGAGACCCGAACCCTTAGCTGTAGAATTTTTACTACAGCACACAATCTGGGTGAATAACCCACAAACATTTTAAGGAGGGAATTAACCTTGAAGAACAGAAAATTATTTGCCATCTTAACGCTTGTTGCGTTCATGATGACATTGCTTCCAATGGCTGCATTTGCTGCTGGTCCAAATAGCGATGAAAGATTAACATCCAGTGTTGCTTATTCAGCTACTACAGTTGAAGCTGACGGTCAATCCAGAGTGAAATTGACAATTAACTTAAAAAATGGTAGTTATGATCCCGTTGCTGGTTCTGTGTATTTAGCTACTAATCGTGGCGCTTCCGTAGATTGGGTTTACAGTGCAGATGATGAAACAAGTAAAATGACATCAATGGGTGCTGGTGCTACTAACGTTTTTGAAATTCCTGTTGATGCTGATGGCGAAACAAACGTTTGGGTACAATCCAAAGTGTCTGGTCCTGCTAAATTTGCAGTAGGTAATGTTGCATATGTTTCTTCTGCAACAAGTGTATTTGACTACCTAATCGGTGTAAGTGGCACAACTGAATATAGTGTTGGCTTAATTCCTAACAGCTTACAAACTATTACTTTTGCAGCTACTGATGTAGATGCGGTTACACCAGGTGTTGCTACTAATAATGATCCTGCAAAAATTGCAAATGGTACTCATTACTATGAGATTACCTTTACTGCAAAAACTAAAGGTGGTACTCCTGTAGCAAATGAAACTATGACTTTCTCTCTTGATAAGACTGGTGCTAGTTTAAATAAAACTGAAGCTACTACAGATGCAAGTGGTCAAGCAAAAGTTAAAGTTTATGCTACCAAGTCCGGCACATATACTGTAGAAGCTAAAGTTGGTTCCAAAAAAGGGACTGCTACAGCTAAGTTCTATGCTGGTGAACCAACTGCAATTGAGCTTGTAAAAGGTGGAAATGATGAATTAACATCTAAAGATGCTAATTACACTTTCACTGTAAAAATTCTTGACGCTGCTGGAAATAAATTTGCAGTTACAGGCACTGGTCATAACCAAACTACAATGAAGAATACTTATAAAGTAGACTTTGAAGTAATGACTAAGCCAACTGATTCTTCTATTTCCAAGTCTAGCTTTACTGGTGAAGGCGACGATGATAGCTACTTAAAAGTAACTATTCCTGCGTCTAATATCAAAAAAGAAGGTAAATATGTAGTTCGTGCTTACCTTGATAATGGAAAATATGTTGATGTCGCTTTTGAATCCAAGAAACAAGGTGATATCGTTGGTATTGAGTTAAAATATGATGTTACAAGTTTAGCATTAGGTGGCAAGTCTGACGCACCTGAAGTTAAGCGTGTAGATGCTAATGGTGTTAAAGCTACTGTTCTTAATAGCAGTTCAGATTTGATTTGGTCTGTAAATGACCTTCGTAAAGTATCAACTGTTGCGGCAGAAGAAATTAATGCTGTTGACGGTATAGTTTATGCTACAACTGATAAAGACTATGCTGGTGATTTAGTTGTAACTGTTGTTGACAAAGCAGAAGACAAAACTGCTAGCTTTACAATTAAAGTTGGTGTACAACCAATTGCAATTGAAGTCGCTTCAGCAGATGCAGTTGTTGGCGAATCTACAGCTATGGATTTAGTTGTTAAGGATGCTAATGGTAATCAAGTTGCTTTTGGTGAAGGTTATACATTTGCAACCACATATAACGTTCTTTCTAAGCCTGATGGTGCGCTTGTAACTCTCGAAGATGGTAGCAAGTTTGCTGCTAATCTAAGAGAAACAGGAAAAGCTTCTGTTAAAGTCACTTCCAACAAAACTGGTGATGTGAAGGTTAATGTTGTAGTTGTTGCTTCTAAATCGGGGCAAGTAGACAAATATTTCTCCACTCAATTTACTGCTAAAATTGCAGCTCCAGCTGGTCCAAAAGTAACTTATGGTGCAGCTAACGTAACAATGTTCATTGGTTCCGTTGGTTATGTTGCTGACGGTGCAGCCAAAACTGCTGACCAAGCTCCATTTATCCAAGAAGGACGTACTTATGTACCAGTTCGTATGGTTGGTGAAGCGTTAGGTGCAGAAGTTGAATTTGATGCAGCTACTCAAGTTATTACATTAACAAGAGCTGACATGACTATCACTATGACTGTTGGTTCTAATGTTTTAACTAAATCTGACGGTTCAACTGTTGTTGCTGACGTTGCTCCATTTATAGTAGCTGAAACTGGTCGTACTGTAATTCCATTCCGTGCGATTGCTGAAGCTTTTGGTGCTACTGTAGAAGCTGTATTTGCTGCTGACGGAACTGTTAATGCAGTTACTTTCCAACAATAATAATTAGTTAGTTGATAGGGAGAGGTTAGCCTCTCCCTATTTTTCTTGTCGTAACCTAAGTTTTTAATTTTACGTCAATAGTTGGGGTGGGTATTTCAAATACCCACCCTTTACTCTTGTAATTGCCTTTTTGAATATCCTGAATAGAGTTAAAAAAATTATGGCTTAAAAATGTGAAGGAGAATGAACATAATAATCTTGACAATTAGTACATAGGGTTATACAATAAATTGCAGAACAAACCGACCAGCTAGTCAATTAGGAGGGTACATAATGTCAAATAAATTTTTTTTAACAGTAACTATATTATTTTTTCTACTTATAAATACATTTCCCGCCATTGCAACAAATGATCAACTAACACTTTCCGAGGCAAAAAAGTTAGCATTAGAAAACCATCCGGATTTAGAGAATCTTGAGGTTACAAAAAAATTAGCAGAGATTAATGAACATGATGCATGGATTGCATATGAGAATGCTAGATCTAACTATATATCTAGACACACAATTGCCAGTTTGAAGGATGCAATGGATGCCGCTAAAAGTGCGTATGATCAAGCACAATATTTCAATGATGATACTGTTGTAAATATAGAACAAACCAAAAAAATAATTGAATATAGTATTGAAAAACTATTTATAAATATATCAAATTTAAACAAAGATATCTTGTTGTTTGAGGAAAATATTGAACTGCAAAAAAGACTATTAGATATAGAACGGAAAAAGTTAGAATTAGGAATGAATACTAGTTTATTAGTAGAACAAAATAATCAAGAACTAATTTTGATGAACAAACAATTTCAAACTATGAAAAATCAACTAAGAGAAATGCAATGGGAATTAAATAGGAGTATTGGTAGGGATAAAAATGCCCCAGTTGTATTAGCACCGATCACAATTGAAAAGGTTACATACCAGAGCAACAATAAAGATAGTTTTGAAAAAGCTAAGGATGCATCTTTAAGTATAGAGCAATACAAAAGAACTATTGCCGATAAAAATCATGACATAATAGACAAAAGAGAAACTGCTTCTGATAAAGTTGAAAAGTTGCAATATGAAGTAAAGCAAAATCAGATAAGCATTGATGATAAAGAATTTAGTATCGAAAAAAGCGTTATAAAGTTACGCGAAAGAATAGATTTAGCTCAAAAGACACTAATTGACACTGAAAAAGCTTTAAAAATTTCAAATGTAGATTTAAATAATACTATTTTACAATTTAATTTAGGGATAATAGCAAAAATAAATCTTCAAACTGCAGAATTGGCTAATAAACAGTCAAAACTTGCTTCTGAAAAAGCTGAGTATGATTATTACCTTGTTTCGAGAGAACTTGAACTTGCTGAAAATGGTATGTTTGTAAACGGATAAAAATATGTAAGGAGCGCATTTTATGAATTCGCTCCTTTTTACATTGTTTTACAAAAGGATATATATTTTTTTTGTAGAATTGAATATAGTATTTTATTTTAGGGGGACGTAAACATTGATCACATCTTTAACTAAAAAGGAAAATATAAAAAAAGGTTTAGATATAAAGAAATCATATTTCATGACATTTATTTTATTTCTGTTAGTTTATCCACCATTTTTTAGGGGTCTGTTTTTTGAAGAAGAACAGTTAATAACACATTTCTTGTGGGGAATAGCATTAATTGCCTTTCTTTACTTGAATCGAGACGAGAAAAAGCTAGAAATATCTTATCTTGATATAGCAGTTTTTGTATTTTCAGGTTTATATTTTATCAACATTTTTAGAGGAGCAAACACTTGGTTTAGTATTAAGGAATTTTTAAATATTTTTAATTTGCTGATTGTTTATTTTATTATCTCTAGAATTAATACCGATAATCAAATTCAAAAAATAATTCTAAAATATCTTTTTATGGCCTGTGTAGGTGTCGCCATAATAGGTGTAGTAGCGTCATTAAATATGCCTATTTATGATTCCGCGTTTGATGGAGATAGAATAGCATCAACTTTTCAGTATCCCAATGCATTGGCAAGCTATTTATTGGCGTTCTTGATCTATGGGATTCATCTTTTGACCAATGCAGCAGATGAAAAACAAAGAGCATTTTATTCATTTAGTAATTTAATTATAACAATAGCTTTTATCGGAACAAAATCTAGAGGTGGCCTTCTTGTAGCTGTTTTTATTATGTTGGTGTATTTATTAATAACTAATAATAAAGTTAAAACCATTAGTATTGCCGCTGTTAACTTTATTTTTGCAGTTCCTCTCAGTATCGCTGTTTTATACTTGTCTCGAATGCAAAACACTATTCTCGGTTCTTTAGTGTTAATATTGGGACTAACATTATTTCTATACATCAATAAAAGGTTTTATCATTATGTATATAATCAAAAAAGCCTAACTTATATTGGGTTAGTTATTGTTGTTTTAGCAGGATTTTTAATCTATGCAGGTAATATTGACATAATTAATAGGTTTGCGGATATTAAATTATCAGATATAAATGTAATTGCAAGATTTGATTTTTATAAAGACGGGCTAACAATGATTAAGGATGAGCCTCTTTTAGGTTTTGGCGGAGGGGGATGGCAGGCAGCTTATAAGAATTATAGGTCCTTACCATATTTTACATCAGAAATTCATAACCATTTGTTGCAAGTTGGAATTGAGACTGGTCTTTTAGGGGTACTCACATTCCTAATAATTTGTATTTTTACATTATACTTTTTATTTAAAGGTGATGAGGTTACAAAATTAATTGGCTTAATAATTTTAACTTTTATTATTCATAACTTAATTGATTTTAGTTTTTCCCTAATGGCATACAGTATTGTGTTTTGGGTAATGATTGGACTGGCAGCATCTTATATAAGAAATAAAAGGGTTTATGTTAAATACAATTTTTTAAAATATACTTTAATGCTGATTATTTTAATGTTTACAACCTCAAGCTTAATTTTTTCAATGGCAGCCCTTGCAGTTGCAAATGGAAAAAACGAAAATAACAAAGGAAATTTAGCTCAGGCTTATAAAGAGTTAAAACTAGGTGTAAAACTAAACCCGTTTAATTCGGATAACTCAATTGACTTAGCTAAGATTAATTATGTACTATATCAACGGGAGAAAGATGAGGAGTATATAAAAAATTCAATTAACCTGGTCGAATCTGCAATTAAGCATGATAGATATAAGCCTGAATGGTACTCAGCAAAGGCTATGTACTTGGTTTATTCAGGTCAAATTGATAAAGAGCCTTATGAAGCTCTGCAAAGATCAATAGAAATTGATCCGTATGGAAGTGCAAGATATATTGATGCAAGTAGATTATTGTTAAATATGGCTAGGTTATCTATAAAAAACGAAAAAGATATTGAAAAGGCAAAAATATACTTGAAAGAAATAACAGACCTTTGGCAGAAAGCCAGTAAATATAGCAAAATAACTATGAAATATTCCTGGCGTACACCTAAACCTAATGAAACAGGTGAATTTTTGCAATATGTCGCAAGTGCATATATATTACAAGGAAACTATGAACAGGGTAAAGTCATTTGGGAAAAGGCAAAAAAGGCTAGTGAGGGAGAAAACTTGTTGAAGTGGCCTGAACCTATATTATATAGTATAGATTCAAGTAAACTTGATGAGCAAACAAAAAGTCAGGTAGAAGAGGTTAAAAGTCTAATTGAACTATTAAATAACTAAACTTATCTGTTAATATTTAAATGCCGTACCACAGTGGTACGGTTTCTTATTATATGGGGGGCTATCATAATATTTACATTGGAAAAAAGTAATTATATTTTGCTAATTTAAACTTGACAATTATATTTGAATGAGTAAAAATAGTACTCGTAAAGCATCATAATTGGAGTGATGATATTTGCTGGAATCTATAATAACATCTAAAACTAGGATGAAACTTTTATTAAAATTATTTTTAAACCCTGATACAAAAGCCTATCTTAGAGGTTTATCTGAAGAATTTGGCGAATCTACAAATGCTGTAAGAATAGAGTTAAACCGTTTGACTGAAGCTGGATTATTAGAAAGTGAAAATGAAGGTAGAACCAAACTCTATAAAGCAAATATACTGCATCCTTTATTTCCTGAGATACATAATATCGTTAAAAAGACCTTAGGAATTGATAAATTAATTGAAACAATTCTCAATCACTTAGGAAAAATAGATTTGGCATTAGTGACTGGTGATTATGCCCAAGGGATTGACTCTGGTATAATCGACTTAGTAATAGTAGGGGAGATTGATAAGACTTATTTGCAATTTCTTGTAGAAAAAGCTGAACAAATTATTGAAAGAAAGATAAGAACGTTAGTATTGAATAGTGTGGAATTTATAAAATACCAGGAAAAACTTGAAAAAAACAACTCGCTCATTTTATGGAGTGATAATAAAGCAATATAGAAATTAAAGTTGGGGGAAAAAACATGACAGACTTTTATGTTCACCCGTCATCCTATATCGATCAACCTACTGAGATAGGAGCCAATACAAAGATATGGCATTTTAGCCATGTGATGCGAGATTGCAAAATTGGCATAAATTGTAACATTGGGCAGAATGTTTTTATTGCATCCGGTGTAATATTGGGTAATGGAGTCAAGGTTCAAAATAATGTATCAATATATACTGGTGTAATCTGCGAAGATGATGTATTCCTTGGACCATCCATGGTATTTACCAATGTAATCAATCCCCGTAGTTTTGTGGAGAGAAAGTCGGAGTATAAAAATACTATAATAAAAAAAGGTGCATCCATAGGTGCAAATGCTACGGTTGTTTGTGGTAACAATATTGGCAAATACTCATTGATAGGGGCTGGTACAGTTGTTACAAAAGATGTCCCTGGCTATGCTATATATTTTGGTTCCCCAGGAAAAATTCAAGGTTGGATTTGCAAATGCGGTGAGAAGCTCAACTTTTTTGAAAGCCTCGCAGCTTGTTCAGTTTGTGGTCAAACATATTTGAAAATTAGTGAAAGAGAAATTAGAGAGGATTGAGAACAATGAATATTCCCATGCTAAATCTTCCTAAACAATATCACATGTTAAAAGATGAAATCGATACAGCTATTCAAGAAATCTTAGCTAGTGGAAATTATATAATGGGAAATGCTGTATCAAATTTTGAAAAAAGCATAGCTTCTTTTTTGGGTGCAAAATATGCTATAGGTGTTGCATCTGGCTCGGACGCATTATTATTGTCCTTGGATGCCTTGGGAATTAAAGCGGGGGATAAAGTAATTGTACCCACCTTTACTTTTTTTGCAACTGCCGGTGCTGTGAGTCGATTAGGTGCAACGCCCATTTTTGTTGACATTGATTCTCTAACATATAATATTAATCTAAATCAAGTAGAATCAGTCCTAAGGAAAGAGGAAAATGTAAAGGCGATTATTCCTGTGCATTTATTTGGTCTATCAGCTGATATGAATATATTAATGAGTTTAGCAGACAAGTATGGTGTAAAAATCGTTGAGGATGCCTGTCAGGCTATAAACAGTGAAATAGATTATAAAGGTAACCCAGCTAAAGTAGGAACTATTGGTAATACGGGGTGTTTTAGTTTTTTTCCCTCAAAAAACTTAGGATGTTTTGGTGATGGAGGCTTAATTGTAACAGATGATGATGAACTAGCTAGTAGGATAAAGATTTTAAGACTTCATGGGTCTAATCCAAAATATTATCACAAAATAATAGGCTACAATAGCCGACTGGATCCAATCCAAGCAGTAGTATTGGATATTAAACTTAAATATCTGCAAGAATGGACCCAAAAAAGGTTTGCCGTAGCTAAAAAATATAATGAACAATTTGAAAATTTGGGTATCAGGCAAATAATAAAATGTCCTGAAATTATTGAGGGGCATGCGTTTCACCAATATGTAATTGAAACGGAAGATAGGGACAAGTTGGTGAATTATCTGCAAAATAGAGGGGTTGGAACAGCTGTATATTACCCGATACCCTTGCATCTACAAGAGTGTTATAAATTTCTAAACTACAAACCGGGGGATTTGCCAGTAGCAGAAGGAGCATGCCAAAAGGTTTTGGCATTGCCAATAGACCCGGAACTGCAATTTGATCAAGTAAATTATATTGTAACAACTATAAAAGAGTACTTAGAAAAAGGTAACTCGAAAAGTGTTGCTAAATAAATTAGAATTTACTAACTGAAATAAGGGGAGTTATTATGCTGAAAATTGGTATTATAGGTTGTGGTAGAATTGCTAAAAATCATTTTGAAGCTTTGAGCAAATTGGGGAATGTCGAGGTAGTGGCATGTTGTGATATTATTGGTGAAAGAGCCGAGAAAGCAGCTGCAACCTATGGAGTTCCCTTTTGGACAAAAAATTATGAAGAAATGCTGCAAAAAAAGGATATAAACCTAATAAGTATTTGTACCCCTTCCGGTCTTCATCCTGAACATGGGATTATGGCTGCCAATTATGGTAAGCATGTTCTTTCAGAGAAACCCATTGGAGTACGTTTAAGTGATGCCGATGAACTGATTAAGGCATGTGATAAAAATGGAGTAAGGTTGTTTGTTGTTATGCAAAACCGACTGAATCCTTCCATTCAATTGATAAAGAAAGCCATCGATAGCGGTCGATTTGGTCAAATTTTTATGATTATTGCAAATGTATTTTGGACGAGACCCCAGGAATATTATGATATGGCGGACTGGAGGGGCACTTGGGAATTTGATGGAGGAGCTTTTTGCAACCAAGCATCCCATTACGTAGACCTAGTTCAATGGTTTGGGGGGCCTGTTCAATCAGTAATGGCTCAAACCGATACCTTAGCCAGGAATATTGAAGCAGAGGATACCGGGGCTGCAATTATTAAATTTAGAAAAGGGTGTGTTGCGACAATCAATGTAACAATGCTAACCTATCCTAAAAATCTAGAGGGTTCAATAACCATAATTGGTGAAAAGGGTACTGTAAGGGTTGGAGGGATTGCCGTTAATGAAATAATTCATTGGAACTTTAGTGATTATCAGGATGATGATAGAATAGTAAAGGCTGCAAATACTTTTCCCGAATCTGTTTATGGTTTTGGCCATAGTGCGTATTACAAAAACGTGATAGAGTCTCTAAAAAACGGTGAAAATCCCCTAATAGATGGTAGAGGTGGCCGGAAATCATTGGAGATTATTGAGGCCATATATAAGTCCAATAAAGAAAGAAAAACAATTGTCCTACCCTTATAGATTTAATTTCGCAAATGGTTTTTTTGCAAAGAGACTGTGAGGGGAATAAGTTGATAAAAAAAATGTTTAATTATATTATCAGTCATGTTCCTGAGTCGATTTTTATAAAGAATATTTTGATACTAATGTCCGGCAGTTTTTTTGTTCAATGTTTAGCTTTTATGGCATCATTTTTTTTAGCAAGGCTCTATACTCCAGAAGAATTTGGGATACTTTCAATATATTCGGCGGTACTTGGCATTTTGTCAGTAATTGTTTGTGGTAGATATGATCAAGCAGTGGTACTTCCTGAGAAGGAAGAGGATGCGAAAAGTATAGCTTTTTTAGCAATTCTAATTAGTTTTTGTAGCGCATTAGCAGCTATTCCTTTAGTAATATTTTTTGGCAATAAATTATCTGCGATAATTAATTCACCCCAGATTGCTTCTTTGATGTGGTTATTGCCAATTAGCTTACTTGCAGCGGGTATTTATCAAACATTTGACTATTGGAATAGTAGAAGAGGAAAATTCAAAAGGATGGCTGCTAGGCAGATTAGCCAAACTTCTATAACGCTTGTTTCCCAATTAGGTTTTGGCCTAACTGTACTTCCAGGTCATATTGGACTTATCATGGGAGCTTTTTTAGGGCAGATATCTGCTACAATCCATCTCGTTTTTCAGACATTAAATGAAGAAGGAAAAGAGTTTTGGAGGGGAATAAAATTAGAAGTGGTAAAGGAACAGCTACTACGTTACAAGAGATTTCCCCTATATTCATCTTGGGCGGATCTTTTAAATACGGGTTCTTCCATGATGCCATTGTTTTTGTTGGGATATTTCTTTACTCCAGAAGTTATTGGGTATTACAGCTGGGGTCAGCGTTTATTGGCAGTTCCCATGGGTATAATAGGAGTTTCGCTATCACAAGTGTTTTTCCCGAGGGCTAATCAGGCTAAATTAGATAATAACCTAGATCGTTTTTCACTAAAAGTATTCTCTAGTCTTTTGGAATTGGGCTTTGTACCTGCGATGTTATTTATTATAATAGCTCCGGATTTTTTTGTCCTCCTTTTTGGAGAACAGTGGATAATTTCTGGATATTACGCCCGTTGGCTTTGTTTATGGCTATTATTTCAATTTGTTTCATCACCTATATCAACCATTTATTTAGTAATGGAAAGACAACACATTCTTATGATATTTAATGCCGTTTTACTAGTATTAAGATTATTATCAGTAATAATTGGTGGTATCTTGGGTTCAGCAATGTTAACTATTATTCTTTTGGGGATATCAGGTATGTTTATGTATATAGTAAATGCAATTCTAATATTAAGACAGGTTGGAATCAGTCTTAATATTATTATAAAAGAAAAATTTACAATTATATTTAAAAGCATGCCATATCTAATTGTTCCATTACTTCTTTATGCTTTAGATGCCAATACATGGGTCTTAATTTCTTCTATAGTGTTATCTTTAGCCTTAAAAGTGATATTGTTTGGCAAAAAATTCTCCAAATTAATTTAATAGCTTAATTAGAAACAGGCGGTTTAATTCTTTTTTATAAGGTGATTTTTATGGGGAAATTTATTCGAAAAGTAAAGATCGGATTAGTGAAAACTTTAGCTCGTTATACACCATTTAAGTACTTTATGAGGGTCGAGGATACCAATAATTCTTTTGGGTTCATGGTTTTTTTTATGCAAAAGATACTAGGATTTAACAGAAAAGTATACTGGCCAGCACATTTTACCAGTACAATAACAAATTATAAAAATATATTATGTGGTATCGATGGGGCGCCCGGGTTATCACCTGGATGCTATATTCAAGGAAAAGGAAAAATCATTTTTGGGGACTATGTAATAATAGGGCCAAATGTTGGTATTATAAGCGCAAATCATAATATTTATGATATAAGAGACCATGGTTCTTCAAGTGTTATTATTGGCAGTTATTGTTGGATTGGAATGAATGCTGTTATACTCCCGGGAGTAGAACTAGGTCCACATACAGTTGTGGCTGCAGGGTCAGTAGTTACTAAGTCTTTCCCTAGAGGATATTGTGTTTTAGCAGGAAACCCAGCAAAAATTGTAAAAGAAATAGAGGAAAGAAAATGCATCAACTTTGAATACAAAAGGAAATTTTATGGTTATATCCCGGCAGAAAAATTTGAAAAATATAGAAGGAAACATCTTTCGGTTTAATATTGGTAAAGGGTGGTAGCAATTTCTATGATAATTATTATTGATAGTGGTCTTGGCAATTTAGGTTCAATTCAAAATATGGTAAGAAAAGCTGGGGGACAAGCCCTTATTAGTTCCGAAATAGAGGAGATTGCATTAGCGAAAAAGCTAATCCTCCCTGGAGTTGGTTCATTTGATAGCGGGATGAGCAACCTAATAAAATTGGGATTAATTGATATATTAAATAAAAAAGTTATTAAAGATGGCATCCCAATTTTAGGAATTTGCCTTGGCATGCAATTATTCGCTAAAAAAAGCCAAGAGGGTAGTCTGCAAGGATTAGGTTGGATTGACGCAGAAGTTGTTCGTTTTGATTATAGGGAAGTTTCAAATATTTATAAAATTCCTCATATGGGATGGAATACATTAATTTATAAAGAATCAAATATCCTATTTGCGGATTTTATGGAGTTACCACGCTTCTATTTTGTTCATTCATATCACCTGAAATGTTATACCGAGAAGGATATAATTGCTAAAACCAATTACGGTTATGACTTTGTTTCTGCTGTTTGTCATAACAATATTTTTGGTGTCCAGTTTCATCCTGAAAAAAGCCATAAATATGGACTTAAATTAATGAAGAATTTTGTGGAGTTGGTGTAGCCTTGCTTAAAAGTCGAGTAATTCCATGTCTATTACTAAAGAACAGAGGTCTTGTTAAAACGGTAAAATTTAAAGACCCTCGTTATATAGGAGATCCAATAAACTGTGTTAAAATTTTTAACGATAAAGAAGTAGATGAATTGGTTTTTTTAGATATTCAAGCAACTATGGGAAAAAGGAAACCACAATTTGATATTATTTCCGACATAGCTAGTGAATGTTTTATGCCTTTATGTTATGGTGGGGGAATAAACACCCTCGAGGATATTCAAAAAATATTAAATATTGGAGTTGAAAAGATTGCTATTAATAGTCATGCCATAGAAAAGCCTGAATTTGTTAGGGACGCATCCCGAGCATTTGGCAGCCAAAGCATAGTCGTATCAATTGATGTAAAAAAAAGCTTATTTGGCAAATACCAAGTTTATTCAGATAGTGGTATTAAATCAACCAGATTAACTCCTATTGAACATGCTATGAGAATGGAAGAAATGGGAGCAGGAGAAATATTATTGAATTCTATAGATAAAGATGGGACTATGGCAGGATATGATCTTGAATTAATAAAAATGGTTTCGGAATCTGTGCATATTCCTGTTATTGCTTGTGGAGGAGCAGGTGATATTTCTCATTTCAAAGAGGCGATTGATTTTGGTAAAGCATCCGCAGTAGCTGCTGGGAGTCTGTTTGTATTTCAAGGGAGTTTAAGAGCGGTTCTTATTAACTACCCTGAATACAAAGTATTGGAAAATCTATTAAATGGATGAGTAAGAGGGGGTGCAAAAATTATGGCTAAAGTAGACTATAAAATTTGTAATCGGTGTGTTATGGATACAACTGCCGAGGAAATCGAATTTGATTCAGGGGGACTATGTAATTTCTGTCGAGGTTTTGAGTCAAATATAAAAAAGAGATGGTTTCCTAATGATGAAGGCAAAGACAAGCTGAAGGAGATTGTAAGTGAAATAAAAAAAGTAGGAAAAGGAAAAAAATATGATTCGATAATTGGTTTAAGCGGAGGAGTTGATAGTTCCTATCTTGCACTTATAGCGAAAAAGGAATTGGGCTTAAATCCTCTAGCGGTACATGTGGATGCAGGTTGGAATTCTGAAATAGCTGTTCAGAACATTGAGAACATAGTACGCAAGCTAGATATAGATTTATTTACCTATGTTGTAGATTGGCAAGAAGTAAGAGACCTACAAAGAGCATATTTAAGATCAGGACTTGCAAATCAGGATGTTCCACAGGACCATGCTTTTTTTGCAATGCTATATCGCTATGCGGTAGAAAACAAGATTAAGTATGTTTTAACGGGTAGTAATATTGCAACAGAGTCTATACTGCCAAAATCCTGGGGTTATTATGCGATGGATGTAATTCAGTTAAAGGAAATTCATAAGAAGTATGGAGAGCAGCCCTTGAGGTCATATCCGACGCTAAACTTATTTCAATATTATATTTACTATCCTCTAGTTAAGAAGATGAAGGTAGTGGCACCCCTTAATTACCTGCCCTATAATAGGGAGGATGCAATGAAAGTTCTTCAGGAGGATCTGGGGTATAAAAGTTATGGTCAAAAACATCATGAATCTGTGTTTACAAAGTTTTTTCAATCTTATTATTTACCAATAAGATTTGGATTTGATAAAAGAAAGGCTCATCTTTCAAGTCTGATTTTATCAGGTCAAATTACAAGGGAAGAAGCTTTAAAGGAATTGAAAAAAGAACCGTATAATAAAGAAAATATCCTAGAAGATCAAATTTATGTATTAAAGAAACTAGGGATTTCCGCGGAGGAGTTTGAGCAGATTTTAAATAGTCCGATTAAGACCTATCAAGATTACAAATCCTTTGAAAGTACAGTGTTCTATAAATTAGTTAAGCCAATCTATCATCAATTGAAAAAGAAAAATTAAAATAACTATCTAATTGGAGTGAAATAATGTGTGTGGAATATTCGGGTTTGTAGCCCAAAATTCGCCACCTGTAGACTTGCCTGCCCTAGCTTCCTTGATTAAAAATCTATTTTCACTATCTGAATCAAGAGGAAAAGAGGCGGCGGGGATTGCGGCACTAATCAAGAATAACATAGAAGTTTTAAAGATGCCCGTTTCGGCATCAAAATTAACTTTAACAGATGAGTACGCTTCTTTCCTTGAAAAGCTTTATATGCAATATGATATTACCAAAAGTACAGGAGAAAGTTTTTCGGTAATTGCCCACTCACGGCTAACTACCAATGGAGACCAAGATATAAATGATAATAATCAGCCAGTTGTCCGAAATGGGATTGTTGGGATCCATAATGGAATAATTGTCAATGATGACTTGATATGGAAAAAATACTCACACTTAAAAAGATTCTTTGAAGTAGATACAGAAGCTCTATTGGCTGTTTTGGATTTTTATTTAGGCGAGACTAATTCTATTAAAGATGCAGTGGCGAGAACCTACAGCATTATTGAGGGATCCGCTTCAATTGCTGTACTATTAAAAGAACAAAAAAAGCTGCTTCTAGCGACTAATACCGGTTCTTTATATATAGCAAAAAGTAAAGATAGAAAAACCATAGTTTTTGCTTCTGAAAAATATATACTAGCTAAAATAAGTGGGAGTAACAAACACAAGAAAATTTTAGGGGAACTTGAAATACATCAACTTAAGCCTTCCACATGCTGTATTATTGATTTGGAAACTTCCGAGCTTTCTGAATTTGTCTTCAATGTAAATACTGAAGATGATATAAAAATGAAAATGCATAATAATTCAACCACTCAGAGAGATTTTTCCTTCAATTATTCAAGTGATTATGCGGATAGTTTAAGAAGATGCAGTAAATGCATCTTGCCTGAAACTTTTCCATTTATTGAATTTGATGAGCATGGTGTGTGTAACTATTGTAAACAGCACGCAAGCATTGAGGTAAAAGGTAAAACTCAGTTGGAAAACTTAATATATCCATATAGGTCGAAGAATGGAGAACCCGATTGTCTAGTGGGTTTTAGTGGTGGTAGAGATAGTAGTTACGGATTGTACTATATAAAAAAAATATTAGGCATGAACCCAATCGCTTTTACCTATGACTGGGGAATGGTGACTGATTTAGCTCGGAGAAATCAAGCTCGAATTTGTGGTAAGCTTGGTATTGAGCATATAATAGTCTCCGCTGATATTACCCAAAAAAGAAGGTATATAGGTAAAAATATTAACGCCTGGATTAAAAAACCCGACTTAGGAATGATTCCATTATTTATGGCCGGGGATAAACAGTTTTATTATTATGCTAATAAATTGAAAAAACAAACAAATATAAAGCTGTTCTTTTTTTGTGCAGGCAATGAGTTGGAAAAAACAGATTTTAAAACAGGTTTTTGTGGAATAAAAACAGGTTCAAGCAAAGGGATTTTGACGAATATGCCTTTTGGAAGCAAGTTAGAGTTGATAAAATATTACCTATGGCAATATTTTAGAAATCCAGCTTACTTTAATGAATCTTTATTGGATACATTTACAGCTTATTTATCATCATATGCGATTCCCCATGATTATATCTATTTATATCACTATATAAAATGGGATGAAAAAGAGATAATGAAAACATTAGCAAAAGAATTTGATTGGGAAGCAGCTTCAGATACTAAAGTTACATGGAGAATTGGTGATGGAACCGCATCGTTTTATAACTATATTTACTATACAGTGGCTGGTTTTACAGAAAATGATACTTTTAGAAGCAATCAAATTCGTGAAGGGATGATAACAAGAGAAGAGGCATTGACCATAGTTAGGGAAGAAAACAAGCCGAGATTTACAGATATTGAGAAATATTGCAATTTAGTAGGAGTAGATTTTGCAAGAACAATAGATAGCATTAATAAGATACCAAAAATAAAAAAACTTAATTTTATTAAAGGAGTGTAAATATGTTTAAGGATAAATATAAAAAGGCTTTAGTAACAGGTGGGGCTGGGTTTATAGGAAGTCATATTATTGAGGAACTACTTAATGAGGGTTTAGAAGTCATTAGTATTGATAATTATTCTGCGGGGAAAAAAGAAAACTTAGCGCCATTTCATGACTTTGAAGGATTTACTGAAGCGAATTGTGATATTACCGATTATGATGAATTAAAAAAGTATTTTACTGATGTTGATATTGTCTTTCACAATGCAGTTTCAAAGAAAACAATCTGTCTTAAAGATCCAAGACGGGACTTGCAAATTAATGCAGAAGGCACCTTTAACATCTTAGAATTATCTAGGGATTTTAACGTAAAAAAAGTGGTACATGCCAGTACGGGATCAGTTTATGGAGAAGCAAAGTATTATCCACAAGATGAAGAACACCCTCTTAATCCTACGTCATATTATGGGGTTAGTAAGTTAGCAGGTGAGAAGTATGCTAGGGCATTTGTTGATCTTTATGATATGGATGTAACACTACTCAGATATTTCCATGTATATGGACCACGGCAAGAGTATAGTGATGTCGGGGGAGTAGTCAGCATTTTTGGTCGTAGAATTCTACAAAATCTACCACCGGTAATTTTCGGAGATGGAACACAACAGAGATCTTTTACATATGTAAAAGATTTAGTTGAGATTAATAAACTAGTTGCTTTAAAGGAAGAAACTAAAGGACAAGCTTATAACTGCGCGTCAGGAATTAATGTCACTATTAAAGAACTTGCAGATAATATCTTGAAGATTTTTAATAAGGAAGAATTAGGTATAGAGTATGCCGGATGGACACCAGGAGATATTAAAGTGTTTAAAGTCGATAATACGAAAATTAAAAATTTAGGTTTTGAATTTAAAACGGATTTTAGTCAGGGACTAGAAGAAACAATAGGGTGGTTAATAGAAACTTTTAAAGGAGAAAAGTTTGCAAATGTTGCAAAATAAAAATATCGGGGTTATAGTTCCAGCCTACAATGAAGAGCGTTTAATAGGTAAGGTTTTTGACACAATGCCTGAATATGTAGATACTATTATTGTAATAAATGATGGTAGTAAAGATAGAACTAAAGAAATAATACTAAATTATATGTCTAGAGATAAAAGAATTATTTTAATAGATCATGAAAAAAATAAAGGATTAGGTCAATCGCTAATTGATGGTTATGTGAAGAGTAGGGCTCTTAATTTAGATGTTGTTGCCGTTATGGCAGGGGATGCCCAAATGGATCCTAGTGACCTAATTAATGTAGCTAAGCCGATTATTGATGGACAAGCTGATTATGTAAAAGGAAACAGGTTACTAATGGAAAATGTTTATAATATTATGCCTAAATATAGATTCTGGGGGAATTCTTTCTTAACATTTCTAACTAAGTTTGCGACGGGTTATTGGCATATTATTGATCCTCAATGTGGTTACACGGCTATCTCAAAAGAAGCTTTAAAGAAAATTAGGATAGAACAAATGATTAAAGGATATGGTTACAATGCCGATATATTAAATATGTTAAATTTAGTTAATGCGAAAGTTAAAGATGTAGAAATAAAACCTGTATATGGAGAAGAGCAGAGTAAGATAAAATTAAGCACTTATATACCCAATGTAAGTTTATTGCTTTTGAAGCTATTTGTAAAAAGAATGGTGAAAAAGTATTTGATAAGAGAATTTCATCCATTAGTTTTCTTCTATTTATTTTCTTTCATTTGCAATATCATTATTGGGCTACCGTTAATAATAAGGTTTTTTACTATCTACTTTTCTTTAGGGATAGCACCTACTACTACCCTTAGTATTCTATCAACATCATTTATGATGGGCTATTTTTCCTTTTTCTTTGGAATGTGGCTGGATATGGAGGATAATAAAGCCCTAAAATAATAGCTGGGAGAAAACAAATGAAAAAAAATAAAGATATTTCTCTTAATGATTACATTACCCATGGGCTGTATTTCCTACTCTACGGACTTGTGAAATATATTCCCTCCCCTATCGGAGATATTTTTAGATTTATTGCCACAAAACCTTTTATAAAAAGTCTTGCCGGATGGGTAAGAATATATGAGGGAGTTACATTCTGGTATCCTTATAAAATGATGATTGGTAAAAATGTTACTTTAAACGAATGGGTCTATTTATCAGGTTTTGGTAGTCTAGTGATAGGAAATAATGTTAGGATAGGTCACCGAACCTCCATTATCACATCAGATCATGAGATATCAGATAGGAAAGTACCCATTTATAAACAAGGTATTATACCTTTGCCAGTAATAATTGAAGATGATGTATGGATTGGGTGTAATGTAACAATTTTAGGAGGGACTAGAATAGGCAGGGGAGCTGTAATTGGTGCAGGAGCAGTGGTAACTCAAGATATAGAGCCTTACACTGTAGCTATCGGTATCCCTGCCAAACCAGTCAAATATAGGTAAAGAAGTGGTCTGAATGTTATCGAAATTAATTAGTGGTGATTTTTCAAAAGGCGTTTTTTGGAATATTGGTAGCTTTGCTTTTCTGGGAATTGCAGGCATAGCTTTAAACTTTATCATTGGACAATATTATGGTCCTGTTACCTTGGGTATTTTTAATCAGGTTTTTGCTATATATATAATCTTTTCACAAATTAGTTCATTAGGTATCCATCTATCGGTGGTAAAGCATACTGCGGAATTTGCGGATGAAAAGATTATCAAAAATAATATTCTCGTTGCGGCAGTGTATTTGGTATCTAGTATCAGTTTAGTAATTTGCTTAGTTCTTTATCTGCTGGCACCTATAATCAGTGGTATAATGAATAGCGCTGATCTTGAGAATGGCCTTGCTTACGCATCCTTAAGCATAATATTTTTTTCAATAAATAAAGTATTTTTGGGTTATTTAAATGGATCTAGTTGGATGCGGTCATATGCGTTTTTTCAGTCCTTGAGATATGGTCTCCTTTTAATATTCATTATTGTTTTAATAAGTATAAACAGGTCTGGCTATGATGTGTCAAGCATTCTTCTTTGGGCAGAGTTAAGCTTATTTAATTTTTTAATTAGTTTTTTTATATACAAAAAACTAATAATTTTTACTTTACCTAAACAGAATTGGCTAAAAAAACACCTTTCTTTTGGGGCTAAAGCCGCATTAGGAGGGGTTGTTACGGAACTAAACACAAGAGTAGATGTTTTAGTTCTGGGTTTCTTTACCAGCGACTATATAGTTGGAATATATTCATTTGCAGCTATTTTGGCAGAAGGGTTTTTCCAACTTACAACAGTTTTTAGGATAAATTTTAATCCTTTACTTGCTCAAAATATTGCTAAAGGAAACCTTGCTGAGCTTCGTACAATACGTTTAAAAACAGTAAATAAGGTGTATCCATTTGTTGTAGCAGCCGGAGTAATGGCTATAGCCTTCTTTCCCGTTATATGCTTCTTATTTTTCGACCAGGATTATCTAAAAGGTTTAATTCCATTTTCTATTCTTATCTTAGGCATGGTAATTAGTTTTAGATTATTGGTATATGGTAATATTCTTTCTCAAGGGGGTTACCCCGGGAGAGAGACTATGGTGACATTTTTTACAGTTAGTTGTAATTTCATCTTAAATGTAGTTATGATTCCCACATGGGGAATGGAGGGTGCAGCGGTATCCACTGCCTTGGCCACTCTTGTTAATGCGTTGATTATTAAATTTTTTGCTAAGTCAGTTTATGGTGTTGAAATCTAGTTGTAAAAGGGTTGAAATAAATGGATTATAAAAAAACAATAAATTTTTATAGTTTGCTGCTTTTTGCTTTGATATCAATTTTAATTAATATGGGATTTTCGGTGCCGAAAGCATTGCTTTCTAATGAACTGAATAGATTACCCGGCTATACCTTGTCATCTATTCTTGATAATGAAGGTTATTCTGCCGATGCTTTTTATACGGAAATTCGAAGTATCTATAAGGATAGAAAAATTATAATATGGGAGGATTATTTATTCTCTAAAGAGGCCTTCATTCAAAAAGGATTAGTGGCTGGCATAAAAAAAATTGACAACCAGTTGGAATTAAGCCGATACGAGTATGATAGGATAACCTCGAATTTGTCTACCCATCGTGTTTTTGTTTATAATGAAACTTTTGGAGATGGAGTAACGGGAATCAATAATGTATCTGATTGGCGTCCATACGATGTTATTTTAATAGCACCTAGGCACCAAAATGAACTTCGAAATGAAGATATCATTGAGGTTCGTTATGATGAGTATCATTTAATATTATTTATTCCAGAAGGGGAAATACCTGAAAGGCTGAGGAGTCAATTATGATTGTAATATTTTTAACGTCATTTTGGTTTCTAACAGGTTTTTTGTTTGTTAGAATTTTTAATGGAAACATGCATCCTACATTAAATGCGGTGATAGCCTTTCCGGCAGGAGTATCCATATGGTCGATGTGTTTTATGATTATTAATGTATTTGGAGAATATTTCTCAATCAGTTTTAATCCTGAAACCTTTTACATTATCTATGGTCTTATTTTAATTATTCTTTTTGTATTCAATATCCTTAGAACTAGTTTTGCCTTGCAAGAGATTTGGGTGTTTTTTGGTTTTTTAGTCATAATGGCTTGTTCGGGTTTTCTTGCTGATAAGTTAAACGTTATCATATTTGGAAGGGACATCTTCTTAAGTAACTATTTAGGATTTGAAGCAAGTCCTGCCCGAGGGCTTCCAGTTTTTTTGCATGCATTTTTAGATAAACGGATTTTACTAGGGAGAGAGTACTGGCCGTTTGTGTGGCCTACAGTTAGTGTTTCCATAGCATTAAATCTACTATGGTTAATCCTAATGGAGTTAAGGAGGCAGGGTATTTTTGGAAAGGTTTCATGGATAATTGCCTTTATTACAGTAGCTGTTCTATTTTCCACTTATCTAATAATTGTGGCAAGTTTCTATTTCAATCACCATATAATAGCAACTGCGATAATATTAATCTTCATAACCCTACTTTGGTATTACCTTAATTATAAAAGGGATTATTCAACTTATCTTGCTATGTTTATGCTGTTTATTTTTACTCTTACCCGCGTAGAGGGTATTTTAGTTTCGTCAATTGTTTTAGGGATATTTCTCAATACTAGTTTTTTTAACTTAAAGACAATGCGTAGGTGCCTATTAATATTTGTATTGCCTGCAGTAATATGGCAGGTCTATTTGATTTTTAAATTCCTAAATGAGAATGATAGTTTTTTATCTGCAACACAGCAGTTTTCTATGCTCATATTAGTAATTATTTATTTTTTTGTATTTTACATTTTAACATTTACCCCCAAGTTATCAGTAATACTAAATAATCTCAATTTACTAGTTCCTGCAGGTATAATTATTACTTTTGTTTTATTAAGTATATTAAGACCTAAACATATGTTTCTAAGTACCTTTCATGTAATCCAAAACATGTTTTCCAGCGGTTATTGGGGCTTTTTTTGGTGGTTTGTGTTAATAATAGGTTTAAATTTATTTATCATTAAGATTAATAGAGGAGACAAGTCACAATTTTTGGACGCTTGCTTGTTAGCGGCAGTAACCTCTTTTATTTTTATTCTAGTCCTCGGGGGACTTCGTAATCCTTATAGATTACAATGGGGTGACTCAGCAAACCGAATGCTAATTCACTTTACACCCATGATTCTTTTTTGGATTGGTGCCCAATTAGGTTATTACTTTCAATTTTCTACTTCTGTAAATATTGCTAAACAAGACCACATTTACAATGAAAAAGATATTTTTTTTAAAGGGTATTTAAAAAAAATTAGCAATAAATTATTGATGTGTTTAATGTTTCTAGTAGGTTTGATAAACGAATTGTTAATTCTCACTGGTAAGCTATTTATTATTTTTCTTATATTGGGATTGGTATTGCTAACTAGAATCCAAGCGGTTACTTATAATGATGTATATAATTTTTTAAAAATTACAGACAGGTTAGTTAAACAGGTTGAAGTCAGAATGGAAATTGTTCCTGAATTTAAAAAACAGCAGTTAAAAGAGGTAGTCAATAGTATTCAGAAGAGCATCTTGCAAAAGAGCGGTTCTCCTTCCCAACAAGAAAAAAATAATTAAAGGATGAGCTCTATGAAAATATGTATTCTTGGATTTGACCATGGCAGGTATGATAAAAGAATTGTTGCAAAGGATATTTCCCATCTAAAAAATTATGCCCAGCTTCTTTATATATATCGGGAAGATATCAAAAGCCAGCATCAGTCTTTTAGGCAAGAATTTAAAAATACTTATTTTTGCGGACTGGTTAAAAAAGGGAAGGGTATCTTATCCAGAAAGAAATTTGAGGATGAAATTATTAAAGTTGCACTTGACTTTAATCCTGATATTTTTTACCTCCATGGTATGTTTATAACATTTCCGGTAGAGCGCCTAAAAGTTTTGGCAAAACGTGGGAAAGTAATATACGATGCCCATGAATATGACCCAGAACCGGTTGCTATTCAAAACAAATATATTAAAAACTTAGTAGAATATTTAATTAAAATTAGAGATAAAAAGGCTTCCCCTTATATAAATTGTGCATTTTCCGTTTCTCCAAGCCTATGTAATTATTTGCAATTAGCTGGTTACCAAAATGTTTTTTTAAAACCAAATGTAAGTCCAATACAGCCTTTGAAACCATATAAGTATAAAGAAAGGCATCAAAGACTAATTATTGCGGGTGGCCTCCAGGAAGAAAGGGGTCCAGAAAAAATACTTAGGGTAATGAGTTGTCTAGTAAAAAACATGCCGGGAATCAAGCTTAATATGTATGTTAACATGAGTACTGACTTGTCTTTAAAACTTCAAAAGATAATTAAAGAATTGGAGTTAACAAATTCAGTTTTTATTGAAGGCTTAATTCCCTATGATGAACTTATTGGTAAACTCGCAAGTTCATTAGGCTCATTTATGTCATTCCCAACTGGGATTTGGAAAACCAATTATATTTCCTTACCCAACCGCTTTTACGATACATTGGCAGCAGGGACACCTATAATTTCCTCGAGTTCTTCTATCGATGTCAGTTCCTTGGCTATTGAGAATAACTTAGGTCCTGTTTTTATTGAAGAATGCTTTGATGAGTCAATAAATGATCTTCAAGATTTTTTAACAAATGAAAGTCGCTTTAATAACACACTGGATTCTATAAATTTATTTGCACAACAAAATACATGGGAGGAAACCAAAAAGGTTCTCGACCAAATCTTCCAAATTAATTAATAAGTAGGTTTTCCTTTGTGAAAATGCCCATATATTAGTTGTTTTTCTGGAGGGTTCTTTATGACAAAGTTACTTTGTTTACTTGCAGATTCTTTAAATACATTGGTAAAAAAGGGGGAGGTAAAGGAACGTTATTATAACCCTGGAAACTTCTTTGATGAAGTACATTTTATTACCCGTGGCACCCAAGACGTACCCTATGATCAAATAAGACTTGCTGTAGGAGAAGCAAAAGGAACTATCCTAACAGTACCAAGAGAAAAAGTATGGCCACTTGATACAAATCCTTTATTAAGTACTTACCAGAAAAAAGTATTTGAGTTAGTGCAAAAAGTTAATCCTGATGTTATCAGAGCGTATGATTCAAGTATTTCTGGTTTTTTAGCGGTCAAAATTGGAGAATTATTAAATATTCCTGTAGTTATCTCCGTTCATACCGATATGGATGATATGCGCAGACACTATAAAGGTATCTATAATAACTATTTAAAGTTTTTGAATTCATTTTTTGTGGGGAGACAAATCGAACGGTATAGCCTAAGTCGAGCTACTAAAGTCATTGGAGTATATAGAATTGCTGTTGATTATGCTAAGCGTTATGGAGCAAAGGATACAAGCTTAATTTATAATCGGGTCCCTATAGAACGTTTTTCCCCACCTATCGAAACTGAGAGAAAATTAGGGCAGTTTACCTTAATATATGTTGGCAATTTTATTCCGGGAAAAAATCAAGCAACTCTGATAAAAGCTATGGAAAATATTGAAGCAAATTTAATTTTAATTGGAGATGGACCAGAGTTAAATAAATGTAAAAAGCTTGCAGAAAATCTTTCGTTAACTAATCGTATTAGATTTATCTCCTCTGTTCCTAACTCCCAGTTACATTACTATTACAAAATGGCCGATATCTTTGTTTCGGCAACTACTTACGGGGAGACCGCGATTCCAGTATTAGAGGCCATGGCTTGTGGTCTACCATGTGTTGTAGCTGATCCATTATTTATCAAGACACGGGATTTAATAGATGGTATTGCTCTATCACCAAAAAATGAACCTTATGAAATAGCCCAAGCAGTAAATATGCTATTAGAAAACGAGGATTTAAGAGGCAAGTTAGCTAAGATGGGAAGAGAATTAATGTTGACATATAGCGGTGCTAATATGGAACAAAAAGAAGTAGAGGTTTACAAATCAGTTCTCTAGTAACAAGCTAAAATATTTACATGATTAAGGAGAATAAAATTGAAAGAGAAAGCATTTAATTTTTTAATAAATCCCAACGTTTCTAGAATAACTCTTAGTCTCTCACGAAAAAAAGCCTTTAAAAATATATTTACACCTATAACAGTAAAAGATAATTCCGGTAAGGGATTAGTAACCGTCTCATTTGATATTGATTATGAAAAAGATGTTTTAGCTATACCCAAAGTGCTTGAGTTGCTTGAAAAGCATAAGATTAAGGCTAGCTTCGCTTGTGTAGGTATTTGGGCAAAAAGATATCCCGAAATTCACCGCGATATATCCAATGAACGCCACGAGATAACAAATCATAGTTTCTCTCATCCTGATAATATTGAACTAAACTTGGACCGTTTTGCAAAGTTATCAAAAACTAAAAGAATGCAAGAAATAGTGGAAGGTAATAATGCGTTAGAAGACGTATTAGGGAAAAAAATCATAGGTTTTAGAACTCCTCATTTTGGAAATCAACATGTTTTTGATGTATATAATACTTTGATGCAAATTGGTTATAAGTTTAGTTCGTCAGTTTTAACTACGAATAATTATGGATTATGTAATATTTGGTTGGAAAAAGAGAGTAATATCATAGAAATTCCAGTTAGTACAATTCCATTTAAGCCTTGGGCTTCTTTTGATAGTTGGAATTATTTTAATAAGCGGAAGCCTTTAATGGAAAAAGGACGTAATATGGTTGAAGATTTTGCTTTTATTATCCAGGAAGCCATAAAGAATAAATCCTATGCAAATTTTTATTTTGATCCCGCAGATTTCTCGGTTAGAAATGAATACCTGCACATATGTAAGATTCTTAATAAAAGTGAACAAATACTGATTCAAACATATGAGGAGATTTGTTCCAAATTATTATCATGAACCAGAGAGGAGGCGATTTTTGTATGCATGTTTTATTGATATCTTACTTTTTTCCACCCTTGCTAGCTCCTGAAGCAATGCAAGCCGAGCGGGCAGTAAATGCTATAAACAAATATTTTCCTCAACTCAACCATAACCTCTCCATTTTAACTGTAAAGCCAATTTCTAGCTATGGGAAAAAGGATAAGAATATAGGCATTGATAATTATTATCGCTATGAGGCCTTTTCTATAGAATATTTGTATACCCCGTTATATTTATTGAATAAAGAATCCAGGTATTTTCCCGATACAAGAAAAGGGTGGATTGGACCGGCTATTCGAAAAGGTAAAGATATTATTAATAATTTACTTAAAAACAAAGAAAAAATAATTATCTGGTCTAGAGCCCAGCCCTATTCCTCCCACCTAGTGGCCTTAGCCTTAAAAAGAGAATTTCCTGATATCCCCTGGGTTGCTTCATTTAGTGACCCATGGAGTAGTAATCCATATGCAATAATGTATAGTAGTATAAATCTTCAGTGGGAAAAAAAAGTGTTGGATAATGCCACGATATTAACCTGTGTTACGGAAAGGATGAAAAATCAATTTATTAAGAGTTATCCTAGTACCGAAGACCGGTGGCGAGTTTTGTCCCATATCTATCCGGAAGATCAACAGGAATGCATAGAAGATGCGACCCCAGGTCCTTTAACTATTACTTATACCGGTAATTTTTATGGGATTAGGACGCCGGAACCTTTATTTAAAGCCCTTGCATATGCCACTGCTATACAAAATGACTTAAAGGGCAAAATAGAAATCCGTCTTGTAGGAGAATTGCCCCCTAAATGGAAAAATAATATTAGTAAATATAATCTTGAAGGTCTAATCATCCACACTGAGCCTGTACCACAAGGTGAAGCTTTGAAATATATTAAATTTTCCGATATGCTTTTACTTATTGATGCAGACATTCAGGGTAGCGTTTTTTTACCATCCAAGTTAGTAGATTATTTGGCTGCAAAAAAACCAATAATTTCCATTACCCCTAATGAGGGAGTTTCTTGGGACATTTTAAGTAAGCATGGGCATTTTTGCTTTACCCATAAGGATATAGAACTATTAGGCAAGTTTTTTATTAACTTGGTAAAAGAGTATCCTAAATATAAAAATAGGAAGTTTAGCCGTCCTAATGAATTTGAACCAGAAGAAGTAGCAAAAAATTTATTCGAGATCTTTTCAGATTCTTTAAAATGATATTTTAAGGGGTTGTTTAATTGAAATTTGTAACAATCTTAGGAGCACGCCCTCAATTTATTAAAGCAGCTGTGGTTTCACAGGCTTTACAATCCACAGGGTATATTAAGGAGATTATACTTCATACAGGGCAGCATTATGATAAAAATATGTCAGATATTTTCTTTGATGAGATGGAAATTCCCAGGCCCGATATTAAACTATCTATAGGCTCCGGGAACCATGGTGCACAGACTGGACGCATGCTTGAAGCAATCGAAAAAGAATTATTAAAGGAAAAGCCAGATGGTGTAATAGTTTATGGTGATACTAACTCAACTTTAGCCGGTGCTTTAGCTGCTTGTAAGCTGCTAATTCCATGTATACACATAGAAGCAGGATTAAGATCTTTTAATAGAACCATGCCTGAAGAAATAAATCGAATTTTGACTGACCATCTTTCTGAATTATTATTTGCCCCTACTAAAACGGCTGTAGAAAATTTATCTAAAGAAGGTATTAATGAAAGTAAGGTTTTTTTGGTAGGCGACGTGATGTATGACAGCACCCTATACTTTAGCGTGAGGGCAGAGGAAAGAAGTACAATTCTCAAAGAGTTAAATATTGAAAATAAACCATATATATTAACTACTATACATCGGGCAGAGAATACGGATAATAAGGAGAACCTTGCTGATGTTTTTAAGGGATTAGCTGTTATAGCTCAGTACTACCCTATTATTATGCCGATACACCCACGGACACAACATGCATTAAAAGTAAATGGATTGTGGGAAATGGCTAATGAGTCGATTAAGCTAATAGAACCTCTGGGCTATTTGGACATTATGATGTTAGAAAAAAATGCCATATTGATTTTAACTGATTCGGGAGGGGTTCAAAAGGAAGCTTTTTTCCACCGGATTCCTTGCTTTACACTTAGAAAAGAAACTGAATGGGTTGAATTAGTGGATAATGGTTGGAATTATTTAATACCCCCCAAAGATTTAACAAATTCCATCGATAAAATCATAGGTAGTATCAAGCAAAAAAATAGTTTGGCAGTAGATAATTACCTATATGGGGGAGGGACAGCTGCCAAAAGAATTGCCCAAATCATTGTAGATGTATTTAGAAAATAACTTTTAATCTTAAAAAATCCTTGATTATAAGCGGGGTAACTAAATGTGTGGAATAGTTGGGTTTCTTGTGCAGAATTACAAGTATGCACAGGAACATAAAAAAAATATAATTGCGGCAATGGCCGAAACCCTAAGTCATCGGGGACCTGATGACTTAGGGATTTGGTTCGATCCAGAAGGCACTATAACCTTTGGACACAGGCGTCTTTCCATAATTGATCTCTCACCGGAGGGTCACCAGCCCATGGTTTCTGCTAGCAGCCGTTATGTAATTACATTTAATGGAGAGATTTATAACTTTCAACAAATCCGCAAGGACCTTGAGAAAAGAGGTTTTTCTTTTCGTGGTCATTCTGATACAGAGATACTAGTGTCAGCTATAGAAGAATGGGGACTGGAAAAGGCCTTAGAAATTGCCATTGGCATGTTTGCCTTTGCTTTATGGGACCGGAAAGAAAGGAAACTCTACCTAGTTAGAGATCGATTGGGAGAAAAGCCTCTATACTACGGATGGATGGGACAAACTTTTTTATTTGCTTCCGAACTAAAAGCCTTAAATGCACATCCCGATTTTGTCAAAGAAATAAATCGTGATATCCTCGCGTTATATTTAAGATACAACTATATTCCAACACCCTATTCAATCTATAAAGATATTTTCAAACTACCTCCTGGTCACTTTTTGGTAATAGATGATAATCAACAAAGTCAACCAAAACCTATGCCGTATTGGTCAGCAGATAAAGTAATTCAATCGGCTAAAGAAAATCCATATATGGGGACAGAAGAAGAAGCCATCGGGGAACTGGACAATTTACTTAAGGATGTAGTAAAAAAGCAGATGATTTCCGATGTTCCTTTAGGGGCTTTCCTTTCAGGGGGGATTGATTCTTCAACAATAGTAGCTTTAATGCAGTCTCAAAGTAGCAATAGGGTAAGAACTTTTACTATCGGTTTTAATGAAGAAAAGTACAATGAGGCCCATGATGCCAAGAGGATAGCTAACTATCTCGGAACTGACCATACAGAATTGTATGTTCAACCCTATGAAGCCATGGAGGTAATTCCAAAGTTAGCAAACTTATATGATGAACCATTTGCAGACTCCTCTCAGATACCTACACTCTTAGTGGCGCAACTTACGAGGACAAAGGTAACTGTAAGCCTTTCTGGTGATGGTGGGGATGAAATTTTTGGCGGGTATAACAGGCATTATTGGGCAAACAATATATGGCAGAAGATTAATAAAATGCCTCTGTTTTTGCGCAATAATATTTCCAATTTATTAACAGATGTTCCACCAAAAGCCTGGGACAATGTTTATGAACATTTAAATAAGGTTCTTCCTGCAAAATATCGATTAAGGCTTCCTGGTAATAAAATTCATAAGTTAGCTGGAATATTAAATGTAGATAGCCCCTATTCAATGTATAAAAACTTAGTTTCCAGTTGGAAAAATCCATCCTCTGTTGTTATTGGCTCGAATGAACCAAATCAAAATAACAGTCAGCTTCCTAAATTAAATTTTTCAGAAACGATGATGTATTTAGACTTACTAACTTACCTTCCTGATGATATTCTTGTCAAGGTAGATAGAGCATGTATGGGGGTTAGCTTGGAGTCAAGGGTGCCATATTTAGATCACCGAGTTGTTGAATTCGGTTGGCGTCTTCCATTATCAATGAAAATAAAAAATGGACAAGGCAAATGGATTTTAAGGCAGCTTTTATATCGTTATATACCCTCGGAGCTCATTAATAGTCCAAAAATGGGTTTTGGTGTTCCCATTGATAGTTGGTTACGGGGACCTTTAAAATCTTGGGCTGAGGATTTATTATCACCCGAAAAAGTCCGGAGAGAAGGGTATTTTGCACCGGAACCAATTTGGGATAAGTGGAATGAACATATATCAGGGAAATACGACTGGCACCATGAGCTTTGGTCAATTCTTATATTTGAAATGTGGCTGCAAGAGCAGTATAGTAGATAATAGATTAATAAACTAGATTTACAGTATTGAAGATGGGGTGTATGACTTGATAAAAGATTTCCTGGTTACTGGCACAGCGGGTTTTATTGGTTTCCATTTAGCTAAAAAGCTATTAAGTTTAGGATATCGTGTAGTTGGTATAGATAATTTAAACGACTATTATGATGTTAAACTAAAAGAAAATCGACTTTCCCAATTGAATGATTATGAGAAATTTACTTTCATAAAAGTATCATTGGAAGATGATAGTAGGGTAAAAGAGATTTTTATAAAAAATCAGCCAAGGTATGTAGTTAATTTAGCGGCACAAGCCGGTGTTCGTTATAGTCTTGATAATCCCAGAGCATACATTGATGCTAACCTAGTTGGCTTCTTAAATGTTTTAGAGGGTTGCAGACATTATAATGTGGAGCATTTAATTTATGCGTCGTCCAGCTCAGTATATGGAGCAAATAAAAAAATGCCCTTTTCTGTACACGATAATGTTGACCATCCCATAAGTCTATATGCTGCAACAAAGAAGGCTAATGAATTAATAGCACATACCTATAGTCACCTATACAGGATACCTACTACTGGTTTGCGCTTCTTTACTGTGTATGGACCCTGGGGTAGGCCGGATATGGCTCTACATATATTTACCAAAGCAATTTTACAGGGAGAAAAAATTCAAGTATTTAATTTTGGTAAAATGAAAAGGGATTTTACCTATATTGATGATATTATTGAAGGGATAATTGGCGTAATTGGTAGAAAACCGGAACCAAATCCATCATGGTCAGGGGAAAATCCGGACCCAGGCACTAGTAATGCACCATTTAGATTATACAATATTGGTAACAATAACCCTGTAGAATTATTAGATTTTATTAGTATAATTGAGAAAGAATTAGATATTGTAGCAATCAAAGAATTCCTCCCTATGCAGCCTGGAGATGTAGCAGATACCTATGCGGATATAGATGATTTAGTTATTGATACAGGCTATCAACCCAAAGTATCTATAGAGGAAGGAATTAAGCGGTTTATTCATTGGTATAAGGATTACTATGGCATAAGATAAATTTAAGAGGTGAGAAGTGTGGAAAGAAAAGTTGCAATTGTAGGATTAGGTTATGTTGGACTTCCTATTGCAGTAGCATTTGGTGAATCCCAACCTATTGTAGGATTCGATATTAGCAAGCATAGGATTGAAACTTTACAGCGAAACATAGATTATACTGGTGAGATACCCCAAGAAGAATTAGCTCAAACAAGAATTAATTATACAACTGATCCAGTTATGTTACGGGAATGTAATTTTATTATAGTTGCAGTACCAACCCCTATTAATGAAGCAAAACAGCCTGATTTAACCCCTTTGATTAAAGCTTCAGAGACTGTAGGTAAGTATATGCAAAAAGGAACCATTATTGTTTATGAGTCTACTGTATATCCTGGGGCAACAGAAGAGGTTTGTGTTCCTATCTTAGAGAAGCATTCGGGATTAAAGTTTGGAAGAGAATTCTTTGTTGGGTACTCACCGGAGAGAATTAATCCAGGGGATAAAGAGCATACGTTCAAGAAAATTATTAAAGTTGTTTCAGGCCAAGATGAAAGAACATTAGATATTATCGCAAAAGTATACGAGGAAGTAGTTGAAGCAGGTGTTTATCGTGCGTCATCAATTAAAGTTGCTGAAGCGGCAAAAGTAATTGAGAATACTCAAAGGGATTTAAATATTGCTTTAATGAATGAACTGGCGATGATTTTTGATAAATTAGACATTGATACTATCGAAGTATTAAAGGCTGCCGATACAAAATGGAATTTTCTAAAGTTTACACCGGGATTAGTGGGAGGCCACTGTATCGGGGTGGATCCCTATTATTTAACCCATAAGGCCGAAATGATTGGTTATCATCCCCAGGTAATTCTAGCGGGCAGAAGAATAAATGACAGTATGGGTAAATTTGTAGCCTCATCCCTGGTCAAGGAAATGATTAAAAAGAATATAGCTATACAAGGGTCAATTGTAACAATCCTAGGGATAACCTTTAAAGAAAATGTGTCTGATTTAAGGAACACTAAAGTGATTGATATCGTTAACGAGTTAAAAGAGTATGGCATCAGTGTACAAGTTACCGACCCTCTTGCCAGGAGTGAAGAAGCTCATACAGAATACGGCATTGACTTAATTCCTATAGATCAATTAAAACCTGCAGATTCAGTTGTATATGCAGTTACTCATAAAGAATATGTAGAAAAGGGATGGGACCTAATCTCCTCGATTATGAAAAATAAACCGGGCGTAGTAGTAGATATAAAAAGCTCACTTAGTCCAATTAAATGTCCGGATAGCATCAAACTTTGGAGATTATAATTACACTTGTAGTTAGGAGTATTTTAGTGGGAAAGATAGTTATTATTGGTGGGTATTCGAAATCTTTAATAAATTTCCGAGGGCACTTAATAAAGGATTTAATATCAGCAGGCAATCAAGTAATTGCAATGGCTCCGGAAACAGGTGTTGAACAAGAAATTGCTTCTTTAGGAGCAAGATTTGAGTCTATACCATTGCATAGAACAGGAACAAATCCAGTTAAAGATTTATATCTGCTATTTTATCTTTATAAAAGATTAAGAAGTATTAAGCCCGAAAAGGTTATTTTATATACTATAAAACCTGTGATTTACGGCTCCCTTGCATGTGTACTTGCTCGAGTTCCGGAAATATTTTCAATGATTACGGGTTTAGGATATGTATTTACCCAAGTCAGTACAAATCTACTGGCTAGGATTATTAGAATATTGTATGGTTTAGCTCTAAAATATAATAAAAGAGTTTTTTTTCAAAACCCTGATGATTTAAACTTATTTGTTACTCTTGGATTAATCGAAGAAGAAAAGTCAGTAATTATAAATGGGTCAGGAGTCGATCTGGAAAGGTTTTATTATTCCGAGGCAAATATTAAGCCCCTTTCCTTTTTACTTATCGCACGATTATTAAAGGATAAAGGGATAATTGAATTTGTAGAGTCTGCCAAAATTATTAAAAGCAAGTATCCTTCTGTAAGATTTATGCTTTTAGGTCCTACAGATACTAATCCATCAGCAATTCCATTGACCGAAGTGAAAAAATGGGAAGAGGAAGGGATTATAGAATATTTAGGTAAAAAAATCGATGTTAGACCTTATATAAAAAATTGCAGTGTTTATGTATTACCCTCTTATAGAGAAGGAACACCCCGTTCTGTTTTGGAGGCAATGGCTATGGGCAGACCTATTATAACAACGGATACACCTGGTTGTAGGGAGACAGTAACAGATGGTGATAATGGATTTTTAGTTCCTGTTAAAGACTATGTTAGCTTAGCCAAGAAAATGGAAATATTTATAAATAATACTGAAATAATTAATAAGATGGGTAATCAAAGTAGAATAATTGCTGAAGAAAAATATGATGTTCATAAAGTAAATCGAGTAATCTTAAGGGAAATAGGTTTGGAGGGCTGAAAAGTGAAACGCTTCTTTGACCTAATTTTATCTCTACTAATATTTATTATTTTTTTTCCAGTAATCATAATTGTTGCGTTTTTAGTAAGGCTAATGCTTGGAAAACCGGTCATTTTTAAACAAATGCGTCCGGGTTTAAAGGGTAGTCTTTTTTATCTATACAAATTTCGTAGTATGACTGATGATAGAGATAAAAATGGGCAGTTGCTTCCCGATGAAAAACGTCTTACTTCGTTTGGAAAATTGCTTAGAAAGTTGAGTTTAGATGAGTTACCCCAATTAATTAATGTTATTAAAGGTGATATGAGTTTAGTGGGACCACGACCGCTATTGATGGAATATTTAGAGTTGTATAACCCAGAGCAAGCTAGACGGCACGATGTTCGACCAGGAATTACAGGTTGGGCCCAGGTTAATGGGCGTAATGCAATATCTTGGGATGATAAATTTAAGCTTGATTTATGGTATGTAGATAATCAATCTTTTCTATTAGATTTGAAAATTATATGGATTACGTTTATTAAAATATTTAAAAGTGAAGGTATAAACCAGCAGGGAAAGGCGACAGTAGAAAAGTTTAGAGGAGAAAGATAAATGGGTGGATTACTTATTATAGGTGCCGGTGGCCATGGTAAGGTAGTTGCAGATACCGCCATAGAAACAGGGAATTGGGATAAGATAGCCTTTTTAGATGATTATTTTGCATCACAATCGATAATAAATATCCCCGTAGTTGGGCGGCTTAATGAAGCACAAGGATTTATTGATAGCTACCCTGATTTAATTGTCGCAATAGGTAAAAATAATATTCGAGTAAATATGTTGAAGCATTTTGAAGGATTAGGGTTTAATATTACTTCAATAATTCATCCTAGTGCTTTTATTAGTAAGCAGGCCGAAATTGCAAGAGGGGGCGTAGTCTTTGCAAATTGCTCTATTAATTCCCAGGCAAAATTAGGGTATGGATGTATAATAAATACTAATACATCTGTTGATCATGAATGTAAACTTGGTATAGGTGTCCATTTATCTCCAGGGGTTAATTTAGGCGGTTCTGTTGAAATAGGCGATTATGCCTGGTTAGGGGTAGGGGCTAACGTAATAAACAACATTCGTATTGGTAGTAACGTAATTATTGGTTCTGGAGCAACAGTAATTTCTGATATTGAAAGCAACGTTACTGCAGTTGGCACTCCTGCTAAAGCGATAAAACATAACCCTATAATGGAGGAAAATAAAGATGCAAAGTAAAATATTTCTATCTTCTCCCCATATGAGTGGGTTTGAAATGGATTATATCAAAGAAGCTTTTCAGACAAATTGGATTGCCCCCCTTGGACCCAATGTAAATGCTTTTGAAAATGAATTAGCTGATTATGTAGGTGCTAAAGGTACTGTTGCCTTAAGTTCAGGAACAGCTGCCATTCATCTTGCTCTTATTTTATTAAGAGTTACTCATGGCGATATAGTTTTCTGTTCATCCCTAACTTTTGCAGCTAGTAGTAATCCAATACTGTACCAAGGGGCGGTACCAGTTTTTATTGACTCTGAACCGGAGTCGTGGAATATGTCACCCGCTGCACTGGAAAAAGCCTTTAAAGATGCCGAAAGAAAAGGTAAAATGCCCAAGGCTGTTATTGTGGTAAACTTATACGGTCAAAGTGCGAATTATGACAAAATAAAACCTATATGTGATAGATATAATGTACCTATTATTGAAGATGCAGCGGAATCTTTAGGGGCAACATATAGAGGAAAGGCAAGCGGTACTTTTGGAAAGTTTGGAATTTTTTCGTTTAATGGCAACAAAATAATTACAACTTCGGGCGGTGGAGCCTTGGTATCTGATGATATTGCCGCCCTCGAAAAGGCAAGATTTTTGGCAACCCAGGCCAGGGATCAGGCAAGACATTATCAGCATAGTGAATTAGGATATAATTATAGATTAAGCAATATCAGTGCTGGTATTGGGAGAGGACAACTAAAAGTTATTACTGATAGGATTAAGGCACGTAGAGATGTTTTTGGTAGATATTATGGGGCTCTTAATGGTGTCGCAGGAATTTTATTTATGCCTGAAATGGGTTTTTGTACATCAAATCGCTGGCTTACTACAATGACAGTTGACCCAAATATTTGCGGAATTACCAGGGATGATATTCTGGATGCATTAGCAAAAGAAAACATTGAAGCACGCCCTGTGTGGAAGCCTATGCATTTACAGCCATTATATGAAAAATATGATTACTATTCCCATAGTGATAATATTAGTATTTCTGATAAAATATTTAAGGACGGAATATGCTTACCTTCTGGTTCTAACTTAAGTACTGAAGAGCAACAATTAGTAATTAGCATAATTAAGAAATGTCTAAGATAGGTATAAAATAAAAAGCAGGTGTTTTTTATGAAGCTGACTAAGCAAAAAATTATAATGATACTTGTAGATGCAGTTCTAATATTTTTTGCATTATACATATCTTTGTTTATACGTTTTGATGGAATAATACCGGAACAGTTTATGAATTCATTCTTAGAACTGATACCTATTTTTACAGTTGTATCATTAGCCTGTTTTTATTTTACCGGTCTATATAACCGCTTATGGCAGTATGCAAGTATTGGTGATCTGCTGACTGTCATCTATGGTGTCTCCTCCTCTGTAATCATAAATATTGCATTTGTTTATTTCTTAGTGGAAGGTGGAAAGCTCCCCCTGCCGAGAAGCGTCTTTATTTTAAATTGGGTTTTTGCCATATGTTTAATTGGTGGAGCTAGGCTTATTTGGAGGTTATTTAAAGATCATTCTTTGACCTTGCTCAATAATAAAAGCGGTAAGCATATACTTATCGTTGGTGCTGGTGATTCAGGAGTCTTAGTTGCAAAAGAATTAAAAAGGCATTTTAACGGAGAAATTAATTTAATTGGTTTTGTGGACGATGACCCAGCCAAACAAAATCTTAAGGTATTAAGTTTTCCTGTACTAGGGGACAGGCATTCCATAGTACAATTAGTTGAAAGACATAAAGTTCAGGAAATAATCCTTGCTATTCCTTCGGCAAAGGGAAAAGAAGTACGTGATATTTTATCCATTTGTCAGGAAACTAATGCTGTGGTTAAAATACTTCCAGGAATGCACGATTTAATCGAAGGAAAAGTAACGGTTAATCATATCAGAGAGGTTCAAATAGAGGACCTGCTTGGTCGAGAACAAATTAAGGTTGACTTAGAGAGTATATCCCAATATCTAAATGACCATGTTGTTTTAGTAACAGGTGCTGGAGGTTCTATAGGTTCGGAACTATGTCGCCAAATTGCAAACTTCTCCCCCAAACAGCTATTATTATTAGATAACTGTGAAAACAATATATACGACATAGAATTGGAACTTAAAAGTATACAACCAATTGTAGAGATTGTTCCATTAGTTAAAGATATAAGGGATAAAGAAGCCATTGAGCAAGTATTTAATATTTTCAAGCCCCATGTGGTTTTCCATGCTGCTGCCCATAAGCATGTGCCTTTAATGGAGATTAATGCGGAAGAGGCTTTTAAAAATAATGTCATCGGAACATACAATGTTGCTAAGGCTGCAGATTTATTTGGTATAAAAAAGTTTGTTCTAATATCAACCGATAAAGCAGTTAATCCTGTGAATATCATGGGTGCAACAAAGAGAATTGCAGAGATGGTAATTCAGTATTTTGATAAAATAAGTACAACAAATTATGTTGCAGTAAGATTTGGAAATGTATTAGGAAGCCGTGGCAGTGTTGTTCCGCTATTTAAAAAGCAGATAGCCGAGGGTGGTCCTGTGACGGTAACCCATCCAGATATGGTTAGGTACTTTATGACTATCCCTGAAGCAGTGGAGTTGGTAATTCAGGCAGGAGCAATGGCTAACGGTGGTGAAATATTTATTTTGGATATGGGGGAACCCGTTAAAATTGTTGACTTGGCCAATACTCTAATAAGGTTGTCCGGACTTGAGCCGGAAAACGATATTGAGATAGTATTCACCGGTACTCGTCCAGGGGAACGTCTTTATGAGGAACTTTTAACTGCAGAAGAGGGTATTAATGCTACAACCCATGAGAGAATATTTGTGGCCAAACCTAACGGATTAAATATACAGTTAATAGAAGAGACCATATATAAAATAAATAAAGGAATAATTCCTAAAAATAAAATAGAAACCGAAAATTATATTATAAAGTTTATTCCAGGCTATAAAACAATTGAGAATAATATAAATAATTTAGATATTAATAATTATATAAATATAATATCATATTAACGTGAGCAGTTAATTCTGCTCCCTTTTTATGAGTAAAAATAAGCAATGAATGTTGCAGCGGGAATAATAAACAATTGCCCTAAAAGAGTACCCATTAATTTTGTTGATAAAAGCAGTATTATTAAAGTTTTTACATCTTCAGTAGACCTTTTTCCCGTTAACGCCTGATCGGTAATAATAGCAGCTTGAGGGTCAACGAATAGGGTCAAGAGAATAGTTGCAACTCCATTAATGAGCCCAGAAGATGCTGATGCTGATAGCTGATATTGGGATGGGACAAGGGTTGCTGCATAAAAAGATGCTAAAACACCGATAGTGTAAATTCCGGTTATTACAGTATTGTATATAAGTAAGCGCTTGGGTATTTCTTTATATCTGAGATTACGTAACATGTTCTTTGAGGGAAGAGTTGCTTTCTTGGCGATGTGTTTAATGTTATGTATGCTTAATGCTTGTACAATAATGGAAGGCACTGAACCTGTAAGCTCCAGTCTATCAACTGCTTTAGAAAAAACCTTTAAAAAAGTGGGGATAAAAATAATTCCCAATATTGTTCCTAATGTTGAGGCAAAAATAACCTTTCTCATTTCTAAAATTGGGTCAATGTTTTTCAAAATACTAATACCTATCATTGAACCAATTAAGGGACCCTGTAAAGTATTAGCTGTTCTAGATATTAATACGAATACATTAAACAGCGAAGTGGATAATGCAAACTGCTGACTCCTTACTGCATTCAACCGGACAGCGTAGGCTAATGTGTCAATTAAGTGCACTATTAATGTCAAAAAGATTAATTTATAAATACCTTCTATCACTTTAAACAGCTCCTAGTAATTAAACTATATTCTTATTGTATCCTTACGATAAATTTAATAAAAGGCTTAGACGGGTGATGTATAGCGGTTTATGAAGGGAAATAAACAAATACAAAGAATATATATAACTACAGAGCTTATATGGGGTGATAAATGTTGAACAAAGTATTACATTTCCTGATATTAATTTTTGTTATTTTTTCATATTTACCTGTTTATGGAATGGAACCTGACTATTACATTATTCCTGGTAGACAGTATGCAGTTTTAAATGAAGAGATACTTACAGGTAATAATGACATAATACTAAGGAATTATAAAATTTATAGTGGAATCCAAGGGACTATAGACTCTTATGGAAGCATGTACTATGGAAAGATTGATGAATATCATGATTTGATATATTTGCCAAATTCATTTGAGAATATTACTTTGGCTAAAAAGTGGGTGGAGAACAAGTTTGCTGAAAGATTGCAATTACTACCATGGACTATTATAAGTGAAAAGATATTTAATCAATGGAGTAAAGAAGGCTATCGTCAATCTACAGAATATTGGGGAATTGCACCCAAAGGTTTAGTTATGGGAGACATAAAGCCAATTCATGAGATTGTGTTAAAACCATTCATGGTGGATGGTAATCAAAATCCTACATATCCTGAAATAGACATTGAGTTAAATGATAAGAAAATAATATTTATGCAGGATAAACCTTATTATTGTGAAACCGGTGAATTGGTCTTACCCCTGAGACCTGTTGCAGAAAAACTTGGCTGGACAATCAAAACTAGCGAGCATTGGAGTGGGCAGCCTTTAATAATCCTTGAGAAAAATGGTAATAAAATTGAGTTATCGGTATGGCGTGAGTACTTCCTAATTAATGATAAAAAAGTAAATCTAGCTACCAACCCTAGACTATCAGTAAACGAAAGAGTTTTGGTTCCCTGGACCTTTATAAATTTCCTTACAATAAACTAATATAACATAATAGCTATGGCTAATATAACTTATACAACTAGATAATTTGCTTTAAAAAGTAGAGAAATTCTACTTTTTTTGTTTTTATGTAATATATTACAATAAATGATATATAATCACATTAAGAATAAATATTTTTTAGGGGGAATAAATGTGAAGAACAAGTTTACAATTCTGGCGATTCTGTTAGTCGGAATTTTTTTAGGAAACTTATTTAATACTACTGCTATATTTGGAGAAACAACACAAGTGAAAAAAGAAGTATATTTTAATTCTAAAATTAAGTATATGTTTGACCGAGTGGAAAAGGCAAATGAAAAACCAACTATATTTTACGATGGTAAAATATATGTACCAATTGATTTTTTAACCAGCAATATGGGGAAAGATTACTTATATAATAATGAGGAAGAAATAATTTATATCGGCAAAAAACCAGGAGATGAGTCTAGAAGCCTAACAGGGATGAAGGAACAGAGTCAAAATGCCGTGAGTATAAATGTAACTGAAACTCTTTTTGATAGTAAGAAATATGAAAACGGAATTGCCTTTATGCAAAACAGGTCAGATATACGTTATTATTTAAATGATAAAAAATATTTGAGTTTAACTGCGACTGTAGGACCGATAGTAAGTTATATGAATTCTGATAGGAGCTATTTAATATTCTATGGCAATGGTAGAGAAATCTACCGAACTCCCGAATTTGTTGCTCGTAACGGAACCTACCTAAGTCAACCGATGAAGATAAAAATACCTATTGAAAATATTACCAACTTAAAAATTGAAATGGTAGGTACTACACGTATAGGATTAATGGATGTTAAAGTTTGGTATTAGTTAAGGTCTTAAAAAGTCAACAAAGTTTCGTTGAGAAACTTTGTTGACTTTTTTATATTGAAGATATCTCTAATACCACATAAGAAGCGCGGGGGCGGTTCGCTGCTTCCTTTCTTCCTTCCTTTCTTTCTTTAATAATGGTTCAATTAAAGAAGGAAAGGTGTAATGGATATTATTATGCAAAATAGAACATGGGTAATTTTTTTTATTTTTTACCCATGTTCTATTGAAGTGGGAAAAAACTACTCATATAATATAGGTATGAGGAGGGATTTGTATGGTTAGTGTAAAAATTTTACCACCAGAGATAGACCTAGAAACCAAAAGGGTATTGAAACAACTTGTGAGATCTCATAGAGCATTAGCAGAGCTTAAAGGTTTTGCAGATATGATACCAAATAAAAATATTCTAATAAATGCTGTTACTATCAATGAAGCTAAGGATAGTTCCGAAATTGAGAATATAATTACAACACATGATGAACTATTTAAGGCCATGTCCCAAGAGAATTATAATAATCCTGCGGCAAAAGAGGTTGTAAACTACAGAACGGCCCTATGGTATGGTTGTGAGCTTGTTAAAAGGAATAAAATTTTAACAACCAACATGATTGTTGAAATTCAGCAGTTAATTGAGAAAAATCGAGCAGGGATAAGAAAATTACCAGGTACTGTATTGAAAAATGAGACAACCGGAGAGGTAGTCTATACTCCCCCCGTGGGAGAACAAGAAATATTATTTCTTATGAGAAACCTTGAGGAATATATTAATGACGATTTTGATAACCTTGACCCACTTATTAAACTTGCCGTAATACATTACCAATTTGAAACGATACATCCATTTTACGATGGTAACGGAAGAACTGGCAGGATAATAAATGTTTTGTACCTAATATTAAAAGAACTCTTGGATAGCCCAATACTTTATCTTAGCAAATATATTATTCGGAATAAATATACTTATTATAGGCTGTTGCAGGAAGTTCGAACAAAAGAAAAGTGGGAAGATTGGGTACTGTTTATACTAGACGGTCTAGAACAAACATCGGAGGAAACATTGTTGTTAATTAAAAAAATAAATAATATTGTTGAAAAGTCTGCCGAAGAAATTAAAAAGAAATTACCCAAAATATATTCTGGAGAGCTAATAGAGTTAGTGTTCTATGAATTCTATACAAAAATTGCATATATTGAAAAGGGACTTAATGTATCAAGAAAGACCGCGTCATTATATCTATCATCATTGGAAAAAGCCGGTTTTCTTTTGTCCCAAAAAATTGGTAAGGAAAGAATATATCTAAATGTAGGTTTATTTGAAGTAGTTCGAAAGGCAAGTGAAGTATAGGAGCATACATTAAGGCAATGGAGAATTATAAAAGCAATTGAGAATGGAGTATTGAGAATGAAAAGTAACCAAGAGTTAATTTAAAAAGGTGTATAGATTCAAGAGTGAAAATGTTGAAAGTAATAGTTATCTATTGACAGTTATTAGATATATCCATCAAAATCCTGTTAAAGCAGGGATAGTTAAACTTCCTAGAGAGTGGATGTGGAGCAGTTGCCAGGGTTACTATGGTAAAAATGTTTATCCGGAAGGATTGTTAGATAGCGAGTTTATATTGAAGATATATTCGGATAATGAAAATATTGCACGTGATAAATTTAAGGAATTTAATGAAATGAAGTTAAATGATAAATGTTTAGATGATAATTATAATGAACCTATTAGATTATCGGATGGAGATGCCAGGACAGAAATTAAAAAAAATAGCATGGGGACAATTCTCGATATAGGCAAAGATAATGGAGAACGATAAAAGGCAATGGGGAATGACAATTGAGAGTTGAGTATTGATATATATTTTGTGCTATAATAAAACCATAAATTGGTAGCGGGGTTTTAAGAGATGGAAAAGGAAATAAATATTATAACAAATTATTTAAAAGAAAGAGTATCTCCATATGTCATCTATGTATTTGGTTCGTTTGCCAGAGGTGAGTTAAATAAAGAAAGTGATATTGATATTGCATTCTTGAATGAGAATGCTTTAAATAACTATGAATTGTTTTTATTTGCCCAAGAACTGGCATCTCTTTTGGGCAGGGATGTGGATTTAGTGG
>JBMOKT010000027.1:0-16495 GCA_049323895.1 Bacillota bacterium | reverse complement strand
GGTGAGTTAAATAAAGAAAGTGATATTGATATTGCATTCTTGAATGAGAATGCTTTAAATAACTATGAATTGTTTTTATTTGCCCAAGAACTGGCATCTCTTTTGGGCAGGGATGTGGATTTAGTGGATTTAAATCAAGCGACTACTGTGTTTCAGAGTAAGGTAGTCAGTAAGGGAAAGGTAATTTTTTGTTCAGATGAAAAGCGCAGGGCCCTTTTTGAAATGACAGTGTATAAAAAATATGCCCGTTTAAATGAGGAGCGTAAGGAAATATTGAAGGGGATACGGGAGAGGGGTACTGTCTATGGATAAGGATATTATCATTAATAAGTCCCAAGTAATTGAACGGTGTATCACTAGAATCCATGAGGAGTATAATTGTGACACTGAAAATTTAAAAAACTATACAAAGCAGGATTCGATTATCTTAAACATTCAGCGAGCTTGTGAAGCCTGTATAGATTTGGCTATGCATATAGTATCTGAAAAGAAACTGGGTGTTCCTCAAACAAGTCGGGAAGTATTTGATATTCTAAAGGATAATGGGATAATGGATGACCACATTAGTGAGCGGTTAAAAGCCATGGTTGGTTTTAGAAATGTTGCGGTTCCTGATTACCAGAATATCAAGATCGAAATTATTGAAAGAATTATCCAATTCCATTTGGGTGATATGCAGGAGTTTGCTGGAAGAATGATAAAGGCAATTGAGAATTGAAAATTGAGAATGAAAAGTGAACAAAAACAATTGAGAATGAATTAGAAATAGAAATTGAGGCTTTTTTAGTGTTACAATCTAATCATAATATGGAAGATTAATAGGTGATAATATGGATCAATTAATGGAGAGGATGCGGAATCTTTTAGAGGACAGGGAAGAAATAGTCTTTGCATATCTTTTTGGATCTCACAGTAGAGGTACTGCTAATCCTTTAAGCGATATTGATATTGCGGTATTTTTGGATACGAGTAAGAAACCAGGCAATGAAATGTCATACGGTTATAAAAGTAATCTCCTGCAACAGCTGCAAAGTGTACTGGGTAAGAAGGCAGATGTAATAGTATTAAATAATGCACCAATATTATTGTGTTTTAATGTGCTTAAAGACGGGAAGCTGCTCTTTGCCAAATCTGAACTAGAACGGGTACGCTTTCATCGAGAAGTATTACGGAAACACATGGATTTCAAACCCATATTAAACATACAAAAATACTATCTCCGTAAACGATTGAAAGAAGGAACTTTTGGAGGTGGACAAATTGGTAGAAGTTGATGTTGTTGAGAGAAAGCTAAAACAGCTTGACCAATATTTAAAGCAATTAGCAAAATATCAATCGGTTACACTTAATGAGATAGAAGGAAATATGGAGAAGGCATGGATTATTGAAAGGGGTTTGCAGCTAAGTATTCAGGTGATTTTAGATATAGGTAATCATATCCTTGCAGATGAGGGAATTGCCGTAGAGGAGTATACTGATATATTTGTGAAATTGGCGGACCTGGGAATTATCCCCCGTGAATTTACTGAAAGGGTAAAAGGTATGGCAGGTTTCAGAAATATTTTAGTTCATGAATATGGCACAATTGATTTTCAAATAGTTGTGGATGTAATGAATAATAACCTTGAGGATTTTAGGATATTTGCTGGCTATGTGGTGGAGTATATCGATTCGCAATGATGGTTATTTGCAATTGAGAAATGCAGTCAATAAAGTTTCCAATGAAACTTTGTTGACTTTTTTTATTTCCCCTTTATATACTTAACTAGAACATAAATAGAAAGGAATGATTTGTTCTTGAAAAGAACGTTTATATTGTTTGGAATTTTAATCTTAACTGCTTTGCTTGTACTTGGTTGTACGCCTAAAAAGCAAAAGGTTAACCCAGGACCCCCGCCCCCTACGGATAACAAGTTTGATGTTATTGTAGTAGGCGGCGAGCCGGAGGGTGTGGCTGCGGCGGTATCAGCTTCAAGAAATGGGCTGACAGTATTATTGATTGAGGATGATAATGCTTTAGGCGGTCTTATGACACTAGGCAAGCTTAATTTCATAGATATGAACCACGGGCGTGACGGTACCCTATTGACCCAGGGAATTTTCAAAGAATTCCATGATAGGGTAGGAGGTACTGCTTTTGATGTGGAGGAAGCTAAGGCTGTCTTTAAGGATATGGTGGACAAGCAGAGGTCTATTGTATTAAAGCTTAATACTAAATTCGCAGAGCCTATAATAGAAGGCAATAAATTAGTCGGTGTTAAAGTGGAGGAAGAGGGGCAAGTAAAAGAATACTACGGCAAAAGGCTGATTGATGCAACTGTAGATGCTGATGTAGCAGCTGCCAGTGGTGTACCCTATACTTTTGCTGGTGAGGATATTGGTGAAAAGGACCGGCAGATGGGTGTAACCCTGGTTTTTGAATTGACAAATGTTGATTGGAGTAAGGTTGTAAAGTACTTAAAAGGTGACGGAAATGATCATACAGGTGCAGACAGCAAATCGGCCTGGGGTTATACAGACGAAGGATTTAGCTACGAGCCTAAGGATGAATTAATGCGCTTAAGGGGCTTTAATGCTGCCAGACAGGATAATGGCAATGTGCTGATAAATGCCTTGGTTATTTTTGGTGTTGATGTTTTAGACCCTGCCAGCAGACAAGCCGGTATTGATAGAGCCAAGAAGGAACTAGCATACATCTTGCCTTATGTAAGGGAAAAGTTTGTGGGCTTTGAAAAAGCAGAACTAGTGGGAACTGCGGAACAACTTTATGTGCGTGAAAGCAGGCATATTATTGGGGAATACCAATTGACCATTGATGATGTGCTGGAAAATAGGGATCACTGGGATCGGATTGCAATCGGCAGCTATCCTGTAGATGTTCAGCCCACTGTAAAACAGCGCTGGGGAACTATTATCGGTAATCCTGACAGATACAGCATACCTTTTAGAAGCCTTGTGCCTTTAAAGGTGGAAAACCTACTTGTTGTGGGGCGGAGTGCTTCATATAAGTCTTTGGCTGCGGGCAGTGCCAGGGTAATCCCTATAGGGATGGCGGAGGGTGATGCTGCCGGTGTTGCCTGTGCTTATTCAATTAAAAATAATATTTCCTTTAGGGAAATGACAAGGTCTGAGGAAGCCATTAAAACAGTTCAGGACAGGCTTATAGCCCAAGGAGCATACCTGAAGCCTTTTGAAATAAAGGAACCTGTTGTGGATCATTGGGCATATGAGGGCGTAAAAGCAATAAGGGGGCTGGGGCTTTTAGACGGCGGCTACAGCAATGATTATCGCTTAGAGGAGCCCATGGGCAAGTGGAGGTTCCAGAACCTAATTAACAGGACTTTGGAGAAAGCAGGTAAAACACCTGAGGCTTATATTGAGGTGTCTGATAAACCAACAAATGAAGAGATACTAAAAAGTACGGTACTGGGATTAGGCGTAAAGGTTGGTTCTTTTGAGGAAGCTAGGGAAGTGCTGCTTGAAAAAGGCATAATGACTGATGAGCTGAATCCTTACTTTGCTGACAAGGGTAAGCAGCCTCAGGCGGCGGAAGTGACGATGCTGGTGGCGAATATGTATAGGTATCTTGTGGGTAAGAATTAAGGGTCAGTGGCTAGTGGCTGGTGGCTAGTAAAAGACGTGTCATCATGAATGTTAAGCTTTCAGGACGTGTCCGATGAATGGCAATTAATTGTGATGTGCTACCGTGACGCCGAAAAACAAGTGACAGGTGACCAGTGACTCGCTGCGCGAAGGTAAAGGTAGAGGGTAAAGGTAAAGGTAGGCTAATGTGACATTCTGCATGACAGGTAAAGGAAAGAATAAAAGCGGAGATCGCCGCGCTGTGCTCGCGATGACAGGGGTTAAAGTAACTAGAATAAACCAAGCTGAGGCATGTTGATTGCTTTGGCTTGGTTTTGTGTTATAATGAAACCAGAATATGGAATTAATGAAAGCAGGTTAGAAATATGTATTTTGATGAGAAAAAGATAAAAATTGATATAAGTAATTTTTCTGAAAGGTTGGGACAAGTTGAACAAAGGTTGGAGAAATATTCTGCATCATTGATAACAGTCTATTTATTTGGTTCTATGGTAAGTGGTAAAAATGGACCTTTAAGTGATACCTGCAGCATGTGTTAAGCTGCATATATGATGGGGTAAAATTTGTGTAAATTTTACCCCTTTTTGTGTTGACAGCCTTATATAACGGTATTAGAATACTAATGTATGCCGACTGACTGGTCGGACGAGTTTATAGAGTAAAGGAGCAGGTTATCGTGGAGTACATAAGGAAGATTGCCATCTTAGTTCTGATTTCAATATTTGCACTGACGAGCTTTGGCTGCGGACAGAAAAAGGTAGAGGAACCGGCAAAGGAAAAACAGATGCCGGTAGAAGTTGCCGAGGTACGTAAGGGTGTATTTAGGAAAGCTATTGTTTTAAGCGGAACGACTGAGCCCAAATCATCAATAACCTTGATACCCAAAGTGGCAGGGGCTGAAAAAATAGTAAATATCAGTGTGGAGGTAGGGACTAGAGTGTCTGTCGGTCAGACTATTGCGGTTTTAGACCAGAGCACTATTTCTATTCAGCTTAACTCCGCCCGTACCACATATGAGGATGCTTTAAGAAATTATGAAAGAAACAAGGTCCTTTTTGAAGCGGGAGCTGTGCCCCAGTCAGCCATGGAACAATTGGAAGTTGCCTTAAGCCAGGCTAAAAATGCCCTGGATGCTCAAGAACTAGCGTATAACAATACAATTATTACAACACCTATCAGCGGTGTGGTGACATCTGTGCCGGCACAGGCAGGGAATTTGGCCTCTGCCCAGACTCCCATTGCCGAAATTGCTGATATTGATACTTTGGAAATAAAGTGCAGCATAAATGAAACGCAGGTTAATAAACTGGTAGAAGGGGACGAAGTGCAGATATTAATCCCTGCGGCAGGAACTAAAATATTTACCGGAAAAATAAAGAGCATCAGCCCTACTATGGATAATAGGACAAAGGCATACCCCCTCACTGTTGTCCTTGAAAACAAGGAGAACATAATCAAGGCTGGTATGTATGCCGAGGTAGAAATTGTCACAGACGTGCAGCCCGATGTAATGATTGTACCTGCCCAGGCAGTAATTCAGCGGGATAATATTTCTAAAGTATTTATAGTAATAGATGACAAAGCATTTGAGAAAGAAGTAGAGGCAGGCATTACTGACGGAAAAGAAACAGTAATAATTAGGGGCATTAACCCTGGAGATCAGGTAATAACCAAGGGCAATGAAGATGTGGTAAGAGGAGACCCTGTAAAAGTTGTGGGACGGGGTGAAAAATAATGAAGCTTTCAAACCTATCAGTTAATAGGCCTATTGGGATTTTGATGCTTGTTTTGGTCATCATGCTTTTGGGAGTGGTGTCTCTATCAAAGCTGGCTATCGACCTTTATCCGGAAATAAATTACCCGGGGGCCTTAATCATCTTGGAATATGAAGGGGTAGGGCCGGAGGAAATAGAAAAACTGGTTACCCGCCCTATAGAAGGGCAAATAGGAACTATCAATGGTGTTAAAAAAATAGTATCGGAGAGTTCTCCAGGATCAGCCACGGTTATGGTTGAGTTTGGCTGGGGGGCTGATATGGATGACAAGACAATTAAGATGCGGGAAAAGGTAGACTTTATTAAACCATACCTACCTGCTGATGTGGGCGAACCCATGATTTTCAAGATGAGTATGGATTTATTTCCTATTATGATGCTGGGTATTTCCGGCGACCAGGATCTTGCAGAATTAAAGCAGATTGTAGAAGACAAAATTCAACCACGTCTAGAAAGAATTGACGGTGTAGCTTCAGTATATATGGCAGGGGAGAAAGTCAGGGAGATTCAGGTGGAGATTAACCCCCAAAAGCTTGTTGCCTATGGCTTAAGCATTGACGACGTGGCTAACACCATCAGAGGTGAGAACAACAATACCTCCGGCGGCTATGTAGAACAGAGCGCAAAGGACTATCTAGTACGGGTTAAGGGTGAATTCCAAAGCCTGCAGGATTTAGGCAACATTTTAATTCCTTTGAAAAGTGGAGGCACCATTAAGCTTGCGGACTTAGCAAATATTAAAGATACATACAAAAATCAGAGAATGTTCTCCATGTTAAACGGAGTTCCCAGTATAAGCTTAAATGTTCAAAAACAAAGTGATGCCAACACGGTACAAATATCCGACCAGATAATAAAGGAACTGGAAGAGATTAAAAAGCAGCTGCCTGCTAATATCCAAATTAAAACAGCCTTTGACCAGGCGGAGTTTATACGCCAGGCCATAAATCAGGTGGTTAAGAACGGTTATATAGGTGCCTTATTAGCTATCATAGTATTGCTGCTGTTTTTGCGCAGCGTCAGAAGTACACTGATAATAGGTACAGCCATTCCGATTTCCATAATTACAACCTTTATTTTGATATATTTCAGCGGATTAACCTTAAATATGCTTTCCCTGGGGGGATTAGCCCTGGGGATAGGGATGATGGTAGACAGTGCCATAGTTATTTTAGAAAACATCTACCGGCTGCGCCAGGAGGGCTACAGCCGCATAGAAGCGGCAAAGCAGGGTGCTTCTGAGGTGGGTACAGCGGTGGTAGCTTCTACATTAACCACAGTAGCTGTTTTCCTCCCCATTGTTTACGTGGAAGGCTTAGCATCCCAGTTGTTCAGACCATTAGCCTTGACGGTTTCCTTCTCCTTAGTGGCATCCCTAATTGTCGCTTTGAGCTTTATACCTATGCTGTCTTCTAAGCTTCTGATCGTTGAGGAGAACGGCAATGGTCATGGCAAATCCCAAAACCCTCTACAGCGTTTGAGTAAAAAATGGGCCCAGCTTTTAGGAAAACTGGATGTAAAATATCAAGGACTGCTCGGATTTGCTTTAAACAGAAGAAAAACAGTGATTATCTTTACCCTGATAATGTTTATTGCCAGTTGTGCTTTAATCCCCATGGTGGGAATGGAATTTCTGCCTAAACAAGATAACGGATACTTTACCGTGGATATTCAACTGCCTAACAGCAGCCTTTTAGAAGAAACAACCTTGGTAGTTAATAAGGTAGAAAAGGTTGTAGCCAGCATGCCGGAAGTAGAATCTATATTTATCAGTGTAGGAAACCAGGGCGGAATGATGACCGGCGGTTTTGGTGAAGGCAGCAACCTGGCAAACATAGTAAGCAGATTAGTACCCAAGAGTCAGAGAGATAGGGGAATAGATGAGGTAGTTGATGATATACGCTCCAAGATTACCGATATAGCCGGAGCCAAAATAACTGTAAAAGCCGATGATGGTGGTATGGGGGGTCAGGCACCTATCTCAATTATCATCAAAGGTGATGATTTGGATGAATTACGAGATATTGCCCAACAGTTTGCCGACACCATTAAAGAAATACCTGGGACTAGGGAGGTTACCACAAGTCTTGCCGATGGTAACCCGGAAGTAGCCCTCAAGGTAAATAGAGAAAAGGCGGCATTTTACGGAATATCCTCCTATCAGATTTCTCAGACAGTGAGATCCGGCTTGCAGGGAGCAGTTGCTTCCAGATATAGAACCGGTGGAGAAGAGCTGGACATCCGGGTGCAGATTCCTGAGATTGACAGAAAAAATCTGGAGAGTCTCAACAGATTAATGATACCTTCCATGGCGGGGTACAATGTGCCTTTGGAGGAGGTTGCAACAATTGAATACAGTGTAGGTCCCACAAAAATAACCAGGGATAATCAGTCCAGGCAGGTTACTGTTTCGGGGGATATTTTCGGTAGGGACTTAAAAAGTGTCAATGCTGATGTAATAAAAGCAATTTCAGAGATCCCCATGCCTATGGGCTATGATTATGAAATTGGCGGTGCCAATAAGGAAATGATGGAATCTTTCCAGAGTTTAGGCTTGGCATTAATCCTGGCCATTATAATTGTTTATATGATTTTGGCCGCTCAATTTGAGGCACTACTTTATCCTTTTATCATTATGTTTAGTGTACCGCCAACGCTGATTGGAATTGTAGGAGGACTTTTAATTACCGGCAGAACCTTTAGTGTTCCTACATTTATTGGGGTAATTATGCTGGCGGGGATTGTTGTAAACAATGCTATAGTTTTAGTTGACTATATTAATACCTTGCGGAGCCGGGGCATGGAGAAGAAGGAAGCTATCCTCAAAGCCGGTCCCACGAGATTGCGTCCTATTTTAATGACTACCCTAACAACTGTATTAGCCCTGATGCCCCAGGCACTGGGTATAGGAGAAGGTTCAGAAATGTCGGCACCCATGGCTACAGCGGTAGTAGCGGGCCTGTCTTTCTCTACATTGGTAACTTTGGTGCTCATCCCTGTTATGTACTATATTCTAGATGACTGGGGACAAAAGCTTTCCTCCCGTTTCACCAGATTGGTAACAGGCGAAAAAATCCAGGAGAGGATGTAACATGACAGAAAAACCGAAAAGACAGTTGATTCTAGAGGCGGCCTTTGAAGTATTCAGTGCCAAGGGCTTTCATGCGGCAAAGGTGGAGGAGATTGCGGAGAAGGCAGGGGTAGGCAAGGGAACTATCTATGAATATTTCAAAAGCAAGTCTGATGTTTTTCAAGAAATGTATAAGTGGTATGTGGAAGAGTATTTTACTGATTTGGAATCGGGTCTGCAGGATGCAGAGCGGCCGGTGGAACGGCTGTATAATATAGTTAAGAATCATATTATATTTCTAAGCCGCTTTAAAAACCTGGCAGGGAAACTACTTAGTGAATCCAGTTCCCATATTGACCTGGGTAATGACTTTAAGAATTTGATGATTAAGACATATAAGGAAAAAATGTCAAAGGTAAAGTTTATCATTGAAGAAGGCATTAGAAAAGGATATTTTCGTTCGGACCTTGATACTGACTTATGTACGATGTATTTCTTCAGCAGCCTGGGGGGCATCTCCCATTCTATGTTTTTGTTTAATGTGGAGATGAGCCCCGATGAGGTGGCCGGGAAGGTAATAGACCTCCTCCTCAACGGTATTAGAAAATGAGAAAAACTCATTTTAGGTAACGCTGCGCTAGGTAAAGGTTAAAATTAAGGTTAAGAATAACATGAAGAAATTTAAAGGAGATTGCTTCACTTCGTTCAAATGACAAAATTGTAAATGTCATCGCGAGCGCAACTGTGGCGATCTCCTGTTTTAATCTAACGAACATAGTGTAGTGAAATCTTTAATCTAGCGCAGCGGAATCTGACAATAAACACCGCTTTTATTGTTGTATAAAATTGGCAATAATATTAATTATAATGTAATATTATACCATCTTGTTTGGGCTCCGTTTGACTGATACAATGGACAGGAGGACTGACACACCAGCGTGCCAAAGCTCAAGGGTTAAATCTTCACGTCTGTGTGGCGTCGGAGCAAAGGTTAAGTTCCGTGTCACAGTGTCACCGAATAATTAAATTAATTTTTTCGATGTCACAATGTCACGGCGTCACGCTTTTTACTATCACACTAATTCGGAGGGTCATATACATTGAACTTTATTAATAAAAAAAACATTTCATTAATTTCATACATATTAATTGGACTAGCTCTGGCTTCTTCTATTTTTTTAGCTGTACAGAGGATAAATATAGAAAAGAACTATGACCAAGTTGAGATATTAGTCAATATGACCGAGGTAGAATCTTTAGCAAATGCCAATGACTTATCTATAGAGGATGTCTTGACTCAATTTAAAGAAAAAGGTGTAAGCGGTGTATTAGTCAAGGAATTAAGCTTGGGAGACTTAATGCGGACAGGTAAGGTGCAGTTTTTCCAAGGGCAAGAGATTAAGTATGCTCCCTACTACAGCCAAATGGGTCCTTTAGAGGTATCTGATGCTGACATTGTTATTGTTATTCTTGAACAGAACTATGCAACCCAGATAATTGAGCACTTAAGCCAGAAGCTACCCGGTTCTGAAGTAATTAACGGGGAAGTTGCTGCGGTAACAGTCCCTGTAAACCTGCCAAACTCCGATAAGGAAAAGGAACTGATTTACGAGGAATTAAAGGCTGTTGGCGTAGGTTTTGATTATGAAATCCTAGTAAGAAGCGCCAGGTATGTAAGCAATGTACCCCAGGTCCGTGATTGGTCTAAACCAACTAAGGAATCCTTAGAGTTTATTGTTAAAGAAATAAAACGAATACCGAATATCAGCTTTTTACTTTTTAATGACAAACAGGTTCCAGGCTACCCTGGGAATATGAATATGTTAGTATCTGAATTGAGACTATCTAATGAAGAGCCATTTGTACCTATTGGGATTGTGGAATTCTTTAATCAAAAGGGAATTAATCAGTTTGCCACTTTGAATGACAAGGAGACGGTCAGGGTACATTCTATTGCTGCCAATGACATGGTTAACTATAATCCTAAAAGTGCCGTGGAAAGATTCCAGTTAGCTGTGGAAGAAAGAAATATGCGTGCTCTTTTTGTCCGTTTCTTCAATATGGACCAGCCAGCAAAAGCATTGGATATGAACCTGCAATACATTAAGAACTTAAAAGATACTTTGGAAAATGAGGGCTATAGCTTAGGTTATGTGGAACAGTTTAAGTCACCTACCTACTCTCGGATTATCATTGGGTTAATTGGTTTAGGTGTTATCGCCGGGAGCTTACTGATCTTAGTGAGAAAAGGCTGGCTGCTGCTTTCGTTATTGTGTGGAGCACTTGGTATCATTGCCTGGGGAGGCTTGTTATTAAAAGAGCCTATTATGGCGAGGAAACTCATGTCCTTGGCTAGTGTAACTGTTTTTCCCACGCTGGCATTCCTCATGATTGTTAGTGAAAAACCTAGAAATATCAAAGAGAGCATAATTGGGTTAATAAAAATGACCGCCATTAGTATGATAGGTGCCACAATGATGGTAGGCTTGCTGGCGGATAAGCTGTTTATGCTTAAGCTGGACCAGTTTGTAGGGGTTAAGGCTGCCCATGTGCTGCCTCTGGTCTTGATACCTCTATTAATCTTTATTTTTAATGGAAGACCCATTAAGACAGTTAAAAATCTTCTGGAGAAGAGTATTGATTATAAATATGCCATTTTAGCTGGACTAGCCTTGGCAGGACTGGCGGTCTATGTTATTAGGACTGGCAATGAGGGAACAGCCCTGGTAAGTGGACTGGAGGAGCAGCTGCGCTCCGGTTTGAAGGATGTCCTGGGTGTACGTCCTAGAACAAAAGAATTCTTAATTGGTCATCCCTTTACACTTTTGATTCTTTATTTCGGATTGAATAATAAAAACTGGTTTTTAATACTACCAGCCATAATTGGACAAGTATCATTGGTGAACACCTACGCCCATATCCATACACCATTGATTATTTCCCTTATCCGCTCCTTCAATGGGTTGTGGATTGGGGTATTGCTGGGAGTGGGGATGATAGTTTTCACCAAATATCTGTTAAGATATTGGGAAGCATCCGATGAAAGTTAACATTCCTTGATGTATTGCATCCTATTAACTAACCCAAAAGCAGATGCGTCAAGATAACTATACTGATATGGGATTCATCTGATATTCAACTTTTGTCGATGCTGGAAAGGGGCTTTCAATGAAACGTGTTGTACTCAGCGGCTATTATGGCTTCAATAATGCGGGGGATGAGGCAGTTTTGTTTGCAATCATCAACTCTCTGAGAAAGTTAGACAGTGATATAGGGATTACTGTTTTATCAAACAATCCGGAACATACAGCTAAGACATATAATGTCCAGGCTGTAAACCGGTGGAGTTTAGGCGCTATTTTTAGCACCTTGAAAAACTCCAATTTGCTAATCAGTGGCGGTGGCAGCCTTCTGCAGGATGTGACAAGCAAAAAAGGCATCCTGTATTATCTGGCGGTAATTTTTATTGCAAAAATATTAGGAAAAAAGGTATTTATCTACTCTCAGGGAATTGGCCCCGTTAATCTATGGAGAAATCGGAGAATTACTGCATTCATATTAAATATGACTGATGGCATCACCGTCCGTGATGCAAGTTCCAGGCAGGATTTAATAGCAATGGGTGTAAAAAAGGAAGTAGCAGTTTCGGCGGACCCGGTATTGGGCTTTGAGCCTGACGATATAAGTAAGAAAAAAGGTTTGGAACTTTTAGAGCGTGTCAACGTCAATATTAATGATGGGAAAATTATGGGTGTCTCCTTAAGACCCTGGAATACAGACTCAAAAAACTTTACAGCCATCGCGGAAGCCTGTGACAGGCTTATTCAGCAAGGATGGCAGGTAGTTTTTGTCCCTATGCATTTTCCTGATGATATAAGTGCTGCCCGGGACGTTATGAAGAAAATGAAAGAGAGTGCCTTCTTATTAAAGGAAAACTATTCTCCGCTGGAAGCTTTAAGCATCTATAAAGCTGTGGATATGGTAATGGGTATGCGCCTGCATTCTTTAATCATGGCAGCGGTGTTAGAAAAACCTCTAGTGGCCATTTCCTATGATCCAAAAGTCAACCGCTTTATGTCCCTAATTGACAGCGAAAGGTTATTGGATATTAATTCCCTTAAAACCCAAGAAATCCTTGACTTGGTACAAAATACCTGGGAAAATAGAGGAGGCTTTGTTGAAAATTTACGAAGTAAATTGACAGTACTGCGGGAAAAGGCGGTAATGCCGGCGAAGGAAGCTGCGAAGATTTTGGGGAAAGACGGGTAGATGGAATCCGATGCATGTCAAAATATTGGGATGCATCCGATGAATGTGAATATATCCTGATGCATCTGCTTTGAGGTTATACTGATTGATGCATCAATTATAAGTAAATATGTGGGGTAATACCATGAAAAAGCGTTTTGAATCTCTTCGTGTTTGGCAGAAGGCACATGAACTAGTTTTACATGTTTATAAATCAGAGATTGTATTTCCACCTAATGAAAGATATGGGATAGAGTCACAGCTTAAAAGTGCTATTGTATCTGTACCTGACAAAATATGGCATTCATGGGATGCCCACTACGGAGGTAAACTTATATGCTCGATATCAATCAAATCAAAGAGATTCTCCCCCATCGTTATCCCTTCCTCTTAGTAGATAAAATTTTAGAAATTGAGCCGGGGAAGAGGGTTGTCGGACTTAAAAATGTAACGGTCAACGAAGAATATTTTAACGGGCATTTTCCGGGTTATCCGGTCATGCCAGGAGTATTAATAGTTGAGGCATTGGCTCAAACAGGTGCAGTCGGTGTTTTATCTTTGGATGAATATAAGGGTAAGCTTCTTTTGTTCGCAGGAATTGATAACCTGAGGATAAGAAGACAGGTAGTGCCTGGAGATCAATTGCGTTTGGAGGTTCAGGTAACGAAATTAAGAGGCAGAATAGGCAAATGCGAAGCAAAAGCATTTGTTGGTGAGGATTTAGCTGTAGAAGGTGAACTAATGTTTGCCATTGCTGAAAATGACAATAAATAGCCATTGACACTACATAATTGCCGTGTAGAATTAGGTATAGTGACTTGTTACCAGACTATATTGAAGGGGGATGAGTAATGAGTGAACAATTTCTTCAGCAAATACTAGGTGAATTAAAAAGCATAAATAATCGATTGGATAACTTGGAAAAAGGTCAGGCAGACCTAAAAATTGATGTAAGCACCCTGAAAGATGATGTGGGTACTTTAAAAACAGACGTAAGTGATTTGAAAACAGATGTAAGTACTTTAAAAACTGACGTAAATACTCTAAAAACTGATGTAAGTGATTTGAAAGTAATAACAAAACGGCTTGAAGAACGCCAGGAGATGATTTATAAAGAGGTCGGCGGTTTACTGGAATTCCGGGCGGGAGTTAATGAAAAATTTGATAAATTGACCGAAACAATTGACTACCTCAAACATAAAGGTAGTGAAACAGAGCAGCAACTATTCATTATTAAAAGAAAACTTCCTCAAAGTACCTAATATTTTTTTCAAGACGGAAAATACAGAAAAATGACTCGTTAATAACGGAGGCTGTATAGTATATGCAGTATATTTTGTTTATGTTGGGTAGTTTTCTAATTACCTTAACTTTAGTTCCATTTATAAAAAAGTTGGCTTTTAAAGTAGGTGCAGTGGACAATCCCTGTCAAAGGAAGGTGCATTGCAAGCCTATGCCGCGCTTAGGCGGTCTAGCTATTTATCTGGGCTTTGTAGTCATGGTTTTGTTGACCCAAGAGCTGAGTCAGCAGGTTATTGGTTTGCTTTTAGGTAGTTCAATAATAGCCGCACTAGGTATTATTGATGATATTAAAGAAATTTCACCAAAAGTAAAGTTGTTGGGACAAATATTAGCCGCGGGTGTATTAGTGGCATTTAATATAGATGTTGACTATATTACTAACCCATTTGTTGAGGGAAGTATCATTCCTCTCAAGTACTTCAATATACCGGTAACAATCCTATGGATCGTGGGCGTAACAAATGCAGTAAACCTAATTGACGGGCTGGATGGTTTAGCGGCAGGGTTATCTACTATAGCGGCCGTGACCTTAGCTATTGTAGGGCATACCCAAGGTGAATTCTTAATGGTTGCCTTGTCTTTAATGCTTGCTGCATCAACATTAGGTTTTCTCAGGTACAATTTTTATCCTGCCCAAATCTTTATGGGCGACAGCGGTTCTATGTTCTTGGGGTTTAACCTAAGCGCATTAGCCATAATGGGGTTTGTAAAAAGTATAACGATTCTATCAGTATTTGTACCTATATTAATTTTAGGTATACCTATATTTGATACTTTGTTTGCAATAATCCGCAGATATACTAATGCCCAGCCCATTTTCAAGGCTGATAAGGAGCATCTTCATCACTGTCTGTTAAACAGAGGTTTTTCACATAAACAAACGGTACTTGTTATCTATGCAACCAGCCTGTTCTTAGCAGGTACAGGGGTGTTGTTGACATATTTGACTACTGCTCAGGGAATGCTGATCCTAGCAGTGGTTTCTACCTTGGTATTATGGAGTGCCCAAAAGATTGGAGTAATTGGCAAGCCTCTTGCCAAACGGGTTTCACAGCAGACAGTGGGGAAATAAACTAAAATTGAAAATTGAAAGTTGAGAATTAAAAACTAATTTAAAAAACTGAGCTTGCTCAGTTTTTTTGTTTTATTGGAGGATTTTTTGTAGAAAAAAAGAATAATTACTTATAATTATATTTAACATAATCTATCGGCTATTGACTATAGACCATTAGCCGACCCAATACTCTTACAGAATAAGAAAAATAAGGATGTGGCAAGATGTACAGAGCGAAGATTTTCATTCCAATACTATTTGTTACTTTAATAGTAGGTGTTTTTATAGGAAACTCTGTATTAGCCGGTGGTGCTGCACCTGGCTCAAAAGATGACCCACTTGTAACCAAGGCATATGTGGAGAACTCTATGAATTCGCAGTTATCAATGCTGCAGCAGCAAGTAGTTCAATTGCAGGCGGAGGCAAATACTTTAAGGCAGCAGGTTGCATTCCTAGAAAGTAAAGTTGGTCAGAAGGCACCGGTACAAACTCAACCGCAAGCCAATCCTGTTACACCACAACAACAGCAGCAACAACAACCACCACAGACCCAGCCTAAACAAAAGGTTGCCTATGTACAACAAAGCAACAATTATGTAAACGCAAGAGTAGGTCCCGGGACAAATTATGATATAGCAGCTAAAGTAAATAAAGGCTCTAAAATGATTGTTATAGATGAAAAGGATAGTTGGTACAGAGTGAAATTAGAAGATGGAAAGCTAGCATGGGTTGCTAACTGGGTAGTGGATGTAAGGGAAGAGTGACATCGTAACATCGTGACATCGTGTTCGCCGTTTCTCTACGCTTCCGCAGTCGCCAAAGGCTCGGCGTAAGCCGTGTTTTCTAAAAAAAGTGTGTATAAAAATCATTAAAGGAAGAATAATTAGAGAGTAAAAGTTTATATGTAAATAATAGTTGACAGATGCAAAGGATGTGTGGTATATTATCAAAGTGCCCCGAAAAAAGGGCGCTAAGCTGACTCGCTGGATGGTGAAGTCAGTAAAATTTTCTCCAGGTGAGCTGCCAGTAATTGGTGGTTGACCAGATAAGGAGAAAGATGATATAATAGCTTTTGTCGCCGCAAGAGAGCGGAGACGAGAGAAAAAAGTTCTTTGAAAATTGAACAGTTGTAAAACATGCGTTTGGCCCAAAAGTCATTCAATGATTTTTGAGTTAAAAAAACAAGTTTAATGAGCTAATCAAGCTTACAATATATGCTTTTGATTTAGATACTTTGCCAATCAGGCAAAGTGCTAAGGATAGCAATATTAAAATGTGTTTCAGTGGAAACTGATTTAATAACACATTTCTTATATTTTTATTGGAGAGTTTGATCCTGGCTCAGGACGAACGCTGGCGGCATGCCTAACACATGCAAGTCGAACGGACTTTCTCAAATAGCTTGCTAGGAGAGAAGGTTAGTGGCGGACGGGTGAGTAACGC
>JBMOKT010000026.1:121101-242404 GCA_049323895.1 Bacillota bacterium | reverse complement strand
GTCATAAACTCCTCATCCTTGAACATCCTGACAAAAAACTCCTCATTTTGCTCATAACGCAAGGCAGCGAAATCCTTAAATTGCTGTTCAAATATTCTTTCAAAGGTTGCCTGAGGGTTATTCTTTGCAAAGTCTATCAGGCTATCATCAGCCATGAAGTCTTCCGTTAACTGGGCTAATACCATATCCATTTCCGTAAATTTTGTTCCAAATCGTTCATTAATTTTCTCAATTATTACAGATAAGGGCTCTATCTTCTTTTCTTTACCTCCAATATTCCCTTTTGCCCCATATATTTCTGGGTTTTCCAATAAATGAATGCCTCCTTCAAAGTCCTTTTCCAGCTTATATTTATCAAGAAGCACCTTATCTTCAACCACTATCTTATCTTTTTTACTCTTGGGCATTAACTTGAGTAAGAACTTTGCATAGACATTAAATTTTTGCATTTCTATATCAAACATCCTGCAAACCTGTGCAATAAAGGCATAGAGACGCACAAAGCGGGCAAGTCCTGTTTTAATCTCATCTTGCTCCTTGACATCCTTAACTGCAAAACGGTCCAGGGCTGGCTGCAATGAAGCAACTAGCTTGCCCATATCGGGCATTTCCTGCCCAGATGTCTTATAATATATCTTTGCAAAAAGTTCTATTTCAGATTGCTGCCATAAGTGGTATTCATCCAGGGTATTTTTAATGTCATATATAATATTTGGGCTTGCTTCCTCAGACAGGATTGTGGCTTGATAGTAGGGCTCAAAAGATGCTTTTATCTCATCTGCAGTATTTACAAAATCAAGGACAAATGTATCCTCTTTACCAGGGGCTGTACGGTTTAATCTTGATAAGGTCTGTACCGCTTTAACCCCTGATAATTTCTTATCAACAAACATAGTATGAAGCAACGGTTCATCAAAGCCTGTCTGATACTTTTCAGCCACAATAAGCATATTAAATTCATCGGAGTTAAAATATTGTGGTAACTGCTTTTCCTTGATGGTCTTTCCATCTGAGGTTTTATTCAATTTCTCTTCGGTATATTCCATTCCATCATCATTGATAACACCTGAGAAAGCTACCAATACATCTAAATCATCATATTTCTTCTCTTCTATGTACCTTCTGAATTCCTTCAAATACCTGACAGCATGTAAACGGGAGGCTGTGACTACCATTGCTTTGGCGTTGCCCCCTATTTTATCTTTAGTGATAGAGCGGAAATGCTCAACCATAACTACGGTCTTTTGTGCTAAGTTATGGGGATGCAGACTTTCAAACTTACGAATAGCTGATGCACCTCTGGCACTATCCAGCTCAGGATCATCCTCAACCTTCTTTATTATTTCAAAGTAGTGGTTATATGTAGTGTAATTCTTAAGTACATCAAGAATAAAGCCTTCCTCTATTGCCTGCTGCATAGAGTAGATGTGGAAAGCTTTAAACTTGCAATCGGGCTGCTTTTCTCCAAACATCTGTAAGGTCTTGTCTTTAGGGGTAGCTGTAAAAGCAAAGAAGGAAAGGTTCTTATGCTGTCCATGGGCTGCCAGTTCATCAAGGATTTTATCTTCTTCATCTTTTCTAGCTGCTTCATCTTTATTTTCCATCCTGGCATATTCCTCAAGTATACTCTCGGTGTCAGCCAGAGCTTTTTTTAGTTTCTTGGCTGCTTCCCCTGTCTGGGAGGAATGAGCTTCATCAACGATGATAGCAAAATTGTTTTTCGCGCCGATAATTTCCTTATAGATTACAGGGAATTTCTGCAGGGTTGTTATGATAATCGCCTTACCAGCATTGATAGCATTTTTTAATTGAGCACTGTCTTTGTCTATTTTCTCAACAACGCCCAGTACATGGTCAAACTGAAAGATAGTATCCTGCAATTGGCTATCCAATACTTTGCGGTCTGTAACAACAATAACCGACTTAAATATTTTTTCATTGCTGTCATTATGTAATCCGGAAAGGCGGTGAGCAAGCCAGGCAATAGAATTAGACTTACCGCTTCCTGCACTATGCTGGATAAGATAATTCCTGCCTGGACCATTCGCTTTAACATCTGAAAGTAATTTGCGAACAACATCAAGCTGGTGGTAACGAGGGAAGATGATACTCTTCTTCTCTACCTTATTACCAGCCTTATCCTTTTTAGCTTTCTTCTCCAGATGCACAAACTTCTGGAGGATTTCCATAAGACGGTCTTTGTATAATACATTTTCCCATAGGTAAGCAATAGCATAGTTGTCCTCTCTAGGAGGGTTACCAGCTCCCCCTACATTACCTGAACCACTTAATCCTTGGTTAAAAGGCAGGAAATTAGTATTGCCGCCTTCTAAACGGGTAGTCATATATACTTCTTTAATATCAACTGCAAAGTGGACTACAGCACGATTAGGAAATTCAAATATTGCCTCTGTTGGACTTCTATCATATTTATATTGCTTGATAGCATCTTGAACATCTTGTCCCGAGAATTGATTTTTAAGCTCCATCGTAACAATGGGAATGCCATTTAGAAATAGCAACATATCCAGTGACTTGTTGTAACGGTTGGAGTAGTGTAATTGGCGGGTACAGGAGAGTATATTTTGCTTATAGAGTTCAACTGTATCCTGGTTCAGCTCTGTCTCAGGCTTAAAAAAAGCCAGCCGGAACTTAATGCCTCGGTCAGTAATGCCTCTGCGTAATACATCAATTAAACCAACTTGGCGCACCACTTTACACAGGCGCTCAACAAAGGACTTCTCACTGTTGATGCCATAAATAGTCCGGTACTTATCCCATTCTTTGGATTGAGTGTTCTTTACAAAAGTCAATAAAGTAGTAGTATCTAACGCCAATTCCTTGTTAAAAGAAGCAGCATTGCCCTTAATGTATCCACCTTCATTTGTAAGGTAATATTCAATTGCCTCCTCAAGTTTTTTCTCCCTATGGTCGAAATCGGACATTCTAGACTACCTCCTTTTTACCAGTAACACACTCGTAAATAAGGGATTTTTTATAGTCGGCAAGTTTATCTATAAGTTTTTGTTTGCTTTCTATTACACCATCTATTTGAGTACATTTTGTATCTAGGAATTCTGCAATAGCTTGTTGCTCTGAAAGTGGGGGTAGAGGAATTTGTATTCCATTTAAATTACTCGTTGTTAACTGATTAATTGTTGAGGTTAGAAATGTACCAATGTGAAAAGAAAATATTGCTGAGTTAAATACATAAAAGAAAAACCTATTATATACACTTCTGAAAACAGTCATAAAAGCACCAAAAGTATGTCCAGACGTTGCTTCATCAATATATGCACATTTCCCTACAAGTGCTCTGCTACCATTTCGTGAGCAAATAAGTATATCTCCTTTCTTCACAATTAATTTCTCTTGAATTATTTTGTCCACATAAACATTATCATCAAATACTATTTTTCCATTCTGAATATTTGATGACCTTAAAACTAATGTTCCCTTATCAGCTACTTCTTCTGGTGAATAAGTAAGCCCAATAATAGCTTCACCTACATTTTTAAGTTTCCTAACTTCCCATCCCTCGGGTATATTACCAATCCACTCAATGCCACTAGGTTTCATTTTAACTGTGGGATCAAGTCCTTTTGTTACAGCTTCAGTAATAACAGATTGTTTATAAGCTTTAAGTTTTTCTATCACCGTCTTTTGTTTTTCTATAGTACTATCAATTAGAACACACTTATAGTCAAGGTAATCAGCAATTTTTCGTTGTTCTTCAGGTGGCGGGTAAGGAAGAACTACTGTATTAAGCTTTGACATGGGGATTCTCATTCTAATTGTATTTATTTTTTTAGAAGAAGCTGATTGCTTTACCATTATTCCATTTCCTAAACCGATTAAACTATCTTGAAACACTTTGGCTTGAAAAATATTATTATAATATTCAACATAATCATCTTCATTTCTAGGATACAGAACATAATAAACTGGACTAACAGCTCCAAAATACTTTGATAACCCAACAGAACCAACGATTACATTCATACTATTTAAAACAATGTCATTAGGATATGCTAATTTATAAGCCGATAAATCTTCTTTTGATTTATTTCCTCCACTACCTTTTTCATCATAAGGAATTACACCTCTATCAATAGTAAGAGATAATATATAATCTGTCTTAATAGGTTTATTATTTTCCTTTCTTTCCTCCAAAAGAGCTTTTAATGGTCTAGTATCCCATCCCTCGGGAATATCTCCTATCCATGCAATTCCACTATCTTTCATTACTCTGACCATTATTCAAACACCGCCTTTAGGGCACCATCAAGCTCCCTTTCTATCTCCATTATCTCCGCCATGAGTTCACTTGAAGGCTGTGGTGGTGTATATTTGTAAAAATATCTTGTAAAAGGTATTTCATAACCGATTTTAGTTTTACTTTTATCTATCCAAGCATCTGGAACAAAAGGCAGAACTTCTCGTTCAAAGTATGTATCTATGCTCTCGGTTAGTGGAACATTTTCGGTATCATGAAATTTACCATCCGGCTGCTTTCTGCCATTTTTCTTAACCATTTTTCCATTATCATCTAAGAGAGGTCTCTCAATAACAATTTTTGCATAACCAAACTCTTCATTATTAAATATTTTGGAAACTTCATTTTCCTTAAAATCGCCATAAATTTGAGTAATTTCATCAATATGATGCAGTGGTATATCGTTTCGTTTATTACCAAGATTTCGCCTCCGGTTTTGATACATTTCGTTTGCATTAATAAGCTGCACCCGGCCTTTACGGTGAGGTGCTTTTTTGTTTGATAGCACCCAGATATAAGTGGCAATTCCTGTGTTATAGAAGATATCGTTTGGTAAAGCAATTATGGCTTCCAGTAGGTCAGTCTCAATAATGTATTTTCGAATTTCCGAAGGACCACTTCCAGCATCTCCTGTAAAAAGAGGTGAGCCGTTATGAATAATAGCAATGCGGCTGCCACCGTCTTTAACATCTTTCATTTTTGAAATTGCTGTTAATAAGAATAGCAATTGACTGTCACCTATAGCTGGAACACCTGCTCCAAAACGACCAGCGAATCCTAACTTCTGTTCTTTTTCAACGGCAGCTTGCTCATTCTTCCATTCCCTGCCAAAGGGAGGATTAGATAGGATATAATCAAATTTGTCTTCCTTAAATAAGTCCCCTGAAAGAGTATTACCTTCCTTGATATAGTCAGCATTAGCGCCTTTGATTAAAATATCAGATTTGCAAATTGCATATGTCTGAGGGTTTATTTCCTGCCCAAAGCAAATAAGCTTAGCGTTTGAATTAAGCCTTCGTAGATGATCCTCTGCTACTGTTAGCATACCGCCTGTCCCACAGGCAGGGTCATAAAGGGTTTTAGCAACTGCATTGCCTGATAAAAGGTCACTATCCTCAGCAAAAAGGATATTGACCATAAGCTCAATTACTTCCCTAGGTGTGTAGTGCTGACCAGCATCCTCGTTATGTGCTTCAGAAAACTTGCGTATTATTTCTTCAAATATGTAGCCCATTTCAACATTTGAAATCTTTTCAGGGTGCATATCGGCTTCAGGTTCTGTAAATTCTCTTAACACCATATATAAGAGGTTTTTCTCAGCCATATAGCTGATATGGTTATCAAATCTAAAGCGTTCAATAATGTTGCGGACATTCTCAGAAAAGCCATTCAGGTAACTTCTGAAGTTAGCCTCTATATTATCAGGGTCGTCCAAAAGTGTCTTAAAGGAAAAGGGGCTGACATTATAAAAAGAGTAGCCTGATACCTTACGAAGAATAGGATCTTTTATCGCAAGGTTAAGCTCCTTGTTCTTCTTCACAACCGCGTCTTTAGTATTTTCCAGGATACAGTCAAAACGTCGTATAACCGTAAGTGGCAAAATAACCTCTCCATATTCATGAGGTTTATATGCCCCTGTAAGCTTATCAGCAATAGACCAGATTAAGTTTGCTTTTTCATTAACGTTAATATTAAGTATCGCAGTCTTTTATAGCACCCTCCTTGAAAAAAAAGAGTATCACCTAAACGGTAAAACCCTTAAATCAAATGGCGGAGAGAGTGGGATTCGAACCCACGGAGGTGTTACCCTCACACGATTTCGAGTGCAACGATGAAATGAGAATTTAGTGGAAGTTGGCAGTAAATCCATGTAGATAAAAGCCCCCGAAAATCTTGTAAAATCAGGATTTCCGGGGATTTTTTTCGTGTCTGCAAGGAATGTTGAGCACTCCAAAAAATCAACGAAAAAATTGCATCCGAACCCGTTTTGGATAGAACTCGGATAGAACTCGAAAACTCTATTATTTTTAACACTAAGATTTGCTTTCACCACTTGCCGTTGACAAATTTAAGAAAGTGTGAGTGAATCAAATGAATTTTGATGAATATTGTTCTTCAGTAATTGATCGTTATCCTGAATATGTCACACAAAAAGAAATGTGTGCCATCCTGGGTATTTGCCAATCAACGGCTTACTCCATCCAGAAAAAAGGCATAATTCCTTTTGAATATGTAAGCACATCGGAAGGTAGAAGACAAAAGATAAAGATTGCTGACATTTTGCTGTATCAATACGAAAAGATGTGCTTTTGTGAAATAGAAAATGAGTATATTGAGGGTCTGCGCCGTTATTATCAAAAACAATTGCATGACTTCCCTCAACTGCTTCTGGTTCCTGATGTAATGCTTTTTACCGGATATTCAAAATCAGCAGTAAACAATTGGATACTGCGTAATGAATTAAAACCCTTGAGTTATAAAAACAAGCGACTTCAATCATTCCACCGAGGTAAAGGAACGCTTATAACGAAAGAGTCATTCCTTGATTTTTTAACCGGCCCGTATTATCGAAGCATAACAAGAAAATCAGCCGTACATAAAGAGCAAGCCGAACAATATGAGCAGCTCTTTGACACTTTTATGTCAAAGCGAGGTGCTTTTAATGCCTGACTATAGCTTTCTATTAAATAGGTATCCAGAATATGTAACGAAAGATCAGTTTTATAGGATATGCCATATAAGTAAAAATACAGCGCGGTATTATCTGGAGAATAGCGTTATTCCTTGCATTGATTCTGGAAAAAAGACACGCAGATATAAAATTGCAATTAAAGATATTGTTTTCTTTTTAGAAGATAGGGACAAAAATCCTGAAAAATACTATCTACCGAATCATTATAACAACCCGTTTTTGCCGAGTGAAATTAGGCAGTATAAAGCCAAACCGCGGTCTGATTATTATAAAGATCATTACAAGCTAAAGGGTATAAATAAGGTTAGAGATTACATGCAATATCTTGAACAACAATTTGCAGATTACCCGGATATGCTAACCGGTAAACAGATACAACAAGTCACCGGTCATTCAACAAGTACAGTAATTTCATGGTGCAAGTCCGGCAAGGTAAAGTATATCAGATACTGCAATGCATACCTTCTTCAGAAAAAGAGTGTCATTAGCTATTTGTTCAACCGTGAGTTGGAGTTGGAACAATGAAGATGAGGTCGGTCTTAAAATCGAATGAACAAGAGGACATAGCTTTTCGGCTTATGTTCTCTTTTCATTTATATTATATGGAAGCCGTTTGCTTTATTTACCGATAGAGCAAGCGGCTTCTCTGCGTGAAAGGAGGAATTTCAAGTGTCAAAAGTAATCGCCCTTGCTAATCAAAAAGGCGGCACAGGGAAAACAACTACGGCGGTCAATCTCGGCATCGGCCTTGCGGCACAGGGTAATAAGGTGCTGCTGATTGACGCGGACGCACAGGGCAACCTGACTGATTCATTGGGCTATCAGGAGCCGGACAATCTGCCCGTTTTATTGGCTACCTTTATAGCTTATGGCGTTTTGTTTGCATTTTACAGAGCATTCCATGCAAACAAGACAATTGCCCTTAAGGATCTCATGATGATGTGCACGTTTTTCAACCGCTTTTGCTGGGCAAACACGCTTGCATATTCCGCAGTTATTGCATAGATTTGGATCAATATACATCGCATATCTTGCTTTTGATGCTGGAAAACTCATAATCGTCCCATAGGGGCAGAAGTATCGGTGCCATAGTTCTTCTGGAAAAAAGAAAGTAAAAATAATGCCTATGGTAAATAAAGCAGGGAGAACAGGTAGCTTTTTACCAGATACCATTGTAAAAACGAAAATCGCAATAAATAGCCCTAAAGTAAAAAAACGTACCCATGGTTTAGTCAGGAAAACTGAAACTTCAATATTTTTAATATGTAGTTTCTTTTTAATCCATGTAACAACCTTCATTACAGTATTGATGGGGCAGATCCAGCCGCAATAAACACGTCCTAACAAAAATGAGGCAATAATAGCGAAAAGAAATAATCCCATCCATAATTGTACTTTGCCCTTCGCAACCAAGATGATAAAAAGGGCAAGAAATGCTATTTGCATGATACGCTGTAAATTTCTTTTCAAATTTAACCCTCCTTGTAGTGTTTGGGGTTAGGGGATTTTACCACGAAAAATTCCAGAACATCATCATCAAAATTATACACACTCATTTTTGTGTGATAAGGGATGTTAATAATTTGACCATAGGTATATAAAAGCGGTTCTTGCTCATTAAGCTTTAAGGTCATTTTTCCCCTGATGATGACCATATACACATTTGAATTAGAATAGTGTTCAGGGAGTCCCTCTCCTTTTGGCAGAATCATGTGATTGATCAATACCGGATCATCATCAATTAATTTTTCAATATGCTTTGTATCATCAGTTGAAAAACCATATATTTTTTCTAACATGATAAAAACTCCTTTCCGTTTACAGTTTCTTATAGTATACTTTAAATCGCAATATAAAAAAGTTACCATGGTAACTAATAAGGGTGTGAGTTAAATAATTTTTGATGCTTATATAGACGCTATATCAAGCCTTAATATTTTCAGCAACTTTTCGAAAGATGAACTAATCAGATTGTTTAGCTCATCAAAATATAAGATAAATCAATATAATAAAGGACAGATTATTCATATTCAAAATGAGATATGTTACACAATGGATATCATATTGGAAGGTCGGGTATCTGTTCAGAAAATTGATGAAGATGGGGATATATTAAAAATCAACGTCTTTTCAGGTGGGGATATCTTAGGGGCAAATCTTTTATTCGCAAGCAGGAACTCTTATCCTATGACGGTAGTTTCTGAATCAAACACAGTTATACTCCATATCTATAAGGAATTGATATTGGAACTTAGTCAAACAAACCTCCGCTTTATGATCGGTTTAATGACAGTAATTTCTGATAGAACACTTCTCTTGACAGATAAAATAGATGCTATTTCGCTAAAGACAATACGGCAGCGTATAATAGATTTTTTAAGATATGAGTATTATCTTCAAAAAAGCAATATTCTTCAACTGAATATCTACAAAAAAGACTTAGCTGAAAGATTGGGCATACAACGAACTTCTTTGAGCAGGGAACTGAATAAAATGAGAAGAGATGGCTTGTTGGAATACAACGCCAAAACTATAACGCTTAAGAGAATTGATGTTTTTACTTGAATAGACACTAATCGAATTTAAGACTGGGCAATGATTAAGAGAATGTCGGCTTTTTATCCGATGACCTCTTTATATAAATGAAAATTAGTAAAAGAAGCCGTTTGCTTTATTGAGTGATAGAGCAAGCGGCTTTTTTATATGAAAGGAGGAAATTCAAGTGTCAAAAGTAATCGCCTTAGCCAATCAAAAAGGTGGTACCGGAAAAACAACGACAGCAGTCAACCTGGGCATCGGCCTTGCTAAACAAGGTAATAAGGTGCTGCTGGTGGACGGCGACGCCCAGGGCAACCTGACGGATTCATTGGGCTACCAGGAGCCGGACAATCTGCCCGTTTCGTTGGCTACCATCCTTACAAAGACAATGATGGAGGAATCGTATGAGATTGACGAAGGAATTCTTCACCATGTGGAAGGCGTTGACCTCATGCCAGGAAATATTGAACTGTCTGCTATTGAGGTATCACTGGTCAACACTATGAGCCGGGAAACGGTACTGCGCACATATATCAACACGGTTAAAGACAAATATGATTATGTGTTGATCGACTGTATGCCCTCACTTGGTATGATGACCATCAATGCCCTTGCTACTGCAAACAGCGTAATTATTCCAGTTCAGGCTCATTATCTGCCCGCTAAAGGAATGACACAGCTTTTGCAAACCATTGCCCGTGTGAGAAGGCAAATCAATCCCAGGCTTACCATTGATGGTGTGCTACTAACAATGGTGGATAACCGCACCAACTTTGCAAAGGATATTTCCTTTATCCTGCGGCGGGACTACGGCGACAAGCTGCGCGTATTTCAAACGGAAATCCCCCTGTCCATCCGGGCGGCTGAAACAAGCGCGCAGGGAAAAAGCATTTATGCGTTTGACCCGCACGGAATAGCTGCCAAAGCCTATCAAGCCTTTACAAAGGAGGTGCAGGACATTGGCGAAAACCGACGTGCGAAACAGCATCAAGCTTACCTCAGTAGATGAACTTTTTTCCACAGAGGAGAGCCGCGCAGATAGCCAACGAGAAAAGGTGCTGGAAATTCCTCTTTCGGAAATCAGCGATTTTCCCAACCACCCTTTTAAAGTGAAAGCGGATGAAGCTATGCTGGAAATGGCCGACAGCGTAAAACAGTACGGTGTTTTAGTCCCCGGCCTTGTGCGACCGAAACCGGATGGCGGCTATGAAATGGTTGCCGGACACCGGCGCAAAAAAGCAAGTGAGCTTGCAGGCAAGGAAACAATGCCCTGTATTGTCCGTGAATTAGACGACGATGCCGCCACAATTATCATGGTTGACAGCAATCTACAACGGGAAAGCATACTGGCGAGCGAAAAAGCCTTTGCATATAAGATGAAGCTGGAAGCCATGAAACGTCAGGCAGGTAGGCCAAGTAAAGAAAATTCTACCCAAGTTGGGCAGGATTTAAAGGGAAAGTATTCCGTTGAGATTTTAGGCGAGCAAGTTGGTGAAAGCAGAAATCAAATACAACGATATATTCGCCTCACTGAACTCATGCCATCGCTTCTTGAAATGGTGGACGAAAAGCAGATTGCTTTTAATCCGGCTGTGGAGCTTTCCTACTTAGCCGAAAAGGAACAGCAGGAACTATATAACACCATGAAGTCGGAGGACTGCACCCCGTCTTTAGCACAGGCGCAGAGGATGAAAAAGCTCAGTCAGGACGGCAGGCTAAGTGTAGATGTCATCTTTTCCATTCTTACCGAGGAAAAGCCCAATCAAAAAGAAAAACTCAATATCCAGCGTGAACGCATCGACCGCTTTTTCCCTAAGAACTTTACCGAGAAGCAAAAGGAGGACTTGATTGTCCAACTGCTGGAAAGCTGGTATAAGAAACGGCAGCGGGAACAGGAACGGTAAAACAAAATATGATCGTGACACATGGCAATTCGTTCTCATGAATGAGGACGTTTTTTTATGCCCTTTTTGAAAGGAGGTGCTTCCATGTACTTTACAGAAGGGCGGCTGCGCGCATACGAGCGCATAATGCAGGAAAAACCGAAGCATGACCATGAGCTTTCTGCAAAACCAGTGAGGGATGAGGATTGTAAGCAATGCCGATACTTTGACAAGCATAGTGGAAAATGCAGCAAAGAAAAATGTGTCATACCTGATGATTAGTAGGCAAATATTTTACACCAGGGGGGTAGTCTGTCCTTTTGCTTGTAGGTGTCGCGCAGCGGCTTTGCGGTTTCCCCCTCCCCACACCCCTCCCCTAAAATTTTACCAGCCGAAAAAGAAATATATCTGTCTTTCGGCTGGTAATACCGTGAAATTCATGTAGAAAGGAGCCCTTTATGAAACAAACAACACAAAAGAAACCCAAAACCTTCCGTACCCTGATCCGGCGAATCCATATCAGCCACAAAACAGTAAGGGAGGAAAGTAATGAGCCTGCTGCAAGGAGGAAAAACGAAAAGCAGGAAAACCACTCTCTTTTCTTTTTCGGCCAGTAATGGTGCTCTCTGTGAAAACATAGGGAGCTTTTTAATTCATCACAACGGAAGGAGGCAAAAAGAGTTTGAAGATATTGAAAAACCGGATATTTCTAAGCGCCCTCTGCATCATTGTGGCAGCAGTCGTTTCCTTTGTGCTTCTGCCAAGGTTTTACGAGAATAAGGACGCAACCGTCATGGTTCTGCGGGCGACGCAGGACATCCCGTCAGGAACCAGGATAGAGGATAAACACCTTGTACAGATGGAGGTTGGAAAACTCGGCCTGCCGGAAGGTGTCATCAACGACAAGTCCCAAATTGTCGGTAAAATCGCACAGATCGACATTTTCAAGGAGGACTATTTTTCCCAAAAAAAGCTCGGCGAATATCTTGCCGATGAAAAGCTAGACCATATAGCCAAAAACAATCAGCGCCTTATCACCATCAGCGTACCAAGCATCGCTGCAGGGCTTTCCTCCCATTTGCAAAGCGGTGATATCGTGACAGTGGCCGTGTTTATAACTAAGACATCCGACGGTCAAAGCGCCTCTCCACAGGTAATCCTGTATCCCGAACTGAAAGGACTGGAGGTTTACAGTGTGGAAAATGCCCGTACACAAAGCACTGCTCAAGTCCGGGAGCAACAAGCGGAAGGCCAGTCATCCTCCGGTGACCCCGTACCTAAAGCCGTAACCCTGGTTGCCACCGAAGCCCAGGCCACAAAGCTCATCGAAGCCGAATATACGGGAAAATTGCATCTAATCTTTGAGAAAAGGGGTGCAAGCCATGAGCGGTAAAATCATTGCCGTTTGGGGAGGCAGCAATAGCGGGAAAACCACCTTTGCAGTGAATCTGGCTTGCGCCCTTTCCACCCGTGACCGTCTGGTGGGCCTTATTTCCTCCAATTTGACCTACGGAGATCTGCAAATCTTTTTCGGCCAGAGCGTTCCTCCCCAAAAGGGACTGTTTCAGGCTTTGAATGAGGATAATCCCAACATCGGAGAGAAATTTACGGAATACAGAGAAATCAAAAATTTGTTTTTCCTGTCCACATCCACCCACTATACCGGGCTTCTCTGCGATGCCGTTACTCTCCGGGAAACGGAACGGATGATGAATGCCGCATCCCTGGTTTTTGATATTCTCATCGTGGATGGAGCCGCAGAGGTAACCAATCCGGTATCCGGCGTGGGACTGTGGTTGTCCGAAAGGATATATACCCTGCATAAGCCGTCCGTGGCGGCGCAAATGTGGCATGAAGGCGTTTCGGATTTTGTACGGGAGCTGCATATTGCCGACAAGCAGACCCATATCCTACAGCTCCCCAATGGCGAGTTTGATGACAAGACCTATCGAAGCATGACGGAACTTCCTTTTGCTTATGAGCTGCCCTATATAAAACGGGCAGGTGAACTGGAAAACGCCGGGACGCCTATTTATTTCTTTCAAGACAGAACATGCAGGCGCTACGGCAAGGTACTGGAGCAAATAGCAAAGGGAATCTGCGGGGGTGAAGCATCGTGAACAACAGGTTTTCCGTCAACGACCTGATTTACCGGGCCAACAAGTGGCGCTCCGACAGCGGAGAAAGCAATTTGGAAGCCCAGGACTACGGCGAAATTCTGGATAAGCTGCAACGGATCATAGCCAAGAACCATTCCGCAGAACTAGCACAGGTGCTGTATTCGGAAGAAGCCGAGGGCAAGCTCAAGGACCTGATCATGCGCTACCTGAACAGTGAGCATATGGTGGCAAAGGGCATTCAGAACATTTCCGAGCTGGTGGATATGATCTACGATGATATGGCCGGCTTGGGGCTTTTATCCCCCTATCTCCAGGACAGTGACGTGGAGGAAGTTAACGTTAACGGCTATAACGGCATCTGGGTGCTGTACAAGGACAAAAAGGTGCGGCTGTCAAACACCTTCGGCAGTCCGGAGGCTTGCGCCAACATCGCCAAAAAAATGAGCCGGTTCGGGAATGTTATATTGGACGGCAGCAAGCCCATCGGAGACAGCTTTATCGCGCGGGGCATCCGCATGTCGGGAGCCATTGAGCCCTGTGTCGATCCCGATGCCGGAGCCATCGCTTCGGTCAGAAAGCAAAAGCCGTCCTACATCACAAGGGAAAACCTCATCGGCTGGGAAACAGCCACGCCGGAGGAATTAGACCTGCTTACGCTCTGCGTCAATAATGGCATATCGGTGGCCATTGCTGGAGCCACCGGCAGCGGGAAAACCTCTGACATGGGATATATTTTGAGCTGCATCTCAAAGGACAAAAGGATAATTACAATTGAAGATACCCGTGAATTGACCCTGGCGCAGTTTGATGATAACAATGTGATGGTAAACGACGTAATTCATCTTCTCACAAAGGAAGAACCCAACCCCATTACCATGCTGGATTTGTTGAAGCTCTCCCTGCGGCTTCATCCCACCGTTCTTGTTCCCGCCGAAATGAGAGGAAAAGAAGCCTTGACGGTGCAGGAGGCCGGACGGACGGGACACACCATCGTCAGTACGCTGCACGCCAACAGCGCCAGAGCCGCTTATGACAGAATTCTTACCATGTGCCTGGAGGCCGGGACCTCCCTGTCGGAGGAAAGACTCTTGAAAAACATCGTGGAAGCCTTTCCCATCATGCTTTTCAAAATGCAGCTCCCCGACAAATCCCGTAAATACATGGAAATCTTTGAAGCCACGGGGGTAAAGGACGGCGAGGTCACCGGCAGCACCCTTTTCAAATTTGCGGTAGACCACTATGAAAAGGATGAAGCCGGAAGGATTACAAAGGTCGTGGGAAGCCACCGGCGTATGGAGAACATCTCTCCCGCTCTTGCCGAACGCTTGCTGGTCAATGGCGTTGAGCTGACAGAAATCCGCCGTTTTGCGGGCAGCGGGTACAGACCGGAAGGAGGTTAGAAATGAGCATTCAAATATCCCTTATCCTGGTATTTGCTCTCATCAGCGTGTCGCTTTTCCTCCTGTTGGGACTGAACCCCTTTACAACAGAGCAGAACCTGCTGAAAAAACGACGTCTATACCTGGCGGGGGCAAAGCTGAAAATCACCGAGCGGATTGCCATCCGGTTTCAAACCCTGTTCAGGCAAACCGGATGTACTCAAAAGAAATATTTAGTTATGACAGGCGCATCAGTAGCAGGCGGATTTTTGGCCGGGCTTATGCTGTTTAACAGTGTCGAGCTGGCGGCAGTAATGTCGGTATGCCTGACCCCTGCCCCCTTCTTCTACCTGACCGTAAAAAGCGCCACAGCCGCGCGGGAGGAAATCGAGGGGCTGGAAAACACCATGTCTATCATCACCAATGCCTATGCAGGGTGTGACGACATCATCAAAGCCGTGGAAACTTATGTGGAAGAAAAAAACCGGTACATCCCGGCTCACCTGAGAAGTCCGACGGCCTTTGACGAATTTGTATCGGAAATCAAGCTCATCAACCCGAATGTAGAACACGGATTGTACCGTCTGGCGGCAAAGATCAAAAACCGATATTTTGCCGAGTGGGCAAAAATGCTCATCCTCTGCTATCACGACCGGCGGTTGAAATTTGCTTTGTTTCCCATCATCAAAGCCATGAACGACGCAAAGTCCATGCAGATCGAAAGCGATGGCATGATGGTCCGAGTCTGGCGGGATTACTTGATGACGGTGGGATTAATGTTCAGTGTCATCCCCATGATGCGCTTTTCCAACGCAGAATGGTTTTCCATCCTGACCCAAACCACCATCGGCAAGCTGCTGATTGTTATTATGCTGCTGACCGCCCTGGCGACGGCATTTTATGTGATGAAGATTACCAAACCCGTTAACAGATAGGAGGTTCCAAGTTGTTTTATCAGATCATTGTCTTTGTCCTGCTGACTGCGGCAGGATTTTTAATTTGCAGACAACTGCTTAAAATTCCGAAGCTGAGCATGAAGAAAAATATCAAAAATCTGCAAACCGAAAAGGAGAAAACGGGCCAAAAGCTGTTAAACCGCTTTGTCATGCCCCTTGTCAAGCCGGTATCCCGATGGATCAGGCTTGATCCAGCAAGGGAAGCGAAGCTGGCGTCCACGCTAAGACGCGGAGGGATTGACCTCACACCCAGGGAATATCGAGCCAGGGCACTTATCTGCGCTTCCTTCACCCTTCTGCTCCTGGTTCCGCTTTTGGCAGTCGGGGCAAAAAGCATTGTGCCCGTCATTCTCATTTTTTCCATTGTGATCTATTTCCATTTTACGACGGACTTTAAAGATAAACTAAAAACGAAAAAGGCACTTATCGAAGCGGAACTTCCAAGCTTTGTCCGTTCCATCCTGTATAAGCTGGACGATATCCGGGAAGGCAGCCAAAAAACAGTCGTGCAGGTGGATTTGATCCAGATATTCGAGGATTACCTAATGGTTGCAAGCGATGTGTTCCGCTACGATGTTTCGGTTTTGGTCATGGAGATGAAGGCCAAGAATATTGAAACAGCCCTTCGGAATTTCAATGAACGCATCGGCCTTACGGACGTGTCCTTTTTGGTCAATGCCCTTATCGGACTGTACCGAGGCGAGCATCAGGGCGAAGCGCTGGCCTATCTTGCCCGAGATATGGACGTCAAAGCTAAGGAAGCCTTAAAGAAAAAGCTGAATAAGCTGCCCGGCAAAATCAAAATAGCGTCCATCCCATTGGTGGCTGTAACCCTGGCCACCTTGCTCTACGTTATCGGCTCCCACCTAATCAGGTCAATGGGGGGCCTTTTTTAATGTGAAAACGGGGCAACCCTTTTTCAAAATACATTTTCAGGAGGTATGACCCATGGAAAACAAAACAACCGCAATCCAAATCACCGGAGAAAGGAGGGAAAATACCATGAAGAAAAGAATCGCCAACACTCTTTCAAGTGCCAGAGGACTTCTAAAAAGCGAGTCCGGCGACCAGATGACCGGCTGGCTCATTGTCGTGCTGGTTGTCGTCGTAGTGGGCGCTGTATTCATGACACTGTACCAGGGTTCCATCACCAGCATCTGGAACAGCATCGTTACCAAAATCACCAGCCTTTTGAGCTAACAATACTTGCAGCCGAAAAGGCTACGGCAACAGGGGGGAGAATCGTTCTCCCCTTTTTCCTTTGAACCAAAATCAAAAAAACTGATATGGAGGTATTTGTTATGATGACTACTTTAAAAAACAAAATGCAGAGGATGGGACTAAAAACAAGAAAGATTCTTGCAAGCAAGTCCGGCGACCAAATGACCGGCTGGCTCATTGTTGTCCTGATCGTGGTAGTTGTGGGTGCAGTATTTATGACGCTGTATCAGGATTCAATCACCACTATCTGGAACAATATCGTCACTAAAATTACCGGCTTATTAAGCTGATGGCAGCATTGCCGGGTATATTTACTCACAGGGGAGGTGCAAGCAGATGAACAGGAAGCACCGGGGCATATGGGGGAGACATTCTCCCCCTCAGCCTTTCAAAAAGCTGCTTTTGGGTAGAAAGGGCAGCGCCTATTACGAGCTGATTATCAAGACGCTGGTGGTGATTACGCTCATGGCCACAGTGATGTCCTTTCTAAGTATCTTTACCGCCTATTTGAACTTGAACCATATGTGCCGCCGTGTTGTCCGGGTGGTTGAGCTGGAGGGACAGGTATCGAACAACACCTATGACGTCTTTTACCGGCTGAAGGAGCAGACCGGCCTTTCGCCGGAAATAACCATCGAGAATGTGGAGTATTGCGACGGAAGCCAAAAAATCCAACTGCGGGATACCTTTACTGTGACGATGACAGACAGCTATGCCTTTACCCTATTCAAACCGTCCTTTACGCCGCCTGTTCAGATCAATATCCCCATGAAGGTAAGCATCACCGGTATGTCGGAAAAATACTGGAAGCTATCGGAATGAAAATGCCGGAAAGAAGGGAAAACCTGTGGGCAATTTCAAACGCATTATGAACAACCAGAAGGGCGACGCTTTTGTGTTTATCCTCATCCTCGTCTTTTTTATTCTCACCCTTGCCGCTATCCTGATCGAATACTTCCGCATGGAAAGTCTTTACCAGCAAGTTGAATACGTGCTCCAGCGCGGGGTAAACGACTCTGTAGAATACGCCATGCTCGACGAATACCGAAGAGACGGCTATTCACGGATGGACAGCGCCCTTGCCGAGGAAACGCTGTACGAATATTTGCATGAAAGCATGGGACTGAACCCGGAAATGGACAAATATGCCAATGGGCAATGGGTTTATGAGCTTGAAATTGAAAGCCTGGAGGCCACCGATGACCCACCCCGGCTGACGCTGAAAGGGACACTGAAAACCCGCAGCATTTTCGGCTTCCTGACCGGTGAGGTTCGGCTTCCCTTTACCATCTCCAGCGTCAACAACAGAATCGAGAAAGGAGGTTCCGAATGAAACGAAAGTATATTTTAGCCATGCCGCTTGTATTTATATGCTGTCTGCTCTTTTCCGTCAAGGCGTTTGCCGCATCGAACAGCGACATTGAAATCAATGTCACTTCTCCCATAGACAGCCTGCAAAGCGAAAGCGGCGTGGTTGCCGTGGAGCAATTCCCGGCACAAATTCCCGTGAGCGTCACAGCAAAAACCGGTACACTCACAAGGGTTCAATTGGAGTATGGCGGCCATAGCCGGGAGATAACGCCGGAATATATTCTGACCGTCGAAAGCAAGGAGGCTTCCGGTCCTTATACCATCACCGCCAAAACGGACCAGGGAGCCGTCCTCACCGTCACGGCCAATGTGGTATTTCAAGTCAAAGCCATTTATGACACCCGCTACCGCACCATAGGCATGAACGTAAAGGAAATCTATGAGGGCAAAACACTGCTGAAATCCTTTCAAGAGCCACAGCGTATCGATCTTGTGAACGCCAATACCGTTGCCGACCACGAGCAGGAACGGATTGCCGGTTGGATTGATAAATATGACGGAGGTACTTACACGCTAAAGGGTAGTCTGGTCGTGGAAATTTACGGTTTTTCTTCCGGCAAGCTCTATGGAACCTATGATACGAACATGGATTTTGAACCATTGACTACCAGCTATGGCTGGACGGAGAAAGCCCTCATTGCCTTTGAGACCATGCGAAACACGGAAATCACCTATCAGGCTCCGGTAAAAATCAACATTGATGCAACCTGGTGTGATGAAAGCAAGCAAGAGGTTTATGGAAAGCTCTCAGCCCAGGACAAGGGAGTGCCGGAGCTTCTTTTCCCATATCAGACCACCTCCGTCACCTTTTCCAAGGACGACATCCTCCTGTCCCGCAATTTTATCTATTGCGGTCTTGAATGGGACTACACGCCGGAGAGCGCCGAATATACCGATGGAGAAAGTAGTACACAGACCTCTATTACGCAAAAAATTAATTACAAAATTCCCACCGCAGACTTCTATTTCAAGTTCAAGGCTTGTGACGGAAACGACCTGTCGGTTGCCATCCGCGCCCCTGCCACGGTTTACCGGGGGGACAGCTATTCCTTCACCGTAGTTTTTATGAACAGCGGAAATAGTCCGGCTTATGATGTACCACTCAAAGGCACGGTGGACGATGACCTGATCAAAGAGATTCCCGCCGTGCAGGACTTCTCACCCAATGAGAGCAAAACCTACATCATCAAACGCAAGGCCGACACTTCTGCTGATGTGATAAACCTGTGGGCGAACATCGGTGTACCGGAGGGCTTTACCGACGGCAATCTCGCCAACAACACAGCCACGGCAATCATCAAAATCGTTGAGGAACCTGCACCGGAACCTGAAAAAACGCCTGACCCTGGCAATAATCCCGACCAGCCGGATATCCCGAATAATCCCCCGGATCAGCCGCCTGACTCACCGAAGCTTTGCGACTTGTCGGCAAGCATTCTTGCGCCGTCCACCGTATATGAACATGAGAACTACAGCTATACCGTGAGCTTTACCAACCAATCCGGTACGGAACTGAAAAATGTGCTGTTGCGGGGGACAAACAACGATACCGCTTTGGCACAAATTCCGAAAACTTACAGTTTCAATCCCAGGGAGACAAAATCCTTCACCATTACAGGCACGGCGGGAAACGCGGGCGAGATATATAACCTGTGGGCCAATATTACAACGCCGCACGGCTTCCGGGACGTTAATCCGGCCAACAACACCGCCGTTTCAAAAATCACGGTAGTGAAAAAGCCTTCCGGCAATCCCGACAATCCGCCTGATAATCCTGACAACCCACCGGACAATCCGGACAATCCTGATAATCCCGACAACCCACCGGATAACCCGGACAATCCCGATGTACCTTTGGAAAAGCTGTGCGACATATGGGCTAACCTATCCTGCCCGCCCATGGTTTACGAGCAGGAGGAATACAGCTTTACCGTGTATTTTGCCAATTCCACGGACAAAGCGCTGTCGGGAGTGAGCTTGAACGCTTCCATTGACGGCAAGGCAGTTTTGACAGTGCCATTCACTGCAAATTTCAAAGCCTATGAAACCAAAGCTTACGTCGTCAAAAGCACGGCGGGAGAAAAAGGCACAACCATTCATTTGGAGGCACAGGTATCACCGCCTACAGATTACAGAGATAGCAACACCAGCAACAACCAAGCGGCAGCGGAAATCATGGTGGTAGAACGTCCCTATGACCTGGATGTACAGCGGATAACGCCCGATCAATACAAGGAAAACCAAACGGTCATCAGCACCATCAAGGTATCCAACAAAGGAAGCCTGGACTTTACGCCGGGGCAAAAGGTTTCCGTCCTGTTTGAAATCCCGGAGCTTTCGATCAAAAAGCGTGTTGATGCCGTGGTCATGGAGCAAGACACCTGGAACGTCGTATCGCTCAAATGGAATACCCCCAATGTCCAAGCTGATAAAAACATCACTTTGATCGCCACCATCAACCCCGATAAAGTATTAGACAATGAAACCACTGCCGCCAACAACACCTATACCCAAAATGCCGTCATCAAAAATGTAGCCTATGATGAGCCGGAAGAAAGCAGAACCGTCCCTGCACCGCCGCAAAGAAGCGACCAGCCAAAAGTGACGTGGTGGGAGCAACGCTATGAAAACGGCAAATTTGTATGGCGGCAGTTTTATGCCGAACTGAAAGTCACTGCCGCACTTGACTACGACACCAGGGCAAGGGGCTATCTCAAATCTGGCTACGGCTTTACCATCAGCGTTACTGCCACCGTAAACACCAATTACGACAAGCCGGAGCTGATTACCGCCGCCCAGACGGCGGAAGTCTATCTGCCGCAGTACAGCTATGAAACATCCGTACCGTTGATGTCCGACAGTACGAATCATTTTACTTTCCGGGAGAATCCCAGCTCACCGTTCCGGTACAAAAAGCAATATGTTCCAACCTGGTTCCCGGACAACACGGATTATATCGTGCAGCTTTTGGTTACCGATGTGCATACTCCCGGAGGGACTCTGTCCAAATGGATAACCGGAGGAGAACTAAAAATATTTGTGGTTGACAGCATGTACGATGATGATGTCACCACAGGGAATTGAAAATGGCCACGCTGTTATGCGCCATTCCCATACTTTGGGCAGCAGTAATGGATTATAGAAAGCGGATTATTCCGGATTGGACATGGATAGCCATTCTCTTGATCGGAGCTGCATCCGCTTTTCTGCTGCCATATCCAGCCTTACTTGAGCGGATTGTCGGATTTCTGCTGCCGGGATTGTGCCTGTTTTTCCTTGCCGCCAAGTCTGGAGGTGTTGGAGGCGGCGACATTAAGCTCACGGCGGCAATGGGCTTTTGCTTTGGCCTGTACTCTCTTGCGGTCATTCTCTTTATTGCTTTGCTTCCCGCCTGTATCTATGCAAAGGCGACAAAGCAAAAAAGCGTCCCGTTGGCCGTATTTCTGAGCATTGGTTTCTTCACGTATGCCGTGGCTCTTTTGATATACGAACTGATTTGCTGTTAAGTAGTAGGAGGTGATTTTGTGGAACTGAAAGCGATACTGGCCATCGTGCTCTGTCTTGTAATTGTCGGTGGTGCGGTGTATTTGCACATCAAGCGGAAAAAGAAATAACGGCAGAATGGTAAAAGGGACGGCAAACACCGTCCCTTTTCGTCTGCCTCATAGATTGGAGTGGAAATATCGATGGATGAAGAAAAACGCATGGTGGATACCTACGAGGTAAAACACGCCATTCATGTTGGAGATAAAGAAATCCTTTTTACGCTGGATGATACCAAAACCGATTATCCGTACATGGTATGCAATTGCACCTGGGATAACCCGTTGGGCATCGATCACTATTTTAATGCCTCAGCAAGTGCGGACTACGTGGAAATGATGACAGAATTTACCGACCGCGTACAGGCGCAGCTTGAAGCGATCAAAGCGGAACGGGACAAAATCACCGTTCCCCTGCAGCCTTTCGTGCTGGAGCATTGTATCCCGAATGATTACGGAGAGAGTATTGAAAACAAGGTGGCGGTCATCCGTCCGGAGCGCCTGCGTCCTGAATACCGTACTGCCGACAAACAGCTCGTGCTGGCCACAGGCGGCTTTGGCTCTCATGCCAATTCCCGGGGCCGCGCGGTCTACACCGTCAACCTATACTCCGGAAAGGAATCGCGCTGGAACCGGGAGGATATTTTGGGCACCATCAAGCCAGAACATATGCCCGATTGGGCAAAGGAACGGCTCAAACAGATACAGACCGAAAGGCAGGTAAAGCAGAAAAAATATGAGCAGGAACGTTAGGAGGTTTGAACATGGAAAAGGAAATCAATGCAGGTTATGTCATCACCGACCGACTGACCGTGGGAAATGCGGAATTTGTAATCGGTCAGCGTGATGAAGCACCCGCAAACTTTGTGACGTGGAAATGCAGAAAGGGTGAAAAGGAATATTTCTGGGGCCATTACATGAATGACCGCCTGACCGCCCTTGAAGACTTATGCAATCGTGCGCTGGATGAAGTCCATTATTTAAAAAGTCTCCAGCAGGAAAAGAATACACCTGAAAAACCAGTACAGCAGCCCCAAAAGAAAAGGTACGAGCCGGAACGATAAGGAGGGATAAACGTTGGCAACGAAGCTGCAACTGATTACAGAGCTTTCGGAAAGGACGGCTCAAAGCGCCACAAGAAATCCTGTCAACTGGACTTCCTTTCTGAAAACGGCAGCATGGAATTACAAATATCCGTTTCAGGATCAGCTTTTGATTTATGCGCAGCGTCCCGATGCGACTGCCTGTGCTCCCATTGAGCTATGGAATCAGAAGTTTGGCAGATGGGTAAACCGAGGCGCGAAGGGCATCGCCCTCATCGACGACAGCGGAAGCCGTTTAACTTTGCGACATGTGTTCGATGTGTCGGACACCAACAGCCGCTATAACCGCCCCGTTGCGCTTTGGGCGATGCAGGATAGATATGCGGAGTCCGTGAAGGAAACGTTGGAAAGCACCTTTGGTGAGCTTGAAGAAAAAAAAGATATTGTGACCGCCTTAATCTCTGCCGCCCGCAATGCCGTGGATGATAATTTCCCCGACTATCTCTCTGATCTGATGTACTTTAGGGAAAATAGCTTTTTGGAAGAACTGGACGACCTGAATGTGGAAGTAATCTTCAAGGAAATTCTCAAGATTTCCGTGGCTTACATAGCATTAGTCCGCTGCGGCTATCCTGCCGATAAATACCTGAGCTTTGAGGATTTTCAAGGCATTGTGAATTTCAATACGCTGGATACCATTTCGCGCTTGGGTGCTGCCACAAGTGATATTTCCGAAATGGTTTTAAAGGAAATCGGGGCAACGGTCAAGGAACTGCAAAAAGCGGAGAAAAAACAAAACCGTACCTTTGCAAAAAATCAGGATGTACAGCACAATGAAAACGTAAAGCAAAACAGTAATTCTGAAAGGGATGGTGAATATGGAACTGACCTACACGCAGAAGGGCGATTATCTGATACCCGACCTGATGCTGCCGAAGGAAGAAACGCACATCGGCAAATATGGGATGTTGCGCAAAACATATCTGAAAAACTACCGGAAAGGAATGTACGCAAGCCTGATGCTGTCGGGCGAACTGAACAGCCACCTGTCGGAGATCGACCGGACAGCGAAGGAGCGCATCGAACAGATCACAGCGAAGCTCTTACAGAGCAGTCCCGCGCCGGACAAGGCGACCGACCCGATGAGCTGGACAGGACACATGAACAACCTACGGCACTCAGCAGAGGAATCGGTGCTGGCGGAGCTGATTTACAATTAACATGGTACGACAGAGAAACGGAGGACAGAAGTCTTCCGTTTTTTCATTCTACGCCGCTTATCAATGAACTTCTGCGCTCTACCCCGCACTTGAAGGCAACCAAGCAGGAAATCGTAGACTTTTATGCCGTTCACGAGGATAGCAACGAGCGTACCGAATACATCAAAAACATTTTTAATAATGACTACACAGAACTGATAGTCAACGGAGATCACCGCGTCGGGTACAAGGCCTACCAAAATGTTCTCCATCTTTGGGAGGGCAGCTACGCCGCAAGAACATCACAGAGCTACTATGATTGGGGAGTCATTGCCGGTCACTTCGGCAGTATGATTCTGCTGGGTGAATTCCTTGATGAACCGCCGGCATTGCCGTCAGTGCAGCAGCAAATTACCTTGATCGAACAGACGGAGGAAGAAAAATCCTCCGCTTTTTCTATTCCCCAGGAAGCCATTGATACGGTTTTGCGGCAGGGAAGCGGTGTGCAGGACGGAAAGTACCGGATTTATCTGCACTTTCAGCAAAACGCCTCTGCGAAAGAAAATATTGACTTCTTGAAAAAGGAATACGGTATCGGCGGGCGAGCACCTGCCCTGACAGGCACCGATATTCATGAATGGCACGACGGCAAGGGCATCACCCTCACCAGTGGAAAAATCATGGGGCCGGACGCAAAAATTGTATTGCCCTGGGCAAAGGTGCAAAAACGCATTGGCGAATTGATTACCACCGATCGCTACTTAAACAGCAAGGAAAAGGAATATCTGCCCGTTTATGAACAGCAGATGGAGGAACGCCGCCAACAGCTTGCCGAGCAAACCTATGCCCGCGAAATCCTGAACCGGGAACCGGCTCCCTCCGAACCAAAGCTGCCTTCACGAAAGAATGCGAAATATGCCTTCTCACTTGGCGACACGGTGTATCTCGGCACGGACGAATACGAGATTTTATCCTTTGACAGTGGCAAGGTGGTGCTCCGCGACATCAGTTTCCCGCTGTTCAGCAAGGAACTTGCGCGGGATGACTTTGACCGGATGCTGCGGGAGAATCCCTTGAATGACCATCTTATTGCAGCCGGGAGAGTACCAGAGCAACCAGCCGAAGAAAAGGGAACACCATCCCCCCGTGCGCTATACCAGGCGTACCTGCCTCAAATCGTCAACAGGATAAGAACCGACGAGATCTACCCTTACCTTCGGGACAGGGATACCGACCCCGACAGTGCCGAACGGGAGCTGGGCAGCGCCATCGACCGCATTGTCCTTTCCATGCGGGAGGAGCATCCGGCTTTTTATGAAGCCTATACCACCCTGCCGCAGTTTAAGGAATGGCTTGCCGAGGATGTGTTCCAACGAACCTACCAGGATTACCTGACGGAAAAAAGGGATGTCGTTACTCTTCATGCCGACGACCCCGAGGCACCGGAATGGGTGAGGGCAACCGGTGATGTGACCATCACCCACGAGGGCGATACCGTCACCAGCGACAGCGGCAGCGAGAGCGAGAGCGAGAGCGAAAAAACCTATGTGGAATTTGACCTGGAGTTTCCGGACGGCCAAGCCGGGGAAGCGGAAAAGAAACCAGCCAAAAAAGAAATTGCCGTGGGCGTGGAGCTTTCCATTGAGGACCGGCGCTATGCCATCGATAGCATCGACGAGGAAGCCGGTACAGTCAGTCTGCGGGACATCACCTTTCAGCGCAACACGGGCTTTCCCATTTTCCGCAGCGAAAGCATCGAGTTTGTGCGCGGCGTTTTGGAACAGGCCAAAGAACCCGTATGGCGAAAAACACAGGATGGCGAAGTATCTAAAGTCATCATTGACCTCCAGCCAGCAGTCCCTAAGCAGCCCCGCGTCAATTTCCGTATCACCGACGATGAATTAGGGCATGGAGGCGCAAAGACTAAATACGGCTGGAATGTCGCCGCCATACGGCTCTTGAACCAACTGGAAGAACAAAACCGCTTTGCCACTCCAGAGGAACAGGAAATCCTTTCCCGGTATGTGGGATGGGGCGGCCTGCCGCAGGTATTTGATGAACAGAATAGCCAGTGGGTGAAGGAATACGCCATGCTTAAGGAGCTGCTCACTGATGAGGAATATACATCCGCGAGGGCCTCCACCTTAAATGCCCATTATACTTCCCCCACCGTCATCAAGGCCATGTATGCCTGCCTTGCCAACATGGGCTTCCAGACCGGCAATATTCTGGAACCCGCCTGCGGCATCGGCAACTTTTTCGGCCTTGTGCCGGAGAGCATGAAAAACTCCAAGCTGTATGGTGTGGAACTGGACGGCATCACAGGCCGGATTGCCAAACAGCTATATCAAAACGCCAGCATCGCAGTGCAGGGCTTTGAGGAAACCAACCTGCCCGAAAGCTTTTTCGACCTGGCTATCGGCAATGTGCCCTTTGGCAGCTATGGCGTGTCAGACAAAAAGTACGACAAATACAAGTTTTATATTCACGACTACTTTTTCGCCAAAACACTGGATAAGGTGCGGCCCGGAGGTATTGTTGCCTTTATCACCTCTAAGGGCACGATGGATAAGCAGAATCCCGAAGTCCGCAAGTACATTGCGCAGCGGGCCGAGCTTCTGGGGGCCGTCCGGCTTCCCAACAATGCGTTTTTTGCCAATGCCGGCACGGAAGTCACCACCGACATCCTGTTCCTGCAAAAGCGTGACAGGATAATCGACATTGAACCGGATTGGGTGCATCTCTCCACCACCAAGGACGGCATCCCCGTAAATCGCTATTTTGCCGACAATACCGAAATGGTGCTGGGCACAATGGCCTACGACGACCGGATGTACGGCAACAAAAGTGAAACCACCTGTATGCCCTATGAAGGTGCCGACCTCGCAGAGCTTTTGCGCGAGGCGCTGGAAAACATCCATGCGGAAATTACCGAGTATGAACTGGAGGATGTAACCGAGGATGTGGGCACCTCTATCCCTGCAGATCCGAATGTCCGTAATTTCAGTTATACCGTTATGGACGGCGCAATCTACTACCGCGAAAACAGCCGGATGAACCGCGTGGAAACCTCTGTCACGGCGGAGGGCCGGATCAAGGGCATGATTGCTATACGGGACTCAGTCCGCGAACTCATTGAATACCAGACCGAGGATTACAGCGACGAAATAATCCAGGAACAACAGTGCAAGCTGAACCGTCTATATGACACTTTTGTCGCAAAATATGGACTTTTGAACAGCCGCGGCAACAACATGGCTTTTTCCGACGACAGCTCCTACTGCCTGCTCTGTTCTCTGGAGATTCTCGACGAGAACGGCGAGCTGGAGCGAAAGGCCGATATGTTCACCAAACGTACTATCCGGCAACGCACGAACGTTACCCATGTGGATACCGCCACTGAAGCACTGGCGATCTCCATCGCAGAAAAAGCCTGTGTGGACATGGGCTTCATGCAGAGCCTGACAGGGCTTTCCGAGGAACAGCTTATAAAAGACCTGGAAGGCGTCGTGTTCCTCAATCCTGAAAAGCAAGACAATACAGGAAAGCCGATGTTTGAAACGGCGGATGCTTATCTCTCCGGCAACGTCCGGGAAAAACTCAAAACCGCCCGGCAATTTGCCGAAATGCACCCTGACACCTACGGTGTGAATGTTACGGCACTGGAAGCAGTGCAGCCAAAGGACCTGAACGCCTCTGAAATTGATGTACGCCTCGGTGCGACCTGGCTTCCCCCGGATGTGGTTAAGGACTTCATCTTTGAGCTTCTGGAAACTCCGTATATGTACAGGCGCTACATCGATGTTTTTTATTCCACCTATACCGCCAACTGGAACGTCAAGGGCAAAAACGACGACCGCAGCGGAAACATTAAGGCCGTTATGACCTATGGCACCAGCCGTATTAATGCCTACAAGATAGTCGAAGAAACCCTCAATCTGCGGGATGTGCGCATCTTTGATACCGTCTATGAGGACGGTGTTGAGAAGCGTGTGCTTAACAAAAAGGAAACCGCCATCGCCCAGCAAAAACAGGAGGCCATCAAGGAGGCATTCCAAAGCTGGATATGGAAAGACCCTAAACGCCGGGAACGTCTGACAAGGCTCTACAACGACCGCTTCAACTCCATCCGTCCCCGCGAATACGACGGCAGTCATATCCGGTTTACAGGAATGAATCCGGAAATCACCCTGCGCAAACACCAGGTAGATGCGGTGGCGCACATCCTATATGGCGGCAACACCTTGCTGGCTCACTGCGTGGGTGCGGGCAAGACCTACGAAATGACGGCTGCAGCAATGGAAAGCAAGCATCTGGGGCTTTGCAACAAGAGCATGTTTGTGGTGCCGAACCACCTGACCGAACAATGGGCCGGAGAGTTTTTGCAGCTTTACCCATCTGCTAACATCCTTGTGGCGACGAAAAAGGACTTTGAAACTAAAAACCGCAAGAAGTTTTGTGCGAGAATCGCCACTGGCGACTATGACGCGGTGATTATAGGCCACAGCCAATTTGAGAAAATCCCCATCTCTGCGGAGCGCCAAAAACAGCAGTTGCAGGAGCAGATTGCGGAGATTACCAGCGGGATTCAGGAACTGAAAGAGGAAAAAGGCGAGCGTTACGCCATCAAACAGCTTGAAAAAACCAAAAAGACTCTGAAATTAAAGCTGGATAAGCTCAACGATACCAGCCGAAAAGACGATGTAGTAACGTTTGAGGAATTGGGCGTTGACCGACTCTTTGTTGATGAGGCAGATTTTTATAAAAATTTGTTCCTCTACACCAAAATGAGGAACGTGGCGGGCCTGTCCCAGACCGAGGCGCAGAAGTCCTCCGATCTGTTTGCCAAATGCCGTTACCTGGATGAATTGACCGAGGGGCGCGGTATCATCTTTGCCACGGGAACACCTATTTCCAACAGTATCACCGAGATGTATACCATGCAGCGGTATCTGCAGTACGAAGCTCTGCGTAAAAACGGACTCCAACATTTTGATTGCTGGGCAAGTACATTCGGGGAAACCGTTACGGCCATTGAGCTTGCGCCGGAGGGAACTGGCTACCGGGCCAAAACAAGGTTTGCCCGGTTCTATAACCTCCCGGAACTCATGAATATGTTCAAGGAAATCGCGGATATCAAAACTGCGGATATGCTGAATCTTCCTATACCGAAAGCTAACTACCACAATGTGGCGGTGAAACCCAGCGTATTCCAGCAGGATATGGTGGCCGAGCTTGCCGAGCGCGCCGAACGGGTACGCGCCAAGCTGGTAGAACCCTATGAGGACAATATGCTTAAAATCACCAACGATGGCCGCAAGCTGGCCCTTGACCAGCGACTGGCCAATCCCATGCTGTCCGACCACGAAGAAAGCAAGGTAAACGCCTGCGTGGACAATATCTTCCGCTTCTGGCAGGAAAACAACGATAAGAAATTGACGCAACTTGTGTTCTGTGACCTGTCCACACCTAAAGGTGACGGAAATTTCAATGTGTACGAGGATGTGCGCCAAAAACTCATCGCACGTGGAGTCCCCGCCGACGAGGTTGCCTTTATTCACGATGCCAACACGGAGACCAAGAAAAAGGATCTGTTTGCCAAAGTCCGCAAGGGACAGGTACGTGCCCTGTTAGGCTCCACCTTTAAGATGGGGGCCGGAACCAATGTTCAGGACCGATTGATTGCGCTTCATGACCTGGATTGCCCGTGGCGGCCAAGAGATTTGGAGCAGCGCTCCGGACGTATTGTGCGGCAGGGTAACAAAAATGACGAGGTGCATATCTTCCGGTATGTGACGGAAAACACCTTCGATGCTTACCTTTACCAGATACTCGAGAACAAGCAGCGGTTTATCAGTCAGATTATGACCAGCAAATCCCCTGTAAGAAGCGCCGAGGACATTGACGAAACAGCGCTTTCCTATGCTGAGGTGAAGGCGCTGGCTACTGGCAATCCCTATATAAAAGAGAAGATGGATCTGGATATTCAGGTGTCTAAGTTGAAGCTTTTGAAGGCGAATCATTTAAGCCAGCGTTACGCTTTGGAAGACCGGTTGCTCAAACACTACCCGCAGCAGATCAAATCCACCGAGGAACGGATTGAGGGTTATGAAAAAGACCTTTCCCTGTATGAGCAGCATAGCACATTGAAAACTATCGATGGCACCACAGAGGAAAGCAAATTTGCGGGCATGACGGTCAAGGGAGTTTCGTACACCGAAAAGGCACAGGCGGGCGCGGCCATCCTTGAAGCCTGCAAGCTGATGACCACGCCGGAGCCGCAGGAGCTGGGCAGCTACATGGGATTTCCGATGCTGTTTTCCTTTGATGGATTTAATAAGCAGTATCAAATCACCCTACGGGGCGCTCTCAGCCATACGTTCACTTTGGGTACAGACATCCACGGCAATATCACAAGACTCAATAACACTCTTGCCGAAATACCAAAGAAGCTGGAATATTGCCAAGAGCAGTTAAAAACGCTCCGCCAGCAGATGGAAACGGCTAAAGAGCAAATCGACATTCCCTTTGAGAAGGAGCAAGAGCTTCAAACCAAATCTGCGCGGCTTGCAGAGTTGAACATTTTGCTCAACATGGATAAACATGAAAACGAGATGATCGACGGCGAGCCGGATGAGGGCATAGATGTACCGGAAAAGAAAGCCGTGGGCTACGAAAGATGAGGTGAAAAAACATGCCTTATGTAACACCGGAGCAGATTGAGCGCTCAAAGCGAATGGATCTGCTGACTTACCTGCAATATTATGAGCCGCAGGAGCTGGTGCGCTTTTCCGGCAACGTCTATACCACACGTACCCATGACAGCCTGAAAATCAGCAACGGGAAATGGTGCTGGTGGTCGCGCAACATCGGCGGGCGTTCTGCCCTAGACTATCTCATCAAGGTACGGGGCATGACGCTCCCGGAAGCGGTACTTCAGATAGACGGACAGTCAGCGGTCATGCCGCCTGTTTCGCCAAAGGTGCAGAAACCTGTTGAGCCTAAAAAACTGCTCCTGCCTGAGAAAAATGAAAACAATGACCACGTGATTACCTACCTCATGGGGCGCGGCATTCACCGGGAGATTATAGACTACTGTATCCGGACCAAACAGCTATATGAAAGCCGTGATTATCACAACGCCGTCTTTATCGGTTTTGACCGGCATGGCGTTCCCAAATATGCTACTCTCCGTGGAACTTTTGGCAAACGGTTTATGGGGGAAGTGAACGGAAGTGACAAGCACTTCTCCTTCTCTATCCCAGCCAGGAACGAATGCCGCAAACTGCACTTATTTGAAAGCGCTATTGATTTATTATCTCATGGTACGTTGGAACTGCTTTCCGGTAAGGACTGGCGGCAGGAAAATTGCCTGTCCCTTGCGGGAATCTATATGCCGAAAAAGATTATTGAAGAAAGCACCCCACCTGCCGCACTCATGCAATACTTAAAAGACTTCCCACAAATAAAGGAAATCGCTTTACATCTGGACAACGACACGGCTGGACGGCTGGCAGCAAAGACTATCAAGACCCTTCTTTCCTCCTCACTTACCGTTTCCGATGAGCCTCCGAAGCGTGGAAAGGATTATAACGACTATTTGAAAATCACCTTAAAGATGCGGCAGAGACGGGAACGCGAATAGAAAATCATTTTATTTATGCCTTGCTATCACTGAAATAAAAGCGATAGCAAGAATAAAATAAAAAAATATTTTATTTTACCCTCTGTATGGTTGATTTTTCAGCGACATCATACTAAAATTAAAACAACGGAGGTGGTAAAAATATGAAATACTATGAACAACTATTGGAAAAAGGTTGTTTTACATGGAATGATGTTACTGAGATGGTCGGCAACAGAAACAGTGCCAGCGATCTGATACAGAACTACCTGAAAAAAGGCTATATTCAAAGCGTGAAAAGAAACCTGTATGTTGCTATAAATCTTGCGGACGGTGAGCCAGTTGTCAATCGGTATGTGATAGCCAGCAATTTGACGGAAAGCGCATATATATCTCACCATACTGCTTTAGAATATTACGGATGCACTAATCAGGTGTTTTATGATGTGTATGTATCCTCTGATACAAAGTTTAACACATTTGAATTTAACGGTTTGACCTATCGTTACCAAATGTCCCGTATCAACGATGGTATTGTAAAAAAACCGGACGGCACCCGTGTAACCGATTTGGAACGCACCGTCATAGACAGCATCAACGATTTTGAGAAAATCGGTGGATTGGAAGAACTGCTCCGAAGCCTTGAAATGATGCCATATGCAGATGAAACAAAGCTGCTTTGCTATCTGAAAAGCTACGGCAAACAAATCCTGTTTCAGAAAGCAGGATATATCCTGGAGCATTTCAAGGATTCCCTGAAAATAACGGATACGTTTTTTAAAGCCTGTGAAGCCGAGATCTCAAAAAGTGTTCGATACCTGTACCACGGATTGGAAAAAGAAAAATCCATATATAACAAAAAGTGGAGGTTGTTTGTGCCGGAGCAGCTTTTAGCCCTTATATCGGAAGGAGGCAATGAATTTGTTTGATTATGATAAGCGTAAGCTTGGAAAACAGGCGCGGGAATTAGGGTTTATCCGCGATACATTAGAGAAAGTATTCCGGTTGTCGGAAATACTGAAATATATAAACAGCGACCCGCTGCTACGTGAGAGCCTTGCGCTAAAAGGCGGAACGGCAATCAATATGACTATTTTCAACCTGCCGAGGTTATCTGTAGACATCGACCTTGATTACACACATAATGATTCTCGGGAAGAAATGTTTGAGGAACGCCAAAAAATCTCGGATAGCGTCCTCAAATACATGGTGATGAGCGGATATGAATTAAGCCCTAAATCAAAATCCCACCACAGCCTGGATTCTTATGTGTTTTCCTATGCAAATACTGCTGGCATGAAAGATAATATCAAAGTGGAAATCAATTACTCCCTGCGTTCCCATATTCTGCCCCTGGAGCAAAGGTCAATTGAAACTCTTGGCATACTGGATTCTTTTAAGGTGAACTCATTGGCTTCCATTGAGATCTTTGCAAGCAAGATTGTTGCTCTGCTTACAAGAGCGGCAGCCCGTGATTTGTATGATATTAACAACATGATCTATTTCGGATTGTTTGATGAAACAGAACTCCCTCTGCTTAAAAAATGCGCCATATTCTATTATGCTGTCGGCGGCGAGGCTGTTACTGGAACCTTTAATTTAGGAAAGATTGATGAGTTGACAGAGTATAAGATCCGGACAGATTTATACCCTGTAATCCGAAAAAAGGAGCGGTTTGACCTAACAGCGGCGAAACAACGGGTTATTGGCTACCTGTCAATGTTTTCTGAACTCGGTGATAACGAAGCAGAGTTTTTGAGGGCATTTAAAAACGGTGAATATCATCCAGAGCTGCTTTTTGAGGATGTACAGATTTTAGAACGTATCCGTAATCATCCGATGGCAATATGGAAAACACGAGAATAAACGGTGATCGTATATATTACTACAAGTAAACTCCATATTGTAACCAATTGGAGTGTTTTTGTACCTTTATGAAGGCTCTTTTGAGCGTCGCTTTTAGACACTGAAAAAATCAGTGTCTTTTTCTTTTGCCTAAAATCAAGAAAGGAGGCTTTGCTTTTATGAAAACCTATCAGGTGGAAATCAAAGAAACTCTTTGCATGACCGCCAGACTTTCCTTTTCGTCTGGTGGTATCTGAAACCAATCGAAACTTTCATGACAACACAAGACCGTTGTCTTGTGTTGCAGCAAGCACTGAATTTGGTCTCCCAAATTCGCTTGTTAAGGGGATACCCCCTAAAACCCCCACAAAAATACAATCGAAAGTGTGGTGATAACCATAGAAATATTTATGTTGGGTGCACTGATAGGCGGCGCTATCGGTGTGGTCTTTATGTGTCTTTTCCAGATCAACACTCAATACAGAAGGAATGGTGATAAGAATTAAGAGAAAGGAGCTGGAACGATGAGAAAACGAGGTATCCGTGTTCAGGTCTGGCTGAATAAAGAAGAAAATACACGGCTCCACACCAGCGCCAAAAAAGCAGGTCTATCGCAGGAAAGCTATCTGCGTACCCTGATCAACGGGTATGTGCCTAAAGAGCTTCCCCCTCCTGATTACTACGCTATGATAAAGGAGCTTCACGCTATCGGGAGCAACATGAACCAGATCGCTGCAAAGGCAAACGCCACAGGGCACATTGACCGGACGGTGTTCCAGTATGAAGCCAACCGGCTCCGCAAGGCTGTGCTGGATATTCAGGCGGCGGTAACGTTGCCGGAAAGGAGAAACAATGATGGATAGAATTATTGAGAAGCAAAAAAAGCTGATGCACCGTATCGAAAAAAATTTCTCGGACTATAAAGCATCCGTTTTAAAGCTTGATAAGCAGAGCATATTTGATAAAGCTGCCGAAATCGCCGCCATGAAACAGGTGGCGCATTACATGACAAACATTCATGGGTATTATGAAAGGGATATTGATTATATGCTGAAATTTCAAAATCCATTGGAGCTTGTTGCCGATTACTATCAGGCCAATTTACAGTTGGAGTTAAATGATGTGATTGCAAGAATTTGCGACACCCAAGACCATACGAGCGATTATCCCCTTATGCCGGAGGCAAAGGCAAAAGAATCGGAGCGATGACAATGGCAACCACAGCGATATGGGATGTAACCGACCGCCTTGACCGGGTGATCGACTACGCCACCAACCCCCAAAAGACAGAGAACCTTGACTTTTCCAGTCCTGACTTTCGAGGCTTGCAATATGTCTTAGCATACACACAGCAGGATACCAAGACCGAAAAGCAATTCTATGTGACAGGCATCAATTGTGATCCGACCACCACCTGCGAACAAATGTCGAGGACAAAGCTCCAATTCCAAAAAACAGACGGCATTCTCGCCTTCCACGGCTACCAGTCTTTTGTTCCGGGAGAAGCTACGCCGGAAACTGCCCACGCCATCGGGGTGAAACTGGCACAGGAACTGTGGGGCGAACGCTTTGAGGTGATTGTTTCCACTCATCTTGACAAGCATCATCTTCATAATCATTTTGTCCTCAATTCCGTATCCTTTACGGACGGCAAGCGGTATTACGACAACAACGCCACCTATTCCCTCATGCGACAGACCTCCGACCGTCTGTGCCGGGAATACTCTCTATACGTTATCGAAAACCCGCAAAAAGGTAAATCCAGACATTACGCCGAATGGAAAGCCGAGCAGGAAGGCAAACCCACTTGGCGTGGCCTCATCCGCGAGGATGTAGATAAAGCAATCTCAGCGTCCATGACCTTCACGCAGTTTATTGCCACCCTCCGCAAGCAGGGCTATGAGGTGAAAACCGGCGTAAAATACATGGCAGTGCGTCCTCCTGGCAAGGAGCGTTTTGTCCGCTTGAAAACCTTGGGAGACGATTACACCGAAGAAGCCATTAAGCAGCACATCCTGCAAAACCGCACTCCGAAGCGGCCACAAGTCCTGCCCGAACCCCAGAAAAAACGTTATACTATCCGAGGCGGTGCAAGCCTGAAAAAAGTAAAAAAGCTTACTGGCTTGCAAGCGCTCTATTTTCACTACCTTTACAAAATGGGCATCTTGCCCAAGCACCGCGCGTCCAATAAACGGACGCATTTTTTATTGCGCGAGGATATCCGGCACATGGAAGAAATTACCGCTCAAACCAAACTGCTCTGTACACACCGCATTGAAAACAAAGAGCAGCTTCTCACATTTCGAAACAGCCTGGAGCAGGAAATGGCAGGCTTGTACGACACCCGGAAATCTCTTTACAGCCGAATCCGCCGATGCAAAGACGATGAACAGATAACGGCATATAAGGAACAGATCGCCGGACTTTCGAAAAAGCTGTCCCTGCTCCGGAAGGAGGTGAAGCTATGTGCGGGCATCCTGTCCCGTTCTGAAGAAATGAAGCAGAAACTGCTTCAAATAAAACAGGAAGAAATCCAGCAAAGAAAGGAGGAAAAGGCATATGAACAGCGGAGCCGACGCAGCGGACCAAATCGTCAATATGAGTCTTAAAGGGATTGAGGTGATGGCTAAAATCTCCGGCGAGGGAGCAAAAAACCTTGCCACTTATCTCTATGCCGTTTTGAAAGATCAAAAAAAGACTAAAGGAAAAACCCGTCTGGAAGCACTTTTGCGCAGCGGCAAGGAACTGAAAGTCTTTGCGGTCAAGAACGAAGACCTGAAGAAATTCACTCAGGAGGCCAAACGCTACGGCGTCCTCTATTGCGCCCTCCGTGACAAAAATGACACAGACGGCATGTGTGACATCATGGTACGGACCGAGGATGCCTCCAAAATCAACCGTATTGTGGAACGCTTCAAGCTAGCCACCGTGGATACGGCAAGCATCAAGAGCGAAATTGAAAAATCCAGAGCCGCCAAGCAAACGGAAAAAACAGCCGATGAAAAAGCTCCTGCCGAAAAAGGAACGCCCGCCGAAAAAAGTGCGGATGATTTTTTGGACGAACTCATGGCAAAACCCGAACAGCCGGAGCCGGTAAAGGAGCAGCCCGACAACCCAAACCCCATGACGGCGACGACGGAGAAATCCCATCCGTCCGAGCCTACCTCAGAGCGCAGCGGGAAAGCCGCCGAGGGTGCTATTGAGCCGCCAAGGAGATCTGTTCGCCAAGAATTATGGGAAATTAAGGCCGCTCAAAAGGAACAAGCGGCACAGCCCAAGCGGGAGCCTGCTAGAGAACAGCCAAAAAACACAAAACAGAATGTCAAACCCAGCAGGCAGCAAAACAAATCCAAAAAACCAAAATCGAAAGCGAGGTAAGTTTTATGAGTAGTTTCGATGATCTTTTCCGGCAGGAAAACGAACAGCCTGCTTCCCGAAACGACCAGCCTTTTGACAAGGAGGCATGGAAACAGCAAAAGCAGGAACAGCGGGAAACGGTTTACGCCATGATCGACGATACAGCACTAACCGTGGCACAAGATGGCGCTACCTTCCAGAAGTACCTGGATGTGCAAAGCCGTTTTGACCGCTACAGCGTAGCCAACGCCCTGTTGATCCTTGCCCAGAAGCCAGATGCCACCCGCATTGCGGACTTTGACACCTGGAAGGAGCAAGGCGCCTATATCCGCAAAAAGGAAAGCGGCTTCTACATCTTGGAGCCGGGCGAGGAGTACCAGCGCGATGACGGCACCACCAGCATCAGCTACAACCCCAAAAAGATGTTCGATATTGCGCAGACCGGAAACAGCTGCAAACGGGAAACCCCGACCTATCCCGACGACCGTACCCGCATCAAGGCATTGATGGATCATTCGCCTGTGCCTATCCGTATCAGCGATACCCTGCAGGAAGGCACAAACGCTTTGTACCTTCCGGAAGCAAGGGAAATCCAAGTCCGAAAGGGCATGGACGCAAGCAATATTTTCCGTGCCATTTCCCAAGAGCTTGCTCACTCGGAAATGGATAATGGAGACGGAAGCTACAACCGTTCTACTCATGCCTTCCACGCTTATTGCGTGTCCTATATGCTCTGCAAGCAGTATGGCGTGGACACAAACGGCTATCGCTTTGACCGTGCTCCACAAATGCTGGAGGGCTTAGACGCACAGGAGATCCGCGCCGAGCTTTCCGTCATCCGCGAAGCTGCCGGTGAAATTTCCGGCAGGATGAATCGGATGCTGGCGCAGCAAAGACAGCAAAAACGGCAGGAGCCGGAACGATAGGAGGGATTGCCCATGAAGGAAGAAGAAAGGGTGCTTACTCTGGACGATTACGAATACGGCGTTGTCGTAAACGCTTTGAACGAAATGCGCAACGACTTGATTAAAGAAGAACGGCCCACCGATGCCGTGGATGAACTTCTTCTCAAAACTATCGACGCCCCAACCAAAAAAGTAAAACGAAGAAACCATGATGAAGCGCGCTGAAACCGCAAGAAGTAACTTGATACTCTTTGCGGTTTTTTTAATTCCGGTGGTATGGGCGGCTTTGCTTACCGCACCTTCCCTGTCGGGGGGACTTCCCGAAATCCTTGCCAATCTCACGGCGGCGATAAACAACCCGTTTCATATCCAATGGGTGGACGATTCTTTAAAGTGCATCCTACTGTTTGTCACCGCCTATTGTCTGGGCATCGGGATTTATCTTTCCACCAAACGCAATTACCGGCGAAGGGAGGAACACGGCAGCGCTCGCTGGGGCGGCGCAGTGGCTGTCTGCAAGAAATACCGGGACAAAGACCCGCAGAGAAACAAAATCCTGACACAGAATGTCCGCATCGGCCTGGACGGAAGGAAGCACAAACGGAACCTGAATGTGCTGGTGGTAGGCGGCTCCGGTTCCGGCAAGACGAGATTTTACGCAAAACCCAACGTCATGCAGGCCAACACCTCTTTTGTCGTCCTCGACCCGAAAGGAGAAATCCTGCGGGACACAGGAAACCTGCTCAAAACCAAAGGCTATGAAATCAAGGTGCTGGATTTAATCAACATGCACCTGTCTCATTGCTACAACCCCTTTGCCTATCTGCAGGATGATAAGGATGTGTTAAAACTGGTGACAAACCTGATTAGAAACACTACCCCTAAAGGCTCCAACACCAATGACCCCTTTTGGGAGCGCTCCGAAACCGCGCTGCTGGAAGCATTGATCCTGTATCTTCTCTATGAAGCGCCACCGGAGGAGCAAAACTTCCCTATGGTCATGGAAATGATTGCCGCCGCCGAAGTCCGGGAGGATGACGAAACCTATCAAAGTCCCCTAGATGAGCTGTTTGAACGGCTGGAAATGCGCGAGCCGGAGCATTTGGCGGTCAAGCAGTACAACATCTTCAAGCTCGCGGCAGGCAAGACTGCCAAAAGCATCCTTATTAGTCTGGGTGTGAGACTGGAAAAATTTAATCTGGCTTCCATCGCCGGAATTACCACCACAGATGAATTGGAGTTACCTTCCATCGGAGAACGCAAAACGGCGCTCTTTGCTGTAATCCCCGATAATGACAGCAGTTTCAATTTTATCGTTGGAATGCTCTACACACAGCTTTTCCAGAGCCTTATGTATCTTGCAGATTATCATCATGCAGGACGCTTGCCCATCCATGTCCATTTTGTCATGGACGAATTTTCCAACGTCGCCTTGCCGGATGAATTTGACAAGCTGCTTTCCACCATGCGGTCCCGCGAAATATCGGTTTCTATCATCCTGCAAAACCTGGCGCAATTAAAAGCCCTGTTCAAGGACACATGGGAGTCCATCGTCGGAAACTGCGACGAATTTCTGTACCTTGGCGGCAACGAGCAATCCACCCACAAATATGTGTCGGAGCTTTTAGGCAAAGAAACTATCGACACTAATACCTATGGGCTGAGCAAGGGCAGAAATGGTAGTTATTCCACCAATTATCAGCAGTCTGGTCGGGAGCTTCTCACCCCCGATGAGGTAAGGATGCTGGACAACCGTTACGCTCTGCTGTTCATCCGGGGAGAACGGGCGGTGATGGACGACAAATACGATATTCTCAAACACCCCAATCTGAAACTGACCGTTGATGGCAACGGTGAACCCTTCCGGCATGGAGGTGTGGAAAGTGCCTTGGACTGGAGAACTGTGCTATTGAACGAAGAAAGCGATTACGAGCTTCTCTCCGAGGATGAACTCGAAACCCTAATGCAATCCTGAAAAACAATATATGGAGGTATGATCTTATGAAAATGTCCAAGAGAACCAAGATGACTTTTGCCATCTACTGCGCATTGGTACTAATTGTTACTCTCTTTGCCGCACCGGCCTACGCCGCAAATGATCCGCTGACTGTCGTTAACAACCTGTCTGATTTTATTTTCGGGCTGATCCGAGCCATAGGGATGATCCTCTTAGGTTTCGGCATCGTGCAGATCGGTCTGTCTCTCAAATCACACGATCCATCCCAGAGGGCAAACGGCTTCCTGACCCTCGCAGGCGGTGTGATTATTACCTTTGCCAAAGAGATTTTGAATCTCATTACAGGCTGATGAAGCGCCTCAAATTTAAGGGGAACAGGACAGTAAAGCCTGTTCCCCAAATCTTTTCAAGGAGGTGGTTCTGCTATGTCAAGCGGCAACTGGGTTATTGACAATTTGAATAATGCCTTGCAAACATGGAACGAAAAACTTGCGGAAATCTGGCAGCTTGTGAGCCAATCCCCCACAGAATTTAAAGGCGGTGGTATCTGGAATGTTATTGTGAATATCCACGGCGCATTGCAGGCCATCGGCCTTGCTCTGCTGGTGCTGTTTTTCGTAATCGGCGTGGTCAAGACCTGCGGCAGTTTTGCGGAAGTAAAAAAGCCGGAACACGCCCTAAAGCTGTTCATACGCTTTGCCCTGGCAAAAGCTGTTGTAACATACGGGCTGGAGTTGATGATGGCACTATTTGATATCGTACAGGGGATTATCTCCACCATTATGAGCAGCGCAGGCTTCGGCACAACAACCGAATCTGTTTTGCCGGACACCATCGTGCAGGCCATTGAGAATTGCAGCTTTTGGGAGAGCATCCCGTTATGGGCGGTGACGCTGATCGGCGGCCTGTTTATCACGGTACTGTCCTTCATTATGATTATGTCGGTGTATGGGCGGTTTTTTAAATTGTATTTATACACGGCAATCGCCCCTGTGCCTTTGGCCTCCTTTGCCGGAGAACCGAGCCAGAGCATTGGCAAATCCTTTTTGAAAGGCTATGCCGCCGTCTGTCTGGAAGGGGCGATCATTGTGCTTGCCTGTGTCATTTTTTCTGTCTTTGCTTCCTCACCGCCGGTGGTAGATACCAGCGCCAGCGCAGTTACAATGGTATGGTCCTATGTAGGAGAGTTGATCTTCAATATGTTGGTGCTGGTCGGAGCAGTGAAAATGGCCGATCGGGTGGTGCGGGAGATGATGGGATTATAAAGGGAGATCGGGTATTACAGTCCGTATCCTCATATATCCTTGAACTGAACACCCTCCCCATAAACAACAGGCTCCCCTGTTCTTGGATCAAGCAAATCCCCATGCTCGTTAAACTGAATTTTATCAAGAGGTACGCCCATCTCTCTTGCCCGTCGGATTTGCCATGCGGCATCATCTTCAAGGTATTTCTCATCACGTTTGCGTCGTATCGCTTTTATAAGCGACACAATCCAACTTAATACGGTCAAGCCAAGCAGCGAGAAAAGAATGATGAATGCTAAAGTCTCATGCTCTCCTGCCCACTTGTTCAGCACGGTACTGAACAGTAGGAAGCAAAGAATGGGAATCGTCAGCCGAATTTTTCCAGCTACTTTAAATATAAAAGAGAGTATAAGCAATCCCGCCGTAAGGCAAAGTGAAATAATTGCTGCAATTGGCATAATGGAAACTCCTTTCCATGCAATCTGTATATTTCCATTATCACATATGTACAAGAGAAATGGAAGACTGTCCCAATTACAGACTATTTTATCTCCTGCTCCAGATTGGAAAACAAATCGCTGTCAAAAAAATCTCGAACACTGATTTCCAGTCCGTCGCACAGCTTTTTAATAGTGGCAATCCCCGCATTATAGGTTGTGCCGCTTACTATATCATTTACAGTCGATTGTGTGACGCCTGAAATGTTACTGAGAGCGTTGATTGTCAGATTCCGTTCCTTGCACAATCCTTCAATGCGTTTGGTTACTGCTTGAGAAATATTCATTGTATCACCTCTAAACGTTATTCCGTTAATCAAAGAATATCAATTTACACTCTATATGTTTAACGGAATACCGTTGAAATAGACATAGAGGTGACTTATACTAACGGTATATCGTTAAGATTAGGATTCTTCAACGTGAATAAAGCAAAAGGGGGTTTTAGTTTGAAACAGGAAAATTACAATAAAGAACTGGAAAAAGAGAAAGAAAAACTTAACAGGCTTGCGGATAAAGCCTTGGAAAGTGGTATCCCTCTCACACAGGATGAAGCATTTATGGCTCAGAACCGCAAGGTTGATGAATTGATAGTAAAAATACAAATGGAGAAGGAACGACACCGAAATAAACAGCGGGAACGATAAGCCAAGCAATCCAATAGCGCTTAGATATGAAGCGCTATTTTTATTTGGAGGTGATTGAATTTTGGAAGTCAAGATTAACCGGGAAATCCGGGATTATACCGAAAGCATGTTTTTTGGACTGTCTCTACGGCAGTTCATTTTTTCTGTTCTGGCCGTTGGGATAGCCGTGGGCATCTACTTCGGTCTGCGGAGTTACTTCGGCACGGAAACCGTAAGCTGGATGTGCATTTTGGGAGCTGCCCCCTTCGCGGCGCTCGGCTTTATCAAGTACCACGGTATGACGGCAGAGCAGTTTCTATGGGCGTATATCAAATCGGAATTTCTCATGCCTAAAAAACTAACCTTTTATCCGACCAACATTTACTTTGAAGCGCTCAAAAACGTTATTGCAAATCATGAAAAGGAGGAATTGAAACGCCATGATTAAGACCCTGCAAAAAATCATGAAGCAGGACAAGGAACGGTTTATTGTGCCCAAAGGTGTCCAACAGGCAATTCCCATCAGCGTCATCTGGCCGGATGGGATTTTTCGCGTGGGCAACAAGTTTTCCAAATCCTATCGCTTTGAGGATATAAACTACGCGGTAGCATCCAAAGAAGACAAGGAAGCGATGTTTTTGTCCTATTCAGAGCTGCTCAATTCCTTTGACAGCGGAGCAACCACCAAAATCACCATCAACAGCCGCAGACTGAATAAAGCCGACTTTGAAAGCTCCATTCTGATCCCGTTAAAAGATGATAGACTGGACGAGTACCGCAAGGAGTATAACCGGATGCTTTTGGATAAAGCCACAGGTGCAAACAGCATTGTGCAGGATAAATATGTCACCGTATCGGTAATGAAAAAAAATATTGAGGAAGCGAGGAACTACTTTTCCCGCATCGGCACCGACTTGATTACCCATTTTTCACATCTGGGATCAAAGTGTTTGGAGCTGGACGCCACCGACCGCCTGCGTATCCTGCACGATTTTTTCCGTGCCGGAGAAGAAACGGACTTTCATTTTGATCTGTCCGACAGCATGAGAAAGGGACACGATTTCAAGGACTACATTTGTCCCGACACCTTTGAATTTGAAAAAGACCACTTCCGCATGGGAAACAAATTCGGGCGCGTCATCTTCCTGCGGGAGTATGCCAGCTACATCAAGGACAGCATGGTATCCGAGCTTTGCGACCTGAACCGCAATATGATGTTATCGCTTGACATTATCCCTATTCCAACTGATGAAGCCGTGCGGGAAGTGGAAAACCGGCTGCTCGGTGTGGAAACCAACATTACAAATTGGCAGAGGCGGCAGAACCAAAGCAACAACTTTTCTGCTGTTGTGCCTTACGACATGGAGCAGCAGCGCAAGGAAAGCAAGGAATTTCTCGACGACCTGACCACCCGCGACCAAAGGATGATGTTTGCCGTTTTGACGATGGTGCATATAGCGGACAGCAAAGAGCAGCTTGACAGCGATACAGAAACCCTGCTTACCAACGCTCGAAAGCATCTTTGCCAATTTTCTACCCTGACATTCCAGCAAATGGACGGACTGAACACGGTGTTGCCCTTCGGCCTGCGGAAAATTGACGCCATCCGGACACTGACTACGGAAAGCACAGCAGTATTTATCCCGTTCCGGGCGCAGGAGATTTCCCACAGTGGTGGTATCTACTATGGTCAAAACGTTATCAGTAAAAACATGATCATTGCCAACCGTAAGCACCTGCTCAACGGAAATTCTTTTATTTTAGGTGTTTCCGGTTCTGGCAAGAGCTTTACCGCCAAAAGGGAAATCGTCAATCAGATCCTTTCCAGCGATGACGACATCATCCTGATCGACCCGGAGCGCGAATATTCCTCCCTTGTCAAAGCGATGGGCGGCGAGATTATCCATATCTCTGCCACCTCTTCAAATCACATTAACGCAATGGATATGAGTAAAGACTACGGCGACGGCGCAAACCCAGTCATCCTCAAATCCGAATTTGTCCTTTCCTTGTGCGAGCAGTTGATCGGAGGACACAACCTGGGTGCAAAGCAGAAATCTTTAATTGACCGCTGTACTGCCAGCGTCTACCGGACGTATCTGCAAAGCAATTACTGTGATAAACTGCCAACCTTGCAAGACTTTCATGCAGAGCTGCTGAAACAATCGGAACCGGAAGCACAGGAAATCGCCCTTGCCATCGAGCTGTTCACCAGCGGCAGCCTGAACACCTTTGCCAAGCCCACCAACGTGGATGTGAATAACCGCCTGATTTGCTACGATATCCTGGATTTAGGCAAACAGCTATTGCCTATTGGTATGCTGGTAGTGCTGGACAGCATCTTAAACCGCATTACACAGAACCGTGCCAAAGGTAAAAACACTTTTATCATTATTGATGAAATTTACCTTCTATTCCAGCATGAGTACAGCGCCAATTTCCTGTTCACGCTATGGAAGCGTGTCCGAAAGTACGGCGCTTTTTGTACGGGCATCACGCAGAACGTGGACGATCTTTTGCAGAGCCATACGGCCCGGACCATGCTGGCCAACAGCGAGTTTATTGTTATGCTCAATCAGGCTTCCACGGACAGAATGGAGCTTGCCAAGCTCCTGAACATTTCCGACCTTCAGCTTTCCTACATCACCAACGTGGACGCGGGCAACGGATTAATTAAGGTGGGCAGTTCCCTTGTTCCCTTTACCGACCAATTCCCGCACAACACCAAGCTCTACCGCCTGATGACCACCAAGCCGGGAGAACAGGCAGCAATATGAGAAATCATACTAAACGCAAACGGCTGGCCGTACTTCCGGTCAGCCGTTCACTTATTTTAATCGGGAGGAACACACAATGGAAAATAACCGGTTTTCAAGCAAGGAACATAAGAATTTTTATCATCAAATGCTTGTTAAAACCCGCAATGACGACGCCTATCATCGGGCTTTTTTCTATGCAATGGGCATTTGCGCGGAAACAAGGCGCAATATCCGTACCCTCTTTGACTTCAAAAACGGCGGAATTAACCCGGACGGCCTTTCGGCTCCTTGGCAGACGGGCGGTACGCGCCGCCTGTGCCGTTTGGCCTTTAACCTCTGGAACGGTTTTACGGAGGAAGGAAAAGAAAACCGTTCCACACCTTATGAACTGTTTGACTGCGGCTTTGCGCCCTACTTTTTTGAAGCCATCCGGCTGCGCTATCCCGAATATTGCCGAAGCATGGAGCACCCCCTCCGTCAATCCGCGATGGAACGGTAAAATCAGCAAAATTTTGAAAGGAGGCGCCCGGTGAAAGAGATCAAAACCAAACAAACCCTAAAGGATATTAAGGCACTGGATAAGACGGCAGACGTGTCCCGCAGGATGAAAAATGCCTATATCCGCACCAAAGACCAAGCGGAACATCTCGGACATGACGATAACGGCAACTATGTGGATGATGCCGGGAATAGCATCCGGGAGGGTGCAAAAGTTGTTATCCATGAAACCGGACATACCGCAGGAAACTACGGCAAAAAGGCAGTTAAAAAAATAAAGGACCGTCGCGCTCCGGATGCAGATGCTCCTCGTTACCACGATTCAAACGGTGAGAATGTGCGGCAGACCCCCACAAGTGAAGTGAAGGAATCAGCACACAGGGATGTTGTCCAGACTAAAACAAAACTGGCAACGGAACTGAACACAACTTCGGTCAAAGCAAAGGAAGCAGTAAATCAGAACGTTTCCCAACCCGGAGCAAACCAGGCGGCAAAACACAATGCTATCCCATCCAGGACAAAGGAAACCATAAAACGGAAAGTTACCCTGTCCAGACCAAGCGAATTGGCAAAACGCAGGTTCGTTCTAAGCAGAGCGAAACAGCGATTTTCTCAAACCATTGAAATCCGGATGGCAAATCAAAATATTGGTCAAATACAATCACAACAGATATCCGAGCGAATACTTGCTCAACGTCCCCTTTTTCAACCAGCCAGGAAAGCAGCGGCACAAGCCCTCCATACCTCCGACAAAATAGGACGCACCATAAAGCAGTCTGTCGAAACTGGCGGCAAAACCCTAAAAGAAGCCGCTAAAGGTACGATTAAATCAACGCAAAGATCGGTTAAAACCGCCGAGCATACTGCTAAAGCTGCTGTTAAAACCTCACAGGCAGCAGCAAAAACTGCCGCCAAAACCGCACAGGCTGCTCAAAGAGCGGCCCAGACTGCACGATTAGCGACAAAAGCGGCGGCTGTTTCTACAAAGACAGCAGTGAAGGCAATGCTGGCTACCATAAAGGCGATCATTGCGGCAGCCAAGGGCCTGACCGCCCTGATTGCTGCCGGCGGCTGGATAGCAGTGACGATTATTCTTGTGATATGTCTTGCGGGGCTTTTGTTAGGCTCATCATTCGGAATATTCTATTCCAATGAAAGCCCCGGCGGGAACACTCCGGTTATGTCGGAGGTGGTCAATCAGCTTAATAATGAATTTGCGGCAAAAATCGAACAGATAGAAAATGAAAATCCACATAACACCTTGGAGCTGTCCGGTAGCAATAGCATCTCCGCAAGCCAGTGGCGGGAAATCTTGGCGGTCTATGCGGTAAAAGTAACCGTCGATCCGGAAAACGGCATGGATGTTGCCACCCTCGATGATGCTAAGGTGGGCATCCTACGGGACGTCTTTTGGGATATGAAAAAAATCGACTATTGGATAGAAACTATTGTACATGAGGAAACCGTAACTACCACTGACGAGGATGGCAATGAAACCACGGAAACTATCACCACCACCGAAACCATCCTTCATATCAATGTGAGATCCAAATCCCATACGGACATGATTGCTGAGTACGGTTTCAATACGCAACAGGTAAAAATGCTGAACGAGTTAATGCAGGATGAATACCAGCAACTGTTTATACGACTTATCGGCAGTTAGACGGATATTGCCTGTCCCCACAGGAAATCGCGGTCCTGACGAAAAACATGGGAAAACAAATAAAATAGTTTAATGACCAAATTATGAAAGGTGGAAAAACAGATGAACTTTGAAGAATTAAAGGAAATGGAATATATAAAATGCGTGGGTTTATTAGCTGAGTTGATTGACCTGGACGCGGATGCAAAAGAAAAAATCCATAAGAGCTTTCAAAATATAGGGATTAAAAACTTTTTTCTTCATCTTGAATCGATGGACTTGCCTACTGAGACTTCCGAGAAGCTGAAAAGCATAAAATCCATAATTGAAATAGTTGATGTAAAAAGGGGGCGGGCATAACATGAAGCAGGATATATTGCATACCGAGAATTTTTTAAAAGGGCTGACAACTTTAACAGGACTGCCCTACAAAAAAGTTCAGCAGTATGTAAAAGAAAATAACCCTTTTAACATCCTGGAGCATCCCCACATTATGGAACCAAATGATAGACAGCTTGAAAAGATAGGGCTGCTTAATGAGTTCATTGCCTCTTACAACATTCTGAAAATCTATGAAAGCAATGAGAAGGTCATGCTCAATTCATCAACCATAGCAGGCCAATATTTTTTAGCCCTTTTGGGAGGAATGAAGGATAAAGAAAGGTTTATGGTTGCATTTTTAGACAGCGGCAACAATATCATCGAAACAAAGACTATGTCGGAAGGGAGTATCGGACAAACGGCGGTGTATCCAAGAGAAATATTAAAATATGCCCTTGCCTGTGATTGCAATACAATGATTTTAGCCCATAATCATCCCGGAGGGTCCAAAAATTTTTCTCCGGAGGATAGGGCATTGACACAAAGAATGGTTGACATTTTTCATCCCCTTGAGATCAAAGTTCTGGATCACATAATTGTTGGCGGCGGAAGCTATACTTCTATGGCAGAAAAAGGGATTATCTCCTGCCAGAGCAAAGATACCGCAAATTATGAAATGATAACATTAGGTCCAATACCTGCGGAAGAAAAGCGGAATAGGTTTAAACATACACACTCGCGTTAAATACTATGCATATACTTTGATAAACAATTTCAAACAACAGGCTTGTAAAATAGAGATGAGCATCATTATCATACAAGTACATGAGGAAATAATTTAAATGTCAAATCTGCATTTCCAGAAAAAAGGGGAAAGTCAATATGCGGTGGAAATGACGGAGTTTTTGAACAATCAATTGGTTGAGCTACAGGAACCTGATGAGTATCTGGACAGACGGCTTATAGAGGAAATTACTACTTGTTCGGTGGCCTTTTAATATGCTTATAAAACACCGGTGCTCGGCGCGCAAGAGCACCAGGGCAAGCCTCCACCACGAAAAAGAGACCCAAAATGGTCTCTTTTTCGTGGCAACATTTTTATTATGCTTTATTTTCCATGAGTAATTTGTCTTGTTTAATCAAAAAATATTTGATAAAGGAGGATGATTATTTTGTTTAAAATAAAGGATAGGGATTCACTTTCTGTTGCCTCAGGCCTTATTGGAATGGCAGGAATGACGCTTGTTGATGGGCTCTCCCGACAATTAGGCTTCTCCAAAAGATCCTACCCGGAAGCAGCAGCTGGAATGTTCGTATCAAAAAATGAAACTAGGAGCTTTGAAGGACATGTTCTTGGTTTAATTATGAACTCTGCCGTGAGTATCCTTGGAGCCAATTACATCATTAAACGTATGTCACAAAACGGTCGCGATAAGCTTATATCTAAAGGAATAGTGTCCGGGATTACTATAGGCGCAATCGCTACAGTCATTCCGAATGTTGTTCCCCAGAATCGTGTTAAGCCTAAGGATGCAGCAAGCAATCTGTCCTATGTTTTCAGCAACATTGTGTACGGACTGCTTACCACTTTTGCCGTTGCTAAATTGGGACATGATTCGTTGTTCGATACCCCTCCTCAAAATGACTATTTAAAACCAACAGAAATGACGAGTGAACAAATGGTTTATAAAAAATAATATGGGATTCCCCCGGTTTAAAATTAAGTAATTTTATTCATTTACGTCTAACTTATGATGGGGGTTGAGAGACTAAAAAACCTGGCTTAAAGTGAAATAATCTTCCGAAGCAGCAAACAGAGCATGTAAAAAAGAGATTCTCCTGTAAAGACTTGCTCAATACCTGCTAATTCATAGCGTTTGTAGGGGACTAAAGGTCAGGCAGTTCGTGATGAATCCGGCTGCAGGCTTAAGCAGCGGATAATGAGACCGCTCTGAAGTAGGAGCCTATGCCTATATTAAACAGCATTTGGCTTATGCCGGAGCTACCCTGGATATCTTTCCGACCAGACTATTAATGACATCTACCGTTTTTCCAGCAGCACAGCCAGGCTGATTAACAAAGTATGTACCCACGCATTAATTTTACGGTGCTCAAAACGGTCACCGTATCATCGATGACCGGATGTTAAACGGGTCATTGAGGGGAATTGTCATTATTTCCGCTGGCCACCCAGTTGGTTGAAGAACTTGGTTCAAAATGCTCTTTAAGGAAAAGCTTTATGAAGCCAGAGTTGATATTCTATCATTTATGGCGATGGAAAAATAAAGTTTCCTACAATTAGCGCCAGCAACTTCTGGACATTATTCGGTAGTATTAACATACTCTTCTTATCAGGAGAAACGTTAGGAATAAGCCTCTTGTACACCCAATAAACCTCATTGTTCAAAGTATAAATAATCCAACCCCTATTATTCGTTTTTACACTACCTGGTTTTTTCCACCTAGTAAGGCATGGAAAGACATCAAATATTTAACACTCAAGTTTCTGTGGGCAATTCAAGAATTCTATGGGCGGTCGCCTCTGGATAGAATTAGATCGGCTGCGTCTTTTTGAGCCTTAGCAGCTTGATCACTTGCTTCACTCATTATTAGCCTTAATTTAGGATCAATAACCTCAGTTTGAATTAATGAATAGGCTAAAACAGCCATTCTTGCATCTTTTTCATAATCTTGAATCATATCCATATCGGTAAATTTCACTAGTTACTCACTCCTTAGTCATACTTTCATAATATTCCTGTAATACATTTTTAACTTTTTTTAATTTTTCGGCCTGATCATTAAAAAACTTAGCAATTTCTTGGTCAGTACAATTACCGGAATAGAAATCACATTTACGGGCAGTTACTTCGGTTTCGCTTATTACCTTGACTAAATAAGCACCTTCTTTAATTCTTTGAACTGTTGTCGGATCAAATTCTCTAAGTTTAGGTTTATTTTGGTTTAGATACTTAAATAAATGACGCATTATTTTCCCACCTTGATAAAGATTTACTTTTAATATTATTTCCATTCCTAGTGAGGTTTATTTCAAAAAACTAAATTTGACAAAATTTACAGCTGAAAATACATTTCAATAATGCGCTGCTTTCCAAAAAGATTATCACTCTTTGCTTGTAGCATTAAATTCTGCTACTGACATTTGTTTGGAGACAAGGTATTGGAGAGGTTTTCTGATATTGCGACAAAATATATCCAAAAAGAGGATTTTAGGACGCTTTGGCGGTGAAGAATTTGTCTTCATTTTTAAAGATACTGATAAACAGCAGTCGCTGAAAATATTGAAGCGAATACATTGATCGATATTGAACAATATGATTACCCCCTACTGAAATCACTTATGCATTATATCCTTCGTTAAATCTTTCATAATTAAATCCGGCATCCTCTGTTGACGATCCGAAAGGATAATAACATTGGCCCCACTCTTTATTCTATTTTATCAGACATATCGTTTTTTATCTTTCATATGGTAAATTTATAAATTAGAATTTGTAGTTATCGCGTTGACAATTTATTTCACTCTCGAAGACAAGCAAATGGCTCCTACAAGACAAAAAAGTCAAGTAGGAGTCATTTGCTTTTGAGAAAAGGCTTCCGTCCGGAATTCAGGAGAACCAAGAATAGTAAGTATCATATCACTGGAAAATTAGTCTTTTTCATGCCATTTCATTTACGGCAACTTTGCTGTGTATGGACGCCTTCATAAATATCATCTATTTAAAACAGCATTGTGGAGGTATATATAAAAATAGCAACAAGCTTTATATCCGTTGCTTCCTTCATGCCATTTTTGGTTATACGTATAAGGCATACTTCAATTATATTTCAGCGACTATTTTGCCCATGTCGCTTGTATCATAACCACCTATATTAGCAAATTCATTTTTGAAAGCTGTAGAACGGATAATATTTAACATTGTTTGAATTTCAAATGTTTGAAATTCCTCTTTTTTTACTACTAAATCATATCGTTCTTTTTTAAGAGGAATAAAATCAATATTATCCACCTGTCTCGCTATTTTTTCACTGCCCACTGCAACATCAGCTTCTCCGCTGCTTACGGCACTGGCAACTGCTAAATGAGACTGGTTTTCTTTTTTATACCCTCTAATTGAACTTCCGTATATTCCAAGGAGCTTTAGATTCTCGTCCAGAAGAACTCTTGATCCGGCTCCGTGTTCCCTGTTGATCATTGTAATGTCATCCCGTCCAAAATCTTCCCAGGTAGTAATCCCTTTTGGATTTCCTTTTGCTACATACAATCCCTGCATACGGCAGGTAAGATGGATAATCACTGTAGGAACTCCAGGAAGCAGCCTTTTGACATAGGGTACATTATACTGATTGGTATCACTGTCCCATAAATGTGCAGAAGCAACGTTAATCTTATTTTTATATAAGGAAATTAAACTGTCATAACTACCTATATACGCCCTTAGCGCGGGAATATTGTGCAGTCTCATGTAATTTGAAAGAATATCAAGAATCAGGTCCTGACCACATATAATAAAGCCGACTTGCTTTTTTTCGATTCCCAACAAACTGAAGTCGGAGATATTATTGGACGATGGATGAATAGCAGACTGGCCTTTCTTCGAACGTGATATATAATCCTGCACGTCATTTTCTGTAAAACGGACCTTTCTTCCTACTTTATAAGAGGTTATTTCGCCTTTTTTTATCAAGTCATAAATCGTACTTTTGCTTACATGAAGCATGTCAGCCACTTCTTGAGTTGATAGAGCTTTTTTTCCTTCCATATTCATCCTCCTAAACTTCAGATAGTGTCAAAAAATAGACCAAATCATACATTTCTTTAAAATACGTTGACTTTATGTTCGAAATTATATTATTATGAATATAAAATATTAATTATGCATATTTTCGTCTTATTTCGTATTATATCACACATTTTTACGCTATTACAAGTACGAACAAATACGAAATGACACATGAAGAAAAGAGGTGGACAATAATTGGTACAGGTTTAACTCCGCTCTCGTTGAGTGGAGTGATTTTGTTTACATAGAGAATTCGGATTGTGATAAATAAAATTATGTATTTTTAATGTTTGTTTTCATTTATTTTGTAAGGAGGAAGTTATATGCTTAAAACCATATTATCTAAGATACCACGATCGATTATGACAGTTTTATTAATTATTGCTTTAATAGCTGGTATTATTTTAACCGGCTGTTCTCAAAATACAGAGCCAAAAGAAGATAAGACTGCACAAAATACCGAGAAAAATACCACCCAAAAGAGTTTACTTGTTTATGCCGGATCGGCTAGCAAACCACCTACTGAGGAAGCAGCCAAATTATTCGAACAGAAAACCGGCGTAAAAGTTGATCTGGTCTTTGGCGGTTCCGGAACAGTTTTATCTCAGATGAAACTTAACAAAAAGGGCGACTTGTATTTCCCTGGGTCTTCCGATTTTATGGAAAAAGCAAAGCAGGAAGGTTTGGTATACCCGGAAACGGAAGCAAAGATTGTTTACTTAGTCAATGCCATAAACGTGCAAAAGGGCAATCCAAAAGGTATCAAAGAATTGAAAGACCTTTTGCAGCCAGGGTTAAAAGTAGCCATCGCCAATCCCGAGACGGTTTGTGTTGGTCTTTATGCAACGGAAATTATCGATAATAACTTTACACCGGAAGAAAAACAGGCCTTTAAAAAGAATCTGATCAACTATACGGAAAGCTGTGATAAAACAGCCACAGCCATTTCTTTGAAAACAGTGGACGCGGTCATTGGCTGGAGAGTTTTCCAGTACTGGGACCCTGAAAAAATAGAAACAATTCCGCTGCGGAAAGATCAAATCGCGCGGATCGGTTATATTCCCATCGCGATTTCTGCATTCACACAAAACAAAGAACTGTCTCAACAATTTATTGACTTTTTAAACTCTGAAGAAGGAAAAGCTTCTTTTAAGAAATACAACTATTTTGTTACACCCGAAGAAGCTGAAGCCTATATAGGAGTGGACAAGCCTGTTGGCGGTGAATATAAATTACAAGAGGATTGGATTAAAAAATGAGTCTTAGAAAAGTATCGATCTCTTTTGCAGTTTTAACTTTAATGTTTTATCTCATACTCGTCTTTTCGCTACTTTCTTTTATTTCGAAAGACAGGTTTTTTGACATACTCTTTTCCGAAAGAACCCTGTTTTCAATTAAACTTAGCATAACAGCAGCTTTTGTTGCTGTTATGCTCTCTTTCATCATTGCGCTGCCGTCAGCTTACGGTTTATCGCGTTATGAGTTTGTGGGCAAAAAATTCATTGATTTAATTCTTGAGCTGCCTATGATCGTATCTCCGGCAGCTTTAGGCGCCATCCTATTAATCTTTTTTTATAATAATATGGGGACATGGATTCAGGAACATGTGCTGCAATTTGTCTTTACCTTTTATGGCATAATTCTCGCCCAGTTTACAACCATCCTTGGCGTTACCATCCGAATGATCAAAAGCGGCTTTGATGAAATTTCACCACGGTATGAAAATACGGCCAGGACGCTGGGAGCAAACTCCTTCCAAGCTTTTCGTTCAGTTTCTTTACCATTATGCAGCAAGAGTATTCTGGCTACGCTTATCTTCGCATGGGCTAAAGCTGTCGGTGAATTTGGAGCAACGATTACGGTTGCCGGAACCATGGCGATGCGTACGGAAACTCTGCCGGTAGCTATTTATATGCGTCTTTCTGTTGCGGATATCGATGGAGCTGTTGTCCTGATTACAATCCTATTGAGTATCGGTCTTCTGGTCCTGTTTATTGTCCGTCAAGTTATTGGAGGAAAATCAAATGCTTCGAATTAACGATTTATGTATGTCAGCCGGTAATTTTTCAGTTAAAAATATTAGCTTATCCGATACCGGAAGGATGTTGCCATGTGCTCCTTGGCGGCACAGGCAATGGCAAAACTTTAATTTTAGAGACAATTGCCGGATTAAGGCCGATTGCCAGTGGTGAAATCTGGACTGACGAACACAATATTACCAAGCTATCTCCGGAAAAAAGATTCATCAGCTATGTTCCGCAGGATTTAGCTTTGTTTCCTCATTTGAATGTTGAAAAAAACATTTTCTATTCCCATAGGTTTAAAAAGAATCAAAGCAGGACCAGTAAAGAAATATCGGAAATTATTGAATGTATGCAATTGGAAGGTATTCTGCATAGAACTATCCATAATTTAAGCGGCGGTGAGCAACAACGTGTTGCTTTAGTTAGGGCATTCGCCAGCGGCAATAAAGTATTGCTGCTGGACGAACCTTTTTCAGCCTTGCATTATTCAATGAAAAGGACCCTGTGGAGTTTATTATCCGATATGCAGAAGAAATACGGTTTGTCTATATTATTAGTAACACATGATCTCGAAGAAGCATTTTTTTTAGCTGATGATGTCAGTGTACTGCATCAGGGAAGGATATTACAGACAGGTACTAAAGAAGATGTTTTTTATAACCCCAACAGTATTGAAGTAACTAAAATAACAGGACATTATAATTATTTTTCAGGGAAGGTGCTTGACGTCATAGATAATCATTGCCTAGTTAATTTTGCTAAGCTGGGTGCTAATTTACGAATTAAAAACAATGGGTTTGCACCTCATGAAGAAGTGAGCATGGCAATCCGGACAAGTAATATTGATATTATTCCCGCTTGTAACGATTTGTCTAACTTACCTAATATAATCATATGTAAAATAAAAAGTATTTACGAAACAAGCCATTATCAGCAAATAGTATTAGTACTTGATAAACAAGTTCATCACAACCGAGATGATATTCTTGTTGATGTCAAAAAAAATATGAAAAAGTTTGAGATAGGTCAAAAAGTAATTGTTTCTTTTCCCGAGGATGCAATTCATGTTTTTAAAGAGTAAAGATTGTTAGAACTACTGCTGAAACAGGAAAATTTATTTATATAGAATTGATAAATCCTGGAAATACCACGTCATACGGAATTGTACCTTGAGTTTATCTTTATACAGATATACAGAAAAATATAACATTTATTGTATGGAGCATGTTAGATGTTAATTATAGTTGAAAGGAATAGAACTAAGCCATGGATAAAAAACAGTCTGTACTGCTTGCATTTCTTACGGGAACGCCAATCGGTTGTCTTGGAGGATTAATTGGATTGGGAGGAGCTGAATTCCGGCTGCCCGTACTAGTCGGGCTATTCAAGCATTCGGCGCGAAAAGCTGTTGCCATCAATATTGCAATAAGCCTCATCACTGTTCTTTCGTCGATTATCTTCAGGATACCGAAAATTACTATGGATGTCCTCATACCGCTCTTTGGAGTGATGGTTTCGATTTTTGCCGGCTCTATGACAGGAGCTTACTTCGGAGCAGATTTTTCAAAAAAAGTAACAGAGTCCTTACTTAAAAAAGTAATCCTAATACTTCTTGTTTTCATAGGATGCTTGCTAATTTTTGAAAGCTTTGTTCCTTTTGTTTCCGGTGGGATAGCTTTCGGAAATATTTTAATTAAAGTGCTAGTTGGTATTCTTTGTGGGCTGATCATCGGTTTTATAAGCAGTCTTTTAGGCGTTGCAGGTGGAGAACTCATTATCCCAACATTGATTTTGCTTTTTGGAGTTGACGTTAAAATAGCGGGAACTGCCAGCCTTTTAATCAGCCTCCCTACAATTATAATCGGTGTTTCAAAACATGCGGCAAATAAAATGTACACAGATAAATCCGATTTTCCGGCGCTCGTCTTACCAATGGGAATTGGTTCTATCATCGGAGCCTTTATCGGTGCCGCACTTGTATCCATAGTTTCGAGTGAAGCGATTAAGCTGCTGCTGGGCCTACTTTTGATTTTTTCCGCACTAAAATTATTTCTTGAGAAGGAAAAAACTGAAAAAGCATCGTAAGAACTACAGCGAATAAAGTAAACTTTTATAAACTTAATCTACAATGAGTAAATACTCCCTCGCAGTGTTTCTCACACTAAGATAAAATCTTTGTTGCCAACAGTAATAACCATGGCGCTGAACGTTACCTGTATTCTAAATTTAAATTTCAAATTTTAATGGCTATATACTTGAAAAGGCAATTATCTACTGGCTTATAAGGCGTCCAATTCACTTTATAGGCCCCTTTTAAGGAAATTGTCTTTTCACGATTTTTCTTTGTTCCAGCACTTGTATTTTCTTTCCAACATCGGTTTCCAGTGAGAATTATACCTTCATGGATGCGAAACTCATCATCTACAGGAGGATCAGCGGTTCCCGATTTCCTTGATTTATTCCAATAGCCAGCATCATTTGTCATCATAATTGCATAAGCTTTATCTATGGGATATAAATTGCTGGCGATCAATCCTTCTAAGCGCTGTATATCGCTGAGAAAATCATAGCGTCCAACATCTTGTGCTGAGTGATTTTTTAAATATATATGCTCTCCATTGATGAGGACATTAGCAAGCTTCGTTTTATATTTCAATTCAATCGGTATCATTCTCTCTTGACTAAAAACCATAATATCGATATGCATATTCACATCAAATAACCAAGGGATGTATTCTAACCGAACTGTAGCAGCCGGATATAATTCTTTGATTTTCCAAGCAAAAGAAAATTGAAAATCCGCTTCAGAGACATATATTCTTTTTTCAATTAAAAGCTGTTCCAGCGCATAGTGAATATCCATCAACGTGCTCCTTCACTCTTGATAGTTTTATATAGCATCGCATATTCGCACTGCTTGGCTCCTATATCCAAAAGACTGTTAAGCGATATCGTTTTTTGTCCCGGCATAGCTTTATTCAAAGTGGCCGTTGATAAGACATAGAATTCCCATTGTGACAGGTTAAGCGGATTAAGGGTTGCTTGGTCCTTGTGTTTTAATACACAAAACACATACACGTCGGATTGGCGCTTTTTGTCTGTATCATATTCATTTGTGACACTGTCCCAGCCGTAAGTAGGCTGAATGCCAAAGCTGATTTTTGATAGGCTTTGTTGATCCCAAGACTGGAGATAAGCGGAAGTTTTAACTTCTAAGCGAATACCCTCCTTGGAAAGCAAATCATATTTATCCCACGACACACTAATACCCTGCGTAATGCCAAGCGCCATGGCGACTATGTATTCTGCCAATTTACCTCTTTCTGTATTTCCAATAATGTCGGAGTATGCCCAAGCCCAAAAATCTCTCAGTGTGCGAACGTCATCACCTGCATTCAAGAATTGTTCGTTGCCTGACTTTTTCTTCGTTTCAATAGCAGGATATTTACATCCGTTTTTGACTGTTTTCTTTTCCATATATCTTCTCTATTTTGCTAAAAACGTAGTCAATGTTGGAATAAAGGGAGCAAATATTGTCATATGGTTGGCGATTGATTGTATGAAGGCGGTATATTTCTGACCGAACGTTGGCTTACCCGCAGTTGTTCGCATTTCCTCAATTTTGGATACAATCTCATCACTATTTTCAAGCGAAGCTGCCAGCTGTTTTAATGTCTCAAAAAGTTGTTCATCGTTTTCTGATAACGTAAAGTTAACGGAATTATCAGTCGAATTAATATTGATTTTCCCGCTTTCATTACGAATGTTATATGTTTGCGTTATGCTACCGCGCGCAGGTTTATGATATCTGGACACTTTTTCGACTTCAATTTGGTAGTGATCTGGGATACCATGCATTCCTTTATAAAAGCCTCTGTCAATTACGATAAATTGTTCCTTGCTACCAGTGGGCAACATCCTTTCAATAATGTCCTCTTCTTCGATAGGCACTGTCGCATCATCAATGAATATCTTTTCGCTGTCGATGAGTGCCTCAATCCCTTCGTAGATTTCACCATTCTTTTTTAGGAGCTTAACCTTTTCGGTTGGGAAGTTACTTAAGATACTACGCATTTGCAAATCCTCCTTTATTTGTAATATGTGATGTTGATATTTTTATTCGCTAAACAACAATGCTTTTTTCTTGAAGCGGACCAGCTTATGGATCGCTTTTTCTATTGCCTCACCATTGGGTGGTGGCTCAACGGTTCCGCATATCTTTTTTACCGAATGGTCGGAGTGGCGGATCAGAATATTCCAAGACTAGCCATCGCAGACAGGCACACTGTAATCATCCAGCCATTCATCGATTTTTACTTCTTGGGATAGAAATATAAAGAACGCCTCGCATTGCTGTTTATCTACATTGTATTCATATTCCTTAACTGCAGTTGTAGAAAGTCCATTATACAAGCTGTGCTTAATTTTTCCTATCCGATAAACAACGGTGATATGGCACAGGATTTCCTCAGAACTATACAAACCACAAGAGGTATTTTAAATTGTGATTGATGTGATGCGGCTCATGTTCCGGCCTCCTTTAATCCCACATTAAAACGCCAATTGCAGTGTCTTCCATCAGTTTGTCATTGCCGCATTGTGGGCAGCGCCAATCAATGGGCTTGTTGTTTCTGTAAAGCAACCTAAACTTCCTATCTTCCATGATAATTTTAATTCTATTTAATAAATGCTTGCATTTAGGGCATTTATAATCCGGCTCGAAGGAATCGCTGGCATAAGTGATACAAAAATAGAAACGCTCATAAAGTTCATGGCAATGAGGGCAGTAGTATACTTCGTGACCATAATCATCAGCAGGGACGCCGTTTCGATCATGAAGTATTGTAAACGCCTGCTCTTTAATCTTCTTACTCTTAACAAGAGAATCAAGAAGCGGTTTCTCATCATCAAAATATGTTTTTCCGAACACAGCAGTTGGTCTGTACATCATGCCGATACCTAAATGAAAATACTTGTTGTACTCACATTTTGTGCAACGTACACCGAAACCTTGTCCCATGTCAGTACCCCTTTACATAAAGTTTTTCCGATACCACTCATACAGATCGGCAGTGGTCTGAATAACTTCAGCTATCGCTGCACCATTGAAAACGAATTTATAATATTTATCTCGAAAGTCCTCAATCGTACATATTTTGAACTGCCACTCTCCGGCAAAGGTATGGTCAGAAATCCAAGTAAAACCGTATTCAGTCTCTGTACCGAGCTTGCCTGTAATTTCGTGGCCCCTATCTGGAGGAGATAAGAAGCGTAGATTGCCTTTGTGAATATGTACATTCATAACTAAATTCTGAAAATCTTCGTCATCAGGGAATTTCACAGCATAAACGGCGCGTCGATCAATCAACCTATCATCTCCATTCCTATACTTATAAATCCCCTAATTTGCTTAATCCATCTGAGAGTTTCCTGACGTAATTTAATACTCTCATAGCATCTTGATTTTTTATAATTACTCGTTGGCCTACCTTGTATGATATATCTCCTGAGTTTTGTATGTATCTTTCATCAATCAAACCATTATTGTGTTCAATTATGTGCCTTTGCTGAAATAACATATTTATGTCTGCAATTTCATCTTGAGAAAGCCATGAATCATAACCTTTCCCAGTAGCTTCTTTAAATAAGTTGCTGCCTTTTTCAATTATTTGAAAGTCGTTAACTCGAACCTTTTTAGTCGGCATAATTTGCTTATAAATTTCTTCTGCATATTTTTGGAAAGCTGAAACAATATCTCCCAATGTGCCTTCTATCATTGATCGACACATCGATTCAGCCTTATCTTTGCCATAGCTTTTTTCGAAGGTACTGTATATATCTTCAATAGACTCAATCATCTTTTGAACTGTATCCAAAGATTCATTAAAAACACGCTCAACGGCATTGTGTCCGCAGCAGGGACAAAAATAAGCACTTCCAATCACGCTGTATCGGGTCTGGCACTTTTCACAAGTTATCTCCAATTCCCATTCCGGTCTTTGTCCTATGGGATTATTCACAAATGATATCTTTTTGCCGGGTTTATAAGTAATTTGAACATATTTATTGCCACGCATACTGCGTGCCATTTTCCCAAACATCTTATCCAATTCATTGCTGATGTAAGACTGAGCGTAACTGGCAGCTATCTCCTCAATAGCCTCAATCTGCTCATGAGTGTACCACTGATCAGATGTTGCGATATGTCCACACATAGGACAAAATACTTGTTCGTCAGATACTTTTTCTTTCCAATCTTCCATGTAAATTTTAAAAACGTATTCACACTTTTCATTAGGGCATTGCCTATCATAATATCCTTTTTCATCTGATGTAAATTCAACAGGTATGTTAATATCTGACATATGTTTCCCCCCTCCTATCATGGCAATATATGTTTATTTAATAGACAATTTTATATTATATATCAACACCTCTTGATGATTGTATTTTATCATAAGAGGTGTCCAATAAAACGGATAGTGACTATTAAGGTATTAAATTCTTCCTATCGTTTAAACCGGAAATACTTTGCTCATCATCTTCTCTATACAATCATCATCCTCTAAGAAAAGTACATTTCTGCTTTCAAATTCCTGTCTTTTTACACCATAAAATGCACTGGCATCCGCAGCGCTTGTGCCGGACATAATAAACGAATTGAGGATAATTTGTTTATCTGTACAGGTCGGCTGCAAACGTGCTTCAAGATCTTTTATTGTTTTGTAAAACTGTATTTTAGGATTATTGATATTTCTTTCCAACATCATAATGCCCTTTGGATCAATAAAGGTTATATACTGCTTTTCATCTTCAGCAATCCACATAATATAGTCCGGATAAAAATTTCCTGCTTCAAAAAATCCCATGCCAACCTTGCTCTTATTACGTAACAGGTACATTCTTTTTTCAGTAAAAGCCGATGGGTTGTCATCACAATATTTCTTTAACCTGTCAACAAATAACTTTTCATCGCTATTAAGACTAACAGGCGAGACCTCTATCCGTATACCTTTATCAATAGATATAAGCGGTGTATAAAGGTGGCTGTAAAAGTCAAAATATCTAAAATTCAGATGCTTATCCTCGTATTTGCTTAAGCGCCTATTATTAATAAGCACTTCCTTTATGCCTTCAAACAGTTTTTCAAACTCGTCAAATTGCTCTCCGTTGAACAGTGTAATACTGTACTCATCTATGAAGTTATTATCATCAGCCTTCAAGTCACCAAATACCAAATATGGCGCTTCCCACTGCGCTTTGTAGTATTTAAAAAATCTATCCAGGTAGTTTTTAAGCAGCATAATGCATATATCATTTATTCTGCCAATCTTCTCAAAGCTGTCCATTTCCACCAATGCTTTTGGAATGAATAGTGTGTACCATCCGCTTATATTTAGAATCTCTGGTAGTACTGTCTTTTCAATGCTTATATTATAATAAGCCTTTTCATTTTTATATCTCTGCAGCTCGATGTAAAGCATATCAAGATTTAAAAATGCCAGATGCTGTGGCTGCAATACTACCTCATCTTTCTGATACTGTAATTCCATGCTTACAGTAGAAGTAAGGCTTTGTATCTTGGCATTATAATCAATCTTTATCTTATTTTTTACGAGATTGTTCATAAACTCATCAGTAGGTGTGGTAAGCACAAGGCGTTTCGACTGCTTTTTAAAATTAATGCCGTCTTTAACCTTTATAACCTTCAGCTTATCCTTGACATCATTAAATCGGCTAACCACCGGAAGCTTGAATTCTCTGATCGAATCATTAAGCGCAATATCTTCTTTTTCAAGGTATTCTTTAAATTGCGCCATATAATCGGCTTTAACACCAAAAATGGTGAGCGTCTCAACCTTTCTAATATACTTTGGTGACGTAACATTATAATCAAGCTTAGAACTGCGCTTGAGGCAGTTTCCATACCCCTTTAGCCGCACGCCTCTCCCGAAAAGTTGGATAGCCTGGGAACCTTCTCCTTTGGCAAAGTTAATAAGTCCCATGGTAGAAACACGCCAGCTATTCCAACCTTCTGTAAATTTTTTAGACCCGATAAGAATATTGATTTTAGAATTTTTATCATTTATTTTTTTAAACAGCGATTCATTTTCAAACTGGTTTTCGTCAGTTACAATACCCGTTTTCCCTTTTTCAATATTTTTAATAAGTTCTGCATCGCCGCCGACATTGATAACACCAAAGAAATCATTGTCACTGCCAATCCGCAAACCTATTTCACCGCCAAGCTGTTTTAGATTTACAAGGTGCAGCCTGCCTGTGGAAGCGGTGTCAAATACTATTTTTAACATATCATCGAATACAGCTTCTGCATCCCTATTAAATAACTTCTGTAGGTACGAAAAATCACCGTAAAACAGCTCATGCCCCTTTTCATCAAGCAGCCCGGTATTATCGTCAAGCAACATTTTTATGCGGCCAATAGTCTTTTCCTTGTTTGATGTAAATTCATTAACAAAAGCCAATACCTCCTGCACATCTGTCAATTCATCCTTGCTAACGGTTTTATTTACACTATTGCCTACAAACACAAGCAGGGGATTTTCAATGTTAAAGGGTAGTAACTCTGCCTTGTTACTTTTGTATATCTTCATTTGCTGATAAAAGCTAAGCAGGCAGCCGGTTAAATATAAATCACGCTGCTCCGTTCCAAAGCTATTTCTCAAGTTATAAATACGGTATTCCTTTCCATAACCGTCGTTATAGAAATATTTGTAGGAATAATCAAATACAATCGCCTTGCCATATTGATAAGCAAGGGGTTCTTCATCTGATTTTGACTTATCCTCTTTGATAGCCTGTTTGAAAGTGGCTGAGTATTCAAAGGAAAATCCGTTTTCAGACAAGCGGCTCCGGAAATCATACCAGACATTGCCTGAGAGTCCCTTGTGGCCTTCATCAACCAATACAAGATTATTTTGCTCAAAGCTGTCTACCGAAACAGTCTTTACTTTGCCCTGTTCCTCAAGTTTATTAATATCTATAACAAGCACATCATCCTTATCCCCAAATATATACGCATTCTTCTCAAAAATACGGCATGAAATATTGGAGAGCTTCATCTCTTCAATATGCTGATTGGATAAGCCTTCATTCGGCGTTAGGAGAATAATTTTGTTTAGTGTCAAACTCTTATTATACTCCTGTGCTTTTCTGAAATAATGCTGATATTGCAGGATATTTGCATGCATAATAAGCGTCTTGCCGCTTCCGGTGGCGCACATATACGCAAGCTTGTTTAAACTTTCCTCTGTATAGCTCTCGATATTTTCTCCATCAAATTCAGAGTTAAACTCAACCAAAAATGTATTTAAATCCGCAATAAAGTTTTTTCTATCCAGAAAGTATCTTTCAAGATACATCTCGGTAAAAAGCAGTGCAAGATACTGGAAATATTTAAGAGTAAGCCCACCACGGCGCTCTCCAATTTGAGAAACATAGCGGTAGATATTTTCATCATATTCTTTTAACTTATCCTTATTAAGAAAACCAAGCTTTACATACTTGCGAGCGATAAACTCATAAAAGTACGATGTATTCTCCTCGTTGTACCCTTCCAAATCAGCAGACTTCATGTCATCAGTAAGACCTTTGAAATCTGATTTTCCAAATAGTGAGAGGAAATACTTATTTAAAACAAGGCAGTCATTTAGATTTATTGTTTTCTTTGATTTTTTAGTCTTTTTAACTGCCATCCTTATGCCCCCTCGAACATTCTTTTTCCAAACTCAATTTCAATCAAGTTAACTTTCCAACGTTCAGTATCTTTACGAAGGTTCTCAAGGTTGTTGTCGCCATTAACAAATATAATGTCAAATTCGTTGTCCTTCGGGTTAAGGCAGTGCTTGGTAAAGAAAGCATCCAGTGCAGCATTGTCTGATGCTAAATCATCGGAAAGGTTACGCCAAATTATCAGGGCTTTATCTCCATTTGGCATAATACCTTCAATTTGCTTAAATGCATATTTACCTTCCTTGTTTGCTACAAGCTTTACAGCATTTTCATATTGGCCCTTATCGTCAGGGGCAGCATTAAAGCGGTTAACAGCGCTTTGGCGCAGCACGGTAAGGCCGAGTAAATAATTGAATGTTTCTACAAGGTCAATATTTGTTTCTTTCATCTCATTGTTTTCGACTATGTTCATTTTATAGTCAAACGGCGCTTTGAATCGCTCAAGACTAAGCAAGCTGCCTCTACTTTCGATATCAAGCATATAAGATACAAGGTATTCGTTAAACAGCATGGAATTCTGTCTAAACTGGCCTTCCTGCTCTGCTGAACGAACAAGGTCGATATTGTTCAAAGTGTCTTCATAGCTCTCAAGCCGGACATACTTGAAAATTTGTGAAATTCCGTTATTTCTGTTTTGTGGCTTGCCATCCTTCCAATCCTTCGAGTAAACAGCCTTTTTAATTCTTGGCTTTGTAACAGTATTAAAATAGTTTCCCATTTCAACAAGGATATATTTGCGATTTCCATTGTCCTCACGGTTTAGATCAATTACTGCATGCCCGGTAGTCCCGGAGCCTGCAAAATAGTCTAAAATGACACTATCATCATTTATATTACACACTCTCAAACAATCAATTACTGCAAAAATAGATTTCGGATACGAAAAAACATTCAAATCCATAAAAATATTTTTTAATAGGTTTGTACCGTATGCAGTAGCAGAATATTCTTTTTTATCCCACCAAGTTAAGGGAAGTATTCCTTCATCATTCAAACGTGCCTTTACATAAACGGAAGGTATACCATTCCTATCATTCCGAATGCAAAATTCAGTTGGATTTGATAAAACACGGTCAACGCCCCACTTCCAACGACGTTCAATATTATTTTCATCAATAGGTAATGAGATCGTTTCACCTTCCTGTGGATTCTCCATCAATTCCCACTTTTTCTTTTCTTCATCCCACTCCATATTAGGTATTCGCATACTTCCGGTGTTGTTATTAATAAAAATTGGATAAAACATAGAAGGCGACTCTGCTTTGAAACCTCCATGTTTTCTAAAATTAACCCATTCAAAGTAGCCTTTTTCATCTTTTTCATCATATCTTGCATTTTGATCTTCTGTCCTGTCTAGTCTCCCTATTTTAGTTGAAGAACCATTGGCTATAAAAATCGCATATTCATGAGCAATTGATATCCCCTTTTGTGTCGATCTTCCTGAAGGGTTGTTTTTTATTACGATAGTCCCAAGTATATTATCTTCACCGAAAATATCATCTAATAAGATACTTAACCTTTTCATTTCGACATCATCAATAGTTATACATTTAATACCTGATTGCAGCAATAGCTTTCTGCTTAAATGTAATCTATCTCCAATCAAGCTAAGCCATGAACTATTTTTATAACCATTCTTATAAATAATCTCACTTGCATTCGTATTATACGGCGGATCAATGTACACGCACTGAATCCTTCCCCGATACTTTTCTTGCAGTAGATTCAGAGCTTGAAAATTCTCGCTGTGAATCATCAATCCATTTGTCTTCTCATCTAAATTGTTAATGCTCGCAATAAGCCGCTCTTTAAATTCCTTGCTAAAATGCTTTGTATCCAACACAAGGTTTTTGTTCTGCTTCAAAAACTCTATTGTAAGTGGATTGGAATAGGCTACGGACATCAAGTCACCATCAATTTTATCAATAGCATAAAGCTCCACCCATTCCAGCCGTTGTCCATCATTTGAAGCGATTTCAGGATAGAAACTCTCGTCAATCTTATCCAGGGTGATACACCAGTTTGTTTCCACCACAAACTTTTTCTTCAGCCAAAGCTTTTTCTGAAATTCCTCTATCTGTGCCAAAAAAGCGATAATAATGTGTCCTACCTTCTTAATGGCCTTAACCTTGGCCAGGTAAGCATTGACTTTCACTTCATTATCTGTATCCAGATCATCCAAATGCATAATCTCAGACTTTATGTAAAAATCCAGTTCCCTATTCAAGAATCCACGTAAATCCTTATGGATAAAATAATCAAAGGTGTTCTTGGCGACATAAGCCTCCAGGTGCTTTTCCAAAATTGTCCTTGTTTTATTTTTTTCTGTTGGTGCCGGTGCATTGACAGCCCAAATAAACCGTTTGAAATCGGCATTGCCCGAAACAGCATCCTTTATTTTATCAACAGCGAATTTATTCAGCTTTGAATTATCCTTTAGTTTATTTTTGTCATCCTGCTCTTTTGTAGCAAGACGATATTCTAATCTTATGATAAGCTCATTACCGTTTGCTTCTAAGAAATTCTCATTAAGCAGTATAAATTCACGCTTTTTATCGTCGCTTTCCTTATTGTTGTTTTGCTCGGTTTCAGCATCTACAAGTTTAAAATGTATCGTAAATTTTACTCCTTGCACATCCACCTTAAAAGAATAATCCCTGAAGTTTTCACTGGTTTTGATGTAGTATTGGTCATGATTAGCCCAGTAGAGCTTTACTTCTTCGCCTTCATAAGGAATACCATAAACCCCTTCTTTATAGCGGCGTTTACTGATAAAATCTCCCTCATCATAATAGCGGCTAAAAAAATTATAAAGAGCTGAATAAACATCGCTTTCCAGCTCAGCAACTCCCGTTCCAGAATCAAGTAATACTTTATATTCTGCATATTCTTCTCTTAGCTTGCTGTCCTCAACCTTTACACCAACACTTTGACATTGCTTCTCAATTTCTTCGATACGATTTCTAACTTCGCTGTTATCAGTAGCATATTTTGATAATATAGAACTAACTTCACCTGAAAGAGTATTTTCAATGAAGTTATTTATCTCGTTTTTACGGATATTCATAATACGGTATATGCCAAAATCAAGGTCTGATTTTTCCAGCTCAAACATGTCCCTTAAAAGCTTGGTAAAGCGTTGTAGTTTTTCACTCATTTAGATAATCCTCCCAAATTTATTTCATTGTCTTCTCTTGGCTTGTTAACCACGTGTTAGAAACAAGTCCTCGCTGTTAATTTAACCATACATGCTTCAATCTCCGCAAAATAAATCGATCCCTAATATCATTTCTTTCTTGGTGACTTTCGCCCTGCTCTTCCGTCAGCAGGCTTTTCAGCATTTTGGGGAATAAACCACACAGATGCATGTTTTATAGCTCCTGCAATTCGACCTTCAGCGCATAGAAGTTGAGCTCTACGCACTGAAATATTCCATTTTTTTGCAGCCTCTTGGGCTGTAATGTAATCCATCACTCAACATCCCACCTGTAAAATTTAACAGTCTACTTTACTTATTTTATTCGTTATAACGTCATAAATCAATACAAAACGCACAAATAGTTCAAGTGTTTCTTATTTGGTAAAAACTTAGTTTCTTATAGGCCTTTATTATACTTCTTTTTTCACCTGTAGATTTCAAGAGGCTGCGGCTTTTGGTCTGATCCCCATCTTACGACTGTCACAAAGGATTATGAATCGACTAAGAAAACCAACAGTATTATTTGTGTATTGGCTATCTACAAAATTAGAATAGCAAATTGGAACTTTTTACAATTTTTGCCGTCTAAATAATGTATAATAAATAAATCAAAACTTACTTTTACTTAATTTAAAACTTTTGTGAATTATTTTACAAAATGAATAGCGATAAGGGCAAACCTGCCAAAAGGCAGGGACGCAAAGCCATAGGGTCTAAGGTGCCTTTGCACTATGATAGCCTGGCTACCGCATTATACTATGCGCATAACCTGCCCTTTCTTATTGGCAGGTTTTTGTTTTTTTGAGTAAAGGGACAACGACTATACTGGTGAAATTTGTGACATTTTGAATAGCAAGGCTACTTACTTTTTTCGGCAAAATCTAACAGCTATATGGATGATGTAGCTATTGTTTTTCATTTTAGGTAAGTGAGGTCTGACAAATGAAAAATGAATGCGTGTTAAAAAAGCTAAAATAGTTGATATAAAGGGTTATAGATGCCATATTGATGCCGATGCCAGCTTCTCCAACGTGAACATTTACCTTCTACACTTATGGAATAGAATACGAAATTCAATTATACTACAATCCAATACATGCCGTATAACCCGGAAAACCGCAATTTGCAATAAGCGAATTGCGGTTTTCTTATTGACAAAATATTTGTTTTTACGACTTTTAGTATGTCGAAAGAACTCATCCATTTTTATTCAATCTTTTATAGTGGACAAGCTCTGCTTTTTTGCTTTTTTAAGATATTCGTCCGGGTGCCGCTCTCCTCCTCTGTTTTGGTTTTTCTTTACTAAAAAAATCAAAACGGAGGGTTCATATATGAAAAGAATCAATTTACGGGATTACTACCCGTTCTATAAATCCGACTTTTTCATTGAAGTAACAGATGAAATTGCGGAACTATTTAAACTGTTTAATCGAAAGGAACATGCAGACTTCGAGCGTAGGCGTGTCTACAAAGCATATTATTCCCTTGATGCTGGCGACGGTATTGAAAAGGATATCATCTTGCTGGTTTTATCGCCGCATGAAATCTATGAAAGAAAGCTGAGCAATCAGGAATTATATGCCGCTATCAACAGTCTACCGGAAAAACAGGCGAAGCGTGTTTATGCCTATTTCTTTTTGAATATGAGCAAAGCACAAATTGCACGGATTGAAGGAGTTGGAGAAAGCACTATTAGGGACTCGATTAATCGCGGATTAAAGAACATAGAAAAATTTATAAAAATTTTTTTCTAACCCCCTGCGAAATCGCCCTAAAAATCTGCTGATTGATAGAGGGATACATCTACCCCCTCAATTGAACCTTGATAACTGAATAGGTTTTTTATCCGGTACATTCCCCGTATGTCCTTGTGAAGGAAAGCCAGATTGCAGGTACGCCAAGACCACAGTCCCAATATCCACACCATTGAGGAGTGAATAAAGGTAAGGGTGCGAGCGGTCAATACCCATGCAGTAAATAAATGCTGGTTACATTTAAGGCGGCGACACATACGGAGGGATAATGATACTTCCGTCCAGCCACAGCCCCGCTTAGCGGGATCACGCAATGGGGGCGGCTTGCAGAGAACCTGGGAGAGGTAAGATTCCTATGAAGACGGTCAACCGCCGTCTGCCGGATAAAGCCATAAGTAATAAAACCAAAACAGAAACGCGAGTAGGGGTGCGCCTATCCAAGTGAGTATATATGCACGTCCAAACTAAGGCGCATCTCCTGCTTCGCGAATCAAAAATAGAAAGTAGCGCGTAATTAAAAACGAGAAGGAGGCTTACTATGGCTAATGAAAAATTATCCCAAGAAAAAGCCTACCGTATCATGCTAAAGGGCTATCCCGATGTGCTTGATATAAAGCAAATGTGTGAAATTCTTGGCATTAGCCTAAAAACAGGATACGGTTTGATACAAGAAAATAAGATTGAATGTTTAAAGGTTGGGCGGGCATATAAAATCCCCAAGCCTTTTTTATTTAGCTATCTGAGAATAGGTACAAGCAGCGACAGCCAATAAAAAATGATATTTGTACATTTTACGAGCCTTTTTTATTGTGATACACTCATCATGTCAACGGCAGGTGAGTGAATAATTCGAAAGGAGGAATCATATGGAACTCACTCAAATGCTGAAAATGGTCAGATTGACCGAAGATGAATTGATTGGAGGCTTCATAACACCAAAGAAAGGATATTATTACATCGTTCTCAATCGAAAGGATCAGAACGGTAAGCGCAAGCCTCTTTGGATTTCAACAGGGCTTTCTGCAATTGAGGAAAATGAAGCAGAAGCCGAAAGCAAATGCTTATCAACCAGAATCCAATATTCGCTTGACCTGAAAAATGGTGTGGCGGATAAGACGTTTGCGCATGAAGTGCCTGAAAAGAGCATTACTCATGATGATTCCGATGAAAACCATTCCGCAAATCCCTTGTTCGCGGATTTATTAAATGAATGGTTGGCATTCAGACACCCGGATAACATTGTGGTGGGTGAAGATTTTAATTTCGACAGAACGATCAAGCTCAATACCTGGGCCGGATATGCAGATAACATAAAGCAAAACCTGTATCCGACATTCAAGGCTTATGGATGCACTGTCCAAGAAATTACGCCCGATCTGCTCAAGGGACATTACGCTTATCGGCTGAAACACGGCAAGAAGAAGGCTACAGTTGCCAAGGATTACACTGTTATCAACCAAGTATTGAATTATGCCGTCAGCAAAAAGATGATCAGTGTGAATCCAAACAGCGCAATCACCTTACACAAAATCGAGAAATATAATGCGGCGACGCTCAATGCTGAACAGATGCAGTATTATCTCGAATTTATTGTCGGAGATATTATTGAAATCCCTATATTGCTCGGCGGCTTTTATGGGATGCGACGCAGTGAGTGTGTTGGCACCAGGGAATCGCAATTTGATTTTCAGCACAAATTCTTTCGGGCTAATCACACTGTAACGACAGCAGTGATCGATAAGCAAAAGATATATATCCCTTCCGATAAGCTCAAAACGGATTTAAGCAACCGCACTTATCCCTTGATTCCTTATGTAGAGGAAAGGATAAAAGCAAAAATAGCTGAGAACAAGGAACTGAGGAAGCTTTGTGGCAGTTCATACAGCAACGAATGGCTTGGATATCTTTGCGTCCATCCTTTGGGGGAAATCATCGACCCGGGTTACATAACCAACAGGCACCGGGAGTTACTCAAGAAAGCCGGATTGCCGCATGTCAGGTTCCATGACCTTCGACATTCGTGCGTAGGATTGATGATGGCCAATGAAGTGCCTATGGAGCGTATCAGAGATTGGGTTGGTCATAGCGACATCCGGACAACGGTCAATACCTATGGCCATCTGGAATACCAATCCAAGAAAAAAACGGCCAAGATCATTCAGAAATCTTTGCCGCTTAAAATGGCAGGGACTGCTAATCTTTAAAATTAACAGCCCCATGATGGCGGAGAGTCAGGGATTTGAACCCTGGGTACATTTACATGTACACTGGTTTTCGAGACCAGCTCCTTAAGCCGCTCGGACAACTCTCCGAATATAAACTTGTTTGAGTACCTCGGATAGAACTTGGATAGAACAGCTCAAAAACCTATCCCAATTCGAACTTCGAAGGTTTGGAAAACCCCATAAAATCAAGGTTTTCGGCTACATGGTTTCCACAAAGCTCCACACATTTCGAGTCGTGCGCCTTAAACCGGACTCGGCCATCTCTCCATATTAAGTTTCTAGTGACTGGTTGCTATCCTGAGATAGTTTGAAACCACGGGGTCCTTCGGACCATAAGGATAGACACGGATAAGGACTTTGCAACTTGCATGCAATTTTCATCGGGTCTAGGTGCAAGTTTTGCATGAAGGTCTGGTGTCTAGTATGAATTATTTGTTACTTCTTAATTTTTGAAAGAAGTCTTTCATTATCGCTTTGCACTCATCTTCTAATACAGGTCCGATTATTTTGACCTGGTGGTTAAAGCCGGGATACTGGAGAAGATTTAATTGACTGCCTGCCGAACCAAATTTTGGCTCGTCGGCTCCATAGACAACAGTATCTATCCTGCTGTTTATCAGGGCACCTGCACACATAGGACAGGGTTCAATGGTTACATATAAAACAGTACCTGTCAGACGCCAGCTGCCAAGATTGCTGCCGGCATCACGAAGAGCCAGTATTTCTGCATGGGCAGTAGGGTCATTTAAGGTTTCTCTCTGATTGCGCCCGCGACCTATTATCTTTCCATCTCTAACAACAACCGCACCAATAGGAACTTCGTTTTCATTAAAAGCTTTTTTTGCTTCCTGAAGGGCTTCTTGCATGTAGTCTTCATGGGAGAGCATGATTTCTGCCTCCAAATAAAAATGGCGCGCCCGAAGGGACTCGAACCCCTGGCACACGGTTTAGGAAACCGTTGCTCTGTCCTCCTGAGCTACGGGCGCACATAGCCTAAACTAAATAATACTATGTTTTTTCTCTCTTGTCAAAAGGCTATATATGTAAAATAGCGTATTTTTATATTCCTATTAAATCTAAAAAGTATTTTAACATTAATATACCTTGAGCCCTGCTTACATCATCTCCATAGAAAGTACTACTCCTCATATAAATATCTTCTTTAACTTGCGCTATGTCTAAAGGATTGATCTTACCCATTTTTATCGCTGCATTTATTAAAATGTCATTTAATTCTGTAGAGGTCATATTTTTTCCAGGGTCAAAACTGTTATCTGTTACTCCCTCCATGATACCTAAGCTGGCTACAGCATTGACACCTTCATAAAACCAGTCTTCAGGAGAAATATCTTTAAGATCCTGTTCTATAATTTGATTTCCTTCCAGTTCAAGTATTCTGACAAGGAGTACTGCTAATTCAGCCCTGGTAAAGGCCTTATCAGGTGCAAAATCTTTTTCACTTATGCCTGCCACTAGATATTTACCTGCTAGGTACTCAATTTCTTCTTCCGCCCAATGCCCTGATAAATCCGAAAAATCTTTATGAAATTCTGCAATGACATGGCTGCCTAGGTCCTTTAACAGAGCTGAAATTTCGTTTTTGTCTATATCTAGCCTTGTTCTTACATATATCCAATTTTCTGATTCTTCCTCATATCTATAGATATTTAAATATCTGGGGTTAGAAAACTCCCGCCAGCTATTTAAATCTAAAGAAACCTTTATGAATAGATTATCTGCCGCATTTTCCATCATAAAATACTTTCCGTCTTGCGTTCCAAGAACAGTAATATCAGGCAAACTGGCAACAAAATTAAAATTTTCACCCTCTTTATTATTTAAGTTTATCGGTCTCACAGCTTCCCTTATTTTAAACATTATTTCACTTTGTCCATAATTGGCTATACCTTGCCTTTTATTTGTTGGTATATGCAATGTTAACTCAGGGTTAGTTAAAATTAATTCAATTTCTGCCTGTCCCATCTGCTCCCAAATCTGAATAGGAATTATTACATTTTGTTCTTGTGCATCTTCTAATATATTAATTCTTATACTTTTATTAAACATATTCTTAATATGGCTTAAGTTTAAATTGGAAAAGGTAATATTTATGATGCTTTCTTTATTTTCATTGATATTCTTATTCCATGTAACTCCTGTCATGGTCTCACCCAGGGGGTCTATCACCTGGACTAAAGTATTATCCAGGTAGTCATTATCATCCCGGGGGGATGATTCAACCGGTAAAGTCGGCTTTTCAACCTCAATGGGCTTTGTAGTTTCCGAAACAACAGAGGACCATTCCGTCTCTACTCCATCTCCATTTTTTGCTTTTGCTCTAAAGTAATAGGTGCTCTCTGGGTTTAAATCCTCAACTGTAAAATTAGTATCGGAAGACCAATTTTTTATAATCTCTACGCCATTAATAAAATTTTCATCTAACCCATATTCCAAGTAATAGAGAGTACCATCAGGATTTTCCCCAGAATTAATGTCTCCAGTAATACTATTATTCTCTCTGGATAAAAAATTAATTAAAGGAATATCAGCCAGGGTATAACCCGTATAAATATTTGTTGTTCTTACTTGTCCAAGCTGGTCAAAAGCTTTCATTTGAAATTCATAAGGTGTGTTGGGAGTTAAACCGTTGAAGGTATGTTCCGTTTCCTCCTTTGCTCCGGTCCAGCCATTAGCGCTGCAATAAAACTCATAAGGACTGGCTTTTTCTAAGCCAGCATAGCTGTCGGTTGTTGTTCCGGTAATTTTAATTTCATTTTTACTAATGGTATTTACACTTACTTCAAATTCCTGGGGCGGGGTTTTATCAATCCTTAAAGTGACATTGTTTACAGCAGAGTAATTACCTGCACCATCCATAGATCTATAGGAAAGGATATGGTTTCCCTCTTCTGAAATTACCGCCGTATCCGCCGTCGTCCATTCTCCATCATTTAACCTATACTGCCTGCTTACACCGGTAAGATTGTCACTGCCACCGGAAAGAATTACTGAAATATTTTCAGCCGCCCATTGCGCTTGGTCGTATGCTGAACCATCTTCCTTTTTTAGTTGCATGACAGGAGTAGTTGGATTCTCACTATCTATAGTAAACACAGTACTTTCTATATACTCTGTATCGAGTTTCCCATCATATGCACGAACACGAAATTTGAAATCAGTTCTGTTGTATAGCGGCAGTGTAAAATCATAATAGTTGTTTTGGCATTCCCCTGTAACTAAAACCCATACATCAGTTGCACCTTTACTGTATAGTTGGTACGTAATAATATCACCATCAGGGTCAATGGACGGTTGCCAGCTTACCCTGATAATCTCTCCCCCTTTAAACTGCTCACCCTCCGCCGGTAATGTAAATGGTCCAGGATTAGTTGGCTGGTCATTAACAGCCTGAATTACAATATTCATAATTGCAGATTCATCGGTAAAACTACCGCCATCTGATCCTTGCCAATCAAAACTTGTTGACCCATTCCAATTTAAATTGGGATAAAATGCTAAATTACCAAGCTGACCTCTTGGTATCTCCTGATAAATTTCTACAACACTACTACCTAGCTTAAGGATCCCGTTTTCTGGTAAAGATATTACTTTTATTGCTTGTAAAATATCCGGTTTAGCACCAAAATAATATGTAAAATTCCCCTCAACAAAGTTTAATATAAGATCTTCATTACCTGTTTTTGTATTATCTTTTATTTCATGGGTCCAAGCAATCCCATTTCCAAAAATCAAAAAAATTGCTAGACTCAAAAACATTATTCTGCTAAATTTCAACAATCCTACCACCCCTTATATTGTCAAATATTTGGTTTAATTTGTATTTTTTAGTTATATTATGTCTTTTCTGTCAGAAATCCTGCTTTTTTACAATAAAATTACTAACTAAAATATTAGCTCAGAAAACCGTGTGAATCCGTGTGCACAATTGGACCAGTGGTTTAAAAATAAAAAGAACAGCATTTCTGCTGTTCTTTGTGGCGCGCCCGGCAGGATTCGAACCTGCGACCTCCAGATTCGTAGTCTGTTACTCTATCCAACTGAGCTACGGGCGCATATATGGCGGAGAGAGAGGGATTCGAACCCTCGATACGGGTATTAGCCCGTATAATCGCTTAGCAGGCGACCGCCTTCGGCCTACTCGGCCATCTCTCCATTTTTAAATACAAATTATATTATACTACAATTACTTAGGCTTGGCTAGTTTTAATCTTTTCCAGCCGCCTACTTCCTGCGTTCATATTAATAACTTCTTTTTTATAACCCTGAAGCTTTCGGTTCTTCTAACATCCAACCTCTAACTTCTAACTTCTAACCTCTAAAATGGCGGAGAGGGTGGGATTCGAACCCACGGAACCCGCAAAGGTTCAACGGTTTTCAAGACCGCCTCCTTAAACCGCTCGGACACCTCTCCTGATTGGTGACTAATTATTAGTACCCAATGTCTGTCACATATTTTTTTGAACGCAAGAAGTAGTATAGCATATAATATTGGATAATGTCAATGTGGAAATAATTGGCTTGTTTTAGCTATTACGTTAACATATCTGGTAGTGTGCCCAGTGATCAGTAATCAGGGAAATACTTCTGGGCAAAAATTTTACGTCTGACTTACTCAAAGGTCAGATTTGAGCGTCTGAACTACTTAAGGGATATTTATTGCGTCTGACACACAAATTTTGCCTGTCACCGTAAACTCACCTAAAAGCCTGCCTGACATTCATTTAGCGGATAAGCCTACTGTCATTCGGATTGACTCCATAGCTTACCTATCCTATCGCACTGTAACACTTCGCACTGTCATGCAGTTTAACCCAATTGCCGCCGCACTGACATACAGTATATCTCCAAAGTTTACCTGATTACTTCCCTTCCACCCATATACTTTTGCAGTACTTTTGGAATTAATATTGAACCATCTTCCTGCTGGTAGCTTTCCAGGATAGCTGATGTTGTCCTGCCTACCGCCAATCCAGAACCATTTAAAGTATGGACAAATCTTGGCTTGCCCTTGGCATCCCGATAACGGATATTAGCCCTTCTAGCCTGGAAATCCTCAAAATTACTGCAGGAAGATATCTCCCGATATGCGTTGAAGCTAGGCAGCCACACCTCTATATCATATGTTTTTGCCGCAGAAAAACCAATATCACCGGTAGCTAAAGTAACCACGCGATAAGGCAGTTCTAGAAGCTGTAATATCTTTTCGGCATCTGAGGTCAGCTTTTCTAATTCATCATAAGAGTTTTCCGGATGGGCAAATTTAACCAACTCCACCTTGTTAAACTGATGCTGACGGATAAGCCCTCTGGTATCCCTTCCGTGGGCACCTGCTTCTGCCCTGAAACACGGACTATATGCACAGTGAAGAATGGGCAAATCCTTTTCATCAAGTATTTCTTCACGGTAAAGGTTTGTTACTGGTACTTCCGCCGTAGGAATTAAAAAGTATTCTGTATTCGCTACCCTAAACATATCGTCTTCAAATTTTGGAAGTTGACCAGTGCCTACCATACTGTGCCGATGTACCATAAAGGGCGGTAAGACCTCAGTATAACCATGCTGCTCAGTATGTACATCCAGCATAAAGCTTATAAGGGCTCTTTCCAAACGGGAACCCAGTCCTTTATAAAAGGTAAACCTTGCCCCTGTAACCTTGGCACCCCTTTCAAAATCCAAGATATTTAGGCTTTCTCCCAAATCCCAATGGGCTTTAGCTTCAAATGCAAAATTCCTTGGTTCTCCCCATTTACGCTCTTCCCTGTTAAAGCTTTCATCTGGTCCTTCAGGCAAACTGTCATGGGGTATGTTAGGGATTCCCATAATTATTTCATTAAGCTTATCTTCAATCTCATTAACATTTTCGTCCAGCTCTTTAATTCTATCTCCAACCTGTCCCACTTCTGCCATGAGCTGATCGGCATTTTTTCCTTCTCTTTTTAACTGTCCTATCTCTTTGGAAACTGTATTGCGCTTATTTTTTAACTGTTCAACCTCTGCTAATTTTTTACGCCGTTCTTCATCCAAAGCTAAAAATTCATCAAGCCTGACCTGTTTCCCCCTTTTCTCCATAGCTTCCTGGACTAATTGGGGGTTGTCCCTGACCAGTTTAATATCAAGCATTTTAAAAACACCTCGCTAATTTAGTTACTATTTATTTAGATAAATAAAAAAGCACGTCACCTGTAGACTATACAGGGACGAGCTTGTAATAAACCCGCGTTGCCACCCGATTTGGAAGAAAAAAACTTCTCCCCTCTTAATTACACGCTAACGGACTGTGTTCAGCCGTGGTACTCATCGTACCCCACTCCTGGGCGGAATTCCTCTAGATCTATGTTGGTTTTCACCCACCACCAACTCTCTGCAAAAGAACCTAGAGTACATGTTCCCTTTCACTGTGTTTTGAGCCTCTATTAGATTAAAAGTATATTACTATATGCTATTAATAATTGTCAAGCCATTTATTTTCCAACTATTTCATTAGTATCTCTGGCAATCATTAATTCTTCATTGGTGGGTATTACTAATATTTTTACTTTGGAATTTTGTACAGAAACATCTGCTTCTTTTCCTCTAATTTTATTTTTTTCTTCATCCATTTCCATTCCAAAGAATGTTAACCCTTTACAGATTTCATACCGCATTTCTGGGGAATTTTCACCTAATCCCGCTGTAAAAATAAGGGCATCAATACCATTCATAACTGCTACATAGGAACCAATATACTTAGCAACCATATATGCAAACCTGTCCAAGGCCAATTGTGCCCTTTGATTGCCTTTGGCAGCAGCTGTTTCTATATCCCTAAAATCACTGCTGACTCCTGAAATGCCCAAGACACCGCTGCGTTTATTTAAAAAGTTAGTAGCCTCCTCTAGAGTCCATCCCTCTTTTTCCAATAAGAAAGAAACAATGGCTGGGTCTATATCTCCAGAACGGGTACCCATCATTAAGCCTTCCAAAGGAGTAAAGCCCATACTTGTCTCAACAGATTTACCACCGTCTATGGCACAAATACTTGCTCCATTGCCTAAATGACAGGTAACAAGTTTTAGTTCCTCTATAGGTCTTTTTAAGATGGCTGCCGCTCTTTGAGATACATATTTATGGGAAGTTCCATGAAAACCATATTTGCGTATCTTATATTTTTCATAATATTCGTAAGGAATGCCGTAAAGATACGCATGTTTAGGCAGAGTTTGATGGAATGCAGTATCAAAAACCCCTACCTGTGGAACATTGGGCATTAATTTTTTACATGCTTCAATACCCATAATATTAGGTGGATTGTGCAATGGGGCTAAAGAAATATTGTCATTTAAAGCCTGCATTACCTGTTCATTAATAAGAACGGAACCAGAAAAATCCTCTCCACCATGAACAACCCTATGCCCAATGGCATTAATAGCATTCATGCTTTCTAGTACACCATGTACGGGTTCAACCAACACATTAAGCACTATTTCTATTGCCTTCTCGTGGGTAGGCATTTCTGTTTCCAAATCGTATCTATCTTTATTTGCTGGTCTATGTGATAGCTTTGCACCTTCAAGACCAATTCTTTCGACAAGCCCCTTAGCAAGTACACTCTCATCAGTCATATCAAAAAGCTGGTATTTGAGTGAGGAACTGCCGCAGTTAATTACCAGTATATTCATTACCAAAACCTCCATAGTAATTTTCCTAGTTTATTGTACTACAGTTGAAATTACTTCTCAATAACTTCTTTGAAATTTTTTTCACATATTTTTTCACATCTTAAAAATTCTCTATTAAAGAATCTTGACTAAAAGATTCATATCCTCATATCCGTCAAATATATCGCAGTTATTAATCAGACGCCCATAATACTCATAACCCAGACGGTAAAAGACCTTATTGATTCCTGGCAATTTCGCTCTGGCTAAAGTATATAAGGTTTTCATATTTAATTCTTGCATCTTCTCTTCCAGCCTTTTAATGGCAATAACAGGAATTTGTTTTCCCCTATGTTCTGGATCACAGGCAATATCTGTCATTTCTGCAGTTTTAGATGATTCCTCTATATCTGCTGATGCAGCAGCTATAATATTACCATTCCATAAAACCAGGTTAAATATTACACAGTTATTTATCATTTTTTTTACATAATTTGGATTATGCATTGGAGTGGGGTAAGTCGGAAAGATTTTATCATAAAAATTAGCTAGTTCATTTGCATCTTCCAATGTTCCTAAGCGCATCTCATAACCTATTGGTAAATCAGGGCAATTTCCATTTAAATTTTGCTGCTGAAGGTTTTTTATTAGGGCATCTTCCTCTTCGATTAATTTACTTATACGCCGAGAAGGGTTCAGAAAATATGCCATATAATATGCTTCTTCCTCCCCAAAATATTTTGGTAAAATACCTTCTAAAATATAACCATTTTTAAATAAAAGCTGCCATTGGCCAGGTGTAGCTACAGCCCATATTTTACCCAAATGGTTTAGTTTTGCAATTTCTAATATACTTTGCAAAAGCTGGTTAATGTTTTGTCCTTCTAATTTTAAAACCCTTAACCGGTTATTTATTAAATCAACTAAAACCTCCGCTAGGGAATTTTCCTTTTCGATTTTAAACAAATAGCTTAGCTCCCCTGCCTTTAGGGTCAATTGCTTATTATTATCCAGGTAAATGACCTTTTCCATAAAATCACTCCTAAAAATGTATTATTTATATCTTCCCCAATTGAAAACACGGCTTGCATCGAGCCTTTAGAATAGGGAAGCAATAGTTGTACTCTGATAAGTATAAAAACAAAGAACCGCATATTCTACGGTTCTTAATTTTTTAACTGTCTTCTGATACTACCCTGGCAATTGCTACAACAGCGTCTTCTTCACCTACTCTCATAATCAGTACCCCTTGGGTGGTCCTGCTCATGGAGGAAATATCATCAACTTTGAGACGGATTATGATACCTTCTTTGGAGATAATCATAATTTCTTCCCCTTCTTTAACTACCTTAGTACCAACTAATCTGCCGTTGCGGGGGGTAGTTCTTAATGTAATAATACCTTTTCCGCCTCTGGTTTGGGTTCGATATTCCGTTAGGGGAGTTCGCTTTCCATATCCTTTATCGGTAATTACCAATAGCTGTGCTGTATCCCTAACAATATCCATACCTACAACTAAATCAGTTTTTTCCAGGTTTATGCCGCGCACACCACGGGCTGTTCTGCCCATTGGTCTAACATCTGTCTCATTAAATCTAATAGCGGTTCCTTCACCTGTCACGAGAATAACATCCTGATTTCCATCTGTAAGCTGAACACCCATTAACTCGTCATCTTCATCCAGGGTAATGGCTATAATTCCATCTTTACGAGAGGTATTGTACTCCCTTAAATCTGTTTTCTTGATAATCCCTTTTTTTGTCGCCGCCAATAAAAACCAGCCTTCATTGTATTCCTTCACAGGGATAACAGTAGTAATTTGTTCATTACCGTCAATGTATAATAGATTTACTATGGCCGTTCCCTTAGATTGCCTGCCTGATTCGGGAATCTCATAAACCTTCAGCCGGTAGACCTTACCCTTATTGGTAAAGAATAAAAGATAATTGTGGGTTGTGGTAATAAACAACTGCTCGACAAAATCTTCACCTTTGGTGGTCATGGCGGTAATACCTTTTCCACCTCTGCGCTGACTCTTATAGGTATCGGTAGGCATCCTTTTTATATACCCGTTATGGCTGATGGTTATAACTACATCCTCATCAGCAATTAAATCTTCCATTTCCAGTTTGTCATCAGAAATACTAAGTTCTGTTCTTCTTTCATCGGAATATTTATCTCGAATTATGGTAATTTCCTCTTTTATAAGGTCATAAACCATTCTTTCATCAGCTAATACACTGCGGTAATATTCAATTTTCTCCATTAAAAGCTTGTACTCTTCCTCCAGCTTTTCCCTTTCTAAGCCGGTCAATTTCTGCAAGCGCATATCCAAAATGGCTTGAGCCTGTTTTTCACTCAAACCAAATCTGCTCATAAGATTTGTCCTTGCCTCTTCAGTAGTCCTTGATTGGCGGATAGTTTTTATAACCTCGTCCAGATTATTAAGGGCAATCCTCAAACCTTCAACAATGTGAGCTCTTTCTTCCGCTTTGGCAAGCTCGTATTTAGTACGGCGGACGATTACATCCTTCTGATGCTCCAGATAATAGAATAATACTTGTTTCAGGCTTAAGACCCTGGGCTCGCCATCAACCAAAGCCAGCATAATTATGCCAAAGGTCTCCTGCAATTGAGTATTTTTATAAAGCTGGTTTAAAATTACCTGGGGATTAACATCCCGGCGTAATTCTATTACCACCCTCATTCCAGTACGATCGGATTCATCACGCAAATCGGTAATGCCATCAATCTTTTTATCCCTGACCAATTCTGCAATCTTTTCAATTAACTTGGCCTTATTTACCATATAGGGAAGTTCGGTTGCTACAATTCTCATCTTGCCGTTATTCATTTTTTCTATTTGGGTTTTACCCCTTACCTTGACAACACCCCGCCCTGTTTCATAGGCCTCTTTTATACCTCTTTTGCCCATGATAATCCCGCCTGTAGGAAAGTCAGGTCCCTTAACAATCTTCATTAAATCCTTATCATCGATATGAGGATTATCAATGAGGGAAATTACACCGTTAATTACCTCCCCTAGGTTATGGGGAGGGATATTGGTAGCCATCCCAACTGCTATACCTGATGAACCATTTACCAGTAAATTTGGGTACCTGGCTGGAAGGACCACTGGTTCTTCCAGAGATTCATCATAGTTGGGAATATAGTCTATGGTGTCTTTTTCAATATCTGATAATAACTCTGTAGCCAGCTTTGACATTCTTACTTCTGTATAACGCATAGCCGCAGCAGAGTCACCATCTACAGAACCGAAGTTACCATGACCGTCAACCAACGGATAACGGGTAGAAAAGGATTGAGCCATCCTAACCATTGCATCATATACTGCACTGTCACCATGGGGATGGTATTTTGCTAAAACGTCCCCAACTACGTGGGCAGATTTTTTGTGAGGTTTGTCCGGAGTCATACCAGTTTTATACATTGAGAAAAGTATTCTTCTGTGTACCGGTTTTAAACCATCCCTTACATCAGGGAGGGCTCTTCCCACAATAACACTCATGGCATAATCGATATATGAATTTTGCATTTCTTCTTCGATTTTAATTGGTACAATCTTTCCGTGGGTGAAATTCTCCACTATTGGATCTCCTTTCACTATTCAAACAATTTATATTTGTATATTTTTATAACTACTAACTTCTTATATATCCAGATTTCTCACATACTTAGCATTTGATTGGATAAAATCCCTTCTGGGCTCTACCTTATCCCCCATAAGTATGGTAAATATTTCGTCAGCCCTGATTGCATCCTCCAAATTTACCCGAAGTATTGTCCTAGTTTTTGGATTCATAGTCGTATCCCAAAGTTGGTCAGGGTTCATTTCACCCAAACCTTTATATCTTTGAATGGAATAATTGTCCCTGCCTACCTTTTCTAAATGTCTGTTAAGTTCATCATCAGAATATAGATAGGTTTCTTCTCTATTTTTCTTTACTTTATAAAGGGGGGGCTGGGCAATATACACATAACCTTGCTCTACTAAAGGCTTCATATAGCGGTAAAAGAAAGTTAAAAGTAAGGTTCTGATATGGGCACCGTCAACGTCGGCATCACTCATTAAAATAATTTTATTATACCTTGCCTTTGTTATATCAAAATCTTCACTAATTCCGGTACCCATGGCTGTAATGATTGCCCTTATTTCTTCATTATTCAATATTTTATCCAGCCTGGCTTTTTCTACGTTTATGATTTTTCCCCTTAAAGGTAATATAGCCTGGAATCTTCTGTCCCTTCCCTGTTTAGCAGAACCTCCCGCAGAATCACCCTCCACCAGGTAAAGTTCACAAAACTGGGGATCTTTAATAGAACAATCAGCTAACTTTCCCGGTAAAGCAGTATTTTCTAATGCATTTTTTCTTCTGGTTAGTTCCCTGGCTTTACGGGCTGCTTCTCTTGCCCTTGCAGCATAGACAGCCTTTTCGATTATTTTTTTACCTACTGCCGGGTTTTCTTCTAAAAAGGTAGATAAATTTTCATTTACTATACTTTCTGCTATTCCCCTTACTTCACTGTTTCCTAGTTTTGTTTTTGTCTGCCCCTCAAACTGGGGTTCAGGTACTTTAACACTTATAACTGCAGTTAAGCCTTCTCTGATATCTTCTCCCGTCAGGTTGCTATCATTATCTTTCAATAAATTTTGTTTACGGGCATAGTCATTAATAACCCTGGTCAAGGCTGATTTAAAACCTGATTCATGGGTTCCACCCTCATGGGTATTAATGTTATTGGCATAAGAAAATATATTTTCATTATAAGTATCAGTATACTGTAATGCTACTTCTACCTGTATATCATCTTTTTCATCTTCGAAAAAAATCACCTTGCTATTTATAGCATCTTTGTTTTTATTGATATGTTTTACAAAGTCTAAAATTCCACCATTATGAAGGAATACTGCTTCGTTATTATCCCTTTCGTCTTTTAAAGATATTTTTAAACCTTTATTTAAAAAAGACAATTCCCTTAACCTCTGTACCAAAACATTAAAATCATAGACAGTATCTTCAAAAATAAGATTGTCAGGCTTAAATACTATTTTTGTTCCTGTTTTTTTAGAACTGCCTATTACCTGGAGCTTGGAGGCTGTTTTACCCCTTTCATACCTCTGTTGGAATATTTTTCCTTCTCTATTTACTTCAACCTCCAGCCATTCAGAAAGAGCATTTACTACCGACATACCAACTCCATGAAGCCCGCCCGAAACTTTATAACCCTTTCCACCAAACTTACCGCCAGCATGAAGGGTAGTCATAACTAACTCAACAGCAGGTATTTTCATTTTTGGGTGGGGTTCAACAGGGATCCCCCTTCCCTCATCAATAACGGTAATACTGTTATCATTATGAATTATTACTTCTATTTTATTTCCAAAACCTGCTAAAGCCTCATCGATACTATTATCTACTATCTCATAAACCAAATGGTGCAATCCACGGGAGCTTGTACTACCAATATACATACCTGGTCTTTTTCTTACTGCTTCTAAACCTTCTAATACCTGTATTTCATTGGCTGTGTATCCATTATTATTAAATTGTTCCACATTATTCTCCCCTTGTAAGTAATTTCCCTAAATTAGAATTATAGCAAAATATTTAATTAATATCAATAAAAAAGGAAATTATTCCCTATTATTATAAAATTAACCGGGTTATACCCGGTTAATTAATTTTTTCCTCGTTTTGAAGAAATATTTGTTGAAATCTTTTATAAAGTGTATAGGAAGAAATAGGTGACAAGTAAATACCATGATTTGTTAGAATAAAAGTTTTATAATTTTCATCGCTTCCAATTTTTATTATTTTATTTTCTGATTGGGCTATTTCCAAATACTCACGGGTTGCTATTGAACTGGTGGTTTTTTCTTTATCAAAAATCCCTATTACAGATTTTTTTGGAACAATGACATTTTCCCCTAAATGTAGAAACAATATTAATCCTCCTTAACAGCTGGTGATAATACCATCAACAACTTTGAAAATCTCTTTTTCTATAATATTATCAGTTATTTCTTTACTAGCACCTGTAATCAAGGTTTGTATTTGATTTTCTCTTATTACCCTTATTAAGAAATTCCTTCTTTTATCGTCTAATTCAGACATTACATCATCCAATAACAACAACGGATATTCATCATTATGGTTATAAAACATTTTCAATTCTGCGATTTTAACTGACAAAATACTTGTCCTTTGTTGTCCCTGAGAACCATAATTTTTTAGATCTTTTTTATTCACATAAAAATTAAGATCATCCCGATGTGGTCCATAGAGAGATATTGCCCGATATATTTCTTTGTTTCTATTTTTTTTAATTATTTCATGAAAAGATTTTTCAATTACTTTAATTTCATTTTCTGGTTTATCAATTATTATGGAATTATATGTTATATCAAGTTGTTCATTTCCCTCGGTTATTTCATATTGAATTTTCCTCGCTAAAGGAACTACTTTTTTAAGAAAATCTATTCTATTTTTGATAATTATGCTTCCCAGTTTAACTAATTGTTCATCCCAAATTTCCAGAGTATCTGTTTTTTCATTATTATCCCTAATGACCTTTAGTAGATTATTCCGTTGATTTAGTACCTTGTTATAATTTGCAAGTACTTCATAATAACCACTTGTTAACTGACTAATTTCTGTATCGATAAATTTTCTCCTTTCTGCAGGAGAACCTTTAATGATATTTAAATCATCAGGCGAAAAAATAACAGCCTGCAGGTATCCTAAAACATCAGATACCTTTTTATATTTTACACCATTTATTTTTAATTGTTTATTACCACTGTTTTGATAAAAAAACTCTATTATTATTTCTCTCTCTATGCTTTTCTTATATATTTTACCTATTATTCTAAAAAAATCTTTATCCCATTTTATTATTTCCAAATCTTTACTATTACGAAAAGAGCTTCCTGTGGCAATATAATAAACAGCCTCCAGTAAATTTGTCTTACCTTGTCCATTGTCACCAAAAAATATATTTACATCACTATTTAAATTTACTTTTTGATTTTCATAATTTCGATAGTTTTCAACTGAAATGCTATTTAAAATCACAGCTTTTCTCCAATTTAAATTGTTCTGAGAGGTAAAATCAGATATAAATAATTGCTGTTATTACCCGGCTTGATTATTCCAGGGCTTAAAGAGCCTGACAAGGAAATATCTAAATCCTCCGAATCTATAACCTTTAAAGCATCAATTAAATACTTTGCATTAAAAGATATTTCAAGATTTTCACCTTCACAATAAATGGGTATTTTTTCATCCACTTTACCAATTTCAGACTTTGATGTTACCTGCATTATATCATTATTAACAATTATTTTAATAATACTGGTTCCATCTTTTTCGTTTGTAAATAAATTAGCTCTTTCTATCGTTTCCTGGAAATTTTTTGTTTTTATCTTAATAAAGGTTTTAAAATCCTGAGGAATTACCTGCTGATAATTTGGAAATTTACCTTCAATAAGTCTAGAAATGATTCTTGTTTCGTCATTTTCAAAAGATATTTGATTTTCATTACCTTTTATCCTGATAAAATCATCATCTTCCCTGATGGCCCTATGTACTTCACTTAAAGTTTTTCCTGGGATAATTATATTTATATTATTTTCCAAAGATAAGTTGATTTTGCCTGATTTAAGTGCTAACCGATGGGTATCGGTTGTTACCATATTAAAATTATTGTCTTTTATTTCAAATAATGCTCCATTAAATATAGGTCTGCTATCATCAATTGCCGTCGCAAATATGGTTTGCCTTATCATATTTTTTAGAATCATAGGGTCAATATCAAAAGAAAATTTATCATTTACCTCAGGTATTGCGGGAAACTCTTCTCCCGGCCATCCTTTTAGGTCAACTTCTGCATCATCATATCTTATATTTACTCCAATAATTTCAGGTAAATAAGTTATATGTATTTTAGTGTTAGGTAATTTTCTAACCAGCTCTGAAAAATGGCGGGAAGGTAAAACTACCTCCCCCTCTTCCAGTACCTGAACAGGAACACGGCACTCTATACCAATTTCTAAATCTGTTGCCCTAAAAAAAAGTTTATTTTCTGCAGCCTTAATAGAAATCCCAGATAAGATAGGGATAGTATTTTTTGTTGATATGGCTTTTTGAACTGTTTGTATACCATTTAATAGACTTTCTTTCGTTGCAATAATTTTCAATTTAAAAAACCTTCCTTTCTCCAGGAATATTTTTGTTATTTAAAACATATATTTAGTAGTTATAGTAGTAAGTGTGGATATGTGGAAAAGGTTTTTTTATCCATATCCATTCTAACTTTGGGAATGTGTGTAGTAATGTGGGTAAAAAACTAGTGTTATCCACATATTAACAAGGTAATATATTTTCCACATCTTATTAACATGATACTAACATGTTAATAAGATATTTATCCACAATTATTTGTTTAGATTATCTTTTATTTTATCAATTTTTTCTTGCGTCGAAGGGTCTTTTAATATCTCGCCAGATATTTTTTCACAGGCATGAATTACCGTAGTATGATCTCTGCCTCCAAAGATATCACCTATTTTTGGAAGTGATAAATCAGTAAGTTCCCGGCAGAGGTACATTGCAATTTGTCTGGGATAGGCAACGTTTTTTGTTCTTTTTTTAGCTTTTAAATCATCTAATTTTAAAGAAAAAGCTTCTGCCACCTTTTCCTGTATTAATTCTGGAGTAATTGGTCTGGGCTTATTAGGAGGAATAATATCTTTTAGTGCTTCTACTGCCAAATCTAAATTAATTTTGCTGTTATTTAATGATGAATAGGCAATAACCCTTATTAAAGCCCCTTCTAATTCTCTTATATTAGATTGAATTTTATCCGCTATGTAGAGCATTACGTCATTATCTATATCAATTTTTTCCATTTGTGCTTTTTTTCTAAGAATAGCAATACGAGTTTCTAAATCAGGAGTTTGAATATCAGTGATTAGTCCCCATTCAAAACGAGTCCTTAAACGGTCCTCTAAAGTGGGTATTTCTTTAGGTGGACGGTCACTAGAAATAATAATCTGCCGATTTGCTTCATAAAGGGCATTGAAGGTGTGGAAAAATTCCTCCTGGGTTCTCTCTTTCTTAGCTAAAAATTGGATATCATCAATCAGTAATACATCAATATTTCTATATTTATTTCTAAAATCGGCTGTTTTATCATCCTTTATTCCATCTATTAGTTCATTTGTAAATTTTTCTGATGATACATAAACTATTTTTGCATTTTTATTATTATTAAGAACATAATGACCAATGGCATGCATTAAATGGGTTTTTCCTAAACCAACACCACCATAAATAAAGAGAGGGTTATAAGCTTTGGCTACTGATTCAGCGACTGCCAGGGATGCTGCATGAGCAAACCTGTTACTGTTTCCTACCACAAAAGTATCAAATATGTATTTAGGATTAAGTTGATTTCCTGAATAATCCTCATAATTTTTATTAGTATTTTTAGTATTGATTTTTTGAAGTTCGCTGTCTTTATTTTGAGAGGTAACAAACTTTAAATTAACTGTATGGTTAAGGAGGGTCTGCAGTTTGGATTTGATTAAGTCTATGTAATGATTTTGAAGCCAATCTTTAGCAAATACATTGGGAGTACTGATAATTAAATAATCATCATAGTAGGCTATTAGTTCTGTTCCTTTGAACCAAGTTTCAAAGCTTGGTTTACTTAAATCTTTTTCTAATAATTGCAGCGTCTCATTCCAAATACTTGATAGTTGTGATTTAATCATCAGTATTACCTCCAGGAAAAAATTATTTATAAATAAAATTATCCACAAGTTGTGAACAAAATAATGTATTTTGTGGATAATTAATAGTATTAAGAAAATAGCAACTAAATAATACCAGACTTAATATAAGTTATCAACAGATATCAGATAATTAATTAAAACTTATCCACAAAATATATTATTAGTACAGGTCAAACTTGACCCTTTCTGGTTGATAAGATATAATCTTGTTGTATGTGGATAAATAGTATATAAGTTATTCATATAAGTGTAAGATGGCAGAGGAGGTGTCCTAGGTGAAAAGAACATATCAACCAAAAAATAGAAAACATAAGAGAGTACATGGATTTCGTAAAAGAATGAGCAGCCCAACAGGTAGAAATGTACTAAAAAGGAGAAGGGATAGAGGTAGAAAAAGATTAAGTGCGTAACTTAATCCTTTTTAAACTTTACTATACAACTTCTCTAGGAAAAGGCCCTTGAGGCCTTTTTAGATTATTACCATCTTTTTGATTTTATTTAATTTCTCCTATGTTGGGCAAAATATCATTAATTGTCCATTGAGGGGCTGTGAATTATGCTTCCAAAAAAATATAGATTAAGAAAGAACCTTGAATTCAGACGAATATATAGATCATCCAAATCTATTGCTAATGAATTTTTAGTTTTATATATAAAAAGAAATAAGTTAAATCAAAATACAAGGGTAGGATTTTCTATATCTAAAAAAATTGGTAAAGCTAATGAACGGAATTATTTAAAAAGAGTTTTTAGGGAAATAATTAAAAAAAATTTAGCATTGATAGAGCCTCAATATGATTTAATTTTTTTAGCCAGGCAAAAAATTAAAGGAAAAAGCTATAAAGATGTTGAAGAAAGCATGGAGTCACTACTAAAAAAAGGTAAATTGTTATATGATAGATAAGATATTATCTTATGGGGCTTTAAAATTGATTAGATTTTATCAAGTTTTTATTTCTCCTCTTAAAGGGAAAACTTGTAGATTTTATCCTACTTGTTCTGAATATTCATTGCAAGCAATAAGTAAACATGGTTTTTTAAAAGGGTCGTTAATGGCTATAAAGAGAATTATTAAATGCCATCCATTTAATCCTGGAGGATATGATCCTGTTAAATAAAATTAAGGAGGTGAATTCCTGCTAAAATTTAATTAGTATTAGCAGGGAATAATTTGGATTGGTTAGTAAATGGTATTAAAAGTATAATTATGATTTTATATAATTTTACAACCACTATAGGAATACCTAGTTATGCATTAGCTATTATATTGCTAACTATAATTTTAAAAATTGCTTTATACCCTCTTTCTGTAAAACAAATGAAGTCAATGAAGGGTATGCAGTTGATTCAACCTAAAGTTCAAGAGATTCAAAAGAAATATAAAAATGACAAAGAAAAAATGAACAAGGCTGTTCTGGATTTATATAAAGAATATAATGTAAACCCTGCAGCAGGCTGTTTGCCTTTATTAGTACAGATGCCTATATTGATTGGTTTATTTACTGCATTAAGAGACTTTACTTTTGAACCGGCAGCCCATGCAAAATTCTTTTGGATTTCTAATCTCAGTCAGCCAGATCCTTATTATATTCTACCTATACTTGTTGCTGCGGCAACTTTTGTACAATCTAAAATTACTACACCGACAACTTCGACTAACAATAATTCCACTCAAGTAATGCTTTTGTATTTTATGCCTTTATTTATCGGTTACATCAGTATGAAATTTGCTGCAGGACTTGCTTTATACTGGGTTGTTTTTAATATTTTAGGTGCAGTGCAGCAATATTGGATTAATAAACAGCCTCTTGATGAGAAAAAGGAGGAAGTTAGTGGTAAATGAGAAGTATAGAAATTTCTGCAAAAACTGTTGATGAAGCTATTGCTTTAGCTCTAGATGAACTGAATATGACAAAAGAAGAAGTAGAGATTGAAATTGTAGAACAACCTAATAAGGGTTTTTTAGGAATATTGGGTAGTAAAAATGCTGTAGTTAAGGTTACAGAGAAATATAATTTTATTAAAGAGTCAACAAAATTCCTAAATAATATTTTAGGACATATGAAATTAAAGTCAGTAATTGAAGTAAAAGAAACCAGTGATTGTGTTATTTTCAATATTAGTGGTGATGATTTAGGTATTTTGATTGGGCGCCGGGGGGATACCCTAGATTCTCTTCAGTTTCTGCTGAACTTAGTAATTAATAAAAATTCTGATAACAGAAAGAAATTAATAGTAGATGTTGAAGGATATAGGGAACGAAGAGAAGAGACGCTGGTTAATTTAGCCAACAGATTATCAGAAAAAGTAAAAAGAACTGGGAGAAAGGTTGTTTTAGAACCAATGAATCCCCATGAAAGGCGAATTATTCATCTAACCTTACAAGAGGATAAAAAAATCACTACCTATAGTGAAGGTGATGAACCTTTTCGAAAGGTTGTAATAGTTCCTAAAAATTAATTCCAGTATTAACTGGAATTTTTTTTATTATATGTGTTTTTATTTATATTTTGTGGTAACATATGTGAAGAATATTTTACCATGGGGTGAATTCCTTGTTTAATGATACAATTGCCGCGATTATTACAGCTATGGGTGCTGCTAGTGTCGGCATTATAAGAATTAGTGGACCAGATGCTTTTGAAATTGGCAAAAAAATATATAAAGGAAATAAAGATTTTAATTCCTTACAATCCCATTCTGTTACCTATGGAAAGGTTTATGATTCTAAGGAGGATAAAATAATTGATGAAGCTTTATTTCTTTATATGAAAAAACCTGCTACCTTTACCGGTGAAGATGTGATAGAAATACAATGCCATGGTGGAATGATACCTTTAAGGAAAATCATAGAATTAGTAATGAGAAATGGCGCACGTTTAGCAGATCCCGGTGAGTTTAGCAAACGTGCTTTTTTAAATGGAAAATTAGATTTATCTCAAGCAGAAGCTATTATGGATATAGTTAATGCGAAAACAGAAAAAGGATTAGATATTGCGGTAAATCATCTCCAGGGACAATTATCGGTTTTAGTAAACAATGCTCGTGAAGAACTATTAAGGCTGGTTGCCTATATAGAGGCAGATATTGATTTTCCTGATGATGATATTGAAAGATTACAACAGTCCCAACAATTAAGCCAGCTATTAGCTATAAAAAATAAAGTTGAAAACATTTTAGAAACGGCTCATAAAGGAAAAATTATTAAAGAGGGATTAAATGTTGTAATTATCGGTCAGCCTAATGTGGGTAAATCCAGTTTATTAAATGCTTTATTAAAAGAATCAAGAGCTATTGTTACAGATATACCAGGTACTACTAGAGATTCTATAGAAGAATTTATCAATCTAGGCGGCATTCCTATTAAGATTATTGATACGGCTGGTATAAGAAAAACTGAAAATATTGTTGAAAAAATTGGTGTAGAAAAGGCAAAAGAATTAATAAAAAAAGCGGATTTAGTTTTGTATGTTTTTGATATTTTAAATGGAGTACAGGATGAGGATCTGGAAATTATTAATAACTACCTAGAGGATGTTCAGGTTATATTCCTTATTAATAAAGTAGATTTAGAATATAAACAAAAAAACATTAGTCAGATTAAGGGAGCTATTGGGCAACATCCTTTAGTACAAATCTCAGCTAAGGAAAATGAAGGTATAGATTTATTGGAAAAACAAATATCGGAAATGTTCTTTGCAGGACAGATTCAAGCTGATAATGAAACAATATTGACTAATATAAGGCATGTTGATGCTTTTCAAAAGTCTATTTATCATTTAGAAGGTGCGGTTAATTCTATTGAGAGTAATATGCCGGGAGATTTTGTAGTAATTGATATTAAAGGTGCCTGGGAAAACTTAGGCAAGGTTACTGGTGATACTATTGAAGAAGATATTTTAGATAAAATTTTTTCACAGTTTTGCCTTGGAAAGTAAGGAGGAAAAAATGGAATTTTTGGTCGGACAATATGATGTAATTGTTATTGGAGCAGGTCATGCTGGATGTGAAGCTGCTTTAGCATCAGCCAGAATGGGGAGTAAGACTTTGATTCTTACTATTAGTATGGATAATATTGCCTTGATGCCTTGTAATCCTGCAATAGGGGGGCCCGCTAAAGGTCACTTGGTTAGGGAAATTGATGCTTTAGGCGGGCAAATGGGAATAAATATAGATAAGACTAATATTCAGGTTAGAATGTTAAACACAGGAAAAGGCCCTGCGGTACACGCTCTTAGGGCACAAGCTGATAAATATCTATATCAAAGGGAAATGACCAGTACCCTTCAGGGACAAGCTAATTTAGATGTAAAACAAACAACTGTTGAGAGAATAGTTGTTGAAAATAATTGTGTAAAAGGTGTAATTACCCAAACGGGAGCTTTTTATTCAGCAAAAGCAGTAATAATTACTACCGGTACCTACTTAAAAGGGAAAATCATTATTGGTGATTTTAATTATTTTGCAGGTCCTAATGGGCAGCAGGCTGCAATGAATTTGTCTTCGGATTTGCATCAGCATGGTCTGAAAACATTACGATTTAAGACAGGTACTCCCGCTAGAGTAGATAAAAGAACAATTGATTTTTCAAAAATGATAGAACAACCTGGGGATAGAAAAAGCTTATTTTTTTCCTTTATGTCTCAGGAGTTTAATACATATAATTATTCCTGTTGGCTTACATATACTACTCCGGAAACCCACAAAATTATTAGGGATAATTTACATAGGGCGCCAATGTATTCTGGTGCTATTGAAGGGACTGGTCCCCGTTATTGTCCATCAATTGAGGACAAAATTGTGAGATTTTCTGATAAAGCCAGTCATCAAATTTTTATTGAACCAGAGGGAATAGACACTTTCGAAATGTATGTTCAAGGAGTATCTACCAGCTTACCTGAAGATGTACAATTGTTAATGTATAGGACCATTCCAGGCTTAGAAAAGGTTGAGATTATGAGACCAGCCTATGCTATTGAATATGACTGTTTAGACCCAACCCAATTAACATTAACTTTGGAAACAAAATTAATTAAAGGATTATTTACTGCCGGGCAAATCAACGGAACTTCAGGATATGAAGAGGCTGCTGCCCAAGGCTTAATAGCTGGTATTAATGCAGTATTAAAAATTAGAGATAAACAACCTTTTATTTTAAAACGTTCGGAGGCCTATATTGGTGTATTAATTGATGATTTAGTCACTAAGGGAACTAATGAGCCATACCGTATGCTAACATCAAGAGCCGAATATCGTCTTCTTCTAAGACAAGATAATGCTGATTTAAGATTGACGGAGAAAGGCTGGGAATTAGGGTTAGTTAACCAAGATCGCTATAATAAATTTATTTTAAAGAGTGAAAATATTTCCCGGGAAAAATGTCGATTAAATGAATTAATTATCAATCCAAAGGAAGAAGCAATTAATATACTACTAAATAAAAAAGAAAGTTCAACCTTAAAAAATGCCATTTCAGCTGCCGAATTATTAAAAAGACCCGAAATTAATTATCAAGACCTGATTGATTATGGATATGGTGATATCCAATTACCTGCTGATGTGGCTGAACAAGTAGAAATACAGATAAAATACGAAGGTTATATAAGCAAACAGCTATCACAAGTAGAAAGCTTTAATAAAATTGAGAACAGATTTTTGCCTCCCAATATTGATTATTCTTTAATTACTGGGCTTCGCAATGAAGCAAAACAAAAATTGACTAGTATTAAACCATCTTCTGTCGGACAGGCTTCTAGGATTTCGGGAGTCTCCCCTGCAGATATTTCTGTGTTACTAGTTTATTTAGAGCAAATGCGTCGCAAAGGGGTTGAATAACCTTGAAAGATTCCCTTATTGATATTTTAAGCCTTCATGATATATCTATTACCAATGAACAAGCCGAAAAATTTTTATTATTTAAGGATCTGTTAATTGAATGGAATAAAAAAATTAATTTAACATCCATTGAAAATGATAAAGATATTTTTTATAAACATTTTCTTGATTCTCTTCTCTGTCTTAAATTAGGCTTAAATTGGAACGGGAAGAAAGTTATTGATATTGGTACAGGAGCAGGTTTTCCTGGTGTGCCCTTAAAAATAGTTTTAGGTGATAAAATTAATCTTAATTTATTTGATTCTTTGCAAAAAAGAATTAGTTATCTCGAAGCAATAATAGAGGATTTAAATTTGGGCTCAGTCTCAGCAGTACATGGTAGGGCTGAAGATTTTGGTAGAAATAATTTATTTAGAGAGAAATTTGACATTGTTACTGCCAGAGCAGTTGCTAAGCTTCCTGTTTTATTGGAGATATGTCTGCCTTTTGTTAAACCTAATGGTTATTTTATCGCTATGAAAGGACCTGATGGATTAAATGAGCTTTCTGAAAGCAGCTATGCTCTTGGGGAGTTGGGCGCTGAATTGTATCTAAAAAAAGAATTTAGTCTTAGGGATGATGAATATACAAGGTTAATTTTTGTTTTTAAAAAAATAAAAGTCATGCATCATAAATACCCTCGTAAATCAGGAATACCCCAAAAAAAACCGTTAATTAAACCTAATGGATAAAAATGTAAAATAATGCTTTTTTAAGAAGGATTTTACTATAAGCTTATAGAATAGTAATTGTGAACTCATTATAAGGGGTGTTCTATATGAAAGATCAAATCACAAAAATATTTGGTATGTCACAAGATATTGATAAAAATGAGATAAAAAATTTAGACCTAAATTTAATAACACCCAACCCTTTTCAACCTAGAAGGGTTTTTGACCCTGTTCATCTAGAAGAATTAGCCCAATCTATTAAAGAATTTGGTGTTTTACAGCCTATAATTGTAAGGAAAATTGGGACAGGCTATGAGCTGGTTGCTGGTGAACGCAGGTTTAGAGCCAGTCAATTAATTGGTCTTAAATCTGTCCCTGCTATTGTAAGAAACCTAAGCGATAAAGAAATTGCCGAAATGGCCCTTATTGAAAACTTACAAAGGGAAGACTTGAATTATTTTGAAGAGGCGGAAGGTTATGCAAAATTAATAAAGGAATTTGGCATTACCCAGGAAGAAATTGCTAAAAGAGTTGGGAAAAGTCAATCAACTATTGCAAATAAATTAAGATTATTGAATCTTCCTGCTGATTTGAGAAAAGAAATTTCAGTAAGTGTTATTACTGAAAGACATGCTCGTGCTTTATTAAAACTTAATGATGAAAAATTACAACTTAAAGCTTTACAAAGCATTTACTCGCAAAATTTGAATGTCAGACAGACTGATGAATTAATCGAAAAAATAATAATTGAAAACGAAAAAGAAGGTAAAGAAAAAACAAAAAGAAAAATGACAAAAATTTTTAAAGATATGAGAATTTTTCTTAATACTATCCGGGGAGCTGTTCAAACCATACAGGATGCTGGATTATCTGCTGATATTGTAGAAAGTGACCATGAAGATTACTTAGAGGTAACTATCAGACTTCCTAAAAACAGAACTTCTGCTGCTAAATAACATGTTTTGAGTTAAAGTTTTATTGGCAAGACAAAACATACGTTCCCTATTTATTTTTAATTTTAGGAATGTTTTATTTTTAGTGTGATATCGAGATATGGATAGAGGGGTATTGATAAATATAGGTAAATATATCCCTACTACATTTAATGGAAATAACTGGAATGCTAATATTTATGGTATACAACCATAAATATTTTTTTTATTTTGCAGGAAGTTTTATTTTTTTAGTGGAATTTAATTATAATATATTATTTATTTGGGGGTGACAAAATGGGAAAAATTATAACAATTGCTAATCAAAAGGGCGGGGTTGCTAAAACAACTACTGCTGTTAACTTATCGGCTTGTTTGGCTTCTTTAGGAAAAAAAGTGCTGCTTATAGATATTGATCCTCAAGGAAATGCTAGCAGTGGTCTAGGTGTAAATAAATTAAGTTCAATAAGGTGTATTTATGATGTTATAGTTAATAATGTTCCTGTCTCTAAAGTATTAATGCCGACGGATATTGAAAATCTTTCAATTGTCCCTGCCACTATCCAACTTGCAGGGGCTGAGGTAGAGTTAGTTACCGCTATATCTAGGGAGGTTAAATTAAAAAAATCATTAGATCCAATAAAAGGTCAATTTGATTATATTTTTATAGACTGCCCTCCTTCTCTTGGTCTTTTAACCCTTAATGCTCTTACTGCAGCCGATTCAATTTTAATTCCAATACAATGTGAATATTATGCACTTGAAGGCTTAAGTCAATTGATGAATACCGTTCAATTAGTACAAAAACACCTTAATAGTGATTTGACAATAGAGGGTGCTGTTCTGACCATGTTTGATGCTAGAACTAATCTTTCTATCCAGGTAGTAGATGAAGTTAAAAATTTTTTTAAAAACAAGGTATTTACAAGCATTATTCCCCGTAATGTTCGATTAAGTGAAGCACCTAGCTATGGACAGCCGATTATAATTTATGATAGCAAATCAAAAGGTGCAGAAATGTATATGGAATTGGCTAAGGAAGTGATTAATAATGAATAAACGCGGCTTGGGAAAAGGATTGGGGGCACTGATACCTTCTTCCAACACAGCTCAATACGACCCAGATAAAGATACTATATCTGAAATATATATTGAAGAAATAGTTCCTAATACTTTTCAGCCCCGCAAACATTTTGATCCTGACAAACTTGCCGAACTAGCTGTGTCTATCAAAGAACATGGTGTGCTTCAACCGGTTATTGTCAGACCCCGGGAAGAGGGCTATGAATTAGTGGTGGGAGAACGCAGATTAAGGGCCTGTAAGCAATTAGGCTTAGAAAAAATTCCCGCTGTAATCAGAACTTTAACGGATCAAAACATGACAGAGATAGCCCTTATTGAAAATATTCAACGCCACAATCTCAATCCTGTAGAAGAAGCAAGGGCTTACAAACGCCTAATAGAAGAATTTGGACTTACACAAGATGAATTAGCAAAAAGAGTAGGCAAATCAAGACCTTTTATTGCTAATTTTTTAAGAATTCTTCATCTCCCGGAAAGCATATTGGACATGTTAAGCACTGGAGTTATTACAGTAGGGCATGCACGTCCTATTCTCGCAATAGAAAATAGTTCACAGCAAATTCACCTTGCGCAAGAGATTGCAGAAAAGAGTCTTTCTGTTAGAGAAACTGAAGATTTAATAAAAAAATCTCTAAAAAGACCAACAAAAAGAGAAAAAAATGCAAAAGACAAATCCTTTACCCCTATATTGAATGATATTCAGGAACGACTGAGGAATAAGTTTAGCACTAAAATATCTATTAAGGATGACGGGAAAAAGGGAAAAATTGAAATTGAATATTATAATTATGATGAACTGCAAAGAATTATTGAGATATTGGACAGCTCCGATTTTTAAAGTGTTTCACGTGAAACACTTTAATTTTTTATCGTTTAGAAAAAAATTTTAATTATGTATAACTGCCCCAGTACAGCTTTTTTAATATGTTTTACTAGCACTAACAACAAGCCAATAGCTGCTAAAGCAGCAGGCGGTTTTTTAAAATATTAATTTTAAATGCACATAACCTTTAATGGATTCATATTTTAAAACCGCTTGTCCAAATAGCCCTGTGGGTTCTCGCTGCATTTAATCCCATGTTTTATTATGAGTTACAAAAATATTTTGTTTATATTAATTTACTGTTATATATATTTTGGATTAAATATATTATTTTTTGATATAAAAATGTGCTAACAAAGAACAAATGTTCCTATATTTAAATTGCTTTTAAAGGGTTTTTTAAATTAGGCTAGTATATTTATATAGGCGGTACGATTCTCTAAATACATATAAATTTAGAGTGTTTATAATTGATTTGCTGTTTTAAGAATTGAAAAAATGAAAAAATAACATCAATGTTTCACGTGAAACATTGATGTTATTAAGAGTCTAATAGATTTTATGAATATATAAATAAATATGGAGCTGTAATTTTATAAAAAAGTTGAAGTTGAGGAATTAGATTGTTTTTACAGATATAGGTGGTCAAAACTGAACGACCATAAAAAATGAGCTAACCGGTTCTGATAACAACTAATGTATTTAATGAAAATTGCTATTCTGAAAATAACTGGTCACAGATTGACATGACGCAAGCAACTCCAGTAGAAAATGAAAATATAGCTACAGGTGACTATCGCATACGTAGGGATACAAATATAATAACTATTTTTACTAGTCACCCAGTCACTATTTTCAAGACAGATAAACACGGATAAGAATCAGGTGCCTGGCAAGTTATTTTTATAACTAGTAATGGTGCAAGTATTGCAGAAATGTCTAGTGATGTTCTTAGGTAAATTTAGTTTTAAAAAATATTTCAGGCCATTTAAGGGCAGGTCAATTAATATTAAAGAAAACAAAGAAAATTGTTAAGCAATTAGGATAAATTGGACCACGTAAATTATAAACACTGGCTATAAGAAAAATAATACAAAAAATACTACTATTTGTGAAAAAAAGGACAAGCAAAAATAGGTAAATGTCGTCTTAGTAATATAAATAGGGAAAAACAAAAAGACGATTTATAATAATGGAAATAATTTTAGCAACTGTTGTATTACACAGTGCAAAATGATATAATTTTATTAAAATTTGTACAAAGAAAAAAGTAGTAAAATTTTTTCTAAGGACTTGTGAATTTTGGAACAAACTTTATACAATGAATTAATATAAGATTAAGGAGGCATATATGTATGAGTTGTGGTTGTTCTATAGATAAACAAAATGATCCCCGTTACCAGCAGTTGGATGAGATTATTGGAAAATACAAGAAACAAGCAGGATCATTGATACCTGTCCTTCATAAGGCACAAGGTATTTTTGGATACCTTCCTGAAGAGATACAGACTTATATTGCTGAAGGGCTAAAGGTACCATTAAGTGAAGTGTATGGGGTAGTTAGTTTTTATTCTTTATTTACAACTGTCCCCAGGGGAAAATATGTTTTTAACGTGTGCTTAGGTACTGCTTGCTATGTTAAAGGTTCTGGTAAGATTATGGACAATTTAAAAAAAGAATTAGGAATTGAGATAGGAGAAACAACCCAAGATGGTCTCTTTACCCTGGAAGGATGCCGTTGCATAGGTGCATGTGGATTAGCTCCTGTATTGACGGTTAATGAACAGGTCCATGGGCGTTTAACAGAAGACGATGTTCCCAGGTTAATTAACCTTTATAAGCTAAAAGAAGAACAGGCAAGTTAATTGGAGGTGTTAATATGAAGTCTATTGATGAATTAGTAGCCCTAAAAGAAAAAGTTAAAGCGGAATTATCTGTTCGTGATAAAAATTATTTTGCAAGGATTGAAATAGCAATGTCTACCTGTGGTATAGCAGCAGGTGCAAGAGATGTTTTGCTTGCCGTATTAGATGAATTAAAAATTCAAAACCTTAATAATGTTCAGGTCTGTCAAACAGTTTGTGAAGGCAATTGCTCCCAGGAGCCGGTTATTAAAGTTCTAAAAAACAACCAGCCAAAATTTGTTTATGGCAACGTTACTCCCCAACGGGTAAAAAATATAATAACTGCCCATGTAATGGAAGACCAGCCCATCAAAGAGTGGCTAATTAATTAGATTAATAGGAGGGAGCATAATGGATTTTTATCGTTCACATATATTAGTCTGTGCGGGGACTGGCTGTACATCCTCGGCAAGTCTTGAGGTTCGCAATCAGTTAAAAGAAGAGATAGACCGGCTGAAGTTAGCTAAAGAAGTAAAAGTAGTGGAAACCGGTTGTTTTGGCTTTTGTAATCTAGGTCCCATTTTGGTAGTTTATCCGGAAGGAACTTTTTACTGCAGAGTAGCAAAGGAAGATGTTAGAGAAATAGCCGAAGAACATCTTTTTAAGGGAAGGGTTGTAACCAGACTATTGTATAGCGAACCCGAGAGTAATGTTAAGGTAGCAGATTTTGAAAAGATAGGTTTTTTTAACCATCAAAGACGTATTGCCTTAAGGAATTGTGGGGTAATCAATCCTGAAGCTATCGAGGAATATATTGGTCATGACGGGTACTTTGCACTGGCAAAAGTATTAAAGGAAATGACTAGAGAACAGGTAATTGACGTAATTAAAAACTCAGGCTTACGAGGTAGAGGAGGCGGAGGTTTTCCCACTGGGTTAAAATGGGAGTTTACCTACAAGACACCTGGAGAAATAAAATATGTAGTATGTAATGCCGATGAGGGTGACCCTGGTGCTTTTATGGATAGGAGTGTATTAGAAGGTGACCCCCACAGCGTGATAGAAGCCATGGCAATAGCAGGGTATGCTGTTGGTGCAGAACAAGGATATATTTATGTAAGGGCAGAATATCCCATTGCCGTGACAAGATTGGAAATTGCAATCGAGCAGGCTAGAAAAATGGGGTTATTGGGTAAAAATATTTTTAGCACCGGCTTTAATTTTGATTTAGATATTCGCTTGGGCGCGGGAGCTTTTGTGTGCGGAGAGGAAACAGCCCTGTTGACTTCTATCGAAGGACATAGGGGAGAACCGAGACCAAGACCACCATTCCCAGCAGTTGAGGGTCTCTGGAGAAAACCTACTTTATTAAATAATGTTGAAACTTATGCTAATGTTCCAGCAATAATTCTAAATGGTGCAGATTGGTTTGCCAGTATCGGGACCGAAAAAAGCAAAGGTACAAAAGTATTTGCTTTAGCTGGGAAAATAAATAATATAGGTTTAATTGAAGTTCCAATGGGAACCTCGCTGCGGACTATAATATATGACATAGGCGGAGGGATCCCCAACGGCAAGAAATTTAAGGCTGCTCAAACAGGTGGACCATCAGGGGGTTGTATTCCCGCCCATTTGATTGATACGGAAATTGATTATGATAATTTAATTGCCCTGGGATCAATGATGGGTTCGGGTGGACTTATTGTAATGGATGAAACTGATTGTATGGTTGATATTGCTAAGTTTTTCTTGGAATTTACCCAAGAGGAGTCTTGCGGGAAATGTCCGCCTTGCAGAATTGGTACTAAGAGAATGCTGGAGATACTAGAGCGCATCACTGAAGGTAAAGGAACAGTCGATGATTTAGATAAGTTAGAAAGTTTAGCCCGTACTATAAAGAGTTCTTCTTTGTGCGGACTTGGTCAGACTGCACCTAATCCTGTATTAAGCACCTTAAAATATTTTCGTGCCGAATATGAAGACCATATAATTGATAAAATATGTCCTGCCAAGGTATGCCAGAATCTCTTAACCTATAGTGTTGTTGAGGAAAAATGCAGGGGATGCGGATTGTGTGCTCGGGTTTGTCCTGTTGCTGCCATTTCGGGAAAGCCCAAAGAACCATATCTGATTGATGCAGAAAAATGTATTAAGTGCGGTGCATGTATAGAAAAATGCAAGTTTGGTGCAATCGTTAAAATGTAGCCATCAATGTGCTCATCCATGCTACTCTTATACTTATTACCTTGTAAAAGTTATACTTTCTAATAAGTATAAGTAAAGAGCACCCTCAGGGGGTGCTCTTTTAAATGCTGGACAATTAATATTTCCCGGGAAATATCGACAATTATTTACGAAGCGTAGGATAAAATGTAAAAGAATATTGTTAAACCATAAAACTTAAAAACAATGATAATAGGAGATGTTTGAAATGTTAGGAACTGTTGTAAATGTGATTGCAATATTAATTGGTAGTTTTTTTGGGTTGAGCTTAAAAAAAGGTATATCTGATAGATACAAAGAAACTATATTACAGGGAATAGGGCTTGCTACAATTTTAATTGGCCTTAAAATGGGTTTTAAGGCCAACAATGAGCTGTTGGTTATTCTATCCCTGGTAATAGGGGGTATTATAGGAGAGTTATTAAAGATCGATTATTATTTAGACCTTATTGGTGTAAAACTACAAAAGAAGTTTAGCTTCCAGGACGGTGATTTTGTAAAAGGTTTTGTGTCATCAAGTTTAATTTTTTGTGTAGGTGCAATGGCAATATTAGGGGCAATTGAAAGTGGTATTTCTGGTAATCATAAAATACTCTTTGCCAAATCAACATTGGACCTGATTACATCTGCCGTACTGGCTTCTTCATTAGGAGTGGGGGTTGTATTTTCGGCAATTCCTGTATTAGTATACCAAGGATTGATTACCATATTAGCAACAGGTATAAATGATATATTAGTAGAACAGGTTAGAAATTATATGTCGGCAACAGGTGGTATGTTAATTGTCGGCATAGGTGTAAATATTTTAGGTATTAAAAAAATAAATGCAGCCAACCTGCTGCCATCAATTTTTGTCATAGTATTTTTAACAATTCTTGCATTAGCCTGGTTTCCAAACTTTGTATAGGGGGTAATTAGAAAAATGTATAACCAGATTGACACACCTAGCCTTATTGTGGATAAAGGAGTATTATTAAATAATATAAAAAAGATGGGTCAACTGGCAAAAGAACACAAGGTAAAGCTCCGTCCCCATATAAAAGCCCATAAATGCTCAGAAATTGCAAAGATTCAATTGCACTATGGTGCAGTTGGAGTTACTGTGGCAAAATTAGAAGAAGCCCGGATAATGTTCGATGGGGGAGTTAATGATATATTATTGGCCAACCAGTTAGTCAGTGATGTGAAGTTGGAAAAATTATTTGCCCTAAAGAAACAAGGGGCGCTAATCAAGTGCCTGGTAGATAATTTGGAACAAGTAAAATTGTTAAGCAGTTATTCACTAAAATACGATATTCCCACCGAAATCTATGTAGAGGTAGATACCGGGTTAAAAAGAACAGGGCTGCTCCCCCAAGATACAGTTGGTTTTGTTCGAGAAATTATGGGTAAGGAAGGGATAATATTTTCTGGCATATTAACCCATGCCGGTCATGTTTATGGTGCTGACAAAGATAATGTCCCCCAAATTGGTCAGTTGGAAGGAACCGTTATGGCCGAAATAGCCAAGGAATTGAAAAATATTGATGTATCCGGTTTTGAAGTTTCTGTTGGTTCTACACCTACAGTAAAATACTCAGCGGCCAATAATTTGGTTACTGAAATTCGTCCGGGCAATTATGTATTTAATGATGCAATTCAGGTTGCGTTGGGTACAGCTGAAATTAAGAACTGTTCTCTAAAAGTATTAGCGACTGTAATTAGCAAGCCCGCCCCAGACCGTTTAATAATAGACGCGGGCAGTAAAACATTAGCATTGGATAAAGGAGCCCATGGAGCAGCATCTGTAAAAGGCTTTGGAATTATAGAGAATTACCCTAATTTACTTTTAGACAGACTTTCAGAAGAACATGGAATTGTAACAGTGGCTCCTGGGAATATCCCCCGACTGGGAGAAGAACTTTATATTATCCCTAATCATGCCTGTACAGTAGTAAACCTAGCAGACAAGTTGCTGGTTTTGGAAAACGGTAAAATAAATGAAAGTTGGACAATAGATGCAAGAGGTAAGAATAAATAGGTGGAGGAATTATTGTGGAGAAATTAATAAATATGATTAATCAAAATGCGGACTTTATTGTATTAGCAATTTTAGGCTTATTTATTATTGCGTTGGTTACATTTGTCATTGTCCTATTAAGCCTCATCAAGACAAAAAAAAGATATAAAACATTACTAAAAGGGATGAAAAATAAAAATTTAGAAGAAATTCTATTAATAAACTCTCAAAAAATTGAGAAACTAGAGGATTTGGTTAAAGAAAACAATAATAAACTTGATCTTGTGACAAAGGAACTAGAGTCCTGTTACAAAAATTCCGCTCTAGAAAGATATAATGCTTTCCAGGGTATAGGCGGGGAACAAAGTTTTTCCTTAGCCTTGCTGGATGATAATGGCAATGGATTAATTTTAACAACCATTCATGGACGTGACGATGCCCGGACATATGCCAAAAGGATATTAGCTGGTAAGTCTCAGTACAATCTTTCTGAAGAAGAAAAAAAAGTTTTAAGTGATGCTCTAAATATAAGTAGAAAAAATTAGAATTATTTACTAGTACTAGAAGGAATTTTTATATTAACATAGAATAATTAAATTTAAGCTGGAAAATAAGGCTTGCGCCAAGATTTAGCGACTGCGGAAGCCGATGTTGCACTTATACTTATTACTTTGTAAAAGTTATACTTTCTTATAAGTATAAATATTAAGACAGGCTTGGCATAGCCAAGCTATATTTTTCTGTATGGCAGGTGAGGGTATGGCACGTAAACCAAGAAAACTAAATAAAAAGTTTACTATTATGGTTGTACCCCATTCAAACTCCACTATTAAAAGCCTAAAAATACCCATGTGGCTGATAAATGGACTAGCCATTTTTGGTTTAGTATCTTTGTTAACGGTAACCTATTTGGCCTTCTCATATATGAATTTTCAAGTTACCCTAGTTGAGAATGAGGAATTGAAAACAGTTAACAGCACACAGGCTAAGGAGATTCGGAATCTACAGAAAACGACCCTTGAAACTTTAACTAAACTGGAGGAGATTACTCAGACAGATTCTAAAATCCGTGAGCTAGTTGGGCTCAAAGAACCTGAACCAGAAAAACAAGTACCTTCCCGCTCCCAAGGGGGTCCAGCAACAAATGGCAGGACTATTCAGACCCTAACAGCTTCGGAATTTGATTTAATACATACCTTTAACAACGACTTGAGTAATAATTATGAAATATTAAACGGAACCTTTACTGAACAGTTAGATGAAGAACCTGACCTTAATACTATTAAAAAAATAAAAGCAGATTTAGATAAAATTAATTTAATAATTGATCAACAAAAAGATGTACTAGTAAAATTAGAAGATGATGTTAAAGACCGATTGGATTATTTGGCAGCCATTCCAAGCAGCTGGCCTTTGATGGGTAGGCTGACCGATGACTTTGGATGGCGAAGGAACCCATTTACTAAAAGGTCGATGGAATATCATGAAGGTATTGACATAGCTGCTTCCTATGGTACACCTGTCAAAGCTGCAGGTGCTGGCAGGATTACTTTTGTGGGATGGAAGCCGGCTTATGGAAATACTGTTATTATTAAACATGGATATGGATATGTCTCTCAATATGCGCATAATTCCAAACTTACAGTAAAAGTAGGACAGATGGTTCAACGGGGGGATATTATAGCTCGGGTAGGCAGTACTGGTAGAAGTACAGGACCCCATGTAGATTTTCGGATAGCATATAACGGTAAATGGATTGACCCCCTGACTTTGCTTCAAAAGTAGCTGCAAAGGAGAGAAGTAAATGGTATTTAACAATAAGAAAAAAGAAGAAGTAGCCTTTGATAAAGTTGAGACTTTAATCGGCTCAGGAACTCATTTTCAGGGAGTAATAACCTCTCAAGGTACAGTTAGAGTTGATGGCAGCTTTACGGGGGAAATAAAAATTCAAGGGGATTTAGTAATAGGTGAAAGCGGTGTATTGGAAGCAAATATTGATGCCCGTAACATTCTAGTTGCTGGAGAGATAAAAGGAAACGTACATGCTAAGGGAAAAGTTGAAATAACTCCTTCTGGCAAGGTTCTTGGTGATATTAAGGTTAAAAATCTTATTATTGACGAGGGTGCACAATTTAAAGGCAACTGCATTATGGATGTACAACCAAATAAGAATAGTGTTAAACCAAGCATAGATGAAGCAGCAAAATAAGTATTAGAAAAATACTGCGTGCACCGAGCCTTTGGCGACTGCGGAAGCCGATGTTGCGCTTATACTTATTACTTGTAAAAGTTATACTTTCTTAGTTAGTATAAAAAAGGCACAAGTTCTAGAACTTGTGCCTTTAATTTCTCAAAAGGAGAGAACCATGAAGCTATATTGCATAATAAATCCCCAGGCAGGTAGAGGTATTACTGCCAAACTATGGCCAATGATAGAAAAAAATCTGCAAAAATTAATGGTTCAGTTAGAATTTGTTTTCACTCAATACCCTGGACAAGCAAAAGATTTGGCGCAGGCAGCTATAGAGAATGACTATAACGGTGTAATTGCAATAGGTGGAGATGGTACTATAAATGAAGTTATCAATGGACTTGTAGGTTCACAAATACCTTTGGGAATTGTGCCTACGGGGACAGGCAATGATTTAAGCAAAAGCCTAAGGATACCACAAGATCCGTTAGAAGCAATTATTGTTATTGCAAAAGGAAATAAATTAGAGATTAACTTGGGGGAAATTAATGGCACATACTTTGCAAATGTAGCTAGTGTAGGATTTGATGCGGCGGTGGCCAATTGGGTTAATAAAAATAAGATATTTAAAGGTAAAGCAGCTTATTACTCAGCGATTTTTTATAATATAATTAAAAATAAGCATTATCAACTTACAATAAATTTAGATAGCCACTCCATTGAGAAAGAATGCACCTTGACTGCAATAGCAAATGGTAATTACTATGGTGCTGGCCAAATGATAGCACCCCGCGCCGTTATTAATGATGGTTTCTTTGATGTTGTAGTTGTTTCTGCGGTTTCAAGAGGGGAGATTCTAAAAACATTGCCTGATATTAAGGAAGGAAAACATATAGCAAACCCCCATGTTGCAATATATAAAGCTAGAGAAGTGACCATAAGCTCTAAGGAAAAACACGTGCCTATACAAGCTGATGGGGAAAGGATAGTAGGACTTCCCCAAACATTTAGAATAAGTGATAACAAACTAAAAGTTTTTGTACCTTGAATTGCATAACTTAACCTCCAAAATTTAATAATATCAATGGAGGTGGTTAATATGCCAATGCAGGTTGCAGTAGAATCGGGCTTGGAAAATGTGAGCCAGGCTTTACAGAATGCAGGTTTTAATGTGGTAAATTTAGAAAACAGCAAAATGCAGAATGTACAATGTATTGTAGTATCTGGTGTAGACGATAATGTTTTAGGTATTGAAACTGCCCAAACCAAAGCACCAGTAATTAATGCCCAAGGCTTAACTGCACAAGAAGTTGTTAAGCAGGTACAGAGATTTCAATGAAATATTACCTAAAAGCTGGAGTAAATATTTACCCCAGCTTTTAAACTTTTGCAGGTAAAAAAATATTATAAAATTTTATGTAATATGATTTGGTTAATAAAATTTAATTTTACTTAAAAATCTGTTTGCAATTTTCATATTGGAATTATATACTCAATTTGCAATACCATAAAATTGTTAAAATTCCAACAAAGTGGGTAAAGAGAAAATAAATACAATAAGGAGTTGATAAGATATGCTGGTAAAAGAAATTATGACCCTTAACCCAGTAACAATTAACAAAGATGCCACTATTGCCGATGCACTGGATATCATGCGTACAAATAAGTTTAGAAGACTTCCCGTAGTGGAAGGGGAAAAAATAATTGGGATTGTTACTGATAGGGATTTGCGTGAAGTCAGTCCTTCTCCGGCAACAACATTGAGTGTATTTGAGCTAAATTATTTACTCGCTAAAACGAAACTATCACAGATTTTACCTAAAAAACCAGTTGTTACAATAAGTCCTGACGCACTGGTTGAAGAAGCAGCTCTTGTAATGCGTGACAATAAAATTGGCGGAATACCGGTATTAGAAAACAATAAGCTAGTTGGCATCGTAACAGAAACAGATGTGTTTGGTGCATTTATAACAATTATGGGTTTAAGAAGGTCCGGAACCAGAATTACTATAGAGCTTCAAGAAGATAAACCAGGTATTATCAATGATATTACCAGCGTTATAAAAATGTATGAAGGCAATATAACCCATTTGAGCAGCCATGAGAGTGAAGGAAACACCCATAAAGTAGCAGTAAGGATTAAAAATAATGATAAAGTAGATAAAATTGTAGAAAAGTTGCAAGAAAAGGGTTACGAAATAAGCTCAGTATCCAAAAATGATTAAAGATAACAAGGCAGCCAAAACGGCTGCCTTAAACATTTGCTAAAAATTAAATTTCTTAGCGGACTATTTAGGGTCAGGATCTGCAAACCAGACTGGCAATATTACCCATGAGTTTATCAGACCAACATATTTACCCATCAGTATAATCCAGCCTAACAATTTTCAAACATAAGCAATAATCTTACTCCCTTTTTCTATAGGTCAGGGCAATTGATTGGGCAATAGTTTCAGCCATATTCATTACAAAACTTAGTCGGGTATTTTGTAAAACCAGATATTCCATAAAGCCGCCTACATTTACAATTCCTGAAATTGAAATATCACCTACTTCAGGCAGATTTTTATTAACGGCAGCTCCAGGTTTTAAAGAGCCTTGGGTGAAATTAACATACCCAACATTATCAAGTTTTCCCAGACATGCGTCCACTGCAATTATTAGGGGTTGGGAATACTGGTTTTTTATTTTCTCTAAAATATCTACCATATTAGTAGCATGCACTGGATTATCGATAGTACCGTAAATTCTGTTATTAGCAGGCAGTTTCTTTTTTAAAAACCACCCAACAAGGGGACCCAGGCTATCTCCTGTTGACCTGTCGGTACCAATACAGAAGGTAATTAAAGGCCGGCGTGAACTGCTATCCATTTCTGCAATTTTATTATTAAGGAATTCTGCACTCTCTGATACAAAAAAAGGCTTATCTATATGAAGCTTTAATTTCTCCTCAGTTTGAAGATTATTTAGAAAACTGAAATTGACCATATTACCTCCATATTCAGCAAATTTTCCTCAGTAGTTTGCCCGAAAAATTAAAAATTAAGCTTTCCAGGAAAAAAAACTGGGTTTTGGAATAAGATTAAGTATGCTGAGCTTAGGGGGGTTATCATGAAAAAAATAGACTTAAAAATTGCCTTAACTTACGTGGGTGCTATCGTAGGGGCAGGATTTGCTTCCGGTCAAGAGCTGATTAGGTTTTTTGTAGTATTTAAAAATTATGGATTAATAGGCACTATAATTACCGGTATAATTTTTTCCTTATTAGGTGCACTGGTTATAATTCTAGTTAATAAGCTAAGTATAAATAATTACGGAAATTTATTAGAAAATATATTTCCAGGCAAAATCCATATTGTAATAGATATATTAATTGCCGTATCTTTATGGATTGGTATAGGTGTAATGCTTTCAGGAAGTGCAGCCTTAATTAATGAGCGGCTGGATTTTTCAGTAAAGGCAAGCTTTATTTTTACAGGGTTGTTAGTATTTATTTGCTTGCAGTTTGGGAGCAAAAGCCTACTTAATACCAATACAATCTTAGTTCCTTTTTTAATATTTTTGGCAATTGGATCAAGTGCCCTTTATATCTTTAAACCTGTAGCCTGCTTTAGTGATGGGTACAGGCTTCAAAATCTTATTCCAAATTGGTGGACAGCAAGCTTATTATATGTTGCTTATAATATGGTTTTAGGAATTGTAGTATTGGCTTCAGTTAAGAGTGAGGGTGAACAGGTGACAGTGTGGGGAGGGCTACTTGGAGGTGGTTTGCTAGGTTTAATGTCCTTTATTATGGTTAAAGGTTTGCTGCTGCTGCCACAGGATTTACAGTTGGCTGAAATGCCAATGTTGGTCATGACGAACAAAATATCACCAGCTATTGGTGATATTTATGGTTTGGGGTTATGGGTAGCTCTGTTTACAACTGCGTTAGCAAATACCCATTCGTTGGCAGTGAGAATTAGCAATAAAATTAACATCTCTTATAAACTAATATTATTCAGCCTAATTGCATCTTCCTTTTGCTTTATCCCTTGGAAGTTTTCAGCACTGGTAAGCATTATTTATCCTATTGAAGGATATTTGGCGATACCAATTATTGCTGCAGTCATTTTAGCAGTCTTCAAGAAATAAATTTTAAAGATGAAGCTGATTTTGAACCTCTTTTAAAGTATTGGCGGAAGTATTAAGGGCAGAAAGTTCCTTATCGGAAAGGGAAAATTCAAAGTATTTTACTCGGCCATTTTCATTTACCAATGAAGGTACACTCAAGCATACATCTTGCAAGCCGTAAGCACCATTAATTAATCCTGAAACAGTTAAGACTGAATTTTCATCCCTGAATATTGCTTCCACAATTCTTTTAACTGAGAGAGCAACAGCATAATATGTTGCTCCTTTACGCTGAATTATTTCATAGCCGGCCATTTTCACTTTTAGGGCAATTTCATCCTTAATTTCAGAATTAAAGCCTGGTTTATACTGGGAACAATACTGATCAATATTAACCCCGCCAATATTTGTTAAGCTCCAGACAGGAAGCTCCGTATCGCCGTGTTCACCTATAATATATCCATGTACATTCCTAGGATCCACAGAACAATATTCACTTAGCAAGTGGCGGAAGCGAGAAGTATCTAACACGGTACCGGAACCAATAACCCTTTCTTCAGGAAAACCGGAAACTTTTAAAGCAACATAGGTAAGTACATCTACAGGGTTGGTAACTATTAATATAATGGATTCTGGTGCATATTGGATAATTTGAGGGACAATTTCTTTGAGTATCCGGGTGTTTTTATGTACTAAATCCAATCTGGTTTCGTCAGGTTTTTGGTTAACACCTGCTGCATAAATAATCAGACTTGCATTCTTGCAGGCTGAGAAGTCGCCCTGGTAAACAGCAGCCGGCTTAATAAATGATGCAGCGTGGGCTAAATCCATAGCCTCACCTTCTGCTTTAGCTGCGTCAATATCAATAAGAGCGATTTCCGAGACCAAACCACTCATCATAAGGGCAAATGCCGTTGTTGAACCAACAAAACCTGTTCCTATAATGGCAATTTTGCGGGGTAAAACTTTCATAAATAATCCTCCTCGTATTTACGCGGTGTATGTTTATTTGTGTACCATAATTATGAACCGAGAAGATTTTTATTATTCGTAGATAAGGAAAAATTATATATAAAAAATGTTGTAAAAATAAATTAAATTTGTAATAATCTATATATATTGATGATCAAGGAGGAGCCTTGTGAACAAAAAGGGATTATTGGTATTGGTAATTATTCTTTTAAGTATTTTTGGTTATAAAGTTTTATATGCAGATAAGGGATTTCAGGGGGAATTACAGCCGGCAAAAGATGCAGGTAGTGCTCTAAAAGCAGCTTTAGAAATAAAAAAACCAGTTTTCCTGGAATTTACTTCCGATAATTGCCCAGCATGCAAAAAGGCTAAGCCCTGGATTGAAGAACTTTATCAGGAATATGGGGATGAAGTTACATTTATTTTGGCTGATGTGGATAAGGGGGGGCTCAGTTTGGCTCAGCATTTAGGGGTTCGGGCCGTACCGACATTTGTTTTTTATAGTAAAGAAGGGGAAATTGTTGATGCCTTTGAGGGGTATCCCCCTACCAACTCTAAAGAATACCTGGAGGAAAAAATTAAAGGATTGCTTGAATAATCCAATAAATAATTTAGACGGACGTGTAAAATCACACGTCTTTTTTTGTATTTATTTTAGAAAGTATAACTATTACAAGCACTAGTCCACTTACTAAAGAGTTACAGTCAAGGTCTAGACTTTCAAGTGAGGTACTGTGTTATAATAAAAACAGCGGGGTGATGGAATTGGACTTTAACTTTATTGATTTTGCCATAATTATTTTACTGATGCTGGGTGCTTTAAATGGTTTTCGACAAGGTTTCATCGGAAGTCTTGTAGGTTTTTTAGGGAGTATTGCAGCACTGTTGATATCCATTAAATATTATAAGCCCTTTGCAGGATTACTAAATGAAAAATTTGGCATACTATCAGGTATTCATGGTTTTTTAACCGAGCACTTACCCCTGCCTCTTGATGTAAGCGCTTTTCCCGTTAATAATATAGGGTTAAGTGTTTTGGAAATGAAAATAGAAACTATGGTCTTACCTGAATTTATTAAAAAACAGGTAATTGAACATGCTGCCAATTTTGCCGGCACATCGGAACTTCTTGGACTATCTAACATAGGTGAACTCCTTACCTACTTGGTAGCTGTCACCCTTCTCAATGGACTGGCTTTATTGCTCTTATGGGTTATATTAAATAACGTATTTTTAATTTGTGCCAAGGTTTTTTCTAAGAGCTTAGACAATACCTTTTTAGGCAGCATAAACAGATTAGGCGGTTTATTTGTAGGTACGGTCCTCAATGCCTTGGGGCTTGTGGTTTTTATCGGTATTTTTACGCTGTTTTTGCAAGTAACCGAACATGCCGATTCCAGCATGCTTGTAGCAGTTGCGAAAACAGTAAATCAATCGACTTTAGTACCCTTTTTCCAGGAGGGGTATAAAATTATTCTTGGTAAAATTATCAGCCTTTTATAAGCAAAGGTTCTAAGTAGGTGGAAGAATGAAATCCCGTTACCGTATATATTCCCAGCACCTGCAAGAAAAATTTGGCGGCAAGGTTTATAAGCTGCCGGTAAATTTGCCCGGAACCTGTCCAAACAGAGACGGAGTTGTAGGTACGGGAGGATGTATATTTTGCGATGAGGAAGGGGCAGGCTTTGAGTGCCTGCCAAATTGGCTATCGGTTGAAAAGCAGATTGCCAAAAACAAAGCTTTTTTTAAAAAAAGATTTAACGCCCAACGTTTTATAAGCTATTTCCAGTCCTTTACCAACACATATATTGAATTAGAGCAATTTAAAGAGAATATTAAACAAGCTGTTGAAGACCCAGAGATAGTAGGCATATCAATATCAACAAGACCCGATTGTATTAATGATAAATATTTAGACTTTTTATTAGAAATTCAACAACAGAAGGATATTAATATAAATATTGAGTTAGGCTTGCAGACAGTTAACTATCATACTTTAGAATTTGTAAATAGAGGGCATACACTGGCTGAATTTATTGATGCTGTATTAAGAATAAAATCCCGGGGCTTTGAAGTAGTAGCCCACGTTATCCTGAACTTACCTGGTGATGATATGCTGGATGTAGTTGAAAATGCCAAGATAATTTCCGCTTTAGGTATTGATTATGTAAAGCTGCACTCATTATATATTGTTAAGGAAACCAAATTAGGGCAGCTCTATGAACTAGGTCAAATCAGGCTTATTACCTTAGAAGAATATATTGACAGGGTTGTTATTTTTATGGAATACCTAAACCCGGAAGTAATTATACAAAGGCTGGTGGGTAAAGGACCCCAAGGAAATTTATATTTCTGCAATTGGAGTACCAGTTGGTGGAAAATTAAACAGCTGATTGAAGACAAACTGGAGGAATTAGATACCTTTCAGGGGAAAAAGTTTAATTATTTAAATGGTAAAGCTTTGCAAGCACGGTCTTTAATAAATTAAGTGGTGGTGGTTAAATGGAGTTGTCCTCAAGGTTAAAGAATTTTTTGAAGACAGGTAAAGTTAACCCCTATGACCAAGCAAAGGAGATTTTACGAGGTAAGTCGTCAGGGGAATTGGAGGAAATACTTAGCCTGCTTGCTCCGGAACAAAAGATACAACTTTTAGCTGAAGAGTGGGGAAAGACCGATGAGGAAAACAAGCGTAAATTAGCAGCATATTTATATAGCAAAAATTTGGACAAGTTAACTGATGACTTTACAGAACTATCGGAAAATGAGCAGGTAAAAAGGATAGAGATTTTAGGCTACCTTCCTGACCCCGAAGTTGCCTTTTTTTTGCTGGGGCAAATGAAAAGCAAAAGGGAGGCAATAAGACTCTCGGCCTGTGGTGCTTTAAAAAAACAACAACTGGAGAACATTTTAGAGCCATTGCTCATTGCCCTGACTAAGCCAGAAGAGTGGCTGCCCTCCAGGGTGTTTGAAATTATCAAGGGATTCCGGAAAGATTTACATATTCAGCTTATAAATATGGTTGATAAGGTAGAAACACCGGTGCAGGAGGTAATTGTCCAGGTACTTGGTGAGATTGGGGATCATTCCTGCCTTCCTGTTTTAGAAAAGCTCAGTAAGGTACAGGAGGATAAGATTAGGATGCGGATTGCTGAAGCACTTAAACAGCTATGTATTAGGAAAAGCTGGCCCCTTCTTATTAAATTAATGGAAGATAATCAATGGCAAACCAGAATGTTAGCTGTACAAACTTTAGGACAATTAGGAATACAGGAGACCATCCCATTATTGCAACAGAAAAAGATATTTGAAAATGATGATTTGGTAAAGGAATGTATTGATGATGCTATTACAGCTATAGAGTCTGCCTGTATGCCGGTAGCAGTTAGCTGGGTAAGGGAGTGATTTATATGGAATATATCAATGAGATGCTTAATTTCATAGACCCGCGGGATATTGTGGTAGTAGGATACAACCTTTTGAAAGCAATTGGAGTTCTTATCCTCTCCCGGGTCTTATATAAATTTGGTGAGTTAATTATCGATCAGGTATTCAAAGACCGATTTAATCTCAATGAACACTTAAGGGTAGAGCAGAGGCGGGTAGAGACCCTGAGTAAACTTTTAAAAAGTCTCCTTTCATATGCCTTATATTTTATTGCAATTATCACCATATTAGATATATTTCAGGTTCCTATTGCTTCAGTATTAGCAGGAGCCGGGATAGTTGGGCTGGCAGTTGGTTTTGGCGCCCAAAATTTGGTTAAAGATATTATTTCCGGGTTTTTTATTATTTTTGAAGATTTATATGCAGTTGGTGAATATATAAAAATTGGAGATAAATTTGGGATGGTGGAGGAGATAGGTCTAAAGACCACGAAAATAAGGGCCTGGACCGGTGAGCTGTTTATGATTCCTAATGGAAGTGTAGAACAGGTAACAAATTATAATAGGGGCAGTATGCGTTCTGTCCTGGAAATCGGCATAGCCTATGAGGAAAATATTGATAATGCAGTAAGGGTAATTGAAAACGCCTGTGAAAAGGTTTATGAGGAAATGAAGGAAATTATAGATGAAAAGCCTAATGTAATGGGTGTAACCGCATTGGCTGACTCAAGTGTAAATATCAGGGTTACCGCGACAACTATTGGTCTAAACCACTGGGCTTTAGAGAGAAAGATGCGCCAGCGGATTAAAGAGGAATTTGATAGGGAAGGGATTGAAATTCCCTATCCCCGCCGTGTCATATACAATGCCGGAGATTTGTATGAAGTGCAAGACAATAGCAAAAACAAGTAAGCTCAAAAGGGCTGATGGTCGATAGCCGATAGTCGATGGTTAAATTATGATTTATAGTTTGGCTATACTATTAGCCATTGACTATTAGCTATTAGCCAATACATGCAGTATAACCTCAGAATAAGAAGGTGGTGTTTTTATGCCTATTCCTTTTCAAGTGGGGGATGTTGTTAAAACAAAAAAGGCCCATCCCTGCGGAGGGGATGAATGGGAAGTAGTAAGGACAGGCATGGATTTTCGCATTAAATGCTTAAAGTGTGAGCATCAGGCTTGGATACCTAGACCAAAGTTTGAGAAGTCAGTTAAAAAAATACTTAAAAAAGCAGAAACGGACAGTTAAAGAGTGAAAGAGTGAAAAGGTTATAAAGCAAGATTTATTCCTATAAAGCAAAATTACTGGACTTTCCTTATTTTATCTGATATAATTTGTTGCTGTACAATCCCTGCTTCATTTTAGATGAAGCCGTTAGTCCATAGGGAGGAGGTGGATACACTATGCGCCCATACGAACTGCTGTACATCGTTAAGCCCGATGTAGATGAAGAAAAGTTAGAAGCAGTTATTGGTAAATATACTGCCCTTATTGAAAAAGAGGGTGGTGAAATCGTTAAAGTGGATAAATGGGGTAGACGTAAATTAGCCTATGAAATTGATAAGAAATGGCGTGAAGGCATTTACATCTTAGTTCATTTTAATGGTGAACCTGCGGTAGCTAGTGAACTTGACCGGGTGATGAAAATATCTGATGATATTATCCGTCACTTGATCACTAGAATCGGAGAATAGAATACACTTCTAGGAGATGACCGGGGAGGAGTGTTCATGTTGAATAATGTAATTTTAATTGGCCGCTTAACTAAGGACCCAGAGTTAAGATACACACCATCAGGAGTAGCTGTTGCGACCTTTACTATTGCAGTAGACCGCCCTTTTACCAATCAGCAGGGGGAACGGGAAGCTGATTTTATCCCTATTGTTGTGTGGCGCAAGCAGGCGGAAAACTGTGCCAATTATATTGGCAAAGGTCGGCTGGTTGCTGTTCAAGGACGGATTCAAGTGCGTACCTATGATGCAAATGATGGACAAAGACGCTGGGTTACAGAAGTTGTGGCAGAAAACGTTCGTTTCTTAGATAGAGGTAAGGGAGATCCCATGGGTCAAACTGATACCTCCTTTGGGAATGAGGTTACTTTTTCCGACGAAGAAATTCCTTTTTAGGTAGAGGAGGGAAATAATGGCAAAGCGAGAACGGGGCAGAAGACCGAGAAAACGCGTTTGTACCTTCTGCGTAGATAAAATTGAGTCAGTGGATTATAAAGAACTTGGCAAGCTGAAGAAATACGTTACAGAGCGTGGCAAAATTTTACCTCGCCGTATTTCCGGCAACTGTGCTAAACATCAAAGACAGTTGACGGCTGCAATTAAGAGAGCCAGGGTTATGGCTTTACTACCCTTTACAACTGAGTAGCCTCAAAGGAGCTTCATTTCGAAGCTCCTTTTTTGATGCTATATTACACCTGGAACATTAATCACTGGGCACCGGTCACAGATTACTAGTCATTGGTAGTTCGCCGCTAATTCCACTTACGGTATTTGCTTATTTGAGCATAAATATGCTAAACTTTTTTCAGAAAAGATATTCTTTGAAAATAATAAAGGAACAACCCTCTTTTTTAGCGAAATTACTAATTTGAAGACATATACAAGGGGGGTTAGCCATGGCTGACCAGCAGTTTGATATTGCCAAAAATGCTAAAGTTCTGGAGGAATTAAAGGCAGATCTGATAGGGACAGTAGGGACTTTGTTGAGAAGTATTGTCAGGGGCTCCCAGGAGTCAATTAGAGGATGTTTGGCCTCCATAATAATTACATCCTATATAATAGGAAGAAGGCTGGGACTGAAATTCTATCAGATAGATGAAGCTGTTAAAATTCAGCTGAAAAATTCTGCAGGCAGTGAACACGAAGTGGAAAAATGGTTTAGTGATTTATCGTCATTAAAACAATATTGGGATGATATGAAATAATGGGGTGACAAAATGGACAAAACTATGACACCACGCTCTATGGTTGAAGGAGCATTACTAGCGGTTATTACGGCAATCCTGGCTTTGATTGGTACATTTTTACCCATTGCCAGTTTTTTTACCTTTCTTGTAGTTGCAGTTCCCATTATTGTAGCCAATGTGCGCAACACTTTGCTTACTGGGATTTTAGCATCTTTTGTAGCAGCATTTTTAGTGGCAACTTTAACTGGACCTATTACAGCCATGTTTTTTTACTTGCAGTTTATGGTGATGGCTCTAGCCTATGGATACCTTTTTAAAAACAAATATAGTTCCGGGAAGATATTGGCTGTAGGTACTTTTGTAGCAGCCCTTTCTACTATCTTAATTATTGCCTTAACCATGCTGGTTGGTCAAATCGGTTTGGAACAGCAAAAACAAGCTTTGTTTGAAGCGGTTGACCGTACGATGAACATATATGAAGAATATGGCATGCTGGAACAATTTAAGGAACAGGGAATCAGCAAAGAACAGTTACATACAATGCTTACTGATATGGTTAAACTTTTTATAAGGGTTCTTCCGGCTTTTTTAATTATAGGCAGTGTATTCACCGCAGTGACCCATTTTATTATGGCACGGGTTGCTTTAAAGAGGCTGGGTCATGATATTCCAAATTTTCCACCCTTTAGTCAGTGGCATTTGCCGTGGTATACAGTATGGGGGCTTATCGGTGGATGGATCAGCTATTTACTGGGGGATATATACAGTCAGGATATTTTGCGTATTATTGGTCAAAATATTTTGATTGCTTATGCTATGGTGCTGCTTGTTTTAGGCATGTCTGTAATTGCATTTTATATTAAGAAATTTCAGGTTTCCCGTATTAACCGGTTATTTATGCTTTTGGCAATAATATTTATGTTTAATGGTTTTGTGGTAGTAACTTTATTAATAGGGATGTTTGATTTGGTATTAGACCACCGCAAATTGAAAAGAAAAGCAAAAAATGATTAAGAGGGGAAACATCCATGGGTAAAAATAGCTTGTATATCTGCCTTATTATTTTAGGGTCAATATTAATAGGCTATTATTTTGCTGCCGGTAATAACAGGGTTGTGTTATTAGCAATTGCATTTTTACTGGCTGTTATTGTAATTTTTAATTTGCTCAGCAACAAAAAAAAAGAGTCACAGCCAGGACTTAATTTGGAAAAGACAATCCTTGAGAAGATTCCCATGGGAATTATTGCCATTGATATCCATGGCGAGATCCGCTGGTATAATCCCAAGTTCAAAGAAATAATTGGCAGGAAAGGCTTTCTAGGGGGGAAACTAAACCAGTACTTACCCAATCTGCAGTTTAAGAAAAATACCCTTTTCCAAGAAATACTCACTCAGCAGGTTGCAATTAAAGATAAGATTTACCAAGTAAAGGTGCTTCCTCTGGATGATAAAATTAGATTAATTTATTTAAAGGATATTACAGAACAAACTGTATTTATTCAGAAAACCCAAATTGAAAAACCTGTGATAGGAATTATTCAAATAGATAATTACGCAGAAGTTTTAGAAACCATAGAAGAAGATATCCGTCCTTTGCTCTTTGTTGAACTAGATAAACTTATCGGTGACTGGGGCTTAGAAAAAGAGGCATACCTAAGGAAATTTGCAGATGACAGGTATCTGGTATTTTTGACAGAGCAGGCTTTAAAGGATGGGGTGGATGCAAAATTTGATATTTTAGATAAGGTCAGGGGTATGGAGTTTGGGCGGATACCTGTTACAATAAGTATGGGCTTTGGCATGCGGGAGGAAAGCTTTATCGAATTAGGCAGGCTTGCTCATTTGTCTCTGGAATTGGCATTGGGCAGGGGCGGTGATCAAGTTGTAGTTAAAAGCCCGGAGAAAGTCTGGTTCTACGGGGGCAAATCTCAGGCCCCGGAAAGGAGAACCAAGGTAAAGGCCAGGGTAGTAGCCCATTCTTTGCGAGATTTAATTTTAGAGGCTGAAAATGTAATAATTATGGGTCATGAAAGTGCTGATTATGACAGCTTGGGATCTGCGCTAGGATTGGCTTCAGCTATTAGAAAACTGGGTAAACCACCTTATATTATAGTGGAACAAAAGAATGAATCATTAGAAAAAATTATCAGTGTCTTTGGCAAAGATAAATTTAGCTGGGCCTTTATTAAGCCTCAAGACATTAAGAGGATTGAAACAAAAAACTCCTTACTCATAGTGGTGGACACCCATAAACCAAGCATGGTAATTGAAGAAAGCCTCTTAACTGCAGTGAATAAAGTCGTTATTATTGACCATCATCGGCGGGCTGAAGAATTTGTTGCCAAGGTTGACCTGATTTATTTAGAGACCTATGCATCCTCCACATCAGAGCTCGTTACGGAATTGATCCAATACCTCAGTGATCAGTTGGAAATTGATAGCTGGGCTGCTACAGCCCTCTTGGCAGGGATTACCGTAGATACAAAAAATTTTATATTCCAGACGGGAGTGAGAACCTTTGATGCTGCATCCTATCTGCGGAGGGTGGGTGCTGACCCGGTATTAGTACAAAAGCTTCTGCGGGATGATTTTGACAAGGTAACCAAAAAGGCAATAATTATTGAAAACTCACAAATTTTAAAGGGTCATATAGCCCTGGGCTTTTATCCGGAACCTGTTGATGAGGCTCAGATGCTGGCTGCCCAGGGTGCAGATGCCTTATTAAATATTGAAGGGATAGATACTTCCTTTGTCCTGTGTCCCCTTCCCGTGGAAGGTGTAACAATCAGTGCCCGTTCCACAGGGGAATCAAATGTCCAATTATTAATGGAAAAATTGGGCGGCGGAGGGCATTTGACTGTGGCAGGGACCCAGCTCAAAAACATGCAGTTAGACGAGGCAATAGATATTCTCGTGCAATTAATAGAGGAAAATTATTAGAGGGAGGTTATTTAAATGAAGGTGATTTTACAAGAAGACATAAAGGCATTGGGTAAAAAAGGTCAAATAGTAGAAGTTAAGGAAGGTTATGCAAGGAACTTCCTTTTGCCAAAAAATTTGGCAGTGGAGGCAAATGAGGGCAATGTTAGGGAATTGGACCGTCAAAAGAAGATAAAAGCCGATAAAGCCGAAAAAGAACGGCAGGAAGCAGAAAAACTGGCGGAAAAAATCAACAAAGTTGTGGTTACTTTAAGGGTAAAAAGCGGAGAAAATGGGAAGTTGTTTGGAGCAGTAACCTCCAAAGATATTGCAGATAATTTAAATAAGGAACACAAAATAAATATTGATAAAAGAAAAGTGGAGCTTACTGAAAACATAAAATCCATAGGGGATTATGATGTAAAAATCAAGTTGCATTCTGCCGTTACTGCTCAACTGAGGGTCAAGGTGCAAGCACAATGAAGCAGTGAAACAGAAAAAGAAAGTGAAAGAGTGAAAAAGTGAAAGTATAAAAGAGAATAGTATCGCAATTATGAGATGGAGAAAGTGGAAGGGAAAAGGGGTAGTGGAAGAGTATAAAAGTGAATTTTTAA